>JAWKYG010000017.1:0-155686 GCA_041396585.1 Burkholderiaceae bacterium | reverse complement strand
ATCGAAGCGCTCGGCCGGAACATCGGGCCTGATTTGCTGCCCGACCAGCAGCACCTCACCGTCGGGCAGCAGGATCGGATAGGCCCCGTTGCTGACCGAGGGTACGGGGATCGGATTGGCGAACTGCCCGGAAGGTTCGCCGGCTCCATACACGTACGCGAAAGCCTCGGTGGACAGGCGTTCTGTGCTGCCCAGCACGGCCGCCACACGATAGGCATAGGTCCGCCCGCCCGTGCGGCCGCTGTGCACATGACCGGATTGAACATCCGCGATCCGGTTGGCGCTGGTATCGACGCCGTGCGCATCTTCCAGCCAGTACAGCGCATACGAGCCGGCATTGGCGACCGGGTCCCATTGGATCGTCACCGAGCCCGTGCCTGAAACCGGCTGGTGCAGCACCGGCGCCGCGAGTTCGACCGCCTCGATCGTCACCGCGCTGGCATTCATGCCGCTCAGGCTTGCACTGATCTGGGCTGTGCCCGCCGTGATGCCCGTGGCGATCCCGGTCTGCGCATCGATACCGATCACGCCGGGGGCGTTGCTGCTCCAGGCGGCCAGCGAGCTCACATCGGCGGTGCTGGCATCGGAGTAGCTCGCGGTGGCAACCAACTGCTGCGAGCCCCCGATCGCGATCTTTGCCGGCGCAGCGGTGATGCTCAGGCCGGTGAGCGTGGCCGGTGGCGGCGGCGAGGCGGCGACGATGGTGATGTTGGCGGGGGCGCTGTCCAGATGGCCATTGTTCACCACGAGTGTCAGGGTATACGGGCCCGGCATATCCGGCGTGAACGCCGGCTGAGCCGAGTCGGCGCCGGTGAGCGTGGCCTGACTCGTGCCGGGCTTGTCGGTCATGGTCCAGCGATAGGTGAGCGCATTGCCGAACGGGTCCTCGCTGAGCTGACCGGAGAGCGACACTGGCTGGCCGACGAGCACCGAGCTCGATGTGCTGTTCGGATGTGCGATGGGTTGCAGAGCCGGCCGATCGGCCCCCGTGAGCTGACCCAGCGTCTGCAGAAGATGCGCGCGCGCTGTGGCCGTATCGACCAGCGGGCGCGCGCCCGGATTGGCGTCGCGCACCAGCGCGAGCAACGCCGAGTTCTGGGTGAATGCGCTGTTCGGAACATTGAAGTCGATGCCGCCGCCAGCGAGCGCGCGGCCGCGGCCGGAATGGTGATGCCGTTGGCCGGATCGCCGTCGCTGTCGAGAGATTGCAGGAAACAGGCGATGTTCAATGCGATCTGATTCTGAGAGTCGGTGCTGTTGGCGAAGTCGAAAGGCGTCAGTGTGGCCTTGGCCGGCACCGGCGGCAGACTGACGTTACCGATGAAGAAGGTGACCGTCTCTCCGGGCGCGAAGCTGAACTGTCCGGAAACGTCGGTCACGCCCGATCGCGACGCGGTGCGGTAGCCGATACCGGCCACGGGGGCATCGATCAGGGCGCCGCTCAGCGTGACGGCGGCCGGAACGGGTGAGGCGCCGCCTGAGCCGGTGGATGAATCGCCTCCGCCACAGGCAGAAAGCATGACGGCGGCGCTCAGGATTGCCGCGCGCAATTGCGCAATCGATGACATCGGAATGACTCTTGTTCTTGTGGATCTCGCGGGCCGGCCATCGCGGACGAGTTGCCGTGTTCCGGCAGCATATCTGGCGCAAGCCGCCGGAAATCGATAAAAAAAGCGGTGTTGATGTTCGCCATTCGGCCGTGTGAACCCGCCGAGCGGACGATTCATTGCGGCGGCCCGGTCTCGACAGGGGTAGGGCGTGCGCATCGCCGGGCATCTGACCGGGATTGGGCCGCCTGGCGCTACACTTGGTCTCCCCATATAGACGGAAGCGATCCGTGATCAGTGCCGAGTTCCTGCTGACGTCGCTCATCGTGGTGCTGATTCCCGGCACCGGCGTGATCTACACGCTGTCCACCGGCCTGTTCAGCGGGCGGCGGGCCAGCCTGTTCGCAGCCCTGGGATGCACCTTGGGCATCGTGCCTCACATGGCTGCCGGCATCTTCGGGCTGGCAGCCATCCTGCACATGAGCGCGCTCGCGTTTCAGGTGATCAAGTTCGTGGGTGTCGGCTATCTGCTGTATCTGGCGTGGTCGATGTGGCGGGCCAGCGGCGCGCTGACCTTCGACAGGCAGACGAGGGTGGCCGACATGCGCCGGATCACCTTGCGCGGCCTCCTGATCAATATCCTGAATCCGAAGCTGACCTTGTTCTTCTTTGCATTTCTGCCGCAGTTCGTTCGCGGTGATGCCACCTCGGCCGCGGCCGCGATGCTTGTGCTGGGTGCGGTCTTCATGGCCATGACATTCGTGGTGTTCGTGCTCTATGGCGCATTCGCCGCCTGGGTCAGCCAACGCGCACTGGGTTCGTCGGCGGCACTGCTTTGGTCGCAGCGCTCGTTTGCCGTCGTGTTCGCCGCCCTGGGCTTGAAGCTCGCCATGGCTGAGCGTTGATGCGGCGCCTGGCAAGCTCCCGAGGCGGGCGGCGGCGCCTCGTGGGTATGCGTTGGCGGGTGAAGCGCGCGCCCTTGAATGCATCCGATTCCCTGCTCTGGAGCCCATCATGAATTCGTCCAGCCAAGCGCCGGCCCTGGCCCTGATTGCAGGTGTCGGCGGCGGTCTGTCGGCCAGCCTCGCACGTCTGCTGCATGCCCGGGGCTATCAGCTGGTTCTGGCAGCGCGCGATCCGGACAAGCTCGGCGCGCTGGCGGCCGAGACCCGGGCACGGGTGATCGCCTGCGATACCGCGCAGCCGGATCAGGCGGCCGCGCTGTTTGCCGCGCTGCCTGCCGCGCCGCGGGTGGCCGTCTACAACCCGTCGGCGAGCGTGCGCGGGCCGATCACCGAGGTCGATCCGTTGGCGGTGCGCGATGCGATCGCGGTCACCGCGTATGGTGCCTTCCTGTTCGGCCAGCAGGCCGCCAGGCAGATGCTCGAGCTGGCACCCGATGCGCGTGGCGCGCGCGGCACCATCCTGTTCACCGGGGCATCGGCCGGCGAGAAGGGTTTCGCACAATCGGCCGCATTCGCCATGGGCAAGTTCGCCCAGCGTGGCCTGGCGCAATCCATGGCGCGCGAGCTTCACCCGCGGGGCATCCATGTGGCCTGGATCAACATCGACGGCGGCATCCGCAGTGACGCGCGCCCGGTACCGCCGGATTCACCCGATTCCCTGCTCGATCCGGATGCGATCGCGCAGACCTATCTCGACCTGATCGCCCAGCATCGTTCGGCCTGGACCCACGAGATCGCCGTGCGGCCCTGGGTGGAACGTTTCTAACGCGGCCTCTGGCAAGTTGCCTGCGCGTCGCTGGTCGATGTGCGCGGCGCGCGCAACGCACCTATTTCGTGTCGCGGCTACGGCGGCGGATCGCTCGCGTATCGATGTTCAGGCGGGCGATGCGCGAATAGAGCGTGGTTGCCGGCAACCCCAGCAGGGCCGCCGCCCCCCGATCTCCCGATACCCGGCCGTCGCAGTGTTCCAGCGCCCGCAGGATGTTCTCGCGGTCTCTCCCCTGGCGGTCGGCCTCGCGCAGAATCCGGCCGCTGCCGATGGTCTCGCCTGGTGCGTTGTGTGCGGTGTCCGGGCCACCGATCGCGGCCCTGGGAACGGGCACCGGCCCGGGAACGTCGAGCCTCAGACGCGAGTCATTGGACACGATGACCGCACGTTCGATGATGTTCTCCAGCTCGCGGATATTGCCCGGCCAGTTGTAGGCCTTCAGGCGTTCGACATCGGCCAGTGAGATCGGCAGCTCCGGCCGGTGCGCACGCGCGCAGGCGCGGCGCACGAACTGGGCAGCCAGCAGGCCGATGTCCTCGAGCCGCTCGCGCAACGGCGGCGAGACGATCGGAAACACATTCAGGCGAAAGTAAAGATCCTCGCGAAAGCGCCGGCCCTGGACCTCGAGTTGCAGATCGCGGTTGGTGGCGGCGATCACGCGAACATCGGTTTCGCGTGTGCGCGTTTCGCCCACACGCTCGAACTGCTGTTCCTGGAGCACGCGCAGCAGCTTGCTCTGCAGCTCGAGCGGGATCTCGCCGACCTCGTCGAGGAAGATCGTGCCGCCATTGGCGAGCTCGAAGCGACCGACCCTTTCGGCGATCGCGCCGGTGAACGCGCCCTTGGCATGGCCGAAGAACTCGCTCTCGAAGAGTTCACGCGGAATCGCCGCGCAATTCACGCGGATCAGCGGGCGGCCGCTGCGGGCGCTCGCCTGATGGATCGCGCGTGCGATCAGCTCTTTGCCGGTGCCCGATTCTCCGCTGACCAGCACGGTGGCATCCGTGGGCGCGACGAGTTCGATCTGGCGCAGGATGTGCCGCACCGCCGAACTCGCGCCGACGATCTCATGATGCTGCCCCTCGGCGGCCAGCTCGTCCTGCAGGTAGGCGTTCTCAAGTTCCAGCCTGTGCTGCAGCTTGCGTACCTCGGCCAGCGCGGCCTCCAGATCCTGCCTGGCCTTGCGCTGCGCCGAGACATCGCGGAACACGATCACCGCGCCAAGGGCGCGCCCCTGTTCGGTGATCGGCGTGCTGGTGTATTCCACCGGGAACGACGTTCCGTCCTTGCGCCAGAACACTTCGTTGTCCACCCGATAGATCGTGCGGTCCTTGAACGCCGCATAGATCGGGCAGGCCTTGTGCGGATAAGGATCCCCGTTGGCATGGCTGTGATGGATCAGGGTGTGGCCGTTGCGGCCGATGACCTCCTCGGCCGTGAAGCCGAGCATGCGCTCGGCGGCCGGGTTCATGAACGTGAAACGGCCATTCGCATCGACCCCGTAGATGCCTTCACCGGCGGCCTGCAGGATCAGCTGATTGCCGCGTTCGAGTTCGCGAAACACCGTGTCGAAGCGCTGTCCAGGCGGCGCATCCAGGCCATGCATGCGCGCGATCGCGACCTTCGCGCGTCTGACCTGCTGGCGTTTGTGATCGAAGGCGATCAGCATCAGAAAGCGCCGCCCGGCCCGCGTCCAGGCCGAGCCGAACACCTCGATCGCGCGCGGCCCGTCATGGATGCACCGAATGGCCAGCGCGCTGCTCCAGGCAGGCCCCTTGTCCTGACACTCCAGCGTGAAGTTGGTCAGCGTGGCCAGCTGGCGCGGGAACAGATCGCTGGCCCGCGATTGCGCCATTTCGAGCCCGGGCAAACCTGTCAGCTCGAGTGCCGCCCGATTGAACTGGACGATGCGGTTCTCGGTGGTGTCTATCACCAGCGCGGCGGCCTCGCTGCTGTCGAGCGCTGCCTCCCAGATCGCGCCGATGTTGCCGGCCGCGACGGCGGGCAGGGCGGCGTCGAGCGATGACTGGGCGGCGCTCATGGCCGGTTTCTGGTCGGGGATGGAGAACGCTTCATGGACCAAGCATAGTCGATTTTTCGTAATTTACGAACGGTCGGCAACGAATTACGGAAAAGCGTGATTGTGCAATGCGAGAAATCCGCTAACACACTGAATTCATGTGAGTAATTTTCATCCTCCGGCTGGCACGACTCTTGAAATAGCAGAACTGTCCGAACCCGTCATGCCGAGGAAACCATGGGTCTGTTCAAGAATCCGTTCGATGCCAACCAGCGTCTCTGGACGTGTGCCTGCGGGCGCCATGCGTCCGCCGCGGCGCACGCGGCCGCGACCACCGGCGGCGCCACGCCCGAGCGCCGTCAGGATGATTCCGAGATGCTCGCCCAGGCGGTCGAGACCGCGATCGTGCGCGGCCTGTTCGGCACCGACGCCCGTCGGCGCCGCTTCCTGAACCATGTGGGTTCGGCCACCGCCGCCGCCGCGATCGGCCAGTTCATCCCGATGGATGCGGTCAAGGCCGCAGTCATCGATGCCAAGGGGCCGTTGGAGAAGACCGACCTGAATATCGGCTTCGTACCGATCACCTGTGCCACGCCGATCATCATGGCCGAGCCGATGGGCTTCTATGCCAAGTTCGGCCTGAACGCCAAGGTGATCAAGACCGCCGGCTGGGCGGTGGCGCGAGACAAGTCGCTCTCGGGGGAGTACGACGCCGCGCACATGCTCACGCCGATGCCGCTGGCGATCACGGCCGGCGCCGGTTCGACCGCCACGCCGTGGACCATGCCGGCCGTCGAGAACATCAACGGGCAGGCGATCACGCTGGCCATGAAGCACAAGGACAAGCGCGATCCCAGGCAGTGGAAGGGCTTCAAGTTCGGCGTGCCCTTCGAGTATTCGATGCACAACTTCCTGCTGCGCTACTACGTGGCCGAGCACGGCATCGACCCGGATCAGGACATCCAGATCCGCGTGGTGCCGCCGCCCGAGATGGTGGCCAATCTGCGCGCCGGCAACATCGACGGCTATCTCTCGCCCGACCCGTTCAATCAGCGCGCGGTCTACGACGGCGTCGGCTTCATCCACATGCTGACCAAGGAGATCTGGGACGGCCATCCGTGCTGCGCGTTCGCGGCCAGCAAGCGCTTCGTGGATGAGATGCCCAATACCTTCCTGGCGCTGTTCAAGTCGATCATCAGTGCCACCCCCTATTCGTCCGAGCCCGGCAACCGCAAGGAAATCGCGGCGGCGATCTCGCCGAAGAACTATCTGAACCAGCCCACGACCGTGGTCGAACAGGTGCTGACCGGCACCTTCGCCGATGGCCTGGGCAAGGTGCAGAAGGTGCCCGACCGGATCGACTTCGACGCCTTCCCGTATCACGAGTTCGCGATCTGGATCCTCACCCAGATGAAGCGCTGGGGCTATCTGAAGGGCGATGTCGACTACCAGGCGCTGGCCAAGCAGGTGTACCTGGCCACCGACGCCTCGGCGGTCATGGCCGAGATGGGCATGAAGCCGCCGGCGGCGGGCAAGCGCACCTATGTGCTGATGGGCAAGACCTTCGATCCGACCCAGCCCGCGGCCTATGTCGAGAGCTTCGCGATCCGCCGTAGCTGATCGTCGCATCGCACACCGATCAGGGAGCAAAGCATGGATGCCGCCAAGACCGGCAGAGGCCGTTCGATCACCCTGACGCTGCTGATCGGCGTCGTGGTCCTGACGATCTGGCAGTTGTACGTCATGGCCGATGCCGGTCCGGCGGCGGACATGGACCCCGAGTACGCGAAACTGATGGGCGCTTCGGCCAAGGGCGACTCGGCCCTGCCGACGCCGCTCGATGTCGGTCGCGCGATCGTCGATCACTTCGCCGATCCGTTCTATGACGCCGGGCCCAACGACAAGGGCATCGGCATCCAACTGGGCTGGTCGCTGTACCGGGTGCTGAGCGGCTTCTTTCTGGCCGCGCTGGTGGCGATTCCGCTCGGCTTCGTGATCGGCATGTTCCCGCTGCTGCATCGCGCGTTCGACCCCTTCGTGCAGATGCTCAAGCCGGTCTCGCCACTGGCCTGGATGCCGCTCGCGCTCTACACGATCAAGGACTCGGGCGCCTCGGCGATCTTCGTGATCTTCATCTGCTCGATCTGGCCGATGCTGATCAACACCGCGTTCGGCGTGGCCGGCGTGCGCCGCGAGTGGCTGAACGTGGCACGCACGCTCGAGGTGTCGAACTGGCGCACCGCGTTCGCGGTGATCCTGCCGGCGGCGGCGCCGACGATTCTCACCGGCATGCGCATCTCGATCGGCATCGCCTGGCTGGTGATCGTCGCCGCCGAGATGCTGGTGGGTGGCACCGGCATCGGCTACTTCGTCTGGAACGAGTGGAACAACCTGTCGATCACCGGCGTGATCTCGGCAATCTTCTTCATCGGCCTGGTGGGCATGCTGCTCGACCTGGCCCTGGCCCAGGCCGCGCGCGCGGTCGCCTACGTGGAGTGATTCGATGGCGGGCATCGCGGCAGTGAGAGTCGGGCAGCAAGAGGCGGGCGGGCAGCCCGCGGCCAGCGGGGTGGTGCGGGATGGCGATCAGGTGCCCGTGCCGGCGGCCCGGTCGATGATCTCGGTGCAAGGCCTTCGCAAGTGTTTTCCGACACCCGATGGCAAGGCCGAGACCGAGGTCTTCGGTGATGTCTGGTTCGATATCGCCGAGGGCGAGTTCGTCTGCCTGATCGGCCACTCGGGCTGCGGCAAGACAACCTTGCTGAACATCCTGGCCGGCCTCGATGCCGCCAGCGACGGCGTGATCATCGTCGGCGGTCGGGAGCTTGCCGGTCCGAGCCTCGATCGCGCGGTGATCTTCCAGGGCCATGCCCTGATGCCCTGGCTGAGCGCCTGGCGCAACATCGATTTCGCGGTGCGCTCGCGTTGGCCGCAGATGAGCTCGGCCGAGCGCCGCGCCCATTGCCAGCGTTATATCGACCTGGTGCATCTGAGCGGCGCCGAGGACAAGAAGCCCGCGCAGCTCTCGGGCGGCATGCGCCAGCGCGTGGGCATTGCGCGCGCCTTCGCGATCGAGCCGCGCATCCTGTTGATGGACGAACCGTTCTCGGCGCTCGATGCGCTCACCCGCGGCGCGCTGCAGGACGAGCTGCTGCAGATCATCGCCCAGACCCGCCAGACCACCTTCATGATCACGCACGACATCGACGAGGCGCTTTTGCTGGCCGATCGCATCGTGCTGATGACCAACGGCCCCGAGGCGCGCGTCTGCGAGATCGTGCAGAACACCCTGCCGGCCGGGCGCAGCCGCAGCGACATGCACCTGCATCCGAACTACTACCCGATGCGCAATCACCTGATCGAATTTCTGGTCGAGCGCTCGGATGCGTTGCGCGCGCAGGTGCAGTCCGATAGCTACGACCCGCGCAATCCGCCGCAGGTGCGCCCGCAGGCCGAACCACCGATCGGGCCCGCGCCGCGATGACGCCCGGAACCGACCGCTCGAACCCTTTCTCCCAAGGCCCGCACAGGCCAGCACCGCCACCACGACAACCACGCGACAGGACCTCACCATGAGCACAGATATCACCCGCCCCATCTCCAAGCTCGAGATGACCGAGATCATTCTCGCGGTCAAACACAACAAGCGCCTGAGCTGGACCGAGATGTCCGAGGCCGCCGGCCTGTCGGATGTCTTTGTCGTGTCCGCCTGTCTCGGACAGAACACTCTGCCGGCCGCGGCCGCCGAGAAGCTGTGTGCGTTCCTCGCGCTGGGCCAGGAGTATGTCGAGGCGCTGCAGATGCCGCCGAAGAAGGCCCAGGAGGCGGAGACCGTCAGCAAGGATCCGCTGATCTATCGCTTTCACGAGATCACCTATGTCTACGGCGACACCATCAAGGCGCTGATCCACGAGAAGTTCGGCGACGGCATCATGAGCGCGATCGATTTCGACATGACGGTCGAGAAGATTCCGAATCCGAAGGGCGATCGGGTGCAGGTGACCATGTCTGGCAAGTTCCTGCCCTACAACCAGTGGTGAGCGCGATACGGCAGCGGTCGCGCCCGCGCGTGACCGCAGCCTTGGATCGCCATCATTCGGAGTCGCGCATGAAGGGTCACGGAGCACACATCGCCGTCGATCACATCGGTCATCAGTATCGGCGTGCCGCCGAGCCGGTGCTCGAGGAGATTTCGTTCGAGGTGCAGCCAGGGCAGTGTGTCGCGCTGGTCGGCCGCTCGGGCTGTGGCAAGTCCACGCTGCTGCACATTCTGTGCGGGCTCAGCCGGGCGAGCCGGGGCGAGGTCTACATCGATGGCGCGCGTGTGGCCGAGCCGTCGCCCGACTGGGTGATGATGTTTCAGGCGCCCAGCCTGCTGCCCTGGATGACCGTGCGCGGTAATGCCGGCCTCGGGCTGCGCTTCGCCGGTCGTCGCGACCAGCTCAAGACCCGGGTCGACGAGATGCTCGAACTGGTCGATCTGTCCGCCTTCGGCGAGCGCAATGTGCAAGATCTCTCCGGCGGGCAACAGCAACGGGTGGCCCTGGCCCGTTCGCTCGCGCCGGAGCCGGACCTTTTGCTGCTCGATGAGCCGTTCTCCGCGCTGGACACCTTCACCCGCCACGCGCTGCAGCGCGATGTCCGCCGCATCGCCAAGGCGCGCGGGCTCACGCTGGTACTGGTGACACACGACATCAACGAGGCGGTGATGATGGCCGATCGCGCGCTGATCATGGCCGCCTCGCCCGGCCGCGTGGTGGCCGACATCGCGATCGATCTGGGTGATGAGCGTGCCGGTACCGACCCGGCATTCGCCGCGTGTCGCGAGGCGTTGTTGGGCGCCTATGAACAGGCGAGCGGCCAGCCAGGCTTGTCCTCGCGCCGCATGGCCGGGCGGATGGCCAAAGAGGCGGGCTCGAACCGTCTCGAGCAGGCCTGCGGATGATGCGGCGGCCCGCTTTCCGTCACCGGATGACGACACCCTGACGAATCGACGATTTCCATCAGACACCCCGCGCCGGAACGGCGTCAGCCATCACAGCAAGGAAGAGAACATGAATCCGAATCTGCCGTCTCCGCTCGTTGGTGAACCCGACGAAAACGCCTTCCCGATCGATCACGGTCGCCGGCGCCTTCTCGACATGTTCGCCGCGGGCGGCCTGGTCAGCGCACTGGGCGGCACGATCGCCGGCATGCACTCGCCGGCCTATGCGGCCGAGGATGGCGTGGTGCGCATCGGCTATCTGCCGATCACCGATGCCACCGCATTGCTGGTGGCACATGGCATGGGGTTCTTCAAGGAGGAGGGGCTCGAGGCCGAGCGTCCCACGCTGATCCGCGGCTGGTCGCCGCTGGTCGAGGGCTTTGTCGCCAACAAGTTCAACCTGGTGCATCTGCTCAAGCCGATCCCGGTCTGGATGCGCTACAACAATCAGATCCCCGTGAAACTGATGGCCTGGGCGCACACCAATGGCTCCGGCCTGGTGGTGGGGCGGCACACCGATATCGAGAGCTTCAAGCAGCTTGGTGGCAAGCAGGTCGCGGTGCCGTTCTGGTACTCGATGCACAACATCGTGCTGCAGTACGCGTTGCGCCAGTCGGGCATCAAGCCGGTGATCAAGGCCGAGGGCGAGGTGCTGGCCGCCGACGAATGCAACCTCAGCATATTGCCGCCCCCCGAGATGCCCGCGGCCCTGGCGGCGCGCAAGATCGACGCCTACATCGTGGCCGAGCCCTTCAATGCCATGGGCGAGATCAAGGCCGGTGCGCGGATGTTGCGCTTCACCGGCGACATCTGGAAAAACCATCCGTGTTGCGTGATCTGCATGCACGAGGCGGCCACCACCCAGAACAGCGAGTGGACCCAGAAGGTGATGAATGCGGTGGTCCGCTCGCAGATCTACGCCTCGCAGAACAAGAAGGAGGTGGCGCGCCTGATGTCCAAGGACGGTGAGGGCTATCTGCCGATGCCGGCGCAGATCGTCGAGCGGGCCATGACCCGTTATGCCGGTGATGCGTCGTATCTCGAGTCCGGGGCCATCAAGAACGCGGCCAAGTGGGGCAATGGCCGCATCGACTTCCAGCCCTGGCCGTATCCGTCGGCCACCCGGCTGATCGTCGAGGAGATGAACAAGACCGTGGTCGGCGGCGATGCCACCTTCCTCAAGGGGCTCGATCCGCAGCATGTCGCCGACGACCTGGTCGACTACCGCTATGTGAAGGCCGCGCTCGAGAAGTATCCCGCCTGGAAGAACGATCCGAGCGTCAATCCCGGTGATCCGTTCAACCGCCAGGAGGTGTTGTCGCTATGAGCGCGTCGTCGGCAGGGGCTCTGGAGATGGCTGGCGCGGCGCGCGGCGGTCTGCTTGCGGCCTTGTGGCGCAGCGGATCGCGTTGGTCCGGTCCGGGCTTCGGCCTGGCCGGCATGGCGGCGCTGCTCATCGTCTGGTGGATCGGCGGGCGCCTGATCGCCGCCAGTGACGACCTGATGGCCTTTGCCGATTTCGCACCGGGGCCGGCGCTGGCCCGCCTGCAAGACATGCTGGTCTCGGGCGAGGCCCGTGAGATGGCCATCCCCAGCCTTGCGCGGGTGGGCATCGGTCTGCTCTGGGCGGTGGTCATCGGCGTGCCGGTGGGCATGGCGGTGGGCTACTGGGCCGGGCTGAGGGCGCTGACCAATGTGCCTTTTCAGTTCCTGCGCATGATCAGCCCGCTGTCGTGGATGCCGGTGGCGGTGATGACCTACGACACCTGGGATGGCGCGATCGTGTTCCTGGTGGCGGTGGCCGCGATCTGGCCGGTGATCTTCTCGACCGCGGCCGGGGTGCGCCGCATCGATCCGGCCTGGTTCAAGGTGGCACGCAACCTCGGCGCCCGCGCCTGGCATCTGTTGTTCACGATCGTGGTGCCCGCGGTCACCCAGGATGTGCTCAACGGCATTCGTCTGGCGCTCGGTGTGGCCTGGATCGTGCTGGTGCCGGCCGAGTATCTCGGCGTCACCTCGGGCCTGGGCTACGCGATCAACGATGCCCGCGACACGCTCGAGTACGACCGCCTCGCGGCCACCGTGGTGATCATCGGCGTGATCGGCTTCACGCTCGATCAGGCGCTGCAGTGGGCCATCGGGCGGGCCAACTGGATGCGCGAGGGCCGCTGAGCGCCGACCCCGCACCCCTGACTTCGATTCGAAACCTGCCGGCAAGTCAGCCGGCAACCCATGACTCTCCAAGAAAGGAAACCGACAATGAACGACCCCATCCTGGCTCCCAATGTGGTGCTCACCGGCTGCCTGGCGCCGATCGACAAGGACGGCCTGCAGACCCTGATCGCCAATGGCAAGGCCAATCCCAAGGCGATCAAGACCCTGAAGTGCAAGACCGTGGCCGAAGGGCGCTTTCGCCATGCCAACTACATCCGCGATCTGGAGCCCTATATCGTCGACGAGCCCCCGGGCCTGCTCGGTGACGACACCGCGCCGAATCCGTCCGAGGCCTCGCTGGCCGCGCTCGGCTCGTGTATCGCGGTGGGCCTGCATGCCAACGCAGTGCATCGCGGCATCACGATCGAATCGCTGCAGGTCGAACTCGAGGGCGATCTGAACATCACCGCGGTCTGGGGCACGGGCGATGTCTCGGAAAAGCCGGTGGGTTTCACCGATGTGCGCATCTCCGTGGACATGAAGGCCGACTGTTCTCAGGGGACGATCGATGAACTGATCGCCCATGTCTGCCAGTGGTCGCCGATGTTCAACACCTTCAAGCGCCCGGTCAACATGGTGGCCACCTCGGTCTGAACCCAACCCACTATCAGGAGCAAGACGTGAGTGCGATTCTCCAGGAGTCCGCATCAGCCGCGTTGGTCATGCCCGGTGTGACCGATCGGGGCACGATGCTGCAGCAGGTGCGCGAGATCACCCGCAGGGATCTGTCCGGATTGGTCAATGACATCGATACGCAGGCGGCGTATCCCGAAGCCTTCATGCGCGAACTCGGTCGCGTGGGCGCCTATGCCTCGCACATGACGCCGTTCGTCGAGCAGACTGCCGCGCCGGATCTCGACACCACGATCGATGCCATGACCACAGTGGGCGAAACCTGCCTGTCCACCGCGTTTTGCTTCTGGTGCCAGAGTGCGCTGGGTTGGTATGTGGCCAGTTCCGAGAACGAGGCATTGCGTGCCGAACTGATCGAGCCGGTGGCCCAGGGCGTGGTTCTCGGTGGCACCGGTCTGTCGAACCCGATGAAGTCGTTCTTCGGCATCGAGAAGCTCGCGCTTCGGGGCTCGCGCGTGCCCGGCGGCTGGCAGGTGGAGGGTCGTCTGCCCTGGGTGTCGAACCTGGGCCCCGGCCATGCGTTCGGCATCGTGTTCGCCGACGAGGCCACGCCCGGCCATCACGTGATGGCGATCGTCGATTGCGACAGCGAAGGCCTGGGCATGATTCCCAATGATCACTTCCTGTCCATGGGCGGCACACGCACCTACGGCCTGGGATTCAAGAACGTGTTCGTGCCCGATGCGCGCATCGTGGCCGACCCGGTGGCGGATTTCCTGCCGCGCATCCGTGCCGGCTTCATTCTGCTGCAGGCCGGCATGGCGTTTGGCATGATCCGCTCCTGCATCGATCAGATCCTGCGGCTGGACAAGCCGCTCGGGCATGTCAACCGCTATCTGATGGAGCAGCCGGACACTTTGCAGGAACAGCTGGTCGGCATGCAGGATCTGGTCAGCGAGCTGAACCGCACGCCGTACGATGACAGCAAGGAGTACTTCGCGGCGGTGATTCGCGCACGGCTGGCCGCCGGCGAGGCCTCGGTGAAGGCCGCGCATGCGCTGATGCTGCATGCGGGTGCGCGGGGCTTCGTCACCGGTGCGGTGGCGCAGCGCCGGCTGCGCGAGGCCTACTTCGTGGCCATCGTGACGCCGGCCACCAAGCAGCTGCGCAAGATGCTGGCCGACATGGGCGAGCCGGTGCTGGTGAACGCCCACTGAGCATGCCGCGATCGTTATGGCCCGTACAAATGAACGACGTTGTTGTGCAGCATGAGTACCCGGCCATCGCGTAGCAACGTCATGGCGCTATAGCTTCCGGTGCCCTGGGGTCGCGATCCTGTCATCGTGAACTGGCCGGTCGCGGGGTCATAGAGCTCGGCGCTTGCGGTGTCTTCGTTACCATCAAAACCACCGGCCACGAGCACCCGGCCGTCCGGCAGCAGAACGGCGGACCCGCCGTCGCGGGTGCATTCAGCGATCCCGTGCTCGTGAACTGCCCGGTTTGCGGGTCGAAGATCTGTGCGGTCGCCACCGCTGTGCTGGTATAGCCGCCGGCCACCAATATTCGGCCGTCGGCCAGCACTTCGATCGCGCTGCCCGAGCCGGCATGCGCCATGCTGGCTGACGGTGTGAAGCTGTTCGTGGCCGGGTCGTAGATCTCGGTGCTTGCCAGCACACCGACACCACTGTTGCCGCCAAAGAGCATCACGCGACCATCCTGCAATCGCCGTGCGGCATGCCAGTATCGCGCCGTGCTCATCGGCGGGCCGGCCGTGAATGTTCCGGCCACCGGGTCATAGAAGTAAGTGGCCGTCGCGACGCCCGAACCGGTTGCCCCTCCGGTGAGGATGACCCGTCCGTCGGCAAGCAGGGTGGCCGTGTGGTGGTACAGGGGCGTCGGCAGTGGCGGGCCGTTCGTGAACGCATTGGTGGCGGGATCGTAGAGATAGGTGTTGCTGGTGATCATGCCCTCGCCGACATTGAGCCCGCCCGTGATCAGCAGCTTGCCGCTCGCCAGGCGGGTGATCTGCCCGGTGCCGAAAATGGGGCCGGTTTCCGTCGGTGCCTGGGCGTAGGCGTTGGTCGCCGGGTCGAACAGATCAGAGGTCGTCGAGATCGGCATGTTGGTGCCGGCCATCAATACCTTGCCGTCGTTCAACAAGGCGAGCAGGCTTCCCGGGCCAACGGATGCCGCGCTGGGGCCGGCGGTAAACGTTCCGGCCGGCTGCCGGCGCCATAAACGTAGGTGAATGCCTCCTCGGACAGCACCTCGACCGAGCCGAGTACCGCGGCGACGCGATACGCGTAGGCATGACCGCCCGCCAGGCCCTCATGGACATGGCCCGGCTGCACATTCTCGAGCTTGCTCGATGCGCTGGTCACGCCGATCGTGTCTTGTGCCCAGTAGATGTGATAACCGCTCGCATGAGGCACCGTGTTCCACCGCAGGGTCACATTGCCCGCCTGCGAAACAGGTTGATGCACGAGCGGTGCGCTCAGTTGAACCACCTCGATCGTCACCGCATTGGCTGAGGCGCCGCCGAAGCTCGCGCTCACCTGGGCGCTGCCCGTGGCTGCGCCATTGATCGCGCCGGTGTCGGCATTGATGGCGAGCGTGGCGGGCGCGCTGCTGCTCCAGGCGGCCAGCTGCGTGACATCGGCGCTCGAGTTGTCCGAGTAGGTGGCCGTGGCCACGAGCGACTGGGTGCCGCCGACGGCGATCTTTGCGGGTGCCTGGCCAATCGTCAGGCCCGTCAGCGTCGCTTGCGGCGGCGGCGCAGGCGGATCGGCCGCCAGCACATTGCCGCTGGCCGCTTCGCTATCGAGTGATCCGTCGCTGACCACGAGTGACACCGTGTAGGTGCCCGCCACATCGGCGATGAAGCTGATCTGATTCGCGTCGGCGCCCGACAGGCTGACCTGGCTGGTCTGTGGCTTGCTGGTCAGCACCCAGCGATAGGTCAGGTCGTCGCCGTTCGGATCGCTGCTTTGTGCACCGGTGAATGTGATGTTCTGGCCGGTCGAGACGGTGTTCGCCGATGCGCTCACGAGCGCGATCGGCGCGAGATTACGCGGGCTGGCCAGACCGCTCAGGGTCTGCAACAAGTGCGCGCGCGCCGTGTCGGCATCGACCGGCGTGCGCGCGCCCGGGTTGGCGTCGCGTACCAGCGCGATCAGGTTCGCATTCTGCGCAAAGGTGGCGGTGGGCACATTGAAGTCGATGCCGCCGGCGGCGAGCGCGGCCGCTGCACCGGGGATGGCAATGCCATTGCCGGGATTGCCGTCGGCATCCAGTGACTGCAGGAAGCTGGCCACATTCAACGCGATCTGATTGTTCGAGTCGCTGCTGCCGGCCAGATCGAACGGCGTCAAAATGCCCGTGGCGGCAACCGCAGGCAGGGTGACATTGCCCACGAAGAATGTCACGGTCTCGCCCGGCAGGTAGCGATAGCGGCCATCGGCATCGGTGGTGCCCGTCTGGGTCGCCGTTCGATAGCCGATGCCGGCCACGGGCGAGTCGACGAGCGACCCGGTCAGCGCGGTGTTCCCGTCATCGCCGCCATTGACCGGCCCGCTGGTGCCGTTTCCCCCACCGCAACCCGCGAGCATGATCAATGCGGCACAAGGCAAGGCGGTAAACCGATTCAAGGCGTGGCGCTTCATCGTGAGGATCTGTTGTTGGAGTTCTTAGCCGTCCGGGCCGGGCCGGCCCGCATACGGGCCCGTTGCCGAGCGTAGGCGGATCGCGGCAGCCGTGAACGCCGCATGAGACAGGAAGATCCCTGGCATTCGAGCGGGGCCGACCACAGGGCGGCCGGCGGTGCACACCCGTCGCGCATGGTGTCGCTGGCATTCGGGCTACGATCTCGAACGGCCAGATGCCGCAGGCAAACGGGCCCGGGCCCGGGCCGACTGCTTTTCTACAACCACCATCGAGACCAACCCCATGTTTTCACACGTGATGATCGGTACCAACGACCTCGACAAGGCCCGCGCGTTCTATGACGCCACGCTGGGCGCGATCGGTGTCCCAGCCGGCGTGCAGGACCGCCACCGCGTCTTCTGGCGTACCAAGACCGGCACCTTTGGCGTGACCATCCCGATCAACGGCCAGGCGGCCACCTTCGCCAACGGCGGCACGCTCGGATTCGTGTGCGAATCCCCCGAGCAGGTCGATGCCTGGCACGCGGCCGGCTGCGCCAAGGGCGGTAGCAGTTGCGAGGATCCCCGGGGTGCGTGAAGGCGCGGCCGGTAAGATGTACCTGGCCTACATGCGTGACCCGGACGGCAACAAGATCTGCGGCCTGTATCGTTATCCAAAGGCCTGATGCCGCGCTTCTGAGGGTGATCCGGCCCGTCGCGCGGCGGTCGTCGTGACGGGCCTGGCACGACCTGCCCGGTGGTACCGCGGCCGGGGCCGTGTCAGGCGCACGGCGCGGGCTCAGGCCGACCGCATGTCCGGCCCGTTGCGTTCGATCATTCCGACAACATCCCGGCCAGCCCTGCGAAGGCGGCCATCATCAGGCTTTCGATGTCGTCGTCGACCGCGATCTTCTGCGAGGCGAAGCGCGCGATCACCAGCCCGGCAACGGGTGCCACATACAGCTGCTGGCCGAAGATGCCGAGACCGCGGATCGCGCCAAAGCGATCATGCGAGATCCACCACTGGTCGCGGTATGACCAGCCATCGAACACCTCGTAGCCGGCGTGCTTGAACTTCTCGCGATCACCGCCGCGCCGGATGTCATCGATCACCGCTGCCGGAATCACCTGCGCATCGTCCACGCGGCCCCGGTTGCGCACCATTTCGCCCAGACGGGCAAGGTCGCGTAACGTCACCGACAGCCCGCCACCGACCTCGCCGATGCCGATGGGGTCGACCATCAGGTCAGCGTCTTCCTCGGCCCCCAGATGCTGCCAGAGGCGTTCGGAGAGCAGCGTGGCCAGCGACTGGCCGGTGGCCCGCTGCAGCAGCCAGCCCAGCACATGGGTGTTCGAGGTCACATAGTGAAAGCCGTGGCCGTGCGTGCCCCCGGACGGCACCGTGGGCAGGTACTCATAGAGTGAGGCCGGGCCCGTGTAGCCGTGAGGCCGGGGCAGGGTGCCGGCCGCCCTGCGTGAGCGCACCACGTCGCCATCGGGATCCTCGTAGTCTTCCACGAAGCGCACGCTGGCCGTCATGTCCAGCACCTGGCGAACCGTGGCCTGCGCCCAACCGCTTTCGGCGAGTTCGGGCAGCAGCGTCTCGACATGCGCCTCGGGATCGATCCGCCCCTCGAGCACGGCGCTGGCCGCCAGCAGGCCGATGAACGACTTCGTGACCGAAAAGCAGCGGTGCGTCAGATGCGGCTTCAGTTCGCCCAGATAGCGCTCGAACAGCACCTTGCCATCGTGCAGCACCAGCAGGCCATCGGTGGCGGTGCGCTCGAGCGCCTGATCGAGCGTGCAGCGCCCGCCCGCCGGGTCGTCGAACTGGAAGCCGCCGAGATCGCGCTCGGCGCGCGGCAGGGCTCGTGCCTGCCCGGGGCCGCGCCAGACGCGCACCGATGGCACCACCTCGCGCCAATGGCAATACAGCCAGCGATGCGCGGGGTAGGGCACGGTGGCCAGATCTTCGAAGCGGATCTGGCGCTCCCTGCGCGGCGGGAAACCTTCCCGCCAGCCGCCGCCTGCGTTGCCGTTTGCGCTCATGACGCGGTCAGAAAACCTCGAACAGCCCGGCGGCACCCATGCCGCCGCCGATGCACATGGACACCACCACGTTCTTGGCGCCACGGCGCTTGCCTTCCATCAGCACGTGGCCGGTCAGGCGTGCGCCGGTCATGCCGAACGGATGGCCGATCGCGATCGAGCCGCCGTTGACGTTGTAGACCGAGGGATCGATGCCCAAGGTGTCGCGGCAGTACAGGCACTGGCTGGCGAAGGCCTCGTTCAGCTCCCGAGATCGATGTCGTCGATCTTCAGGCCGTGGCGCTCGAGCAGGCGCGGCACCGCGAGCGCCGCCAGGCCGATGCCCATTTCGTCCGGCTGGCAGGCGGCGATCGCCCAGCCCTTGAAGGCACCGAGCGGCTGCAGGCCGCGACGCTCGGCCTCCTTGGCTTCCGCAGAGCACCACGGCGGCCGCGCCGTCGAGAGCTGGCTGGCATTACCAGCCGTGATAGACTTGCCCGGGCCCTTGACCGGCTGCAGCTTGGCCAGGCCCTCGAGCGTGGTATCGGGGCGGTTGCACTCGTCACGGTCGACCACGGTGTCGACGATCGATTCTTCGCCCTGGTGTTCTTGTCGACCACCTTCATCTGGGTCTTGACCGAGATGATTTCATCCTTGAATTTGCCGGCCTGCTGGGCGGCCGCCATCAGCTGCTGCGGGCGCAGCCGGAATACTCGTCTGGTATTCGCGGCTGATGCCGTAGCGCTCGGCCACCACGTCGGCGGTGTCGATCATCGGCATCGAAATCCGGATACATCTGCGTGAGCCGCTCTTCACGGCCGCCGCCGGCGCGCCCTGGAACGTGATGGAATCCACCCCGCAGCCGACCATCACGCTCGCGCCTTCCTCGACGATGTGGTGGGCGGCATTGGCGATCGCATTCAGGCCCGACGAACAGGCACGGTGCACGGTGGAGCCCGCAGTGGTGACCGGCAGACCGGCCAGCAGGGCGCCCGCGCGGGCCACATTGCCCGACGCCGCCACACAGCCGGCGATCACATCCTCGATCTCGGCCGGATCGGCGCCCGAGCGGGCCACCGCGTGTTCGATGGCATGACCGAGCATGGTCATGTGCGGGGTCATGTTGAAGCCGCCGCGGGCGGCCTTGGCGAGCCCGGTACGGGCATAGGAGACGATGACGGCCTGGCGCATGGTGAGGTCCTCTGTTCGATGGGTTTTGCCGACGAATCGTCGACGCCAGGTCAGAAGATACACCGCTGGAGAAGGGTGGCCCCGGCGGTGGTCGACGGCTGCGTCGCCAGGCCATCCGCCAGGCCGATCAGTCTCAGGGCTGATAGGTGATCAGCCACCAGCCGTTACTGACCAGCACCCGGCCATCGCGCAATGGCACGGCATCGAGGAATGTGTCCGACAGCGTCATCGACCCGGTCGCGGTGGACTGGTGACTCGCGACGTCGTAGATCTCGGCGTTGGTTGTCACGAACGAGCCGTCGTTGCCACCCGCGATCAGGACATTGCCGTTGGCGAGCACGGCGATCGCGGGAGCGATGCGTGGCGTGTGCAGCGCGCCACCGGCCGAGAAGTTGCCCGATTGCGGGTCGTAGAACTGCACCGCCGTGGCAGGTGAGCCGACGTCGCCGCTGGCGATCACCAACACCCGGCCGTCTGTCAGCAGCGCGCCATTGAGGTAGATGCCATTCAGGGCGAGATTGCCGGCCGCCGAGATGCTGTTGGTGGCCGGGTCGAACAGCTCGCTGGTGCCACCGGCATTGCCGCCCACGAGCAACACCCGGCCATCGTGCAGCCGAACCGCCAGGTGACCGGAGCGAGCGCTCGACAGTGTCGGACCCGTCGAGAACGACCCGGCGACGGGGTCGTACAGAAAGGTCGCTGTCTGCGATCCACCACCGCCGGCGATCAGGACGCGGCCGTCGAACAGGGTGGTGGCCGTGTGCCCGGCTGCGATCGCCGGCATCTGGGCGCCGGCCGTGATCGAACTCGTCGCCGGATCGAACAGATAGGTGTCGGCCACCGTGACCGGCGCGGCGCCCATGCTCGCGCGGTAGCGTCCGCCCGTGATCAGCAGCTTGCCATCAGCAAGGCGGGCCGTGGCGTTCTTCGTGCCGATCTTGAGCGCACCCAGAGCGATCGGGCTGGTGGAGTTGGCGTCGGGGTCGAACAGCAGCGGTGACGATGAACCGGGCACTTCGTTGCCGGCGATCAGCACCTTGCCGTTCACGAGTCGGGTCAGGCTCACGTCGAAGCCGAGGTTGATCGAGGCCGAGACGGTGCTGAACGCGCCGACCGACTGACCGGCCGTGAACACCGTCGTGAACACCTCTTCCGACAGCACTTCGGTATTTCCGAGCACCGCGGCAACCCGGTACGAATAGTCGCCGCCGCTCAGGCCAGACTGCACATGGCCGCTCTGAACACCCTCGATGCGATTGGCGGCCGTGGTGACCCCGACGCCATCAGGCAGCCAATAGACGTTGTAGGAGCTGGCGTCGGCTACCTCGTTCCAGCGCAACGTGACCGTGCCGTCGCCGCCGCCCGAATCGGCCACCGATACCGGCCGATGGGCGATCGGTGCCGCCAGTTCGACCACTTGAATGCTGACCGGGCTGGCCGCGGCGCCATCGAAGCTTGCCGTGATCTGCGCACTGCCGACGCTGTTGGCCGTGAGCAGGCCGGTGCCGGCACCGACGCCCAGCACAGCCGGGGTATCGCTGCTCCAGCTGGCCTGCGCACTGACATCGCCGGTCGAGCCATTCGAGTAGCTGGCCGTGGCGACCAAGCCGAGGCTGCTACCCAGGGCGATTTTCGAGGGAGCCTGGCCGATGCTCAGCCCCGTGACGGTCACCGAAGGCGGGGGCGGATCCGACACCACCACGCTGAGCAGGAACTCGGTCCCGTGCAGGCTCTCATCGCTCACCGCGAGCCCGACCGTGTACGTGCCGGCGACATCCGGGGTGAGCATGGTCTGGGCCGCCGTCGCCGAGCTGAGCGTGGCCTGGCTGGCGCCGGGTTTCGAGGCGATGCCCCAGGCAAAGCGCAGCAGGTCGCCGTTCAGATCCTCGCTGCCTTCGCTGGAAAAGACGATGGTCTGGCCGACCACGGCGGTCTGCGGCGTGGCGGTGGCATGTGAGATGGGGGCGAGCGCCACCTTGTTCGTGGCCGGCAGATTGCGCACGGTGCTCAGCAGATGGTCACGGGCAGCCCCGACGTCCACCGGGACGCGGCCGCCCGGATTGGCATCGCGCACGAGATTGCGCAGATTCACGTTCTGCGCGAAGTGGGTGGTGGACACATTGAAGTCGATGCCGCCGACCGCCAGTGCGGCGGCCTGCTCGGGAATGCTGATGCCATTGGACGGGTTCGCATCGCTATCGAGCGACTGCAAAAAGGTGGCGATGTTCAGTGCGATCTGGTTGCCGGTGTCCGAGGTGCCGGCCAGATCGAATGGCGTGACCGTGCCGGTCGCTGGCACCGGGGGCAGGGTGACCGCGCCCACGAAGAAGGTGACGGTTTCCCCGGGCAGGTAGCGATAGTGGCCGCTGGCGTCCGTGACGCCCGACTGGGTCGCGGTCCGATAGCCGATGCCGGCCACCGGTGAGTCGATCAGCGATCCGGTCTCGGCGGTGCCCGCGCCATTCGAGCCGGCGCCGGCCGATGCGCCCGCGGGGGATCCGCCGCCGCAGGCGCTCAGGAGCAATGGAGTGATCACCAGCACGGCGGCGTGACGAATGGAGGGCAGCAGCATCGTCGGGCCTCGGAGAAGGATCTGGGCTGGCGCCGGTCGTGACCGGCAATGGCGTTTTCTCCAGAGTAGATGCGCTGCCGGCGTGAGCAGGCCCGGTTCAAGTGGACAAACCAGTCCCAGTCTCTGACGATCTACCGCTTGAACCCGGTGGATCGCCGCTCGCCGCCTGGGTTGCCCGGCATGCCGGGCCGACAGGGCACATGGACACATCTGGGAGCTCGGGCAATGCGAGTCCCCGCAATATGCGCTCGATTGGCCGATGCCTTGATCTAACGCCGCGGCGAGCGCAGGATGGGCAATCCGGGAAGTGGGGAGTTGCTCATGAATGCCTTGCGCCTTGCCCTGATGACCGTGGCCATCGGGGTCGCGCCATCAGGCGTCTTCGGCACGCCCGTGGGTCTGCCCGAGGCCAATCCACCCCTGGCGACCGAGATCGCGCTGGCGCGCAGCCCGGTCTCGGCGCAGGCGGTCGCGCTTTTTCGCGATGGCCGGTTCGTGCAGGCGCGCGATGCGATTCGCGCGGTCGTACGCGAGCATCCCGATGACATCATCGCGCGCTTCGTCTACGGCGCGGCGCTCGAGAAGACCGGCAACTGTGAGGAGGCGCGCAAGCAGCTCTCGTTGGTGATCGCCTGGAATCCGGCGATGACGCAGATGTTCGCGTTACGCGCCATCTGCGCGGCGCGAATGGGCAATCTGATGCGTGCTCAGGCCGATCTCGCGATTGCCGGGGCGCTCGACCCGCAAGACCGGGCCGGCCACCGGGCAGGCGCCGAGCGTGAGGTGAAGGACGCCTTGCGCGAGCTGCCTGCCGAATCGGCAGCCGTATTGCAGCAACGCCTGATCGGGCAGGCCCGTGCGCGCATCCCCTTCGAGGAGCTGACCCACACCGCGCAGGCGCTGCTGAAGCGCTCGAACCGCGAACGCCTGATCGGCGACGAAACCTATTCGGAGCGGCGTCGCCGGCTGAGCTGGTGGCTGGCCCAGGCGCCCGATGACCCCGATCGCCTCGCGCGCTATGGGCGCATGCTGCTCGATGAGCTGACCGTCGATTCGCACTGGATCGAATCTCCGAATCATCTCTATGCCTATCGGATTCAGGGCAGGCGGATCGCGGACATCGAACGCGATCGCGCCGGCGAGTATTTCGCGGCCGCGCTGAAGGCCGACCCCGGCCATGTGCCCGCGTTGGCCGGCCTGGCCCGGATCGCCTATGACCGCACCCTGTATGGCGATGCCGAGCAGTATCTGCGCCGGGCCATGAACAGTGGCGAGCCCGATGCCGAGGTGCTCACGCTGATGCGCAATGTGCTCGCGCGCGCGGCCGGGCAGAACATCGCCCGCTCGATGGCGCTGACCAACGTGACCCGCTGGACGGAGCGATACGGCGGCACGGTCTATGAGTACACCCGCTATCCGAGCCAGGCCGATCTCGCCCGCGCACGCGGCCATGATGCGCAGGCCACCCGACTGTTGACGCTGTCCAAGGACTATCGGCAGCGGGTGCTGGCAAGCCGCGCCGGCGATGCGCGCACCCACGCCTACATCGGCTCGCTGGCCTACGAGATGAAAGACTGGACCGCGGCCGCGCGTGCCTTTCGCCGGGCGGTCGAACTCGACCCGGGCAATGTCGATTACCAGACTTCGCTGGCCAATGTCTATGCGCGTCAGGGCGATGTGCCGCGCTTTCTGGAACAGGCCTCGCGTGCGCGCAATAGGGTCCACACCACGGCCGGCACCTATCTGCACTGGGCCTGGGGACGGATCGTAAAATCAGACTGGCAGGGGGCCGACCGGATGCTCGAGCGGGCCGCGGAGATCGACCCCGGCGATGCCTTGCCCTATGCCGATCGCGGCGTGATCGCCGAGCACTCGGGCGATGTCGCGACCGCGCTTGCGCAGTATCGCGCCGCGGTGGCCATGGAAGAGGCGCATGCACGCCAGCGTGGCGCCAGCTATGTGAGCAACCGGGGGCTCTGGTACGTGGCCGACATCGCGCGCGTGGTGGAGCTGCGCATGCGCATCGCGCTGCTCAGCGAAGCTGCCGATCCCGACTATGCGCAACGGCTTTACCAGGCCAATGTGCAACTGGAGGATTCACTGCAGGATTCGGCACTCCGCGAGAAGAGCGCTCTGGCGATGTTGCCGGCGCCGGGTGGCGATGCCGACGCGCGTCCGCGCGAGCCCCTGTTCGGCGAGCTGATGCGCACGAGTCGCGCGCTACTGGCCTATCGCCTGTATGCACAGGGGCAGTTTGCGCAGGCACATCCGCACTACAAGGCATTGCGTGAATACGATCGCCGCATGAAGGCCGGCGGCGCCAAGGGCTTCGAATATCTGAAGGACACAGTCTGGCAATCACGGCCGCTGGTGATGGCGGCGATCGACACCTTCAGGCGCGTGGGCGATCCCGGCGAACTCGCCTGGTGGGAGCGCCGGGCGCGGGCGCGCTTCGACGATGGCGGGGACTGGCGCCGCAACCGGCCGCAGATGCCGCCGCGGCCGATGAATCGCGGCGGCGGCAAGGGCTGAGGGGCAAGGGCTTACGGGCAAGGGCTAAGGGGCAAGGGCTAACGGGCAGGGGCTAAGGGGCAAGGGCTAAGGGGCAAGGGCTAACGGGCAGGGGCTAACGGGCAAGGGCTGGTGCAAAACCGCACCGGCCCATGGCCGCGCCATTGCATGCGCGATGTAGCCCATCGCCTGTAAAGCCGGTCGGCCGCCACCAACGAGGGGCGGAATCCATGCCCTCGTCAGGACACGCCCACGGCGCGTGCCCGCTGCAGCGCCTCGCGATCCTGCAGGCGGGCCACATAGGCCTGCAGCCGCGGCAGGTTGGAGATGTCCGCGCCCAGCCGCGCCGAGACGATGCAGGCATGGCCACACATGATGTCCGCACCGCTGAACTCGCCGGCCAGATAATCGCGCCCGGCCAGCCCCTCTTCGACCCCGATCAGCATGCGCGAGAGCAGCTTCTGCGCACGATCCACATTGGGCTGATGGCGCTTGTCCGGCGGCAGAAAGCGGGTTTCCACCATGATGATGTTCACCTGCGGCATCAGCATGCCCTCGGCATAGTGCAGCCACTGCAGATAGGGCGCGAACTGGTTGGAATCCACGCCGGGTCGCAGCCGGCCGCCCGCATGACGCGCCAGCAGATACTCCACGATCGCACCGGATTCGAACAGCCGGGTGTCACCATCGATCAGCACCGGCACGCGCCCCAGCGGATGAATCTTCTCCAGATACTCGGGGCTGCGCATGGCTTTGTCGCCAAGCTTGTAGAGCTCCACCTCATAGGGCAGGCCAAGCTCTTCGAGCAGCCAGACGATGCGAACGGAACGGGTGTCGGGGGCGTGAACGAGTTTCAGCATGGTGGGATCCAGAGAACGAATTCAGCGCATGATGGCATGCCGGGGCGCCTGGCGCCGCAGCCACCACTCCACCGCCAGCAGGTTCGGAATCCAGGCCAGCCAGGCCAGCCAGACCGAGGCCTGCGCATAGTCGTAGCCGTTGGCGAAGAACAGCGGCAGATACAGGCGCAAGGTGACCGCGGCGAAGGTCAGGGCATAGGAGCGGATCATCCAGCGCCGGTGCTCGGCGAAGCGGCCCGCCATCGCCAGGCGCACCGCCTGCGCGGTCACCGCCACCCAGATCACGGCCAGCAGGCCAAAGCCCCAGCCCGCCACCGGGCCGCCCACCGACGTCGGCGCCATGACCAGGCCGGCCAGGCCGCCGGCCAGGATCGCCAGGCCATAGACCCGGCCGAGCCAGCGATGCAGCGCCGGCCGCCGCGCCCGCATGGCCGGAAAGAACTGGATCGCCCCCACGGCCAAAGCGATCGGCGAGGCCGCCACATGAATCAGAAACGCGAGCGGCGCGGCGCTGATCTGGGCCGTCAGTTCCTGGAAGGCCGGCGCCAGCCCGAGAAACAGGAACCGATAGGACACCAGGGCCACCAGCACGCTGGACACCGCCTTGGTGATCAGCCAGCGGCGCGAGCCGCGGCCGGTTTCGCGGCCGCCTGCCAGCGGCGCATGATGGGGATTCGAGACGGTCGACATGGGAAACTCCATAACTTGACGATGTCAAGATACGGCTTGATTTTGACGCTGTCAAGTTCAAGTTACACTCATGTCATGGCGACCCGGCAATCTCATCATCACGGCAATCTGCGCGCCGCCCTGATCCAGGCCGGCATCGAGCTCATCGCCGAGGGCGGTGCAGAGGCCTTGTCGATTCGCCGGGCTGCGGCGCGCGCCGGTGTCAGTCATGCGGCGCCGGCCCATCACTTCCCGTCGCTGGCGCATCTGCGTGGCGCAATCGTGGCCGAAGGATTTCGCCGCTTCACCCGGGCCATGGAAGAGGAGATCGCGCGCCGGCCGGACTCGCCGCGCGAGCAGGTGATCGGCGCCGGTTGTGGCTATCAGCGTTTCGCGGGCGAGCACCCGGGCCTGTTCCAGCTGATGTTCGGTGGTGCCAAGTGTGCCGATGATCCGGTCATCGACGCCGAGTTGCAGCAGGCCGCGGGCGAGTCCTACGGCGTGCTGCGCCGGGTGTGTGCCCCGATCCTGCCCGGCCCGGCCGGCAGCGATGGCAACGAGTTGTTCATCTGGGCGCTCGCGCATGGCCTGGCCAGCTTGACCGCCGCCGGGCATGGCACCGAACTCGTGCCCGGCAGCGCGGCCGAGCGCTTCGAGGCGGTGCTGCCCGAGCTGAAGTTTCTTCAGCGCTAGGCGTATCTGGGCGCGGTGCGCCGACGGGAGACTCAGCGTGGATCGCTGGCGAGAAAGCGCGCCAGCCAGCCCATCACCAGCTCGCCGTCGGTCGGTTGCGCCAGCGTGGCGCGGGCGGCATCGATGATCGCCTGGCGAGCCGGCCCGGCCGCCGCTCGAGAATGTCCAGAATCGCATTCAGGTGGCTGCCCGGCATCTCCGGATGATGCTGGGTGCAGAGCACATGCTCGCCGATGCGGTAGGCGCCGATCGGGCAGTGGGCGGCCTCGGCGATCACCTCGGCGCCGGCCGGCAGACGCAGCACCTGGTCGTGATGCATCGCGCGCAGGATCACCTCTTGGCGCGCCGGTTGCATCCAGGGCGCATCGGCATGCCAGTGCACGGCCACCGGCCCGGCGATCAGGCCATCCGGATTGGCGCCGACCTCGCCGCCGAGCGCCTTGGCAATCAGTTGATGCCCGAAGCAGATGCCCACCATCGGCACCTGCCGCGCATGCAGTTCGCGCACCTGCGCCATCAGGGCGGCGATCCAGGGATCCGGATCATTCACCGACGACGGGCTGCCCGAGAACACCACCGCGTCAAAGCCCTGCAGCGGGATCTCATCCGGATTGCGCGCCGGGTCCAGGCGCACGATCCGCCAGGGCGCGCCATGCGGTGTCAGGCCGCCGGCGATCTGCTCGTACTCGTCGGGCAGATCGCCGAGCCGATCGCGCGGGCCAGGCACGCAGACGACGATGGCGAGCGAGGGAATGCTCATGGGTATCGGACAAAGGTTATCGAAGAGGGGGGTTGGGGCGGCGGCAGAGTTGCATGAAGAGGGACCGGTCCCGGTCGGCCCGGCCCTGGCATGACACACCTACAATCGTCGCCAACCAGGCCCCGTTTTCGAGAGACTAGCGCATGAGCAGTATTCGAACCGAAAAACTCACAGGCCCCGCCGTCTGGCTGGGCAGCGACTTCGCTCATGATGACAGCTGGATCCACCGCCTGAGTGCCAACGAGATCGCTGCGATCGACGCGGCCCTGAACGGTCTGAAGCAGCGCGGCAAGCGCTTCCCGCACTTTGTTCGCGAGGACTTCCCGCTCGGCCCGCTCGAAGCCGTGCTCGCGCAGCGGCTGGACGAACTGCAGCACGGCCGCGGCTTCTGGCTGATGCGCGGCCTGCCCATCGAGCGCTACAGCGAAGACGACATCCACACGCTCTACTACGGCATCGGCCTGCATCTGGGCACACCGGTGGGCCAGAACCCGCGCGGCGATCTGATCGGCGGCGTGCAGGCCGTGGGTGATCCGGCCGACAAGCGCACCCGCGTCTATGAAACCAATCTCTACCTGCCGTATCACTCCGACCCGTCGGATCTCGTCGGCCTGCTGTGCGTTCGCCAGGCAAAGCAGGGTGGCCTGAGCAGTCTGGCCAGCGTGGCGGCGATCTACAACGAGATCCTGGAGAACCACCGCGAGTTCCTCGGGCTGTATTTCAAGCTCTGGTGGTTCGAACACCTGTGCGAGCCACAGCCGAGCCTGTCGCCGATCTTCAGCCTGCACGAGGGCAGGCTCAGCTGCCGCTATCTGCGCCAGTACACCGAACTCGGCCACGAGATCCGGGGCCAGCCCTTGTCCAACGTCGAGCGCGAGGCGCTCGATCTGTTCGACCGGATCATCGGCCTCGAGCACATCCGCCTGGACATGATGCTCGAGCCCGGCGACATCCAGTTCGCCAACAACTATGTGGTGCTGCACTCGCGCACCGCGTTCGAGGATCACGAGGATCCGGCCATCCGGCGCAAGCTGCTGCGGCTGTGGCTCAAGGCAGCGAATCCGCGGCCGCTGGCCCCGGAGTTTCCGGGGCGCAATGGTTTTCCGGTGCCGGAGGGTGCTTATGCCTGATCGCGCGATGCCATCGGCAGCTTGGCATCCTTGCGGCGATGCTTGAGCTTCGGCTCCTCGGGCAGTTTCGCGTGCTCGTCGACGGGCAGGAACTTCGATCCCTGACACGCGCGAGATCGATCTCGTTGCTCGCCTGTCTGAGCATTGCGCCAAACGGCATCCTCGATCGCAACTGGCTCGCGGCCATGTTCTGGCCGGCCTCCACTCATCAGCAGGCAAGAACCAATCTGCGCCGCGAGATACACGAGCTCAGGTGTCTGCATCCATCGATCGATGCCTGCATTCGAACCAACAAGACCCAGGTGCAATGGGTCGAACAGGCGTCGTGCGGAATTGATGTCCGCGAGTTCGAAGCCCTGGTTTCGCGAGCCAGCAGCGAAACGGACGACGGCAGCCGTGTTCGGCACTTAGGCGCCGCGCTCGGGGTTTATCACGGTGAACTGCTGCCGGGTCTGAATGAGCCCTGGGTCGTGGCCCGACGAGACGCGCTCGATCGCCAGTTCCATAGTGCCGCGCTGGCCCTGGCAACGCTGCTGACGAAGGCCGCACAGCCGGGTGCGGCGACGGAAGTGCTCGAGCGTATCCTGAGTGACGATCGCCTCGACGAAACGGCCTGCGCGCAGCTGATGCGGCTTCACCTCGAGGCTGGCCGGACGACGCAGGCCCTGCGCGCCTACCGCGCGACCGAGATGGCGATTAAGCAGGAACTCGGCGTGGCGCCGGGCGCCGAGCTGGTCGCGCTGCATCGTCAGGCGGTGAATCCGCATCATGGCAATGACCGGTTCTCCGCACCATCAGTGGAGTGGGCCGCGCCGGCCGGCTTGATCGGCCGCCGACACGAATGGAGGCGCCTGGCCGCAATGTGGCCGCGCTCGGTGGCAGGGCAGGCGCAGTTCTGTCTGGTTCAGGGAGTATCGGGCATTGGCAAGACCCGTCTGGTCGCCACGTTCGCCGAATCCCTGAGCGTCCATGCCTCGACCGTCGCAAGCGCACGCTGTTGGGACGCCGCGAGCCAAGCGGCATTCTCGGCGGTGGCCGCCTGGTTGAAGTCGTTGCCGCTTCGCCGGCGCAGGCGAGGTCTCGATCCGCGTATCTGGGCAACGGTCACCACCGCGATGCCGGCCCTAGCCGGTGATCATGAATTGCGCGCGTCAGGCGTCGCAGCCGGTACGGCGACCCCTCCACGAGAACGATTGCTGGAAAGCATCGCTTGCCTGTTGGCGCCGGCCGACGAGCCAACCCTGCTTGTGCTGGACGACATCCAGTGGTGTGACGGTGATTCGCTCGACGCATTGAGCCACCTGCTGCATCACCGGCCCGACAGCCCGTTGCTCGTGCTGGCCACGCTGCGCGATGAAGAGGCGCGCCATGATGCGCCGGTGAATGCGTTCATGACGGGGCTGCGCCGCCGCGATGGGATGCATCGCATCGTGCTCGACGAACTCGATTTCGAAGACACCGCGGCATTGTTCGCGGCCGAATGTCGGCGACGCTCATGCGAGCCACTGCCTGCATCGGCGATCGCGTCATTTCATCGGCGTTTCGGCGGCAGTCCGCTGGTCGCCGTGCAATGGTTGCAGGCTCTGGCCGATCCTGTCGATCCAGTCGTTGCGCCCGGTGCGATCGAGTCGATCGCGATCCCTGCGGCAATCGCGGACATCCTCGCCACGCGAATCGATCGGTTGGCACCGGCCGTGCGCGAGACAGCCGAGATCGCTGCGGTGGCCGGCAACCGGGTGTCGGCGCAGGTATTGGCGCACGCGGCGAATCTGTCTGCCGAGGAGGCGGGCTCTCGCCTGGATCAGCTTTGGCGGGCGCATCTGATGCGCGATGCCGAACCGGGAATCTTCGAGTTCGAACATGATGCGATACGCGAGTTGTTGTATCAAGGGATCGCTCCCTCAACACGCAGCCGCTGGCATCGTCGGATCGCCGAAGCGATGATCGCGATCGACGGAGCCGAGGCCGATGTCAACGGCATGCGGATTGGTCATCATTTCTCAAACGCCGGCGATCAGCCGACCGCACTCGACTGGACCCTGCGCGCCGCCGAGGCCGCTGAGAAGCGGACCGGATTCGGTGTCGCGATCGAGGCGCTCGAGCGGGCCCTTGGCCTTCTCGAGACGGCCGAACCCAGCGCTCGCGTGATCGAACATCGCAGCCGGCTGCTGCTGGGTATCGTCAACAATGCAACGACCGCGCACGGCACTTCGGGCGAGGCAGTTGCATCGGCTATCGAGCGGCTCAGCGGCCTGGCGGACATGATTCAGGATCCGATCCTGAAGATTCAGGTGCTAAATCGGGTGCGCCTGCACGAAATGGATCGCGACCTGGTTCGTGCACAAGACACGGCAAAGCATGTTGCGGCACTGAGCACGCAGTCCGCGGTGCCGGTGCTGCGCGTGGAAGCGCATCGGGCACTGGCCGCGATTCACCTGTTGACGGGCGAGTTCGGCATGGCCGAGCAACTGGCGGACACCGCGCTCGCCATTTATCAAGCCGCCATCGAGGCGGGCGAGGCCGATGCCGCGGCGCCCTCGTGGCCGATGCTTGGGGCGCTTGGTATCCGCGCCCTGGCGGCCTGGGTCCTCGGGCGCGCCGCGGTCAGCAAGAACACGCTGGGCGTGCTGTCGACAGTCTCGTTGCTTCACATTCGCCCGACGGATCGCGCGCCGATTCTGGCGAACGCAGCCGAGCTCGATGCGCAGTGGCGGCGCCTGCCCGATCTTCGCCGTCGAGTCGCTGCGCTGGAACGTGCGATCGAGGTACCGGACAATCCGTTGGCGGTGGGGGTGACGAACCTCTATCGAGGCCGGCTCGCATTGCTTGGCGGTCAGGCCGCGGACGCGGTCGATCTGCTCGATGACGCGCAACGCCAACTGGTGGTCGAGCGAGCCGGGCTGTTGTTCGAGAGCCGCTGTCTGCTCGCGTTGGCCGAGGCGCTGATCGCAAGCGGGCGCTTCGAGCGGGCCATGCGTGTCATCGAGCGCGCGCAATCGGGCGGCGAGGATCGGGGCGAGCGTTGGTGGGCGGCCGAGTTTCATCGCCTGCGCGCCTGGTGTCTGGATCGGACCGGGGCCGATGATCGCGAGGTGCGCATCGCGTATCAGTTTGCCAGGGCGCTTGCGCGAGAGCAGGGCGCGACGACATTTCTGATGCGTGCATGGGCCGACGAGGCGGCCTATCATCTGCAACACGGACGGCTTCCGGGCGACATTGCCGAACTCACCGACTGGGCCAATGCGACCGGCCCGGGCCTGGCGCCGCCGGAACGCTTGGCTTGGCAGCGTCTGCGGCGCCGGCTCGCAATCAGATAGATGCTGGATCGTTCACCAGGGGAGACACGCAGATGAAAGCGAATGGGGGTTTTTCCGCATGCACGGCCGTTTTGGTGGGGCTTTGGATGGCCATGCCGGCGGCATCTTCGGCAGAGACGATCGAGCTGCGGATGCAGGCTGCGCTGGCCGTCGCGCGGTTGCCAGCCGGTGATACTTTGCCGGCCCCCTGGCAGGCCAATCGCAAGCTGGAGGTGGTGATCGAGTTTGAATCCGACGAACCGGGTCTGAAGAATCGCCGGCCAGAAATGATCTCCAATGTACTGGTCAAGAACATCGCCTTCCACAAGATTGGCTATCGGGTGCGATTCCAGGAGCCAATGATTGCCACGTTCGAGGGGGGCGCGTTCTCGGTCGGCAATGGCATGGTGGCCTTTGGTGTCGACCCGTTCGGCTGTGGCGACGGCTATCGTCAGCGTCTGCTGGTGAGCAAAGGGCAGGGGCCGGCGATCGAGACCGCTGCCGGGCGGCACTATGTGCCCGGGCGGTTCGTCATGACGCAGACGGGGTTCGACGATCCGGATGAACCGTTGGGCAAGGTTCTGGAACGGTTCGCTCGTCAGGCGGCCGCGGGCCAGACGAAGCTCGCGGTGCAGCTCTTCGCCGACGCGAGCGCGATGACCGGGCCGGCGATGGTCTTTGAACTGTCGGAACCGAAACTGAGTCTGAATCCGGGCGAGGACTGAGCCGGGGCGTTCGCGGGCGTTCGGCTCGGTTCGCGGCGCCTGCATCGAGCCGGCCCGGCCCCCATCATCGAACGATTATCGAACGCTGCATTCTCTAGATTCTTCGGGACAACACGGCGACGGCGCTCGCTGCCGTTGCACCACCTGGAGAATGTCCATGAAGAACATCGTTCGCTTTGTCTGCCGCCCCATCGCCATCAGCCTGATCGGCGCGGGTCTGGCGGCCTCGCCGGTTCAGGCCGGGCAACTCGATCAGACCTTTGAAATCGTCGCGCAGATCGCACGCGTGTCCGCGCCGAACAATGCGGCATCGGCGCCCGGGCCGGCCGTGGGCACCCAGGTTGAGGGACTCATTCACCTGGCCGGCTCCGATGAATCGAGGCAGCCACTTCATGTCGGGCAGGACGACCAGTTCTGGCCTGGTGCGGTCAAGTCCATTCGTGTTCAAGCCCCGCTGGCGGCCGAATACGCCGGTGGCAATCTCGCCAGCTTCGCATCGATGGCGGTGCTCGGAACCGAACGCTGCAATGCCACTCTGTGCCGGGCCCGCGGTCCGGCCTTGACCGCGGTCGACGGTGCCTCACCCGTGTCTGGCCCAGTGTTGGTTCCCAAGACCTTTCGCCTGCTTAGTGCGCGCCAGCCCGCGGCGGGCGCCGAGCAGACGATCGCGAACGTGGTCGGTGAACTGGTGGCCGGCGCACAAACGGGCCGTGCAAAGTTGATCCTGTCCTATCAGGTCGAAGGCGGCGGCGTGGGGCCGGAGTTCACGCTGAATATCCTGTCCATGAAGCCCAAGCGGTGAATTGCCGGTCCGCAGACCGGACCGGTTTCGCGCTCGCTCGCGCCGAGCATCTTGCTCGCTTACCCAGAACGCCGGTCCGGGGCCGCTTCGTAGTCGAGAAACTGACTCACCGAATTCCCGTAGTAGTTCACCAGCGCGGCATTCGCACTGACCAGCGAGATGCGCCCGTCCGGGCCACGCTGCAGCAGCCTGCGCTTGAGCGCGATTGCCAACGCGTGATCCAGGCTGCGCCGGGTGTCGTCGCTGCCGTCGCGCCCATGGCGCAGTTCCACATGGCAGCCGCGCTCGCGCAGCGTGCGCACCAGCGCCTCGAAGCGCTCATGCACATCGGCCTGCGTGCCCGAGAAGCCCGGCGTGTCGAACCAGATCCGGCACAGCACCGTCATCGGCGTGGCGGGTACCAGGGTGCTCAGATCATCATGGAGGCGCTCACCGAGCGCCGAGATCTCGCGATAGCGCGCGCTGCGATCCAGTTCGCGCCAATCGACATCGCGTGCCGCGAGCCAGCGGCGAAACGAGATCGGCCGGCCGAAATGCGAGCAATGCAGGCCAAAGCGCTGCTGGCGGCGCACCAGATCGCGCACCACGCGAACCAGAAAGCGCGCGGCCTGCCACAGCACATACACGCGGCCCTTGGCCTGGAAATCCGCCGACTGGAACCGGGTGACATTCACATCCTCCAGCACCCAGTCGTAGTTCAGCCCCACCGGGATGAACACGATATCGCCGTAGCGCCTGGGATCGAAATCTTCGGTGATGTAACTGACCAGGCCGATCCGTGGCGGGCTGACGCTGCCGTCGTTGCTGAGCTGCCCCTCGATGAAGATCGCATGCGGCACATGGGCCTGGGTGGCCAGCTGCACATAGCGCTTGAGTAGCAGGCGATAGTGCGGATCCCCCGAGTTGCGGCGCACGAAATAGCCGCCCGCCATGCGCATCACCGGCTGGATCGGCCAGATGCGCGACCATTCCCCCACGCCGAAAGACAGGATCGTGCGCCGTGCGGTGAGATAGTTGGCCACCGCATAGTCCAGGTTGGAGCGGTGGTTGATGATGAACACCACCGCATCATCGGTGCTCACCTCGGCCAGGCTGGCCTCGTCGGCGAAGGCCACGCGCACCCTGTAGAGCGCGGTCAGACAGGCTCGCGCCATCCGGTAGCCGACCCGGAAATAGAAGTACGGATTGAAGGCCGGCACGATGTCCCAGGCCATGCGCCAGGTTTCGCGGCGGATCTGCTCGCGGCTCAGGCCCTTGGCGGCGGCGAAATCGTCCAGCGCGGCCACCACCTGATCGTCGCTGGCCAGGCGGTCGGCCAGCACATGGCGGCGGGTCAGCGAGAACTGCGACAGCTTCAGCTGCAGGCGCGGGCTGACCTCCTCGATCACCATGCGCGAGCGCGTGTTCAGGTAGGCCGCGATCAGCGGGTAGATCGCATACTGGAACACGGTGATGGCCGCGCCCAGCAGCAGGATGATGAAAATCCAGAGCGGCAGCGAGATCTCGCCGAACATCCGCTTCCCCTCAGGCCGCGGCCAGACGTTTCAACACATCGCAAAACGCGTGCAGCGGCTCGGGCCGGCGGATCATCGTCATCGGCACCGAGAAATGGCCGCGCTTCCAGATGAAGCGGTTGGCCTGCGGCACGCCCCAGGCATCGAGCAACTCGACGCCCGAATCGAACGGCGTCACGTGATCGTAGCGGCCGAGCACTGTGATGATGTTTTCCGCCGGCAGGGCGGGCTTGCTGTGCCAGGACGGATCGAGCAGGGTCATGTAGCGCTCGGTCTGCTCGGACGACCAGCCGGCCGCGTGCATCGCGTGGGCAGACTTCCATACCTTGGCCAGCGCGCCACGGATCAGGGCGTCGCGCTGGCGTCCGCTGTGGGTGATCAGCAGCGCCGCCTGCGGACGGATCGCCTCGGGCCAGCTGCGGCAGACATCGGCACACAGCAGCGACGACAACGCCCCCAGGCTGGAGCCGCCGATGGCCAGCGGGCCGGAGCTGGTCTGGCGCGCCCAGTGCAGCAGCACCGACCACTCGCGCAGCGCCGAGGAGAAGGTGTCGAGCGCACCGATCGGTGCGTGCGCCACGATCGCCTCGCCGGAATACAGGCCTGGCGGCCGGCGCCGGCCGTGATATGGCGCCTCGGGGCGGATCACGCGCACCCCCATCGCACAGAGTTGGTCCACCTCGTCGACCAGCCCGTGCCAGTGATCGAAATCCACGCAGATCCCGTGGGCGAACACCAGGGTGGGCGGATTGCGCACGCCCGCGGGCTCGTGCACGCGCGCGGTCACCGTGTCGGCCGGGCGAATGCCCGGGCTCTTGAAGCGCAGCCAGAAATCCGTGCCGACCGCGCCGGGCACCCGTGCCGAGACCTCGACCTCGGGCATCGGATCGGGCGCGGCGAACAGCGCATAGCGCTGCTCATGAAAGCCGCCGTAGACCTCGGCCACCTGATCCGGCGTGGGTGTGCGGGCCTTGAGGATCGGCGCCCCCCTGCCAAGCAGAAAGCGGAAGTCGCCGCGCAGACGATTGAAGCGGTCGGCGGCATCCAGGCGCGCGGCCTCGACGGCCACCCGCTCCTCGACCGGCGACTCGCCGCCACCGAAGAACACCTGCTGCCAGCGGGCGTCGATCGCGGTGGCGATCGCCCGCGCGGACTCGGTTCGGAACAGGGCCGCCTGCAGGCGGTCGAGGTCGATGCCCTGGGCATCGAGCGGCACCTCGTGCAGGAAGCGCTCGATCACGCCGCTGGACACCGATGCGGCGGCCCACAGCCGCGACATCGGAAAGTAGTAGCGGGTCAGCGCCCACAGCGAGAGCGCATCGAACCACGGGTAGGCCAGCCCCCAGCCCATGATGCTGCGCACCGCGCGCTCGGCCCGCGTGTCCGGGCGCAGCCGCGGCGCCCAATCATCCTGTGGCAGCGTACCGCTGGGATCCTGGGTCACGATGGCTCACTCGGCTGACGGTGGCGCGCCTGGCCTGGAGCCGGGGCGCCACGGATGTCGATCCGGTGAGCCTACCACCATGTGCATACCGAACCCGGCGCGTTCGCGGCGAGCCGCCGGGCAGCACCCGCTCGTCCGGCATGCGTCGCACCGGTTGCCCATGCGGTGGCTGCGCGCCGATTACCAGTTGCGTTGCTCGGCCTTGCTCGGCGACAAATTGAAATGGATGTTCTTACCGGTCGGGCACGGCCGTTCGGGACTGCTCTGAATATGTTTGCGCCAGGTGCGGTTGGCCGCATCCCAGACCTCGAACCTGGCCGTCAGGCGGATACGATCGCCCGGTTCGATGACCAGCCGCGCATTGGTCGCATGCCCCAGCGAGCGCTCGCTGCTGGTCCAGCTCTGTCCACTTTCCAAGCGCTTGTTCCGCAGGTTCTCAGCGCTCCCGTAGAGCGTATCCATCGCGGCCACCTTGATCAGGGACGGGAACTCGTTCTTGAACGTGAACTTGAGCTTGCAGGCCTTGGCGCTGGCCAGGGAGGGCGAGAGCGCGAGCAGGGCGGTGGCGAGAAAGAGCGCCGATTTCTTATGGGTTCGCATGGCGGATCCTTGGTATTGTGGCGAGCCGTGCGGGTTCGGCTCCGACGGGGCAGTTGAGCCAGCGACCTTAGGTGCCTGTGCGCGATTGCGGAATCCCTGATTCCTGGGACCTCGCGCATTGAACCGTCGGCGTTCCCGAGGCAAGCCGCCGTGTGAGGCACGTTCGGCTTTCCCGAACCCGGGCGTCCCAGCCGGAAGCCCGCGCTACCAGGACCCTGTTGCGCCCCTGCTCGCACCGGCCATCTTCCGGCGCCGCGCCAATTCCTTCTCGCTGGGCGCATCCTGCACGAACGAGCCGGGCCGCACATCGCCGTCCGGCTCGTAGGTGCTCATCACCACGCCCGCGGGCGATGTCTGCGTGCGCACGAGGCGCAGTGCCGAAGGCTTGATGTGCTCGTCGAACAGCCGCTTGCCGCGCCCGAGCAGCACCGGGTAGGTCCACACATGAAACTGAGCGACCAGGCCGGCGGCCTGCAGGCTCTGCAGCAGGTTACCGCTGCCGATCACCTGCAGATTGGGCCCCGGTGTGGCCTTGAGCGCCGCGATCGCTGCTGGCACATCGTCACCCAGGAGTGTCGAGTTCGGCCAGTCCAGCGACTTCAGCGTGCGCGAGGCCACATGCTTGCGCGCGCCGTTGATCGACGCGGCGATCGGGTTCTCGGCCGGCTGATACGGCCAATAGGCCTCGAAGATCTCGTAGGTGCGCCGGCCCAGCACCAACTCGCGACCCACGGCATCGAAGCCGGCGGCCGACAGATCCATGGTGTCGTCAAAGTAGGCGAATGTCCAGCCACCGAACGGGAAACCGCCGGTGGGGTCTTCGTCGGGCCCGCCGGGGGCCTGCATGATGCCGTCCAGTGAAACGAACGTCGATGCGATGAGTTTGCGCATGCCTCTGCCTCCGTCGGATGTACCCAAGCGGTGAATTTGCCACCGAACCATCGCTTGCGCAGCCCTCGGTGGCGATTGCAGTCGGCGTTGGCAGGCGCATCCCGCGCTTGACCGCGTCAATGGCAGGGTCAGGCTGCGCCCGCCCTTGCGCCCGCGCGGATGCGTCAGCCCCGAGTCAACCACCCCGGATAAAATGCCGGGTTATCCCGAAATCCATTTCATCACCCGGAAGCCGCATGAACACCGCCCATCGCAAGCCCCTGCCGGGCACCAGACTCGACTACTTCGACGCCCGCGAGGCCGTCGAGGCCATTCGCCCGGGCGCCTGGGCCGAGCTGCCCTATACCTCGCGCGTGCACGCCGAGAACCTGGTGCGCCGCTGCGACCCGGCCGAGCTCACGGAATGCCTGACGCAGATCGTCGAGGTGCGCCGCGACCGCGACTTCCCCTGGTTCCCGGCCCGCGTGGTCTGCCATGACATCCTCGGTCAGACCGCGCTGGTGGATCTGGCCGGCCTGCGCGATGCCATCGCCGAGCAGGGCGGTGACCCGGCCAAGGTCAACCCGGTGGTGCCGGTGCAGCTCATCGTCGACCACTCGCTGGCCGTGGAGTGCGGCGGCTTCGAGCCCGATGCGTTCGAGAAGAACCGCGCCATCGAAGATCGCCGCAACGAAGACCGCTTCCACTTCATCGACTGGACCAGCCGCGCCTTTGAGAATGTCGACGTGATCCCGGCCGGCAACGGCATCATGCATCAGATCAACCTGGAGAAGATGTCGCCGGTGATCCATGCGCAAGACGGCGTGGCCTTCCCCGACACCCTGGTCGGCACCGACAGCCACACCCCGCATGTGGATGCGCTGGGCGTGATCGCCGTGGGCGTGGGCGGCCTGGAGGCCGAGAATGTCATGCTCGGGCGCGCGTCCTACATGCGCCTGCCCGAGATCGTCGGCGTGGAGCTCGTGGGCAAGCGCCAGCCCGGCATCACCGCCACCGACATCGTGCTCGCGCTCACCGAGTTCCTGCGCCAGAGCAAGGTGGTGGGTGCCTACCTGGAGTTCCGCGGCGAGGGCGCCGCCTCGCTCACCCTGGGTGACCGCGCCACCATCTCGAACATGGCGCCCGAATACGGCGCCACCGCCGCGATGTTCTTCATCGACGAGCAGACCCTGGAATACCTGACCCTCACCGGCCGCTCGGATGAGAACGTCAAGCTGGTGGAAACCTATGCCAAGCAGGCCGGCCTCTGGGCCGACACGCTGGCCGGCGCCAAGTACGAGCGCACTCTGAAGTTCGATTTGTCATCGGTGGTGCGCAACATGGCGGGCCCGTCCAACCCGCACGCGCGCCTGGCCACGGCCGACCTCGGCAAGAAGGGCATCGCCAGCGCCTGGCAGGAAACCCCGGGCCAGATGCCCGACGGCGCCGTGATCATCGCCGCCATCACCAGCTGCACCAACACCAGCAACCCGCGCAACGTGATCGCCGCTGGCCTGCTGGCGCGCAATGCCAACAAGCTCGGCCTCACCCGCAAGCCCTGGGTGAAGAGCTCGCTCGCCCCCGGATCGAAGACCGTCGCGCTGTACCTCGAAGAGGCCGGCCTGAAGCAAGAGCTGGAAAAACTCGGCTTTGGCATCGTGGCGTTTGCCTGCACCACCTGCAACGGCATGTCCGGCGCGCTGGATCCCAAGATCCAGCAAGAGATCATCGACCGCGATCTGTATTCCACGGCCGTGCTCTCGGGCAACCGCAACTTCGACGGGCGCATCCACCCGTATGCCAAGCAGGCCTTCCTGGCCAGCCCGGCGTTGGTCGTCGCCTATGCGATTGCCGGCACCATCCGCTTCGACATCGAGCAAGACAGCTTCGGCACCACTGCCGACGGCAAGCCCATCTTGCTCAAGGATCTGTGGCCCAGCGACGAAGAGATCGACGCCATCGTCAAGGCCGCGGTCAAGCCCGAGCAGTTCCGCCAGGTCTACATCCCGATGTTCGAAAAGAAGGCCGCCGCCGGCCAGGCCGAAAAGCCGCTCTACGACTGGCGCCCGCAAAGCACCTACATCCGCCGCCCGCCATACTGGGAAGGCGCGCTCGCCAATGCGCCCACGCTCAGTGGCATGCGCGCGCTGGCCGTGCTCGGCGACAACATCACCACCGACCACCTCTCGCCATCGAATGCCATCCTGCCCACCAGCGCCGCCGGCGAATATCTGGCCAAAATGGGCCTGCCCGAAGAAGACTTCAACTCCTACGCCACCCACCGCGGCGACCACCTCACCGCGCAACGCGCCACCTTCGCCAACCCCACCTTGGTCAATGAAATGGCCGTGGTAGACGGCAAGATCAAGAAGGGGTCGCTCGCGCGCGTAGAGCCCGAAGGCAAGGTCGTGCGCATGTGGGAAGCCATCGAAACCTACATGGAACGCCGCCAGCCGCTGATCATCATCGCCGGCGCCGACTACGGCCAGGGCTCCTCACGAGACTGGGCCGCCAAGGGCGTGCGCCTGGCCGGCGTGGAAGCCATCGTCGCCGAAGGCTTCGAGCGCATCCACCGCACCAACCTCATCGGCATGGGCGTGCTGCCTCTCGAATTCAAGGCCGGCACCAACCGCAAGACCCTGGCCATCGACGGCACCGAAACCTTCGACGTCACCGGCGACAAAACCCCGCGCGGCGACATGACCCTCGTCATCAACCGCAAGAACGGCGAGCGCATCGAAGTGCCCGTCACCTGCCGGCTGGATACCGCCGAAGAAGTGTCCGTCTACGGCGCCGGTGGCGTGCTGCAGCGCTTCGCGCAGGATTTTCTGGAAAGCGAAAAGGCGGCGTAAAGTCACCGAACAACGAACAAGGAATTCATCATGGCCCATGCCCCCCAGATCAAAGTGCCCGCCACCTACATGCGCGGCGGCACCAGCAAGGGCGTGTTCTTTCGCGTGCAAGACCTGCCGCAGGCCTGCCAGCAACCCGGCGAGGCCAGAGACAAGTTTCTGATGCGCGTGATCGGCAGCCCCGACCCATACGGCAAACAGATCGACGGCATGGGTGCAGCAACATCCAGCACCAGCAAGACCGTGCTGATCAGCAAGAGCACCAAGCCCGATCACGATGTGGACTACCTGTTCGGCCAGGTCTCCATCGACAGCCCGTTCGTAGACTGGAGCGGCAACTGCGGCAACCTCTCCGCAGCCGTCGGCCCGTTCGCGGTCAGCAACGGCTTCATCGCCCCGGACCGCATCCCCGAGAACGGCACGCTCATCGTGCGCATCTGGCAGGCCAACATCGGCAAGACCATCATCTCGCACGTGCCCATCACCAACGGCCAGGTGCAGGAGACCGGCGACTTCGAACTCGACGGCGTCACCTTCCCGGCCGCCGAAGTGCAGCTCGAATTCATGGACCCGGCCGCAGACGACGACGGCGAGGGCGGCGGCGCCATGTTCCCCACCGGCAACCTCGTGGACGAACTCGAAGTGCCCGGCGTGGGCACCTTCGCCGCCACCATGATCAACGCCGGCATCCCCACCATCTTCCTGAACGCCAAAGACATCGGCTACCAGGGCACCGAACTGCAAGACGACATCAACGGCGACCCCAAGGCCCTGGCGATGTTCGAAACCATCCGCGCGCATGGCGCGATGAAGATGGGGCTGATCAAGGAGCTCGGCGAGGCCGCCAAGCGGCAGCACACGCCGAAGGTGGCTTTCGTGGCGCCCGCGAAGGACTACACAGCGTCAAGCGGGAAGGCGGTGAAGGCGGCGGATATTGACCTGTGCGTGCGGGCGTTGTCGATGGGCAAGCTGCATCACGCGATGATGGGGACCGCGGCGGTGGCGATTGGGACGGCTGGGGCGATTCCGGGGACGTTGGTGAATCTGGCTGCTGGGGGAGGAGATCGGGAAGCGGTGCGGTTTGGGCATCCGTCTGGGACGTTGCGGGTTGGGGCGGAGGCGAAGCAGGAGGGCGGGGACTGGGTGGTGACCAAGGCGATTATGAGTCGGAGTGCACGGGTGTTGATGGAGGGGTGGGTTCGGGTGCCGGGGTGATCGCGTCGTAGCGTTGACGTCGAGTGTCATGACCCGACGCCGAACGGCGCTGCACGCATCTCCAATCGAACCTCGCCGATGCCAACTGGAATCATCGCCACGACTCGGTCTTGCCCCCGCAATGTCAGGGCGTCGAACATTTCAAGTCGCACCGGATAGAACAGCGTTGCCCGAGTGACTCGCGCCCTGGGGGCAACGGCGGCGTACGCGAGTACCTGATGAATATCCGCTCGCATCGAAGCCTTTACTTCGTCGGCGAATTGCGTCCACCGCGTCCCATCTAGATCCGAGAAATGTGCCTTGTACTTGGCGTCGATGATCTCAACGTTATCTGCGCGTTGCACCACGAAGTCGGGCACGAGATGGCCGAGAGATCGGTGGCTGGAGGCATTCCACGCGAGTGGTACGGTAGTTTCGCCCAACCGCCCTACACGAACGCGCCCGCCTGTGCGGACGGCTTCGTCGCGGACCAGGTGTTCGACGTACCGTTCCCAGAGTGTTTCAAGCGAAAGCGTCCACGCGAGCCCATCTGAGGCTTGGCCGCCTCCCAATCCGCGTTCGTCAACGACCCAACCAATGGCACGGAGGCCCTCGCGAAGAGCCGCTGAGACAAAGTTGTCGTTGGCCGTGCCTCGCTCGATTTCCGCGTGTGTGGGCCGGCGTGGAGTGACGTCGGCCACTTGTTCGATCAGCCGCACGATGCGCTCGATCATCCACAGCGACGTGGCGTCGTTTGCACCGGTACGTGTGAGATCACTGCGCAGGTGCTCGAGTGTCCACCGGATAACTTGTTTGAGCCGGATGTCGTGGTCCAGTTCGCTATAGCGACACGGCAGTTGATGCCACTGCCCAGCGGGCATTTGTCGGCTGACGTAGCGTTGCCATTGGATCTGGCCGCGAGGCTGGGTTCGAACGGCTTCGCGTTCGCGGTAGCCGGGGCGCAGCTCTTGCATTAGTTCGCCAAGGCGCTTCAGCACGGGCCCGGCCAACACCCATGGTGGTACTTCTCGGCCGCTTCCGGGCACGAGCGAGAAGGGCAGGAATTCGGGTCCGCTGCCCCAGCCGGTGGCGCGCAGCACCTGGCCGACTCCGGGCCAACCGAAGCGAGGTGTGATGATGACGCCACCGGCCACCTTGCCGGTGACAGGTGAGCGCAACGGAACGGCCCCTGCGCGTAGCCCGGGGATAAGCTCCAGTCGAGCCCCTTCTCGGCCGGTGACCAAACGCGGCATTAGATGCAGAGCCCGCAGTGCCGGTAAGTTCATGGTGACGAAGGGGTCGAGATAGGCACCCCATCCTGGGTCGCGAGTCGCCGTGGGAATAAAGGCATGAGGCCGTACAACGATGGGAGGCCCATTGTCGACCCCATGCTGCAGCGGTTGTGCAGCGGGTGCCGGCGGCAGGTCAATGCCGGTGGCTCGCCGACGGAAGCGTCGAGCGCCGGCCGCGCTTCGGCTACGAATTGCCATCAAGATTCGGGGACGGGGCCGGTCGTGACGAAATCGGCGAGTTGGTTGCGCACGGCGTGCAGCGCGCTGGTGGCTGGGCCCAGGTAGCCCTCGCGCAAGTACTCATCCACCAGCGGGATGAGCTCATGCTGCAAGCGCACACGCAAAGTATTGTCGTCGACAGCGATAAAGTACGAATGGCCGGGTAGCAGGTTCATCGCGTCGTCAGGCGCGTACTCGATGAATACGGTCGTCAGCGCATCGAACAAGTGCAATCCGGCCTCGGTGCTGTGTGCCTCGACCACCTTGCGGTCAGGCATCACCGAGACAAAGGCGAAGCGCCGCCGGATGGCCAGGTCCATGCGAGCCACGCTGCGGTCGGCGGTGTTCATAGTGGCCAGCACATGTAGGTTGGCCGGCAGGCAGAAAGACTGTGATCCCTCGATCGCGTGAGGCAGCGACACCGTGCGAGCGTCGCCGCCAGCGTCTACCTCGAACAGGTAGATGGCCTCGCCGAGCACGCGGCCAAGGTCCGCACGGTTGACTTCGTCAATTACCAGCAGGGCCGCCGCGCTTTGCGCGGCCTTGGCTGCCTGCATGAGGTGTCCTGGGCGCGCCTGAAATTGCAGGCTATTGCTGGCGACGTCGGGCGCCAGGCCGGCGACAAAGTCTTCGTAAGTCGTGGACGGGTGAAACTGTGTGACGCGGCCGCGATTTCCGTAAGCGTCGCTGAGAATCTTCAAAGCCAGCCGGGTCTTGCCAGTGCCCGGTGGGCCTTCTAAGACGACGAAGCGGCGTTGGGCGAGTAGGTGTTCAACTTCGGTCTGTGTTGGAGAGGCTAGCCACTGGGCACCAAGACGGTGGATGGTTTCTCCCACCTCGCTCTCTGCGGCCTTGAGCACCTCCCAGCGTCGTTCGTAGGCGTAAAGGTCGACAAACGCTTGCACGACATGCCGAGAAAGGGCCGGGTCGTTCCGCGGTACGGGCGCCGTGCAATACAACTCATTGCCATAGCGCTTGAACACCGGCATCCACGCGCCCAGTCGCGAAGCGACGAGTTCGGGCACTGGATCGCCCAGGGCGGCAGGGTCTTGCCGAGCCCATGCATCGCGGATGCCAAGCTGCACCAGTTGGTGGCGTAGGCTCGCGATGCGCCGGCGGTGGCCCGGACGCGTCAGGATGCCTTCGTCCGGACTTAGCCCGCGCGTGCCGACGACGAATGCAATCAGGCTGCCTTCTTCCTGCGGGAACCACACCAGGCTCGCGCCACCATAGGGGCCACTTGGCGGGTTCTCGGGGTTGATAAAGCCGGCGTAGGCAACATGGTCTGTTTCTCTGCCCGTTCGGCTGTAGGCATTGCGAAGGAATGGTGGGCGGTCGTGATCGACGCCGGGCGCGGAGCGCTTGTGGAATCGGGAGCCAAAGAGCGCGCTCATCGCCTTGCCCATCGTTTCTGACGTTGTGGTCGATCCGGCGGCAATCGCGTTGGCCAAAGTCGCGAGGGTGTCAGTCATTTCAGTTAGCTCACCGATGCTGGTTTCATAGCTCGCCTTCATCATCCAAGAAGTGCCGCGCAACGATCTCTTCGATTCGCTCGAGTTGTTGCGGTCTTAGCGACGCTAGCTCCCGGGCGTTGCGACGCCTTTCGGGCAATCGGTAGTCGTTCTGCCGAATCCATTGGATCAGCAGGTTGATCGTGCGGTTGGGTAGGTCGAACTCGCGATCGATTCGGTCGTAGGCCCGGTCGTATGCTTGCAAATACGCCGTTTCCTCAACCACCGAATGTTCGAGCGCCTGCTCCGCACAACGGGTTACAAATGCCGCCGCCGTGCTGCCGTCCCAGTGCGCATAGGCAAGCTCGGACGATCGGAAGTCGAACAGGAACTCATTGTCCGAGACGTAGGTAACATCCCAGAGCGCACGCGCGTGTTTGCTGAAGGCTTCCAGCGCCGCCAGATAGTCGGCTTCGTTACGCTTCATCGCCACCGAAAGCGGCAGGATCGCGGGGCTGCCGTTCACCGCCGGGAGCGCGCCTTGCAGACTCAGGCTATGGTGTGCGAGTAGACGCGACAGGCGCCCGTTGCCATCCATGAACGGATGCACGAAAACAAAGCCGAAACTTACCAAGGCGGCTTTGATCAGCGGCGGGACATCGCCTTCTTGCGCATTGGCCATTCGCATCAGGCCGCCCATCAGTTGCGCGGCGCTGGTGGGCGCAGGAGGTACGTAGCGCACCGCCAATGCGCCGCGGCCGCCGCGTTGCAGCCAGTTCTGTTCACGTCTGAAGGCGAACTCTTGTTTCACGGCGTTGGTGATGACCAGGTTTTGCAGGCCGACGAGATACTCTTCGGATAGGGGGCGCTGGTCGCGCAGTTGCTCCATCGCTTGCAGAAATGCGCGCTCCTTGTCCGGCGCGGGGGTTTCGTGCTCGATGGCGTATGAATCCCGGGTCTCGCTCAGGTAGGCCCAGTTCATCACCCGATCAGCAATGCCGATGTTGCGCGGGTCTTCGGCCCAGGCGCGCAGTTTCTGCAACACTGCATTGCCCCGCCGCTCCAGTGCGGCGTCGCGCATGACAACAGGGCAGAATTCATAGGGGCCGATACCGTTGAAGTTGATCCGGTACTTTCGACAACGTGCCCACTGGGGCCCCGTGTAGTAGCGGCCAGGCGGAAAGAAGTCGATGTAATTGCCCCCCGTGCTCTCCCACGGCAGTGCCAACGCCCGACCGTTGGCTATTTCCCAGAGGTATGCCGCACGGCGAAGGTAGGCGCCCAAGCGTTGCGCGGTCAGCGCGCCGACGAGTTCGTCCGCCGGCACGAGCTTGAGCGCTTCGTGCAGAACCGCAAGCTGCATGGGCTCGTGCTTGAGCGCAAAAAGCACATGGGCCAATACGGACGCATCGTCGGCCGGCGCAACCTGGCGCGGAACGGCCAGGTGGTCGGCCATCTCCTCAACCCGTGTCACCGGCCGGATCCGGGCGGGTTTGGTCGGTGGCGGCATCCGCAGAGGAATGCGCGACAGAAGAAATTCGTAGCCGATCATCGGCAAGGTGGGATTTAGTTTAGCGAACCATGATTATTTGTATATCGGCGTCGAAAGGAAAGAGTTTTTGTACACATTGTTGGTTCCGATTTGCAGCAAGAGAGCGGGTCCCGTGCGCTGAGCGTCGACTTCTCCCGCCAAGATGGCCGATTTCATGACGGCCGTAGTCGCTCACGCCTCCGACTTCGATCGCCCGGACAACACCCCCGGCCCGGTATGCTTCAAGTGCCGAAAGCGTGACCAGCACGTTGTCGATACCGGTCTGACCGAGGATGATGTCGTCGTCTGGGTCTGCCCGGCCTGCGGAACGGAGGGCCAGATCTCGAACTGGCAGGGGTCGTTCTGGGACCTGTGCCAGGGCTTGTCCTCGAATTGAAGCGGCATCATTGCCCGACCATGCCATGCCGAAACCGCCCAACGAAGACCTTGAAACCTTCCTCAGCCGCCAGCCCGTCGCTGACCTAGTCGCAGTACTGCTCGAGCTCGCTCGCAACGACGATGCCGTCCAGGAGCGCCTTGATCGGATGCAACTTGCCGACCAGCCCGACAAGCTGGCCGCGGGCTTCAAGAAGACGCTGTCCGGCTGGAGGCGCTCGTCCCGGTTCTACGGTTACCGCGAGGCAGGCGGCTTCGGTCGCATGCTCGAGGCCTGGCTCGATCAGGTGGCGCGTGAGCTCCTGCCAAAAGCTCCGGCGGCCGCGGTTTCGCTGTTCGAGGCGTTCATCAGATCAGACGCGAAGTGGTTCGATCGGGCCGACGACTCCGATGGCGTGATCGGCAGTGCCGTGCGCGAGGCGTGTCGCCACTGGCTGTTGGCCGCCGCGCAGTGCGATGCTCCGCGCGAAGGGTGGGCCGAGCGGCTGCTGAAGCTGTACGAGGCTGACGACTACGGTGCCCGGGAAGAGTTGCTGAGGTGTGCTCATCTGTTGCTCGACGAGCCAGCGCAGCGCGGGTTGGTGGCCCGGCTCGAGTCGCAGCTGTCGGCGACGCTGGAAACAGCGTCTGGTGACGAACACCTGCCCGTGGCGGTTTTCAGCCTCTCGGCCGGGTTGTCGTTGCTGGCCGAGTCACTGCGCGATCCCGATGTGAAAGTCCGCGCCACGTTGCAGGTCAGCCCGACACCCAACCCCTTGCAGCGCGAGAGCTTCGTGCGAGCCTACCTCGCGGCCGATCGGCCGGCCGACGCGCTGCCCTGGCTGCAAGACTCGTGGGAGCACCTGGACGGTTCTCGCGAGGATCTCCTGGCCGAGGCGCTGGAGCGTCTCGGTCGATTCGAGGAGAGTTCGCCTATCCGGCAGCGCCGGTTCGAGCACACGCTCTCAGAGCACTATTTCCAGCGTTGGCTGAAGCCCCTGGCCGGGCCGGCGCGCGCCAAGGCCCTCGACCACGCCCGGCAACTGGCGCTTCGTCATGACGATCTGACGGCAGCGGCGGCGCTGCTATTGCAGCTCGATGACGCGGTTGCGGCAGAGGCCAGACTGCTGGCGGCGCCGGAGCGCATCGACGGCAACGACTACGACCGCCTCATTGCGCTGGCGAAAGCCTTGTGTGCTCATAACTGCGCGCGCGGGGAAACCGTCGTTTACCGGGCGCTCGTGACGGGCGTGCTCGATCGCGCCAACTCCCGCGCCTACGGCCATGCGGCGCGCTACTGGTCCCGGCTGCGTGAGATCGGGGATAGCGCAAGCAACCTTCTGCCGTTGCCGTCCCATGAAGATTTCGAAACGGAGATCCGCGCGCGCCACGGCCGAAAGTCGTCTTTCTGGGCGCAGGTGGGTGTTCGCGCAGCCGCACCAACGGCCGCACGGCGGTGACGGTGGTTTCCGGCGGCAGGGATTCACACGGTGCGGCCGGCTGGATCTGCCCGGTATCGCACGACGCGGCTGGCTTCCGCTGGCCGTGATCCAGTCAGCACATGGAGCAGCACGACGCAACCGGTCATCTTGCGCACGATATCGGGCCGCATTTCCCGGTTGCGCGCGGCCTGGCGCGCTGTGTTTTCCGACAGTCCGTGTGCGGCCCGATCGTGTTCGGGGATGGCCCCGCATCGACGCAAGATGCCCGGCGCGGCGCATAATGCTGCGGCCGTCCGGCCGGGATGTGACTAGCGAGACCATCCGGTGCGAGATCGTTCGGCCGGCCTGGCGCGACACTGACCACGAGGAGGCAAGATGATCGAAACGAAGGCCACGCGTAAGACGTTCACCACCGGCGACGGAGTCCAGCTGAGCTATCTAGAGGCGAGGGTCCGGGCAGCCGTTCATCATGATTCCGGGTTGGTCACAGACCGCCCTGCAGTGGCATCACCAGATCGAGCATTTCTCGCGAACGCACCGGGTGCTCGCACTCGACATGCGGGGTCACGGCGAATCGTCGACCGGCCTACGGGTATCGCGTTTATACCGGCTGGCGAAAGACGTGCGCGACTTCATCGAGGGCATGGATCTCGACCAGGTCGTGCTGATGGGGCATTCGATGGGCTGCTCGGTGCTGTGGGCACTGTGGGATCTCTACGGGGCAGACCGTATCTCGAAGATCGTGTTTGTGGACGAACCGCCTTCGCTGTCCGACAACCCCACGTTGAACGACCAGACGCGCCCGCAGGCCGGCGCGATCTTCTCGCCGCAGGCAACCTTCGATACCGCGATCGCGCTTGCTGCCGACGCGGACGCCAGTGTCACCACGGGCTTCGTCACCGGCATGTTCACACCCGGTTGCCCGAAGGACATCGTCGCCGATTCGATCGCCCTGAATCTGCAGTTTCCGCGTGACAAGGCGGCCGAGCTGGTGATCGATCATGTGCACAACGACTGGCGCGATGTGATGCCGCGCATCACGGTGCCGGCCCTGTGCATTGGCGGCAAGGTCAGCCTGGTGCCGTGGACGTCGGTGGTCTGGCAGGCCGAACAGATGCCGCACGGGTCGGTTGAGATCTTCGAAGCGAACGAGGGCGGCGCGCACTTCATGTTCATGGAGAATCGGCCAAATTCAATGCCCGGGTGAGCGCTTTCCTGCAAGCCGGTTGAAGCAGGCCTTTTCTGCCCCCGCCTGGCCGTCATCAGCCAGGCGGGCAGATCGTCGCGCCTGAGCCGAGCTGCCCGCGCTGTGGGATTCAATCGAGTTCGGCACTTTCGAGCAGCTTCACAACTTGCCGCCCGAACGTGGTCAGGTCCTCGGCGCCTTCGTTAAGGGCGTTCATGACGATCGCCCAGTCGATTTCCACATACTCGTGCGCCAGCACGTTTCGAAAGCCCACCGCGCGCCGAAGCCTCTGGGCGAGGGCGCGGGTGATCACCTTGTGTTCCGCCACTTTGGCGAAGGCCTCGGCGCCACCCGCGGGAACCTCGCCATAGGCGGCGCACAAATGCATGGCGATGTTGATGGCGCTCTGGATCGCCAGCTCGAGGTTGCGGGTGACGATGTCCTGAAGATCTTCATCGGCCTGCAGCGCGCTGAGCGTTGCCGGGCGCTTGCTCGCCAACCGTTCGAGGCGTCGCGACAGTTCGCGCAGTCGCGCGTCTACGACTTCGACGTCGATAGATGGTGTCATTTGAACAGTTTCGCGCGCACGGTTCGCGCCGCCGCGCGGGCGCTGAGTGCGTCATCTTCGGCGACCAGAAGTCGTTCCAGCATACGTGCCCGGGTCTGCGGCGAGTTGCACACCAGTTCGGTACCGGCCATCGCCCGAATGAATAACAGCCCATCGGCGGTTTCGAGGTCGATGAGGTCTACCGGCCGCCCCGCTTCGTCCGTCACGAGGCCGATCAATGCTGTGCGTAGGTCGCTGGTCATCGGCTTGCCGAAGCTGACTGCGATATCGATGTCGCTATCGGGCCGTGCAGTGCCCGCAGCGACGGAGCCGAATAGCGTGGCATAGCGCGCCCCGAGCGCCGTGAGCCGCGCGGCCAGACGCTCGGGCACACTGACTGACTGCTGGCCAAGCTGCGAGGGTGCGACCACGTAGGCGACGAGGCGGCCGTGCCGTTCGATACGAACGGGGCCGTCGGCGCTGGCGGCAAGCAGATCGCCGAAGCGGTTCTTGGCCGTCGTGGCGTCGAAGGTCTTCATGAGCCAATATTAGCTAATTTAGCTAATGTGCGCAATTCTTGATCCACTCGCGGCTTCACCCCGACAACCACTCAATCCGCCGCATCCCTCTCCCACTGCGGATACCGCGCCAGCCGCTTCGTCGCCACGGTTCCTTCGCCGTCACCGCTGCCCCGAACGAAGCGCCGGTGATCGTCACGAACCGCCTGGTATGACCAGTTCTGTTCCGCAGAAAGTGCCGCGCGCGTGCCCTGAATGAACTGTCTCTCGGCCTGACTGCGCAGCACGCGTTCGTGAATGGCTTCGGGACACCACCCGGCTGTGGCCTTCGCATGCAGATCGGCCTCGACCTGCGCGTAATCCGCCCGGCCCGCCAGATTGTTCAGCTCGAGCGGGTCGGCCTGCAGATCGAAGAGTTGCGCAGGGTGCCCGTGGGTGATCCAGTATTTGAATCTTTCGTGGCGGATCATCCGGCAGGGCGCACACACCCCCATGTCGCTGTATTCGCTGAAGACCGGGTTGCGCTCGTCTTCGCTGAGCAGGCTCTGCCCATCGAGCGGGCTTGGCCAGGCATCTTCCGTGTCGGTGATCTCGAGCAGCGTGGGAACCAGATCGAGAAGCGATACCGGGCGCGCATCACGTTTGGCGGGTGAGGGCCAGGCGTCGCCGCCGATGAACATCGGCACGCGCACCGAGTCTTCGAAGAAGGTCTGCTTGTACCACATGCCCCGCTCGCCCATCATCTCGCCATGGTCGGCGCAGAACACGATCAGGGTGGGGCGCTCGAAGGCGAGCGTGTCCATCAGTTGGACGAGGCGGCCGATCTTGTCGTCCACGTAGCTGACCATGCCGTAGTAGGCATGGCGGGCATTGCGCACATGCGCTTCGGTGACTTCGTCGCGGTCTCGCCCGTGCGAGAGGTACAGCCAGCGGCTGTGCTCGTCCAGCTGCTCGAATGGCAGTGGCCCCACGCGGGGCATGTCGATGGCTTCGTGCTCGTAGCGGTCCCAGTGTTCCTTTGATGCAGTGAACGGCGAGTGCGGATGGGTGAGCGACACGCAGAGGAAGAACGGGTCCTGGCTCGGGCGGCGGCGCAGGTCGTAGAGTTTTTGCACGGCCGCGTGTTCGACCTCGTCGTCATAGTCGATCTGCAGGCTGCGCAGGCAGTGGCCGGCCTCGATCACGGCCTTCATGCTGATGCCGGTGGGCGCATTGCGCGGCCCGGCGCGCCAGTCTGGCACCCAGGCGAAGTCGGCCGGGTAGATGTCGGTGACCAGGCGCTCTGCGAACCCGTGCAGCTGGTCGGGGCCGACGAAGTGCATCTTGCCGCACAGGATGGTCTGGTAACCGGCGCTCGCCAGCCCATGGGCAATGGTGGGCAGGTGGGCGGGCATCTCGGCGGCGTTGTCCCAGGCTTCGATCGCATGCGGCATGCGCCCGGTGAGCATGGAGTAGCGCGAGGGTGCGCAGATCGGGTAGTTGCAGTAGGCGTTTTCGAACACGGTGCCGCGGCCGGCCAGGCGCGCGAGGTTCGGTGCCTGCACGATGGGGTTGCCCGACCACGGCACGAAGCGGTGGTTGAGCTGGTCGGCCATTAGAAAGAGGATGTTCGGCTGCATGGGGCGGAAGCGGTGCCGGATCGGCGGATCCGGCAGCCGGGTTGCGGAAGAGGCGTTACTTGATCATCAGGCCGAGCCGCTCGGCGATCTCGCCGAAGGTCTCGTATTGCTGCTTGACGAATGTCTTGGTGTCATCGGGTGACATCACCGCCGGCACCGAGCCCAGCTTGCGGGTGGCGTCGATCCAGGCCTTGTCTTTGGAGACGGTGGCCAGCGTCTGCACCCATTTCTTCATCACCGCATCGGGCAGATTCTTCGGGCCGTAGATCGCGCTCCAGCCAACCACCACATTCATGCCGGGCAGGCCGAGTTCGGCGAAGGTGGGCACGTCGGGCAATGTCGGCACCCGTTCTTCGGTGGTGACGGCCAGCGAACGCAGTTTGCCGGCCTGGATGTTGCCGATCACGCCGGACAGGTTCTGGAAGAAGATGTCCACATGGCCGCCGAGCACGGCCGAGTTTGCCGCGCCGCCGCCCTTGAAGGGCACATGCGACATGCTGGCTTGATCCAGGCCCAGTTTGTCCAGCAGCACCACCATGCCCACATGCTGCAGCGCGCCCACACCGGCGCTGGAGTAGGTGAGCTTCTTGCCGGCGGCCACCGCGGCCTTGATGTCGTCGAGCGATTTGTACGGGCTGTCCGCCGAGACCGTCAGCGAGAACGGGTTCTTTTCGATCAGGCCAATGAAGCTGAAGTCGTCCCACTGATAGGGAATGGTCTTGTTCATGGCCGGCACCGCGCTTTGCGAGCCCACGCGCGCCAACAGCATGTTGTAGCCGTCGGGCCGCGCGCGCGCGACGAAGTTCGATCCGGTGACCCCTGCAGCGCCCGCCTTGATGACGACGACGATCTCCTGGCCGAGGGTTGCCGAAGCATGATTGGCAAGGGTGCGGGCGGCCAGGTCGGCGGCGCCGCCGGCGCCATAGGGCGAGACCAGGGTGACTGCGCGGCTCGGATACTCGTCTGCCTGGCTTGCCGGCGTCCAGAGTGCGGCCGTGGTCGCGACGGCGGCGAGCGTGCCGATGACGAACGAGCGTCGCCGGTTGTCTGCTGAATTCATGAGGGTTCCTCCGGGGGATTGCGCGGTTGGCGTGCAGTCGCTTGACGATGCGCTGCCAGTCTATTACTGTTGATTGCACGCAGCAAGCAATTAACGAGGGGGCTTGCTGGCGGGCAATGCCGGGTGTGAATCGCGCTGGCGCAGATCCCTGCGCCGGGCCCTCAATCGATCGTCGAATATGCCGCAGTCCTTCGTCCCCGCCGCATCTTTGCCGTCCGCCCAGGCCGCATCGGACAATCGTTCGGCGGTGCTGCGTTCGGTGGCACTCGCGGCGCGTCCCATCTCGCGCAGCGACATTGCCCGGGTCACCGGGCTGCATCAGGCCACTGTGTCGCGCATTGCCAAGGGGCTGATCGATAGCGGCCTGGTGCGCGAGGCCCAGGCAATCGAGACGCCGGGCAAGGTCGGCCGCAGGTTCATTGGTTTGCAGCTGCAGGCCGATGGCCATCTGGTGTTGGGCGTGGCACTGAACGCCTATGAGCAGCGCGTGGCGATTGCCACGCTCGAGAACCGTGTGCTCGACACCATCGATCTGCAGTTCGATGACATCACGGATGCCGGCCGCGTGGTCGACGCGATCGTTGAGGCGGCCGGCACCTTGCGTCGCCGGTACGCACGGCGGGGCGCGGTGGTGTACGGGCTGGCGGCCGGGGTTTCCGGCGTGGTCGACCGCACCGCCGGCGCCATCGTGCGTTCGCCGGTGCTGGGCTGGCGAGAAGTGCCGCTGGGTGCCTTGCTCGCGCGGCGTCTTCGCCTGCCGGTGCTGGTCATGAGCCTGCCAGATACCGTGCATGCAGCGGAGCAGGCGATCGGCGTGGCGCGTGATAGTCGCAGTTCGCTGCTGGTGAATGCGGCGCTGGGCGTGGGCAGCAGTCTGATTCTCGACGGACGCCTGGTGAGCAGCGAGCCGGCGCATCACGTCTTGCCAGGAGATCTGCTGGTGTCGCGTTTGTGCGGCGCGCCACCCGGCACGCCGCTCGATCTCGTCGCGGGCGGGCGCGCCGTGCTGGCGAACAACGGGCTTGGCGTGGATAGTGCGGCCGCATTGCCGGCCGGGCCGGCATCGGTGGCCTTGCGCCGGCTCGTCAAGGCGCAGGCCGGTGTCAGCACCGAGGGTGCGGCGTTCACGCGCGTGGCCAGCGTGCTTGGCGAGTTGTCCGCGGTGATGGTGGCTGCGGTCAATCCGCAGGTGCTTCTGCTCGCGGGGCCGCTGTCGCGCGTCGATGCCTTCTGGAATGCCTGGCATGACACTGTGTTGAGCGTGCTGGGGCAGGGCGGCGTGAGCCTGCGCCGCAGCCGTATCGACCATGTCGAGGCTGCGACATGGTGTGCGATCGATCGTCATGTGCTCGCACAGCCGACGCTGAATGCGGAGCGGCCTCTGGCTGCGGGTGTGCGCCAATGAATGACGACGATCATGGGCGCTGGCCCGCATGAGGCAGAACGTGGGGGCCATCTGGCTTGGTGAAGAAAGCGGTTGGATTTCACCCGTGGGCGCAGACGGGCAGCGGCGTCAGGTCACTGAGCGCAGACCAGGAGCGAGAGACCGTGAGCGAGCAACAAGCAGGGCGGATGTCCGGCAGTGAGCAGCGTTCGATCCGCTGGGCGGGTGCCTCGTTCCTGGCGTGGGCGGCCGTCCTGTTGCTGTGGTTGATTCCCGGCCATGTGACGGTGCCTTCTTCGGTGGAGTCGACGTTTCTGAGTCCGCGCTTTTGGCCGACAGTGGTGGCCGCAGTGACGGCGCTCATCGCCTTGCTGACGCTCGCATCGGGTTTTGGCGGCCCAGGGCGAGCTGACGTTGCCCGCGTCAATGAAACCCCCGGCGAGGCCGGCGGTTCGCGAACTGCTCCCGTGGCAGCGACCACCCAAATCGCACGATTCCTGCTGGTGGCGCTGCTTCTGATCGCCTATGGGTGGAGCATCGACACGCTCGGCGTGGTGATCGCCACCGCGGCATTCGTCCTGCTGGCGTCCATCCTGGTTTTGCGCCGCGTCTCGATCGGTGTGTTGCTCTGGTCTGTGTTGCTGCCGATCACCCTGGCCTGGTTCTTCCGCACCTTCGTGGGCGTGATGTTTCCGGTCTGGCCGGCACTAGGAGGCTGAGATGCTGGAGACCCTTGCCGCATCGCTGGATCTGCTGCTGGTCCCGATCAACTTCTTGGTGCTGGCCATCGGGCTCGCGATCGGCATCGTGATGGGGGCGATCCCGGGCATGACCACCCCGATGGCGGTGGCGCTCGCGCTGCCGTTCACCTTCACGCTCGGGCCGGTTGCCGGCGTGCTGCTGTTGCTAGGCGTTTACAAGGGGGGCCTGTATGGCGGCTCGATCAGCGCGATCCTGATCCGCACACCCGGCACGCCGGCGGCAGCCTGCACGGTGCTTGACGGCCATCCGCTGGCGGCTCGGGGCGAGGCACGCAAAGCACTTGATATGGCGCTCTACGCTTCGTGCGTGGCCGACTTCATATCGAACCTGGCCTTGATCGGCTTCACCGGTGTGCTGGCGGCGTTTGCCCTTCGCTTCGGACCGCCGGAATTCCTGGCGCTGATCCTGTTCTCGCTGACGATCATTGCCGGCGTCGCCGGAGACAGCCTGTTGCTGGGGCTGCTTTCGGCCTGTCTGGGTCTGTTGCTGGCACCCGTGGGTCTGGACATCATCTATGGCACCGGTCGGTTCGTGTTCGGCAGTGCCGATCTGATGGCCGGGCTGAACTTCCTGCCCTTGTTGATCGGGCTGTTCGCGATTCCCGAGGTGATCGCCTTCTATGTCGAGCCCGGTCAATCCGGCGCGCGTGGATCGGCGAATGTCGGCCCACGCCTGAGCCTGGCAGAGTTCCGTGCCAGTCTTGGCACGATCATCAAGGGCAGCCTGATCGGCGTGATCCTCGGGGCGATTCCGGGCATCGGCGGGGCGCCGGCGGCATTTCTGTCATACAACGAAGCGCGACGCACCTCGCCCCGTCCGCAGGATTTTGGCAAGGGCGAGCTGCGCGGCGTGGCCGCCGCCGAGGCCGGCAACAACGGTGTTGCGGGGGCCACGATGATCCCGCTGCTGGCGCTCGGTGTGCCGGGGGATGTCACGACCGCGGTCATCCTGGGCGCATTCATGATCCACGGATTGCGGCCCGGGCCATCGATGTTCGCCGAGAACGAGTCCATGATCTACGCCCTGTTCATGGGCCTGATCGTGAGTTCTCTGTTCATGCTGGTTCTGGGCAAGGTCGCGATTCGTCTGGCCAGCGGGATCACACGCGTGCCCGCGCAATATCTGTATCCGTCCATACTGATCTTCTGCGTGTTTGGTGCTTACGCGGTGAACAACAGCGTGTTCGATGTGTTCGTGATGCTGGTCTTCGGTTTGCTCGGCTACGGCTTCAAGGCCCTGGCGCTGCCCACCGCACCGCTCTTGATCGCGTTCATTCTCGGGCCCTTGCTCGAGGACAGCTTTCGTCAGGCGCTGCGCATTTCCGGCGGCTCGTTCGCGATCTTCTTCCAGAGCATGGTCTCGATCGTCTTTTGGATTCTCGCGGTCGTCTCGATCGTTCTGATCGTCCGCGCCCGGCGTAGCAATATTCAGCTATCCGGTTGACACTTCACAGTTCGTCGCCTGCTCACAGCCTTCAAGCCGACATCCGCACATGCCACTGATCCGACCTGCCCCCTCCAGACAAGCACTCTTTTCCTTCGCGGTCGTCGCCGACACGCATGTCAATGAAAGCGAGAACGACGGCTCCTCGCCCTACCTCACCAATGCGCAGGCCAACGCCCGTGCGCGCCATGTGTTCTCGCAGATCGCGCAGATCCAGGACGAGCTCGCGTTCGTGGTCCACCTCGGTGACATTGTTCACCCGGTGCCGGGCATCGATGGCTACGTGCCGGCCGTGGAGAACTTCAAGGCGATTGCCGCCGGTCTGCGGATTCCGTTGCATGTGGTGCCGGGCAATCATGATGTCGGCGACAAGCTGGTCGACTGGATGCCTGCCGACCATGTCTGTTCCGAGTATCTGGCGAAGTACCGGAGCTTCTTCGGGCCGGACTGGTTCTCGTTCGAGCGTGACGACAGCGCGTTCGTGTTCCTGAACACCGTGTTGATGAACTCGGGGCTGCCCGAGGAACGCGAGCAGGCGCAGTGGCTAGATGCCGAGCTCGAGCGCCTGCGTGGCCGGCGGATCTTTTGTTTCATGCACTATCCGCCCTACCTGCATGATGCGGCCGAGCCGGGCAACTATGACAACATCGATCGGCCGGCGCGTGACTGGTTGCTCGAGCGTCTCGGGCGCGACGATGTCGAGGCCGTGTTCTGCGGGCATGTGCACAACTACTGGCTCGACACCATCGGGCGCGCGCTGTTCTACATGCTGCCGTCCACGGCGTTCATGCGGCATGACTTCTCGGCGTTCTACCGGCTCGCGCCGCAGGTGGAGTTTGGCCGCGGAGACCCTGGGCGGTTCGGCTATTTCATCGTCGATGTGCATGTCGATGGCCATGTCGCGTATTCGGTGCGCTCGGGGGCGCGGCGACTGGCCGCGGATGGTGCCGGCGATGGGGCCTTGGATGGGGCCGGGGCAGGCGCCGGTGCAGTTCCAGGGGCAGGGGCGGAATCCGGCGATACCGATGCAGAGGCGGCTTCGGCAACAACAGTCGATGGTCTGACGAATGCCTCGGACGCGCTCGTGCTGGCGCATCCCGCCGTCTCGGGTTTTGCCGGTGTGGGGGTGGAGTTGCGCCACCCGTGGGCGCAGTCCGAGCAGATCGCGGCCACCGGTGGGGTGCAGGAGTTCGGCCGCAAGCTGGCCCGCAATGACTACCCGTTGCAGGCCATGCTCGAGATGGGGGTGCGGCTGGTCAAGGTGCCGTTGATCGACTACCGTGAGCCGGCCTCGCGTGAGCGTCTGAGGCTGTTGCGGCGCATGGGGATGAATGCCATTGTCTCCCGGCTCGGCGCGCCCGATCCGGGCTGGACGGATCTACGTGAGCACGGTGTGATCGCGCTCGAGTGCAATCAGCCGCTATCGGCGCTGGGCACGGAAGAGGATCGCGCGGCCCGTTTCCGGCGCGACAGTGGCGCGCTGCTGTTCTTCTCGCCGATTCGCGATGGTCACATGGATGCCCGCTATGACGGCGCGAAGTTCACACATGCGGTGAAGGCGGGTTTTCGTTGCGATGAGTTGTCCGGCTACGCTGATGCGATCTCGGCCGGCGTGCGCGCCGGCGCACTCGATGGCGTGGTGGTGCGCGCGGAATTCGGGGATGATCTGGCCCGGGTGGCGGCCGTGTGCGCGGCGTTCGCCGCGAGTTGCGGCGCGCGCGTGATGATTTCGGTGAAGACGGTCGGCCCGTCGGTGGCTCGGCTGAACGATGATGCGCCGCGGCTGGCCTGGCTGACCGCGCAGGCCATGGTGCTGTCGCGGGTTCACGGCGATGCGCTGTGGATCGTGTTCGATACCTTCGCCGACGTGGATCGTGGCTACTATCCGCGCCACGGGTTCATCGATGGTCATTTCGACCCACGGCCGGCAGGCATCGCCTGGCGGCAGCTCACCGCACATCTGTCCGATGACGGTGCGCCGTGACGGCTCGCGGAGCGGGTGATACAGGCCGGCCATTCGCGCCTGCGGGCAACGCTCTGGCTGGCCGAGCGTGGCGGTGCGGGCCTGCCTGGGCAGGCCAGGCGCCCGGCTGGGGTCGGGCGCCGGCCGCTCGATCGTGCTCGGCTTGGAGACGGTGCAGTGTGCGGAGGGATCCACTACGTGCGCTGCGAGCCGGGGCGAGGAACTGCCGGTGCTCGTGTTCGGTGACTCGCTTCGCATATGCCGATTCGCGCTTGCTCGCTTGTGCTCTTGATCCCGCAGCGCATTTTGCTCGCTCACCCAGACAGCCAGTCTGGGCTCGCCTCAAAATCCGCCGCGAAATCAATGCACGTCGCGATCAATGCGCGAATCGAGAGACATGCGGGCAAGAGCGTCCGATTGCATTCTGCCTGGCCCTCGGCCCTCGGCTCTCGGCTCTCAGCTCAGCCTCAGCTCTCGGCTCTCGGCTCTCGGCTCTCGGCTTCGGCCGCCCGCGGCTTTTCGAGCCGCAGGGCGTGTGTCACGGAGCGTCATGCACCGTCTGCGTCCGCATCAACGAACTCGGCAACCTCCGCTTCACGGCTCACCACGCGCGCCGCACGTGCCTTATTCAACAACAGGCGCGTGTGACATCGGGGCGCGAGTAATGTCCGGCGGATCGGCTGCCGCTTTGGCGAGCGAGATCATGCCCAGATCGATATCAGCATAGACAATGCCCTCGGTTCCCAGGCAGCGGCTCGTGCATGAGTTGGCCGTCGGGTGGCGATCGTGGTGAAGCCCCCGCCCTGCAGCAGCAGCTGGTTCTTGGCCGGGTCGTCGCCGCAGAGCATCGTGATCATCCTCGGCGGATGTCGTCGCGCATGGTGCGATCACGGCTAAGAGCCTTCGACGGCATAGATACGGCTGGCGGCATTGTTGACCCGCCCCAGCGCATAGGCGCCGCCACGATGTACAGCGCGAGAAGCCGGGCCAGGCGGCGATGTGCACCTGTTCGCTTCGTGCGTACATCGCGTATTTCGACAGCGGTTGCAGGTGTTCTGCAGCAGAGCGCGCCGACCCTGCCCAGTTCGGTGTCGTGTACGCCAAGGTCGCTGCCGTCGCCTTCGCCGAACACTCAGTGCCTGACATGGGTCGGTTTGAGTTTGCGGCGCCGGGCAATGGTGCTGCCAGTCCGCACCGATGATCCATTGCTCCATGTAGAGGCGCTGCCAGTCTTTCTCGCTCAGGCCCATGACGATCAGCGATCTGATGCTTGCGCGCGGCCTCGCTGTGAGGCGATCGGCCTCGGTGTGCCATAGATCAGCAGTTGTCGTGGTAGTGTTGCACGAACTGCATGCCCCAGGCCGGCGAGTCGAGCCAGATGAACCAGGGGTAGCCTGGGCAGCCAGGTTTCCGGAAACGCGATCAGTTTCGCGCCCTCGGCGGCGGCTTCCTCGATCAGCGCGATGGCCTTGTCGATCGAGGCATCCAGATCCATGAAAACGGTGCTGCCTGAATCGCGGCGACGGCGCTTCGTGAGTGGCGCTCATCGGTGTGCTCCGCAGGCAGATCTGGCCCGCGGTTGCGCCAGCCAGGCGCGCCCGGGCGGGAGTTCTTGTCTGGTGCGCGTCCTGATTCTTGACTCCGACGCGCAACCGGTGCGTGCCCGCGGAAAGTCCTGCGCCCGCGCGCGGGTGGCGTAAACTGGCGCTCATGCCGGTGCGTCTGTCCACGAATGATGTCGACTCGCCTGACCGGGTGGCCCATTGGACCGACCTGGTGTGTGACACCTATGTTCGTCTGGAGCCGCGATCCCGCGCGGCGCGCTGATATCCAGGGCGAGATTCTGGTCGACCGGCTGGTGCTGATCTCTCGCGCGCACCTCGACCGCGCAACGGGTCAGCCGAACGGCGCGCATCGCCGCGTCTGCCGAAGACTTCTTCCTCGTGAGCATCCAGACCACATCGCCAGGGCCGCGTGCTGCAAGATGGGCCGCTGCGCCGAGCTGAGCCTGGGCGACTATGCGGGTGCTGTATGACAGCACGTGGCCCGCTGAGCTGCTGTTCGATGGCGACTTTCAGCAGTACGTGTTGATGCCGCGCGCCGTGCCGCAGGCAGTGGTGCGCAATACGGAATCATTGACGGCCTCGACGATGAGCGGGCAAACGCGGCGCCGGCCCGCTGGATGATCAACATGATCCGCACCCTGGCCGGCAGCATCGACACGCTGGCACCGGCGGCGGCCGGCGCGGTCGCCGACAGCGTCACGCAGATCCTGGTGGCAGGTCTGTCATCGTTGCCGGCCGCACATCAGGTGCAGCCAAGCAAGCTCACGCGTTTTCACCGCGAGCAGATCCGCGCCTATGTGTGCGCCCATCTGGGCGAGCCGGGGCTGGGGGCCGGCAGTATTGCTGCGGCACTGAAGATGTCGACCAGCACCGTGCACCGGGCCTGGGCCGGCGAAGCGTGTTCGCTGGCCGATTTCATCCGCAATGCGCGCCTGGACGCCTGCCGGCGTGCGCTGGCCGACCCTGCCCATGCGCTGCTGGGCATCAGTGAGATCGCGTTCGCGTGCGGCTTCAATGATGCGGCGCACTTCAGCAGGGCGTTTCGGGCGAGGTTCGATTGCTCACCGCGGGAGTTCCGGCGACGGTCTCTTGTATCCCCGGCGGCGGGCGACTGATCGCACCCTGAGCCCCTATAGCGGCAGTTCATCGCCATCGCGCGGCGGGTGATCGTCGCCAATCTGGTTGAGCAGATCGATGGCGGCGGGGATGTTTGCCCGGGTAGCTCTTTCCCGAAAGAAGTCTGCCGTTTTGAGAGCGGCGAGCTTTTCCGCGACGGCCGTATTGATGAACTGATTGAGCGTCGTGCCTTCCTCTTTGGCCAGTCGCTCTGCGGCGGTCTTCAGGGACGCCTGCAATCGCAGCGAGTAGTTCGGTGTGGTCATGATCCATCTCCTTTCCACGCTTGCCATGCCGGGCCTGGGCGCAGCACGGGGATGCCAAAACGCTCCGCACCTGCGAAATCGCGTTCGTTGAAGATGATCAGGGCGTCTGCCCGCCCTTGTACGGCGAGTTCTAGCACCATCTCATCGCCAGGATCGCGCAGGGTAGGTCGCCACAGGTAACTGATCTCGGTGGGTTTGCCGACACGGCACAGCGCATCGAGTACCAGTTCCACCTGGGATGTAGACACATTGAGCGCTGCCAGATGCTCAGCCCGAAACAGCACCGCTTCGTACTGGAGCACCAGCGGAACTGATAAGAGCAGTTCCACCTCCTGCCGAAGCGCAGCCTGCAGCCAGGCGCGTGACGCGCCTTTGCGGCTGCGCATGGCGGCAATGAGCACATCGGTGCCGAGCACGATTCTCATACGAGCACAATGCAAACGTATTCCCCGCGATATATATTCAGTCGATGCCTCTGTGCGTCCACATCTGTAAAGTCTTCTCAATGCGCAGCTCCTGCCCACCATTGGCCAGTGAGGGGCGCTTGACCGGTTCGTTGCCCCGCGCGAACGCGAACTCTAAGAACCAACGGGCTATGCCTGGGGCAAGGCCTGGCCGTTTTCGTGGCAAGAGCGATATGGCGATCCCCCCGACAGTCGATTCCCGCCTTCTGGAAGCGCTGCAACGCGCCTCCAGCCTGGAACTGTTCCAGCTCAGCACGGTGCTCGATCGTTTGCTGGCCGACCTCGCGGCGCATCCTCGAGATTCGCAAGCTGTTGCATCTCGGCCAGACAGTGCAGTTTCTGAATCCCGATCGCGGAAGATCTCCGAGGAAAGGATCGTGGCCCTGAATGATCGCAAGCTCGTGTTGAACGAACTGGCTGGGCGGCCAACGTCGCTACCGGGTACACGGCGATCGTGCCGCTGACCGATCAGCCGCAACCAGCGCCCGCACAAGAAGCAGCGGATGCCCAAACCCACCAAAGGCCGACTTCTTCCGTGGTGAGCGCGTCAGCTTCTGAAGACCGCTATCTGGTGACCCAGGTGGGCGTGACGTGCGCATCAACCAGAAGACGCCGCATCGATCGACACCGGCGACGGCCATGTCTGGCGGGTGTCGTTTGCGTTGCTGCGGTGATGTGTCGACGTATGAGTGTCGGTTAGCCCGCCGACAGCGCTCAGCTGGTCGTCGAAGACATCGGTTGCGTCGCGTTCATCGGTGAGGTGGGTGTGGTTGCTCCGGCATCGCCGCATGGCGCCGGTCATTGGCATTGGCATCGATCGAACCTACGAATTGCAGACAGACGACGGTGTGGCGCTGGTGCGCATCGCTCGGGTCGGTGCACGAGTTCCGCGCGCGGTCAATGCGTTCGGATCCCGCCTGGCCGATCAGGCTCTCGATCCGGACCTGGGGGGTGTGAGACAACCCGATTCGCCGGGCTGCATCGCCGCGCTGAGTCGACTCGCGAGCGGATTCGAGTTGGCGGCTTGGGCCGCGTTGATGGAGGCGCTCGGCCTCGTCTGCGCGTGCCCGAACGCGCAGCGCGCATCCACACCGTCTGCGAGTTCATTGATCAGAATCTGGAATGCAATCCGTCGGCCAGCGAGCGGTCGAACGTATCGGCCTGTCACCTCGCGCTTGGAGCATGCGTTCGCTGCGGAGCTGGCATTCCATTGCGCATATCGCACCCGGCAGCGCTTCCGTTGCTGGCGAGAGCTGTGGCCGCGGCGAAAACCTGACGCAGGCGGCGCACGCGGCCGGCTTTCATGACTCCGCGCACTTCTCGAAGATGTTCCTGCGTGTGTTCGGCTCGCCCTCGTCACAGACATCTTCACGCAGCAACTTCAGATCCGTGTGTTGAGCCTGGCGCCGAACAGACGGGCACACCAGCCAAGGATGATGAGCGGCGCAAACACTTCAACGCCGAGCAAGAACATAGGTAGAAGCCGTGGGGTGCTTCGATGCTCATCCATGAGATGAGCCTGGCGGTGGCGCCCACGAGGAAGGTACGTATCACTGATGCGCACGGCGTCTAGGCGCGCGCGCAGTGATCCTGAGCGGCCCAGGCCAGCGCGAAGCCGAAGAACATGAACAACGAGGTACAGAAGGGTGCTGGCTGTCCGCGCTGGCGTTGGTCGTTTCGACGCCGGGCATCCACAGGGCCCGCAGACAGCACGAGTCAGCGAGATCAGGAGATCAAGCGTGCGTGCCGCGCAGCAGGATCTGTAGGGTCTTCATGCGCAGATCGTAGGTCTGCCGCACGTGTTGCGCTTGTAATAACGAGCTATCGATTGCGCATCGCAAATCCCCGAGCCGGGCATGCCTAAACCTTACAAAGGCCAACCTTTCGTGGCTATGACTCTCACTCGAGAATCCGCAGATACTCCCCATACTGGTATAGCCGATCACGCCGGCGTTCGCCCACCTCGCTGAGAATGCCTGCGTCGATCAACACATCGATGGCCTTGCCGGCTGTGGGTTTCGTTGTTGACAGCAATCGGGTCACCAGCGGCATGGTGATCACCGGGTGTTCTGGCAGGCGCTCGAAGAGCTGGATGGCGGTGACGGTGGCGCCGCGTGTTGCGAGTAGGGTGGCACGATCCTGGACAACGCGCGCATTGAGCTCGCGGGCGGTGCAGGTCGCGTCTTCGGCGATCTCCGACACGCCGTTCAAAAAGAAGGTCAGCCAGCCGACCCAGTCGCCTTCGGTTCGGATCGCTGACAGCCAGCGATAGTAGGCGAGTTGGTTCCGCTTGAGATACAGGCTCAGGTAGAGCAGCGGGCTTTTGAGCAGCCCCCAATGCTCGAGTAGCAGGGCGATGAGCATCCGGCCCAGACGGCCGTTGCCATCCAGGTAAGGGTGGATGGTTTCGAACTGAACATGCACGAGCCCGATGCGCAGCAGTGGTGCGAGCTCGTTTTCGGTGTGGATGTAGCGTTCGAGATCACCGAGCAGGCCGGCCACGAGTTGTGGCGGCGGGGGCACGTAAACGGCATTGCCGGGCCTGCTGCCGCCGATCCAGTTTTGCGAGCGGCGGATTTCTCCCGGCTGTTTGCTCGCACCGCGCACGCCACGCATCAGGATGCGATGACAATCATTGAGGAGCCGACCCGAGATGGGAACGCCCTTGGGCGAGTGAATCGGTTCGAACGCGGCGTTGACAGCGGCCACATAGTTGGTGACTTCCTCAACGTCTGCGAGGCCGGATTCGCCCATCTGACCTGTATGCTCCCAGGCAAGGATGTCCACCAGCGTGGCCTGGGTGCCCTCGATCTCGGAGGACAAGAGGGCTTCCTTGCGCACGAACGCGTAGATGAACCAGGGCAGCGAAGGAATCATCTCGCCAGCCAAGTCCAGGCGGGCGAGGGCCGCCTCGGCGTGTTGCAAGGGTGCCTTGAGGGCCCCCATTTGCTTCGCAGCAAGGCGTGCGGGGAGCGGCGCCGGCACAAAGGCCTGGACGGATTCTCCGGCGACGGTGGTCGTGACGGTGCGACCGGTGGCGGCGGCTTTCATGGTAAAGAAATGTTTACCAGTGCTCAACGAAAGTAAAGGGAAATTTACCAAAGGCGTCGATTGAGAAAGACGGCTTTACTCAGGCTTTCTTGCGCTGGCGCCGGGCCAGCGATGCGCACATCGATCTGTCGCGGCAAGCATCGCAGCCAAGATGACCGTTACCGATTCGCTCGACATTCAGTCGTTCCGGGCCTGTCTTCGGTGCCTGGTGTGCATCAATAACAACTGCCGATGGCAAGCCTTGGCTGGTGGTGTACCGCACCAACACGCACCCCTTATCGGCATCGCGCATGCCAAGGGTCGACATCCACACGCCCGGAAACATGCCTTCGGGCTCGGTCAGGAATCGTTCGAGGAGTTCACGGATCCAGATCATTTTGCCTCGCACCGGCTCGATACGCGCCAGATGGCTACCGGGGTGCGATACTGGCGAAACGCCCGGATCCGTGGGGCCGCGGATCGGTCTTTCGAACAGGAGCGTTGCGATGAGCACGCCAGATGACAACGCCGCGCCCATGCGCTGGATGATCTACGGCGCCAACGGATACACCGGCGAACTGATTGCTCGCGAGGCGGTGCGTCGTGGCCTCAGGCCGGTGCTCGCCGGGCGTAGTCGCGACAGCATCGAGGCGTTGGCGGGCAGCCTGGGTCTGGAGTCGGATGCCTTTGGTCTCGACGACGCGACCACGCTGGCTGCGCGGATTCGTGGCCATGCGTTGGTGCTGAACTGTGCCGGCCCGTTCTCTGCCACGGCCGCGCCTATGTTGGAAGCCTGTCTGCGCGCCGGCGCGCACTATCTGGACATTACCGGCGAGATTGCCGTGTTCGAGCTTGCGCAGTCGCTGGATGCGCGCGCCAGGGAGGCGGGCGTGGTGCTGTGTCCGGGCGTGGGCTTCGATGTCATCCCCACCGATTGCGTGGCCGCCGCCCTGAAAGCCGCGCTGCCCGATGCGACCCATCTTGCGCTGGGTTTTGACACACGTTCGGGCTTCTCGCCCGGCACGGCCAAGACCTCGGTCGAGGGCCTGGCCCAGGGCGGCAAGGTGCGCCGTGACGGGAAGATCGTCACCGTGCCGCTCGCCTATGTGGTGCGCCAGATCGATTTCGGCGACGGTGAAAAGCGCGCGATGACGATTCCCTGGGGCGATGTTTCTACGGCATTCCACACCACGGGCATTCCGAACATCCAGGTGTTCGTGCCGGGCTCGCCGCGCATGATTGCCGGCCCCAGGCGTGCGAATTATGTCCGCCCGCTGCTGAGGCTGTCGTGGGTCCAGAAGCTGATCAAGGCCCGCATCGGCAAGACGGTGAAGGGGCCGAGCGATGAAGATCGTGCTCGCATGCCGACGTTCGTATGGGGCGAGGTCACGAACCCGCGCGGTCAGAAGATGACCGCACGCATTCGTACCGCGAATGGGTACAGCCTGACCATCATGGGCTCGCTGGCGGTTGTCGAGCATCTGATGAGCACTCAACCCGCGGGCGGTGCCTACACACCGGCCGGGCTGGTGGGTGCGGATCTGGTAACACGCCTGCCCGAATCCGGACCGTTGGTGATCGACTAGCCCGCATGTCTCACCGATTCGCGTATTGATCGCGACGTGCATTGATTTCGCGGCAGATTTTGAGAGCGAGCCCAGACTGGCTGTCTGGGTGAGCGAGCAAAATGCGCTGCGGGATCAAGGCACAAGCGAGCAAGCGCGAATCGGTGAGATATGCGGGCTAGCCACGTTTCCTGGCTCAATTACCGTGTCACGATCAGCACCGACCCCAGCACGATCGCGGCCACCAGGATCACATGATCCACGCCGATCACCTCGCGCTTGAACACGAACACGCCAAAGCCCAATGCGAAGACCGGCGATGCCATCATGAGCGGCACGGCAATGCTCACGTCGCCCAGGCTCACCGCCAGGTTGGTGCAGAGAATGCCGAAACCGTTCAGCAGCCCGCTGAGCGCGAACCAGTAATAGCCCCTGCGGCTGCGCGTCGCTTTGGCCGGGGTACGCCGAAACGCCAGCCCCAGACCCAGCACGAGCGTGGAGACCGTGGCCATGATCGTGGTCGCGAAGAACGGCGAATTCACCTCGGCGTAGCCGAACTTGTTGACCACCGGCGATAGGCCACGCACGAGCGAGGCGCTCAACGGAATGAGCAGCGCCCAGAGTGGCCAGCCGCGCCGGATCTTGCCTCTGAGCAGCGCGGTGTAGAGCACGCCGCTGATCATAATCGCCAGGCCGATCGAGGCCTGCCAGCCAAAGGTCTCGCCCAGGAACAGCACCGCGGGCAGAACGGCAAACACGGGCATGAAGCCGTTGAATGCCGACGAGACCGCGGGGCCGACGATCCGGATCGAGGAAATCTGCAAGCGCTGACCGAGCGCGGGCACGACGATGCCACTGGCCACGAAGAACCAGACGGCGGGGCTGCGAAACCACGCGTAGTCGACAAAGGCCGGGGAAAGACTCCAGAACACCACGGCCATTGCCGCAACCGACAGAGATGCCCCGGTCAGTTCATCGGCGTCGTCAGGCCCTTGTTCTGGATGTGCATGTTCAGGCCGAACACCATGGCGGCGCTGAGGGCGAAGAAGACCGTGGCGAGAATCACCGGGGTGACCGGCAGACAATCGAGGCGTGAACAGCCCTCGGCCACGATCCGGATTGCTCAACACCCACGTTCTCGATCTCGATCTCGATCACGCATCGCCGGCATCCATACCGGTGGTTTGCGCGCATGGCCCACGCCGGCCGGGTGCCCATGACCAGCACGTCGCCGGGTTCGAGCGAGCACTCGGCGAGCAGTTCGATGGTTTCATCCACCGGGAAGATCATGTCGCTGGTGTTGGCATCCTGCATGATCTGGCCGTTGAGCCGACTCTGGATGCGCAGGCCGGTGGCGCCCGGCGCGAGTTCATCGGCGGTGACCAGCGTGGGCCCGAAGCCGCCGGTGGCATCGAAGTTCTTGCCGATGGTCCATTGGCCGGTCTTGCGCTGGTAGTCGCGCACCGACATGTCATTGAAGCAGGCATAGCCGAACACGTATTGCAGGGCGTCGCCGCGTTTCGTGTGGCGAGGCACCTTGCGGCCGATGACCACTGCCAGTTCGGCTTCGTAGTCGAACTGTTCGGAGACGCGCGGCGCCACGCCGGGTTGGCCGTGCGCCACCAGCGAGCTCTTGCCACGGTAGAAGAACCACGGGTAATCGGGCTTCTCGGTGCGGCCGCCTTCCTTGGCATGATCGAAGTAGTTCAGGCCCAGGCAGATGATCTTGCCGGGTTCGGGTACGAGCGGTGCCAGGGTCTGCGCGGCCATGGGCAGGCGCGGCGCGTCGGAGGCGAGGGCCGCGGCACCTTCGGCGCTCAGATCCCGGCCGGCCTCGAGCGCGGTACGCAGGTCTGCGGGCATGCCGGGGCGGGCATCGGCGAGATCGATGAGGGCGTCACCGTCGACGACGGCGAGGCGGGGCTGGCCATCGCGAAGGTAGGTGGCAAAGCGCATGGTGGGTGTCCTTGGGTTCGGGTTCGCGTGCGCCGACATTCTATGCGGACGACCGCCCTGAGGCCCGTACCCGCCGGGTCTTGAACAGGCTCTTCAGCAGGTCGTGCCGTGAGGCCGCGAACGCGGCCGGCGTCCAGCCCCGCTCCACGACCAGATAACGCCAGGCCGACGGCAGCAGCCACGTCTGGCAGAGGTCGGCCGCATGGTCTGCATCCTGGCCCTCGGCGAGCGCGCCGGCGGTGGCCATCCTGCGGATGATCAGATCCAGCCCCAGGCGCAGGCCCTGGTCGAACATGCGGTCGCGCCAGGCGGCATCGGCGTCGGTGTCGGTCAGCGATGCAGCTTCGAGTTGGATCGCCACCGGGTAGATGATCGGCAGATAGTCCAGCCAGACATCGACATAGGCCTGCAGCGTGGCCAGATCGGCGCCCGCGCCGGCGGCCAGCGCGCCCATGCGCTGCACATGGTCGCTGCGCGTGTCACGGTGCCTGGCCATCGCCACCAGCAGCCCGGCGCGGTTGCCGAATGCATAGAAGACGCTTTGCCGGGTGACGCCGGCCGCGGCCGCGATCTCGGCCATGCCGGCGTCCAGCCGCCGCTGCTCGGCCATGAGATCCCAGGCCGAATTCAAGATGGTCTCGCGGGTTTTGTCGCTGATCTTGGGGGGCATTGTCATAGGTTAAACGATCGGGTATTTTACGGTCGTTAAATTATGGAGGCTCACATGCGATTCGAACTTGCCGTGAACAGTCACATCCTTGTCGGTAGCGCGGCCCTGATCCTGTACTGGTGCGCGCTCCTGGCGACCAAGGGCAGCCGCCCGCACCGCCGGGCCGGCCGGGCCTTCTTCGTGACCTTGCTGATCGTGGCCGCCTCGGTGGCGCCGGTCGTGTTTCTGCGCCCCGTGCCCTTCGATCCGGGCCAGGTGGTGCAGATGGTTTATCTCTCGTTGTGCCTGGCCACGGTCACCATGCTGGGCTGGTCGGCGATTCGCCTGAAGGGTTCACCCGAGCGCTTCCGGGGCAGGCACTTCAAGGTGCTGGGTCCGGTGCTGGCCTCGCTGGGCGCGTTGGTCCTGGCAGCAGGCCTGGCCAAGGGCGATCCGGTGGCCGCGGTGCTCTCCTGGGTCGGGCTCGTCTACGGCGGGGCGATGATCCACTTCGCCTGGCGTCGCGCGCCTCTGCGGCCCACCTGGTGGCTGAGCTGGCATCTGAATGCGGTGTGCGGGCTGTTCACCGCCGTGCATGGCACGCTGTTGTTCGTGGCCTGGCGCTGGGCCGTGGATCCGCAGGCCACGCGGGCCGACGCCGCCGCGTCTCACATTGCCGTGTTGATCGTGGCGATCGGCCTGCGAACCTGGTACGGCCGCAGGCGCGGCATTCCCTGGGGGGCGTCGGGGGCAGCGCGCCCGCCGGTGGCGGCGTCGGCCTGAGGTGGCGCGGGCCGTGAGTCGTGTCTTGGTTGAACGCTAATGACGAAGGCGAACATTCGCCTTCGCAGTCGACTGACCGAGGCTGTTCACGACGTCAATCATCCGCGTTGCTGGCAAACGAACGCAGCCATGGTTCGAGATGTGCAAGATCGAATGTTTGCGTGTCGAACATGGTCATCATTTCCGCATATATCGTCATCGGCGGGCGGTTCAAGCGCCAGCCATTGATGCGCAAGAACACATCGGCGGCCGCGAAGGCGATGCGCTTGTTACCGTCGACGAACGGATGATTGATCGCCAGGCTTTCCAGCAGCGCGGCAGCTTCAGCGACGATGTCTTCGTAGTAACCGGTTTGCGGGCGGAACAACGCGGCCTCGAGGGCACCGGCGTCCCGCAAGCCGGGTGATCCGCCATATCGTTTCACCAGCACGGTATGCATGCCGAGAACGTCGGCCACGGTGAGGAAGTCTCTCGCCATGGCCTACTTGGCCAGTTCCTGATACAGGCTGTCGAACTCTTCGAGGCTGGACGCAAACGATTGCACAACATGCCGTCGCGGGCGCTCTGTCTGCTGCCGCTCGATGTATTCACGCAGCGCATCGTCGAGCACGGCCTGGAACTGCCGACCTTGCGATTCGGCAATCTGACGCAGTGCTGCCAGGACCTCGGGTGCGGCCTGGGAGGAGAATTTTTCTCGAACGGGAGCGCTCATCGCCCACCTGTCAAGTTGCATCTTGATGCTTCATGATAAATCAAGATCTGGAAAATGGTCGCGCCCGGGACCAGTCGGCGCCCTTGGCTTCGCCGCGGCGGTCGTGTCGTTGGCGGCACGTTATATCGACAACATGGGCGACAATCCACACCCTTCAATCAGAGGAGATCACGGTGTCCACGAACTCACCCATGGCCGAAATGAACGTGCCCACCCAGGCCCTGCACGACTGGTGCGTGCGCCTGTTCGCCGATGCCGGCTCTGACGCCGAGGAGGCCCGGCTGCTGGCCGATCACCTGGTGGGGGCCAATCTCGCCGGTCATGATTCCCACGGCGTGGGCATGATTCCGATGTACATCGACTCCCTGCTCGCGGGCGAGCTGCAGCTGAACCAGCGCATCGAGGTGGTGGTGGACACCGGCGCGATGCTGATCGTGGACGGCCGCCGCGGGCTTGGCCAGGCCATCGGCTATCAGGCGATGGCGCTGGCCATCGAGCGCGCGCGCGAGCACGGCGTGGCCCTGCTGGGTCTGCGCAATGCACATCACATCGGCCGGGTGGGCCACTGGGCGGAGCAGTCGGTCGCGGCCGGCATGGGCTCGATCCACTTCACCAACGCGGTGTCCACGTTCGCGAAGGTGGCCCCGTATGGCGGCTCGCAGGCGCGCTATCTGACCAATCCGTTTTCGGTGGGCTTCCCGGTGCCCGGCGGCGATCCGATCGTGCTCGACTATGCCACCAGCGCGATCGCGGTCGGCACGGTGCGGGTGGCCTATAACAAGCAGGTGCCGGTGCCCGATGGCTGCCTGATCGATCCCGACGGCCGGCCCAGCAATGACCCGGCCCTGCTGTTCGAGCAGCCCGAGGGGGCGCTGCGCACCTTCGCGAACCACAAGGGGCATGCACTCGCGCTGGTGTGCGAATTGCTCGGGGCAGCGCTCACCGGGGGCGAGACTTTTCGTGAGTCCGGCCCCCGGCCCACGACCGGCACCTGGAACAACATGTTCACGGTGGTGTTCGATCCGGCCAGGCTCGGCACGGCACAGCGTTTCGGCGAGGAAACCCGGCGTTTCGGAGTGGGTGCGTTCGTCGCGCCTGTCCGGCGAGACCGATCGCATCATGGTGCCGGGCGATCCCGAGCGACGGATGCGCATCGTGCGTGCCGAGCGCATGCCGATCGACGGCGGCACGATGATCCAGATGGATGCGGCCGCGGCCAAGATCCACGCCTCGCGCGGCAAGAGCCCTGGGCCGCTGTCGGCGCTGGTCGGCTAGGCGCCAGGCCGCCGATCGCCAGACATGCAGGTGTCCGGCGATCGGCCGCCGGCATCAGGCACCGCCCCGAAAACAGGACAGCCCCCAGGGTGTGAGCTTCATCGGCAGGTGGTAGTGCTGCTGCGGGTCGTCGATGCCGATCTGGATCGACAGGATGTCGAGAAAAGGAATCGCGGGTAGCGGAACGCCCGCGCCCCGGTAGAACTCGGCGACGTGGAAGCGGATCTCATAGACGCCCGGCTCGAGCACGCCCGCCAGGGCCGGCTCGGCCAGCGAGCCACCGGGCGAGATCAGCCCCGTGCACACCAGTCGGGCAGGGTTTGCCCGATGAACATCGACACGCATGCCGGCGGCGATCACGCCGCGGGATACGTCAACGACATGGATTGACATTCCAGGCATCGCCTTCTCCGTGTGCGGCCCCTGCCGGTGCGGGGGCATGCCGGGCATGGTAGCCCTGTCGCGATGGCCCGGCCACTGATTCCATGCTAATTATTCGAATGACGCGTTGCCCAAACTGATATCGACGGCAACGTAGCAAGCTGCGCATACTGGCCTCGCTTACCGGAGGAAGCCGATGCCGCGAACCGACAGTGCCAGGCCGCTTGCGTTGCAGCAGATCAATGGGGCGACGCCGGCCGAATTTGTCGAATGGCTGGGCGGCGTCGTCGAGCACTCGCCCTGGGTGGCCGAGCAGGTGCTGGCGCAACGCCCGTTTGACTCGGTCCGGTCGCTGCATTCGGCCATGGTGGCGTGCATCGCCCGTGCCCCGCGCGAGCAGCAACTGGCGCTCGTGCGGCTGCACCCGCAACTCGCGGGCCGCGAGGCCAGCGAAGGGACGATGACCGACGCCTCGAACGCCGAACAGGCAAGGCTCGGCCTGCTGTCGCTGAGTCGCCAGGATCACGAACGGCTGGGGCGGCTCAATGCCGCCTATGCGGATCGATTCGGCTTTCCGTTCATCACGGCCGTGCGTCTGCACGCAAATCTTGCGTCGATCTTCGCTGAGCTGGAGCGGCGCCTGCGCGGTGGCGCGGATGCCGAGCTGGCAGAGAATCTGCGCCAGATCGGCGAGGTGGTGCGTGGCCGGCTCGCGCGATTGTTCGGCACGCCGCTTGGCTGGCTGAGTACCCATGTGCTGGACAGCACTGCGGGCACGCCGGCGATCGGCATGGCGTTCGAGCTCTCGGTTCAGGAGGGCGAGGGCTGGCGGCCCATCGGCCAGGGGCTGACCAATGCCCAGGGCCGCACCGACCAGCCGTTGCTGGTCGAGGGCACGATGGCGCGCGGCATCTACCAGCTCGAGTTCCAGGTCGGTGACTATTTCCGGGCGCGTGGCGCGGCGCTGCCGCCAACGCCGTTCCTTGATCGGGTCCCCCTGAGATTCGGCATCGACGATCCGGATCTGCACTACCACGTGCCCTTGCTGTGCACGCCCTGGGCCTTCAGCACCTACCGGGGCAGCTGAGCATGGCCACCGGACGCGGGCACGAGCTTCGGCTGGAGGGGATCACGAAGCGCTTCGGCGACGCGACGGCAGTACACGGGATCGATCTGACTGTGTCGGCGGGCGAACTGGTTGCGCTGCTCGGGCCCTCGGGCTGCGGCAAATCGACGCTGCTGCGCATCATCTCGGGCTTCATGCCGCAAAGCGAGGGCAGGGTGTTGTTCGACGGCCAGAGTGTGGACCATCTGGCATCGAACCGGCGCGGCGTGGGCATTGTTTTCCAGAACTACGCGCTGTTCCCGCACATGACGGTGCGCCAGAACATCGCCTACGGCCTCGAGGTTCAGCGCCAGGACAAGGCGCGTGTCGCCGCGCGCGTGGAAATCGCGTTCCTGGCCGAGCTGAACCGCGTGAACGGCGGCACCAACGAGAACTTCGATCCCGCCTTCAAGGCGCTGCGCGAACTGCTTCCGTCGGTGGGCGCGATCGCCGCGAATCTCGGCGCCTATGCAACGCTGTGGCAGCAGGAGCAGATCGATATTGCCCCATACAACTTCAACTTCGTGCAGACGCTGAAAGGCAAGGGCGTGCCGGTGGAGTTCGTGGTGCCCGAAACCGGTGCCGCCGGTTGGGATACGAGCCTGCACCTGGTGGCGGGCAGTGCGAACGCCGAGGCCGGCTTCAAGTACATCGAGACCCACCTCGACCCAGCCGTGCAGGCCGAGATGATGAAGCCGCCCTACAACGTGATTCCCACCAATGGCAAGGTCGCGCTTGCCGGTGAGATCACCAAGACCATCGCCAAGACGGCGGCCGACCTCGGCAACATCCGTGGTTTTGACTGGGACAAGCTCAACCCGCAGCGTGGTGCATTGATCGAGCGCTTCAATCGCGAGATCCGCGCCTGAGGTCGGCATCCGTGAGGCCGGGAGCGTCCCTGCTTGCGGTGCCACTGGCGGCGCTGTTCGCCGTCGCCTTCGTGGCACCGCTCATTGTCCTGATCGCGCTGTCGTCGTCGACGCAGCAAAGCGGTGGGGAGTTCACGCTCGCGCACTACACCGCGTTCCTTGGCGACACCTATCACCTGAGCATCCTGGGCGAGACACTGTGGCTGGGGGTGAAGGCGACGGTGGTCTGCCTTGTTTTCGGCTTTCCGATCGCGTGGCTTTGCGCACGCGCGAGCGTGCGCTGGCAGAGCGTGCTGATCTTTCTCGTGATCCTGCCGATTCTGACCAGTGTGGTCGTGCGCACGTTCTCCTGGATCGTTATCCTCGGGCGCCAGGGCATCCTGAACCAGATCGTGCTCGGACTGGGGCTCTCCGACGAACCCTTGCGTCTGCTGTTCACCGAGACCGGCGTGATCATCGTGCTCGCCCAGGTGCAGATGCCGCTGATGGTGCTGCCGATTCTCACGGTGCTCTCGAAGATCGATCCGAACCTCGGCGATGCCTCGCGCGCCCTGGGTGCCGGCGAGTGGCGCACGCTCTGGCGCGTGACGCTGCCCTTGTCGATGCCCGGCATTCTGGCCGGCTGCATCCTGACCTTCGCCGCCTGTATCACGGCGTTCGTCACGCAGACACTGATCGGCGGCGCGCGCCTGATCTACATGCCCCTGCATATCTACCAGCAGGCGGTTGGCGCCTTCAACTGGCCGTTCGCGGCGGCGATATCGGTCATCTTCATGGTGTCGGTGTTGCTCGTAGTGGCGATGCTCAACGCCTATGGGCGAAGGTTCCAGCGCTATGCCTAGCCGCTTCCGATCGATCGATGCCGAATACTGGTCACTGCGGGGGGTGTTCGGCCTGCTGGCCGCGGTTGCGATGATCTTTCTCGTGGCACCGACACTGATCGTGCTGGTGACCTCCTTCACCGCGACGGAGTCGCTGAAGTTCCCGCCCGATGGCTACTCGCTGCGCTGGTATATCGCGCTGCTCGATGCCGACCAGATGCAGCGCGCGGCGTGGAACAGTCTGGTTGTGGCGATCTGGACCACACTGATCTGCGTGCTGCTGGGCACCCTGGCCTCGATCGCCCTCGTGCGGGGGCAGCAACGCTGGCTGCGGGCGTGCGATCTTCTGTTCATGTCGCCCCTGCTGCTACCCGCGCTCGCTTTCGGCTTCGCGGCGCTGATCTTCATCAACCAGATCGGCTTTCGTCCGAGCCTGACCTTTCTGGTGCTGGGCCACGTGATCGTGTGCGTGCCATTCGTGCTTCGCACGACCGTTGCCGCCCTTTCGCAGCTGGATCCCGGCATGCTCGATGCATCGCGCAGCCTCGGCGCTGATGAGTTCACGACATTCCGGCGCATCACGCTGCCGCTGATCGGCAAGGGCATCGCCGCCGGCGCTTTCCTGGCCTTCATGGCATCGTTCGACAATGTGCCGGTGTCGCTGTTCCTTGCCGACGAACGTACCGAGGCGCTGCCGATTCACCTGTGGCAGCAGATCGAATCGAATCTCGATGTGCGCACCGCTGCGGCCTCGGGGTGATCGTGATCCTGACGCTGGCCTTGATGATCACCGCCGAGCGCATGGCCGGGCTGACCCGGCAGATGCGCTGACGCGCCTGCGAGGCTGTCAGCGCAATGGACCTTCGTCACGAGCCATCGCGGCATCGACGGGCATCGGGCGCGCCCGGGTGGTGATCAGCGGCCCGGCCCATGGCGTGTGCGGATCGATCGGCAGCACCGGCCGTGGCAGGCGCTTCCACGGGTAGTTCGTCAGCACCGGCGATGTGCGCCCCGGGGTGTCCACGAAAAGCATGTCCTCAAAGCGGATGTAGTCGGAAAACGCAGCCGGCATGCTGCTGCGCACCTTGACGACCAGGGTGCGGATGTCGGCGACATCGAGGCCGAAGATCTCGATATGCCGGGGATCATGGCAGCCCAGCGCGCGCGACTGCACGATGACCTTCAGTGCACCGACCTGCAGCAGGGCCGCTCTTCCAATGCTCACGGTCTTGCCCCGGTTGATCCCCTTGCGCCCGACGAACGTGCCCTCGTGCAGGGCGAGCACCTGGGCCGGGGCGTGAAGGCCCGGGTCTTCGCGCTGCCAGTCGTCGCCGGCGAAGAGCGCATCGAAGCACGCCCCGATACCTTGCTCGTGCGCACGCGCGGACAGATCCGGATCGACGAAGCCGGCGATGAGCGCACCGTGTGCGCCGCACCGGTAGAGGCTCTCGAGCAGCCACAGGGTGTTGCCGGGGCCGCCGGCGCCGATGTTGTCGGCCACATCCGAAAGCAGGATCGCCGGGGTATCGGTATGCCCGCCGGCGTGGACCGCGCGTGCGATGGCCTCGTCCAGGCCGGTCAGATGCCAGACGAAGCGATGACGGTTCTCCCAGGCAAGCTCGGCCAGCTCACGACACAGGCGTTCGCCGGACCCGCTGTTCGTGCGTGCGGTGACAACGATGTGCAGCCCGTTGGCGCTGGTGTCACTGAATGCGAAGCCGCCGAGGATCGAGACATTGAGAATGTCATCGCCCGCATGTCGCCGACCGTATTCGATCAGTTCGCCATAGGGGCCGGCCTCGGTGAACAGGCTGACATTGGGTGGCACGATCGGCATGCGGATGTTGCTGACCACGGGCCGCAGGCCAGCGATCAGTTCGCAGAGCACGCGCGCCGCCCGCTGCCCGGTCTCGTACCGATCGATATGCGGATCATGGCGATAGGCGACGAGGGTGTCGCTGTGATCCACCATGCGCTGAGACAGATTGGCATGCAGATCCAGGGTGGCGACGATCGGCACACCCGGCCCCACGATCGCGCGAACCATTTCGAATTCGTCACCATCCGGGTCATCGCCTGCGGTGGTGGTCATGGCGCCATGGGCCGCGATGTACACGGCGTCCACCGGAAGTGCGGCCTGCAGATCTTCGCGAATGCGGGTCATCAACAGACCGACATGGGCCGCATCGCAGGGCCCCGCCGCGCAGCCACCGGCGATCAGGATCGGCACTGCTTGCCACGGCCCCAGGGCATCCATCTCGCGGTAGAAGCCGACCACTTCCTGGAGCATCCTCGGATGCTCGGTTCGCACATCCGCGGTGATCTCGTCACCGAACATCTGCAGGTTGGCTTCGTAATCCGCCCGCGTGAAGACCGCGGCAAACGAGTTGCTTTCGGTCCATAAGCCAAGAATGGCCACCCGTCTGCTTGTCAATGCCGCCTCCGTTCGGAGCAATCGTTGCCGGCCTGGCCGGATTTGTCAACGCGAGGGCTGAGTGGCTGGTGCGATCCGCCGCGGGGCAGGGCAGATGCAGATGATCGTGTCAATCCAACCGTTCACGACCATCGCTGCCCGGGCAACCCGACGATCACAGTAGAATGCCGCCTCTGGCGTGATCCCGTCTTGCGTCACGACGACACGGATCGTCGGGCGGCTCCCAAGAAGAACCTTCTCGTCTCCCGCGGCGCGGCGCCATTGGGCCGCTGCCGCGTCGGTCTCCCCCGTCGGGCTCGATCGGCCTTCGCGGTGTGCCGGCGTTCATTCGCCAGCGCGCCTGGTCGCCGGCTCGTACCGCATTGATCCACCACCAAGAACACTGATGAATTCGATACGCGAGCAATGGTTCTCGAATGTGCGCAATGATTTGCTTGCCGGCCTGGTGGTTGCCCTGGCGCTGATTCCCGAGGCGATCGCATTCTCGATCATTGCCGGCGTGGATCCGAAGGTGGGGCTTTACGCATCATTCTGTATCGCGGTGGTGATCGCCTTCGTCGGCGGGCGCCCGGGCATGATCTCGGCGGCAACCGGTGCCATGGCCCTGCTGATGGTGACCCTGGTCAAGGACCACGGGCTGCAGTATCTGCTGGCCGCCACAGTGCTGACCGGTGTGCTGCAGATCATCGCCGGCTGGCTGCGGCTGGGCGCACTGATGCGATTCGTGTCGCGCTCGGTGGTCACCGGCTTCGTGAATGCGCTCGCGATCCTGATCTTCATGGCGCAGTTGCCGGAGCTGATCAATGTCACCTGGCATGTCTATGCGATGACCGCGGCGGGGCTGCTGATCATCTACGGGCTGCCGCGCATCACCAATGCGGTGCCCTCGCCGTTGGTGACGATTCTCGTGCTCACCGCGGTGGCCGTCGCCAGTGGCATGGACATCCGCACCGTGGGTGACATGGGCGAGCTGCCCGACAGCCTGCCGGTGTTCCTGATCCCCGATATTCCGTTCACATTCGAGACGCTGGCGATCATCTTTCCCTATTCGCTGACAATGATGGTGGTCGGGCTGCTGGAGTCGCTGATGACCGCCACCATCGTGGACGATCTCACCGACACCAGGAGCGACAAGAATCGCGAGTGCGTCGGGCAGGGGGTGGCCAACATCGCCTGCGGCTTCATCGGAGGCATGGCCGGCTGCGCGATGATCGGCCAGTCGGTCATCAATGTGAAATCCGGCGGCCGGGGCCGGCTCTCGACATTCACGGCCGGTTTCTGTCTGTTGCTGATGGTGGTGTTTCTCGATGACTGGGTCAGCCGGATTCCGATGGCGGCGCTGGTCTCGGTGATGATCATGGTCTCGATCGGCACCTTCAACTGGGGTTCGATCCGCTCGCTGCGCGAGCATCCGAAGAGCTCCAGCGTGGTGATGGTGGCCACGGTGATCGTCACCGTGTTCACGCATGACCTGGCCATGGGCGTGCTCACCGGCGTGTTGCTGTCGGGCTTTTTCTTCGCGCACAAGGTGGGGCGGATCCTGAGCATCCGCTCGCTGGCCGAAGACGAGGGCCGGCAACGCACCTACACGGTCTTCGGCCAGGTGTTCTTCGCCAGCGCCGAGCGCTTCACCAATGCCTTCGACTACCAGGAGGTGATCGAGAAGGTGCGCATCGATGTCAGCCGCGCGCATTTCTGGGACATCACCGCGGTCAGCGCCCTGGACAAGGTGGTCTTGAAATTTCGCCGCGAGGGCACGGATGTCGAAGTCATCGGCCTGAACGAGGCCAGCGCCACGATGGTGGACAGATTCGCGATCCACGACAAGGATGTCGGCGACGACATCCTGCTCGGGCACTGAGTGCGCCATGGCAAGCGATCAACTCGTGCTGGCCTGCGTCGATCAGTCGCGCTACGCCGATTTCGTGACCGACTACGCTGCCTGGGCTGCGCAATGTCTGAGCGCGCCACTCGAGCTTCTACACGTGCTCGACCGGCACCCGGAAACCGCGCGCAGCACTGATCACAGCGGCGCGATCGGCTTCGATGCCCAGGAGCAGCTGCTGAGCGTGCTGTCCGAGCAAGACGCCACGCAGAGCCGGGCGGCCCGCGAGCAGGGGCGCCTGTTTCTGAACCGGCTGCGTGAGCGCGCGGTGATCGCCGGCGTGAGCGCGCCGGATGTGCGGCTGCGCCATGGCAGCCTGCACGAGACGCTGGTCGAACGCGAGGGCGATGTTCGTCTGTTCGTGCTGGGGCGGCGTGGGGAATCGGCCGAACAGACGCGGCGCGATCTCGGTCGCAATGTGGAGCGGGTGGCGCGCAGCCTGCACAAGCCAATACTGACCGTGACCGAGGGCTTCACCGAGCCGCGTCGCGTGATGATCGCCTTCGATGGCGGCACCGTTACGCGCCGTGGGGTGAGCATGGTGGCCCGCAGCCCGCTGTTCAGGGGCCTGCCGGTTCACCTGCTGATGTCGGGCCGCGAGAGCCGGGAGGCGCCGAAGCAGCTCGAGTGGGCGCGCCAGACGCTGGAGGCGGCCGGCTTCGAGGCGCCGGCGTCGCTGGTGCCGGGCGATGCCGAGTGTGATCGCCCAGGCCGTGCGCGAGCAGGCCATCGACATGCTGATCATGGGCGCCTACGGTCATTCGCCGTTGCGCGGCCTGTTCCTGGGCAGCAAGACCTCCGATCGTTGCGATCGGCCAGTATCCCCACGCTGCTGCTGCGCTGATGCTCAGCCGGTGCTCCAGGCGCGCGGCTGGCGCATGCCGCTGATCCGGCAGGCCTGGCCAACGTAACCGTAGGGAAACAACTCGAACAGCAGCGCACGCCCTGAAAGCCCGCGCTCGCGGGCTCGGGGCTCTAGAAAGCGCATTGCGAAGCGGGCGTCGGCCATCAGGCCATGTTCGGCGAGATAGTCGCGCATGAAGGTGATCACCGCCCAGTGGTCGTCGGTCAGCACAAGGCCCAGGCGGTGGGCCATTTCCCGGGCGATGTCTTCGTCCCAGGTGTCCGGATCGATCAGGAAGCCCTGTTCGTCCACCTGAACCGTGCGCGCGCCAACGGATATCGAGGCGACGATGTCGGGGTTGGTGCGCATCCGGGCCGGGCCTCCATCCGTTTTGAAGCCGATTACAACTGGAAGGAGCGCCCATGACCATCCCCGGTCGAAGGAGGTCGTGATCCCCCGATGGAGCTAGCAGGAAAGTCGACGCGCGCCATTGGTCGGCACTTCACCGTCGGTGTAACCTGCAATGATGGCCGTCACCACGTCATTGTCCACCAAGCTGATCCGCATCGGCGCGGCCCTGCTCGTGCTCGGACTGGCCTCGATCGGCGTGACCCTCTGGGTGACCTGGCAGCTCGAGGGCGGAGCGGCGGTCAACGAGGCCGGCCGCATGCGGATGCTCACCTGGCGGCTGACCAGCGATGTGCAGGCGCGCCTGACACCCGCCGAAGTCGAGGTTCAGGTGCAACGGTTCGACACCAGCCTGGAACTCTTGCGAACCGGTGATCCGGGCCGGCCGTTGTTCCTGCCGATGGATGACAACGTGCGCCAAAGGCTGCATGCGGTCGAGAATCTCTGGGCCCGCCAGCGCACCATGTTGCTGTCCGCGCGCGGTGTCGAGCCGCCGCGGCTGCGTGAAGCGGCCGAGGAGTTCGTGACGGCGATCGACCGCCTGGTCGGTGCGATCGAGGCGGAACTGTCACGCCTGACCGCGATCCTGAATCTGTTTCAGTTCGTGATGATGGCCCTGGCGGTTGGTGGCGCCGTGGTGATGCTCTACACCGGTTACCTCTATGTGATCAACCCGCTCGCGCATCTACAGGGTGGATTGCAGTCGCTCGAGACCGGCGAATTCGGAACCCGTGTCGATGTCGATACGCAGGACGAATTCGGGCAGGTTGCGGCCGGCTTCAACCGCATGGCCGAACGGCTCCAGTCGATGTATCAGGGGCTGGAGGACAAGGTCGAGGAGAAGACCCGCCACATCGAGGCGCAGCGTGCGCGCCTGGAGGCCTTGTACGAGATCAGTGCGTTCCTGTCGGATGCCAACTCGATCGGCGAGCTGTCCAATGGGTTTGCCCGGCAGGTGCGCGCGGTGGTCGGTGCGGATGCGGTCGCCGTTCGCTGGTCCGACGAGGCCAATCAACGCTATCTGATGCTTGCCTCGGATTGCTTTCCGAATGACCTTCTGAATGATGAGCGCAGTCTGATGGCGGGAGTGTGCGCCTGCGGTAGTCTGCCGGCCGAGGCACGCACCCGGGTGATTCCGATCCACCAGCACGAGCAGGCGCCCTTGCGGCGGTGTGCGCAGGTCGGCTACCAGCACCTGATCAGTGTGCCGGTGCGATTGCAGCACCGGATCATCGGCGAGATCGACCTGTTTTATCGCGGCGATGTCATGCTGAGCCCGGAGGAGTCCGAGCTGCTCGATGCGCTGGCCAGTCATCTGGCCAGCGCGTTGGAGGGTCTGCGCGCGGCCGCGCTGGAGCGAGAGGCCGCCGTGGGCGACGAGCGCTCCATGCTCGCCCGGGAGTTGCATGATTCGATCGCGCAGTCGTTATCGTTCCTGAAGATCCAGGTGCAGATTCTGCGGTCGGCGATCGACAAGGCGCAGCCCGAGAAGATCGCCGCAGCACTGAATGAGCTCGATGAAGGGCTGCGCGAGAGCATCGGTGATGTGCGCGAGTTGCTGGTGCACTTTCGTACGCGAACCAACACCCCCGATATCGAAACCGCTCTGCAGGAAACCCTGCAGAAGTTCCGGCACCAGACCGGCATACCCGCCGACATGGTGGTCACCGGCGAAGGTCTGCCGCTGCCTGCGGATGTCCAGGTCCAGGTACTGCATGTGGTGCAGGAGGCGCTGTCCAATGTTCGCAAGCACGCGGACGCCCGCCACGCGAACATCGTGGTCGAGAAGGGGCCTTGCTGGGCGATCAGCATCCGCGATGACGGCATCGGCTTCGATCCCGCCGCCCCCCGGGCGCAGACCCATGTGGGCACCCGCATCATGCGCGAGCGCGCCGAACGGATCGGCGCCGAAGTCGAGTTGAGTTCGCGGCCGGGGGAGGGTACTTCGGTCAGGCTGCTGCTGCCGCCATTCCCGGCAGGCGATGGCGGCAACTCCTCCGACGCAGAAGACCGGCCCGAAGCCGGTATCCTGCGCGCATGAACATGATCTCCAGCGAACCCGTGCCGGCGACCTTGATGCTGGTCGATGATCACAACCTGTTTCGGCGCGGGCTGCGCGCGCTCTTCGCCGAGGACGACCGCCTGCGGGTGATCTGCGAGGCCGCCGACATGGGCGAGGCACTGCGCTGCCTGGAACAGCATCGGCCGGACGTGATCCTGCTCGACAATCATCTCCCGGGCGTGCGCGGGGTGGACGGCATCGGCGCCTTGAAGGATGCCTCGCCGGCGTCGCACATTCTGATGCTGACGGTCAGCGAGGAAGAAGACGATCTTGTTGCGGCACTGCGTGCCGGCGCGGATGGTTATTTGCTCAAGACGATGGAGTCCGAGCAACTGGTGGATACCATTTTCAGGGTTCTCGCGGGCGATTCGGTCATCAGTCCCGAGATGCTGACCAAACTCGTGTCGGTGTTCCGCGCCCAGGGGGCGCCGTCGCGCGAGGTGGCCCTGCCGGCCAGTGCCCCGGCAGGCAGGGCCCGGCCGGCTGACAGGGCACCTTCGCCAGACGGCATGCGCTCGTCGGGGGGCGCGGGCGCGGCAGACGCTGCGAACAAAGAAAAGAGCGCGGCGGTTGCGCCCGTGATGGCGGCATCGGCCGGGCGCCCGATCGACACGCTCTCGCCGCGCGAGCGCGAGATCCTGATCCTGATCGCCCGGGGCGACAGCAACAAGCTGATTGCCCGCGAGCTGGATATCGCCGAGACCACGGTCAAGATCCACGTCCAGCACATTCTGCGCAAGCTCGACATGAGCTCCCGGGTGCAGGCGGCCGTTTACGCCACCAGCCAGGGCCTGATCTGATCCCCGCCCGGGCGTATCGCCGCCCGGTCCTCCCATAGTTCCACCGAACGATGCCGGTAGTCGCCGCCATCGTTCTCCTGCCTTTCTCCAGTCCTACGTCCGACGGATGTTCTGCGCCGGGGGATGCCAGACACTGGCGCCATGACTTCGGAGAACGGCATGGCATCGGAATTGAGTCACCAGCGAAAGGCATGGTCGGTGCTGATCGTCAGCACGCTGGCCTTCACGGTCTGTTTCATGGTGTGGATGATGTTCGCCGTCATCGGCATCCCCCTGAAGAAGACCTTGGGACTGAACGCGACCGAGTTCGGGCTGCTCACCGCGATGCCGGTCCTCTCCGGTTCGTTGATTCGTGTTCCCCTGGGTATCTGGACCGACAAGTACGGCGGGCGCATCGTCATGGCCGTGTTGCTGGCCATCACGGTCCCGGCCATCTGGTTCATGGCCTATGCCACGCAGTACTGGCAGTTCCTGGCCATCGGGCTGGTGCTGGGGCTGGCCGGCGGCTCGTTCTCCGTGGGTACGCCCTATGTGGCGCGCTGGTTTCCGAAGAACCGTCAGGGCATGGCCATGGGCGTATTCGGTGCCGGCAACTCCGGCGCCGCATTCAACAAGTTCGTGGCGCCGGCACTGGTCGTGGCCTTCGGCTGGACCATGGTGCCGAAGGTATATGCCGCGATCATGCTGGGCACCCTGGTGGTGTTCTGGCTGGGCAGTGCCAGTGATCCTAAACATCTGGTGCCCGCGAACACCCGCTTCGTGGATCAGCTCAAGGCCTTGAAGGATCCGCGGGTGCTGAAGTACTGCCAGTACTACAGCATCGTGTTCGGCGGCTATGTGGCTCTGTCGCTCTGGATGGTGCAGTACTACGTCGGCGAGTACGGCATGGATATCCGCGTGGCGGCGCTGCTGGCGGCCTGCTTCTCGCTGCCAGGCGGTGTGCTGCGGGCCATCGGCGGGGTGCTCTCGGACAAGTACGGCGCCCATGCGGTCACCTGGTGGGTGATGTGGGTGAGCTGGATCTGCCTGTTCCTGCTCTCCTATCCGCAGACCGACTTCACGATCATGACGGCCACCGGTACCACCACCTTTCACATTGGGTTGAACGTCTATGTGTTCACCGCGTTGATGTTCATCCTGGGCATGGCCTGGGCCTTCGGCAAGGCCAGTGTCTTCAAGTACATCAGCGACGACTATCCCGAGAACATCGGCACCATCAGCGGCATCGTCGGGCTCGCCGGCGGGCTGGGCGGCTTCGTGCTGCCGATCATGTTCGGTGCGCTGATGGATCTCACCGGCATCCGCTCGAGCGCCTTCATGCTGATGTACGGCGTGGTCTGGGTGTCGTTGATCTGGATGTACTGGACCGAAGTGCGCCGCATGGATGTCGTGCGCGGTGCCGAGAAACCCCTTTCAGTGGAGGCCTGAGCCATGGCTGTCGGCGCGAACACATCAACGGACCGCTCGTCCAGATCGGTGGAAATCACCGACTGGCGCCCCGAGGACACCCAGTTCTGGGAGAGCCGGGGCAAGCGGATCGCCAATCGCAATCTCTGGATCTCGATTCCCAGCCTGCTGTGCGGCTTCGCGGTCTGGGTCGTGTGGAGCATGGTCACGGTCCAGATGCTCAATGCGGGCTTCCCGTTCAAGCCGGCCGAGCTGTTCACGCTGGCCGCGATCGCCGGTCTGACCGGCGCCACGCTGCGCATTCCGTCGAGCTTCTTCATTCGCATCGCCGGTGGTCGCAACACGATCTTCTTCACCACCGCGCTGCTGATGATCCCGGCCTTGGGCATCGGCATCGCACTGCAGGACAAGAACACACCGTTGTGGGTGTTCCAGGTGCTGGCGCTGCTCTCGGGCTTCGGCGGTGGCAACTTCGCCTCGTCGATGTCGAACATCAGTTTCTTCTTTCCCAAGCGCATGCAGGGGCTGGCGCTCGGCTTGAATGCCGGGCTGGGCAATGCGGGCGTCACCACGATGCAGATCCTGGTGCCGCTCGTGATGACCTTCGGCCTGTTCGGTGCCCTCGGCGGTGAGCCGACCACGCTGGTGCAGGCCTCGGGCTCGCTGATCGGAAAGGCCGCGGCCGGTTCCAGCACCTGGATTCAGAACGCGGGCTTCGTCTGGTTGCTGCTTCTCATCCCGCTTGCGATCGCCGGTTGGTTTGGGATGAACACGATTCGCAGCGAAGAGGTGACACCCAACCCGGGTTCGTTCCTCGGTGGCGCCGCGAAGATCCTGGGCATGCTCGGCGTCGGTTTCGTGACCGCGATCGCGGGCCTCTATGTGATCCTTCCCGCACCGACCGGGCTGGGCGCGCCCAGCTGGGCGAAATGGTTCGTGCTGGTCGCGGTGATCGCCGCCACCGTATTGTTGATGAAATCGATCCCCGGGGACATCAAGCCGAACCTGCAACGGCAGTTCAAGATCTTCGGCAACAAGCACACCTGGGTCATGAGCATCATCTATACGATGACCTTCGGCAGCTTCATCGGTTTCTCGGCGGCCTTCGCACTCGCGATCAAGGTGATCTTCGGCTACACGCATGTGCCTGGCGCCGATGGCCAACTGGTGCACAGCGCGATCAACGCCAATGCACCCAGCGCGCTCATGTATGCCTGGATGGGTCCCTTCATCGGTGCCTTCATCCGCCCGGTGGGCGGGTGGATCTCCGACAAAGTGGGCGGCGCGCTGGTCACGCAGGTGGTGTCGGTGGTGCTGGTTGCGGCCTCGCTCGGGGTTGCCTACTACATGCACGCTGCCTATGTGTCGGCCACTCCGGAACAGTATTTCATGCCGTTCTTCGCACTGTTCCTGGTGTTGTTCGCCGCTTCCGGCATCGGCAACGGGTCGACGTTCCGCACGATAGCCATGGTGTTCCCGAAGGAGCAGGCGGGGCCGGTGCTGGGCTGGACCTCGGCGGTTGCCGCCTACGGCGCATTCGTGATTCCGCAGGTGTTTGGTGAGCAGATCAAGGCCGCAACACCAGAGAACGCGCTGTACGGGTTCGCGATCTTCTACGGTGTCTGCCTGCTGCTGAACTGGTGGTACTACCTCGGCCCGAAGGCCGAATTCAAGAACCCCTGAGCGGCGTCGAGACGTCCGGCCACGACTGAATCCTGGAGCCCATCATGAGCCATTTTCTCGATCGCCTGAGTCATTTTTCGGCGCCCACGGAGAATTTCTCCGACGGGCATGGCGTCACCACCGGCGAGGACCGAACCTGGGAGGATGCCTACCGCGATCGCTGGGCGCACGACAAGATCGTGCGCAGCACCCACGGCGTGAACTGCACCGGCTCCTGTTCATGGAAGATCTACGTCAAGGGCGGCATCGTCACCTGGGAGACGCAGCAGACCGACTATCCGCGCACCCGCCCCGATCTGCCGAATCATGAACCGCGCGGCTGCGCGCGCGGCGCCTCCTACTCGTGGTACCTGTATTCGGCCAACCGGGTGAAGTACCCGATGGTGCGCGGCCGCCTGCTCAAGCATTGGCGCGCCGCACTGGCCGCTGCCAAGAGCCCGGTCGACGCCTGGGCGAGCATTGTCGAGAATCGGCAGGCGCGCCGTGAATGGCAGCAGCAACGCGGCCTGGGCGGTTTCGTGCGCAGTTCGTGGGACGAGGTCAATCAGCTGATCGCGAGCGCGAATGTCTACACGGCCAAGAAGTACGGCCCCGACCGGGTGATCGGCTTCTCGCCGATTCCGGCGATGTCGATGGTCAGCTATGCCGCGGGCTCGCGCTATCTTTCGCTGATCGGCGGCGTGTGCATGAGTTTCTACGACTGGTACTGCGATCTGCCGCCGGCCAGCCCGCAGATCTGGGGCGAGCAGACCGATGTGCCCGAATCGGCCGACTGGTACAACTCGAGCTTCATCATTGCCTGGGGCTCGAACGTCCCGCAGACCCGTACGCCCGATGCGCACTTCTTCACCGAGGTCCGTTACAAGGGCGCCAAGACGGTCGCGATCACACCGGACTACGCCGAGGTCAGCAAGCTCAGCGACATCTGGCTGCACCCGAAGCAGGGAACGGATGCCGCGATCGCGATGGCCATGGGCCATGTGATCCTGAAGGAGTTCTACTTCGATCGGCGCAGCGCCTACTTCGATGACTATGTGCGCCGCTTCACCGACATGCCCAACCTGGTGCTGCTCGAGGAGCGCACGCTGCCCGACGGTCGTCAGGCGCTGGTGCCGGGCCGCTACCTGCGCGCCAGCGATTTCAACGGCAAGCTCGGCCAGAAGAACAACCCGGAGTGGAAGACCGTGGCCATCGACCGTACGGACAAGGTCGTGCTTCCCCAGGGCTCCATTGGTTTCCGCTGGGGGGCGGCGGACCGCGATGATGCCGGCAAGTGGAATCTCGAAGCCCGCGAGGCCCGTGGTGGTACCGAAGTCGCGTTGAAACTCAGCCTGATGGAGGGCGGGTCGAGCCAGTATGAAGCGGCCGATGTCGCCTTCCCGTACTTTGGCGGCCTGGAGGCGCCTCATTTCACGGCGAACAAGCAACCGGACGCTGCGGGCGGCATCATCATTCGCAAGGTGCCCATGCGCAAGATCCGGCTGGGCAAGGCCGGTGAGGAGCGCTTTGCGCTGGTGGCCACCGTTTTCGACCTGACCGTGGCCAACTATGGTGTCCCGCGAGGCCTGCCTGGCGAAGATGCCGCGGCAAGCTACGACGACGACCTCCCGTACACCCCGGCATGGCAGGAGAAGATCACCGGCGTGAAGCGCGACCAGGTCATCGCGGTGGCACGCCAGTTCGCGGACAACGCCGAGAAGACCGAGGGCCGCTCGATGGTCATCATCGGTGCGGCGATGAACCACTGGTATCACAGTGACATGAACTACCGCGGCATCATCAACATGCTGATGATGTGCGGATGCATTGGCAAGAGTGGCGGTGGCTGGGCGCACTATGTGGGCCAGGAGAAGCTGCGTCCCCAGACCGGCTGGACCGCACTGGCCTTCGCCCTGGACTGGGCGCGTCCGCCGCGGCAGCAGAACAGCACCAGCTTTTTCTATGCGCATACCGATCAGTGGCGCTACGAGCGGCTCGGAGTCGATGAGATCCTGTCACCGCTGGCCGATCGCTCCCGTTTCGGCGGCAGCCTGATCGACTACAACGTGCGCGCGGAGCGCATGGGCTGGCTGCCGAGCGCACCCCAGCTGCAGCGGAATCCGATCAGCCTGGCGCGTGATGCGCAGGCTGCCGGTCAGGACCCGAAGGACTATGTGGTCTCGGCGCTGAAGGATGGCAGCCTGCGCATGAGCTGCGAGGACCCGGATCATCCGGATAACTGGCCGCGCAATCTGTTCGTCTGGCGATCGAATCTGCTCGGTTCGAGTGGCAAGGGGCACGAGTACTTCCTGAAGCATCTGCTCGGCACCAGCCACGGGGTACAGGGCAAGGATCTCGGCCCGGAGGATGCCAAGCCTCACGAGGTGCAATGGCACGAGCAGGCGCCTGAAGGCAAGCTCGATCTGCTGGTCACGCTCGATTTCCGGATGAGCACCACCTGTCTGTATTCCGACATCGTGCTGCCCACGGCGACCTGGTACGAAAGAACGATCTCAACACCAGCGACATGCATCCGTTCATCCATCCGCTGTCCACCGCGGTCGACCCCGCCTGGCAGAGCCGCAGCGATTGGGAGATCTACAAGGGCTTCGCGAAGGCATTCAGCGAGGTCTGCGTGGGTCACCTGGGCGTCGAGAAGGAGGTGGTGCTGACCCCGCTGATGCATGATTCGCCGGCCGAACTCGCGCAGCCTTTCGGCGTTCAGGAATGGAAGCAGGGCGATTGCGAGCTGCTCCCCGGCAAGACCGCACCGCAGATCACCGTGGTCGAGCGTGACTATCCGAACACCTATGCGCGCTTCACCTCGCTCGGTCCGTTGATGGAGAAGGTCGGCAATGGCGGCAAGGGCATTGCCTGGAACACCGCCGAAGAGGTGCGTCAGCTGGCGGAGCTCAACGGCCGGGTGCACGAGGACGGCCCGACCAAGGGCATGCCGAGGATCGTGACCGACATCGATGCCTGCGAGGTGATTCTGCAGCTCGCACCCGAGACCAACGGCCACGTCGCGGTCAAGGCCTGGGAGGCCCTGACGAAGATCACCGGTCGCGAACATGCCCACCTGGCCCTGCATCGCGAGGACGAGAAGATCCGCTTCCGCGATGTGCAGGCCCAGCCTAGAAAGATCATCAGTTCACCGACCTGGTCGGGGCTGGAATCCGAGCATGTGTCGTACAACGCCGGCTATACCAATGTGCATGAGTTCATCCCCTGGCGGACGCTCTCCGGTCGGCAACAGTTCTATCTGGATCATCCTTGGATCACGGCCTTCGGCGAGAACCTGTCCAGCTACCGGCCGCCGGTGGATCTGAAGACGGTGGCCGGGATGCTGGATGTGCGCCCGAACGGCCATCAGGAAATCACGCTGAACTTCATCACCCCGCACCAGAAGTGGGGCATCCACAGCACCTACAGCGACAACCTGCACATGCTGACGCTCAATCGCGGTGGGCCTGTCATCTGGTTGTCTGAGGATGACGCCAGACGTGCCGGTATCGGAACAACGACTGGGTGGAGTTGTTCAACGTCAATGGCGCGATCTCGGCGCGGGCGGTCGTCAGCCAACGCGTCCTTCCGGGCATGGTCATGATGTATCACGCCCAGGAGAAGATCGTGAACACACCGGGCTCGGAGATCACCGGCATGCGCGGTGGCATTCACAACTCAGTGACCCGGATCGTCACCAAGCCCACGCACATGATCGGCGGCTATGCCCAGTTCAGCTACGGCTTCAATTACTACGGAACCATCGGAACCAATCGCGACGAGTTCGTCGTGGTGCGCAAGATGCGGCGCATCGACTGGCTCGACGGGGAAGGCAACGACACGGTCCAGGCCTGAGTGCCGGCGAGGAGAGCAAGATGAAAGTTCGCGCACAGATCGCCATGGTGCTGAACCTGGACAAGTGCATCGGTTGCCACACCTGCTCGGTGACCTGCAAGAACGTGTGGACCAGCCGCCCGGGGATGGAATACGCGTGGTTCAACAATGTCGAGACCAAACCGGGCATCGGTTATCCGAAGGATTGGGAGAATCAGGATCGCTGGCAAGGCGGCTGGGTTCGTGAGCCTGGTGGCTCGATCAAACCCCGACAGGGCGGCAAGTGGTCGTTGCTGATGAAGCTGTTCAGCAATCCGGGTCTGCCGCAGATCGACGACTACTACGAGCCGTTCACCTACGACTATCACCATCTGCAATCGGCGCCGGAAGGCAAGGCTGCGCCGACGGCCCGGCCACGAAGCCTGATCTCGGGCGAGCGCATGCAGAAGATCGAGTGGGGCCCGAACTGGGAGGAGATTCTCGGCGGCGAGTTCAGCAAGCGCAGCAAGGATGCCAATCTCGCCAGCTTCGACCAGATTCAGAAAGACATGGTCGGGCAGTTCGAGAACACCTTCATGATGTATCTGCCGCGCCTGTGCGAGCACTGCCTGAACCCCGCCTGCGTGGCCTCGTGCCCGTCCGGGTCGATCTACAAGCGCGAGGACGACGGGGTGGTGTTGATCGACCAGGACAAGTGTCGCGGCTGGCGCATGTGCGTCAGCGGTTGCCCGTACAAGAAGATCTATTACAACTGGCAGAGCGGCAAGGCCGAGAAGTGCATCTTCTGCTATCCCCGCATAGAAGCCGGCCAGCCGACGGTTTGCTCGGAAACCTGCGTCGGAAGAATCCGCTATCTCGGTGTCGTGCTCTATGACGCCGACCGGATTGCCGAGGCGGCGAGCGTGGCCAACGACAAGGATCTCTACCAGGCACAACTGGACATCTTCCTCGACCCCAACGATCCCCGTGTGATCGAACAGGCGCGTCACGACGGCGTGCCCGAGGCCTGGCTCGAAGGCGCCCGTAACAGCCCCGTCTACAAGATGGCGATCGACTGGCAGGTGGCGCTGCCACTGCATCCGGAGTACCGCACGCTGCCCATGGTCTGGTACGTGCCGCCGTTGTCGCCGATCACCTCGGCGGCCAGTGCCGGACACATCGGTGCCAACGGTCATCTGCCCGATCTCGATCAGATGCGCATCCCGCTGCAGTATCTCGCCAACCTGCTGACTGCCGGTGACACCGGGCCGGTGAAGCGTGCGCTCGAACGGATGCTCGCGATGCGTGCCTGGCAGCGCGGCCGTCATGTGGATGGCATCGAGAACCCGGCGGTGCTCGCGCAGGTGGGGCTGAGCGCTGATCAGGTGGAGGAGATGTATCGCGTGATGGCGATCGCGAACTACGAGGACCGGTTCGTGATTCCGAGCGCCCACCGCGAGTATGCGGAAGATGCCTTCGATTTGCGCGGCGGGTGCGGCTTCTCGTTCGGCAACGGGTGCTCGGAGGGGTCGACCGAGACCAGTCTGTTCGGCACCGAGAAGCGTCGCACGATTCCGATCAAGTCAGTCATCTGAGGAGGCTGCGATGAAACCGATGAAGTATTCGCTGCGCGCACTGGCACGGATGCTGGCCTATCCCGATGCTGCCTGGCATGACCAGGCGGGCGCCCTGATCGAAGCCATCGACGGCGAAGGCGTGCTCGGCGCATCACGCCGTGCCGAGCTGCGTGCGGTGGTGGATCAGATGCGGGCCATGGATGATCTTGATGCCGAGTCCCGCTATGTCGCGACCTTCGATCGCGGCCACGCCACCTCGCTGCATCTGTTCGAGCATGTTCATGGCGATTCGCGCGATCGTGGCCCGGCCATGATCGATCTTGCGCAGACCTACCGGCGAGCCGGCCTGCGCCTGGCCGCCAATGAGTTACCGGACCACCTCGGGGCGCTACTCGAGTTTGCGTCGACCCAGCCACCGGGGTTGGCGCGTGCCTTCCTCGGCGAGATCGCCCACTTGTTGAATCGCGTCTTCAGCGCCCTGCAATCGCGGGGTAGTCCGTATGCCGCGGTGATCGCTGCGGTGATCGAGCTGGCCGGCCAGCGTGCCCAGGCCGTGGAGATCGAGGCCGACCGCCCGATCGATGAATCCTGGAGCGAGCCGCAGGCCTTCGCGGGTTGCAGCCTGAACGGGCAGGCGAAGCCTGGCGAGCCCAGACCCATTCACGTGATGCGCGGCGCAACGCAGGCGCGGCGCCCGGCAGCCTGAACGCGGAGAGCCCGAACATGGACACCCTGAATCACCTCGTCTTTGGCATCTACCCATACATCGCGCTGAGTGTTTTCCTGCTCGGCAGCCTGATCCGCTTCGAGCGCGATCAGTACACCTGGAAGAGCGATTCGTCGCAACTATTGCGAGCCGGCCAGCTTCGCCTGGGGAGCAATCTGTTTCATGTGGGCATCCTGTTCCTGTTCTTTGGTCACGCGGTGGGCATGCTGACACCGCATGTCGTCTACGAACCCTTTCTCGGAGCCGGTGCGAAGCAGATCCTGGCCATGGTATCCGGCGGTCTGTTCGGGGTGCTTGGGTTCATCGGCATCAGTCTGCTGCTGCATCGCCGTCTGACCGATCCGAGGATACGGATCAACAGCCGGGTCAGCGACATCATGCTGCTATGGCTGTTGTGGATGCAGTTCCTGCTCGGCCTGGCGACGATTCCCCTGTCGGCTCAGCATCTGGACGGCAGTGTGATGCTCGTTCTCGCCGAGTGGGCGCAGCGCATCGTCACGTTTCGCGGTGGCGCGGCCGAGCTGATGCTCGGTGCCGGCTGGGTCTTCAAGGCGCATATGTTCCTGGGCATGACGATCTTCCTGATCTTTCCGTTCACCCGGCTCGTGCATGTCTGGAGCGGTTTCGCGACGCTGGCTTATGTGACCCGGCCCTACCAGCTGGTACGCAGCCGGCGCCTGGGCATGCCGAAGAAGGCGTCGATCGTGTCCCAGCATCGCACGCTCTGACGGCGGCGAGGCTGGCCGCCCGCCGAACTGTACAACGCGGTCCTGATGATGAACGACGAAGCACGCGACGAACTGTTGCTGCGCCTGCGCGATTTCCATGAGAGCTACTTTCCGCGCCACCAGCAGCGCTTTCAGGATCTGGTGGCCCAGGGGCAGCACCCCAAGACATTGTTCATCGGCTGCTCGGATTCCAGGCTGGTTCCCTATCTGCTGACCGGCGCGGCGCCGGGTGATCTGTTCATCATTCGCAATGTCGGGGCCGTGGTGCCGCCGTATGACGGCAGTAGCGGCCTGCATGGCACTACCGCCGGCATCGAGTTCGCGGTGCTGTCATTGCAGGTCGAGCACATCATCGTCTGTGGTCACAGCCATTGCGGTGCGATCCGGGCCGCCTATGATGGCGCACCGGCCGGCGCGGTCGCGCTCAAGAGCTGGCTGCAGTTGATCGACGAGGCCTTGTTGCCGGTTCAGCCGGGCGAGGAGGCGCTTCGGCGCACCGAACAACGCGCGATCGTGCTGCAACTCGAGCGTCTGATGGACTACCCGATGGTGCGCAGCGCGGTCGAGGCCGGTCGGCTGAGCCTGCACGGCTGGCACTATGTGATCGAGGACGGCGAGGTGCACGTATTCGACGCCGCGCGAGGCGCTTTTCTGCCCGCGTCCGAGGCCGGTCACAGCGGCACCGGGCCTTATCAGGCGTATCGCGACGACGGATCACCAACAGACGGCGTGCGCTGATCGGTCTGCGCCGGTTTCAGCGCGTGGTCGCCTGCTCCACACGCCGAATCAGGAGCCCGGTGGTCGACACCGTGACATCGAAGATCGCGGGTTCGGCCGCCGGCACGAAGGTGGCCGAGCCGTATTCGGCGTCGAACAGGGGGCCGAAGCCCTTGAAGCGCTTGCGCAGTTCGAACAAATCCACGGTTCGATCGGGCGCCAGCGAATGAACGGTGCGGGTATCGCGCCGTTCCTGCTCGATGTCCCGGTAGCGGCCCGTGACCCGGTCGAGTTCCCAGAGCGTGTGCAGGCCCAGCGCATTGCCCAGCGGCTTGAACTTCAGAATGTGGGCATCGACATAGATCTCGTCGCCGGTGAGCTCGTAGCTGGCGGTGCGGCCATCGGCGAACACGATGTCGGCCTCGAATCGTTGCGGGCCGAGGGGCTTGACGGTGATGCGCGCGGCGGGTTCTTCATGGGTGAGCGCCTGGTAGTTCTTCACCCCGACCGCGATGGCACCGGCCAGCGCACCGAGCGCGATCAACAGCAGGCCCACCAGGGTGCGATAGGTGAAGCGCAGATACTGCGTGCGCCGGATTGCGCGCAGACCGGCCAGCACCAGGGCCAGGCCGAGCAGGGCCAGGGCGGCTCCGGCGACGGGCAGCCAGCTCATGTCTCACCCTGCGAGGCGGGCTGGATCGGGGCGGCGGAACGAATCATCATGATGGCCATTGAACCATCATCATCGCGCAAGTCAGCCGCAAGTGGCGGATTCCTTGGCGTGATCTGTGGCATGCACGCATGCCCGGCCGGCGTGATATCGGTCCGTGCCCCGGCAGGTGCGGGTGCCGCCCCCTGCTGACCGGGGCCCGCCTCCTGCCGCCCGGGCCCCGCTGGATGAGCGGATCAGGACCTCGCGGTCGGTCCTGGCACAAATTCGGCTCTGATGAGAGGTGATGGCACGAAAACCGCCGCGAAAGCCCCTTGGAGGCGGCTGCGTGTCAGCCGGCGCCCTGAGGGACAAGGCCATCATCCGCACAATGCTGTGTGGCTCTCGCCATATCGCGGCAATATCTGCGTTTCACGAACCTCACAGGGAAGTCTTCATGCCCATCTGGGTCGACGCCGACGCCTGCCCGGCCGTCATCAAGGACATTCTTTTTCGCGCGGCGAGCCGTCGCGGGGTGCTGATCACGCTGGTGGCCAACCAGTTCATGCAGGTGCCGCGCTCGCCGAATATCCGCTTTCTGCAGGTGCCGCGGGGCTTCGATGTTGCCGATCATGAGATCGTGCAGCGCATGGCAGGGGGCGATCTGGTGATCACGGCCGATATTCCGCTGGCCGCCGATGTCATCGGCAAGGGCGGGATGGCCCTGAGCCCGCGCGGCGAGCTCTATAGCGCCGCCAACATCGAATCGATCCTGAGCATGCGTAACTTCATGGACAGCCTGCGCTCCAGCGGCGTGGATACCGGCGGGCCGCCCGCGCTGAACCAGCGCGACCGGCAGCTGTTCGCCAACGAGCTGGACAAGTGGCTGGTGCGCGCCGGCGATCAGTCCGCGAAACGGTAGGCACCGCCGCGCGCCAGCGCCGCCTGATAGGCCGGCCGCGCCTGAAAGCGCTTCACCCAGGCATCCAGGTGCTCGTAGGCCTGGCGCTTGCCATAGGCGCCGGCGATCTCGCCGACGAAGCTCATCTGCACATCGGCGCCGCTGAAGCTGTCTCCGAGCAGCCAGGGCTTGCCGGCCAGCGCCTGGTTCACATAGCCGAGGTGATTGGCGATCTCGCTCTCGATGCGCGGCGCGAGCGGCGCGCCGGCCTCGCCCAGGCGCGAGACATACAGGTTCAGCATCAGCGGCAGCATGGCCGAGCCCTCGGCATAGTGCAGCCAGTGCACATAGTCGTCATACGCGGCCGTGGACGCCTCGGGTTGCAGTCGGCCGCCACCGTGGCGCCGGATCAGGGTTTCGATGATCGCGCCGGATTCGGCGATCACCCGGCCGTCGTCGGTGACCACCGGCGACTTGCCCAGCGGATGCACGTCGCGCAGCTCGGGCGGCGCGAGCCGGGTCTGCGCATCGCGCTGATAGTGGGCGATCTCGTAGGGCAGCCCGAGTTCTTCGAGCAGCCAAAGCACGCGCTGCGAGCGGGAGTCATTCAGGTGATGGACGACGATCATGGCAAACCTCATTTGTAGAAGAAATCCACCAGTGCCATGGGCACGGCCGGGATATAGGTGACGACCAGCAATGTGACCACCAGCACCGCGATGAAGGGCAGGTTCACCCGGGTGACCCGCCACATGTCCGCCTTGGCGATCGAGCAGGAGGCCATGAGCACGCTGGCCACCGGCGGCGTCTGCTGGCCGATGCCCAGGTTCAGGGTGACGATCAGCCCGAAGTGCACCGGATCGATGCCCACCTGCTTGACCAGCGGCATCACGATCGGCACCACCAGGATGATGGCCGCGGCCGAGTGCAGGAACAGCCCGATCAGCAGGAAGAAGACATTGAGCATCGCCAGTACCGCATAGCGGTTGCTGGTGATGCCGGACAGCCAGCGCGCCAGCTCTTGCGGCAGCTGCTGCTCGGTGAGGAAGTGACCGATTAGCGCGGAGCTGGCCACCAGCAGCATGACGATCGCGGTCTGCACCGCGCCTTCGACCATCGCGGTGTACAGATGGCGCCAGTTCAGTTCCCGATAGATCACGCCGCCGATCACGAGCGCGGCCAGCACCGCGAGTGCCGCCCCCTCGGTGGCGGTGACGATGCCGCCGAAGATCCCGCCGAGGATGATCATGGGCAGCAGGAAGGCCCAGGCCGCATCCTTGAACGTGCTCTTCACGCGCTGCCACTGGAAGGCCTCTTCGACCGGCCAGTTGTAGCGGCGCGCATAGCCGTAGGAGATGACCATCAGGCCGAGCCCGGCGAGCACGCCGGGCACGATGCCGGCCACGAAGATCTGCACCACCGAGGCGTCGGCCATCACCGCATAGAGGATCATCGGGATCGAGGGCGGAATGATCACAGCGAGCGTGGCCGAGGATGACATCACCGCGGCGGCGAATTCCTTCGGATAGCCCTTCTTTTTCATTGCCGGGATCAGGATCGAGCCCATCGCGGCGACGTCGGCCACCGCCGAGCCGGATATCTCGGCAAAGAACATCGAGGTGCCGATCGTGATCATCGACAGCCCGCCACGAATGAAGCCGAGCAGGGCGGAGGCGAACGCGATCAGGCGGCGCGACAGGCCCGAGGTGTTCATGATCGCGCCGGCCAGGATGAACAGCGGAATCGCCAGCAGCGGGAAGCTGGTGGCGCCGCTGAACATCACGATGGCGGAGTTCAGCAACGAATCGAGGCCCTCGCGATAGACCATGGCGCCCATGGCGACGATGCCCAGCGAGATTGCGATCGGCACATTGAGCAGAATCAGGGCGACCAGGCCAACGAACATCAGGGCGACCATCATCGCTGGGGCTCCGCCATGGGGTGAGCGCGCGACACGGTCGCGCTATCGCAGATACCGATGCGCGTCATCGCTAGGCCTGCGGAAGCTCGCGCGCCGCGCTGTGCGCGGGCTCGAGTTCATGATCAACGATGCCCTCGGCGCGCGCCTGGCGCAACACCTCAGGCAGGCTCAGCAGCTGGGCCACGATGAACAGTGTGCTGCCGATTGGAATGACGGACTGGGTGAGTCGCGTGGGCACCCACGACAGGCTTGCGATCGTGTCACCTTGGAGAATCACCAGCACCTGATAGCCGTACCATGCGAGCAGACCGAAAAAGCCGATGACACAGAGCTCGCCGAGAATCACCACCGGCACCCGCAGGTCGGGCCGCATCTTGTTGATCAGCCCCGGAAAGCCGATGTGCGCGCGCTTGAGCGCGGCCAGCGCGGCGCCGTAGTAGGTGAGCCAGGCGAGCATGATCGAGGCAATTTCGTCATACCAGACCAGCGACACGCCGAGCTTGCGGCAGGCCACGGCATACAGAATCAGCACAGCCAGGCCGGCGAGCAGAACCACGACGAAGAAGGTCAGCGCGCGATCGAAGGCGCGGCGAAGCGTCGCGATCACGCGTGACTCCGGCCTTGGCCTGAATGAATCATGAGCCGCCGCGACTGGGCAGGGCGGTGAGTGGCGGGCGTGTTCGCGAGCGGTCTCATGATCGGGCCTATCGGTTTACATGCCCTTGCCGAGCGAGATCGCGGTATCGATCAGCTTGGCGCCATTGGCCACCTCGCTGCCGAATTCGTCATAGACGGCCTTGCTGGCCGCGATGAAGGCGTCCTTGTCGGCATCGTTCACCTGCACGCCGGCGGCCTTGATCTTGTCCAGCAGTTCGCCCTCGAGCCTGACCGCCTGCTCATAGACATAGGCCTGCGTTTCGCGCGCGGCATCGCCCAGCGCCTTCTGCACATCTTCGGGCAGCTTGGCGAAACTGCGCGCCCCGGTGGCGATATAGGCGGGCGTGTACACGTGGCCGGTCATGGACAGGTACTTCTGCACCTCCTGGAACTTGGCCGAATAGATCTGCGTGAGCGGATTCTCCTGGCCGTCCATCACACCGGTCTGCAGCGCCACGAACACCTCGGAGAAGGCCATCGGGCTGGGGTTCGCGCCGTAGGCCTGGAACATCTTCACCCGCCATTTGCTCTTGGGGGTGCGCAGCTTGAGCCCGGCGAGGTCTTCGGGTTTGACGATCGGCTTGGCATTGTTGGTGATGTTGCGAAACCCGTTCTCCCAGACCGCCAGCAGCTTGTAGCCCTTGGCCTCGGCCAGCGGCGCGAGCGCCGGCCAGACGATCTCTTTCTCGATCTTCTGCATGTGCGCGCGGTTCTTCACCAGGTAGGGCATCTCGAACAGGCCGAAGGCATCCACCTCGCTGGACATCACGCTCGAGGGCAGGGCGAAGTGCACGGTGCCCAGACGCAGCTTCTGCAGCAGATCGCGGTCGCCGCCGAGCTGGCTGGAGCCGAACACCACGACCTTGGCTTTGTCGCCGAGCTTCTCGTTGGCGCGACGCGCGAATTCATTGGCGGAAAGCTCGAACAGGGAGCCGGGCCCGCCGACATGGCCGAACTTGAGCTCGGTCTGGGCGGCGGCAGGTGCGGCCGCGGCCCACAGGCCGGCGGCCAGTGCGATCGCCGGCAACGCGGCGAGTCTTGTTCTGATGGGGTTCATGGTCTCTCTCCTGGTCTTGGTTGTTCTCTGGTGCTGACCCGCCACCAGCGTGCTACGACGTGAACTCGGCCGCCGGATGCGCGGCGAAATAATCCATGGCCGCCGCAACACCGCTGTCGGCCAGACGGATGCCGGCCAGCCGCATGCCCATCTCGCAGCCCGAGAGCGCGGCCATCAGCGTGAGATCGTTGCAGTCGCCCAGGTGGCCTATGCGATACATGCGCCCCTTGATCCTGCCCAGGCCGGTGCCCAGAGACAGATCGAAGCGCTGGTGGATGAGCTCGCGCAGCGCATCGGCATCGACCCCGGGGGGCGTGACCACGCCGGTGAGCACCGGCGAGTAGACGGCCGGATCCGCGCATTGAATCGGCAGACCCCAGGCGCGAACGGCCGTGCGCACGCCCTCGGCCCAGCGCTGATGACGGGCGAAGATGCGCTCCAGCCCCTGCTCGAGAATCATGTCCAGCGATTCATGCAGGCCATAGAGCAGATTGGTATTCGGCGTGTACGGAAAGTAACCGTTGCGGTTCATCGCGACGATCTCGTCCCAGGCCCAGAAGGATCTGGGCAGCGTGGCCGATGCCGAGGCCTCGAGCGCGCGCGGCGAGAGCGCATTGAAGCTCATACCCGGCGGCAGCATCAGGCCCTTTTGTGAGCCACTGACCGTGACATCGACCCCCCAGTCGTCGTGGCGGTAATCGGCGCTGGCCAGGCCCGAGATCGTGTCCACCAGCAGCAGCGCCGGATGGCCGGCATCGTCGATCGCGCGGCGCACGGCGGCGATGTCGCTGGTGGCGCCCGTGGAGGTTTCGTTGTGCACCACGCAGACCGCCTTGATCGCATGGCCGGTATCGGCGCGCAGCCGCTCGGCCACGCGCTCGGCGGGCACGCCATGACGCCAGGCCATGGGCAGGCCGGTCTCTTCACAGGTGCCGGGCAGCGCCAGGAACTCGGGCGCGAGGCCGAGGCGCTCGGCCATCTTCTTCCACAGCGTGGCGAAGTGGCCGGTTTCGACCATCAGCAGGTGATCGCCCGGGCCAAAGAGGTTGACCAGCGCGGCCTCCCAGGCGCCGGTGCCCGAGGCCGGGTAGATCGCCACCGGATGGCGGGTGCGAAACACCTGCTTCAGACGCTCGAGCACGGCCAGACCGAGCGCTCCGAACTCGGGCCCGCGGTGATCGATGGTGGGCAGACTCATGGCGCGCAGGATGCGATCGGGCACCGGGCTCGGCCCGGGGATCTGCAGGAAGTGACGGCCGCTCGGATGATTGTCGAGTTTCAGCATGGTGCGCTCCAGTGGCGGTCAGTTTCGCATACAAAACCCGTTCCGCAATTTTCGGATCGCATAATATGGGCTTTGTGCTTGGCAGGGTTTGTATGCAATCGAGCGAAGATCCGGCTCCGGTGGCGACCATGCCTCGCCAGGTCTTGCACCGGGAGGCCGCGCAGCGGCTGCGCCAGCTGCTCGTCGAAGGTGAGATCGCCCCCGGCGCGAAGCTGAACGAACGCGAGTTATCCACCCGGCTGCAGGTGTCGCGCACGCCCTTGCGCGAGGCGATTCGCACGCTCGCGGCCGAGGGTCTGGTCGAGTTGCTGCCTAACCGGGGCGCGTTCGCGGTGCGCTTCAGCGAGCACGATATCGCCGATACCTTCGAGGTGATCGCCGGCCTCGAGGCGCAATCCGCTGAGCTGGCCGCGCAGCGCATCACCGACACCGAGCTGGCCGAGTTGCGGGCGCTGCATTTCGAGATGCTGGCCGCCTACCTGCGCCGGGATCTGTCTGCCTACTACCGGCGCAATGCGCAGATCCATGACGCCATCAATGCCGCGGCGCGCAATCCGGTCTTGCGCGAGCTCTACCGCACGGTCAATGCGCGGCTGCAGGCGCTGCGCTTTCGTTCGAACTTCGATGAACGCAAGTGGGCGCGCGCGGTCGAGGAACACGAGACGATGATCACGATGCTGGCCGCCCGTGATGCCGAAGGGCTGCGGCGCCCGATGATCGAGCACCTGACCCACAAGCGCGACGCGGTGCTGGACCTGCTGCATCAGCGCCCATCCTGAGGCTTTCTCGAGCCGCCGGACAGCACCGATGTCATGCGTCCGCGCCGGGCCGGTGCGGACGGGCCGTCGGCAAACGCTCAGGGCGCGACCGGCGCGGTCACCTCTCGCCCGAGAATCCGGCTCAGTGCGGTATCGAGCTGGCGCCGTGCATCGTCGGCGTCCGCGGCGGCGCTCATGCTTCGCCAGGCCACCACCGCATCGGGGCGAACCAGCAGGGCACCGGCCTCGTCGATCTCGCGCAGCCGGTGCCAGTGGTAGTAGTAGTCCTGCGCGCCGTCCTGGCCAATGACCACGGTGCGCAGCCAGGGCAGATCGAGCGCCGCGGCCGCCCGCACCCAGGCGGTGCCGGCCACGCCGGTGACCAGTGAGAAGCTGCCCCGGCCGACCACATCCAGGGTGGATACCCGGCGACCATCGCGGCCGACAAGCCAGCAGTGCGGCATCTTCGCGCCCGGCCGGGTGGTGGCCTGCACATAGAGTTGCGGATCGCGCCGCCATTGTTCGGGCTCGGCGCCGGGATCGGGAATGACGGCGCCCGACTCGCAGCGTTGATTCAGCTCGACGCCCTCGGCATTGAACTCGGTGTTCTTCAACATCAGCGCATCGGCCAGCGCCGTCCGGCGCGCCACGCCCTCGGCATCGGGGGCCGTCAGCTTCTGCAGGCCGGCCACCACCGGATTGTCGGCGTCCGGGTCGCGAAAGCAGGCATTGAGCGGCGCATAGTCCAGGCGCGACTGATTGGCGCGCATCACCACCTGCTGACCGACCGGCGCGCGTTCGAGACTATACGAATCCAGCAGACCCGCGCCGGCCCAGCCACGGACCACGAAGGCGAGCTTCCAGGCCAGGTTGAAGGCATCGCCCATGCAGGTGTTCGAGCCCAGGCCGCTCGATGGCGGATGACGATGCACCGCATCGCCGCCACAGAACACCCGGCCCTTCGAGTACACCGGCGCCCAGGCCTGGTTCACATACCAGGTGGAGGTGTTGTCGATGTCGATCTTGAGATCCGGGTCACCGACCAGGATTCGGATGCGCCGCGTGACCTCTTCGGGCGACATGTCGGGCTCGCCCTTGGACATGTCGTAGCCCCAGCCGGATATCCATTGATGCCAGGGTTTGATCGCGCGCAGCAGACCCAGGCCGATCTCGCCGAAGGCGGCATTGGGCGACACGATCCAGTACAGGATGCTGGGCCGATGGGCCACGTAGCGGCTGAGGTCGGCATTGAACAGGGTATAGACGGTGCCGGCACGCGCGAAGTGTCCTTGCACCTCGAGCCCGGCGTCTTCGAGCACCTTCGAGCGAGCGCCGTCGGCACCCACCAGATAGCGCGCGCGCATCGTGTACTCGCGGCCGCTGTCGCGCTCCGCAAGGCTCACCGTGACGCCATCCTGCTCCTGGACATGGCCCAGATACTCGGTGTTGAACGCAAAGCGCGCACCGCGTGCGGCCGCATTCTTGACGAGGATCGGCTCCATGCGGTTCTGCGGCACATCCAGCAGGCCACAGGGGCTGGCCTGGAGGTAGTCGCCGATGCGCTCATCCCCCGTTCCCCAGGTGCGTATCCGGGCGATCTCGGGCCCGGCCAGACTGGTGGTGAACAAGGTGTCGCCCATCCACTCCCAGGGCGTGGCCTCACGACGCACCTCCTGCTCGACACCCAGATCGCGCAGCACCTCGATCGCGCGCTGATTGGTGATGTGGGCGCGCGGCGTGTCGGCGGTCCAGTTCGCGCGCGACACCACCTGGGCGCGCACGCCGTAGGTGGCCAGCGCCAGGGCGGTGGTCGCGCCCATCGGGCCGGATCCCACGATCAGGATGTCGGTGTCGAAGTGCCGGGGTTCGGTCATCGAGGATCTCCGCTGCGATCTGTCGCGTTACGGCGCGATGCCGAAACCCGCCGCGACCCGCTCGCGCTGCTCCTTCACCAGCGACCACTGCCGGCCGCCGGTGAGGCCGCCGTCGACGATCAGGGCATGGCCATTGACGAAAGCTGAGTCATCGCTGGCCAGCCACAAGGCGGCCTGCGCGATGTCTTCTGGCAAGCCTGCCCGCCGGATCGGTTGCATGTTGGGCAGCATCATCGTGCGCACCGCCTCCACGGTCCGGTCGGCCTTATCGGTGGGCAGGCCGTAGGCCTTGCCGAAGATCGGCGTGGCAATGCCGCCCGGGCAGATCGAATTCACGCGTACGCCTTGCTCGCCGAGTTCCATCGCGACGCTGCGCGTGAGCTGGATCACGGCCGCCTTGGCGGCGCTGTAGGCATGCGGGCCGAAGCCGGCCTGCAGCCCGGCCACGCTTGCGGTGCTGATGATGCTGCCCGAGCCCTGGGCGGTCATCGGCCCGGCCGCGTACTTGATGCCCAGAAAAACCGAGCGCAGCAGCAGCGCGATCGCCTGGTCGAAGCCGTCGGTCGGTGTGTCGGCGATCGGCCCGCCAGGCCCCGGGGCGCCGGCGTTGTTGAACAGGATGTCGAGCCGGCCGAAGCGTTCGATCGCCTGCCCGACCATGGCCCGAACCGCGTCATCGCTCGTGACATCCGTGCTCAGATAGGCCGCCTTGTCGCCCAGCTCGGCGGCGATGCGCGCCCCTTTTTCGTCCTGCACATCGGCCAGCAGCACCCGGCAGCCTTGCGCCGCGAACAGCCTCGCGCTGGCCTCGCCGATACCGCTGGCCGCGCCGGTCACGATCGCCACCTTGCCTTCTAGTCTCGCCATCTCCGTCTCCGTCTCCTGTTCGTCATGGGTTGCCGTGCCGCGCACTTTCGGAGCGAGTATGCGGCAAGCGCGGCCCGAGCAGCGGGATTGCGCCGGCACAAGAGTGCCCGCGGTTTTGCTCAATCGACTGCGGCGTTCCGATCGACCGGGTTCGGCGCTGTGCCAGGACCCGGATTCATGGTCAAATCCTTCGACGGGTCGTGTTTCATCCCGGCAGTACGGTGCCACACCTATGAGTTCCAGGCGTGCGCCTTTCCAAAAAAGAATCGGGCGGTATGCTGCGCCGCAGCACCGTCGAACATCGGAGGCAGGAGCATGAGATCACCAAGTTTTGCCATGCCGCGCATCACCGCGATTGCGTTGACGATGAGCCTGGCGGCAGGCGGCGCGTTCGCACGAGGCGACAACACCAATCTGGACAAGCTGGGCGCGTTCAAGCGCACCGATACCGCGCCGGGCAAGGTGGTGCCCCAGGAGGGCAAGTACGCGGACAACCTGCGCAAGGTGCTGCAGAACATCCGCATGCCGGAAGGCTTCAAGATCGAATTGTTCGCGATCGTGCCGGATGCACGTGGCATCGCGGTCGAGTCGCAACAAGGCCGCGGTCTGGGTGGGTACGCGCAAGTCACGGTCTGGTCGGTGGTCGATCGCGACATGGACAATGTCGCGGACACCGTCGATGAGTTCAGCCCGAGCGTGAAGTTCGACATCCCCGCCGGCGTCTGCTATTCGCCTGACGGCTTCCTGTTCGTGGCCGAGCGCAACCGGGTGCTGGTGTTCCCGGCGGCCGAGTACTTCATGGAAGGCGCCGACACGGTGGCCGTTCCGGTGGTCAAGCAGGGTGAGCTGATTCCGCCCGAGGAAGAGTCGTACAACCACACCGCGCGTGCCTGCGCGATCGGGCCCGACAACCGCATCTACATCACGCTCGGGCAGCCGTTCAATGTGTCGCCGCCCGAGAAGGTCGACATGTATCGCAAGGTCGGCATCGGCGGTATCGTCAGCTTCGAGCGCGACGGCAGTGATCGTCGCGTGGTGGCCACCGGCGTGCGCAACTCGTCCGGCCTGGCGTTCAATCCCAAAGACGGCATGCTCTGGTTCACCGACAACCAGGTCGATGGCATGGGTGACGAGACGCCACCCGGTGAGCTGAACAAGCTGACCAAGGTCGGTGCCTGGTTCGGTCATCCATATACCGGCGGTGGCGAGGTTCGCACCGATGAGTACAAAGACAAGGAGATTCCCAAGGAGCTGGCCGACATCTATGTGCCGCCGCAGGTCGAGATGATCGCCCACGCGGCCGATCTGGGCATGATGTTCTACACGGTCGCATGTTCCCGGCAGAAGTACAAGGGAGCCATCTTCTCTGCCCAGCATGGTTCGTGGAATGCGGTCAAGCCGCGCGGCGCGCGGGTGATGGTCACCTTCCTCGACGAGAACGGCAACGCGGTAAAGACCGAGCCCTTCGCGGAAGGCTGGATGAACGAAGACGGGTGTCTACCTCGGGCGCCCGGTCGACGTTCAACAGTATGTCGATGGCTCGATCCTGGTCTCGGACGACAAGGCCGGCGCGATCTATCGCATCTCGTACGAAGGCAAGTGACGCGGTGCGCTCTGCGCGGGGCATCGGCCCCGTGCAGAGCGCGGCCTGATCACGGGTCTGGGGGCCGGCCGAAGGGTCGGCCCTTTTTCACGCTCAGACCATAGGATTTCGGATGAACAAGTTCCGATGCGCGGTGATCCTGGCCGCCTTGACCGTCACCGCATCGCTTCCCGATCGCGGTCGCTGCCGATCAACAGGCCGGCCGGGTGATCGCCGACCGGGTCTGTGCCAACTGCCACGGCGTGACGGCATCGCGACGTTTCCTGGTGCGCCGAACCTTGCCGGTCAGCCCGAGGAGTATGTTCAGCGCCAGTTGCATGCCTACCGCAGCGGTGAGCGCAAGAACGAGCAGATGAGCGTGGTGGTCAGCAATCTGTCCGATGATGATCTGGACAATCTCGCCGCCTGGTATGCGGCGATCCGGGTGACGGTCGAGGTGCCCGGGCGCTGATTGCCCTGGCGGCTGCGCATGAACGGCAGCGGCCTCGTCAACGCGGCGGGTGTCGAATGTCGGGGGTTTTGACTGCACCCTTGCGTGAGAGGGGATATTCGCGCCACGGCCGCAAGCGTGCGATTCGCGGGGTGTTGGCGGGCGTGCGAGCCCACGCTGCGCCGTAAACCACGCGCACATCGGTCCGGCTCGCAATCTGGCAGGCGCGGCACATAGAATGGGCGGCTCTTCCCGCATCTGCCGTGCCCCCCATGTTCAAGAAACTCGCACTCACGATCCTGGCCATCGTGCTGTTGGTCGGTGGCCTGGCGTTCGCCAAGCTCGGCCAGTTCAAGGCCATGGGCGCCGCGGCCGCGCAGATGAAGCCGCCGCCCTCGATCGTCACGGCGATGGCGGTGCGCGAGGATCGCTGGGAGCGGACCATCCCGGCAATCGGCACGATGAGCGCGGTGCAGGGCGTGACCGTATCCACCGAGGCCCCCGGCCGGATCCAGCGGATCACCTTCACCTCCGGCGCCACGGTCAAGGCCGGCGATGTGCTGGTCGAGCTCGACACCTCGACCGAGATGGCGCAGCGCCGTTCGGCCGAGGCCGCCGCTGCCCTGGCCGCCGCCAATCTCAAGCGTACCGAGGAACTGGCCAAGCGCAAGCTGATGACGCCGGCCGAGGTCGATGCGGCCAGTGCGCAGGCGCGGGGTGCCGATGCGCAGTTGCAGCTGATTCGCGCCACCCTGGCATTGAAGACGATTCGTGCGCCGTTCGCGGGCCGTCTGGGCATCAGCCAGGTGCAACTGGGGCAGGTGCTCGCGCGCGGGGATCCTGTGGTCACCTTGCAGACCACCGATCCGATCCACGTCGAGTTCTCGGTGCCGCAGCAGGCCCTGGCGAACATCGCGGCCGGGCAAATGGTGCGTGTGCGCAGCGATGCCGCCCCGGGTGAGGCATTCGATGGCCGGATCAATGCGGTCAGCCCGCTCGTGGATGCGATCAGCCGCACCGTGCGCGTGCAGGCGCAGGTCGCCAACCCGGCCGAGCGGCTGCGCGCCGGGATGTTCGTCCAGGTGGAGGTGGTGCTGCCCGATCCGCGCCGGGTCTTGTCGGTGCCGGCCACCGCCGTCAACTATGCGCCGTTCGGTAACTCGGTGTTCGTGATCGAGCCGCCAAAGCAAGGCGGCGATGGTGCTCGCAGCCTGCGCCAGCAGTTCGTGCAGCTGGGCGAGCGGCGCGGTGATTTCGTCGAAGTGCTGGGCGGAGTGAAGGTCGGTGAAGAGGTCGTCACCAGCGGTGTGTTCAAGCTGCGCTCCGGCATGCCGGTGCAGATCGACAACACGCTGGCACCCAAACCCGAGCTGGCCCCCAAGCCGGCCAACACCTGAGCCGGGCGGGGCGAACAGCCAATGCGATTCACCGATCTCTTCATCCGGCGGCCGGTCCTGGCGATCGTCGTCAACCTGATCATCGTGGTGGCCGGCCTGGCCTCGTGGTACTCGCTGAGCGTGCGCCAGTATCCGCGCAGCGAGAGTGCCAGTGTGCAGGTGAGCACCGCCTATGTCGGCGCCAGCGCCGAGCTGGTGCGCGGCTTCGTCACCACGCCGCTGGAGCGTGCGATCGGCTCGGCCGAGGGGATCGACTATCTGGAGTCCAAGAGTCTGCAGGGCATCTCCATCATCGATGCGCGCCTGAAGCTCAATGTGGATTCCACCAAGGCACTGGCCGACATCACCTCCAAGGTGAACCAGGTCCGCAATGATCTGCCGGCCGAGGCGCAGGTGCCCTCGATCAGCGTGCAGTCGGCCGACTCGCGCTTTGCGGCGGCCTATCTGAGCTTCGTCTCGGACATCCTCTCGCAGCAGGAGATCACCGATTATCTGAGCCGGGTCGTGCAGCCGCGTCTGGGCGCGGTGGCCGGCGTGCAGCGCATCGAGATCTTCGGCGCGCGCACCTTCGCGATGCGCGTCTGGCTCGACACCGCGCGTATGGCTGCGCTCAATGTCACGGCCACGCAGGTGCGCCAGGCGCTGGCGGCCAACAACTATCTGGCGGCGATCGGTTCTTCCAAGGGGGCGCTGGTCACCACCCGTCTCAATGCCAATGCCGATCTGCACACCCCCGAGGAGTTCCGGCAACTGGTGATCTATCGGCAGGGTGACACCCTGGTGCGGCTGGGCGATATCGCACGTGTCGAGTTGGGCGCCGAAGACTACGACACCGTGGTGCGCTACTCGGGCCGCACCGCGGTGTTCATCGGGGTGTTCCCGCAGCCCAATGCCAATGTGATCGAGGTGATCGATGGCGTGCGCGAGGAGCTCGGATATCTGCAGCGTGATCTGCCCTCCGGGCTGGAAGCGAGCATCGGTTATGACGCATCCGCCTATGTCAGCGATGCGATCGAGGAGGTCACCGGCACGCTGGTGGAAACCCTGCTGATCGTGGTCGTGGTGATCTTCCTGTTCCTGGGCACGATCCGCTCGGTGCTGGTGCCGGTGATGGCGATCCCGGTCTCGCTGATCGGAGCGATCTTCCTGATGGCGGTGTTCGGCTTCACGCTGAACCTGCTCACCCTGCTGGCCATCGTGCTCTCGGTGGGTCTGGTCGTCGATGATGCGATCGTGGTGGTCGAGAACGTCGAGCGCCACCTGCGCGATGGCATGTCGCGCATCGAGGCCGCCATGCTCGGTGCCCGTGAGCTCGTGGGCCCGGTGGTGGCGATGACGGTGACATTGATCGCGGTCTATGTGCCCATCGGTTTGCAGGGCGGTCTCACGGGCTCGCTGTTTCGCGAGTTCGCATTCACCCTGGCCGGCGCGGTGACCATCTCGGGTGTGGTGGCACTGACCCTGTCACCCGTGATGGCCTCGCGCCTGTTGCAGGCCGACGGTCACGACCACGGCATCGCCGGCTTCGTGAACCGTTCCTTCGACCGGCTGCGCGATGCCTATGGCCGCATGCTCGCGGCCACCTTGGGTGCCCGGCCGGCCATGTATCTGCTGTGGGCGGTGATCTCACTGTGCACGGTGCCGATGTACATGTTCTCGCCCAAGGAGCTGGCGCCGGTCGAAGACCAGAGCGTGCTGTTCGGCATCATCAATACCGCTGCCAATGCGACTGCCGAGCAGAACGGCATCTACGCGCGCGCCACGGAAGAGGTCATGCTGGCCACGCCCGAGGCCAGGCTGTCGTTCCAGTTTCTGTTTCCGCCCTCGATCGGGGCGACGCTCGGCGCCGACGGATTCTCCGGCGTGGTGGTCGAGCCCTGGGGCAAACGTACCCGCACCGTCAGCCAGATCCTGCCCGAGGTGCAGGCCAAGCTGAGCGCCATCCCGGGTATCCAGATGTTCGCCACCCAGCCACCGGCGCTGCCGGGCGGCAGCAACTTCCCGGTGGAATTCGTGCTCACCTCCACGGGCGACGAAAATCAGTTGCTGCAGGCCGCCCAGACGCTGCAGGCTGAGGCGGCCAAGAGTGGGCTGTTCTTTTTCCCACCGATCATCGACATGAAGTTCGATCAACCGCAGGCCACGGTGATGATCGATCGCGACAAGGTCGCGGCGCTCGGCCTGAATCTGGCACAGGTCGGCGCAGACATGGCGGTGGCCATCGGTGGCAATTATGTGAACCGCTTCAACATGGACGGGCGCAGCTACAAGGTGATTCCGCAGGTGCAGCGCGCCGACCGGCTCAATCCCGAACAACTGGAGCAGCTGCACATTCGCGCGCCGGACGGGCGGATGATTCCGCTGTCCGCCGTGGCACACATCGAGTATTCAGTGGTGCCGCGCTCGCTGAACCGTTTCCAGCAGCTCAATGCGGTGCGGCTTTCGGGTATGTCCGCGCGCACGCTGGATGAATCACTGAACTTCCTGGAAAAGACCGCGCGCGAGGTGCTGCCGCCCGGATTCGGTGTCGATTACGTGGGTGAGTCGCGCCAGTTGCGCACCGACGGCAACAAGTTCCTGCCGTCGTTCTCGTTTGCGGTGTTGCTGATCTTCCTGGCGCTGTCGGTGCAGTTCAACTCTTTCCGCGATCCGTTCGTGATCCTGGCGGGTTCGGTGCCGCTGGCGATGTTCGGCGCGCTGGTGTTCACCTTTCTGAAGGTTCCCGATCCGAACACGCCCTACTGGACCAACGGCTGGACGACCACGATGAACATCTACGCCCAGGTCGGGCTGGTGACCCTGGTTGGCCTGATCGCCAAGAACGGGATTCTGATCGTGGAGTTCGCCAACAAACTGCAGGAGCAGGGTCAGGGCAAGATCGAAGCCGTGCACGAGGCGGCGATGACCCGTCTGCGGCCGGTGCTCATGACCTCGGTGGCCACGATCGCGGGCCACTTCCCGCTGGTGCTGGTCAGCGGCGCCGGCGCGGCCGCCCGCAACTCGATCGGGCTGGTGCTGGTGGGCGGCATGGCGATCGGCACCTTGTTCACGCTGTTCATCGTGCCCTCGATCTATGTGCTGATGGCGCGCGACCATGGGCGGGCGGGGCAGCGTTCACTGGCCGCTGAACCGGAAGCACACGCGCCCGCCATCGAGGGGCACGGGCAGTCGGTTACGTGAGGGCGTTGAGACTTCGCAATGTGCCGGTCAGCGAACCGCGATCGAGGGGTTGGACAGCTCGCTAGATCGGGTGCCTGAGCAGCGCGATCACAGGCTCGATCGCACTGTCGCCAGCGTCGGCGATCTCGCCTTCGATCCAGGCTAGGATCGCCGACTCATGCCTGACCATTCCCTGCAGATACGGTTGATCGGCTTGCGGGCCAACGGCAGCGATGGCTTCGAATTCGGCCAGCGCCCTGGCGGTGACCTGCTGCCCGAACTGCAGCGCCTTCAGACGATCTGATTGATAGGTGGCGACACTTTGTTCGATGAAGGGCGAGATGTCCGGCTTGCTGAGCTCGATCCGGTACTTGTACAGAAACGGTTGCAGCCATGCCTTGGTCTCGGTTTCCAGCTGCAGCAGGGTGGCAAACAGATAGCGGTCTCTCTCGGATGTGGCCGCCTTGAGCAGCGCTGACCAGATCGCCTCGCCATTGACCTCGCTTTCGTACAAGCGCTGGATGCATTCCGGGTATTTCAGGTCCTGCATGTCTCCCACCTTCATTCTTGTGAACTTGTAAGCTGGGCAAGGGAATTCGGCTGATTCAGACCGTGGCGAAAACCGCTAGTCCCAAGCGGTGATCCCGAGCCTACAAGAATCTGGCGGCACTCGCATCGCCATTCCTGAGGGAGCGGACAGAAGTATTTCTGCAGACGTGTCAGACACGGTCGAGCAGTCGATACGCGGTGGGCACGACCGATCAGCCTCTGGCGAACATGTCGGCATAGCGCGCCACCAGGCGCTCGGCCTCGGCCTGTGCGCCCGCGGGTATCGGCACCGCCACCACGCGCGAGCTCACACCGCGGCCGGCCTCGACCCGAAAGTGGAAATCGAGTGTCGGCGGCTCGCCGGTGCCGGGCACGACCTGGGTGAGCGTTTGCCCGAAGGTCTGCCAGGGCCAGAACTGCCCGGTGATGTAGAGCCCCTGTCTGCCGATGATGGCCTCAGGTGGCTCGTTATCCATGAGCCGCATGGTGGCATCATTGAACCAACTGATCGCCTGGGCGAAACCCCAGCCGATGGCCGCGGCCACCAGCACCGGCACCAGGTAGCTGAGGATCAGCGAACCACCGATCAGGTTGTGATCCGCGTGCGACATGATCCCGAAGACCAGCCCGGAGCCGGACAGCGCGAGCGGGATGATCCAGGACAGGCGCCGGTTTTCGCGTGTCATCTGATCCCGGTAGGGCGCCCACTCCCGGGCGCTGTATTGCCAGTGCAGCAGATAGTCGCCGGCCTCCATGCGCCGCAGCGCCTGTCGCCAGGAACGGCTGAGTCCGAAAATCGCCAGCCCGATCACGCCGGTGGTGATCGCCAGGCCCGCCGCCGCAATCGCCAGGTTCCTGCCGCTCTGACCGAATCCGAGAGCGACCAGCCCGGCCACGGCCAGGACGATCGTGGCCCGTGCGCAGCCGCGGGCCTGAAGCCGGTAGGGGAGCGGCCGTGGCCCACCGGGTAGCGGCGCATGCATGGTCATGACAGGCTCACTTGTTGCGCTTGGGGGCAAGGGCAGTCTAGCAGCGGCGCCCGTCACCGGCGCGCTGACCGATCTCGTGCGCCAGCCCTGATCAGAGCCCGTCGTAAGTCTGATGCCGCCCGTGCGACCCTGTTGCATCGATAGGCAAAGCAGCGAGCACCGACATGATCAGACGTGCATTTCTCAGTCTCGCCGCGCTGGCCCCGGCCAGCGCGATGATTTCCCGGCCGGCGGCGGCCGCATCGGATCCCGATCCTTCACGGGCGGACCGGGTGGTGCTGTCCGAAGGTGAATGGCGGCAGCGCCTGACCCGCGAGCAGTTTCATGTGCTGCGCGACGAAGGTACCGAGCCGCCGCACAGCAGCCCGCTGAACAAGGAAAAGCGTGCCGGGCGTTTTCATTGCGCCGGCTGCGATCTGCCGCTGTTCGACAGCGCAGCCAAGTACGAGAGCGGCACCGGCTGGCCGAGCTTTTATGAGCCGCTGCCCGATGCGTTGGGCACCAAGCGCGACTGGAAGCTGATTCTGCCGCGCACCGAGTATCACTGCGCGCGTTGCGGCGGGCATCAGGGTCATGTGTTCGATGATGGCCCCGCGCCCACCGGGCTGCGCTATTGCAACAACGGCATCGCACTGAGGTTTCAAGCATCATGAACATCAAACCAATCATCGGAATCGCCGGTATCTTGCTGGCGCTGAGTTTCCTCGGCCAGGCCGGCGCGGCCGGCGGTGACGACGCACCCGCGCCCCTGCCCGAGGCCGGTCCGGGGCAGGCGGTGGCGATCTTTGCTGGCGGCTGTTTCTGGTGCATGGAGCCGCCCTATGACAAGCTCGAGGGGGTCAGCGCGACCACCTCCGGCTACACGGGGGGCAGCGTGGAGAATCCCACCTACCGACAGGTGTCCGCGGGCGGCACCGGGCACACTGAGGCGGTGCACGTGGTCTACGATCCGGCCAAGGTCAGCTACGAGCGTTTGCTGGAGGTCTTCTGGCACAACGTGGATCCCACCGTGTCCGACCGGCAGTTCTGTGACATCGGCTCGCAGTATCGCCCGGGCATCTATCCGCTCGATGACGCCCAGTGGGCGGCCGCGCAGGCCTCGCTCGCGAAGCTGCGCGACAGCAAACCTTTCCCCGATCCGATCAAGGTCGAGATCGTGCGCGCCGGCCCGTTCTACGCAGCCGAGCAGTATCACCAGAACTACTACGAGAAGAATCCGATCCGCTACAAGTTCTATCGGCATGGGTGTGGCCGCGACCAGCGGCTCTCCGAGCTCTGGGGTGACGCCGCCGGCAAGTGATCTGCCAGCCGGGCGGGGCACCGAACCCGCCTGCTGACCCGATGCGGGATACTTGCAGCTTTCCGTTTCAGGAGAGCTGTCTATGGCCGTCAACAAGATGGCGATCATCGGGCTGGGCATCATGGGCCGGCGCATGCTCACCAATGCGCTGGTCCATCCGTCGTTCGAGATCAGCGGCTTGTGGGATCCCTCGCCGGGATCACTTGCGAAGACCCGCGAGCTGATGCCCGATGCGCCGATCGCGGCCGATGCCAACGCCGCCATGGCCGGCGCCGATGTGGTCTACCTGGCCTGTCCGCCCGGCCCGCGCAAGGCGCTGGCACTGGCGGCCGCGGCCAACGGACAGGGCGTGTTCCTGGAAAAGCCGCTGGGCACCGATGATGCCGAAAGCCGCGATCTGGTCGAGCGCCTGAGGCCGGCCAGGCTCGGCACGGTGGTCAATTTCACGCAGGCTTCGTCCCGCGGCTTTGCCGAGCTGCATCGCGCGATCGATGCGGGTGAGACCGGCGAGCTCATCGGCATCGACATCGTGGTCACCTATCCGGCCTGGCCGCGTGCCTGGCAGGTGGATGCCGACTGGCTGCGCTTTCGGGCAGAGGGCGGCTACACGCGCGAGGTGATCTCGCACTTCCTGTTTCTGGCCGGGCGTTTCCTTGGCCCGCTGCGTTTGCGCACGGCCTCGCCGCGCTACCCGGCCGACCCGGCCCTGTGCGAGCTGGACATGCTCGCGCGCCTCGAGACCGCCGACGGTCGTGTGGTGAACGTGCTCGGCACCACCGGCGGGCCGCAACCCGATCGCCAGGAGGTCACCGTCAAAGGCAGCCGGGCGAGCTATCAGTTTCGCGAGTTCTATCAGCTATGGCGCTCCGAGGGCGGACCCTGGGCCGAGGTGATCGACTGGGCCGACGAGGATCCGCGCACCAGCGCGCTGCGGCGGCAGCTCACCGAGCTGGACAAGTGGCTGCACGGGCAGCCGCATCAGCTCGCGACGATCGAGGAGGCCCTGGCGGTGCAGCTGCTGATCGAGGGGATGCTGGCAGGGAAGCACGCTGCTTAGCCTCGGATCGGGTCGGGCGGCTCAGGGCCGCGTCGTCCTTGGTTCTCTCGTGGCGACATAAACGCCGGCGCCGGCAATGGCCAGCCCCAGCCACGCGGCCGGTGGCATGGCCTCATCCAGCGCCATCCAGGCGAACAGCGCCGCCATCGGCGGCACGAGAAACAGCAGTGCCGAAACCCGGCTGACCGCACCGGCGCGCACCATCGCCAGCAGCAGGCCCAGCGCGATCAGGGAATTGCCCACCACGAGATAAGCCAGCGCACCGATGAACGATGCGCTCCAGTGCACGGCTGGCGTCTCGAAGGCGAGCATCATCGGCAGCACGCCGAGCAGCCCTGCCGCATAACCGACCAGGTTGGCGGTGACCGGATGATGGGGCCTGCCGAAACGCTTCTCCCACAATGTGGCCGCGGTCATGCCGAACAGCCCGAGTGTGGTCAGGAGCAGGCCGCTCCAGGACGGCGGTGCCAGCGCCGAGCGCGAGATGATCACGACCACGGTGCCCGCGAGCGCGATGAACAGGCCCAGCCAGCGACGCGCGCCGACCCGCTCGCGCGTCCAGAGTGGCGCGATCAAGGCGACGAGGATCGGTTGCAGCGACATGATCAGTGCCACTGTGCCGGCCGACACGCCGCTGCTGAATGCCAGATAGCTCAGACCGAAGTACACCACCTGGATCGGAAAGCCGACGAAGGCCAAATGCCCCCAGTCGGCGGGCCGGCGCGGCAACGCCGGGCGCATGAGCGCGAACAGCGCGGCCATCAGGATCACGACGACGCCGTAGCGCAGACAGAGCAGCGCCATCGGCGTGGCGTCGCGCAGGCCGATCTTGGCAAACACATAACCACCGGACCAGAGCAGCAGGAAGATCACCGGGGCGAGCGCCAGCCAGCCGGGGCGCGGCGCGGATATCACGCGGCTCACCCGCGGCCCGGACGGTGAATCCGGAGCCATCGCGGCGGCGATCCCGTGGCGCCGGTCAGCGTGCGCTCGCGGGCCGTTCCTGGCGACGCAGCCAGTGAATGATCGGCAGCGACAGCAGCACCATCCAGGCCTTGCCCAACACCTGGCCCTCGATGAACTGGATGCTGCCAAAGGCCAGATACAGGAAGATCGCGCTGTCGATGATCAGCCCCACGACGCTGCTGGCAAACACCGCGCGCACCAGACCCTTTTTCTGCAACGGCGTATAGACGAGCAGATCCGCCAGTTCCGAGAGCAGGAAGGCGGTGGCAGAGGCCAGTACCAATGCCGGTGGCGCCACGGCCGCCGAGAGCAGGGCGCCGATCAGGATCGCGCCCATTGCATAGCGCAGGCCGAGCGTGCGCTGCACAAGGTCGCGCAGCACCAGCGCCAGCCCGATCATCAGCACGCCGCTCGGCGCGGTGATACCCGGCCAGACCGGGATCAGGCACGGGCCGTCCGGAACGCAGGTGGTGCCGACGTGGCCGATCATCCAGTTGGCGATCGGAATACACAGCGCGAAGGCAACGAGATAGATGAAGCCGGCGGATCTCTGGGTCATGGGTGTGTCCAGGTTATGTCGTTCGGCCCGCGTAGCGGACCCATCCCTGGGCTCGTAGCTCGCAGGCCGGGCATGAACCACAGCCGAATCCCCACGGATGGCGGTGATCACGATCGCCCAGGTAGCAGGTGTGCGTGTGCTCGATGATCAGCCGCACCAGGGACTCGCCGCCGAGCGATTCGGCCATCTGCCAGGTGGCGGATTTGTCGATCCACATCAGCGGCGTTTCGAGCAGCATCGGGGCATCCAGTCCGAGGCTGATCGCCACCTGCAATGCCTTGAGCGTATTGTCGCGGCAATCGGGGTAGCCGGAAAAATCCGTCTCGCACATGCCGCCGACGAGCACATCGATGCCGCGTCGATAGGCCACGGCGGCCGCATAGGTGAAGAACAGCAGATTGCGCCCGGGCACGAAGGTGTCAGGCAGGCCGCCGGCGGCGAACGCGATTTCGCGCTCGCGGGTGAGCGCGGTATCGCTGATCTGGCCCAGGGTGGACAGCGACAACAGATGATCTTCGCCCAGACGTGTTGCCCACTGCGGAAACGCAGCGCGTAGCTCATGCAGCGTGCGCTGGCGCACCTGCAGTTCCACCGCATGGCGCTGGCCGTATTCGAAGCCGATGGTTTCGACCCGGCGAAAGCGTTCGAGTGCCCAGGCCAGACAGGTGGTCGAATCCTGGCCGCCCGAGAACAGCACCAGGGCATCCCGGTCGACGACGCTCATCGTGGCACTTCCTTCGGCAGTGGGCGGGCGCCCAGGCGTCCGCGGCAAAACGCGGGAGTATAAGGGCGTCTTACGCCATTGATGCAGAGGATGCCCCGGCCCGCGAGGCCGCCTCTGTCAGCGCGGGCCCGCTGGGCGCGGATCGGCGGGCGCGGATCGGCGGGCGCGGATCGGCGGGCGCGGATTCGCCGGGCGCGGCGGTGTCGGTCCGGTCGCGTGGCTCAGTCCGGCGCGATCGCCCCCTTGCGTTCGACAATCATCCCGTAGGCATGCGGCTCGCGATGCCTGGCGAAGTTGAACGTGGTGTTCTTGTAAGACAGCGTGAGATCGAGATCGCAGCGCGCGATCGCCAGTTCGTCGCCCACCGTCGAGCAGGCGCCGACGATCTCACCCGAAGGCGCCACGATGATCGAATTGCCGATCTGCATCACGCCTTCCTCGAGGCCGGCCTTGGCCACGCCCACCACCCAGGTGCCATTCTGATAGGCGCCGGCCTGCATCACCAGCTCATTGTGGAAGTGCGAGAGCGCATCGTGCTCGGGTGCAGGCGGATTGTGGACCGGCGTGTTGTAGCCGATCATGATCATTTCCACGCCTTGCAGGCCCATGACCCGGTAGGTTTCAGACCAACGTCGGTCGTTGCAGATCGCCATGCCGAGAATGCCGTCGAAGGCACGAAACACATTGAAGCCGAGGTTGCCGGTTTCGAAATAGCGCTTCTCCAGGTGCTGGAATGCGCGCCACGGCTCATGCTCGGCATGGCCGGGCAGATGGATCTTGCGATATTTGCCGACGATGCGGCCACCGGTATCGACGGTGATCGCGGTGTTGAAGCGGCGCAGGCGGCCGTCTTCCTCGCAGAGTTCGGCATAGCCCAGATAGAAGCCGATGCCCAGGCGGGCGGCGGCGTCGAACAGCGGCCGGGTTTCAGGGCCGGGCATCTCGCGCTCGTAGAAGGCATCGAGCTCGGCCGGGTCTTCCAGGTACCAGCGCGGGAAAAAGGTGGTCAGCGCCAGCTCGGGAAAGACCACCAGGTCGCAGCCGTTGGCCTTGGCCTGATGCATCAGGGCGAGCAGGCGCTCTACCACCTGGGCGCGCGTTTCGCTGCGCGCGATCGGGCCGAGTTGGGCGGCGCCGACAGTGACGATTCGGGTCATGGGATCAGCCGGTGGGGAGTTCGGAGGTGTCGTCGGCCAGCCCGAGCAGCGTGTGCAGCAGCACATTCGCGCCGGCCTCGAGATCGGCGGCCTCGGTGTGTTCGGCCGGATTGTGGCTGATGCCGCGCACGCTGGGCACGAAGATCATCGCTGTCGGGCAGAGGCGGGCGAGCATCTGCGCATCATGGCCGGCGCCCGAGGTCATGCGGCGCTGGCTCAGCCCCAGCCGGGTCGCGACAGACTCGATGCGCTCGACCACCCGTTGATCGAAGATCACCGGCTCGAAGCGGGCGAGGGAGCGTGATGAGATCGCGACCCCCTCATCATGCGCCAGCTGGGCGAGAAACCCGGTCAGCCGGCTCTCGGCCTCGCGCAGCAGAGATTCATCGGTGTTGCGCAGATCCACCGTGAGGGTGGCGCGCGCGGCGATCACGTTGATCAGGTTCGGATGCAGGTCGATCTTGCCGACCGTGGCCACCTGGGCGCCACCCATCTCGCGCGCGAGCCCGCGCACGAAGGTGGCCACCGATGCGGCCGCAAAGCCGGCATCATGGCGCAGGCGCATCGGCGTGGTGCCGGCATGATTGGACTGCCCGGTGATCGTCAGTTCCTGCCAGGAGATGCCTTGCAGATCCTGCACCGCGCCGATGGTCAGGCCCTCGATGTCCAGCACCGGGCCCTGCTCGATGTGCAGCTCGACGAACGCATGCGGGCGGTGCACGCCCGGTGGCGCATCGCCCGCGTAGCCGATGCGGGCGAGTTCATCGCCCAGGCGCGCACCGTCGATCGCGCGCACCTCGAGCGCCTCGGCCAGCGTCATGCCGCCCACATAGACCAGTGAGCCGAGCATGTCGGGCGCAAAGCGCGCGCCTTCTTCGTCGGTGAAGAAGGCCACCACCAGCGGCCTTTCAGTGATGATCCCGGCATCGTTGAGCGCATGCACGACCTCGAGCCCGGCGAGCACGCCAAGATTGCCATCGTAGCGCCCGCCGGTGCGCACGGTGTCGATGTGCGAACCGGTCATGACCGGCGGTGCGGACGAATTGCGGCCCGGCCGCAGGCCGAACACGTTGCCGATCGCATCGATGGTCACGCTCAGGCCGAGTTCACGCATCCAGGCCACGACCAGGTCACGGCCCAGCCGATCGTCATCGGTCAGGGCGAGCCGGCAGCAGCCGCCGCCATCGATCGCGCCGATGCCGGCCAGGGCATCGAGCCGGGCAAGCAGCCGTTCCCGGTCGATGCGCAATGCCTCGTGGTTCATCCGCGCACCTCTGCGGCATCGCGGCCTGTGATCTCGCGATAGAGCGCCGGATCGGTGTCGCCCTCGCTGCCCAGCAGCAGCACGCGCGAGTCGGCATCGAGGCTCATCAGCTCACGCAACGCGGTATGTTCACGCGCGGCCAGCAAGGCGCCCAGGCCCGTGGCGCCGGTTTCTCCGGACACCAGTGCCGGATCGCCGCCGGCCGGGTTGGCGAAGGCGCGCACGGCATCCAGCGCATAGTGATCGTCGATGGCCACGAAAGCATCGGCCGCCGTCGAGACGATCTCCCAGGCCGCCGGCGAGACCTCTCCGCAGGCCAGGCCGGCCATGACCGTGTCGAGATCGCCGGTGACCGCCACCGGATGACCGGCCAGCGCGCTTTGCAGATGGCAGTCGGCGCGCGTCGGCTCCACCACGATGAAACGTGGCCGTTGTGGGCCCCAGGCGATCCAGAACACCGCGGCAACCGAGGCCGCGAACGCGCCGACGCCGGCCTGCACCAGGACATGGGTGGGCGGTGGTGCGTCACCGAGTTGTGCGAGTATCTCGCGCGACATCACGCCGTAGCCGTGCATGACATCGATCGGAATGTCGCGATAGCCCTCGTAGGTGGTGTCGCTGACCACGGTCCAGCCATGGGCGCGCGCCTGGGCATCGGCATGGCGCACCGAATCATCGTAGTTGCCGGCCACGCGCACGACTTCGGCACCATAGTGGGCGATGGCCTCACGGCGGCCCTCACTGACCGTGGCATGGATGTAGATCACACAACGACAACCAAACAGCTGTGCGCCCCAGGCCACCGAGCGGCCGTGATTGCCGTCGGTGGCGCAGGTGACCGTGATCTCGCGCGCGATCGACGCCCAGCGCCCCGACAGGAGCTCGGCGGTATCGGGCTCGGGCCCGCCGGTGTGCTCGGCCACCTTGCGGGCCAGCAGCCGGTAGACCGCATAGGCACCGCCCAGCGCCTTGAAACTCTTCAGGCCGAATCGCAGGCCTTCGTCCTTGTACATCAGGGCGGCCAGCCCGAGGCGGCCGGCCATCGCCGGCAGGCTCAGCAGCGGCGTGCGCGCATAGCCGGGCCAGCCTGTGACCGCGGCCTCGGCCGCTGCGAAGCCGGCGTCATTGAGCACCGACTCGCGCGGCCCGGCGTAGGGCTCGGCGGAGGCGGCCCGATTCGGATTCAGGCAGCCCCGCCAGGGCTCGGTGTCGGGCGCGGTCGATGGTGGCATGGGGCAAGTGGCTGACAATGACGTTGTTGAATGAATGATCGCAGATAGCAGGCCCGGCTCACCGGGCGCCGCGCCTGAGCGGCAGTGATCGAACCGGTGCACGGCGAACCGGTTCGATCATGCGCTGGCAACGCGATCAGTCCGCTCGCGATCGCGGGCGCAGCGTGCCTCAGTTCTTGGCCTTGTCGATTTCGGCGAGCATCGCATCGAGCATCGCCTTGCCGTCATCGCCGAGTTTCTCTTCGATGACCTTGCGCACCGCGGGCTGGGCCATGGCCGCGAACTTCTCGATCTCGGCCGGCGGGATCGCATTGATGGCCATCTTCTGGCCCAGCTTGGGAAGACCCTTCTCGGCCGAGGCCTCGATGATGCGCGAGATGCCGCGACCGGCGCCCACGGCCACTTCGGCGGCGGCGTCGACGACCTTTTTCTCGTCCGCGCTCAGGCCATCATAGAACGCCTTGTTGACGAACCAGAAGTAGGGCGTGATCACGTGATTGGTGATCGAAAGATACTTCTGCACTTCGTCGAACTTGGCGAAGGCGATGATCGGGATCGGATTCATCTGGCCATCGGCCACGCCGGTCTGCAGCGCGGTATAGACCTCGGCCCAGGGCAGCGGTGTGGGCTGGCCGCCGATCGACTTGATCGTGGTCTCGTGGGTGGGCAGGGTCATGGTGCGGATGCGCAGACCCTGCATGTCGGCCAGCGACTTGATCGGCCGCTTGGAGTTGCTGATCGCGAAGAATCCGCCCGAATCCAGCAGACCCAGGGTCTTCAGGCCGGTCTTGGCCTCGATGTCGGCAGCCATCTTGGCGCCGAACGCGCTATCGAGCGAGATCACCTTGGTGGCGATGTCGATATTCGGGAAGGCGAAGGGCAGATCGAACACGCCGACCGGTTTGTAGTGCTGGGCCACGCCACCGGCCGACGAGATGGTGGATTCCACGATGCCGTCGCGCACCTGCTGAATCACCTCGTTGTCCTTGCCGAGCTGGCCGTTGCCGAAGATCTGCACCTGAATGCTGCCGTTGGTGCCGGTCTCGACCAGGTTCTTGAACACCGCGGTCATTGCGCCGCTATGGCTGTCGAACGGGCTGTCCGGATTCAGGTGCGCGATACGCATGGTTTTCTGGGCCAGCGCGGGGCTGGCGGCGAGCAGCACGGCGGCGGCCGCGCTGGCGATCTTGAGGGTGAGTTTCACGGTTTGCTCTCCTGGTGTGGGAAGGGACGGAACGAGACGTTCACGGGTAATCAGTTCACGAGGCCGAGCCAGCGGGGCACGGTCAGCGTCAGGGCGGGCCAGTAGGCGACCGCGAGCAGCACCGCCACCTCCGCCAGTAAGAACGGCCACAATGATTTGGCAATGCGCTCGATGCGCTCGCCCGTGACCGAGGCGAGCACGAACAGGCAGGCACCCACCGGGGGGGTCATCAGCGAGATGTTCAGGGCCAGCACGATCATGATGCCGGCATGTATCGGATTCATGCCGATCGAGGCGGCCAGGGGGGCGAGCACCGGCGCGAGAATGATCAACATCGCGTTGATGTCCATGAACATGCCGATGAACAGCAGCAGCGCGAGGATCAGCGCGATGATCACCGCCGGCTCGCTGGACACCGCGAGGAACGCACGCGCGATGGTCTGCGGGATCTGATTGAAGGTCATCCACCAGCCGAGGATCGAAGCCGAGGCGATGATCAGGAACACGATGCCCGTGATGCGCGCGGTGCGGATGAGCATCTCGAGCAGATCACCCCAGCCCACTTTGCGATAGACGAACACGCCCATCACCAGCGCATAGAAAACCGCGATCGAGGCCGCCTCGGTGGGGGTGGTCACACCGCCCAGGATGCCGCCCAGGATCATCACGGGCATGATCAGCGCGGCGAAGCCGTCCTTGAACGCGAGCACGATGCGCATCAGGCTCGGGCGACCCTGGGCCTTGGGCAGGCGCAGCCGGTTGGCCAGCGCGCGGATCATGGCCATGCAGACCAGGCAGATCAGCAGCCCGGGCAGGATGCCGGCCGCGAACAGGCCGGCGATCGATACGCCCATCAGCGAGCCATAGATGATCATCAGGTTCGACGGCGGGATCGTCGGGCCGATGATCGAGCCGGCGGCGGTGACCGCGCAGGCGAAAGGGCGCGTATAGCCGCTCTTGACCATGGCCGGCACCAGCGTGTTGCCGAAGGCCGCGGCATCGGCGGTAGCTGCGCCCGAAAGCCCGGCAAACAGCACCGAGGCGACCATGTTCGAGTGCGCCATGCCACCGCGCATGTAGCCCACCAGTGCATCGGCCAGCCCGATCAGACGGTCGGTGATGCCCGAGCGGTTCATGATCTCGCCGGCCAGAATGAAGAACGGCATGGCCAGGAAGGTGAACAGGTCGAGCCCGGCAAAGAAACGCTCGGCGGCCATCGGGAAGAAGCGCCCGCCGGGCGCGATCATCCACATGCCGACCACGCCGGCGATGCCCAGCACATAGCCGATCGGCATGCCCAGCACGAGCAGCACGAAGAAGGTGATGGCGACCGCGGTCATGGGCAGATCACCACGTTTGCCTCGCGCGCCAGCCGGCCCTGATCGCGCGCGGCCACCAGCGCGATCTGCACGGCCGCCAGGCCTGCGCCCACCGGGACCGCCGCGAACGGCAGCGCCTTGCTCAGGCCGTCGATCATCGTGAAGGTCTTGCTGCCGCGCTCCACCAGGCCGAGCCCGTAGAAGGCGAGGAACACGAAAAAGGCCAGCGCCAGCGCATCGAGCAGGGCCAGCAGGCCTCGCCGCAGCGGGGCCGGGAACTGTTCGAACAGCACCTGCACGCCGATGTGTTCGCGCCGCGGAATGCCACTCGAGACCGCGAGCAGGGCGACCCAGATCATCAGATAGCGGGCCGCTTCCTCGGTGAATGTGATGTCCAGCGGAATCAGGTAACGCACGATCACGCCGAGCCAGACATCGAGCACCAGCAGGGCGAGCAGCACCGCTGCCGCGCGATCGGTCAGCCAGGCCAGCGCGCGGCTCCAGCCGTCGGCTCTGGCCGGCCAGCCCTGCAGCGCATTCCCATCACTCATGACCTTGTCTCCTCGCCCCAGGCGGGTGCGCAGGCACCGCCGTGGCGCATGCGCGGCCGATCCGCACCAGGATGAATCAGATGTTTTACGGTAGGGTACATTGAAACAAGTGTTGCAAGCGACAAGGTGCTGATCGAATCATCATGAGCAAGAGCCGTTCCACCCCGCGTCGAAGCCGCGCCGCGCCCGACAGCCTCGAAGACCGGATCCGTGCGTCGTATGGCGAGCTGCCCGGTAGTGAGCTCGGCGTGGCCGAATTGCTGCTCAATCACCCGGGGCGCCTGGCCACCCATTCGGCCACCGAACTGGCGGCCGAGGCGGGCGCGTCGAAGGCCGCGGTCACGCGCCTGGTGCGCCGGCTGGGCTATGGCAGCTTCGCGCTCGCACGCGCGCAGGCCCGCGATGCCCAGCAATGGGGCTCGCCGGTCTACCTCGAGGGTGGCCAGGCGAGCGGGGCCGGGCAGCTCTCTGCCGCGGCGCGGCAGCTGGCCGCCGATCAGCAGATTCTGGCGCGCAGCCTCTCAGGGCTGGCCCACAAGACCCTGGTCGACAGCGTGGCGGCGCTGGCCGGCGCGCGCCGTGTGGTCGTGGTCGGCTATCGCAACAGTGCCTGGCTGGCGATGTACGCGCATGCGCAGCTCGGCCTGCTGCGTGCCGGCATCGATCTTGCGCCGCTGCCCGCCCAGACCCTGGCCGAGGCCCTGGTCGGCCTGGATGCACAGGATCTCGTGCTGGCCGTGGGCTTCCGTCGGCGGGTGCCAACCTTCTCCGCCGCGCTGCGTGAGGCAAAACGGGCGGGGACCCGCATCGTGTTGATCACGGACCCGTCCGGTGCCGCCGATCTGCGTATGGCCGACTGGACATTGACCTGCCACTGCCGCGGAGCGGCGATGTTCGACAGTTATGTGGCCGCGGTCAGCATCGTGAATCTGCTGGCCTGCGAGCTGGCCGCCGCGCTCGGTGACAGTGGGCGGCGACGCCTGCAGAGTGTGGAGCAGTGGCATCGGCGACTGGCGGATCTGGCATGAGCGGCCAGCCGGCCGTCGACGACGGGGCGGCGATGCCTGTCTGGCAGGTGTCCGGCACCGGTCTCAGGCACCGCTCTCAGGCACCGCTCTCAGGCACCGCTCTCAGGCACCGCTCTCAGGCACCGCTCTCAGGCACCCCTCTCAGGCACCCCTCTCAGGCACCCCTCTCAGGCACCCCTCTCAGGCACCCCTCTCAGGCACCCCTCTCAGGCACCCCTCTCAGGCACCCCTCTCAGGCACCCTCTCAGGCACCCCTCTCAGGCACCCCTCTCAGGCACCCCTCTCAGGCGCGCGACTGCGGCGCGGTCTGCGTGTTCACTGCAGTTGCCGTGACTGAAGGCGTCGTCGCCAGGCCGGCCGCTGCCCGCAGTGCCTCTGTGGTTTCGCCGGCGCCGTCGGGGCGCCATCCCGGCGGGCCGAACAGATAACCGCCGACCTCGCGCAGCGAGCGTGCGCTCAGCAGATCGCGCGCCAGTGACGCCCAGGTGGTGAACTCGATCGCTAGCGGGTTGTAGCTGCGAATGGGCCTGACCCACCCGTAGACGCACGGGGTGTCGTCGCGCTCGGGCACATAGGTGCCGAACAGACGATCGAAGATGATCAGCACGCCGCCATAGTTGGCATCCAGATACTCGAGATTCGACGCGTGATGCACGCGATGCGCGGAAGGCGTGTTCAAGACGTACTCGAGCCAGCCAAGCCGCGGAATCCAGGTGGCGTGGATCCAGAACTGGTAGAGCAGGTTCGCCGCCAGGGTGGCTACCACCACGCCGGGATCGAAGCCGAGCCAGGCCAGCGGCAGGAAGAAGACCAGCGTACCCGTGATTTTGCCGGTCCAGCCCAGCCGGTAGGCGGCCGACAGGTTCAACTGGTTGGGCGAATGATGGACCGCGTGCGTGGCCCAGAACCAGCGGACCCGGTGCGCGGCCCGGTGGTACCAGTAGTAGCAGAACTCCTGGCCGAAGAACAACAACACGAAGGCCCAGACCGCTTCGAGTTCGATGGTTGCCACCCGGTGCTCGTAGGCCCAGGCGAACGCGGCCCCCAGAAATGGCAGCGGAACCAGGCGCAGCAGATTGCGCACGAGCGCATCGAACAGGCTGACCGCAGCGGCGCGCCAGTCATATGCCGCCATGCCCTGGCGGCGCGACAGCACCACGGCCTCGATCAGTGAGGCCAGCACGATGAACGGAAAGGCGAGCGCCAGGATGGTCAACCCGAGGTTCATGGCAATTCCTTTGTGAGCGTCCCTGGGCGTAGTATATGAGCGTTGCTCATATTTCGAGACTCGCCTTTCAGTGGTCGGGTTGGTGCGGAGAAATACATGGAAAAACAAGCGCTTGAGCGCCGCAGGCCGCGTCAGGCGCGGGCCCTTGAAAAGGTCTCGCTCATGTTCGAGGCGGCGATCCGCATCCTCGAGGCCGAAGGCCTGGAGGCTCTGACCACGAATCGCATCGCGGCGGTTGCCGGGGTCAGCATCGGCACGCTGTATCAGTACTTCCCGCATCGTGAGGCGCTGCTCGAGGCCCTGACCCGTCGCGAGATGGCTCAGGTATTCGAGGAACTCGCCCGCCATCGCGAGGCTGCCGACCCCCTGCCGGCGGGTGAACAGCGCCTGCGCGCGATCGTGCGCACCCTGCTGGGGGCGCTCGGCGGCCGGTTGCGGGCCCGGCACGCGCTGTTGGTCGCATTGGCCCGGTCAGGGCGGTTCGAGGCCTTGCTGGGCGAGACCGATGCACTGACCGCGGCGCTGCTGGCCCGCAACGGCGATGGATCGATGGCAGGCACGATCGATGGCTTCGTGCTCAGCCGGGCCGTGGGTGGCGCGATCCGCGGCGCGCTTCTGCGTGATCCGGCATGGCTGCAAAGCGGGGAATTCGAGGATGCCCTGGTGCGCCTGATCGCCGGCTTCGTGCAGGGTGGGCGGGGTATCGGGAGCGCGATTGCCCCGGACTCTGAGCCAATGCCAAGATAGGGGCTACTCACAGCAACCAGCGAGATTCCCGATGCGTCCCAAGATCCTGGTCATTCACGGCGCCGGCATGAACATGCGCGGCAAATCCCAGGTGGAGGTGTTCGGCCCCCTGACACTGGCCGACTACGACGAGTTCATCCGAGCCTCGGCCGAGGTGCTTGGTGTGCAGGTCGACATCTTTCACTCGAACATCGAGGGCGAGGTCATCAACCGGATCTACGAGGCGCATGATCACGGATATATCGGCGCGATCTTCAATCCGGCGGGTTTCATGAGCGGTTATCCGGCGCTGGTGGCCGCGATAGGCCAGGTGTCGTTCCCGGTCTGGGAACTGCATCTGTCGAACCCTGCGCGTCGTGGCCGGGTGTCTGACGTCGCCGGCGCGGCGCAGGGCGTGGTCACGGGTTTCGGCATCCACGGCTATGAGCTGGCGTTGCGCGGCATTCTGGCCGGCAGGACCTGAGTCGGCTGCCGGCCGGGATCGCAGCATTCGCCGCGAACAAGCGGGCGGTTCACGAGATCCGCTCGGAAACATACCTTCTGAGGAGATCCCATGAGCCATTCAGGCATCCGCGCACTGACCTTCGATACCGGCGGCACGATCCTCGATTGGCACGCCGGCTTCACCGAGGTTCTGGCGGCTACCGGGGCAAAGCATGGTCTGACGCGCGACTGGCATGACATCGCCAATGAGCTGCGTCGCCGCAGCCTGGGCAAGATGCTCAATCTCGGCAAGGATTCACCACCGGCCTACAACTTCGATGGGGCGCATCGCGCGGCGCTCGAGGAGGTGATCGTCGGGCATGACCTGCAGGCGTTCACCGATCAGGAGCGGCATCTGATCGCCTATGATGCGCCGCACAGTTTCCAGTGCTGGCCGGATTTCCCGGCCGTGCTGCCCAGGCTGCGCGAGCGCTTCATCTGTGCCTCGTTCACGATCCTGAGCTTTCGCATCATTCTGGATACCGCGCGCCACAATGGCCTGTCATGGGACGCAGTGTTCTCCTGCGAGGCCATCGGCAAGTACAAAGTGCTTCCCGAGGCCTACGACACGGTGGCACGGTTTCTGCAGCTCGATCCGTCACAGATCTGCATGGTGGCCTGTCACAACTTCGATCTGGATGCCGCCCGGGCCAGGGGCTTCAAGACCGCGTTCGTGAAACGCCCGCTGGAGTGGGGCCCGGCCGGCCCGCCGGATCCCCAGCCCAATGCGCATCATGATTTCATCGTCGATGATTTTCCGGGTCTGGCCAGGGCGCTGGCCGATGCGGGCTGAGGTGTGCGCCGATTCGCGCGTCGATGTTCGGGCCTCGATGACATCGGCATGCTCCCCTGCGCGTGGTGGCGATTGTCGCAAGTGAGCGGGATACGGGTCGGCGTCAGTCTCTTGCGGCGGCCGCGGCATCATCCAGATGCCGCTGCAGCCGCCGGAACTCGGGGTGATCGAGCACGAGCGCGCGGCCGGTCGCGGTAAGGCGGTCCACCTGCTCATCGCTGAGCGCGAAACTGGTCGGCGTCAGATTCAGCAGCCGCAGAATCGGGCGGTCCTTCACCGTCTGCAGGCTGACGTCGATATAGAACGAGGCCACCGGATGGCCCGGGCCGGACAGCTCTTCGGCCCATCGCGCGAGGCTTTGCCGCATCAGATCGACGGTGGCCGCGTTGTAGCGGTGAATCTGCACGTCCGAGACCGCATTGGCGGCTTCCTCGAGCGACGGCTGCCGGTTGCTGCGATCCATCTGCGGCTCGGGCACAGTGGCCGCATTCACCGACAGCAGCACCAGCCGTCGTGGCGCGTGCATGCCGAGCCGGCGCAGCAGCGCGCGTGGGCCGCCGCCCAGCGCCACCAGATCGTAGATCGCACGCAGGCCGAGATTGTCTGTGATGCCCCCGTCGACCAGGTGCGCGTAGTGACGTTTGTCTTTGTCCAGGTAGCTTTCGAGGCCACGGATCGCCATGTCGATCTCGACATTGGCGACCGCCTGATCCTTCAGTGACTCCAGCCAGGGCGGCATGCGCGCATGGCAGCCATCGTGATTGCGCAGCACGATCGGGTTGAACAGGATCGGCACCGCCGCCGAAGCGGCCACCGCGCGCGAGATCGGAAATGATGAAAGATCCGAACAGAGCAGATCGAAATATTCCTGCAGGAAGGTCAGGCGGGCACCGTAGGCGAGATCGGATGCATTGATCATGATCAGCGGCGCATCGTGCCGCTGCAGGTCCGCGTAGGTGGCGCCCTTGAAGATTGCGTCCTCGTAGTGTTGAACTGCCAGTTCGGTGCGACCGGTGGAGGTGAACCAGCGAAACGGATTGAGCAGCGCGCGAATCAGCGAGGTCTGGATGTCGCGGCGCAGGAAGACGTCTTCGAAATCCTCGAAGATGCGATCACCGTGCAATCCGAAATAGGCGGCGGTGAAGCTGCCACCAGACACCGAACTGATCACGTCGATCAGATCGATCATGCGCCCTTGAACAGTGGGCCGGGTGACGATCGCGGTGTCGCGCAGAGCCTGCAACACGCCATACGAGAGGGCCGCCGCGCGCGTGCCGCCGCCAGAGAATGACACCAGGAAGATCGTGTCGTCACCGGCGTGCTGGCGGGCAAAATTCTGCAGCGAATAGCCGGATGCGGCACGCGGTTGCGGGATCGGTTCGTTGCCGATCACACCGTAGGATGCGCAGGCAACCTGCATCGACACCAGCAGGGCCCAGATCGCGCGACGGAACCCGATGAGCTTCATGGCGGCCAGTTTACCGAAGGCAGGCCAGGGCGGATGTACGATGCCTGCAGCCGCAGGGCGCGAAACCACGCGCCGGCCCGATCATCGGGCAAGCGCAACGGCACACGTGTGTGGCACGGCGCACCGAATACGAGGAGACCCCTGATGAACGCAACACTGCCTAAGCAATATCGCCGCGTGGTTCTGGCCAGCCGGCCAGCGGGCGAGCCCGGCGAAGACAACTTCCGTGTCGAGACCGTGGCCATGCCCGAGCCCGGTGCAGATCAGCTGCTGGTGCGCGGTATCTACCTGTCGCTCGATCCCTACATGAGGGGCCGCATGCGTGATGCGGCGTCCTATGCCAATCCGGTGGCGATCGGCGAGGTGATGGGCGGCGGTCTGGTCGGCGAGGTGGTGCGGTCGAATCATCCGGGTTTCGCGGCCGGCGACATCGTCGAGGGGCTGCTCGGCTGGCAGGAGTATGCGATCACCGGCGGCCACGCGGTGCGCAAGGTCGATCCCTCGCTGGCGCCGATCTCCACCGCCAACGGCATTCTCGGTATGCCGGGCATGACCGCCTGGTTCGGTCTGTATGAGATCGGCCAGCCCAAGGCCGGTGAAACGGTGGTGGTCTCGGCGGCCTCGGGGGCCGTGGGCCAGGTGGTCGGCCAACTCGCCAAGCTGTCCGGATGCCGGGTCGTCGGCGTGGCCGGTGGTGCGCGCAAGTGCGGGTATGTGCGAGATGAACTCGGCTTCGATACCTGTGTCGACTACAAGGGCGAGGCGGATCTGGGCGCCGCACTCGCCAGGGCCTGTCCGAACGGCATCGATGTCTACTTCGACAATGTCGGCGGGGCGGTCTATGACGCGGTGCTGCCACTGCTGAACTTCTGGTCGCGGATCACGCTTTGCGGCCAGATCTCGGGCTACAACGCCGAGAGCGTGCAGACGGGCCCGCGCCTGACCATGCTGATGGTGGGCCGGCGCATCACCCAGCGCGGTTTCATCGTGTCCGATTTCGCCGCCCGCTACGACGGTGCGCGCCGCATCATGGGCGAGCATGTCCGTGCCGGCCGCCTGCGGTTTCGGGAAGATATCGTCGATGGCCTGGAGAATGCGCCGCGCGCATTCATCGGGCTGCTGCGCGGCGAGAACTTCGGCAAGCTGCAGGTGCGCGTGGGCGCGGAGCCAGCCAGCCTGCCGCACCCGGCTCAGGGCTGATCCTGGCGCAACCCGCGGCTGCTACACCTCCCTGAAGATCGGGCCGCGTGCGCGCACGGCTTCCAGCATCGACCAGTCTCCGTCCTCGAGCTCATGGCCCTGCGGCCAGGGCGGGCGAAGTTCGAGGCCGAGCCGGGTCATGACCAGGTCATGCTGGTAGTAGCGGGCCACGGCGAAGGCCGTGAACGCGGTGAAGAAGGGGGCTGCGCCGGCGCGAACCGCCTGCACGAAGGCCATCGCGTGCTCGTTGGGCACCTGCGCCAGCGGCGCGCCCAGGCGCTCGTCGGCCGCCTTGGCGATCGCATCGAGCCCGGCGGCGAGGCCGGCGCGAACCTTGGCTGGCAGATCGTCTATGTGGTCGAACAGGCCCAGCGATGAGGCAGCGGGCATCGTGCCGTCGGCACTGGCCGGGATCATCAGGTCGAGCAGGGCGTTCAGGGTGGCGCGTTGCGCGTCGGTCCATGGTGCGACCGCCTGGATGGGCACCACCGGATCATGCTTGGTCATCGGAGTCTCCTGGTGGCGTGTCAATCGAACAGATTGGCGAGGTTCTTCTTCATCGAGTCGGCGAAGTACAGCGCCAATGCCTGGATCGTGTTGGTCGGGTTCACGCCGCCCGCGGTCACGAACACGCTGCCGTCGATGATGAACAGGTTCTTCACATCGTGGCTTCGGCCCCAGGGGTTGACCACCGAGGTTTCGGGGTCGTTGCCCATGCGCGCCGTGCCGAGGTTGTGCCAGCCCGCGCGCCGTACCGGCGCGATCGCGTGGATATCGTGCGCGCCCGCGGCCTGCAGGACGTCGGTGGCGCGCGCCACCGCATGATCGAGCATGCGCCGGCTGTTCTCGCTCAGCGTGTAATGGATCTTGGGCGCCGGAATCCCGTTGGAATCCTTGAGCGTTGGGTCCAGCGTGACCCGGTTGTGCGCCTCGGGCAGATCCTCGCAGATCGCGGCCACCGAGGCCGAGTGCCGGAAGCTGCGCGCGAACTGTTCATGATGGCCGGCACCCCAGGGGATGGAGCCGAGTTCCATGCCCATCAACGCGGTCAGCACCGGACCACGGCCGCGGACCCCGTGCAGCATGTAGCCGCGCACGAAACCGCGCGAGGGATCGGTCTCGTAGAACTGGTGGCTCCAGATCGAACAGGCAAGGGGACCGTGATTGCCGTCCATGGGTTCGTCGAAGTTGCCGCCCACCGTGGCATACGGATGGAACATCAGATTGCGGCCGACCTGGTCCGATGAATTGGCCAGCCCGTTCGGGAAGCGCCCGGAGGTGGAGTTCAGCAGCAGCCTGGGGGTACCGATGCCGTTGCAGGCGAGCACGACCACCTCGGCGCGCTGATGCTGCTCGACACCGTTCTCGTCGTAGTAGACGACACCGCTGGCCATGCCCTGCTCGTTCACGGTGATCTCGCGCACCCGGCAGCGGGTGCGCAGCTGGATACCGCGGCGCAGCGCCTCGGGCCAGTAGGCGATGTCGGCGCTGGCCTTCGCACCCTGTGCGCAGCCCGCCACGCAGGGGCTCAGATTCAGGCAGCGATCGCGCCCCTCGTAGGGCCGGGTGGCAATCGCGCTGTCGGTGGGCCACCAGTGCCAGCCGTGGTGATTGAAGCCGCGCGCCAGTGCCTGGCCGGTGCGCCCGAGCGGCACCGGCGGCAGCTGGACTTCCTTGGCCGGATAGGCCGGGTCACCCGCCATGCCCGCCACGCCGATCACCTGATCATTCTCGGCGAAGTAGGGCTCCAGCAGTCGATAGTCGATCGGCCAGTCATCGGCCACGCCATCGAGCGTGCGCACCCGGAAGTCGCTCGGGTGCAGGCGCGGATACATGGCTGCGAACAACACGGTGCTGCCGCCCACGCCATTGAAGTTCGCCACCGAGATCGCCGACTCGTCCTCGTTCAGCGGATAGTCGGCCGCGTTCATGCGCCCGTTCGGATTGAAGTTGTACTCGCCGAGCTGGCGTAGTTCCCAGTCTCGGCCGGTGGTCGGATAGTCGGACGGGTTGGCCCAATCACCCTGTTCCAGGCACAGGATGCGCATCCGGGTATCGGCCAGGCTGTATGCAAAGGCGGCGGCCGAGGCGCCGGCGCCGATGATCAGCACATCCACGGTGTCGGATGACATGCGGACTCCTCAGATTGTGGATGAAGGAATGGGGCGGCGGATCATGCGGCGATGCGCACCGGCAGGCGCGTGATGCCACGAATGAAGTTCGAGTACGCGCGCTCGGGCTCGGCGACGATCTCGATCTTCATGTCACGCTCGAGCACCTCTTCCCAGAGCAGCTGCAATTGCAGCGCGGCCAGCCGATCGCCGACGCAGCGGTGCACGCCATAGCCGAAGGCCAGGTGACGGTGCGGTTTCTCGCGGTCGATCCGGAACACCTCGGGGTCGCCGAAGAAGGCTTCGTCACGATTGGCCGAGACATACCAGACCACGACCTTGTCGCCCTTGGCGATATGTTGACCTTGAAGCTCGAAGTCACTGAGCGCCGTGCGTCGCATGTGGATCACCGGCGTCTGATAGCGGATCATCTCCTGCACCATGGCAGGTACCCGGGAGCGGTCGGCGCGCACCTGCTCCCAGACATGGGGGTTGTCGCGCAGCGCGATCAGCCCGCCCGACATGGAGTTGCGCGTGGTGTCATTGCCGCCGACGATCAGCAGGAACAGCGTGCCGATGAACTCCTCGCGATCCATGTTCGCAGTGGCCTCGGCATTGGCCAGCATCGTGATCAGGTCGAAGTTTTCTCCGCCTGTGCGTTCGCGCCAGAGCGGCATGAACGCGTCGGCCATGCGCTGCAGTTCGGCATAGCGTTCCTCCTCGGTGCGCACCGGGGCATCGGGCGCGGCCAGGTTCGCAGTTGCCACCTCAGACCAGTGGATCAACTGCCGGCGCTTGTCCTGCGGGTAGTCGAACATGCTGGCCAGCATCATGCCGGTGAGCTCGGTGGAGACCTTGTCCACCCAGTCGAAGACCTCGCCGCGGGGCAGCGCATCGAGCACCTTGCGGGTGCGCTCGCGGATCAGCCCGGAGAAGCCCTCCAGGCTTTCGCGATTGGTCATCGGTTTGACCACCTTGCGCCGGCCCGTGTGCTCGGGTGGATCCATCAGCAGGAACGAGGGTCGGTTAAGACCCGGCGGCACATCGCGGATCTGGATGCCGCCGAGCGCGGCCTGGCTCGAGAACACCTTGGTGTTGATTTCGACATCTTCCACCAGGTGGTAGCCGCTGACCGCCCAGTAAGGGCCGTAGGGGCTGTCCGCGCAGTAGTGCAGCGGCGCCTCGCGGCGCAGGCGCGCGAAATACGGGCGCCACGTGTCGTCGCGATAGAGTGCCGGATCGCTGACGTCGATCGCCTGCAGCGGCAGGCTCTCGGCGCGTTGTTGATGATCGCTACTCGACACTCGTGGTCTCCTCTGCTTTGCGCTGGCGGCCGTCGGATCGGCCGCCAGGAACGGGCGCGGCGTCGCGGCCTTCAGGCCGTCATTATGCAAGAGCCGGGTCCGGGCTGGCCGCGGGTCGCGACTTGGGCGCTGGGTCAGGACGAGGCTTGAAAACCGGGCCAGCGTTGGGCTTCGTGCCTTCAAACCGCGCGGGTCGCGCCGACACGCCCGCCGTCTATGGGCCGCTCGGGCGGTCGTCGCTGTGCAGCAAGGCGCCATACATGGCCGGGCGTCGGTCGCGAAACAGGCCGAAGGCCTGGCGGGCCCGCCGGATCCGTTCGAGATCGAGCGTCTGAAGCAGCACCGTCTCGTCGCTGCGATTGGCCTGCGCGAGCTTGGCGCCCAGATGATCGGTGATGAAGCTCGAGCCGTAGAACGTATTGGTCAGGGCCTGCTGGCGGTCATTGCCATTGCCGATGCCGGTCTCCGCGCCGATCCGGTTGGCGGCCACCACCGGCACCATGTTGGCGGCCGCGTGGCCCTGCATGGTTCGCTGCCAGTGCCCGACCGTGTCCAGATCCGGATCCTGCGGCTCGGAACCGATGATGCTCGGAAAGCACAACACCTCGGCGCCCATCAGCGCCATGGCGCGCGCGGTTTCCGGAAACCACTGATCCCAGCAGATGGCCACGCCGATGCGCCCGAAGCGCGTGTCCCAGACCCTGAAGCCCGTGTCGCCCGGCGTGAAATAAAACTTCTCGGTGTAGCCCGGGCCATCCGGAATATGCGTCTTGCGATAGACGCCGAGGACGCGGCCATCGGCATCGGCGATCGCGACCGAGTTGTAGCAGAACATTGCCGGCGCGCTCGAAGAAGCCGATCGGGATCACCACACCGAGTTCTGCGGCCAGTGCGGCAAAGTGCGCGATTCCCTGATTGCCCTCGAAGGGCTGGGCGAGCGACAGATGGCCCGCGTTCTGGTCGATGCAGAAATAGGGAGACATGAACAACTCGGGGCAGAGCACCAGTTGCGCACCGCGGGCGGCGGCCTCGCGGATCAGGCGCTCCGCGCGCGCAATGTTGCGTTGCAGGTCCCAGTCGCCCGAGGCCATCTGCACGGCGGCCACGGTGAGGGATCGGTGGGCTGGGGGCGGGCTGTTCATGGCGGGTCATCGGGCCTTGCGGCGCTCGGGGCTGCGAATCGCAGGAATCATATGGGACGCGCGTTGGGCCCGTGGTGCGCGGGCCATCGGGCGGCCCCGGTCCGCTGCTCCGGACAGGCCCGACGCCGCGCGGTCGCGGTCATGGCCCTCTACAATGCAGCGGAAGTCAGCCGGATTGTCCAACCCGGCAACGATGGCTGCCGGCGTGCCGCCGCGTGCAATGCCTTACCCCGGCGTGCGGGCGCGAATCGATTGGGCGATCGGCTGTTGATCGTCAGGAGAAGACATATGAGCGATACCAAGACCGCATCAGGGGCCGATGCACGCGTTGCCGGCTCTGCCAGCGGGCCGGTGATCGAGGGCGACCTCGGCTACCAGAGCGGCTGGGGCAATGAATTCGCCACCGAGGCCGTGCCGGGCACCTTGCCGGTGGGCCGCAACTCACCGCAGCGGGTGGCCCACGGGCTGTATGCCGAGCAGATATCGGGCACCGCGTTCACCGCGCCACGTTCGCACAACCGCCGCACCTGGTTCTATCGGATCAAACCGGGTGCGGTGCACGGACGCTTCCGCCGTATCGATCACGCCGGGCTGGTCAGCGATTTTTCCCAGGTGGTCGCGCCGCCCGACCAGCTTCGCTGGAACCCGCTGCCGATGCCCGATCGCCCGACCGACTTCGTCGACGGCTGGGTGACCATGGCCGGGCAGGGGGATCCGTCGGCCATGAGCGGCTGCGGGATCCATCTGTATGCGTGCAACAAGTCGATGGTCGGGCGCTATTTCAGCAATGCCGACGGCGAGATGCTGATCGTGCCCCAGCACGGCCGGTTGCGGCTGGCCACCGAGATGGGCGTGCTCGAGGTGGCGCCGCTCGAGATCGCGATCGTGCCGCGGGGTGTGCGCTTTGCGGTGACTTTGCCCGACGGCGACGATGCGGGCGCGCGCGGCTATATCTGCGAGAACTTCGGGCCACTGCTGCGCCTGCCGGATCTCGGCCCGATCGGTTCGAACGGGCTGGCGAATCCGCGCGACTTCCTTGCGCCGGTGGCGGCTTACGAGAACCTGAGCGGCGAGTTCGAACTGGTCAACAAGTTCCTGGGCAATCTGTTCGCGGCACCGATCGACCATTCGCCGCTCGATGTGGTGGCCTGGCATGGCAATTACACGCCGGTGAAATACGACCTGCGCCGCTTCAACACGATCGGTTCGATCGGCTTCGATCACCCCGATCCGTCGATCTTCCTGGTCTTGCATTCCCCCAGCGACACCCCCGGCGTGGACAACATCGATTTCGTGATCTTCCCGCCGCGTATTCTCTGCGCCGAGGACACCTTCCGCCCGCCCTGGTATCACCGCAACTTCGCCAGCGAGTTCATGGGGCTGATCCACGGTGTCTACGACGCCAAGGCCGAGGGCTTCGTGCCCGGTGGCGCGTCGCTGCACAACTGCATGACCGGCCATGGACCGGATGCGGACACCTTTTCCAAGGCCAGCGCGATCGACACCGGCCAGCCGCAGTATGTGCGCGACACCATGGCCTTCATGTTCGAGACCCGCCTGCCGATCCGGCCGACCCGGTTTGCGCTCGACGGTGGGCTGTTGCAGGCCGACTATGCCGATTGCTGGCAGGGCCTGAAGAACCATTTCGACCCCAACTGATCGCAGACACACGAGACCCCATGAAGCTGAACGAGACCCATGACCCCGCCCGCCGCAGCTGGGTGGCGCAAGCCAATGATCCGGCGGGAGACTTCCCGATCCAGAACCTGCCGTTCGCGGCCTTCGAGACCGCTGCTGCCCAGGGATCTCGTGGCGGGGTGGCGATCGGCTCGAGCATCGTCGATCTGGCCGCGCTGCGCGCCAGGGCGCCGTTCGAAGGCCTGGCCGCCGAGGCGCTCGACGCGGCCGCCGAGCCCAAATTGAACCGTTTCATGTCGCTGGGGCCTGCGCACTGGTCGGCCTTGCGTCTGGCCCTGTCAGGCGCGCTGGCCGAGGGTTCCGCGCTGCAATCCGCGCTGGCTCCCTGCCTGGTGGCGCAGGCCGATGCGACTTTCGTGGTGCCGGCGCACATCGGTGACTACACCGATATGTACACGTCCGTGTATCACGCCACCAATATTGGCAAGTTGTTTCGTCCGGACAACCCGCTGATGCCGAACTTCAAGTGGCTGCCGGTCGGTTACCACGGCCGCGCATCATCGATCGACGTCAGCGGCCAGACCTTCCACCGGCCCAAGGGACAGATGATGGCGCCCGGCGCGGACGCGCCCACCTTCGGGCCCTGCAAGCGCCTCGATTACGAACTGGAAATCGGCATCTGGGTGGGACGCGGCAATGCGCTGGGCGAATCGATCGGTATCGATCAGGTCGACGATCATGTGTTCGGCCTTTGTCTGCTCAACGACTGGTCGGCCCGCGATATCCAGGCCTGGGAGTATCAGCCGCTGGGCCCGTTCCTGGCCAAGAATTTCGCCTCCACGATCTCGCCCTGGATCGTCACGCTCGAGGCATTGGAGCCTTATCGTGTGCCCTGGACCCGGCCCGAGGCAGACCCGGCGCCCCTGCCGTATCTCGAGTCGGCCGACAACCGGGCCCGTGGCGGCATCGACATGACGATCGAGGCCTGGCTCAAGCCGGAGTTGGAGGGGCAGACGGCCGGCGATGGCCACAGGTTGTCCCATTCGACCTTCGCACACTCGTACTGGAGCATTGCGCAGATGGTCGCCCATCACACGGTCGGAGGCTGTAATCTGCAGCCGGGTGATCTGATCGGCTCGGGAACCCAATCGGGTCCGAACGCCAGCGAGGCGGCAGCCCTGATCGAACTCACCCAGGGTGGGCGCAATCCGGTCACGCTGGCCGAGGGCCTGACCCGGTCGTTCCTGGAAGACGGTGACACGGTCACACTCAAGGCCTGGTGCGAGCGCGACGGGCGCCCGCGAATCGGCTTTGGTCGTTGCGCCGGGACGGTTTTGCCGGCGCGCTGACCGTCGGAGACAGGCCGGGCTGGAAAGGTTGTGGTCTCCGACCGCCCGGTATGCCCCCTTCCTGGCACTTCTGCTTGAAACTGGTGCGCCATGCACCGATATAAGGCTGACCGAGGCACTGCCCATGGCCTCGGGCCCTCGGGCATGGGAATTGCGGGACTAACGCGATTCCTGTCATCGCGTATGAAAGGTCACGCGTTGAAGAGGGACAAACGTCCGAATCCTCCAAACTCGGTCAGGAGCCTTACAAAATGCGTGTCAATACCTGGGGTATCGGCCAGCGTGCCGAGCTGGCCCGAGAGTTCGAGCCAGAGAAGTATCCGTTCATCGAGCGCGTGCGTGAGCACCTGGGCCTGTCGATCATCGAGATCAAGGGGCAGGGCGAGCCCGCGCAGATTGCACTGGGCAGCCCGCTCGATGGTCTCGATAGCGATGCGGCCCAGAGCCGGGTCAGCCCGTTCTTTTCGAGCTTCGACTCGCTCGATTTCTTCTGCCGCCTGAATCTGCAGCACTATCTGGCCTATGACCCAGCCCATGGCCTGCCCAGGCGCTGGTTCTGGGAAGACCGCGGCAGTGTCACGCTGCCGATGCCGGGCGCCGCGATGCGTACCGTGAGGGTTCGGGTGGCCGGTTCGGCCAACTGACCGGCTGCCCGGGCGCTGGCCGGTACCCGGCCGGCGCTCACCAGCCGCCGCCACCCCCGCCGCCGCCGCCGCCACCCGACGATCCCCCGCCGCCGGAGCCGCTCGAACTGGGCGCCGCGGATGCCACCGATGCGCCCAGGCTCGACGCCATGCCGGCGATCGCTGCCGCGCTGTGGCCCGAACCGAAGCGCGAACCGTGGAAGTAAGAGGGTTGGTAGCTGGCGCGCTCCTGCGGGCTGGCCTTCGCCAGGTGCTGCTCGAGCGCCTTCGACCAGGGCTTTTCCACGCCCAGGGCGATCGCATAGGGCAGATATCGCTCGAACAAGCTGGTGGAAAAATCGGGCTGGCCGGCCAGGTTCATGCGCCCGGATTCAGCCACCGAGAGATAGGTGCGGAAACCCTCTACCTGCTCGCCGATCTGCCGGCCGGCCGGGGTGGGGGCGAACATCAGCGTTTTGAAGATCGCAACCAGGGCACCCATCGCGAGCGCGGCGATCACGGTGGCCAGGCCGGCGCGGGGAATGTCCGGTACTGACGGCCACGGGATCTGGTCGCGCTGCGAGTAGACCAGGATCAACAGGCCGATCGGGAGCGCCGCTGCCGCGACGGTGATCGCGAGCCCACCCAGGCGTGACCTGCCAGGCCGGTCGCCGGTCAGCGTGGTGATGCCCACCATGATGATCTGCGTGACGAGAAAGCCTGCGCCTGCGCTCAGCACGACGCTGACCATGTTGGCCTCGGTGGGGCGAAACAGCGACCATAAGGCAATCACCGCAAGGCCCGCGATCAGGACGCCGGCGATGATGTGGGGATAATTTCTCCGGAAGTACGGCCGCTCATACTCCTTGTTGAGCGCGGCCGAGAATGCGGTCAGCGCCGGCCGAACCAGCTTGGCATTGGCACGCTCCAGCGTGATCGAGTCGCGGTTGCCAAGTAGCCGCGTGAGCAGGGCAAGCTCGCCCGGGGGAAGCGGTTGCGGCGTGGCGGTGGCTGCGGTGTCGCCAGCGGATGGCTGCAGTCGGGTGATCCGGACCTTGCTGCCAGCTTCGTCGAGCCGGATCCTGCCCTTGACTGCGAGCGACATCAGCGCGGCGATCAGCGCTCGCGAGGTGCCGCGGATCGATTCGGACTGGCCGCGGAAATAGACATAGGAAGCCGCGGCTGGCGAGATGCCATCCGGCGGGGAGAACAGGGGGATGACGATGCCCTTGGGAGGATCGCGCCCAACCCGCCGCCATGCCCAGGCGTACCATGCCAGCATGGCCAGCGGCGCCAGCATGAACAGATAGAACCCGGCGTTGGACCAGTAGTGCTCGAACGCCGTGGCCACCGGCCCGGGCGCAGGCACGATGCCCTTGTCGAAGGCTACCGCCACGGTAAGCCCCTCGAATGTGCGCAACGGCCGGATCGTCTCGAAAACGACCTGTCCGTTATCGCGTGACACCACCCTCGCGTCGCGCTCGCGAGAGCCGCGCACCCCGCTGTAGAACGCCTCGCGTATCGGTTTGGCACCCGGCGGGAGCACGATGGTGGCCCGCGCCTTCTCGATCGGGAACGCCCAGCGATCACCGGTGGCGTTCCAGTAGACCTCGTCGAACTCATCATGGTGGCCGAGCTGGCCGCTGGTGCGATAGCGGATCTCGTAGCGGTAGGTGCCGGGATCGAGGTAGACATCGGCATCGCCGATGTAGATGCGCTCGCCGCCTTCGATGCGTTCGGTGTGCCAGGGCTCGTCGCGGCCGTCGCGCATGATGTCTTCGACCGAAAAGCCGACGCTGCGGATCAGGCCGCTTTCCAGGCGTGTATAGGTGGGGAAATCACGATAGATGCCCCGCTTGATCATCAAGCCCTCGGCGCGCACCGTGATGGTCTCGGTGACGATGTAGTCACCGTCTGCCTGCACCTCGACGCGGGAGTCGAACGACTCGATGACCTCTTCGGCGAGCGCGCCGCCGGTCAGCCCGATGGCCAGCGACAGCGCGATGAGGATGCGGCAAAGAATCGGGATCATGGGCGATTTATCACGCCTGCTTCGTGCTTCGGGTCACGAGAACCCGGATCTACCGCGGCTTCAGGTCAGCGACACCTTCGGGGCGATGCGCTCGGCCGGGTCGTCGACCTCGAAGAATTCGGCGCTCTCGAAGTGGAACATGTTGGCGACGATGTTCGAGGGGAACTGCTCGATCGTGGTGTTCAGTTGCCGCACCGCGCCGTTGTAATAGCGGCGTGACAGCTGGATCTGGTCTTCGAGCTCAGCGAGCGTGCGCTGCAGCTCCATCACGTTGGCATTGGCCTTGAGCTCCGGGTAGTTCTCCACCACCGCAAACAGCCGCCCGAGCGCCGCGCCGAGCATGCCCTCGGCGCGGCTGCGTTCGGGCGAGGGGCCGTCACCGGCGGCCTGTGCCTGGTTGCGCGCCTGGGTGACATTTTCCAGCACCTCGCGCTCGTGCTTCAGATAGCCCCTGACCGCCTCGACCATGTTCGGCACGAGATCGAAGCGGCGCTTGAGTTGCACGGAAATGCCCGACCAGCCCTCCTTGACCATCTGCCGGTAGCGGACGAGGTCGTTGTAGATCTTGATCGCATAGAGCGCGATCAATGCGATCACGATGGCGATCACGAGCAGCGTGACGAGCATGACGGGGCTCCCGCGGGGGTATGTGCGCTCGACGATCGAGCCGCGCCCGACAATCGTAGCAGTGCACCCCGGGGGCGGCACCATCCCGCCTTTCGGGGATAGTGCCGTCGCGCTGGTTCTCAGGCCGTGGGCACGATTCAGGCGGTGCCCAGGATCGCGCCCAGCACCCGCTCGAGTTCGGCGCCGGGATCGGCCACCATCTTGTGCGCGCGCCAGCAGACATGGTGATCGGGACGCACCAGCAGCGCGCCGGTGTCGGTGATCTCGCGGGCACGGGCCCAGTCGCCGACGAGGTCGTCGTACTCGCGACGCGGGCCGATCACATGCACCGCGATATCCAGGCCGAGCTTCTCGCCAACCGCCTTGGCCGCCTGTTCCCAGGGCTCTCCGCCGATGCCCGTGAGCACGGTGAAGCGGCCCTTGCCGCAGAGATCGAGCGTCGAGTGCTGACCACCCTGGCGATCGAACAGCCAGACATGAGGCAGTCGCGCACCAGGCCAGGTGGTGGGCTGGTAGTGCAGCTCGGCATCGCGCTCGAACGCCGGCTCGGGCTGGCCATCGGTGACGACGGCCGCCGATTTGTAGCGCTGATTCATCTCGACGCCATGGCAGTCGAACTCATACTTCTTGAACTCGATCGCCTTGCGGATGGCTTCGCGCTGGCGCTCTGCCTCCGGGGTGGCCGAGGCGCGCGCATCCATGCTCGCCTGGATCTTCTCGACGTCGGTGCCACCGGTCATGCCCAGCGCCTCGAAGATCGGCCCGAACTCGGCGATCGACTGGTTGGCGCGTGTGACGATCTGGCGGGCCACCGGCGCGCGCTCGACCGAATAGGAGTCCAGCAGCGCCTGCGAGGCCTGGCCCTTGATCACCGCGGCAAGCTTCCAGGCGAGATTGAAGCTGTCCTGGATCGAGGTGTTCGAGCCCAGCCCGTTCGATGGCGGATGACGATGGGCGGCATCGCCCATGATGAACACGCGCGCATTCTGCATGTGCGTGGCAAAGCAGTTGTTGACCGTCCAGGTGTTCGCCGAGAGCAGTTCGATGTTCAGTTCCGGGTCGCCCACCAGTTGCCGGGCCACGCCGGTGGCGAAGGCTTCGTCGACCACCGGTGCGGGCTCGCTGATGTCGTAGCCCCAGACGATCAGCCATTCGTTCCACGGGCGCACCATGCGCACCAGACCCATGCCGATGCCGCCGACATCCGCGCCCGGCTGCATCACCCAGTACAGCACGCTGGGCCGATGCGCCACGTACTTGGAGAGGTCGGCCCGAAACAGGATGTTCATCGAGCCCGCGACACCCATCTGGCCCTCGAAGGGCAGGCCCGCATGTTCGGCCACCAGGGAGTTGCCGCCATCGGCGCCCACCAGGTATTGCGAGCGCACGGTGAAGGTCTTGCCGGTGAGCCGGTCGAGGATGGTCGTGGTGACACCCTCGGCATCCTGCACATGCGATTTGTATTCGCAGGACATGCGTGCCTGGGTGCCACGCGAGCAGGCGGTCTTGAACAGCAGGGGCTCCGCGTAGGTCTGCGGCAGATCGTTCATGTGGCAGGGCGAACTCAGCAGATGCTCGGCGCGCGACGCGGGGTGCTTTCCCCAGGACTTCATCCGGCCGATCTCCTCGCCGGCCAGGCTCTCGCAGAAGACGTTCTCGCCCATCAGATCCTGGTGCGTGCCGTACAGATAGGCCTCGGCCTCGAGATCCTTGCCGAGATCGCGAATCACTTCCATTGCGCGTTGATTCGTGATGTGCGCGCGCGGGGTATCTGCCAGCCAGCGATAGCGGTTGATCGCCATGTTCGCGATGCCGTAGCTGGATAACAGCGCGGCGGTGGCCGAGCCGGCAGGGCCGGTGCCAATGATCAGGACGTCGGTCGACATGTCGGCCATGAGTGCTCCTCTCGAATGCGTCTGGGTCTTTTGCGGTCTGCGGCAACCGGCGGGCCGTTCTGGTGCACGCCTTGCCTGCCTGAATCCGGATTATGGCCGCTCCGTGCGCCGGCACGAAAGCGCTGACAGGCGGCCGCGGCTTCAGTCGCCGCGCTGTGGTGGCTCGTCGTTGTGGACCCGGTAACCCACCGGGAACAGCGAGAAGTCGTAGCGTTGAATCAGCAGCCCCCAGAGCCCCTTGCGTGACCAGAGCATGATCCCGATCGCGACCACGCCCAGGATGATCAGATAGAGCGGGCCCAGATCGGCCAGGAACTCGCGCAGCAGGAAGAACAGCAGGGTGCCGATGATCGGCCCCTCGATCGTGCCGATCCCGCCGATCACGACGATGAAGATCACGAACACGGTCCAGTCGTTGACGCTGAATGCGGCATCCGGCGTGATCCGCAACTTGGTGATGAAGATCAGGCAGCCGATCATTGCGGTGACCGCCGCGGTAATCACGTAGATGACCATCTTCACACGGTCGATGCGCACACCGAGACTGGAGGAAGCCACTTCGCTGTCGCGGATGGCGGTGAGCGCCAGGCCCAGGCGCGAACGCAGCAGCAGGTACACCAGCGCCACCGCGCCGGCGCACAAGAATAGGGCGGCGAAGTAAATCAGCATCTCGCGCTCGCTCTTGCTGCCGAGTGCCTTCATCACCGAGATCGGCAGGCTCAGGCCCGACCCACCGCCCACGGATGACATGTTTCCCGACATCAGCCGGAAGACCTCGGCCACCACCCAGGTGCCGATCGCGAAATACGGCCCCCGCAGTCTGAATACCAGCACGGCCACCGGCACCGAAATCAGCGCACCGACGATGCCGGCCACAGGGATCGCCAGCAGCGGGTTCAGACCGAGGAACAGCGCGCAGGAGAACAGCACGTAGCCGCCAAGACCCACATAAGCGTGCTGGCCCACCGAGATCAGACCGGCATAGCCGGCCAGCAGGTTCCACATGCTGGCCAGGGCCAGATAGAACATGAACTCGGTGATCAGGCGCATGTCGGCCCTGCCGGCCCACCATGGCGCGGCGGCAAGTACCGCGAACACGATGATGATGCCGACGAGCCCGATCCGGCTGGTCCGGGTGGAACGACTGATGACAGGCCCGCTCATGCGTCTATCCGCGGGAACAGGCCACTGGGGCGAAGCGCCAGGATGACCAGGAATGCGATGTGCCCCGCCAGCAATTGCCAGCCGGGATCGATGTACGCGCCGATGCCCTGGGCCACGCCCAGGATGATGCCGCCCACCAGCGTGCCCCAGAGGTTGCCGAGCCCGCCGATGATCACGGCCTCGAAGCCGAAGATCAGGCGCGACGGACCCATGAAGGGATCGAAGTTGGCGCGGATCGCCAGAAACACTCCGGCCACGGCCACCACGGCCAGCGACAGTGCCATGGCCCAGGCAAACACCTTGCGATTGTCCAGGCCCATGATCTGGGCGATCTCGCCGTCATCCGAGGTGGCGCGAAACGCACGGCCCAGTGCGCTGCGGTAGAACAGCATCTGCAGCGCTGCGATGATCACGATCGCGGCGACGAAGGTCAGCAGGGGCAGGTAGCCGATGTCCAGACCGGGCATCAGGTTCAGGCTCTCCACCTCGATGCGGCCGGCGTCGAGTTTCTGGCTGTCTGCCGTGAAGGCCAGAAGCAGGCCGTTCTGGATGATCACCGACAGGCCGAAGGTGACGATCAGCGGCGGCAGGATGTCATCGCCAAGGACACGGTTGAGCAGGCCGATCTGCATCGCATAGCCGATCAGGGCCATCAGCGGCACCACCAGAACCAGACTGGCGAGCGGGTTCATGCCGCTGGCCTCCATGATCACGTAGCAGAGGTAGGCGGCAGCGACGATCAGATCGCCGTGGGCGATGTTCACCAGCCGCATCACCCCGAAGATCAGGGACAGGCCGGCCGCGAACAGCGCATAGAGCCCGCCGATCAGCACCCCCTGGACGATGACGTTCAGCCACTCCATGTCAGTTTCCGAAATAGGCGGCCGAGATCTGCTCGCGCGTGTATTCGCCGCAGCGGCCCGACAAGGAGATCCTGCCCTCCAGCATGCAGGCAAAGCGGTGCGAGACCTTCATCGCGCGGCCGATGTCCTGCTCGACGATGATCGCCGACAGGCCGTCGCCGAGGATGCGCGGCATCAGTTCGTAGATGTCTTTGATGATCACCGGTGCCAGCCCGAGGCTCAGTTCGTCCATCAGCAGCACCTCGGGGTTGGACATCAGCGCGCGGCCGATCGCCACCATCTGTTGCTGCCCCCCGGACAACGAGGTGGCCGGCTGACGGCGACGCTGCTCGAGCACGGGAAACACCTGGTACACCCGCTCCAGCGACCATGGCCCCGGGCGCCCCACCTGGCCACCGATGATCAGGTTCTCCTCGACCGTCAAGGAGCGAAACAGCCGGCGGCCCTCCGGCACCATGGCCACGCCGCGGCCCACGATCTCGCTGGCGGACAAGGTGTCGATGCGGGTGCCGCCGAAGACGATCTCGCCGGCTTGCGCGCGCACCATCCCGCAGACCGCCTTGAACAGGGTGCTCTTGCCGGCGCCGTTGGCACCGATGAGGGCCAGCACCTCGCCGCGTTGCAGGGTCAGCGAGACACTCTCGAGGGCATGGGCGCTGCCATAGGAGACGCTCAGGTCACGAATCTCGAGCGCATTGTCAGTCAAGGGCCGACTCCCCCATGTAGATCGCCTGCACCTCGGGGCTGGCCATGACGCGCTCCGGTTCGCCATCGATCACCAGGCGGCCGAAATCCATCACGATCAGCCGCTGCGCGACCGACAGCAGCGCATGAACCACATGCTCGATCCAGACGATGGTCACGCCCGAGGCATGCACCTCGCGAATGGTCTCGAGCAGCGATACGCACTCGCGGTCGGTGAGGCCGCCGGCGATCTCATCGAGCAGCAACAGCCTGGGGTCGGCCGCGAGGGCGCGCGCCATCTCGAGCCTTTTGCGCTCGAGCAGGGTGAGGCTGCCGGCCAGCACATTGGCGCGATGCGCCATGGCGGTCTGATGCATGACCTCATAGGCGCGGCGCCGCGGATCGCCGCTGCCGCGACCGAATGTGGCACCGACCAGAATATTCTCGTAGACGGTCATGCCCACGAACGGGTGCGGCACCTGAAACGAACGCGCGATGCCGGCATGACAGCGCGCCGAGGCATCCAGGCGCGTGACATCGCGGCCGTCGAAGCCGATGCGCCCGCCATCGGGTCGCAGCGTGCCCGTGATCAGATGAAACAGTGTGGTCTTGCCGGCCCCGTTCGGACCGAGCACACCCACCAGTTCGCCGGCCTGGACGCTCAGCGACAGATCGTCGGTGACCACCAGGGCACCGAAGCGCTTGTGCAGCTTGTGTAGCTCGAGCAATGCCATCAATGCGCACGGACGGGTTGCCCCGTCCGTGTCGTGGTTGCCGGTTGCCGGCGCCGTGTCCGACTGATGTGCGACATCGCGCCGGATCGGCTCGAGACCCGCGTTCAGCCCAGCAGTTTCATCTTGCCGCCCACCGGGATGTTGGTCGCTTCCTTGTTGTTGGTGATGACCAGCTCCGGCTTGCCGTTCTTGAGCTGCCACTGGCCGGCCACCAGCGGGGTGCGCTTGACGTTCTTGAACGGGCCCTTGCCCTGCCAGTCGACATGGCCGACGATCGTGTCGATGTTGGTGGCGCGGATAGCGGCCAGCACGGCGGCGCTGTCATCGAGCGATTCGGCGCGCTTGATCACATCGGCGGCCACCTCGAACAACGCATGGATGAAGCCCAGGGGCTGGGTCCAGGGCCGGCCGGTGGCCTTGGTGTAGCCATTGCCCAGCGCGCCCGCCGACTCGCCGGTCAGGCTCGAACTGAACGGATGGGTCGGGGTCCACCAGATCTCGGTGGTGAGGCCGTCGCCACGCGGGCCCAGGCTCTCGATGACGGACGGGAACAGCAATGCCTTGCCGATCGTGACGATCCTGGGGTTGAAGTTCTGCTGTGCCGCCTGCCCCCAGAAGGTGGCGAAATCGGGCGGGATCATGTTGCCGGTGACGATCTCGCAGCCGGCGGCCTTATAGGCGGCGATCTGCGACGAGAAATCGTTGTTCATCACCTGGTAGCGGCCCGGATCCACCAGCTTGTAGCCGGCCGCGGCCAGCGGCTTGGGCAGGCCCAGTTCCTTATCGCCCCAGGCGTTGCCATCGGCATCGTTCGGGAAGATGCCGCCCACGACCTTCTTGACACCGGGCGCGTCGTCCCAGAGGTTCAGGAAGTTGGCGATGACATCTTCCAGGCCCCAGAAGAAGTGGTAGGTGTATTCGAAGCCGGTGGCCGGATTGCCATTGCGACCGAAGAAGTAGGGCTGCCACGGGCACACCGAGGTGATGCAGGGCATCTCATTGAGTTCGCACTGATCGGCCACCGGATTGGTGGTGTCCGGCGCCGAGGCGGCGACCACGAGATCGACCTTGTCGCGCTCGATCAACTCCACCGTGACCTCGGCGGCGCGATTGGAGTTCGACTGTGAATCCTTGGAGATGATCTCCACCTTGACCGGCTTGCCGTGGTTGGTAAGCCCGGCGAGTGCGGCCTGCACGCCCTTGAGGATGTACTCGTCGGCCTCGCCGAAGCCGGCCAGCGGGCCGGTGCGCGGGTTCACGAAGCCGATCCTGAAGGTGGCATCCTGCGCCGAGGCGCGGCTGTGTCTGAGGATGGCCGGCGCGGCGATGATCGCCGAGGCGCCCTTGAGGACGGTTCGGCGGTTGCTGAAGCTGGGATTCGTCATGTTCTCCTCCGTGGATATTCGAAGTCTTTTGTAGGTATGGGTCGCCGCTGCGCCGTCGTGCCCGGCGCCGGACCGTGACGGCCGGGCCGCGACGACCACAACGACTACAGGTACTCGTCCGGCCCTTCGGTCATGCCGGCAAAGATCTTACGCAACTGGCGAAAACGTCGCCCGCCATACAGCAGGCTGTCCTGCCCCGGCAGGCGCTCGGTGGCCACCACCTCGCCGAACAGCACACTGTGCGTGCTCTGTTCGCAGGATTCCACCAGGCGGCAGTCGAGCACGGCCGCGGCGCCGCGCAGGCTCGGCGCGCCGGTGACCAGGGTCGCCCATTCGCCGGTGGCAAACCGATCCACCTCCTTGCCGCCCATGCCCGCGAACACCATCGCGATCTTGTCCTGATTCTCGGTCAGCACGTTCACACAGAAATGCCCGGCCGCCACGATCTTGTCGTGCGTGAAGCCGCTCTTGTTCACACAGACCAGCAGCCGGGGGGGATTCGCACTGACCGAGGCGACCGCGGTGGCGGTCAACCCGAAGCGCTCGCCACCGAGCTCGGTGGTGATCACACAGACCGATGCGACATGCTGCGCGATCGCGTCGACGTATTGCTCGGGGGCGACCGGTGACATGGGGCTGGCCTCGGGATTGGCGGTTCAGAGGATGCCGGTACCCGGATCGACGCCAAGCAGCACGCGACCATAGATTTCGGCGCCTGCATCATAGAGCAGGAAGCCGTGCATGTTCGTGGCCTGCAGATTGCGCGCATTGCGCTGGATGGGGCTTTTCAGCGACAGGCCGGCGGCGCCGCCGATCGTGTAGAGCTTTTCGACGGCATCGCGGCACAGCCGCGGCACCATGGTGATGTCCATGCGTATCCGGCCGCGGATGTCCATCGGCATTTTCTCGCCCCGGCGCGCCCATTCATCGACGTCGTCCGCGCATTTGTAGAAGATCAGATTGGCGGCATGGATCTTCGAGGCGGCCTCGCCGACCGCGATCTGCAGCGCCGTCCATTCATGCGAGATGTGGCTCGTATACATGACCTGCTTGCCCGGCACCACGCGCAGGAACTCATCCAGGGCAGCCTTGGCCGCGCCCAGCGCCGAGGTGGCGATGAACATGCCCAGTGCCGGGCCGGCCTGGCAGCGATGCACGCTGGGCGTGTCGGCGCGCACGAATGCGGGTGTCTGATTCTCGAGCAGGGCTGGCAGCGAGACGAATCGGTGCGCCGGCACCCAGACATCCTGGCACCTGACCGAGTTGGAACCGGTGCCTTGCAGACCGGCCACGTGCCAGTCGTCCAGGCGCTCGACATCCTCGATCGGCACCGCGAAATCACCGGCATCGAGCACATTGCCCTCGGCATCGAGCACCTCGCCACCGAGCAGCAGCCAGCGTGAGGCCGCATTGCCCGAGGCGAACGGCCAGAAGCCGCTCAGCCGGTAGCTGCCATCGGCCTGTTTGACAGCCTTGCCACGCGGGCCGATGACCGCGGCTACCGCCTGGATGTGGTCCGAATCGTAGATTTCCCGCTGCACCTGCTCGGACATGTGGCCGATGATGTAGTCGTGTGCGTGATAGACGCCGAGCACCCAGGCAGTGGCCGGGCAACCCTCGGCGATCGTGGCCACCGCATCCACGTGGGCGCGCATCGAGAGTTCCTGACCGCCCCATTTCTTGGCGCGAAAGACGCCCAATAGACCGGTTTCGTGCAGGCGCCGAATGTTCTCCTGCGGGACCTTGCGGTCCTCTTCGCACTGAATGGCGCGCGATTTGAGCTCGGGGATCAGTTCCCGGGCAACGGGGACGATGTCTGACTCGGACAGCCTGACCGGGGCTTCAATGCTCATCGGGACTCCTCCTCGATTGTGGTTCTTGCTCGGATGATATTCATTATTGAACGTAAGTCAATAATGGAAATCGATCAGCTTTGGTAGCTAAGAAGCGTCTCGTGGCACTGATGACGACCCCTCCAACCCCAATATCGAGCCTGTTCCCAGGGGCTGCTACAGGCTAATATTCGAATCCGACGATCATTCGAATTCGAACGCGTGGACACCACAAGCAGCCCGGAACCCGAAAAGCTCGGTCGCGTCGCGCGCCGCCGGCAACGCAATCGTGAGGCCTTGATCGCCTGCAGGGCAAGCCGTGATGGGCGAGCGCGGCATCGATGCCGCCACCATGCAGGAGATCGCCGACCGGGCTGATGTCGGTGCCGGCACCGTGTACAGCTACTTCCGCTCCAAGGAGGAACTGGCGATCGCGGTGCTCGAACACCTCATGTACTCGCTGGCCGTGCGCATCGAGAAGGTTACGAACACCTTCGACGATCCGGCCCAGGTCTATGCCTTTGGGGTGCGCACCGTGATCGATACCGCCACCGGCGATTTACGTTGGAAACAGCTGCTCGATCGCTCCGAGGTGATTGCCGAAGCGATCTATCGGCAGATGGGACCGTTCGCGATTCGCGACCTGCGCCTGGCCACCGCCGCCGGGCGCTTCAAAGTCAGCGATGCCGAGTTGTGTTTTCGCATGGCCGCCCATGCGATCGTGGGCGTGGCACGGGCGATCACCAACGGTGAACTGGCCGGGTCGGCGATCGATGAAACCGTGGTGGTGCTGCTGTGTGCCACCGGGATCGGTCGCGACGAGGCCCTCGAGCTGGCCGTCAGGCCGCGGCCGGCGCTGCCCGCCGATTGAGGGCCGCGAAGCGGCGGACCGGAACCGGCGAGGCCCGCGGCCGTCTCAGGAGGGCGCCGGGATGGTCTTGCCAACGGGCACGGGCCACCGCGACCAGGCCGGCCGGCACCGGTCATCGGCTCGCCGGCGCCTTTCGCGAATGCGAACTTTGTCACATTCAGATACCGATCGGATGATCTGTCCGAGTCGGTCGGACCTTTTCGTCAGCACGTCATCGGGTACCGGCCTCCTGTTCCCTGCGCATGCAGTTCACCGGGCTTCGAGGCCCGCGGAGACCGTCGATGAAATTCCTTCGTTTGCTCGCCACCGTTTCCATCGCTTCGGCGATGGCCGCCTGCGCCACACCGACGCCGCCCGCGCCCGCACCGGCACCGCAGGCCAAGGCGCCGGCGCCTGCGCCTGTGAAGGCCAAACCGGCCGTTCGTTCGGCATTGTCGATGCGCTCGGGTACCTATCGTTGCGATCTGAACCGCAGCGTGGAGGTCCGGTCGGTGTCCAGCGATCGCTCGGTCGCCGTGCTGAACTGGAACCAGCGCAGCTACCGGATGAAGGCCGTGAGCACCGCGTCGGGCGCGCTGCGCTACGAGGATCAGGGCTCCGGGCTGACCTGGATCACGATCGTCGGCAAGTCGATGTTGCTCGACACCCGGCACGGCAAGCAACTGGCCAACGATTGCCGCGTCTGAGCGCTGCCGCGGGCGCTGAGCGCCCGCACTGGATTCATGAAGCCTGAAGCGTCGGTTGGCCGGCGCTTCAGCTTTTCGCGCCGCCGCGATACATGAAGTCGACCGCGGCCGGGCGCCCGGGCAGGGCGAGTGATGATCTGACCGGCTCGGCCTGAGCGATGATCGTGCCGCGCCGGATCACCGCCAGCCGTTGGGCCCGAAGCCGAATCGCCTCCACCGGATCTGCCGCCTGCAGCAGGACCAGGTCGCCGTGGCAACCCGGCGCCAGGCCATAGTTCTGTAACCCGAGAATCCGTGCGGCATCCTGGGTGACCGCATCGAAGCAGGCGCGCATGGCGTCCTGACTGGTCATCTGCGCCGCGTGCACCGCCATGCCGGCCACCTCCAGCATGTCGGCGCTGCCCAGCGAGTACCAGGGATCCATCACGCAGTCGTGCCCGAGCGCCACGCACAGGCCGGCCGCGCGCAATTCCGGAATGCGTGTGAGGCCGCGGCGCTTCGGATAGCTGTCGTGGCGGCCCTGGATGGTGATGTTGATCAGCGGATTGGCCACCACATTCACCCGGGCCTCGACCATCAGCGGAATCAGCTTGGACACATAGTAGTTGTCCATCGAATGCATCGATGTCAGGTGTGAGCCCGTGACGCGGCCTTGCATACCGAGCCTGTGGGTCTGCGCGGCCAGGGTCTCGATGTGGCGCGACATCGGGTCGTCGGTTTCGTCGCAGTGCATGTCCACCAGCAGCCCGCGCTCGGCGGCCAGTTCGGTGAGGATCTCGATGCTGCGCGCACCATCGGCCATCGTGCGCTCGAAATGCGGAATGCCGCCGACGACCTCGACACCCAGGTCGAGCGCCCGCTTCAGGTTGTTCAGCGCATTGGGCGAGCGCAGCAGCCCGTCCTGCGGAAATGCGACCAGCTGCAGATCGAGATACGGGGCGACGCGATGGCGCACCTCGAGCAAGGCCTCCACCGCCAGCAGGCGATCGTCGCAGACATCGACATGGCTGCGGATGGCCAGCAGCCCGCGTGCGACGGCCCAGTCGCAGTAGGTGAGCGCGCGCTCGATGATGGCGTCCTGGGTGAGTTCGGGCTTGAGCTCGCCCCACAGTGCGATGCCCTCGAGCAGGGTGCCGCTTTCATTGATGCGCGGCAGCCCGTAGGACAGCGTGGCGTCCATGTGGAAGTGGGCGTCCACGAAGGGGGTGCAAAGCAGGTGATCGCGCGCGTCCAGGCGGGCGATCGCGGCAGGCGCAGTCAATGATCCGGCGGCCACCGCCTCGATGCGGCCATTGACGATGAGCACCGACATGCCGCCACGGCCGTCGGGGAGGCGGGCGTTTTCGATCAGCAGATCGGCCATGATCACTTGGTTCCGAACAGACGGTCGCCCGCATCGCCCAGACCCGGCCTGATGTAGCCGTGCTCATCGAGTTCGCGATCGATTGCGGCGGTGTAGATCGGCACATCCGGATGCCGTTCTGTGAGATGCGCCACGCCTTCGGGGCTGGCGATCAGGCACACGAAACGGATCGACTTCGGCCCCACTTCCTTGATGCGTTCGATCGCGGCAACCGCCGTGTTTCCCGTGGCCAGCATCGGATCGACCACGATCACATCGCGCTCGGCCATGTCCTGCGGCACCTTGAAGTAGTACTCGACTGCCACCAGGGTCTTGGGGTCGCGGTACAGACCGATGTGGCCGACACGCGCGCCCGGAATCACATTGAGCATGCCGTCCAGGATGCCGGTGCCGGCACGCAGAATCGACAGGAACACGATCTTCTTGCCGTCGATCAGCCGCCCGTGCGTGGCCTCGAGCGGGGTTTCGATCGCCACCTGATGCGTGGGCATGTCGCGGGTGAGCTCATAGACCAGCAACGAAGCCAGCTCGGTCACCAGCCGGCGAAAGCTGTTCGTGCTGCGGCTCTTCTCGCGGATCAGGGTGAGCTTGTGCTGCACCAGGGGGTGATCGATGACATGGACCTGTTCGGACATGCGATGGATTCCTTTGAGCGGTCTGTCGGCAACGCCGGCGGCCGGTCGGAGCGCGCATGCATCACCGACGGTCGCTTCGGAAGACAGGCCGCCGTGACTACGCTGCCGGACCCCCGGCGTTCGATGATAACCGCTGCCCCTTGCCATACAGCAGCGCGGGGCCAACGGGCATCGCCAGACCGCGCCCGCACGGGCGCGGTCTGCAATCACCAAGAAAAACGCCCGGCTTGACCGGGCGAAGGGGGAGGAGACCCATAGAGAAATCGGTTTCGCAATCACCTGCTGCTTCTGATGGCTGCGACGTCGATGGGTTCATGATGGCGGAGCGCGATCTCGTCAGCGCCACGTCGGGGCGGCGATCCGGTCTCGTATTGGTCTCGATTTGGTCACAACCGCTTGCGGCCCGCGAAACGGAAGGTCAGATTCAGACGCAGCGTCGTCTGCCCGGCGCGCCGCCGGGGAGCGCCTCGCCACTCCCCCTGCGGCTTGTCTGTCCTGGATCTGCGATCTCGATCTCAGGGTCGACCCTCGTTTGGTTACGCCGCGCCCACTCGGCGCCCAGCGCCGCTGCGGTTCGGCGCCTTCAGGATAGGGAAAAAGACCGGCAACGGCCTGTCACTCGAGAACGATGCGCGGGAAATAGAATGAAACCACCCAGTTGGGCACGTCGACGATCGAACTGATGCGCAGGTCGGCGCAGACGCTGCACAGCATGTAGGCATCGATCGGTGAATAGCCGAAGCGTTTGCTGAGCAGTTCAACCATGTCGGACACCGCCGCTCGCGCGCAGGCCATCAGGTCCGGGCCGATGCCGGTGGTCACTTCGTAGCCGGCGCCATCGAGGTGGCGCGACACCGGTCCGGGCGTCACGTAGCGGGGCGCGCGCAGATTGGCTCCCTTGATCAGCTCGATCCTGAGCGCGACGTCGATCGGGCTCTCGATCGCGGTGCCGCAGACTTCGCCGTCGCCCTGGGCCGCATGGGTGTCGCCGACCGAGAAGATCGCGCCGTCGACCTCGACCGGCAGGTAGAGTTCGGTGCCCTCCGCGATGTCGCGGACGTCCATGTTGCCGCCCACGTTGCGCGGCGGGATGATGCTGTGCAGGCCAGCCTCGGCCGGCGCCACCCCGATGGTGCCGCACATCGGCTTCAGCGGCACGCGGCCACCCGGCCCGTACATCGCGGGCGCAAGGCCCGGGTCGTAGTGCCAGTGATGAAGCCGTGCGTCCGGGAACTGATCGGTCAGCAGGCCGAAGCCGGGTATGTTGCCGGTCCAGCCCCAGCCGGACGGCTGGAACGACAGCACGGTGACCTTCAGCGCGTCACCCGGCTTCGCGCCGTCGACGAATACCGGGCCGGTCACGGGATTCACGCGGCCCAGGTCGAGCTTCGCGAGTGCGGCCGCGTCGGAGCTGGCCGACAGCTGGCCCGACGATGCGTCGAGGGTCTCGAAGTGGATGGTCTCGCCCGGTGCGATCCGCAGCACCGGTTCGAACGCGTTGTTCCAGCCGTGGTGGATATGCTTGCGATGGA
>JAWKYG010000016.1:0-158398 GCA_041396585.1 Burkholderiaceae bacterium | reverse complement strand
CGATCGCCTTCAGCTCTCCCATGGCGGTGATCACCGCCACCGGAAAATCCGCGCTGGCACGTGCACTCTCCGCGAGGTTCGCCAGAACGCCTTGTTCGGGCGGCCCGACAAGGTCCGCGCCCGGCAGTACCGCCTGCGAGGTGGTTTGTCGACTCACAATTCCTCTCCTGGGAGCGACGCCTGAACGTTCGCTGTGCCGATCATCGGCAGTTCGAACCAGAACTCGCAGCCCTGGCCCTTGTTTGTCTGGTATCCGATACGGCCGTTCATGCTCGCCACCAAGGCTCTGGCAATCGACAGACCGAGGCCGAAACCCTCGATGCCGCTGGCCAGCACCTGCGGGTCACGGGCGAATTTTTCGAACACACGAGGCGCGAAGTCGGGATTGATGCCCGGCCCCTGATCGATGACAGAGATGCGCACCTTGCCCGCGCTGGCTGGCGAAGCCCGTACCTCGATCACCTTGCCTGGCCCCGAGAACTTCATCGCATTGCTCAGCAGCTGGGTCAGAACCTGCTCGAAGCGGGCAGGATCGGCCAAGACCTCTTCGGCCGCACCGACCCCGGCGACCTGAATCGCCAGGCCCGCCTGGTCGGCCTCGATGGACAGAGTGCGTACCACCTGCACGACCGCCTCGCGCACCGACAGGTGCTGCAACTGATAAGCCACCACGCCGGTCTCGATCCGGTTCACATCGAGCAGGTTCTCGATCAGCCGTCGCAGCCGCGTGCAGTTGCGCTGGCCCATCTCGACCAGCTCGAGCATCGTGGGGTCGAGCGCCCCGGCCATCCCGGCGCCCATCGCTTCGAGCGCACCGGAGACCACGGTCAAAGGGGTGCGCAACTCATGACCGACAAGCGAGACGAAGTCGGTCTTGAGCATGTCGTTGCGCTTGCGCTCGGTGATGTCGAAACCCGTTACGGCGAACCGCGTCAGCTTGCCGTCATCGAACAGCGGGTGGACATCGACCGCCAGCCAGACCCGCCTGCCGGCGGCATGATGGAGCATGAATTCCAGATCGAACGCGGGCTGCCCGCGCAATACGGCGCGCCGCATACGGCGCAGTGACAGCGCGTTCTCACCGGCTTCGGCAACCAGATCCACATAGGTCTTGCCGAGGAGCTCCTGATAGCGAAAGCCGAGCAGGCGTTCGAAGCCACGATTGACCCATCGGACACGTCCCTGCGGACAGAAGGTGACAACCGGGCTGTGGATGTTCTCGAGGATATAGGCCTTTTGCGCGTTGTCTCGCTGCATCCGTCGCCAGGCCCGGTCACCACCGGATAGCTCGCAGCCCGCACCCGGCGTCGCCGGGCGCAGCTCACTGTCTGGGATTGTCGCCTCTACGGCCATGTCGGACTGTTTCGAGCGCTGACGGTCACTCGCTCGGAAGGTAGCGCTCGAGAACCTTCATCACATGCATCGGTGAGAAGGGCTTGGTGATGTACTCATTGGCACCGGCCGCCATCGCCTGCGCGATTTCTTCTTCCCGTGCCTTGGCCGAAACCACGACGATCGGAACATGTGCCCAGCTCGGCTCGGCGCGGATCCGGCGCAGCAGTTCGTCACCATCCACGAATGGCAGCATCCGATCGAGCAGGATCACATCCGGCGCCGGCCAGCATTCGATCAGCTCGAGCGCACTGCGCCCGTCGCCGACCGCCATGACCTGGATGCCCGAACTTGCAAGAGAAAGCGCAGCAAAGTGCGGATATCAGGGTGTCCGATCAGCAGAACCTGACGCGGGCGGTCGGTATGACGATGAATGCCATTGCCCGAACCCAACGTGGGACCAGCGCTCATTCCATGACCGGATCGACCGAGTGTTGCAAGCATTGCTATCTCCATCGACCGCAACGATGCGGTCGTGACTGCACCATCCTCAAAGGGGCCGATAACGACCCGCGAGCGATGGAGACATTTTAATTTTCAAGGGCTTGGAGCTGTTGACCGCTGAATGGCGAGCGCGGCCGTTCGTCTAGCCGGATCCGGGAATGTGCGGGAATCCTTGCGTAGATTCCGCCTGATCGGCATGACGGCGGGTCAGACCGTAGAACCAGAGCATGGACAGCATGACGGCAAACGCCGTGCAAAACAGCGCGGCCGCCGCCGCGAACAAGGCCGAGATCTCGGTCTGGCGCCGTTCCATGACCAGCTTGCTGGTGAGCCCCTGATAGACCTCTTTGAGAGCATCTTCGCTGCCGGCATGGAAGTACTCCCCGCCAGTCAGTCGCGCGACGCCCTTGAGGGTTTCGTCGTCGAGCTTGAGGAACATCGACCAGCCCTCGATCTCGACCTGACCGCCCTCCCGGGTACCAAAGCCGACCGTATAGGTGCGAACACCCCGTTCGGCGCTCAGATGCGCGACATCGAGAGGATCGGGACCCATGGTTCGCCGGCCATCGGTCATCAGGATCACCAGGCCACTGCGGTAAGACCCCGGATCGACCCGTTGAAGAGCCGGTGGCGCCTCGCCACGATCGCCAAGCGGGCGCCCGTCGTGCACCAGATCGCGATTCAGGGCGCTGCGCCGGGAGCCGTATTGGTTCAGGCTCGGATCGATCTGCAAATCCGGGAACAACATCGCCAGTGAAACCAGCAGAGCGCTGCCGGTGGCCGTGCCACGCTGCAGTTCGGTGCGCTCGATGGCGGCCAGCAGGGCCCGTTTGTCAGTGGTTGGCGTCTGGATCGGCGAGGCCGTGCCGGCAAACTCGACCAGACCGATCTTGACGTCGTCCGGGGCGCCGAGCACGAAATCACGCGCAGCGGACTTGGACGCCTGGAACCGATCGGGCGCCATGTCATCGGCCTGCATGCTCAACGAGACATCCATCGCCAGTACGATGGTCTTGTACTGCGACGGCAGCTTCAGGAAGGCATTGGGCCGAGCCTGGGCGAGCAATAGCGCCACCACGGCCAGCAGCAGCAGGGCGGCCGGCAAATGCCGCCGCCATCGCCCGGTGCCGTCCATGGCAGCCTTGATCAGCATGAACTGGGAATGGCGCACTGCCCCCCCGCGACCAAGCCAACGCAGATAAATCCAGATCAGCACCGGCACGACCGCGAGCAACCAGAGCATGTCTGGTGAATCGAAGCCCATCAAGCCTCCCGAGACCCGCGCGAAAACTCCGTGCGGATCAGCATAGCGCGATTCCAGGCGCGACCACAAACAAACCCGACATCGCGGTCCGGGCCGGTGGCTCAGCGCCCCAGCGCGCAGCCGTCCTTGCGTGGATCACTGGCACCGGTGAGAACACCGGAACGCAGATCGATGCGCACCGCCTGAGAACCGCCGATCCCGACGTCGGGGCGCATCACATGGTGGCCCATGGCGCCGAGCCGCGAGGCCACCTCGTCGGCATAGCCCCACTCCAGGGTGAGCTCACCGCTGGCAGGCTCCGGGAAACTGCGTGGTGCGTCCATCGCCGATTGAGGGTCCATCCCGAAATCGATCACATTGCTGACAAAGCGTGCATGACCGGCCGCCTGATACTGCCCGCCCATGACGCCGAAGGGCATCAGATACTCGCCGCGTTTGCGCAACATGCCGGGGATCAGGGTGTGCATCGGGCGTTTGCGGGGAGCAAGTTCATTGGGATGCCCCGCAATCAGATTCAGGCCGGCGCCGCGATTCTGGAAGTTGATCCCGAAGCGGTCCGACGCCAGGCCCGACCCGAACGCATGGAAGATCGAATAGATCATCGATACGGCCATCCGGTCACGGTCGACCACGGCCAGATAAACCGTATCCTTGTGAACCGCAGAGGTGAGCTGGTGCACATGTCGCGCGGCCCGCTGGGGGTCGATCAGCGCCGCCAGCGCGTCCACCGTATCGTCGGCCAGCATATGCTCGATCGCCAGCGGCCCGAACGAGGGATCAGCAACGAAACGGTCGCGCGCGTCATAGGCGATCTTGGCGATCTCGGCCTCGAGATGGGCGCGTGCCGCGCCCAGGGGATCCATCGAAGCGAGATCGAAGCGGCTCAACAGTTTGGCCATCAGCAGCGCGGTCGCCCCCTGCCCGTTCGGTGGCAACTCGATCAGCTCGTGGCCGCGATAGTCGATCCGCATCGGCGTCACATAGTCACAGGCCGTGGCAGCGAAATCGTCCAGCGTGTGCACGCCACCCATCGCACGCAGCGACGACACCATGTCCTGCGCGATCTCGCCCTCGTAAAACGCCGACCGCCCCTGCTCGGCCAGCAGACGCAGTGCCATGGCCTGTTCGGGCTGCCGAAAGATCTCGCCTTCGCGATACGCCCTTGCGCCGCCCAGCAGGGTCTCGCGAGCGCGCCCGGTCAAGCGGTGCGCAAACGCCTCCCAGTCGCGCGCCGTGCGCGGCGCCACAGGGACGCCATGCTCGGCATAGTGGATCGCGGGCTGCAGACAACGGGCGAGATCGAAGCGGCCATGGTCACGCACCAGACGATCGAAACCGTCCACCGCACCTGGCACGCTGACCGCATGCGCGGACTCGGTCGGGATGCTGGCCAGGCCCTCGGAACGAAGTCGGTCCGCCTGCAGCGCAGCGGGCGAGCGACCGGAGGCGTTCAGGGCAATCGGGTCGGCCTGTCCGGGAAGCTGGATGAGGGCGAAAAGATCCCCTCCCAAGCCGGTCATCATGGGCTCGCAAAAGCCGAGCAACACGGCCGCGCTGACCGCCGCATCCACCGCGTTGCCTCCCGCGGCGAGCGTTTCCATCGCCACCCGGCTCGCGAGTGGGTGGGAGGTCGCGCACATGCTCTCCTGCGCATAAACGAGCGAGCGCCCGGGGCCATAGAACTGACGCATACTGTCTCTCCAGGGATAGAGATCGAAAAGTCAATCATCCGCGGCGCCGTCGGCCGCGGGCAATGAGGAACGTGCCAATCGTACGGTGAGCGCGATGCCGGCCGTCCAACCGTGACGCGCATCCACCAACGGGCTGGCGCGATTGGCCGCGCCGGCGACATCATCGAAGCGCACGAAGCCGCCCACGCTCCAGACCGGACTCAGGGCCCAGCCGAACGCCACGGTGGCGCGCTGCGCCACCAGGCCCGCGCGTGCCGCAAAGGCGGGGCGCACAGCATTCGCGTAAGTGGGATCGACGCCATAGAACTGGTCGTTGTAGGCGCTGTCGGCAAACAGCGCGCTGACCCCCAGGCGCAGCCAGCGATCGCCGGGCCGGCCGAGGATCAGCGAAACGCGCGGTTCGAGCGTAAATCCGCGCGACGCCATGGCGTCGCTGATATCGAACACGGCCCGAAGCGGCAGATCGATCCGCACGATCGGCTGACGCTGACGCCCCCAGGGCCAGAACTTCAATCGGGGGCCGAGCTCGACCAGCGTACCCAGCTCGGGCATACCGGCGCGCAGGGGAGCCCCGGTGGCGGAGGAGCCGATCGCCGCCGCTACGCCCAGGTCCACATCTCGAAGCGGGCATCCCGCAGCGCGCGCAGACCGACCTGGCCGTCATCGGCGCGCAGCAAAGCGCCACGGTAGACCCCGTAGGGCAGCAAAAACCGACGCGCGACCCGGGCGCTCGGTAGTAAGCCTGCTGGTCGATCGCGACCACCGCCGCCCCCAGTTCCCACAGCCGCCTGGGCTCCGCCTGAGTCATGATTCCGGAAACAGAAGCAGTAACGAGGCGACACAGGCGAACAAGGCCATCGAGGCGCGACGACTATCGGTCAACGGACTTCCAGGGAGTGGGGTTCATCGGTTGGCCAGGATGCCTGCCTTCCTGGCCAGATCGGACGATCTGCACGACGCGGTGTGGGTATGGAATCTGGATGCTTCCTCGCGCAGGCGCTCGAACACCGCCAGGCGCAGGTCCGTGCGCACCTGCAGACCGGCGTTGATGTCGCGCAGGTAGGCGCGGATCTCGAAATCGAGCGAGCTGGCCCCGGTCGGCGAAGTAGATCAATGGCTCCGGATAGCGCATGACATCACGATTGTCGCGCACGATCTCGCGCAAAATCTCGATCACTCGACGGGGATCCTCGTCATACGAGACGCCGATCGGAACGGATATGCGCCCGATGTTGTTGCCGTGGGTGCGGTTCGTCACGGCGCTGCCGACCAACTCCGAGTTCGGCACGATGATCGACGCGCGATCGAAGGTCTCGATCTCTGTCGAGCGCACGCTGATCCGCCTGACATAACCTTCACCCGCACTGGTGACGATCCAGTCGCCGATCTTGATCGGCCGCTCGAACAGCAGAATCAGGCCGGATACGAAGTTGTTGACGATACTCTGCAAGCCGAAACCGATACCGACCGAGAGCGCACCGGCGACGATCGCGAGATTCGAGAGATTGAAGCCGAGCGCGCCAACCGCGCCAACCACCGCAATCAGGATGCCGAAGTAGCCGATCAGTGTGCGAAACGAATGTCTGACGCCGATGTCGACCCGCATGTGCGGGAACATCCGGCGATCGAGAATCCGCTGAACGAGCCAGGTGAGCGCGAGCACCGCCAGAAACACGCCGAGCGCCGAAAGCATGTCGGCGACCGACAGCCGCACCGAGCCGATCTGGAAGCCCGCCATCGCGTCGCGAACGAAGTTCTCGACATCGGACGGATCGGCCCCGAGCACGATGAACGCAGGCGGCAGCAGCAACATCAGCAACAAGACATCCGCAGCCAGTCCGAAGTAGAAGGTCAGCAGGGAGTCGGGCCCGTTGCCCGCATGCTGGCGCGATCGCAGCATGCGCTCATCGATGGTGATCAGGATTTCCTGGACCACGGATCTCAGGCACCAGCCCGCGGCGACCAGCCCGGCCAGATAGAAGGCGCGCGTTGCGACGAAGTATCCGAACGCGACCTGGCCGGCCAGCGTTCCGAGAATGATCGCGATCACGGTGAACACCGCCAACACCCGCAGGCTGCGCCAACTGATCCAGCCATGCTCGCCACCGCGCTCCTCATCCGCGCCAGGATCGGGCAACGCTTCGCCGGCGGAGTCGTCCTCGACTGGCCGGCTGTCATCGGCCGGAGCCCGCCAGGTGCTCAGTCGGGTGAGCATGAACATGAGCGCAGCGAGCGATAGCGCCGCGATCGCACTTTGCATCAACGAGAATTCGCGGGTTGCACGCGCCAGCGGCGCGATTGCCCGGATCACGCCGTCGAAGGCGATCACCGCCGCGGTGATCACCATCAGCGCACGCACCAGCGCGCGCCGCGGCCTATCGGTGGCCAGAAGCTGCCAACCGGGCAGATCGGCCAGGAAGATCGAGGTCGCTACCGCGTCTACCGCCAGGATGACCAGCAACCAGAGCCAGATCGTGATCGTCAGCGCCTGGCCGGACTGCGGTACCAGACCCGTGTGCCAGAGTGCGATGATGATCATCGCCGTGCCGAGCACCCATGGCAGCAGGCGCGCGACGGTCATGACCGCCGCAGCGATCACCGCGCGCGCCGGTGACGGCTTCAGCCGCTCCATGTGCCGCCGCACGACGCGCACCATCGCACGACGGATCGGGAACAGCACGGCCAGCGCCAGCACGATCGCCCCCGCAAGCAGGGCCATGCGCCGACCCGGATCGGCGCGCGACTGCCAGCCGTCGAGCAATGCCTGGCCCAGCACGGGAGCGATCCAGCACCATGCCGAGCGAGCGCCAGGCACTGGCAATCAGACCGGGATCCAGCGGCGAGGAGTCGGACTGGAACAGCCGGTCATAGAACGCGCTGCGCCGGGCCTCGGCGATATCGTCGAGCAGGCGCGTGGCCAGGGCGACATTGAGATCCGCCCTGCGCAGCGCGGCCTCCAGATCGCTGAGCGCGGCATTGATCCGCTGACGCTCGGCCAGAATCTCGGGAGCCTCGGGCGGATCATTCTTGCCCGGCTCGGGGCCGAGTCGCGCAAGATCGGCGCGCAAGGCATCGCGCTGCTTGACGAAGGGCTCGCGCTGGTCGCGATCGGCATCCCGCAACTGGCGAACCTTCTCGCGAAGCGCCAGCAACTGGCTCGCATCGAGGGCCTTTCTCGTCGACAGAGCGCGCTCGGCACTCTCGAGCTGGCTCTGGGCCTGGTCGATGCGCGCATGGTAGGCAGCGAGATCGGCCGGTTCGGACGCAAGCGCCAGCATTGCGCAGACGCCGAGCGCCAGCGCGACAAGCCCACGCCGAAGTCGCGATCCGGAACCGGCCGCGAACATCTCAGCCGCGCTTGAAGGGCCGACCAAGATCGGCTGGCATGTTAAGCCGGATGAACCCGGCATTGCGCGAGATCAGGACCAGCACAACGATGGTGGCGAGATACGGCAGCATGGACAACAGTTGCGAGGCGATCTGCACGCCCTGGCCCTGCATGTGGAACTGGATCATGGTCACGCTGCCGAACAGATAGGCTCCCAGCATCACCCGCCAGGGCCGCCAGGTGGCGAAGGTGGTCAGCGCGAGCGCGATCCAGCCGCGACCGGCGACCATGCCCTCGACCCAGAGCGGCGAATGAACCAGCGACAGATACGCGCCCGCCAGACCACAACAGGCGCCGCCGAAGACAACGGCTGTCGCTCGTATCGAGCGCACAGGAAAGCCCAGCGCATGGGCAGCCTCACCCGACTCACCGACCGCCCGAATCACCAGCCCGACCCGGGTTCGCGCCAATGCCCAGGCGACCGCGGCAACCAGCAACCAGCTGATATAGACAGTGGGATGCAGCCGGAACAAGGCTTCGCCGAAGAACGGGATCTGAGACAGACCGGGGATACCCGACACACTGAGCGGTGGCAGGGCCTTGCCCACGTAGCCCAGACCCACAAAGGCCGACAAGCCGCTGCCGAACAGGGTCAGCGCCAGCCCGGTGGCATATTGGTTGGTGGCCAGCCCGACCGCGAGCAAGGCGAAAACCGCCGCGCAGCCCATGCCGGCAACCATCCCGGCGAGCAGCCCGAGCCACAGACTGCCACTGTTCAGTGCGACACCGAAGCCGAGCACGGCCGACATCAGCATCATGCCCTCGGCACCGAGGTTGATCACCCCGGCGCGTTCGTTGACCAGCAGGCCGATGGCGGCCAGGAGCATCGGGGTGCCGGCGGCCAGCGTGGCCGCGATCAGTGCTGCGATCGAGACGTCCATCAGCGCCCTCCCCGCACACCCACCCAACGCAGGCGGGATTCGATCAGGACATCAAGGGCCAGGAGGGTCAGCAGCAGCAAGCCTTGCAAGACACTGCCCAAAGCATTCGGCAGCCCGAGCCGCGACTGCGCCAGCTCACCACCGATCGTCACCACCGACATCACGAAGGCGGCCAGCACGCACCCAAGCGGATGCAGCCGGCCGAGCCAGGCAACGATGATCGCGGTGAATCCGTAGCCCGGGGAGATGCTCGGGGTCAGCTGCCCGAGCGGTCCGGCGACCTCGATGGCCCCCGCCAGCCCCGCCAGTGCGCCGCAGGCAAGCAGGGAGATCCAGATTCCCTCGCGCGCGCTGAAACCGGCCATTCGCGCGGCCGCCGGTGCCTGCCCGGACACCTGCAGCCGGAACCCGGCGAAGGCTCGCGCCAGAAACAGCGCCATGGTGAGTGCCACCACCAGGGCGATCGCAAAACCGATATTCAGACGGGTAGCTGGCAGCAATGTCGGGATCATCGCCGGCAGCTCGAACGGTGCGCTATAGGGGAAGTTATAGCCGTTCGGATCCTTCAAGGGGCCGTGAACCAGGTACATCAGCAGATACTGCGCCACATAGGTGAGCATCAGGCTGACCAGAATTTCATTGGCATTGAAGCGATCACGCAGCCAGGCGATCAGCCCGCCCCAGACCAGCCCGCCCGCGCAGCCCGCCAGCATCACCAGCGCGAAGAAGGACGCGGAGGTCTCGGCCCCGGCCAGCAAGGCCACCGAGCCCGCGGCGATCCCGCCCATCACGAGCTGACCTTCGGCGCCGATGTTCCAGACGTTGGATCGGTAGCACAGCGCCAGCCCCAGCGCACACAACAGCAGCGGAGTCATGCGCAGCCCGATTTCCGACCAGCCCCGCAGATTCTGCATCGGCGCCACGAAGAACACACGCACCCCGTCGATCGGCGACTTGCCGAGCGCAGACAGCAACAGCATCGCGAACAACAGCGTCAAACCGATCGCCAGCAGCGGCGCGAGAACAGCCATCGTTCGCGATGGCTCGGCGCGCGGAATCAGGCGCAGCGGCATCATGCCGCCACACTCGCGGCGCCAGCGCCTGCCATCAGCCTTCCGAGGGTTTCGGTATCCACCTCGGCAGCCGGCAGGCGCGCCGAGAGTCGGCCAGCGGCGATCACGTACATCGCATCGCTGAGCAGGAAAAGCCTCTCGAGATCCTCGGAAATGACAATGATCGCCGCGCCGCGCTCGCGCATGGCCATCAGCGCCTGATGAATGCGGGCCGCGGAGCCGACATCGACGCCCCAGGTGGGCTGGGCGAGCACCAGCAATTCCGGCTCACGGGCGATCTCACGCCCGATCACGAACTTCTGCAAATTGCCACCGGACAGGCTGGACGCCCTGGCATGTACCCCGGGCGTGCGTACGCCGAAGCGCTCGACCACCGCCGCGGCAATCGCACCCAGCGCGCCCGGCTGCAACAGCCCATGGGTGATCGTCTGCCGGTTCTGGTGCGTGAGCAGCACATTTCGATCCAGCCCCAGCGCTGGGACGGCGGCGCGCCCGAGGCGCTCCTCCGGAACCACCGCGAGCCCCATCCTGCGTCGCGCGCGCACACCGAGGGTCTGAATCGACTGCCCGTCAAAGCGAATCTCGCCCTGGTCGCCGGCGCCGAATCGACGCTCGCCGCTGATCGCATCCAACAGCACATGCTGGCCATTGCCGGAGATGCCGGCAATGCCAACGATCTCGCCCGCGCGCACCAGCAGCTCGGGCACATCCAAGGGCTGCTCATGGCGATCGCGCGCGACCATGTGCACATCCTCGAGCAGCAGCCGCTCACGGGCCCGGTCGGCATGAGCGGCCGCGGGTCGTTGTACCCGTTGCGGGGTTTCACCGAGCATCATGCGCGACAGACTGGCCACCGACTCCCGGGCGGGCTGGCATTGGGCGACCACCCTGCCCGCACGCATGACCGTTGCGTACTCGCACAGCGATCTCACCTCTTCGAGCTTGTGGGAGATCAGCAGGATGCTCACGCCCTCGCCGGCCAGACGCCGCAAGGTGTCGAACAGCGTACGGACAGCCTGCGGCGTCAGCACCGCAGTCGGCTCATCCAGGATCAGCAGACGCGGCTCGAGCATCAGCGCACGCACGATCTCCACCCGCTGGCGCTCGCCGACCGTCAGATCGGCCACATGACGGCCCGGATCGAGCGCGAGCCCGTAGCGCTCGGCGAGCGCGAGCATACGATCGCGAAGGGCCGCGGTCGGCCTGGCGCCGGGCAGCATCAGCGCCGCGTTCTCGAGCACGCTCAGCGACTCCAGCAACGAGAAATGCTGAAACACCATGCCGATGCCAAGCGCGCGTGCCTCACCAGGATTGGCGATCCGGACCGGTCTGCCCTCCCAGGTGATGGTGCCGGCGTCGGGTTGCTCCAGACCATAGGCGATCTTCATCAATGTCGACTTGCCCGCGCCGTTCTCGCCAATCAGGCCATGAATGGCGCCAGGCATCAGGCTCAAGGAGACATCGTCGTTGGCCAGTACGGCGGGATACTGCCGCCTGATCCCCGAAAGCTGCAGTCTTGGAGCGGCCGTCTGCGCTCGGCTGTCGGTCTCGCTCATCAGGGCGAGCATCCTGCATCAGATCGTTGCGGCATGGGTTCGCGGGCTGTCGCTACACTGTTGTGATCGCGCCCACCCCCGGACCGGGCGCATCGACGCTGCGCGGCCATCGACGCGCACGCGCAGTCCGAATCATAAACACTCTGTGCCACCGGCCCCTCTGGTCGGTGACGCGGGCCCAGGAAGCGCCATGCCAGTACTACATCTGAACCTGATCCGCGGCTATGACGAACAGACCCGGGAACTGCTGGCCAAACGTCTGACGGATGCGGTACGGGCCACGATCGCCGCTGATCCGGCCGCGGTCACCGTGTTCTTGCACGAGGTCGACCCGGCCGGCTACATGCGCGCCGGGCGCAGCGCCCGGCCCGGACCAGCCATCGCGAATGCCCAGACCGTGGTGCTCGGGTACCTGGCGGAGATGGAGGCGCGCGATCTGAGCGCGGCCGCCAGCCGACTGGCCGACGGCTTCGTGATGGAGTTTCCAGGGCCGGTGAGCTTTCGCCGGCCCGCCGAGCTGGTCGACTGGGCGGCCAGCCGCTACCGGCGCATCGGTAAGATCGTCGAGCGCAGCGAATGCGTGTTTGCCGATGGCGCGACGGTGGTCTGGTGCTATGGCACGCTGTTCGGCGAATGGCCCGACGGCTCGCCCTTCGAAGGCATCCGCTTCGTCGACCGGTTCACCGTGGTCGACGGGCTGATCCACGACCAGAAGGTCTGGAACGATCTCGCCGAGGTGCGGGCCGGCACCGGCTGAGCGGTGCAGCGGCCAAACCGGCTCAGATCATCAGATCTTCGAAGGCTGCATGCACCGACGCGCGACGGTAGTCGTCCAACGAGACCACGTCGGCCGGCGTCGCGCGCCGCACCTGGCGGGCGTCGGGCGAGTGTCCGAAACGCTCGATCAAGGTGGCGCTGGCGATACGGCCATGCTCGATCGTCAAGGTGACATCAGGATGCGGCCGGCGGGCCGGATTGCTCAGATCCGGCAGCGGCTTGTCGCGTCGATAGGCGCGCAGCTGCCCGTGATACCAGGCAGCGAAGACACGCTGTCCGGCAAACGGGAACAGATCTTTGAGCGAGAGCTCGTCGGCCCCGCTCCAGCGGGCCTGCATGTTCACCAGGAAAAGCCAACCGTCGTCGATCATCCACTGAGCGGTGTAGCCGCGCCCAAGCTCCTCGCCTGGGTCGAAGTCCGGGCGGCTGCCGATCAGCTCGAAGTACATCTCCAATGGCTGATCGATGAGTTCGAACGTCCGTTCGCGATGCAAAAGGGTGTCGCCGTGAAAGCCGAGATCCATCGTGGCAGTCCTCGCGGTGTTGGCTGTCATTAGCGGTCATCATGAGCGCATTTGCAGGCTCTCGCACGTCTTCATCGGCGCTTCGCGGATGAGTTGCCACTTCCAGTGCACCAGCGGTCGCGTGCTCCACCGGTCACCGACGAACGGCCCGCCTGAACACGCGAAAATCACCACAGCATGGGATCGTTCCGGGTCCAGGAGCCGGGTGCATGGCACGATACGGATTGCGGACGCGGTGTCACCCGGATGGCGCCTCGGCCGTTTACCTGTCGATGGAGCGCGATTGTCATGTGGCCCACCGAGAAGTCACGATTCGTGGCCCCTCTCGCCGGCTTTCGAAACGGCTGACGAATGATTGAAGGACAAGCCCGTGAGGTGGCTCTCGCGCAGGTTCTGGATGAAGCCAACCCACCGGACTGGCAGCCGTCAGACCGGGCCTGGGCCGCACGGGCTGCCTGCGCGGACACCGGCCTGAGCATCGAGCAGATCTCGTCGCCCGAGGGCCCGCCCGAGCGGTGGCTCGCCGCCCGTGCGCGACGAATGCTTGAACGCCTCAGTGAACGCGGCAGCCGCTGGCCGGTTCTGCTGCAGCGCCGCGTCTGGCCTCGCCGTGCCGGTCCTCTGTTGGCGGTGTGCGGGCTGGCCGGCGGTCTGCTGGCCGATGCTCTGTCCGGCGGTCAGCGCTTCAATCTGCTTTCGCCGCCGTTTCTGATGCTGCTGGCCTGGAACCTGTTCACCTACCTGCTGCTGGCCGCAGACGTCGTTCGCGCCGCTCGCCGCTCCGAGCCCTGGTTGCTGCGCTTGCTGGGCCGCTCCCTGGCCCGCGGCGACAGCGCGTCGGCGCCGCTCGAGCCGGCGCAGACCCCGGCCGAGAAATCGGCCGAGACCGTGATCCGCCAGGAATTCGGCCGTCTCTGGCGGCAACGCTCGGCGCCCCTGGCGCGGGCCCGCGCGCTGGCCTGGCTGCATCTCGCGGCCGCGCTCTTCGCGATCGGCATGGTGGCGTCCCTGTATTGGCGGGGCCTGGCGCTCGAATACCGCGCGGGCTGGGAAAGCACATTTCTCGATGCCGCGCAGGTAAGCGCGCTGCTCGGGCATCTGCTGTGGCCGGCGGCGGCGATCAGCGGCATCGCACTGCCCGACGAGGCCGCTCTGGCCGCGCTGAATTTCTCGATCGGCGCCGGCGAGAATGCGGCTCGCTGGATTCACCTGTTCGCGATCACGCTGATGCTCGCGATCGGCCTTCCACGGGGGCTGATGGCCGTCTGGCAGATGATCCGCGCTCGATCCCTCGCGCACGAGTTTCCCTGGCCATTGGACGATGCCGCGCGCCGCCGCCTTTTGGCTGGCACGCGCACCGGCACATTGCACGGCCGCTGGCTGGTATTGCCATACGGGTACACGCCGCCCGCCACGACACCCGCTCTGCTGCGCGCCGCGCTTGACCAGGACGGCGCGACCCTGCGCCTGCTCGAGGGCTGGCGCCTTGGTGACGAAGATGATCGCACCCCGCCCCGACTCGATGATGGCGAGCGCCTGTTGGTGCTTTTCAATCTGGCGGCCACCCCGGAGGCCGAACACCATGGGCGCCTGCTCGACATGCTGAGCGCGACGCTGCCCGAGTCCCCCGTCGTGGTCATCGACGAAACGCGCTTTCGCGAGCGATTTCCCGCCGATGCGGCCCGTCTCGAGCAACGGCGCACCGCCTGGCGCGGCATGCTCGAGGGCCGGTGCACTGCGCGCTTTCTCGAACCGGCCGACGACCCGGCAATCGACGCCGATCCGATGCGCGATCCCGCGCAGGACGCGCAGACGTTTCGACCGGTGGGGTCGGCGTGAGCGGCAGCGGCGCACAGACGATTTCGCTGAGCCTGGTGTCGCATACCAATGCTGGCAAGACCACACTGGCAAGGACGCTGCTCGATCGCGACATCGGCACGATTCGCGATCAGGCCCATGTCACCGACACCATCGATGCACACATGCTGGCGGAAACCGCCGAAGGCGATCGCCTGCTGCTCTGGGACACGCCGGGTTTTGGCGACAGCATCCGGCTGGCTCGACGCCTCGAACAAGCCGATGGCGCGCTTGGGTGGCTGCGCAATCAGGTCTGGGACCGGGTCACCGAGCGCGCGCTCTGGTCGAGCCAGCAATCGCTGCAACATGTTCGCGAGCAGTCGGATCTCGTGCTCTATCTGATCAACGCCTCCGAGGTGCCCGAGGACATCACCTATCTCGACGCCGAGATGCGTATTCTCGCCTGGACGCAGAAACCGATCATCGTGCTGCTCAATCAGCTTGGCTCGCCGCAACCCGCCGAGCAAGAGGCCGCGGAGATCGGGCGCTGGCGCGCCCACCTGGCAGGCTACCCGCTGGTGCGCTCGGTGCTCGCGCTCGACGCATTCGCGCGCTGCTGGGTGCAGGAAGACCATCTGCTGGCCGCGATGGTCGATGCTCTCGACGCGGCCCGACAGCCATCGGCCCTGCGGCTGCGCCATGCGCGCCTGGCCGTGCATCGCAGCCGCTTCTCCCGCGCCAGCCGTCTGCTGGCCGACAATCTCGCGGCGACCGCGGTCGACCGCGTCGTGCTCGAAGGCGGCGGTACCCTGCAGACCTTGCGCGATATCGGGGGGATGGTGGGCCTGCCGATGAAGGCCCTGCGCGATGCGCGCGACGAGGCCATGGTGACGCTCGCCCAGCGCTGGGATGGCGGCCTGCGTCGCACCACCAGCGCCCTGCTCGAACTGCATTCGCTGGCCGGCCAGGCATCGATCGAGATCATCACCCGCGTGGCGGGCCACTTCACGGTCAACGAACAATTCAGCGAAGGCAAGGCGGCCGTGGTCGGCGGGGTCGCGACCGGTGCCCTGGCCGGTCTGAAGGCGGATCTGGCCACGGGCGGTCTCACGCTTGGCGGTGGCATGCTGGCCGGTGGCATCCTCGGCGCGCTCGGCGCGGCCGGGCTGGCGCGCGGTATCAATCTGTTTCGGGGTGTCCGCGGAATCACGATCGAGTGGTCCAGACCGGTATTGATGGGCAAGGTGCAGACACTGGCCCTGACCTATCTCGCTGTGGCGCATTTCGGGCGCGGGCGCGGGCAATGGGTTCGCGGCGAATACCCGCCGCACTGGGGCACGATCGTCGAACAGGCCCTGCAGCGGCACCGGCAGGCATTCGAGCAGGTCCTGGTCCGTGGGCGGCGCTATGAAGAGAGCGAAACCGTCGATCAGGGCTCGCCGGATGATGTTCGGGCCAAGGCCCGAGGCAGCCTTACCGGGCCGCTGGCCAGCGCATTCACCACGCTGCTGGACGATATCCTCATGCATCTCTATCCGCCGGTATCGACCGCGGCAACCACTCAGGAGAAAGCCCCATGATCGCGCCAAGTCCGCATGCCTATTGGCAGCACCTGGGGCGCGACGACGTCGCAGCCCTCGATCCGTCGGACAGCGTGGCCCTGCTGCCGGTCTCGGCCATCGAGCAGCATGGCCCGCACCTGCCACTCGGAACCGATGCCCTGATCAGTGCCGGTGTGATACGGGCCATGTTGCCGCTCGTGCGCCCGCCAGCGCGGGTGCTGGTGCTGCCCGCGCTCGAGATCGGCGACAGCCTCGAGCACACGAACCACCCGGGCACGCTGTCCAGCGACGTCGGCACCCTGCTCGAGCTGTGGTTGCAGGTGGGTGCCGGCGTGGCCGCGGCCGGTCTGCGCAAACTGATCATCTTCAACACCCACGGCGGGCAGAAGCCGCATGTCGATCTGGCGGCGGTGCGCCTGCGGGCTGCCCACGGTCTGCTCGTGGTGCGCGCCAACAGCGGTGCACTGGGCAAGCCCGAAGGACTGTTCGATCCGCAGGAGCGGGAGTTCGGGTTGCATGGCGGCGACGTCGAAACCTCGTTGCTGCTGCATCTGCATCCGCAGCTGGTGCGGATGGAGCGAGCCACGGACTTTGTCAGCCATGGCCAGGCCCTGGCCAGCGCTGGCGGCCCGCTGGGAATCGAGAAGCCGGTCGGCATCGGTTGGATGGCCGAAGACCTCCATCCCGAGGGAGTCTGTGGCAATGCCAGCGTGGCCAGTGCAGACAAGGGCGCGCGCCTGCTCGAACACATGGCGCGGGCGCTGGCCCGGGTCTGCGAGCAAGCGGCCGCGACCGATTGGCCCCCCGGCCCGCGGGGAGCTGCCCGATCACGGCCGGAATACGGTTAGCATTGCATCGAAACCGGTCTCTGTACCGGCCCGGCCCCGGATCCCGATGGGTCGATAACAAGGATTGCTGGAGCGCGAGCATGTACGACGTCTACTTCTGGACCACCCCTAACGGCTACAAACCGTTGCTCATGCTCGAAGAAATCGGTGCGCAGTACCAGCTCAAGTCGATCAACATCGGCAAAGACGAGCAATTCGCGCCGGCCTTTCTTGCGGTATCGCCCAACAACAAGATTCCGGCGATTGTCGACCATGCACCGGCAGATGGCGGCGAGCCCATTTCGGTGTTCGAATCGGGCGCCATTCTTCTGTATCTGGCCGAGAAATCCGGGCGTTTCCTGCCCCGCGATGTGCGTGGACGAACCCAGGCCTATGAATGGCTGATGTGGCAGATGGGCGGGCTCGGCCCGATGGCCGGCCAGGCGCATCACTTTCTCGGTGCCAAGGAACAGGTTCCCTACGGCATCGAGCGCTATACGCGCGAATGCCAGCGTCTGTATGGCGTATTGAACGCCCGCCTCGATGGACGGCCATTCGTGGCCGGCGATGAATACTCGGTGGCGGACATGGCGATCTATCCCTGGGTCTGGCGGCATGAGCGCCACCGGGTGTCGCTTGACGACTTCCCGAATGTGCGCGAATGGTATGCACGCATCGGTGCCCGTGAGGCGACCGCGCGCGCATCGGCGCGGGGGGCCGAGCTCAACCCGGGTGCGCAGGCCCTGTTGGGCTGACGGCGGGGCGGGCAGCAGCCATGAAGCGCGCGCCGATCTACAGCCCATCGCGACGCCGCCCGGCGGCACGACCGGCCGGCGCAGCCGCAGACACCTCGGGCGCCTTCGGCGCGATGGTTCATCCGCCGCCCGGCGTGGCACAGGCGGCGGATCGAGATGACCAACCGCAGCCGCGCCGCCAGCGCCTGCCGCGCCTGCGTGCCTGGATGTCGCGCCACGAACGCGCTCTGCTGGTCGCATTCACCGCGCTGTTCAGTGCCGCCTTGCTGCTGGCCTATGACCAATGGCGGATCCAGCCGGCCGCGCCCACCCAGGACGACATCGATGACGCGGTCCTGCACACGCTTTCGCAGCAGGTGATGCCGGCCCAGGAGACACGCGCGTTCAATGCGGTGATCGGATCGGTGGTCATGGTGCGCGGCGAGAATGACGAAGCGCAGGGCGGGTCGGCAAATGCGCGCCGCAAGCCATCTGCCGGAGCTCCCGGCGGCCAGGATCCGGCCGGGCCCCGCAGCGAAAAGGCGCCGGCAGACAAAGGCGGCTCCGAACCGGCCGAAGAGCGCGTGCCGGATGTCGCGGGCATCGGCACCGGCGTGGTGCTCGTCGACAGTGGCGTGATCCTGACCAATCTGCATGTGGTCACCGGGGCGCAACGAATCATGGTCACCTTCGCCGATGGTTCCGAGTCGCGCGCACGCATCGTCGGCCTGCGCCCCGAGCAGGATCTGGCGGTCTTGCAGGCGCGCACGGTCCCCGAGGGTCTGAAGGCGGCGACGGTCAAGCCAAGCACCGAGTTGCAGCCCGGCGAACGGGTGATCGCGGTCGGATTCCCGTTCGGGATCGGCCCATCGGTCTCCTCGGGCGTGGTCTCCGGCCTGAACCGCGAGTTTCGATCCAAGCAGGGCCGCGAAAAGCTCCAGAATCTGATCCAGTTCGATGCGGCCGCCAATCCCGGCAACTCGGGTGGGCCACTGGTCACGATGGATGGCAGTGTGGTGGGTATTGTCACGGCCATCCTGAATCCCACCGAAGACCGGGTCTTCGTCGGCATCGGATTCGCGGTGCCGATCGAGTCCGCTGCCGCTGCCGCCGGCTCTTCACCCTTCTGATTCCCGCCCCAACCCAAGGAGCGCCCCGGCCCATGAGCGCCATGAACCACGACAAGCAGGCCATCGCCGGCCTGATGGAACAAATCCTCTACGAGGTGAAGAAGGTGGTGGTCGGCCAGGACCACTTCCTCGAGCGTGTGCTGGTGGCGATCCTTGCCCAGGGACATCTTTTGGTCGAGGGCGTGCCCGGGCTGGCCAAGACGCTGACCGTGAAGACACTGGCCGAATCCATCCGCGGGCGTTTTGGACGGATCCAGTTCACGCCCGATCTCGTGCCGGCCGATCTGATCGGCACCCGGATCTACGATCAGAAGAACAGCGAATTCACGACCGCGCTCGGGCCGGTATTCACGAATCTTCTGCTGGCCGACGAAATCAACCGGGCACCCGCCAAGGTTCAGAGCGCGCTGCTCGAGGTCATGCAGGAGCGACAGGTCACCATTGCCGGCACCAGCCATCGCGTGCCCGAGCCCTTCCTGGTCATGGCCACGCAGAACCCGATCGAGACCGAAGGCACGTATCCGCTGCCCGAAGCCCAGGTCGACCGTTTCATGATGAAGGTGCTGGTCGGCTACCCGAGTCCGGAAGAAGAATTCGTGATCGTCGAGCGGGTCACCGGGCCGGCGCCCGAGGTCCACGCGGTGGCCGATACCGAACAACTGGGCAGGTTGCAGCGCGAGTGCCGGCAGGTTTTCGTGGAGCCTGCGCTGATTCAATACGCGGTGCGTCTGGTGGGCGCCACCCGCGACCCATCCACGGTCGGCCAGAAGGCCCTGCAGGCCTATCTGAGCTTTGGCGCCAGCCCGCGGGCGAGCATTCATCTGGTGGAGGCGGCGCGCGCGATGGCGCTGCTGCGCGGCCGCTCCTACGTGTTGCCCGACGACATGACCGGCATCGTGCCCGACGTGCTTCGCCACCGGCTGGTGCTCTCTTACGAGGCGCTGGCCGAGGGCATCGATGCGGATCATATCGTGCGCCAGCTGATGCAGGCGGTTGCCGTGCCCGAGGTGGCCGCGCCGCGGGCGGGCGCGGGCGCCTGACGCGGCGGGCCCGAGATGCCGGAGAAACGTCGCGGCCCCGAGGCGATCCTGCATCGCCTCGAGTGGAGCGTGCTGCGCCGCCTCGATGGCATGATCCAGGGCGATTACCGCAGCCTGTTTCGCGGCGGCGGGCTCGATCTGGCAGACCTGCGCGAGTATCAGTACCACGATGATGTCCGCCATATCGACTGGAACGTCACCGCGCGGCTGCAGACCCCCTTCGTGCGCGAGTACTACGAAGATCGCGAAACCGGAGTCTGGTTCCTGCTCGATCTCAGCCCGTCCATGGACTTCGGCTCGGGTGAGCTCAGCAAACGCATGCGGGTCATCGAGCTGGTCGGCCTGCTGGGCCGCCTGTTCCAGCGCCAGAGCAATCCGATCGGCGCGCTGCTCTATGGAGGGCGCGTCGATCATAACCTGCGCCCCGGGAATTCGCGCCGCCATCTGCTGGCCCTGATGCAGCGCGTGCTCGACTATCCGGCGCCGATGACCGCGCCTGGCACGCGCCTGGCCGAACTGCTCGAAGCGCCGGCGGCGCCATCCGCCGCCGCTCGATCGTGATCCTGATCTCCGACTTCATCAGTGAGCCTGGCTGGACCGCGGCCCTCGGGCGGCTGTCCAGTCGTCATGCGGTCACCGCGATCCGTGTGCTCGATCCGCTGGAGCTCGCACTGCCCGACCTCGGCCTGATCACGCTGCAAGACGCCGAATCCGGCGAGCAGATCTTTGTCGACACGCATGATCGCCGTTTCCGGCGCCGCTACGAGGCCCAGGTTGAGGCCCGCGAGGCAGGACTGCTGCAGGCCTGGCGTCAGGCCGGTGTCGATGTCCTGGAGTTGCTCACCGACGATGATCTCGTCGACGCGCTGCTGCGTCTGGCCGCCCTGCGTGGTGGCCGCCCGCCGGCGGGCGCGAGCCCCCCGCACGAGTCTGGTGCCGGGCACGGAGGCGGGCGCGCATGACCTTCCTCTGGCCCGATCTCCTCTGGCTGTTGCTGCTCGCTGCCCTGCCGCTCGCGTTGCGTGCCTGGCTGAACCGCAGTCGGCGCGCCGATGGTGACGCCCTGCGCGGGCTGGCACGCATGCACACCGGCTCGCCCGCGCGCAAACGCGCGCGCCAGCGGCTACCACTGCTGTTGATGGTGCTCGCGCTACTGGCGATGCTCTTTTCGGTTGCCCGCCCGACCGCGCGCATGAGCCTGCCAACGGCCAATGAGATCGTCGTTCTCGCCATCGATGTCTCCGGCAGCATGGCGGCGGACGACATCCAGCCCACCCGGCTGGAGGCCGCACAGCGTGCGGCCCACAGCTTCGTGGCCAGCCTGCCCTCGAACACGCGGGTCAGCATCGTCTCGTTCGCCTCATCGGCTTCGGTCGTGCTGCCACCCACGCGTGACCGGGTCGACATCGAGCGCGCGATCGACCAGCTCCAGACCCAGCCTGGCACGGCCGTCGGCAGTGCGATCCTGATGGGCCTGAAGGCCCTCTACCCGGACATCGTCATCGACATGCGGACCCGCTCTCCGAGGGTACTCAGCGCCGAGGACACCCGCGAGCCCCGCGCACGCGAGCGCGGATCGGCGCTCGATGGCGATGCCGACGATCTGCGTCCCGCTGTGCCCGAGTCTATGGCGGTGGAACCCGGCAGCGCCCAATGGGCGGCGATCGTGCTGCTCACCGACGGTCAGACGAATGCCGGTTCCGATCCGATCGAATCTGCCAGGATCGCGGCCGCGCTGGGGGTACGCGTGTTTCCGGTGGGCTTCGGGACAGCCGAGGGCATGGTGCTGAAACGCGACGGCTGGTCGATGCGCGTACGGCTGGACCAGGAAACCCTGCAAGAGGTTGCCGACATCACGCTGGGCGAGCTGTATCTCGCCGACGATGCGCTCGATCTGCGGCAGGTCTATGATGAGCTGAGCCTGCGGCTGACTGTCGAAACCCGCGAGGTCGAGATCACCGGGTTGGTCTCGGCCCTGGCGCTGATACTGCTGCTGATCTCGGCCGGCCTGTCTCTGAGATGGTTCAACCGCGCGGTCTGAGCCGCCTTCAGAGGCCGGCGAGGCTCTGCGCGTGCGCCGTCAGAATCGAGCCACTGAGCGACTCCGTCACGAACAAGGAGGCGCCCTGCGGCCCGCCGAAGGTGGCATTGGTGACCGCCAGGCCCACGGTGCTGCGCAAGCGCAGCCGGGGTTCGCCAAGGGCGTCGAACATCCAGGCGCAGCCGTTGCCCACATGGGCCACGACCAGCGAGCCGGCATCCGACATGGCCAGGCCGTCCGGGCCACCGAGCCCCCCCGATAACTGGATGAACAGGCCCACCTTGGACACCCCGCCATCGGGCATCAGCGGCAGGCGCCAGACGCAGTTGCCACGGGTCATCGCCACCAGAAGCGCCGATTCATCACGATTCAACACCAGCCCGTTCGGGCTCGGCCCGGTATCGATCAGACAATCGAGGCGCTCGAGTTCCAGGTCATAGCGATACACACGGCCATTGGGCATGTGCAGGCCGCTCTGACCCTGATCTGTGAAATACAGGCGGCCTTGGGAATCGAAGATCAGATCGTTGCAGCCGCGGAAGTGCTCGGAATAGCGGTTCGAGATCACGCTGAGAACCTGGCCGCTGCCGGGCTCGTGGACCATGATCCCATGACGATAATCAGCAATGAAGACGCGGCCGTCGGGATGAATCGCCAGGCCGTTGGGCCAGCCGTCGTATTCGACGACCAGCGTCCACTGCCCTTGCGGCGATATCCGGAACAGCCGCCCGAACGGGATGTCGGTGATCCACAAATGGCCTTCGCGATCGAAAACCGGCCCCTCGATGAAGCATGCCAGCGATTCCCCGGGCCGGTTGGCCCGGCCCCATTCGCTGCGCGAATCGGCGCGCCGGAATTCATCGGGCATCCGGCTCCAGACAGCGAGCTCCAGGTCTGGTGGCGCGGCGTACAGTGACATGTTGGCGTGGGCCTTGGAGATCGCGAGTATGCGCGGGCGGATACCCGGTCAGAACCGGTAGCCGACCCCGAACAGGAACTGGGGAATCGCGCGCACCTTGCCGACACCGTCTCGCAGTTCGGCCAGTTCGCTATCCACCGCAGCATCGATGCCAGGAGCGCTGGCCAGTTGCCCGCTGACCTGGCTGGACAGCCGGGCGCGACCAATCGACACCCCGAGATCCGCGGTGAAGAACCAGCCCGGGTCGGTCCGCCGGCTGCCCCAGCCCACGCCCAGATACGGCGTTACCCGGGGAAAATCGATGGCCACATCGAAGCGGTCGTTGGCCGTCACCGGAAACGTCTGGCCGCCGATGTTCAGCGTACCGCCCGTGGGCACCGCGGCCAGCCGGATCGAGGTGTCATTGAAGGTCAGCCCGCCGGTGAGTCGGAAATTGCCCGCGCCCGGATACATGTCGGCCAGCAGGGCGAAACGCTCGATCCGCGCACGGGCGTCGTAGTCGATGCCCTCTTCACGGCGGCGCTCGGTCAGGCTGCCGGTGCTGGCGAAGTCCGCGCGCACCACGACCTTGTCACTAACCGGCTGTGCCACGCCGATACCCAGAGATGGCAGACCACCGTGCAGATAGAGCTGCCAGGCATGCGCCGGTGCATGCGCGATGCAGACTAGTGCAAACAGAGGAATCGCGAGTCGCAGTTTCATTCGGGCTCCTGTCGAGCAGCGGCATCCGCCTGGTGGATGCGAGGGACATCGAAGTGATGCGTGCCAGCCGGCATCCGCAGGCGAATGACGCTCGCCTGCTCCGGCGTGAACACCGTTCAATAGCCTATCGCGAGAACGGGGCAGACGGCGGGCTGCCGGGTGGTCAAGACAACGCGCCAGGCGTTCGCCCGGCCGATGGCCACCGCCTCGCGGGCCACCGCCGCGCGAGCGACAGCCTCGCGAGCGACAGCCTCGCGAGCGACAGCCCGCGCAGACCGTCGCCCCGTCCTGCGCCCCTACGTCCTGCGCCCCTACGTCCTGCGCCCCTACGTCCTGCGCCCCTGCGCCCTGCGCCCCTACGCCCAGGCATCCGGGCGCCCCGGCGCCCACTCATGGCGGTGATAGCGCGCGATGACTGCCATGCCAACGAGCAGGACCAGCGAAACGCGCAACCGGCGTCAGCGCAACTCGAAGCCGAGCGCCAGCAACGCCTCGCGCAGGCGGTCACGCCCGGACAGCGTGCCCGGGCCGGCCACCCGCGCCGCCGCCTGCGCGGCCCATCCGAGTTCCGCCATCGATTGCTCATGCTGGAACACACGCATACGCTCATCGAATGTGGCGATGCCGACCGCCTCGCTCTCGCCGGCCCCATAGCGCTCATGATGCAGGATGGAGGTGGGCGCCAGGCGGGGTTTGATCGAGGCAGGGCGAGCCGCATCCGGCCAGCCCACACAAAGGCCGAAGGCAACGAATGCTCGCTCGGGCAGGCCCAGCTCGGCCGCCGCGGCCTGTGGCTGATTGCGCATGCCGCCGATATAGACCGTTCCGAGGCCCATCGATTCGGCCGCGATGACCGCGTTCTGTGCGGCCAGCGCAGCATCGATAATCGCCACGATGAACATTTCGAGATACGGATTCGCACCGGATTCCTCGCCAAGCCGCGCCGCGACGCGATCCAGGCGGGACAGGTCGGCCACCCAGAGCAGGAACAACGGGCAGTCTCGGATGTGCCGCTGATCGCCGGCCAGCTTGCTCAGCCGCTCCTTGCGGGCCGCATCCTGCACCGCGATGATGCTGTAAGCCTGAAGATTGGACGAGGTCGCCGCTGACTGCGCGGCCGCCACCATGGTGGGAAGCGCATGCTCGGGCAGCGGATCGGCGCGAAACGCGCGCACCGAGCGGTGCGCGAGGAGTTGCTCGACGACCGCGTTCAGCCGCAGATCGGATTCATCGAGTTCGGCGCCAAAGCGAGCCGCCAGGCGCCTGGTAATGGTCTCCATGGATGGTCATCCTCCGCAAGTCGGCATTATTCTGGCATGGGCGCCGGTCCACGCAATTCGTTGCGGCTTCGACGCCGCTGAAGTTGCGGCCACAGCCTCAGGTCGGGGCCTTGTCGATCGGCCCGCGTGGCGCCCGGGTGGCCGCCAGATAACAGACGAAAGCGGCCGCCGAGAATCCGAACAACAGCCAGGAGGCATTCAAGTCGGTCAGCCCGAGGCGGAACAACATCGCGAATGCCAGCGGCGCGACCGCGTATGACGAATACACCCAGCGCGCCAGACGACCGAGCCATTGGCCGTAGTGTTCGCGCCCGAAGATATCGGCCACGCTCATGCCCTTGGCAATCGTGACCAGGCCGTTTCCGGCACCGTAGAGCCCGACGATGAACATCGCCATCGCCACCCCGAGTTCGCCCTGGCCCAGCATGAGCATCGCGATCGTATCGGCCCCGAGCGCAGCGGCACCGAGCCAGCGCGCGGGGATCCTGCCGCCGGAAAACATGTCCACCAGGCGGCCTGCCACCTGCAACGGCCCCATCACCGCACCGACCGTGACCGCATCGGCCAGCGTCAGGCCCCGGGCCTGAAGCAGGGTCAGCAGGTTGACGGCCAGCACCGACATCATGAAGGCATGCAGCGCAAACGCCGCCGCCAGCCAGTGAAAGGTTCGCAGTTGCTCCGGGCTGGCGCGCGCCTCGCGACTCTGGCCCGGTTCCTTGTCCGCCGTGGCCAGCGGCGGGCGCCTGGGAATCACCAGCCCATGCAGAGGCAGGCAGATCAGCCACTGGGCAAGCGCAAACAACCAGAATGTGCCTCGCCAGTCGAAGCCGGCCAGCAAGGCGCCGGTCAGTGGCCAGAAAACCGTGCTCGCAAAGCCGCCGATCAAAGTGACTGCGGTCAGCGCACGACGATGCGAATCGCCGCTATGCTGGCTGAGCGTGGCAAACGCCGGATCATAGAGGACCATCGACATCGCCACGCCACCGATGGCCCAGCCCAGCGCATAGACATAGGGATCGGTCGCGATGGCCACGATCGCCAGCCCTAGTCCGGAAAGCAGCGAGCCGATCGACATGACGATGCGCCCGCCGAAGCGATCGATTGCGCGCCCGGCGGCGGGTGCCACCAGTCCGTTGAGCAGTAGTGCCAGCGAGACCACGGCAAACAGCACCAGGCGCGAGACACCGAGGTCTTCGCTGACCCGCGGCCAGAGCACCGCCATCGAATAGAACAGCGGCCCCCAGGACACAATCTGGCCGATACCGAGCGCGATGATCAGGATCCAGAGCCGCCTGCTCATCGCGACCACCGCCCACGGCCGGGCACGGCAGCAAATCCCCGTCGCGCGCGCGCGGCAGAACAGCGCGAGCGCCTGCTATTCACTGTGCCGGCAACACGATGGCACGAAAATCATTCACGTTCGTGCGGGTCGGGCCCGTCATGATCAGCCCGCCGGCCGCCTGGAACGCGCTGTAGGCATCGTTGTCGGCCAGCAGAGCGCGGGGGTCGAGCCCGGCCGCGCGCATCCGCGCGAGCGATTCCGGGTCGAAGCGGCAACCGGCATTGTCCTCGGAGCCGTCGATGCCGTCGGTATCGACGGCCAGGCCCATGGCGTCCGTGCCCTCGAGTGCCATCGCGAGCGCCAGCATGAACTCGGCATTGCGCCCGCCACGCCCCTGCCCTCGCACTGTGACCGTGGTCTCGCCGCCGGAGAGCAGCACCGTGCCACGTGCAAACGGCGGATGGGCCGCGCCATCGAGGCCGCGCCGGCACATGTGACCGAGCGCAACGGCCAGCTCGCGCGCCTCGCCCTCGAGCCGGTCGGACAGCACCACCGGTGCCAGCCCGAGCGCGATGGCCTTGTCGGCCGCGGCACTGAGCGCATCCTGCGCGCGTGCCAGGATGATCGTACGATGATCCCGGCCTTCGAAATCGCTGGCCTTCGGTGTCTCGGCGTCACCCGACTCGAGCATGCGTCGGATCGATTCCGAGATCGGGATCTGATAACGATCGATGATCTCGAGCGCATCGGCACAGTTGCTGGGATCGGGCAGAGTCGGTCCGCTGGCGGTCACCGCGGGATCATCGCCGGGAATATCGGAGATGATCAGCGTGAGCAACCGCGCCTGGCCGCAGGCCAGCCCCAGTCTGCCCCCCTTGATCGCAGACAGGTGCTTGCGCACGCAGTTCATCTCCGTGATGTTCGCCCCGCAGCGCAATAGTTCGCGGTTCACGGCCTGCTTGTCAGCCAGGCTCAGCCCTGGCAACGGTTCGCTGAGCAGTGCCGATCCCCCGCCCGATAACAGACAGATCACCTGGTCATCCGAACCGAGGTCGGACACCATCGCGCGGATGCGCCCCGCCGCCATCAGTCCGGCCTGATCCGGAACCGGATGGGCGGCCTCGATCACCTCGATCCGTTCGCAGGGCGCGCCATGGTCATAGCGGGTCACGACCAGGCCGCTCAGGCGATCCCGCGCCTGCGCGGGCCAGTGCGCCTCGAGCACACGGGCCATTTCGGCCGAGCCTTTGCCGGCGCCGATCACCACGGTCCGTCCGCGCACGGGTTCGGGCAACGCGGGCGGCAGACAATGCGCGGGCGAGACCGCTTCGATCGCCGCGTCGAACAACTGCATCAGCATATCGGGAGCTTGGGCTGACACGCTGGTCTCCTCTGTTCCGTATCGGCAGCGCCGGCCTGCGACCGTGCCAGACGCCAGCCTCAGACCTGCGCCAGGTTGCCGGCGCCGGACAGATCCGCGCGCGGCAGCTGAAATGCGAACAGCCAGGTCAGCGCCGCGATCGCGGCCATGGACAGCAACAGGCTGTTGAAGCCTGCCGCCTTGACCACCGGCCCGAGCATCCAGACCGCCAGCGAACTGACGCCGAACGACACCGCCAGACGCATGCCGGATACGCGCGAGCGCATGCGATCATCGACGAAGCGCACGATCAGTGCGTCGGTGAACGGGATCGCGGCGAACACCGAAACCATATAGGCGGTGGCCATCAACAGGAACCACCATCCACTGGCCTGCGCCGCCAGCAGGAACGCCGGGGCCTGCAGCAGCAGAACGCCCAGATAGAGCCGGCGGATCGGGAAGCGATCGATCATGCGGCCCACGATCACCTGTGAACAGGCCCCGACGGTATAGACGAGCGCCAGCAGAATCCCCAACTGGGAAGGATCTTCGACGATGCCGGCAAAGCGCTCACGCAGCAGCTCCCCATTGCCGTTGGTGGTGAAATTGAACAACAGACTGCCGGTGATCGCGGTCGCCGTGATCACGAAGAAGACGCGCATCAGAATGCTGCGTGGCACCTCGGGCATGGTGGGCTTGCGCCGAGCCGGCGCCTCGGTCTCCGCGGGCACAGCCCAGGCGAACCAGGCACCGAGCAGCAGCGCAACGCCCCCTGGCACGGCAAACGCCAGGCGCCAGCCGCCGATCTCGATCAGATAACCGGACACCAGGGCGGCCAGGGCGATCCCGAGATTGCCGGCCAGCCCGCTGATGCCCAGAGTGGCGCCAGGTCTGCGGGCGCCGGCCACCAGCATGGGAATACCCACCGGGTGATAGATGGCTGAAAACGTGCCCAGCAGGATCAGTGCCCCGGCCAGTTGCCAGGCGTTCTGGGTCAGCGCAGCGAGCAGGCAACTGAGCGCCATCCCGAAATAGAACACCAGCATCATCGCCCGACGCCCCCAGAGGTCGCCGAGACGGCCGGCCGGCACCGAGCCCAGGCCGAACATCAGAAACGCGCCTGCCCCGTACGGCATCAGATCTTCCCAGCGGGCAAAACCGAAGTCGGCCGCAATGCGCGAAACGCCGGCTGCAAAGATCAGCAGGAACATATGGTCGAGCGCATGGCCGATATTCAGCAGCCAGGTGGTCAGGCGGGTCGGGGCCATCGGGTGAAAACCGCAAGTGTTCCGGGTACGAAACCGGGGTGGATGACGGGTGCCGCTGCAAGCAGGCACCAACCGCTCGAGGCGCGGATCAGCTTTGGCGCTTACCGCGTGATCCGATGATAACCGGCCATCGCGAGCGCACACAGAGGGCGCCCGCCGCGTAGCCACGCTCAGCGACCCGTCCAGTAGATACCGGCCTCGTGATAGGCCTTTTCGAGACGTTCGATATGGGCCAGCGCGCCACCGCCGCGCAGCGCGATCGCGGCGGCGATCAACGCCTCGAACAACACCAGGGTGGCCACGTGCGAGCTCAGAAAGTGCGGACCGTCGGCGGGCAGGCAGAAGACCTGATCGGCGAGGTCGGCAACCGGCGCCGTGGGCAGATCGGTCAGTACGATCAACGGCACGCCGGCGGCGTGCGCCTGCCGCGCCGCATCGACCGAGGCCTGGGCATAGGGCCGCATCGAAACCAGCAGGACGAGATCGCGGCCGCTCAGCTCGGCGATGCCCGCCGCCAGCGGCGAGCCGCCCCGGCCCGCCACCTGCCAATGCCCGAACACCAGCGTGCCCATGTAGGCAAGATAGTCGATCAGGGCCGCCGAACTCAGCGCCCCGACCAGCACCACGCGCCGCGCCTGCACCAGACGACGCGCTGCGTGCTGCAGTTCGCTCTCGGCAATGCGCTCCGGCAGGGCCGCGGCATTGACCATGGCCGCCTGGGCGTGGCGCGCAAGCATCCCGCCCGCGCCGCGCCCGCGTCGCTGTGACTGCACCGCACGGGCGCGCCCGGCAAAGACCCGTTCGCGCAGCGCAACCTCGCGGCGACAGTCTTCGCGCAAACCTTCGTAGCGGTCATAGCCCAGGGCGCGCGCCAGGCGCGACAGGCTGGCGGGTGCAACCTGCCACCGCTCGGCCAGCTCACGCAAGGTAGCGGTGGCGACATCTTCGGGATGGCTCAGCAGTCGCTCCGCAAGCGCGCGCAGGCGCGGACTGAGCCGCCCGGCGGCATCGACAAGACGCCGCTGCAGACCCTCGCCCGGGAGTGTGGCCCCGCGATCGGGGCGCGCGTCAGGAATTTTCGACACCGATGCCTCTGCGCCATCTGAAACACGTGTTTCAGTCAATAGCATACGTTGAAACAGCTCTTCAAACGGACGCCGATATGTCGCACCTTTTTCACCGCCGCTGCAATGCCCCGATGCCGATCGCCGAGCATGGCGAGGGCGTCTGGCTGACGGCCGGCGACGGCCGCCGATTCCTCGATGCCTGCGGCGGCGCCGCGGTCTCCTGCCTGGGTCACGGCCATCCGGCGGTGCGCGAGGCGATCGCGCGCCAGGCCGGTCGGCTTGCCTATGCGCACACCAGTTTCTTCAGCAGCGAGCCCGCCGAGGCGCTGGCCGACTGGCTCATCGAGCGTGCGCCGCAGGGGATCGACCGCGTGTTGCTGGTCAGTGGTGGTTCGGAAGCCGTCGAGGCCGCGGTCAAGCTGGCCCGCCAGTATCACCTGGAGCGCGGCGAGCCGCAGCGCCGGCATATCGTCGCCCGACGTCAGAGCTATCACGGCAACACGCTCGGCGCGCTGGCCGCCGGCGGCAATGCACTTCGCAAGGCCCCTTTCGCCCCGCTGCTGTCCGATGCCATGCTGCACATCGACCCATGCTTTTACTGGCGCGAGGGCCAGCCCGGTGAAACGCCACAGGCCTACGGCCAACGGGTCGCCAACCAGTTGGAAACGCTGCTGCTCTCGGTCGGCCCGGATCAGGTGGCCGCCTTCATCGCCGAGCCGGTCGTCGGCGCCACGCTGGGTGCGGTGGCGGCCGAGGCCGGCTACTTTCGCCGCATCCGCGAGATCTGCGACCAATACGGTGTCCTGTTGATCCTGGACGAGGTCATGTGCGGCATGGGGCGCACCGGAACCCTGTTCGCCTGCGAGGCCGAGGGCATCGCACCCGACATCGTCTGCATCGCCAAGGGCCTTGGGGGCGGTTATCAACCGATCGGCGCAATGCTCTGTTCGGCGAAAATTCACGACACCATCGCGGCCGGCTCGGGCGCCTTCCAGCACGGGCACACCTATCTCGGACATCCGGTGGCCGCGGCCGCCGCGCTCGCGGTGGTCGGCGAAATAGAACGGGCCAATCTGCTCGCCCAGGTGCTGCGTCGCGGTGACGAGTTACGGGCCGCCTTGCAGGCCAGCCTGGGCGAGCATCCGCAGATCGGCCAGATCCGTGGCCGCGGCCTGTTCGTCGGTGTCGAACTGGTCGCCGATCGCGACAGCAACTCGCCGCTGCCGCATGCATGGTCCACCCATGCCCGGATCAAGCGCGCCGCGTTCGAGCGCGGTCTGATGGTCTACCCGATGGGCGGCACAGTCGACGGCCGCTCGGGCGACCATGTTCTGCTGGCGCCGCCCTACATCATCGGCAGCGAAGAGATCGGGCTCATTGCCGAGCGGCTGCGTGCGGCCATCGAGGCCGCGCTGTCCGAGGCCCGTGCCGAACATGGGGCCGCGGGGACATCCTCAGCCACTCACTGAGCCCATGATCACCCGCATGGAACTGTGGTGCAATCTCATGCATCACCCGGTGTTGCCGTCAAAGGTGACGTGAGCCGGAGCGTTCCATCCCGCCTACCGAGAACCCGGATGACCGACATCAGCGCCCTGGCCCAGAAACTTCAGCGCATTCTGCCCGAACCAGCCCTGCAGATCGGTGGGGCGATCGATGATCGCTTCCGCCACGACATCCTCAGATCGAAGCATGCGGCTCCCGGCATTCTCCTGCGCCCGTCCAGCACCGCCGAGCTGGCAGCGGCGATGCAGGAATGCGCGTACGCCGGGGCAGTCGTGGTGCCGATCGGTGGCAATACCGGCTTTTGCGGCGGCAGCATGACCGATGAAAGTGGCGCACAGGTGCTGATCTCCCTGGAGCGCATGAACCGGGTGCGCGAGATCGATCTGCTCAACAACACGATGACGGTCGAGGCCGGTTGCATCCTGGCCCAGGTCCAGCAACAGGCCGAGCAATCGAACCGGCTCTTTCCGCTCTCCCACGGCGGCGAAGGCAGCGCACAGATCGGTGGCTGCCTGTCCACCAATGCCGGTGGCAATGCGGTGCTGCGCTTCGGTATGGCGCGTGATCTGGTCCTCGGTCTCGAGGTCGTGCTGCCGGACGGTCGCGTCCTCGATGCGCTGCGCGGCCTTCGCAAGGACAACGCCGGCTATGACCTGAAACAGTTGTTTCTCGGGTCCGAGGGCACGTTGGGCGTTATCACCGCGGCCGTTCTCAAACTCTTTCCCCGCGCCCTGCGCCGGGAAACCGCGCTGGTGGCCGTTCCCGCGGTCGCTCAGGCCGTCGGCCTGCTGGCCTTCCTGCGCGAACGACTCGGCGAGGTGATCACCGCCTGCGAAATGATCCCGGCACTGGGCATGACGCTGAGCCTGCAGGCGATCGGCGAGACGCAACGCCCGTTCGCCGAACAGCATGCCTGGCAGATCCTGATCGAGGCGGAGACCTCGTCGAGGCACTTCGCGCTGCGCGAGGCACTGGAAGAGGCCTTGGCCGAGGCGGTCGACGAGGGCCTGGCGACCGATGCGGTGATCGCCGAGAGCGACGATCAACGCCGGCGTCTGTGGAAGATCCGCGAGGGCATCGCGCTGGCCGCCGTCGGCGATCCCTCCAGCCTGAAGAACGACCAGTCAGTGCCCTGCTCGGCGATCCCCGAGTTCGTCGCGCGCGGCGCGGTGCTCGTCGATGCCATCGTGGCCGGTGCGCGCGGTGCCGTTCGGCCACATTGGCGATGGCAACATCCATTTCAATGTATGGCGCCCGGAGTCGATGCCGGCGGCGGAATTCACCGCCCATTGGCCGGCACTGGTACGAGCACTCGAGGACCTGGCCATGGATCTGAACGGCAGCATTGCCGCCGAGCACGGGATCGGCTCGTCCAAACGCCATGCGCTGGGCCGGGTGCGCGATCCGGTCGCGGTCGATCTGATGCGCGACATCAAACGCACGCTCGATCCGCACGGGCGGCTCAACCCGGGCAAGGTGGTGCCTTGAGCCGGGGCCGCGGCCAGGGGAATCAGCGGCCCGGGCGCGACTTCGATCGGTCGCGGCCAGCAAGGCTGCCGCCTGCTCGCGTAACACGGCCTTCTGAATCTTCGTGCCGTTGGGCCCATATATCACCGGAAAGGCCTCGACCGCGACAATCCGACTCGGGCGTTTGAAGGGCGCCAGCCCCTGACGACAATGCGCGTCCCAGGCCGGTGGATCGGCCTGCACGCCTTCGGCCGGAAGCACGAAGGCGACGGCGCGGTCGCCCTCGCCGGTGCGATGCACGCCAACCACCTGGGCGGCCGCGATGCCCGGGTGCTCGCAGAGCCAGCGCTCGATCTCGGCCGGATCCACCAGATAGCCACGCAGGCGCAGGCCATCACCGAGCCGCGCATAGTAGGTGAAGGTATCCGCGCTATCGAGCGAACACAGATCGCCCGTGCGGAACCAGCCTTGTTCGTCAAACGCACGTTCGCTGGCCTGCGGATTGTTGACATAGCCCGGCATCACATTGGGGCCGCGCAGCCAGAGTTCGCCCGCCTCGCCGATCGCGCAGGCAGCATCGGTGCGCGGATCGCGCACGCTGATCTCGATCTCTGGATCCACCACCCGGCCGCCGCTCCTGGCGCGCTCGGCCGCCGGTGCCTGCGGATCGCGAACCGCCATCAGCGCATAGCATTCGGAGGATCCGTACAAGCCGCTGATGCGCGCGCCCAGCCGTTGCTCGAGCACCGGCACCCAGTGCGCGGCCCGGCCGACGAAATCCGCGATGCCGCCGCGGCGGAACTTCGGGAAGCAGGCATCGGGGGCCTCGAAGATGGCGTCGTACATGGCATCGGCGCCGATGAAATGTGTCACCCCGTCGGTGAACGCACCCAGGGCCTGGCCGGCATCGAATACCGGTTGCACGCGGCAGCTGGCGCCCGCAGCCAGCGCGCTCAGAACCGTCATGAAACCGAAGACCCCGTAGAAGGGCAACGCGCAGAGCATCTGGTCGTCCGCTCGCAGATCGAATGCCCGGGCAGCCGCCACGGCGTGGCGCGCGATGCTGGCCTGACCGTGCGGGGCCAGTTTCGGCAGGCCGGTGGTTCCCGAGGTGCTGAAGCAGGCCAGCGGCGGATCGTTGCGCGCGGCCGTGTCGGCATCGGGCTCGACATCGGCAACCAAACCATCGGGCCGATGCAGGCGGCGGGGATCGGCGATGAACAGCGTGTGTTCGATCCGCGGCATCCTGCGGCGCAGCGCAGCGGTCATGTCAGCGAAGTCGATACCGAGAAAGCTTGCCGTGGTGATGATCGCGCGCGCCTGCGCCACGGACAGCGCATGGGTAGCCTCGCGCTCGGTGTAGCGGGTCGACAGGGGCACCAGAAACAGATCCAGGCGCGCGGCGGCCAGCAGCACCTGAATCCAGGCGGGCCCCTCGGGCAGCCAGATGCCGATCGCATCACCGGATTCGAGACCGAGCGCCGACAGCTCGCCCGCCATCGCCGCCGCCGCGGCCCGCAACTCGCCGCGACTCACGGTGCCGGCCTCATTGCGTAGCGCCGGCGCATCCGGGTTCTCGCGCAGCAGGTCATCGAGCGTCTGCGCCGGCCTCTGCCCCGTCATTCAAGCGTCTCCGGCCAGGAAAGTCAGCAGCTTCTCGATCACCGCCTGCGGCTGCTCCTGCTGAACCCAGTGACCGGCTCCGGGCACCAGATGAGTGCCGCGCCAGTCGCGCGACAGCGCGCCCTGCAGATGCTCGATATCACCCGGCTTCTGATAGACGCCCCAGTCGGCCTCACCGGCCACGAACATGGCGGGTACATCGATCGTGCGCCCGGCAAACAGCTGCGCCTCGGCCGTGAACTGCGAGCCCGTCTGGCAGCGGTACCACTGCAGCCCGCCCTGAAACCCGTTGCGGCGATACTCATCCACATAGACATCCATCGCCGACTCGGGCAGCCAGCGGTTGGCCGCGATCGCACTCGCTGCGGGCAGATCGTCGGCCACGGTCTGCGCCATATTCCGATCGAGATCCATGATGTAGTAAGTGGGCATCTGGGCGAGCGCCTCGGCATCCCAGCCGGACAGGCGATACGGGCGGTTGGCCTCCCAGTCGGCGCTCTTCATATGAAAATACGCGCGCAGGAAATCGCGCATTCCCTGCGGGCTGTGCCACATGTCTTCGTTGGCGGCGCGCGTGCTGTAGTACCACTGATAGTGCTTTCGCGGGCGCGCCAGGCGCGCCAGGGCCGCATGTACGTCGGCCGCCTTCTCGGCCAGCGGACGCCCGCCGCGCTCGCCGGCACTGGCAACGACCGGGCGCGGCGGCGGCCCCGAAAACGGGGCGCTCATCAACACCACACGACGAAAGACATCGGGCCGGATGATCGAGCACCAGCCCGCGACGGTCGAACCGAAGTCATGGCCGACCACGGCCGCCACCTCTGTGTGGCCGAGCGCCCAGACCAGCCCCAGCGCATCGCGAACCAGATTGATCATGCGAAACGAGCTCAGATCGCCGTCATAGTCGGCGACCCAACCGGTGGTTCGTCCATAGCCGCGCTGGTCCGGCGCAACCACGTGATAGCCGGCCTGCGCCAGTGCGGGCATCACCGAGCGCCAGCTGTAGGCCAGTTCCGGAAAGCCATGCAGCAACAGCAGCAAGGGGCGCCCCGGCTGCTCCCATCCGGCCTCGAGCAGATGCATCTCCAGGCCATTGCCATTGTTCTGATGACGCGCGCGCACACCCGCCGGCAGGACCGCCGCGGGCAAGGGATCGAGAACGAGGCTCATCGGTCCATGACTCCGGTCAGGAAGGAGGCGAGATTCGCGCCCAGGCTGGGCGACAGATAGCCACCCTCCTGCACATAGAGCGTAGGCAGACCAAGCCGGCCGATGAAGCGCCCCAGCCGCTCGAAGCCCGGCGTGGTGACCTTCATGCCCTGCAGGGGATCTTCCTCGGAGGTGTCGAGACCGAGCGCGACCACCAGCACGCCAGGGGCGAATGCTTCGATCAGCGCCGCCGCCCGCGGCAGCGCCTGCAAAAGCGCATCATCGCCGCTGCCCCGCGGCAGGGGGATGTTGACATTGAAGCCCTCGCCCTCGCCCGCTCCGCGCTCGCCGACATGACCATAGCTGAACGGATATAACGTCTGCGGATCGCAATGCGTGGAGATCGTCAGCACGTCCCGCCGGTGCCAGAAGATTCCCTGCGTGCCATTGCCGTGATGCACATCGACATCCAGAATCGCAATGCGCTCATGGCGTGAGCGCAGTCGCTGGGCGGCAATCGCCACATTGTTCAGATAACAGAAGCCGCCGGCGAGATCCGCATAGGCATGATGGCCGGGTGGGCGGCAAAGCGCATAGGCATGGGGTTCGCCATCGAGAATCGCCTCGGCGGCGGCGATTGCGGTGTTCGCCGATGCGCAGGCCGAGCGCCAGGTGTGCTCGCCGATCGGGCATGCGGTATCGGCCTGATGCCAGCCCGCCTGGCCCAGAATGCCGGTGGGATAGGTTCCCGGATAGCGCACCGGGTGCGTGTTCGGAATGATCTCCGCTGACGCACCCTCGAGTTCGCGCCAGCGCTGCCAACCGGTTTCGAGGAAGGTCAGGTACTCGGGCGTGTGAATCGCGGCCAGGGGCGCACGGCCGAAGTCGCCGGGCGAGGCTGGCCGGATACCCAGACCGGCAAGCCCCTGCAGCAGCCGTTGGGCGCGCTCGGGCTGCTCGACATTGGCGCGCGGCTCTCCGCGGATCAGGAAGAACTTCGGATCATGAGCCGCCTGAGCGGGATCGTAAAACGCTTTCATCGAATCGGTTGTCCCATATCAGCTTGTTGAATACGGCGCGGGCAAGGGCACGGGCAAGGGCAGCACAGGCGGCGCCTCCGACCGGCCGATGCGGGCACGACGGACGCCTCGCATGGGTGTCGGACATGTCAGCGGCCGGCCCGATCGGCGGATCATAGCGGCAGATCGGGTATCGGATGCGACAGGCTCTGCTCGCCGCACGGCCTGACCCCTAATATATCGGTCTGCCTCATTGCCCCCGATCGCATTCACCACGCCCTGCTTGCGCCCTCGACCACAGGAAGCCGGGTGAAACGGCTGCGCGCACTGCCGGCACTCCGACCCACTCATAGCACGGCACCCCGATATGTCACCCGCGCGCGCAACCCCCGACGAGGCCACCGATCGCCTGCGTTGGTTGATCCTCGCCGGGGTATGGCTCATCTATGCCGCATTCGGCCTGGTGACCACCAGCCTGGCACCGCTGAGCCGGCCAGATCCAGTCCGAACTGGGGCTCAGCCATGCCGCGATGGGCAGCATCCTCGGCGCCTGGCAACTGGTGTATATCGTCTCCGCCGTACCCTGTGGTCTGCTGCTGGACCGCCTGGGAGTGCGCGCTGCACTGACCCTGGCGGCCGCGATCATCGCGGCTTCGGCGCTCGGAAGGGCCATGGCCTTCGACTATGCCAGCCTGTTGTTCGCGGTCATGCTGTTCGGTCTGGGCGGGCCGATCGTCTCTGCCGGCGCGCCCAAGGTGATCGCACACTGGTTCACCGGACAGGAGCGAGGCTTCGCGATGGGGGTCTATCTGACCGGCCCGTCCGTGGGTGGCGTGATCTCGCTCACCCTCACCCACTCGGTTCTGCTGCCGGCATTCGATCAGCAGTGGCGCCATGTGTTGTTCGCCTGGGCCGGTGTGGCCATGCTGGCCGGGCTGCTCTGGTGGCTGCTGGCCGGCAGCCGGCGCGCCCGCCAGCATGGACGACAGGCCGCGGCCGGCGGCCCGGCGCAGGCGCCAACGACCGTGCGCCAGTTACTGCGTTCGCCGGCGGTTCGGTTGGTGATGTTGATGAGCGTGGGCGTGTTCATGTTCAACCACGGGCTGAACAACTGGCTGCCAGAAATGCTTCGCCACGAAGGCATGAGCGCCACACTCGCCGGCTACTGGGCGTCGATCCCGACCATCGTCGGCATTGCCGGATCATTGCTGATCCCGCGCCTGGCCACACCCGGCAGGCGCTTTCGCATCCTGCTGATCTTGAGTGTCGCCGCGTTCGCCGCGTCCTTGCTGCTGCATTTTCAGGCGCCACTGCCGCTGTTCGCCGGCTTGTTGATGCAAGGTATCGCGCGCTCGGCACTGATGACGGTGTTGATCCTGACGCTCGTGGAGCTACCCGATATCGGCCCGGCACGGGCAGGAACGGCGGCCGGCCTGTTCTTCTCGGCGGCCGAGGTCGGCGGTGTGCTCGGCCCGTTGAGCCTGGGCGCGCTCTATGACCTGACCGGAGGCTTCGACGCCGGCCTGACCATGCTCAGCGCGGTGACCATCGCCCTGGTCTTCGGGGTGAAACGTCTGGAGAGCGCGGCCCGCGCCTGACCAGGCCCACGACCGATCATCGCCAGACGATGACCAGGATCGCCCGGAGCGCGGCCCGCGGGCGTGCTCCGCTTGCTCAATGCGCGGTATAGCCGCCGTCGACCACCAGCTCGCTGCCGGTCAGGAAGCTGGCATCGTCACTGGCCAGGAACAGAACCGTACTGGCCGGTGCGCCGGCCTTCATCCGGCGCACCGCCTCACGACACCCGAGGAAGACACCGTCGAGATTGATACGCTGAACCCGCCGCCAGTTCTCCAGGGTTTCGTCCTCGAACGCTGCACCGGCACTGGCGATACCGGCATTGTTCACCATGATGCGCAACGGCCCGAGTTCGGCGATCGCCCGGTCCACCCCTGCGGCCCAGGCCTTCTCATCGCCGACATCGTGGGCAATCGCGATCGCCCGCCCGCCGCTGTCGCGAATCGAGGCGGCCACCTGCTCGGCGGCTTCGGTCTGGACATCGGCCACCGCCACCAGCGCCCCCTCGCTGGCGAACAGGCGTGCGATCGCGGCACCGTTACCCGAGGCAGCGCCGGTGACATAGGCCATCCGGTCAAGTAGCTTCAATGTCGTCTCCTCAATGCTCTGAACCGCGCAGTCGACCAGCTCATGGCAGCGGCTCCCACTGCAAAGGCCAGCGCCACAAACCGACCGCCAAGGTGATCGCCCGGGCCGCATAGAAGACCATCAGCGCCCCCCACAGACCATGGTTGGCGAACCAGGCCATCGCCGGCCAGCTCACGGCCAGCAACACCAGGGTCGCCACCAGCGTGGCATTGCGCATCGCCGTGGTGCGCAGGATCCCGATGTAGATGCCGTCGAGCAGAAAGCACCACACCGTGATCACCGGTGCCACCCAGACCCAGGGCAGATAGTCAAGCGCGGTGGCGCGCACCCGTTCATCGATGGTCAGGGCGAACACCAGCCGCTCACCGGCGAGCCAGTAGATCCATACGAACACAAGCGCCAGTGCGAACGCCCAGAGCCCGGCGATGCGCACGGCCGCCCGAAAATTGGCGCGCTGCCCGGCGCCGCGGGCATGGCCGACCAGCGCTTCCGCCGCGTGCGAGAAGCCGTCCAGACCATAGGCGAGCACATTGATGAGTTGCATCAGTACCGCGTTGGCCGCCAGTATCCATTCGCCCTGCGCCGCGCTGCGCGCATTGAACCAGGCAAAACCAAAGGTCAGAAAGAATGTGCGCAGGAAGATGTCGCCATTGATCCGGAACAATCGACGATAGCCGCTCATATCGCGCAGGCTGGCCCAGGGCCAGCGCGCGGGCCACGGCCGCAACGCGACCAGCGCGGCGATCAGGCCGACACCGACGGCCAACAGCTCGGCAAGCACGCTCGCCCAGGCCACGCCGACGATTCCGCCGTCGAGCCCGAGGACGAACCAGAGGCTCAGCGCCGCATTGGCCAGATTCAACGTGAGTTGCGCGACCAGCGCGAGCCCCGTGCGCTGCAGGCCGACCAACACGCCCATCAGCACATAGTTGGCCAACACCGCAGGCGCGCTCCAGACCCGGACCCCGTAGTAGGCAGCGAGCGCGCCCTGAACGTCGGGCCCGGCCGGCAACGCCCATTGGGCGAGCGCACCGATCGGCCGCTGCAGCAAGACGATCGCCAAGCCCAACAGCAACGCGCTGGCGCCAAGCTGCAACAACAATCCGCGCAGCGCCTGTGCCCTGCCGGCGCCAAGGGCCTGGGCGACCAGCCCGGTGGTGCCCATCCGTAAGAACCCGAAGCCCCAGAACAGGAAGCTGAACACGGTCGCCCCGAGCGCGACCGCGCCGATCTGTGCGGCCCCGGGCAGACGCCCCATGACGGCCGTATCGACCAAGCCGACCAGCGGCACCGAGAGATTCGAGAGCATGATCGGCACGGCCATGCCGACCACACGACGATGCCCTACCGGCGCCGGGGTCCCCGTCATCTGAGCTGGGCGCGCTGAAGGGAACCCGTGCGGCCGAGATGATCAGCGATCATGAAGCGCCAGGGTGCAGACGTCTCGGACTGAGCTCGGCAGTGCGTTCGCCGTCGCTGAACAGCAACGACCCCTCCTGGAGCGTGACCGACAGGCGCATGGAACGCGAGGCCAGCGCGGTCAGCTGCGCCGACTCTTCGGGCGGCACAGACCACACCGTCAGGCTCGCCAGTTGCGTCATCGCGGCGCGATTGCGCTGCCACCAGACATCCACCCGGTTGCCACCAAAGGCGATGACGACTACGCGCTGCGCCCGCCCGCTGGCACGACGAAGACGCCGCTCCTCCGGGAGCCCGACGTCAATCCAGCTGCGCAGCTGCCCATCGTCCGAGTGCAGCCAGAGATCGGGTTCGTCATCGGTGGACAGCCCGCGGCCGAATTGCAGGGAAGGATCCGCATACATGGCGAAAGCCAGCACCCGGATCATCATCCGCTCTTCGGTTTCGGAGGGATGGCGCGCAACGGTCAGTACGTGCTGATCATAGACAGCGCGATCGATGTCGGCGACGTCGAGTCGCAGCCGGTGTACCGTGGCGCCCAGGGCCATCGTCGTCGCCCGCTTCAGGCAGCAGACGGCAGAGACTGAGCGCCGCGCAGCAGGCGCCCCGGGCGCGCGCCGGTGTCTTCATCGTCACTGCGAACCTCGATGCCGGCGACGAAGGTGTGCCGGTATCCGGTCGACCGCTGCAACAGCCGCCGCCCGCCGGCGGGCAGATCATGGGCCATCCACGGCCGCCCCACCCCGAGGCGGTCGAAGTCGATGATGTTGATGTCGGCACGGTAGCCGGGCGCGATCACGCCGCGATCCATCAGGCCATAGCAGCGTGCGGTTGCCTGCGTCTGTTTGTGCACCAGCAAGGGCAACGGCAGTCGCGGCCCCCGACGGCGGTCGCGCGCCCAGTGCGAAAGCAAGGTGGTCGGTGAGCTGGCATCACAAATCAGACCGACATGCGCACCGCCATCGGCCACGCCGCACACCGTGTTCGGATTGCGCAGCATGGCCTCCACCGCGCTCAGATCGCCCGAGTGATAATTCTCGAACGGATGCAGCAGGATCGCCCTGCCGTCTTCGGCCAGCAGCAGATCGAGCATGAACGCGAAGGGATCGCGCCCGGCCTGACGCGCGAGGTTCGCCACCGAACGCGCCGGCTCTGGTTCCAGGTCCATCGGCTCGCCCAGCTCGAACGTGCGCTCCACCGCCCGGTTCATCCATTTCGCGTGCGCGTCATCGGGACGCTCGGCCACCAGCCTGGCACGCAGCGACGGATCGGCCTGCAAAGCGGCGATCGCGGCATCCTCGCCGCGCTCGAGCAACGTCTTCCAAAGCGGATGCGTGGTGAACGGATGCACGGTTCCGCGCAAGGTCATGAGCACACCGATCGCACGTGAGCCGACCTGCGCCGTGAACGGCAGGCCATCGGCCACGGCCTGGTCGACACCCGCCAGGGTCTCGGCCCACAGCCCTGGTGCATTGTCCACCTGGACCAGCAGGATCGACAGGGGACGTGCGGCAAGCTCGGCCGCCTGCCGCAGCAGCCCGAAGTCACCGGCGCCAAAATCCGGAATTGACCTCGATGACCCCCCTGCCAGCGCGCCGCATCGCGCGGGCGAGACCGGCGAGTTCAGGCTCGGCCGCACTCAGGCTCGGTGTGGGCCGACCATCGGCGGCCCGATGCTTGACTGTACGCGAGGTGGTGAAGCCCAGCGCGCCGTCATACAGCGCCTGTTCGAGCAAGGCGCCCATGTGTTCGATCTCGGCGGCATCGGGTGTCTGGTGATGATCGGCGCCGCGCTCGCCCATGACATAAAAGCGCAAGGCGGCATGCGGCACCTGCGCGCCGATATCCATCGCGCGCGGGGTCTCGGCAAGCACGTCGAGATACTGGCCGAAACTTTCCCAGCGAAAGTCGATGCCCTCGCAGAGCACGCTCTCGGGGATGTCCTCGACACCTTCCATCAGGTTGATCAGGTAGCGCTCGCTACCCGGGCGCACCGGTGCGAATCCGACTCCGCAATTACCGAACACCGCCGTGGTCACGCCATGCCAGGAAGACGGTGACATGCTCGGATCCCAGGTGGCCTGGCCATCATAGTGCGTATGGATATCGACCCATCCGGGGGTGACCAGCGATCCGTCGGCCGATATGACACGTCTGGCCGATCCCAGATCCTGTCCGACCGCCACGATCCGGCCGCCGGCGATGCCGACATCGGCAACCCGGGGTTCGGCGCCGGTGCCATCGACCACCTGCCCCGCGCGAATCAAGATATCCAGCAATTCAGTCTCCTGTGGCCGCTGTCGAGGCCGCCAACGCTTTCGTGCGGCCCGAGCGGACCGTGAACTCGATCACGATATCCCCAAAATTGTCAGATATCGAGGCCGCGAATTATAGGTTGTGCACACCGAGGGCGCGGGGCAACAGGCATCATTGCCGCTAACCCCCCGCCCTGAAGTGCGCCGGCCTGTCGGAGCAACGGCGGAGTCATTGCCTCGGGAGAAATCCATGTCCTGCCACCCCCACGTGGGCTCTGCCCCCCGCCTGCTTGCCATTGTCGCCACCATGATCGCGGCCGGCTGCAGTTCGACCCCGACCAGCGAGGAGATCCTCGCACGTGCCGCCGAGCTCAACCGAAGGGCCGCCAACGCTGCCACCCAGAACGAGCAGCCCAACACGAGCGCAAGCACGACGCCGGAAGCCGCAAAGGCACCAGAACTCCCGGCCTCGCGAACGCGAAACATCGTCAGCCAGCCCATGCCGGCGCCAGGCGTCGAGCAGACCGCCATGGCCCCTCAGGCCGGCACGAAAATGTCATCGGGCGCCGAAACCCGTGCGGCCGCCGATGCCGCCGCCGACGGGCGTGCCCCCGCCAGCGAAGGTGATGACCTGATGCCGCCCGACGCCAAGCCGGGCGAATGCTACGCCAAGGTGTTCATTGAACCGACCTACCGTTCGGTCACCGAGAATCTCATCGTGCGCGAAGCCACCACCCGCCTGGATACGGTGCCGGCGCGATTCGAACAAGTGACCGAGCGCGTCCTGGTGAAGCCTGCCGACATCCGCTACGAGCTCGTACCTGCGAAATTCGAGTGGGTCGAGGAGCGGGTACTGGTGACCCCCGAGAGCACGCGGCTGGTCACGGTGCCCGCGGTCACCAAGCAGGTGCAGGAAAAGGTGCTGGTCAAGGCCGCCTACACCACCTGGCGCAAAGGCAAGGGCCCGATCCAGAAGATCGATGCCACCACCGGCGAGATCATGTGCCTGGTCGAGGTTCCGGCGATTTACGACACGGTCACGAAGACCGTCGAGGTCACGCCCGAGCAGGTCCGTGAGGAGATCGTGCCGGCTGTTTATCGCACCGTGCGCAAGCAGGTCATGGTGCAACCGGCGCAAGCCCGGCCGATCGAAGTCCCGGCAGAGTTCAAGACCGTTCAGGTCAACCGTCTGGCCGAGCCGGCACGCGAGATCCGGGTCGCGATCCCCGCACAGACGAGCGCGGTCGAGCGCCGCGAACTGGTCAGCCCCGGACGCGTCGAATGGCGGGAGATCCTTTGCGAAACGAACATGACCCGTGATCGTGTGCGCGCGATCCAACGTGCGCTGGCCGATGCCGGCTATGACCCCGGCCCGGTCGACGGTGTGATCGCCAAGCGTACGATGGCCGCCGTCAATGCCTACCAGCGGGCGAATGATCTGCCGGTCGACGCCTACCTGAACATGCAGACCGTACGCGCGCTTGGCGTCATGCGTTGATCTAGCCGGTGCTCACGCGGCCAGGCAATCGCCTGGCCGCCCGCCGTTCGAAGGCCATGCTCGCCACCGCGTCGGTGCGCAGGTGCGCCAGCGTGTACCGGGGCGCAGCGCCGGGCGTCTCGGGGGCAGCTTACTGCGCCGGCGTCGTGGCCTGGCCGTCTCGGCGACGCAGCAAATAGCGCTGGCGTCCGGTCATCACCAACTGATGGCGCTGGTTACGCACTTCGCTGCGCATGCCGATCACGCCCGTGGTACGCCCGGGCGTGCATTCATCGATGATGAGTACCGGATAGAGCGTGTCGCCCACATAGACCGGGGCGAGGAATTCGCTCTCCTGCGACAGAAAGCCCTTCAGCGAATCTTCCACCATGTGCGGAAAGAGCCCGGCGCCGGCAGCCGTCTGGATCAGCACCTGAAAGCCGTGGGCGAGCATGTGCGGCATGCCGCGTGCGCGACAGAACTCGACATCGTAGTGAATCGGGTGGTTGTCGCCACTGGCCAGCTGGAAAGCCGCGAACAAGGCCTCGGTCATGGTTCGCGACGGGAGCACGAAACGCTCACCGATACAAAAATCATCGAAACAACGTTGCTCGCACATCCGGTGCTCTGCTGCGAGTGCCTGGGCCTGGGGTTCGGTCATGGTTCGGTAATCCAGCGGATGATGGCCGCGCGCATCACGGCGTCTTCGGTCAGGGTATCGCGAGTCTCGACGCGAAGCTCGGGCCAGCGTTCACACGCCTGCGCGATCAGGCGCGGCAGATCCTCCGCGTATGGGCTCCAGGCGCGAGAAAGACCGGAACCACCAGCAATCGGTGCGCGCCAAGCGCATGGAGTTCCTCGAACACCGCCGGCAGTTCGGGCTGCATCAGCTCGAGAAAGGCCAGACGCACGGCCACGCCGGGAACCCTGGCGGCAAGTTCGTTGCGCAAGGCATCGAACGGCTCGCGCCAGGACGGGCGGCGCGCGCCGTGGCAGAACAGGACGATGCCCTGATGTGGCGGATCGGGTTGGCGGGCACTCATGGCGGTCGGAATGGCTCGTCGGCGAGCGGGCCCGTATCGTAGCCCGACGCCCTGCCGACTACGCCCACCCCCGCATTCGTGAGCACTCTGCTGGTAGAATCCGGGGCTCAGCAAGCGGTTTTATGCATCGCCATACCCCGCCGACTTGCACAATGTTGCCTACCGGCGCAAGAAGCCGGGCCATCAATCAGGAGGAGTTCATGCTGCGCAAGACCTTGCTCGCGCTTTCCATGAGTGCATTTGCCGCGGCGCCCGCATTCTCGGCCGATTCGGTCAAGATCGGTTTCGTCACCACGCTGACCACACCTGCCGGCGCGATCGGCCAGGACATGAAAAATGCGGCCGACCTCGCACTGGAGCACATCGGCGGCACAATGGCCGGCAAGCCGGTTGAACTGATCTACGAAGACGACGGCTTCAAGCCCGAAACCGGCAAGCAAAAGACCGACAAACTGGTCAAGCAGGACAAGGTCCAGTTCGTCACCGGCTTCATCTGGTCGCATGTGCTTCTGGCCGCCCAGAAATCGGCGCTCGATTCCGGCGCATTCCTGATCAGCGCCAATGCGGGTCCTTCGCAGATCGCGGGCAAGCTCTGTCACGAGAACTTCTTTGCCACCTCCTGGCAGAACGATCAGACCCCGATGGCCATGGGCGAGGTCCTGAACCAGGAAGGTGTGAAATCGCTCTACGTGATGGCGCCCAACTATGCGGCGGGCAAAGACATGACCGCCGGCGTCGAAAGCACCTTCAAGGGCAAGGTCGTCGGCAAAGACCTCACGAAATGGGGCAAGGATGCGCAGCTCGACTTCTCCGCCGAACTCGCCAAGGCCAAGGCCTCGGGGGCCGAGGGTCTGTTCGTGTTCTACCCGGGCGCGGCCGGCGGTGCGTTCATCAAGCAATATCAGCAGGCGGGTCTGCAGCAGAGCCTGCCGCTGTACACGGTGTTCACCGTCGATGCGATCTCCCTGCCACGCCTGCAGAAGGCCGACATGGCGGGCGTGCTCGGTTCGCGCATGACGCAGATGTGGTCGCCCGATCTCGACAACGCCGCGAACAAGAAGTTCGTGACCGATTTCAAGAAAAAGTACGGCACCTACCCATCGTTCTATGCGGCCCAATCCTATGACGCGATCCAGCTGATCAAGCATGCGGTGGCATCGGTCAAGGGCAACCTCGACGACAAGGCCGGCATGCGCAAGGCGATGAAAAGCGCCGACTACCCATCGGTTCGCGGCAAGTACAGCTACGGCAACAACCACTTCCCGATCCAGAACTTCTATCTGCGCGAGGTGGTTGCCGACGCCGATGGCATGTGGACCACCAAGACCGTGCGCACCGTGTACGAGAACCATCAGGATCGCTTTGCCAGCGAGTGCAAGATGAAGTGACCGGCCGGGGGTATGGAGTGCCGGTCCGGCGCATGTCTCGGACCGGCGTTTTCGATCTCATCGCGGGCAAACCATGAGCCCGACGACGGTCACCGACAAGGGCGAACGGCGCAGTAAGACCGTTCGCCCGTTGTTCAACTCGGACAGCCAGATCCATGGATGACACTGCCCTGTTGCTGATTCAGATGCTGAACGGCCTGCAGCTGGGCGTGCTGCTGTTTTTGCTCGCGGCCGGCCTGACACTGACCTTCGGCATCATGGACTTCATCAACCTGGCCCATGGTTCGCTCTACATGGTCGGCGCCTACCTGTGCGCCACGATCACCCATTGGAGTGGTTCCTTCCTTATCGGGCTGGTAGCCGCGATTCCATTGACCGCGCTGGTCGGTCTGCTGCTAGAGATGCTGGTGATCCGGCACCTGTATCAGCGCGACCACCTCGACCATGTGCTGGCGACCTTCGGCCTGATCCTGTGCATGGACACGCTGGTGCACATGATCTGGGGCCCCGAGGGCATCGCGATTCCCCTGCCAGACTGGCTCGACGGTCAGATCGAGCTCGGTGCCGGCCTGCTCTTTCCGTCCTATCGCGTGTTGATCATCAGTGCCGGCCTGGTGATCGCTCTCGGCCTGTATCTGCTGGTCAATCACACCCGGCTGGGCATGCGGATCCGCGCGGGCGCATCCAACCGCACGATGATCGCAGCGCTCGGGGTGGACATCAAGCTGCTGTTCGCGCTGGTCTTCGCGCTGGGTGCCACCCTGGCCGGCATCGCCGGCATGCTGATCTCACCGATTACCGAGGCGTCTATCGGTATGGGCAATGCCATCATCATCACGGCCTTCGTCGTCATCATCGTCGGTGGCCTGGGCTCGATCAAGGGCGCATTCGTGGCGGCCATGCTGATCGGTTTCATCGACACGCTGGGACGTTCCTATCTCGATGATCTGTTCAGCCTGTTCATGAGCGCCGACGCTGCCGAGAACTCCGCGCCCGCCGTCTCGGCCATGCTGATCTACATCATGATGGCGCTGATCCTGGTGTTCCGCCCGCAGGGTCTTTTTCCGCCCAAGGTACGATGAACACGCCCTCCGAACTGATCGAGCGACCGAACTTCCTCGGCCGCACGGGCCGGCAGAAGATCGTCAACACGATTTTGCTCGCCCTCTTGCTGCTGTTGCCCTTGGCGGCGCATTTCGGCGAACAACCGTTCTGGCTGGATTTCTCCACGCGCATCGTCGTGCTGGCAATCGCGGCGGTCACCCTGAATTTCATCCTCGGCTTCGGCGGTCTGGTGAGCTTCGGCCACGCGGCGTTCATCGGCATCGGCGCCTACGCGGTGGGTATCCCGGCCTATTACGATGTCAACAACGGCTTCGTACATCTGGGCATCGCGATGCTGGCCGGTGCGCTGTTTGCGCTGCTGACCGGAGCCGTGTCTCTGCGAACCCGCGGTATTCACTTCATCATGATCACGATGGCGTTCGCGCAGATGGTCTATTTCGGGATCGTCTCGATCGAGGAATACGGCGGCGATGACGGGCTGGTCATTTACTCACGCAGCGAGCTGCCGTTTGTCGGACTCGATGAAAATCTCAATCTGTTCCTGTTCTGCTTCGTCTGTTTGCTGGTCATCCTGTACCTGGTTCACAGGTTCGTGAACTCGCGCTTCGGAATGGTGTTGCAGGGCGGCAAGGACAATGAACAGCGCATGAGCGCGATCGGCTTCGATGTCTACGGCTACAGGCTGGTCGCCTATGTCATTTCCGGAGCAATGTGCGCATTTGCCGGCGCCCTGCTCGGCAACTTCACCAGTTTCATTTCACCGGAGATGATGGACTGGACCCGCTCGGGCGAACTGATCTTCATGGTGATTCTCGGCGGCACCGCGACCCTGTTCGGCCCCGTGCTCGGGGCGGCTCTGTTCCTGCTCCTCGAAGAGATCCTCTCTGGTGCCGCCGGCATCCTCTGCCTGATGGTCGAGTGCGGGGAAGGCACGGCCGCGTTGCAGGCCTGGCTCGATGAATGGTCGGTCTACTGGCATCTGCCGTTCGGTGTGCTGCTCGTTCTGACCGTCCTGTTCGCCAAGGGCGGCCTGATCCGGCTGCTCTACGGCAACGGAGAACGATGATGAGCGAAGCCGTTCTCGCCATCGAAAACCTGCGCAAGGGCTTCGGCGGTGTTCTCGCCACCCAGAATGTGTCTCTCGAGGTACTGCGCGGCGAGTGCCACGCGATCATCGGCCCCAACGGTGCCGGCAAGACCACGCTGATCGCGCAATTGTCTGGCGCGCTGGCGCCCGATGCCGGCCGGATCCGCTTCAATGGGCGCGACATCACGCGTGACAGTGCCCATCGGCGCTCGCATGCGGGGCTGGCACGCTCGTTCCAGATCACCTCGGTGTTCATGAATCTGTCGGTGCTGGACAATGTCGCACTGGCGGTGCAGGCCCATGATGGTCACTCTTATCGCTTCTGGCGTGCGGCGCGTGCAGAACAGGGTCTGCGCAGCCGCGCCGCGGCTTGTCTCGAGCAGGTGGGCCTGCTGGCCAGAGCCGCCGAACTCGCACAGGCGCTCTCACATGGCGAACGGCGGCAACTGGAGATCGCGATGGCACTGGCCACCGAGCCCTCGTTGCTGTTGCTCGATGAGCCCATGGCCGGCATGAGCCAGGAAGAATCCCAGCGCATGGTCGACCTGCTCACCGGCCTGAAAGGCGAAAAATCCATGTTGCTCGTCGAGCATGACATGGACGCCGTATTCGCGCTGGCGGATCGCATTTCGGTGCTGGTTTCCGGTGCGCTGATCGCCTGCGGCACGCCCGATCAGATTCGTGCCGATGAAGCAGTGAAGCAGGCCTATCTCGGTGAGGAGGCGGCCTGATGCTGCGCGTCCAGGGGCTGCAGGTGTTCTACGGAGCCAGCCAGGCGGTGTTCGATGTCTCGTTCGAGATCAAACCCGGCGAAGTCGCCACGCTGCTCGGACGCAATGGCATGGGCAAGACCACGACCGTGCACGCGATCACCGGTATCGTGCGCGCGGCCGCCGGCGAGATCAGCTTCGAGGAGCAACGCCTGAGCGGCATGGCATCACACCGGATCGCACGTGCAGGCCTTGGCCTGGTCCCCGAGGGAAGGCAGATCTTCCCGAATCTCAGCGCCGAGGAGAATCTCCTCGTCGCCGCGCGCGCAGGCTTCGGCGGCGAGCGCCCCTGGACCCTGGAGCGGGTCTATGCGTTCTTCCCGACACTGGCCAATCGCCGCCGCTCGATGGGTAATCTGCTATCCGGTGGTGAGCAACAGATGCTGGCGATCGGACGCGCATTGCTCACCAATCCGAAGCTGCTGATCCTCGATGAAGCCACTGAGGGCCTGGCGCCGTTGGTGCGCAACGAGATCTGGTCCGGACTGGCCGCCTTGAAGGCCGAGGGTCTCTCGATCCTGGTGATCGATAAGAACCTGTCCGACCTGCTCGAGCTGGCCGACCATCATACGATTCTCGAGAAAGGGCGCGTCGTCTGGCGCGGTGACTCGCAGGCGCTGTCGGCAGACGCCGAACTGCAGCACCGCTACCTCGGCATCTGAGGGGCGACTCCCCGCCTGCCTCAGCCCGAACGCTCTCCGAGCATCACCGGCGCCACCGTGCGCGGCGCGCCGATCGGGGTCTGCGTGGCATCGGCGTCCACGGGGGACAACGTGGCAATGGCCCGACGCAAGCACTCGAAGTAGGCATTCGGCTCCGTGGCATGAGGGCCGTGCTGGCAATCCTTGCGCATGACTTCGAGCCTGTTCGCATCGAAACCCGCCAGTTCCGGCAATGCGGGCTCTGCAGCCAACTGTTGCAAGGTCTCGCTCAGACACCGGTAGTAGCCCTCGAGGTCGGCAGCATTGCGTCCGCTCGTGCACCAACGCTCGAGCACATGCCGCTCGGGCGGTGCCATCGCGCGCAATCCCGGCACGCGTTGCAGCGTGCGGTCGGGAACCGGTTCGCCTGGCACAGCGGCGCTTTCGGTTTTGCTCGCGAATGGTCCGACATCGGCGGCCAGTGGTGGTCGCCAGCCCTGCTCGCGAGCCGCCTCCAACTGATCGACAAGCGCCAGCGTCAACGGCGTATCGAGCGCCAGGCCGCGGTCGAGTCGGAACTGCTCGATCGCCGACCATGTCATCGGTCCGGCCAATCCGTCTGCCGGCCCGGCCTGATAACCGAAGCCGTTGAGCAGTGCCTGCACTCTTGCGGCGACGGGGTCGGGCTTGATCACCTTGACCTGACTCGCGCCCACAGGCAACGACTGCGGATTGGCCGCGCCGACAGCGGCCGCCGGCGTGACACCGACGATCCCGGTGCCACTCCCGCCTTGCGCTTGAGACGGCTGCACGAGCGCGACCGGCGCGGCCGACTCGCCGGGCATCGTCGCCGCAGCGCCTGCGGGCGCCAAGACCGGGTCGGATTCCCTGCCTGGCTCGGGGCGTATGCCGATCATGGCCGAATCCGTGAGCACCGCGGTGGTCGGCGCCAGCCGCTGAACAGGCGACTCCACCCTCACCGTGCCGTTCCAGCGAGTGCGGGTTTCGGCGGGATCTCCGACGCTCGACGAAGGCACCAGAAAGAATCCGACGGCAAAGGCGAACAACACGGCGGCGGCCAGGCCTGCCAACAAAGGAGGCGCGAATCCGCGCCGCTGCGGTGGGTCGACGGGTTGGGCGAACAAGCGATCGCCCGGATCGTCGACGCCTTCCCAAAGGCGATCGTCCGGTACGTGCATCTGCATGGCTCCTAGCATCCGCCGGTGGTTCGCACGGCCAAGGCCGACATCCGGTCGGGGCGGCACTCAGGGCGCCGTCCGCAGCCACTATAGCGGAAAAAGTCACGAAAGCCAGACCCGCCGCGCCGCTCGTCGATCGGCATCGACCGCCGGTCGATCAACATCTGCCGGCCATGCCTGGGCCCTGCGAAATCCCGCTGTAATCGCGCTTCGAGCGGCGTCAGGCAGGACGCCGCAGCGATGGATCAGACAGCGCGGCTGCGCGGTCGCGTATCGGTGTTGGTGGACATGAGCGGGCCGCGAATGACCAGGATTCCGCCGATGCCGATCATGACCATGCCGAGCCCCGCGAGCACGGTCATGATGTGCTGAAAGAACACCACACCGAGCATCGCCGCAACGATCAGGCTGGTGTAACCGATTGGCGCAACCACCGCGGTCTGGCCATGCCGATAGGCCAACGCCGTGGCCAGCTGACCGAGCGCCCCAAGCGCGCCAACGCAGACAAACAAGGCCCAGTCGGGGGTCACCGTTGTGTGTTCCCAGGAGAACGGCAACGCCAGGCTGAACAGCAGAAACCCGCCGAGCGATGTCCAGAAGGTTGTGGTGCGCGGATCATCACGCGAGCCTGCCAGGCGCGACGCCAGGATGAAGGTCGCGAAGGCCAGCGATGCCACCAGCGGCAGGATGATCAGCGGCGTGAACAATTCACTGCCTGGCCGCGCCACCATCAGCGCGCCAGCAAGGCTGATCAGAATGCCCGACCACTGCAGCGGACGGGCCCTTTCGCCCAGCCAGAGATGCGCGATGGCCGCCGCCAGTGCCGGCGCAAGGCACATGATGGCCGTACTCTCGCCAAGAGGAAGCCTCTGCAGGCCCGCATAGAACAAGCCGGTGGCCAGCACCGCAGACGAAGCGCGCACGAACTGGACGCCGAAGGCTTGCGGACGAAACGCGCCGCTGCCCAATCGCACGTACATCACGACCCCGAGAATCACGGTCATGATGGCGAATCGCGCCCATGCAACGACCACCACCGGATAGCTCTGAACGAGCAGCTTGACCAGACCGTCGACCATGGGCAGGAGCAGGGCTGCGCTCAATGCGTAGGCAACGGCCCGACGCGGACTCGACGCAGGTAACGTGGCAGACACGAAGGCTTCCGGAGAGATAGTGCCGCCGCATGCGGCAACTGCGACGCATGTTCTCACGGCGCGGGACGCCCACCAAACGTCGGGTCCGAATCTCCGCACGATACTCCCGGAAAAGGTGAGTCATCAGCACAGACAGGTCAGGCGAATTAACCCTCGTTTAAACGAAAGTTATCAGCGACAGATTTCCGCCATTCAGCGCGGTCCGAAATCGCTGCCATATCGCAAAAGTTCGTTCGACCGTGTCGAATCGAGCGTCCCCGCATCTACCATAAGCGCGCACTTGCCTGGGGGGATTTCGTGGCGTGCGACCGACACCCGATCACCCGATATGCCTCCCCGGCCAGCCCCTGCGACAGTTGAAAGGAGGAGTACCCCATGTCATCCGCGAAAGAACCGAAAATCGCCAAGATCCCGCGTATCGACCTGCTCGACACGAGCTTCGAACAATCCATCGAACTGCGTGTCGCCAACCCCGGACAAGACGGTGAAATCGACAGGCTACGGCGTGATGCGTATGCGAGCGCGATCAACTTCGAACTGCCCGATCCCACGACGATCCTGCGCCGCAAGGATCCGGAGAACTCGGTTTGTCTCGTCATCGGCACTCGCGACTCACTATTTGCGACGATGCGCATCGCCCTGGCCACGGATCGCCCGGTCGCCGAGCGGCTGCTCGAGGGCAAGGCAGATCTCGCCAACAGCTACTTTCCAGGGGCGGTCCTGTCACGCGGCGCCACCGATCCCCGTTATCGCGGCAATGGCCTGATGGGCTTTCTGGTCTCGCTGGGGGTGGCGGTGGCGCGTCAGTGCGCATTGGGCAGCGCCCTCGCCGTGCAGGTCGACAAGACCCCGCATTTCACGGCCATGGAAGCGGCCGGCTGGAGAAGCCGCACCATCAGTGATCAGGATCTCGCACTGGTGCGCAACTCTTTGCCGCTGAAACTCGTCTATATCGAGCGTGAGCGCTTTGCCCGCAGCGCCGAACAATCCCGCCACGCGCATCCGTCGCTGTATCAGCGGCTCAAGCCGGAAACCGTCATCCAGGATGCCGCCCAGCGGCTGCTGAAGTCCTTACGATAATCGCCGGCACAGCGTCCGAAACGGTATACTGAAGCGCAGAGACTGGCTTGCTCTGATGCGTCCTTCGGCGTGCGGTGGGCCATCACAGGCCCACCGCGACCCTCCAGCCGATGCCCTCCTCCGCCCCTCGCGACCAGCCGGATTTCCGGGCGTTCTATGACGGCCTGCCGATCGCGGTCGCGCTGCTCGATGACAACTTCCGCTTTGCCGATGTCAATTCCGCATTCCAGCTGGGCTTTGACTATGCGGGCGATGAGCTCCTGGGCCGCCCGCTATCCCATCTTCTGGACGATGCCACCCGCGAACGCCTGCCGCTGATCCAGAGCCGCATGCGCAGCGGCGAAACACACCATCAGGTTATCGAGTGCCGGGTCCGCTCTCGTCTCGGTCGCACCTACGAGGCGAGCGTGCACCTTTCAGTGCTGCACGAAGGTCATCGCCGCTCGTATCGGGCGATGGTGCAAAGCCTGGGCGAAATCCGCGAGCGCGAGCGCCTGTTGCTCAGTCAGGCGGAGATGTTCCGTGTCACCATCGAGCAATCACCGCTGCCGATGTCCATACAGGACAACGCCTTTCGATTCGTCATGGTCAACAAAGCCTATGTCGAATTCACCGGCTACACCGAACAAGACCTGATCGGTCGCGATGCGGCGGAGTTCCTGCATCCCAGCGAAGACCGCGCCGCCGTGCGCCGTCAGCGCGAGCTGGTGCATGCGCAGGGGCTGTCTGATCTGCCCCGTTTCAGCATGCGCCGCGAGATCGTGCGTCGCGACGGCCGACGCGTGCCCTACCGGATGGAGCTCGGGCGCTCGCGTGGGCTGGACGGCCAGCCGCTCTGGGTTGCGGTCATCATCGATCTCAGCCAACAGGAGCAGGCAGAGGCACGGCAGGCGGCCCTTCTGGAATCTGTGAGCGCCGGCGTCGCTCATGTCGTCGACGGTCTGATTGCCCAGATCAACCCCGCGCTTGCGCGCTTGACGGGCCGACAGGAACATGAACTCGTCGACCATCCCGCGAGCACGCTTTTCGCCGATCCTATGGTCTGGCCCAGGCTCGAGGCGGAGATCGGCTTCAGCAGGAGTCCGGGCAGCGAGATCAAGCGCTACCTCGATCTGCGCAGCAGCACACCCGCGAGCACGCGGCGCTGCGAGATCGCGCTGCGCCAGGTCGATGCCGAGCGCCCCGACCACGGCCTGTTGCTCACGGTCAATGACATCGGTGAGCTGCTCGAGCGTTCGGACCGCCTCGAGACCTCACTGACCGAACTCGAAACCCTGATCGACACCGAGCCGGTCGGAATCGCCCATCTGGAAAGCGGCCGTATCGTGCGCACCAATCGCACACTCCGGCAGCTGCTTCGCGCCAGCGATGCCGACCTGATCGGCCAGCGCTTCGTGCATTTCTGTCAGATATCCGGCGGTTCGGAGGATCTGCTCACGAACTTCGATACCGCGCACCAACAGGATGCCGTGCTGCGCGCCGACCTCCTCCCCATTCAGGGCCAGCCCATCCAGAGCCTGCTGCATGTCAGCCTGGTTTCGGGCAGCACCCATGAGTCAGTGGTGGTGGCGCTCGATCTCAGTCAGCAACTGGCGGCGCTCGACTATGCCTCGCGCATGCAGGTGCGTTTCGACAGCTTTTCCGCCATGGTCGATCAGGCGGTGATCATCGTCGATGTCCAGAGCGAGCACGTGCGCCATGCCAACGCGGCTTGCAGGCCTGTGCTGGGCGTGGACGCCCAGTCCACCCTGGGCCTTGACAGCGGCGTCCTGTGGCGCAGGCTGGTAGCCGTCGACCGGTCTCGTGCCGAGCGCATGTTGCGCGCTGCAGTACAGGGCCACGCCGGCGAGTTGACCGTCGAACGCCAGGATCAGGACACGCGTAGAAACGTCCGTCTGCGCTTTTACGCGAATCATGATTCGGCCGAGGTCTTCATCCTTGGCGAAGACATCACGCACTATGTGCTCGAAGAGCGGCAACGCTTGAGCGATGCGATCGCTCAGCGCGAAACCATGGTTCGCGAGGTACAGCACAGGATCAAGAACAATCTGCAGGGTGTGGCCGGATTGCTCGAGCAAACCGCGATCGATCAACCCGCCTTGCTCGAACCGGTGCGCAAGCTGGCCGCCAAGATCCAGACCATTGCCCAGGTGCACGGACTCCAGATTCGCCCGGGAGAATCCGTTGCCGCCAACCGCCTGGTCAAATCCGTGGTCGCGAGCCTGCAGCGAACGATGAACCTGCCTATCAGCCTCGAGGAGTTCGATGAATCGGCCGCGGAATCTCTGCCGCTCGGGGTGCCGGAAACCGAGGCCATCGCGATCGCGCTGCTGGTCAACGAACTGGTTACCAACGCCTGCAAGCATCGCCGTGATGAGCAGCCGATCCAGATCTCGCTACGCGAGCATGAAGATCAGTTCGTGATTCGAGTCGTGAACACCGGCAGCCTGCCGGACGGCTTCGATCCGCTCGATGCGCCGTCGCCCTCGCGCGGCATGGGTCTTATCGCGGCGCTGCTGCCGCGCCAGGGCTCGGCCCTCAGAATCCACAACGACGGGCGTGGCCATGTGGTATCGGAACTTCTGATGAGCCCCCCCCTGCTGACCCGGATCAGAGCCGAGGCCGATCGCTCCGCGCTCTGAGGTGCTCTCCCCGGCTTAGCTGCCGTCGAAGAAGCGATTCGGTTTCATGAACATCGACAACACCACGCAGCCCTCAGGCGCGTGCGCCGTATGGCGACTACCGGGCGGGCGCCAGACATAATCGCCGGCACGCGCGACGCCCTCGTCATCATGCAAGGCGCCCTCGAGAACGAAGCTCTGTTCGAGGCCCACATGTTCATGATCCGGCAGCATCGCACCTGGCGCGAAGCGCGTCAGCGCGGTAGACAGGCCGCTCTGCGGGTCTTCGAACAAGACCTTGAGGTCCACCCCGGGAAAACGGGTCGGCACCCAGGGCAAGGCATCGACCGCGACATAACGCGATGCGAGTGTCGCGAGGGCTGCGTGTGCATCGGTATTGGGCGTGCGCATCTCGGGTCGTCTCCTGTTGATCGGCGGCCTGCTGGATATGATCGCCGGCCCATAGGATACGGGTGTTGCGGCAATCATCTCACGCCGCTGTCAGCGCGCGCCCGTGAACAGCGCCACCGCCAGGGCGAACGCTCCCTGTCCCACCCGCTTGCCGATACGCCGCCCCGGCAGATCATCCGCCGGCGGATGGATGCCGCCCCAGATGCGGGACAGACTGCATTGATCGGCCGCATCGCGATAGGTGGCCCACTGCAACGTGAGCGGCTTGCTCGGGCCGCGTTCGAAGGCGAGAAAGGAGTCTGCCGCGACGGGATATTCGGCCATACCGCCGGGGAAGAAACGATCACCAGTGAACTGCTCGAGCACGGTGGCCGCGGCACTGGAATAGGTGGAGTGCCCGGACACGAACCCGGCGAACGGGGGCGTCACGAAACTCGGACGCTGATACGGCCACCAGTTCTCGGCCAGGATCCATCCGACGCCCGCGGTATCGCGCGCCGGATCGGGAACGTGGTCCGGCCCCCGCCATGTGCGCAGCTTGATCTTGCCCAGATGCTCACCACCCGCCCCCGCCAGGGGATCGCCACTGAGAACGCGCTCGACGAACCCTGGCACGAGGGCGATGCCGCGCACCGAGAAATCAGAAGCGCCGGGCTCACTGCTCTGTCCGGCATCTGCCATGGCACGGATGGCCGACAACGGTCGCACAAAGTCGTACCAGCCCTTCAGGCTCCAGGCCGCGATCGCGGAATCATGCATGGCCCCCCCCAGAACGAAGTGCGCCTTGACCACCCACTCGAGTGCATCGGCCGCCGTGCCCGCTCCCGGAATCGTGCGCGAGAGCAGCGGATGATCGGCGATGTCGTTGAAGATCACGAACCAGTGACCGGGGGGTGTTTCGGAATCGGGGCCATCGGCCCAGAACTCGGCCAGCACGCGCGCATAATCGCCACGCGCAACCATCTGGCGCGCATAGGGTTGATCAGTGCTTGGATTGAACGCATGGCCTCGCCCGGGATCACCCCCTGGCCCGGCGTCGTAGAAGGCGCGTGGATCGACCGCCGAATCAAGATAGTTCCCCGCGATATTGCCCAGTGCGGCGGGAGAAATATCGATCAGCACCCCATCGGAGGGTCGAGCTGCGCGGCCCATCAGGCCACCAGGGAGAAATTCCACTGGTAGTCATCGAAGCGGCCGTCGGCGACGCGCGGCGGCGGCCCGGGATCGAGCCAGATCGAATATTCGTGACCATCCCGTGATCGCCTCTCGCGATCGCTTTCCGACAAGGCAAATGGCGCCACCTCCCCCCACTCCGGGCCGAGAAACTCCGGGTTGCCGTTGATCGGGTTGCCGGCCTGGTCAATGAATTGCGGCAGGCTGATCGATTGCCAGCGATCGATGTCGACGATATTCGGATTGCCCGGCAGATGCGGCGCGATCGGCGGATTGACCGGCACGTAGGCCCGGTTGGCATAGCCATTGGCCTCGTTCGCGCCATCGGCGAGACCGTAGTCGATATAGCAGGCGGCAATCGCGTTGCCCAGCGCGGCAGCAGAACCCGTGAGCATCGACGCTGGTGTCCGCGGGATCGGCGCCGAGCTCACGCATCAGGGCGTCCGCCTGCTGGCGGATCATCGTCGCCCCGGGCGAGAAGCGGAATCGGTACAGGATCAGGCGGTATGCGGCGTGGCTGATCGCCAGCCGGGACTCGGCGAGCCGGTTGGCACTGGGCACCGGTGTGAGGCCGGGGCAATCGATGCCGTTACGACGACTCCCGAAAAGGTAGGGCTTGGCAATGGCATCGTAGGCGGCCCAGGCATCGTAGACGGCCGCTGACACATGAAACAGATTGCGCGCGTGCACGACGGGGCGCGCGAAGTCGTGACGAATCGCCTCGAGTAGCAACTGATTCCAGCGATAGGCCACGGTCGCGCTGGGCAGCGATGCCGGCTGCACGCTCGGCTGCGGCGCATTGCCGGTGTTCGTTGTCGTGGCGACAGCTGGTGCGTCACCGGAACCGGAAGAGCCACCGCAGGCGGAGAGACCCACCATGAAGACGGTCAGCACAACTCGCAGGTAAACAGGCAGCGTCGACATGGAAAGATGATAGCCCGGCCTGCGCTGGCGGCGGCGGGCGGTGTCCAAACGTATCCAAATGCGCATGCTTCGTATCCGGCATCAGGCGGACCCAGGCAGTTTCCGAATCACCGCCGAGGTCGCTGACCGCGGGGCGTAACCTCGTCCGACACGCAGCCCCGCCGGCACGAAAGGCCTCCCGCCCGGCGCGCAGCGCCCTTACTCCCGGATACAAGCGCGAACGCTTCGTGCATGGCTACGACGCGGCGGCGGCCCCAGTCTTGCGCCAGCGACCAGCGCGACCGGCCGGATCCGGGCCCCCGAAAGCGAGCCCACGAACCGCCCGACGCGCACCGAAGACATCGCAGATTCAACTCTCCTGGAGCTCCCGATGATCGAACTCAGCCTGAGCGGGGCAAGCCCTGTCTCGCAGGACCATCCAAGCCATCGCGTGCGCCGCCGGGCTGGCAGGCTCTCGCTCTGGCCGCTGGCCCGGGTCATCACCATGACCGGCGCGATCGCGATGATCGTCGCGCTGCTGAAGTGGCCGGCACCTGCATTGCGTCTCTGGTGGGGTTTGGTCGTACCGCTGCTGCCGGCGGTGTTTCTGGCCGCACCCGGTCTGTGGCGCAACAGCTGCCCGCTACTGCCGATTCAACGGCTCTATGGTCAGATGCCGTTCGCGCGTGTGCGCCACACCCACTGCCAACCCTGTGTCGGCTGCGCAAGAAACTGTGTGGATCTGGCCCCTGAACGGGGACCACTGGCCGATCACTATCACGCCGACCGCCGCCATCGCGGTCTGCGCAGACTGTTTGCGGCGGCATTTCCCGGCCTCGTCCTCGGCTACTTCCTCGTGCCCGCGGCAAGCGCGATCGGTGCCGGCTCGATGCTTGCGCAGATGATGCTGTTCATGGCGCTTTCGATCGCACTGTTCACGGTGCTCGACACCGTGTTCCGAGCGGGCCGCAATGTCGTCCCGGCCGCATTCGCACTTCTGGGCTTCGATTTCTACTATTGGCATGCCGCTCCAATCATGGTGAGCAATCTGCAGCACTTCGGCCTGCCGATCGAGCCGTCGCTGGCGGTGGCCATCAGGACCGCTGCCATCGGCGTCGGGTTCTTCTGGCTGCACCGGGTGATGTCCAACGAACAGGAGTTCCTCACCGAGCAAACCAAGGCATTGAACGAGGCCTGCATCGGCTTCGAAGCGAATGCGGAGCCGGCGCTGGTGCTGCGCAATGAATAGGGCCGGGTCCGCGGACTGCGCACCCGCGACGGCCGCAGCTTCTGCTGTGATCTGGTCCTGATATGCACGGGCATGGCGCCCGACACCGATCTCGCCAGACGCAGCGGACTGCGCATTGCACGCGGCATCCTGGTCGATGATCAGATGATGACGAGCGACCCCCGGATCTTCGCGGCCGGTGACGTCGCCGAACACGCGGGGCGCAGCGCCGGCCTCTGGGCCGTGGCCTGCGAACAGGCCGAGATCGCCGCCGCCAATGCCCTGGGCGAGCCATCCAGATATCGACCCACTGCGCCGAGCACCATGCTCAAACTGGCCGGCACGGACTATCGCGCATGGGGCGAGATCCGCGCAAGCGCCCCCGAGGACATCGAGCTCTCCGAGCTCGATGAGTCCGCCGGCCAATATCGAAAGCTCGTCATTCGCGACGGCGTGGTCGTCGGTGCGATCCTGGTCGGGCACGCACCGCTGGCCGTCACGATCGGGCGGCTGATCACCGGGAGCGAGCCTCTCGGGCAGCGGCTGGCCGCGCTCGTGGCCGGCGACTGGCGGGCGCTCGAGGCAGGGGCGGCCCACGGCCAGGAAGAACCGCCGCACATGCGCGCGGCTTGAGGATCCGGCGCGCCGCACCATCCCTGTTACGCTTACGGGAGACTGACGTTCGACCCCCCGGATCCGCCGACAGAGTGCCCCATGAGATCAGACCCTCGTTTTGCGCTTGGCCGCTCGATCGGCTATGCAGCCTTCGTCTGGGGATACCCGCTCATCGAGTCGCTGCGAACCTGCGCCTTGCAGACCCGCAAGGAAGGGACTGCCGCCTGGTCCAGCCCGATCGACCGGCTGCGCCACACCAGGAATGTCGCCACCGACGCCGATCGCGATGTGGTCACGCCGGCCAACGACCTGCTCTACACGACCGGGTGGATCAACCTGGCCGACGGCCCGCGCATGCTCAGCGTGCCCGCACGTGCCGAGCAACCAGAACGCTATTTCGTCTTGGCACTCTATGACGCCTGGACCAATAACTTTGCGAACCCCGGATTCCGCGAAAGCCCACGCGAAGGCGAGGTCATCGCGCTGGTGGGCCCGGGTACCCCGGCCGATGCCCCCCTGCCCGCCGGCGCCCGGCCGATCCGATCACCGACCAACCTGGTCTGGCTGATCGGGCGGGTGCTTTGCGGCGCGGGCGACGATGTGCAGGCGGCCCGCGATCTGCAATCGAAGATCGGGCTCGAATGCGCGGCGGGCACCGACCACGGACGCCTGCCCCAGGGAGTCATTGGCTGGGTCGGCCCCACCGACGACACGGTCGCCGCCGTGCTCGCGAACCCCGGTCAGGCCGAGACGATCGCTGCGGCGTTCTTTACCAATCTGTGCCGTGCGCTCTACGACCAGGCATTTCCCGAGGCCGATACGGGCCTAGCCGCATGGTTCTCCCGAGCCGGTCTCATTGCCTCGCCTGAGTTCGCGTTCGAGCAACTCCCGCCCGCCATGCGGGCAGGCCTCACGGAGGGGCTGACCGAGGCGGTCGCCTGGATCCAGCATGCGTCGCGCAGCCGCCGCGCCAAACCCTGGGCGGCAAATTACGGCATCGGCCGATATGGCACGGAGTACCTGGTGCGGGCACTCACCGCCTTCGTGGGGCTGGGTGCGCTGGCGGGCGAAGAAGCGCTGTACGCCAAGTCCGACTTCGACGAGAACCAGCAGGCTCTCGACGGTCGCCAGCGCTATGTGCAACGCTTCGAGCCCGGTGAGTTGCCGCCTGTGGACGGCTTCTGGTCAGTGACCCTCTACGACGCCGATCGCTTCCTGTACCGCAATCCGTTCGGCCGCCATTCGATCGGCGATCGTACCCAGGGCCTGAAACCCGATGCCGACGGCGGCCTGTCCCTGATCATCGGTCATGAGCCACCGGCGCAAACCGCGAACTGGTTGCCAGCGCCGCCCGGCCCGTTCTACCTGACGATGCGCCTCTATGTACCGCGTGCGCAGGCGCGCACCTGGCAGATACCGCCCTTGCGCCCGGTCAATCGATAGCCTCGTTCGTCACCTAAAGCCACGCAGCCATGCCCACTCAAGACACCTCGAACACGCCAGCCGACCCCTGGCTCGACAGCCTCGCACTTCAGGCGGTCATCTATGCCTGGCCACTCTACGAGATGCGCCGCATGTGGGCGGCAACCTCTCCGCGCAAGACGGCGGAGGCAGGCTATGCCGGAGACGACCCTGCCTCCGCCATGCGTTGGTGCAACACCTTCATTCACACGCGCCAGTTGCTCAAAGCCGGTACCAGCCGTGTCGTGATGCCCAACAATGACACGCTCTACACGAACGCCTGGCTCGATCTGTCCGACGGCCCACTGGTGATCGAAACCCCGGATATGGGCGATCGCTATCATGTGCTCGGTTTTCTGGATTTCTACACCAATCCGTTCGCGCATGTGGGCACGCGCACGACCGGGCAGGCGGCCGGGAAGATCCTGGTCAGCGGTCCGCGCTGGCAAGGCGATATCCCAGCGGCGTTTCGCGAGCCGGGCCGGCATCTGCGCGCCCCGACGCCCTGGGTCTGGATCATCGGCCGTATCCTGGTCGATGGCGACGATGACATCGCGCATGTCGCACCCCTGCAGGATCGATTCCGGATTCGCACGCTTGCCGATGACCTCGCCGGACGAGACACCGCGCCGCGACGCTTCGAAGCCGACTGCGACCCGCGCGCCGAACCCTCGGTCGAACACTTCGTCACCCAGGTGAATCGCGCGCTCGCCCAGAACCCGCCGCCGGCCGGCGATGCTTCGCTGGTCGGTTTGTTCGAGACCCTGGGCATCGGCATGTCGCCGACCGCGTCGTCCGAACGACTGTCACAAGCGGCGGTCCATGGGGCGCTGTCGCGCGCGCTCGACACCGCGCGCAATATGCTCGACGAAGGCCGGCGACGACAACGTCAGGCCTGCGGCGCCAGACGAGCCGGCTGGGCGCAGTCTCTGGCAGTTCACGGGGAGAGCTTCGGGCACGACTTTCTCATGCGTGCCTTCGTCGCGCGCCAGGGTATCGGCGCGCTCTCGCCCGCCGAGGCGGTCTACCCGCGTTGCGAAACCGATGCCGATGCCGCCCTGCTGCACGGCAGGCATCGCTACATGATGCGCTTCGCCCCCGGGCAACTACCGCCCGTGAACGCGTTCTGGTCACTCACGCTATATAGCGCCAATGACAACATGCTGGTGGCCAACCCGATCGAGCGCTACTCGATCGGCGATCGCACGCCCGGGTTGCGCCCCGATCCCGATGGCGGCCTGACCCTGACGATCCAGCATTCGATGCCGGCCAGCACCGCCGATCGGGCCAACTGGCTGCCGGCCCCGCAAGACGGCTTCTTTCTGTGTCTGCGCGCGTATCTGCCAAGGCCGGAAATGGTCGACGGCCGCTATCATCTGCCGGCGCCGCAACGCCTGGATTGAACACCCGATCCGCGCCTGCGAGGTTGCCAACCCGATCCAAACCGACCCAAGCCCCGCGAGCAACACCATGAACCGACTTCAAGATCATGTCGCCGCCGTGACCGGCGCAGGCCGCGGCATGGGCGAGGCGATCGCCAGACGCCTGGCCGCCGACGGCGCCTCGGTCGTGGTTTCGGACATCGATCTGAAAGGTGCCGAGCGCGTGGCAGGCGAGATCCGGGCGCACGGCGGCGCCGCTTGCGCGATCCGCGTCGATGTCAGCAACGAGGCCGATGCACACCGGCTGACCCAGACCGCACTCGAGACCTACGGGCGCCTGGACATTCTCGTGAACAACGCCGGCATCGGCCTGAACAAGCTCTTTCTGGACACCACCCCGCAGGACATGGAGCGTCTGTTCCGGGTCAATCTGCTCGGTGCGTTCATGTGCGCCCAGGCGGCGGTGCGGGCCATGCTGCCCAGGGGGCATGGCCGGATCATCAATATCGCTTCCTTGTCCGGCCAGCGCGGCGGGATCGGACGCTCCGCCTATGGCACCGCCAAGGCGGGGCTCGAACTGCTCACCAAGGTCATGTCGGTCGAGCTCGCCAGCAAGGGCATCACGGTCAACAATGTGGCACCCGGTGCGATCGCCACGCAGATTTCGGTCGAGATGCATGACCAGGCCACCCGTGACGCCTATCACTACCTGATTCCACAACGACGCTACGGCACCGCCGAGGAAGTCGCCAGCGCGGTGGCCTACCTGGCCAGCCCCGAGGCGCTCCATATCTGCGGTCACACCCTGAACGTAGACGGCGGCTTTCAAAGTGCGGGCCTCATGTATGCGCGTGAAGGGGTCGACGTGCCACCGACTCCCAAGGTCTGAATCCGATTTCGCGGCCCATGTCAGAACGCATTCTCGCGACCTACTGGGTCGAAACGCCCTACCCGCTCGAACAGGCCGTCGAAGTCATGGCCGGCGAGCAGTCGTCCGGAACCTTCACCCGCCTGGCGCATGAAACCGACGCGCTGAGGCTGGCCCATGGCGCACGGGTCGAACGGATCGACCGGCTCGATGCTGTGGCCACACCCTCGCTGCCGATGCGCTCGCTGCCGCGTTCGGTGCAAACCCCGCCGATCTACCAACGCGCGCAGGTCGCGCTGAGCTGGCCGATCGAGAACATGGGCCCGTCGCTGCCCAATCTGATGGCGACTGTGGCCGGCAATCTGTTCGAACTCAAGGAGTTCTCGGGCCTCAGGCTGCTTGACCTGACCCTGCCGGCTGCCTTTGCCCGGGCCTATCGGGGGCCGGCATACGGCATCGAAGGCACCCGCAGGCTGGCCGGCGTAGCGCGCGGCCCCTTGATCGGCACGATCATCAAGCCCAGCGTCGGCCTGTCGGTTCAGGCCACCGCGGATATCGTGCGCGAGCTCGTCGATGGCGGCATCGACTTCATCAAGGACGACGAACTCCAGGCGAACGGGCCCCACAACCCGTTCACCGAGCGGGTCGATGCGGTCATGCGGGTGATCAACGACTACGCCCAGCGCACAGGCCGCAAACCGATGATGGCCTTCAACATCACCGGCGACATCGACGAGATGCGGCGCCATCATGACCATGTGCTGGGCGCAGGCGGCAGTTGCGTGATGGTTTCTCTCAATGCGATCGGTCTGCCGGCACTGGCCAGTCTGCGCGAGTACAGCGCGCTGCCGATCCACGGTCATCGCGCCGGCTGGGGATTGTTCAGCCGCTCGCCCTTCGTCGGCATCAGCTACCTGGCTTACCAGAAGTTCTGGCGGCTGGCCGGCGCCGATCATATGCATGTGAACGGCTTGCGCAACAAGTTCAGTGAGCCGGACGACTCGGTCATCGCCTCGGCCCGCGCCTGCCAGACACCGATGTTCGCCGCGCCGGCCAATGACTGCCGCGTGATGCCGGTGTTTTCGTCGGGCCAGAGTGCCGAGCAGGCAGCCGATACCCATGCCGCGCTTGGCAACACGGATCTGATCTACTGCTGCGGCGGCGGGATCATGGCCCATCCCGGGGGCATCGCCGCCGGGATCACGAGCCTGCGCCAGGCCTGGACCGCGGCCGAGAGTGGCATCGCGCTCGAGGAGCATGCGCGCGATCACAGAGAGTTGGCGCAGGCGATCGAGATGTTCCGCCGATGAACGAACAACTGCTGCTGAGCTACTACGGCGACGATCTCACCGGCTCCACGGATGTCATGGAGTCACTGAGCCTTTACGGTCTGCCGAACGTTCTGTTCCTGCGGCAACCCGATTCGGCACAGCTTGCCCGGTTCGATCACTGCCGCGCCGTCGGGCTGGCCGGGACCAGTCGCAGTCAGACGCCGGCGTGGATGGAACAGCACCTGCCGTCCGCGCTCGAATGGCTGCGCGCTCTGGATGCAGCCATCTGTCACTACAAGGTCTGCTCGACCTTCGATAGTGCTCCCCATGTCGGCAGCATCGGCAAGGCCCTGGACATCGGTCACGACCTGTTCGGGCAAGCGGTCACACCGGTCGTGGTCGGCGCGCCGCAACTGCGTCGCTATACCGCGTTCGGACATCTGTTTGCCGCCGTCCATGGCGTCGTGCATCGTATCGACCGACACCCGGTCATGAGCCGGCACCCGGTGACGCCGATGCTCGAAAGCGATCTTCGCCGTCACCTGGGCCTGCAGACCCGAAAATCGATCGCTCTTGCCGACTTCACCGTCCTGAAGTCGGCCGATACCGATGAACAGATCGACCGACTCATCGCGGGCGGCGCCGAGGCGCTGTTGCTGGATGTGCTGGACCACCCAAGCCAGTGCGAGGTCGGTCGCCAGCTCTGGCGAACCCGAGGGGAGCACGGCCGGTTCGTGGTGGGTTCGTCGGGGCTCGAGTACGCACTATTGCAGGAGTGGACCCGCCTGGGCATGATTCCCGGGCGCGTCTCCTATCCCGATGCCGGCCCGGTAGATCGCATCGCTGTTGTCTCCGGCAGTTGTTCCGAAGTGACCGCGGGCCAGATCGCCTGGGCCGAGACCAATGGCTTTGCGGCCCTGCCGCTCGATGCGCGCGAACTCGGTCAGGCCGACACCTGCGAAGCCGCGATCGGCGTGGCGACGAACTCCGGTATCGGGGCGCTGCGAGGCGGCCGCAGCGTCGTGTTTTTCAGTGCACGGGGGCCCGACAACCTGGTTGCCCACGCCGAAGCAGACCCTGACTTCCGCCATCGGATCGGGCGCTCGCTTGGCCGGATTCTGCGCAATCTCATTCAGGCCGAGAGGCTCTCGCGGGTGGTGGTTGCAGGCGGGGACACCTCCAGTCATGCGCTGGCCGAACTGGACATCCATGCGCTCACCATCCGCATGCCGCTGGCCGAAACGCCGGGTTCACCGCTCTGCCTCGCGCACTCGGACACACCGGCCTTCAATGGTCTGGAAATCGCCCTCAAGGGCGGCCAGATCGGTTCGCGCGCCTACTTCGGCGCGATCCGCGACGGCCGGGGCTGAGGCTTGCCCATCCTGCCGGATCAGACCGGCAGACGGAAGCGCTCGACCTCGGCAGCCAACTTGTCCGCCTGGACCTTCATCGCGGCCGCAGTCGACGCGGTACGCTCGACCAGCGCGCTGTTCTCCCCGGTCATCCGATCCAGCGAATCGATCGCGCTCCCGATCTGCTCGACACCCAGGCTCTGCTCACGCACACGCTCGGCGACATCGGCCAGCAGATTGCCCACCTTGCGCGACGCATCCACGATGCCGCCGATCCTGACCTCGGCATGCGCGACGACATCCGCTCCGGCCTCTACCTTTTCGACGCTCTGGCTGATCATTTCCTTGATTTCGCGCGCGGCCTCGGCACTGCGCTGGGCCAGCGCCCGCACCTCATCCGCGACCACCCCGAAGCCGCGCCCCTGTTCGCCCGCGCGCGCCGCCTCGACCGCGGCATTCAGAGCCAACAGCCGGGTCTGCAGGGCAATGCCGTCGATCGTGCCAATGATTTCGTTGATGCCCACCGAGGACTCGCGGATCTCGTTCATGGTCGTGACCACGTCGTGCATGGACTGGCCGCCCGCGGTGGCGTCCTCGGCATTCTGGCGGGCGATGCCGGCCGCCTCGGAGGTATTCTCCTGCGCCGAGCGCGCACTTTGGCCGACCTGAGCCATCGAGGCGGCCGATGACTCGATCGCCGAACTCGCGCTCTCGGTGCGGCCGGCCAGATCGGATGCGGCCGATGCGATCAGGGTGCTCGAATCCAGGATGCCCCGGCTGGTCTCGCGCACGCTGCTCACGATGCCGCGCAGGGATTCCTGCATGCGCCGCAGATCGAGCATCAGCAACGCCGCCTCGTCCCGGCCCCAGGGCGTCGGCGAGGTCGTGAGATCACCGTCGGTGATCGCCACCAGATGCCGACGTGTCTCCTTCAGGCCACCGTCCATCACCTTGTAGAAGCTCATGAACAGGTATCCGGCCAGCGCGAGCGACACGCCCATGATGGCACCGATCATGCGCATCCGGGCGAGCGCTGCCTCGCTGATATCGTCGATATAGACCCCGGTACCGACGATCCAGCCCCAGGGCGCAAAGCCCTTCACGTACGACACCTTGCCGGCGCTCACGCTCTCGCCGGGTCTGTTATCGTGGTACGAGACAAAGCCGGCACCGTCGCGCTTGACCACGGAGACCATCTCGCGATACATCAGCAATCCGTCCGGGTCGCGGACAGCACCGAGATCCTTGCCGGTCCAATCCGGCCGGGTCGGATGCATGACCATCGACGGACGTCGGTCATCGTTGATCCAAAAGTATTCATCCTTGCCATAGCGCAGCTTCGAAAGCTGCTCCTTGGCGAACGCCTGTGCCTGCGTCTCGGTCATCTTGCCGGCAATCTGCTGAGCATGCGCCCATCCGACCAGACCGTGGGCAATTTCCACGTGCTGCCGGGTGGCGATCTTGCGCGCCTGAAGCGCGCGGTCGAACTCGGAGCTCACCTGCCAGATGAGCAAGGTCAGCATGGGCGCGACGAACGAGAACGAGATGATCGCCGCCTTGGCCGCGAACGACAGTGATCGAAACAAACGCACGCCGGGCGCCCAGGCGCCGTGGTAGCTGAAGAAGCCGTTGCGATGAGTGCTGCGAATATCCGAATCCGGGTACCCGTTCATGTGTCGTGAAGCCGTCGGTGAATGTGCAGACCAACATAAGCGCCGCGGCCACCATGTGAGGCTGGCGAGCGCGCGACGTATGCCCCCTGGACTGGAAAGCGATCCGGTCCAGGATGATTTCGTCCCGAATCCCGGTCTCCTGAGAGGTCGCGCAACGAACGGTCGGATCCGCGCCGCAAAAGGTGCCGCAGCGTTCTCGTGCCCCGATCCGCGCCCGCTGGCTGGCGGCGTCTTCGCGCCCCGCAACCGGCATTTACAGCCCCAGTATTCCATGCGATTCTCCGCGCACCGTACAATCGGATCAGTGCAGTGCATTTCCGGATTCATGCGCACGTGTATCGTCACAAGGAGGAGACAATGAGCAAACCTGCTCGAAACGGTGACCGTCCGGTCGACCGTCGTGATTTCATCAAGACCACCGCCGTCGCCGCGGCCGCCCTGTCCGCCCCGGCGTTCGTTCGCGCCGCCGACAAACCGATCAAGATCGGTGTGCCGTCGATCTTCTCGGGGCGCGTGGCGCTGCTCGGCGAGAGCGCGCTGGACGCCATCAAGATGGCCGCCAAGGAGGCCAATGACGCCGGCGGCATCAACGGGCGCATGTTGGAGATCGTCTCGCGCGACAGCCGCGGCAAGCCCGACGAGGCCTCGCGCATGGTGCGCGATCTGGTCAACAACGAGGGTTGCGAGATCATCCTCAATGCCGAGGCCTCGGGCGCCACGTTCGCGGTCAACGAGGTGGTTCGCGACATCAAGAAGTATTGCGTTCACGCCATCTCGGAAACCTCGACCCTGACGGCCGACCCGAAGAACCGTGTGCCCTGGGCCTTCCGCTGCGCCCGCCAGGGCATTCATGATGCGGTCGGCGGCGGCCTGTATGCGGCCAAGCTGGCCAAGGAGCAGGGCCTCACCCGCTGGGCCACCTGCTCGCCCGACTACGCCTACGGTCGTGCCAATACCTCCGAGTTCATGGAGTATGCGAAGATCTTCGCGCCCAAGATCGAGGTGATCGCCGAAACCTGGCCGAAGCTGTTCCAGCCCGATTACACCGAGAACGTCACCGCGCTGCTCAATGCACGCCCGCAGATCCTCTACTCCTGCCTGTGGGGCGGAGATCTGGTCGCCTTCTTCGACCAGGCCGGCTTGTACGGTCTGTTCGATCAGTTCAAGGCCGTCGCCCCCAACCTGGGCGACTACCCGGTGATCCAGGCGGTGAAGAACCTGCCCAGCGGCGTTCACGCCGGCAGCCGATATCACAAGGACGTGCCGGACACCGACGCCAACGAGGCCTTCTACAAGAAGATCACCAGCTTCTCGAAGCTGCCGCCCACGAACTGGACCTGGGAAGGCTATGCCGCCATGCAGTTCATCATCGAGGCGCTGAAAGACACCGGCGGCGACACCGATCCGATGAAGATGGCCAAGGCCACCGCCGGGCGCACGATCAAGAGCCCGATCGGCGAGGACGGCACCATCACCATGCGCGCCGAGGACAACACCCTGATCGGCTACACGGTCGGCTATTCGAAGACCATCTCGAAAGACCCGTGGATCACCGACTTCCAGTCAACGGCCTGGGCTCAGATTCTCGAGCACGAGGCCAGCTGGAAGAAGAAGAACGGCTTCGTCTGATCGCCGTGCGGGCGGCGCTTCGGCGCCGCCCTTTGATTTTGCCGCTCTCGAACCGGCCCGCTCATGATCGATTTCGACGCTCTCAGTCAGTGCTTCTCGACGGCTGCCTGCACGGTGAACCAGCTCACTTCCGGGCTGATCATCGGCATGCTGCTGTTTCTGGTTGCTTCCGGTGTCACGCTGATCTTCGGCGTGCTCGGCGTGATCAACTTCGCGCACGGCAGCTTCTACATGATGGGCGCGTACTTTGCGTACACCGCCTATGTCACCACCGGCAACTACTTCGTCGCGGCGCTGGCCGGTGCGGCGGCGGCGGCAGTGCTCGGGGTCTTGTTCGAGAAGTTCATCATCAGCAGGGTCTACGGCGAAGACGTGCTGATGCAGCTATTGGTCTGCTATGCGGTGATCCTGATCGCCGATGACGCAGTCAAGCTGATCTGGGGTGCCGAGTACCTGGCGATGGGCGTGCCCGATCAGTTCCGCCTGCCGCCCTTTCGAATCGCCGGCGGCTTCGTTCCGCCGTTCTATCTGTTTCTCGTCAGCATGGCGGTGATCATCGCGATCGTCTGCGTGTTGCTGGTCACCCGCACCCGCTTCGGCAAGATCGTGCGCGCCGCGGCGATCAACCGCCAGATGGTCTCCGCACTGGGCGTGCGCGTACCGCTGTATTTCGCGGCCTTGTTCGGTCTCGGATGTGCGCTGGCCGGAATCGCCGGTGCACTGGCGGCTCCGGTGCGCTCGCTCACCCCGGGCATGGGCTTCGGCATCCTGGTGGAAAGCTTCATCGTCACGGTCATCGGTGGCATGGGCTCGATCGTCGGCGCCTTCCTCGCCGCGCTCATCCTCGGGCTGACCCGCTCGGTGGGCCTCGGTCGGCTTTCCGCTGTTCGTCGACGGCCTGATGTTCCTGATGATGGCCCTGGTGCTGATCTTCCGTCCGCAGGGGCTGCTCGGCCGCCCGCTTTCCCGGTAAGGCAGTCACGACGATGAAACGCGATCTGATCATCGCCGCCGTGGCGCTCGCCATTCTCCTGGCCATCGGGCTCGGCGTCGAGAGCCCCTGGCCGCGAGACTTCCTGACCTCGATCTTCGCCTACGGCCTGTTGGCGATGTCACTGAACCTGCTGATCGGCTTCACCGGCCTGGTCAGCTTCGGCCATGCCGCCTATTTCGCCTTCGGAGGCTACGCCTTTGGCCTGCTGCTGCAGTGGCCGGGCTTCACGGCAGCTCTCGGCGCTGCTGCGGTGCCGGTCGGCATCGTCCTGGCGCTGGCGCTCACGGCCCTTTATTCGGCCGTGATCGGTGCCATCTGCGTGCGGCTCAACGAGATCTACTTCGCCTTCCTGACCCTCGCATTCCAGATGTTCCTTTACAGCGTGATCCTGAGCTGGGTGGCGCTCACCGGGGGTGACCAGGGCCTCATGGGCGGCATCCCCAGGCCGCCCTTCCTGGGTCTGGATCTCTCGGACAGCCATGACCGCTTTGCCTTCTGTGCAGTGTTCTTCTCCGCATGCATCCTGCTGCTGCGCCTGGTCACGCAATCGAATTTCGGCTACACGCTGCGCATGATTCGCGATAACCAGACACGTGCCGAGTTCCTCGGCATCAACGTGTTTCGTGTCAAGCTGATCTGCTTCGTGCTGGCCGGCACGATCGCGGGCGGTGGCGGCATCATCCTGGCCTTGTTCACATCGGGCGCCTATCCGGAGTGGGCATTCTGGGCGCAATCCGGGGAGGCCATCTTCATGATCATGCTGGGTGGCATGACTGCCTTCCTCGGCCCGATCCTCGGCGCGGTGCTGCTGCGTGTGCTCAATGACGTGGTGCAGATGTACACCTCGCACACGGAGATCGTGATCGGCCTGGTGATTCTGTTCGTGGTGCTCGGCCTCAAACGCGGCGTGCTCGATTTCCTCATGGACAAGCGGCTGGCCCGCATCGAGCGCCAGGCCGGCAACGATCGCAAGACCTCATGACGCGGACACAACCATGCTGACCCTCGAACATGTCGTCAAGCGCTTTGGCGGCGTCGTGGCCACCGACGATCTCTCGCTGGAATTTCCCGAACGCTCGCTTAGCGCGATCATCGGGCCCAACGGTGCCGGCAAGACCACGCTGTTCAATCTGATCACCGGCCACCTCGTGCCCACCAGCGGGCGCATTCTGCTGGCCGGCGAAGACATCGCCGGTCTGCGGCCGGCCCAGATCGTCGCCAAGGGCATCGGCCGGGCCTTTCAGATCGCCTCGATCTTCCCCTCACTGACCGTCGAGGAAGCGCTCACAGGCGCGGTCAGCGCGCATATGGGCACCTATGGCCACCTGTTCGACCGCTTTCCGCAGGAAAGGCGCGCGCAAGCGCGCGCAGGAGATGCTCGCGCTCCTCGAGATGGAAGCCGTCGCCGGTCACCGTTGTGCCAACATTTCGCATGGCGATCAGAAGCTGCTCGATGTCGGGCTGGCGCTGGCGCTGCAGCCCCGCGTCTTGCTGCTCGACGAGCCCACGGCCGGCATGGGGCCGGAAGAACGCTGGAAGATGATGAACACGGTCAGGCGTCTCTGGGAAAGCCAGGAAATGACGCTGATCTTCATCGAGCATGACATCCAGATCGTGTTCGAGGTGGCACAGACCATCAATGTGCTCAAGTATGGTTCGTTGCTGGCCAGCGGCCCGCCGGAAGCGATCCGGGGCAATCCAGAGGTCATCGAGGCCTATCTTGGCACCGCCCTCGACGAGGAAACCGGAGTCCAGGCGTGAGTGAACCCATCCTCTCGGTCGACGACATCGACGTCTACTACGGCGCATCGAAGATTCTGTTCGGTGTCGGCTTTCAGGTTCAGAAGGGCCGCACCCTGGCGCTGCTCGGGCGCAACGGCGCCGGCAAGTCCACTACCATGAAGGCCATCGCCGGCATCGCGCCGCCAGCGCGAGGTCAGATCCGCGTCCGCGGCCAGAATATCGTCGGCCGCCAGCCCTACGAGATCGCGCGCGCGGGTATCGGCTATGTTCCCGAAGATCGACAGGTCTTTCCCGAACACACGATCAACGACAACCTCATGATCGGTGCCAAGCCCGGCGTCAATGGCGAAACCGACTGGACGCTCGATACCGTCTACGAGGTCTTTCCGATCCTGGCGTCGATGAAAAGCCGCTATGCGGGCCGGCTCTCGGGTGGCGAGCAGCAGATGCTCACGATCGCACGAACGCTGATGGGCAACCCCGAGGTCTTGCTGCTCGATGAACCCTCTGAGGGCCTGGCACCGATCATCGTCCAGGAGATCGGCCGTCTGATCCGCCGCTTGCGCGACATGGGCGTGACCATCGTGCTCGCCGAGCAAAACATGCAGTTCTGCCTGGGCATCGCCGAAGACACCGCCGTCATCGACAATGGCCACGTGGTGTATCGCGACACCATCCAGAACCTGCGCAACAACACCGAGATCACACAGCGCTATCTCGCTATCTGAGCATCGTGCGTCGCACCGTCACTGGTGCGCCGCCGTCCGCCGCGCGGCCAGCCGCCGCGCAGCCCTCCGCCGTGCCACCAGCCGCCGCGCGTGATCATCTCCGCAAGCCCGGGTCGGTCATGGGGCCGGCAGGCTCAGAGTCGATAGACACGCTTTGCGGTGTCATGAAACAGGGCCGCTTTCTCGCTCTCGGAGAAACCGGCCGCCAGCCGTTTGAATGCGTTCCAGAGCACGGTGTAGGAGATCGACGCGCGATCAACCGGGAAGTTGCTCTCGAACATGCAACGCTGCGGGCCGAAGGTATCGATCGCGAACAGATACCAGTCGGCATAGGCCTGCACGAACGCTGGTGAACTCAGGGGCTGCGCATTCTTGTGCCAGCCATAGCCGTTGCGCACCATGGCCATCCCGCCCAGTTTGGCCACCACGTTCGGGCAAGCGGCAAGCGCGCGAAGATGGGTCTTGCACCATTCGAAGATCTGCGCGCGACGTCCTTCGTAGGGCCCGGTGGCGATCGGCCCGCCGAAGTGATCGAGAATGATCACAGTGTCAGGACAGGCCCTGGCCAGATCGACGAGTTCGGGCAGTTGCGGGTGGAAACACCAGGCATCAAAGCTCAGGCCGTGTGCGCTCAGACGGGCCAGCCCTTCGCGGAATGTCGGATCGGCCATGAGGCCTTCGGGCGGATGGGTGTGCGAGTTCTCGATCTCCGGGTGGGCATCCCAGCCGCAGGCGTGGCGAATGCCCCGGAAGCGACCGCGCCCGAGCTCGATGTGGGCCTCGAGCACCGGATCGACCGCGGCGCCGAGTGTGAGGTCCGCGAAACCGACGATGCCGGCAGCCACATCCACGCTGCTCTGAGTCGACTGCCCGGCCGCCGCCGCTGCACGCAGGCGGTTCACCTCGGCGATCACGAACTCTGTCTCGCCAACGGGTTGCATGGCCTTCGGCCCGTCGGCCCGATACCCCGATTTGCACTCCACATAGACGGTGGCCCGGATCTGATGCCCGCCGGCGCAGTCTGCGAGCAGCTCCTCGGCCAGATAGCGGTGACTCGGCCAGTGCCACAGATGATGATGCGGATCGATGATCGGCAGTTCGGGCTCGAGCACCGGCTCGCGGACCAGGCCAAGCCACTGGTCACGATCCATCGAGGTCTCCTTGAGCGTACTCATCTCAGTTCTCCTTGGGCAGCCGAATCGGCATCAGTTGTGCGGTATGCACGGCTCTGGCGTAGGTTTTGCCGGCTTCGTCCATAAGCGAGGCACTCGTGAAGGCCACGCTGCGCCCGAGCTTGTCGATCCTGGCCTGCACGAAGCAGCGCATCCCCAGCGGCACGGCACTGTAGAACATGGTGTGGAAATCGGTGCTGGCCGGGAACAGGGTGCCGGCGGTGCTGGCGATGATCAAGGGCCCGGTCGCATCATCGAGCATCGCCGAGATCATGCCGCCCTGCACCGCCCCGCCCGGATTGCCCCAGTCATCCCGGGGCATGAACGAAAGCCGCAGGATCTGCTGCTCGATATCATGATGCTCGAAACGCGGTTCGAGCATCTTGCTGATCGGCGGAAACGGAAAACCACCGGGCAGTCGTTGCGAGCGAAAATGTTCGGCTGTGAGTTGTATCGCGCCCATCCGGGCTCTCCTTCGGAACGGGACCAACACTGCGAGCCCCCCGCCCACGGCAAGCGCGCGGGCCTCGAGGATCGGCACCTCGGTCGAATCGAGTGTACGGGTTTTGGCCATGATCACGAATATCTCGGCCCGGATCACCAAGGCCCCGGAGTGCCGACCGGCCGCCATCGGATAGCGGCATCCTGGCGCCTTTAGACAAACGGAATCGGAAGCTCATGACTGGTCGTGTGCAAGACAAAGTGGTGTTGATCATCGGCGGCGGTGCCTTGACCGACGGATGGTCCAACGGCAAGACATCCGCGGTGCTTTACGCGCGCGAAGGCGCGCGCCTGGCGATCGCCGACCGCGATCTCGAGGCGGCCAGGCGTACCGTGGCCATCATCCGCAGCGAGGGCGGTGAAGCGGTCGCAGTGCGCGCCGACGTCACCAGCAGCGACGATCTGGCCGGCGCCAGGGACTTCACGCTGCAGCAGTACGGCCGCATCGATGTCCTGCACAACAATGTCGGCATCGCTGAAACCGGCGGCCCGGTCGAGGCCAGCGAGGAAAGCTGGAATCGTCTTCTGGCCACCAACCAGACCGGCATGTTCCTCGCCTGCAAGCATGTGCTCCCGGTGATGGTCGCGCAGCAGTCCGGGGCGATCATCAACATCGGATCGGTCGCGGCGCTGCGCTGGATCGGCTTTCCGTATGTGGCCTACTCGGCCACGAAGGCGGCCGTGCTCGCGATCACCCAGCAGGTTGCGCTTCAGTATGCGGCTCAGGGCATTCGCGCCAACTGCGTGATGCCCGGTTTGCTGAACACGCCGATGATCCGCGAGCCCCTGGCGGCCAGCTATGGCGCAGGTGTGGATGAAATGATCGCCAAACGTGACCAGCAAAGCCCGACTGGCAAGATGGGCAGCGCCTGGGACACCGCCTATGCGGCCCTGTTCCTGGCGAGCGACGAGGCCCGCTATGTGAATGGCACGCACATCATCGTCGACGGCGGCCTGTCCGGGCGGATCGCCTAGCATCGGGTAACGCGAACCGCCCCCGAACCATCTGCCAATCAAGGCTCGAAACAGGGTGACTCATCCCGATATTGCGCGGCATACTGACGCACTGCAGCGGCCGTGTCGCTCGATGCGCCATCCGCGTCGCATACACCACCAACACCGGGAGCCATCATGCGCCGTCTGAATCGCCTGATCCTGAGCCTTGTCTCACTCGCGCTAGGCGCCGTCCTTGCCGGCTGCTCGATGAATCACACGGTCAAGGACGACTACCCGCAGTATCTGCAGAACAATATCGGTGCGAGCAAGTTGCCCAAGACCGGCCTGAGCGCCACCTACGAGTTGACGCCGGCCACTGCCACGCACAAGTATGAGTTTCGCTCCGCGATGGCCGGATATGCGAACAACTGGGTCATCGAGTTCGGGGAGTTGCTCGATGCCACGTTGCGCTCGCAAGATGTGCAGCAGGCCTTTGCGAAACTCGACAAGCGCGCCCCGTCGGACCCACCCGCGCTCCTGGTATTCGACCTCGCCTCATATACCTTCGAGGGCTTTAGCGCGCACGTTGATCTGAATGTCACCATTCAGCGCCCGGGCGCGAAACCGGTCGTCAAGAACTACAAGCAGACCGGCGTGAGCCAGGGCGGCAAGATGTTCTGGGCTGGGGTGTTCGGCATGAAGAATGCGATCCAGCAGTCCACGAAGAACGCGCTCGACAAGATCATGGCTAGCTTGTTGGCGGATCTGAACGCGATGTCGCCCGCTGGACAATCCCTTCAGAAGTCCATCTCCAATTCCTGAGTTGCCTCGGGCCCGGCCTGGCCGCGGCGATCCACGCCTGCGTTTCTCGCGAGGCCATGACGGTTTCGCAGTGGCGTCGGCACCTGTCACCGAGTTCGACCCTGTCGGTGAGCAAGCGGGTCACCCCCGGCGCACAGCCGGCATGGGCCAGGTCACGGGGCGAGTCCCTTCCTGCGTAACGCGCTTCGGTGCACCACCCATACCAAACCCGAGCGCCAGCCCGACATCATGCGAAGGCTATCGGACATCCTCTGGTGCGCTCAACCCTTGCCTATCTCGTGCTCGTGCGGGAAGGCTCCCGCCTCCAGATACAGGCTTTCATCTGCGGTCGACGCGCGTCGCAGCACGGCATTGCGGTGCGGGTGCCGGCCGAAGCGGTCGATGACAGCCTGATGCCGGCGCGACTGCGCGAGACAGAACTCATAGGCCGGCTTCAATGACTCTTGCGCCATTGATAGGGTGTCCTGCGCCAGTTGGACATTGAGCGCGGCCCGTTCGCGAATCGTGGGCCCCTCCGTGTGAACCAGAGGAAGCGCGAACATCGTGCGTTCCCAGGGCGAGCGCAACGAATCGAAGTGACCATTGCCCAGGCCACACTCGACCAGTGCGAGGGCCGCCGGATCCTGGGCATAGGCCGCGCCGGTTCCCCGGTACACGGATCTCGAGAACTGATCCAGCACCAGGATCAAGGCCAATCGCCCGCGAGCCGACTCGGCCCAAGAGTCACACTTGCCTGCCGCCGCCTGCGCGGTCAGGCTGGAAAATCGCGCGATGATCTGCGCATCGGCGCCGCCACGCATCATCCACGCCCAGAATGCCAGGTGCCGATCGAGATCCGAGTCGATGCCCTGTGCAAAGCAGAAGCGCAGGATGTCCGTCGGCGTCATGCGAGTACGACGCTGATCGCCAGACCGTCTCGAATCTCCGTCAGGCAGTCGCAGTCGGGTGCCTGCACCTCGCGAAGGTAGTCCTGCGCGGCCTCGTGCAGGCAGTTATCGGCCAGGATCAGCGCCCCGGCCGGCATGCGTGGACGCATCAGCCGGAAGATCGGCAGATAGGCGCTCTTCCAGCCGTCGAGATGGAGCATCTCCACCGGCGCAGCGATATCGAGCAAGGTCTCTCGCGCATCGCCCTCCAGGAGCGTGACATGATCGGCCACACCGGCACGGGCGAACGTCTGGCGCAGTGCATTGCACTTCTGCGGATGAACCTCGGTCGCGAACAGCCGGCCACCGTTGTCACGGGCGGCCGCTGCCAGGTACAGCGAACTCACACCATAGGAGGCGCCGAACTCGACGAGCCGCCGTGCCCTGCTCGCACGCGCCAGCACATACAGCAAACGCCCCTGCGAGGGCGACGCGGCGAGGAAAAAATCGCCCAGGCGAACCAGCTCGCCCCCGCCCTTGATATTCGCCGAAGGATCGTCAGTGCCCGTTCTGGCCCGCCATCGGTCCGCGTCTTTGGCAGCCTCTGCATGGAGCTGATCGAGGCAACGCTGGAGGTCGGGGTCGAAGGGGGTGGTCATGGCGTCTGGCGCCGAGGTGGGCCTCGGACGCCCGGGAGGCGGAACACCCATCTAAGATACACCCGTGCAGGCGAGGCCCCGCCATGGCCGCGAGCTCACGGATGCCCGCGGCAGACGGCCACGACAATGACAGCAGCCGGCCATGAAGGTGAGGTCGGCCGGGCTACAAGGTGACGATGAAGGCCGCAGAGACTGCGAGTTTGTCGCCGCATCAGCCGGCGCCACCGCGATGAAGCCGACCGATGCCGAGAGTCCCACGATCGCTCAGTCCACCTTGGCAGACTTGCTCGCCTCGCGGAACACGCGCTCGCTTTCGCTCTTGAGTGCCTCGCCCTTCTCGATCATCTCGTCGCCTTCGACGATCTTCTGCTCGCCCGCGGCGACCTGTGCCTGGCCGGCGACCCGTGTTTGCTCGCCTTTCTTTACCAGCTCATCACCCTGCTTGAACATGCGGCTCGCCTGTTCGACGGTCATGCGATCGGCGTCGCCGCTCGTACTCGCACAACCCGTCGCGAGCAGTGCGAGCACGGTGGTGGCGGCCAGGGTATTCAGTCGAAAGTTCATAACAGTGCGCTCCATCAGATGGTGTATCACGGTGCCGCGAATGCGGCCGCCGACAGCACCATCGTGCAATCTCGGCACCCGCGCGTCGCGCCGGAAGGTGCGAACGAAGCGCACGAGCCGACCGTCGGCACATCGTGCAAGTGCTTGTTTCCACGTGAATTACACGAGCGGACATACTGGTTACGGATGTAAGCAGATGTCTGTCGCCCGGACGTGCCGCTTTGACGAGGCACCCGGCAGCCTCAGATGTTGCGACGTGTGCGCAAGCGAGGAGAATGGCACCCAGCGTCGATCCGGCGCAGGTCTACCGGACTACCCCGGCGGGCGTGGCGCCGCGAACCCCGAACGCGAGCAGAGTGCGATGTCGCCGTAGGAAACAAAAAGCCCGCGCGTGCGGGCAGTTCGTTTGGCGGAGACGGAGGGATTCGAACCCTCGATACGGTTTTTGACCATATGCTCCCTTAGCAGGGGAGTGCCTTCGACCACTCGGCCACGTCTCCTGGCTTCGATTGACTCGACGCCGGCTCAAGCGAGCATTCTAACCCATTGACCGGCCCCGGACCCAACCGCGGCGCAGGGCCGGCACAACGATCAGGGGATGCTCAACTGCAGATCCACCCCGGTCAACGCCTCGCCGGCGTTGGCCGGCTGCGCGACCGTGACCGGGTTGCCGGTCAGCGCAGCCTCGCCGTCGCGCGCATGCACTTGATAGGGCTGTGCGGCGGCGACATCGAGCGGTTCTGCAAAGATCATCGGACCGCCGTCATAGGTCGCAACGATCGGGACCTCACGGGCAACCGACACGGCATGGTCGAATGTCTGTTGCGCGGCATTGCCCTGCGCGATACGCACCGGGATTCCATCCACGATGCGCTCGACCAGCACCTCGACCAGACTGTCTTCGTATCCGGGCGGAACGGTGACGACGCCCGACAGCTCGTGGCGGTCGGGAGCGGCCGCGGCCGTCAACGACACCGCGGGCATCTGCGTCGGCGTGCCCTGCAGGACCGGCACCTCGCGGATCACATGGGTACGATAACCGGGTGCGTCGATGACCACGGTGTACAGCCCGTTTGCCGAGGCAGGAAGCGGCGCCAGTTTGTAGCTCCCATTGGCGTCGCTTACCGTGGCCTTCAGCACCTGAACCTGACCCGACCCGTCGACGATCTGTGCGCTGACCCGGGCATCGGCGATGCCCAGTTCGCCGGCGATCTCGAGACGGCTCTGGGCGGCCACCTGCAGCGCGGTGATCACCGGCTTGAGGTTGTAGCGCCCGCTGTTACCTGCCCGCACGACAGATCGCTGGGCATCGAAATCAAGCACGATCCCGGTCGGCTGACCGGCGATCACCTCGAATTCGCCCTTGACCTTCAGCCCGCTCTGCTGGCCGCTGGGTGTATGCAGCGCATGCTCGGTGCCCAGACCATCGGCGAGTTCGACAGTGTTGGCCATGGCGGCCGACCCGCCACCGTTGGCGGCGAGAACCAGCCGGATCTGCGTGTATCGCCCCTGCGGCAGCTCGATGCTGCCCAGATCCAGCGTCTGGCCGTTGGCCAGACCGAGCAGGTCGATTCTCCGGGCCGGGTCGAGCACGACCTCGTGCCAGCCGGCGTCGGCCGATCCGGCCGTCGCATCCCGACGCACGCGGACCTTTTGCACCGTGACATTGACCGCCGCATACGATGCGGGGGCGTCGGTCAAGGCCACGTTCAACGTTCCGGTTGCGCCGGCACCCGCCTGGGCGGTGGCACTGCCACCCTGCCCGCCACCGCACGCGGCCAAGAACATGGTCAGGCCAAGCACTGCAAACCAGTGGCGGACACTGTTCTTGCGCATCTCGCTCTCCTCGACATCCATCGAGGGGCGATGCCAGGAAGGATTTCCGCTTATTGCACGAAACGGCGTGTTACGGGCGATGAGCGGCAGACGCTGACCGTCTGGCGACCACCCAGACGGTACCTCGCTGCGGGCAATGCACTGCCAGGCACCCCGCCAGAAGACAAATCAGCGGCGCGGGGCGACTTGCCCCGGCATCATGACTCGGCCGAGGTCTCTTCCAGACCGAACGCCTTGTGCAGCGCACGCACCGCCAACTCCAGATACTTGTCGTCGATGATCACCGAAATCTTGATCTCGGAGGTGCTGATCATCTGGATGTTGATGCCCTCCTCGGAGAGCGTCTTGAACATGAGACTCGCAATACCGACATGGCTGCGCATGCCGATGCCAACCACCGAGACCTTGCAGATCTTCTTGTCGCCGATGACCTCATTGGCGCCAATGTCTGTCAGGACGCGCTCATTGAGCACCGCGATCGCCTTGTCGTACTCGTTGCGGTGCACCGTGAACGAGAAATCGGTGGTGCCATCGATGGACTGATTCTGAATGATCATGTCGACATCGATATTGGCCTCGCCGACCGGCCCGAGAATGCGATAGGCAACTCCGGGGGTATCGGGCACCCGGGTGAGTGTGATCTTGGCTTCGTCGCGATTGAAGGCGATACCGGAAACGACGGCGTCTTCCATGATTTGGTCTTCTTCGAAGGTGATGAGGGTGCCGGAGGCGGACTCCTCGTCAACCGGGATATCGGGATCGGTCAGGCTGGACAGAACGCGCGTGCGCACGCGGTACTTTCCCGCGAATTCCACCGAACGAATCTGCAACACCTTGGAGCCGAGACTGGCCATCTCGAGCATTTCCTCGAAGGTGATCTTCGGCAGGCGGCGCGCTTCGGGCACCACTCGCGGATCCGTGGTGTAGACGCCATCGACATCCGTGAAGATCAGGCACTCGTCGGCCTTGAGCGCGGCCGCGATCGCCACCGCCGAGGTATCCGAGCCGCCGCGCCCGAGCGTGGTCTGGTGCCCGTTGGGGCCGATGCCCTGGAAACCAGTGATGATCACCACCCTGCCCGCATCGAGATGTGCATCGATTCCCGTGGTAGCGATGGATTCGATCCGTGCCTTGCCATGGGCGCCGTTGGTCTTGATCGGCACCTGCCAACCCGACAGCCCCACGGCGGGCACACCAAGCGCCTGCAGCGCCAACGACAGCAAGCCCACCGAGACCTGCTCGCCGGTGGCCGCGATCATGTCGAGATCGCGGGCCGCGGTGGCACTACCCGGGGCACCCAGCTCGGCGGCGAGCCCGAGCAGGCGGTTGGTTTCGCCCGACATCGCCGAGGGCACCACCACCACCCGGTGGCCGGCGTGTTTCCATTTGGCCACCCGGCGCGCGACATTCTTGATGCGCTCGATCGAGCCCATCGAGGTGCCGCCATACTTGTGAACGATCAGAGTCACGTAGGCACGCAAAAAAGCCGCGATTATAGAGCTTCGTAGCGGATTTCGAGCAGATCCTGCGTCGGGTCGCGCGTCAGCCAGCCGGCATCGGCACCAAAACCGGCCGCGAACACCGGGCGCCCCAGGGCGTCGCTGAGCATCGGCAGGCGTCGCCGCTCCCAGACCGGCACGCCCCGCTCCTGGCAGAGGGTCTTGAGACGCCGCGACGGCCCGTCCGGGTTCAACCGCAGGCGCGCCGAGCCGCGCAGCGGCGCCACCGTCAGCCGCTGTCCGAGAAGACGGGCGCGCGCGATGCCCTGGCCGGAGCTGGCCGGCGCAAAGATCAGCACGCCGGCGAATCCGGGCAGGTCCAGCCGTTCCTGCCCCTGCCATCGCACTGTGCAGGCCGTTGCCGGCGTGTGCGACACATCCGGTGCGACAACCTCCACCTGGTCACGATAACGGCGCAATACCCGCCCGTCGTGCTCGATGCGCGCATAGGGGGAATCGCCAGTGACGAGCTGCGCCCGCATCTGCGCCAGCACCGCCCGGCTGGGCGCGCGCAGCCCGTTGTGTGCCAGCCAGCGGCGCAGATGCCAGCCCTGCTCTGCCGACGAAAGCGCACGCAGCATGCGTCGATCCAGCTTTCCCGGCGCCGAGCATGACGCCCCGCCCAGCAGCTGCTCGAGCAAATCGTCCGCCTCGCCGAGCAATGTTGCGTGGCGCAACAGGTTCTCGCCAAAGCCCGGCAGGGTCTGCTCCAGCAAAGGCAGCAACTGCTGGCGCAGCGCATTGCGGCGCAGGCGCCGATCATGATTGCTGGGATCTTCGATCCAGCTCAGCCCACGCTGTTGCGCCACCTGCACCAGCGCGGCGCGGCGCACATCGAGCCACGGCCGCCACCACCAGACATCATCATGGCGACCAATAGCATTCATGCCACTGGCACCGCGCAGGCCTGCGCCGCGCCCGAGATTGAGCAATACGGTCTCGATCTGATCATCGGCATGGTGGGCGAGCGCGATCGCATCGGCACCCCGCTCACGGGCGAGTCGCCGCAGGGCCGCGCGCCTGGCGTCGCGCGCCCAGGCCTCGAGCCCGGCCGGAAAACGCGGCGGCGGCGTCAGCGCCACCGTGTGGCAATCGACCCCGAGGGTTTGTGCCACCTGCCGGCAGTGATCCGCCCAGGCCGCGGAACCGGCCTGCAAACGATGGTCGATATGTGCGGCCTGCACCCGGGATGGGCCCAGACGATGCACGCACTCGTGCAGCAGCACAGTGGAATCCAGCCCGCCGCTGAAGGCCACCAGCACACGCGGCGACCCGAGGCCACAGGCCTGGATCAGCGCCTGAAAACCGGCATCGAAGGCCTCCCGAATCAGGCTTTCAGCCGGCGCCACCGACGGCGGGCGATGCTCAGGCCTGTTCGCGGAATTGCCCATAGGCGAGCAGCCGTGACTCGCGTCGCGCCAGCAGGTCATCCGGGCGCAGCAAGACCAGCTCGCGCAATGACTCGACCAGCTGCCGTTTGAGGGCCGCGAAAGCGGCGGGCGGATCGCGGTGGGCCCCGCCAACCGGCTCGGCGACGATCTGGTCGATCAGATTCAGCGACTTCAGCCGCGGCGCCGTGATCCCCAGGATCTCGGCCGCGTCCGGCGCTTTCTCGGCACTTTTCCAGAGAATCGCCGCGCAGCCCTCGGGCGAGATCACCGAATACACCGCGAACTCCATCATGATCACGGTATCGGCCACGGCCAGGGCCAGGGCGCCGCCCGAACCGCCTTCGCCGATCACCGTGGCGATGATCGGCACCCGCAAATCGGCCATCACCTGCAGACTGCGACCGATCGCCTCGGACTGGCCACGCTCTTCGGCACCCACGCCAGGAAACGCGCCGGGGGTATCGATGAAGGTGAACACCGGAATATCGAACTTTTCAGCGGTGCGCATCAGGCGCATCGCCTTGCGGTAGCCCTCGGGCCGCGGCATCCCGAAATTGCGCACACCGCGCTCCTTGGTGTCGCGCCCCTTCTGATGGCCGATGACCATCACCGGCTGATCGTTCAGGCGGGCCAGACCGCCGACGATGGACTTGTCATCAGCATAGGAACGATCACCGTGCATCTCATGGAAATCGGTGAACAAGGCGCCGATGTAGTCGAGCGTGTACGGGCGCTGCGGATGGCGCGCCACCTGCGCCACCTGCCACGGCGTGAGCTTGGCATAGGTGTCTCGCAGCAGGATGGCGCTCTTTTCGCGCAGCTTCTTGATTTCGTCAGCGATGTCGACGGCAGAGTCGTCGTTGACGAAACGAAGCGCATCGATCTTCTGTTCGAGATCGGCGATCGCTTGCTCGAATTCCAGAAAGGTGAGCTTCATCGGGCGCGGGGGCGAGGCATCGAGCGGCGATTCTACCGTCGGCTTCGGTGGCGCCGGGCTCGGCTCTTGGGGCGGGTTCTGCTCAGCCACGGCGCCAGCTCGTGCCGTTGGGCCCGTCTTCGAGCACGATGCCCGCGGCGGCCAGTTCGTCGCGCAGCCGATCGGCCTCGGCGAAATCGCGCGCCTTGCGGGCCGCCTGACGCGCAGCGATCCGCGCCTCGATATCGGCGTCGCTCAGGCCGGCATCGCTCGCGCCGCCACCGGTACCACGCAGACCGCCGCGACGGACCTCCGACAACGACCGTGGCAACAGCCCCATGACGCCGGCCAGCGCGCGAAACTGCGCCTGCAAAGACGGATCCTGATTGCGGTTCAACTCGTTGGCCATCTCGAAAAGCACCGCGATCGCCAGCGGCGAGTTGAAGTCATCGTCCAGGGCATCCTTGAAGCGCTGGCCCCACGGCGACTCGTAATCCGGGGCCTGCGGCGCCAACGCGGCGTCGCCGCGTGCCGTATACAGGCGCAACAATGAGGCACGCGCATCATCGAGATTCGCATCGGTGTAGTTCACCGGGCTGCGGTAATGAGCACGCAGCAGAAAAAAGCGCACCACCTCGGCGTCGTAGTCACGCAGGATCTCGCGCACCGTGAAGAAGTTGCCCAGCGACTTGGACATCTTCTCGTCGTCCACCCGCACGAACGCGTTGTGCATCCAGTAGCGCACGAAGCTGCCTGCACGGCCATGGAACAAAGCGCCCTCGCTCTGCGCAATCTCGTTCTCGTGATGCGGAAACTGCAGATCCTCACCGCCGCCGTGGATGTCGAGCGTTTCACCCAGCAAAGCATGGCACATGGCCGAGCACTCGATATGCCAGCCGGGTCGGCCGTCGCCGTAGGGGCTGGGCCAGCGTGCATCGGCCGGCTCGTCGGGCTTGGCACCCTTCCAGAGCACGAAATCCAGCGGATCGCGCTTGTTGCGGTCGATGCCGATACGCTCACCGGCCCGCAGTTCGTCCAGCGAACGGCCAGAAAGACGGCCATAGCCGGGAAAATCGCGCACCGAATAGTTCACGTCGCCATCGACCCGGTAGGCCAACCCGACCTGCTCCAGGCGGCCGATCATGGACAGCATGCCCGCCACGTGTTCGGTGGCCCGCGGTTCGTGATCGGGCGGCTCGATGCCCAGGGCCGCCTCGTCGCGATGCATCTCCGCGATGAAGCGATCGGTCAGCGCGCGGATGGGTTCGTTGTTCTCGACGGCGCGACGAATGATCTTGTCATCGATGTCCGTGATGTTGCGGACATAGGTGACCTCGTAGCCGCTGGCGCGCAGCCAGCGTTGAACCAGGTCGAACACCACCATCACCCGCGCATGACCGAGATGGCAGTAGTCATAGACGGTCATCCCGCAGACATACATGCCCACCTTGCCCGCGACGCGAGGGCGAAAGGCTTCCTTGGAGCGCGAGAGCGTATTGTGGATTCTGAGCATCGGGGGCGTGCCAGCAGGGCCCGCGACGGCCCCACGACTCAGTTTGTTGGATGCGCGGATTGATAGAATCAGCTAATGAAAACCAGTATATCACCGGGTGTTCGGTCGATCCGGGCGCGCTATCGTATCGCCGCGACTCTGCTTTTGGCCGGTTTGTGCATGGCGCAGGCGGCACCCGCCGCGGCCCAGGCACGGGCAACGGCCGCGCCCAGCCCCACGCGCGCGCAGGCACTCGAGATCGCCAAGATCCGCGGTCTGATCGAGCGCCAGCGACCGCGTGATGCGATCGCTGCGGCCGAGGACGCGCTCAAGCGCTTTCCGGGCAACACGCAGATCCGCTTCCTTCAAGGGGTGGCGCTGACCGACGCCGGCCGCCCGCAGGACGCGATTTCCGCCTTCGAAGCACTGGTCAAAGACCATCCCGAGCTGGCCGAGCCCTATAACAATCTGGCGGTGCTGCATGCCTCTCAGGGAAACCTGGGGGCGGCACGCGATGCGCTCGAGCAATCGGTGCGGGTGGTGCCCGATTACGGGCTCGCCTATGAAAACCTCGGCGATCTCTATCTGCGAATGGCCCAGGAAGCCTACGAGCGGGCGGCCAGCGTTACCAAACCCAGCCCCGATGCCCGCCGCAAGCTGTCGCTTGCGCGCTCGCTCAGCGAGAAGATCAACACGCCCTAGGCCGGGACCGGCGCGGTTCACCGGGCGGCCAGAGCACCGCAATACCGGGCTCAGCCATCGTGCGCGGCCAGGGAATCCGGCGGCACCTGATGCCGATCGAACATCCCGTAGTCGCGGATCACGCTGGCCACCCGGATCCGGTAATCGGCAAAGATATCCTTGCGCCCCTGCGCCTGGGCCTGGCGATGCGCCATCGTGTTGCGCCAGTCCTGGAGCGCCTGCTCGTCGCGAAACAGGGACAGCGACAGCAGCTTGCCCGGCTCGGTCAGGCTCTCGAAGCGTTCCACGGAAATGAAGCCGTCGATGGTTTCGAGCAGTGGCCGCAAAGCGGCCGCTGCTTCCAGATAGGCGTCCCGGCGCTCGGGATGCGGGCGGACTTCAAAGATCACGGCAATCATGGCGCCCCCTTTGGCGTAAACACTGGCAGCCGAAAGCCCCAGGATATCGCCGTGCAGCGCCCCGGCGGGCAGTTGCACCTGCGAATGGCCCCCGAACCACGCCCATGGCACCTGCCGGCGGCATCCGGTTAGCATTCAGGTCTGACGATTCGCGGGCACCTCCCCGCGCCAGTTTCCCTTGCTTTCCGGAGCCCTCACATGAAATTGAAGCTTCCCCTGATCGGCGTGATCGGACTCGGCCTGGCCATGGCCGGCGCCGGCGCCGCGGCCGAGGCCAGCCCGCGTGTGGCGATCGAGACCTCGATGGGCCGCATCGTGGTCGAGCTCTACCCCGACAAGGCGCCCAAGACGGTTGAAAATTTCCTTCAATATGTAAAAGACGGCCACTATGACGGCACGATCTTTCATCGGATCATCGGCAGCTTCATGATCCAGGGCGGCGGTTACACCGAGTCTTTCTACCAGGGCGAGCTGCAGCCGAAGAAGACCCGCGCGCCGATTCCGCTCGAGTCGCAAAACGGCCTGACCAATGACAAGGGCTGGCTTGCCATGGCACGCACGGCGGTGCCCGACTCGGCCACCTCGCAGTTCTTCATCAACACGGTCGATAACCATAGCCTGAACTATCCGCAACCGGACGGCCACGGCTACGCGGTGTTCGGCAAGGTGGTCGAAGGCATGGACGTGGTCATGGCCATCGCCGGCGTGAGCACGGGCTCGATCGGCCCGATGCGCGATGTGCCGCAGACGCCGGTGCGCATCAACGGGGTGAGCCCGGTTGCCCCGTGAATCGATGGCGGTCGCCGAACACTGGCGCCTGCCCGATCAGGCATGCGCCCTGCTCTGCTCGGACATGCATCTGGGCGGGCATGACCCCGGCACGGCGGCCTTCTTCTTCAGCGCCCTCGATCATGTGATCGATGAGGCCACGCATCTGATCCTGCTCGGTGATGTCTTCGAAGCCTGGGCAGGTGATGATGCGATCGATCCGGTCGCCGCGCGGGCGATCGACCGCCTGACCGAGATCGCCCGCGAGCGGCCGGTAGCGATCATGCGCGGTAATCGTGATTTTCTGCTCGATGTGCCGCTCGCCGACCCGGCCGTGCCGGCCTTCTCGCAACGCACCGGGGCGCGCATGCTGGCTGAGCCGACGCTCCTCGAGCTCGGCGGGCAGCGGGTGCTGCTCGGCCATGGTGACGCCTGGTGTGTGGACGATCACGACTACATGGCCTTTCGCACGCTCACGCGCTCGGCGCAATGGCAGCGAAACTTTCTGGCGCTGCCCCGCGATCAGCGCCTGGAGATCGCGCAAGACCTGCGCAAGGAGAGCCGCGCCCGGCAAAGCGGCGATACCATGGTCTTCGGTGATGTCGATGAAGCCACCGTGCGCACGCTGATGCGCGACAGCGAGGTGGATTGGCTGATTCACGGCCACACCCATCGCCCCGACCACCATCGGATCATGGACGACGGGCGCGAGCGTCATCGGCTGGTGCTGCCCGACTGGGATGCCCGTGACCAGCGCGGCGGATTCATCCGGCTGGACCGTACCGGGCCGTCCGTGCTGCCAGCGGTAGCCCGGCAACGACCCTGACGGACAAGCCAGGCCGCGGGATCAGTCGACCATACGGTTCAGGCGCGACGCATCGATCGGCGGACACTCGGCCTCGATATCGGCACCCATTTCCTTGAGCCGGCACTTCAGTTCCTCGATCGTGCGGTCCTGTTCGGCGACATGATCGATCAGCTTGTGCAGCGCGATATTCAGCGGGTCGTCGACATTGGGGGTGAGGCCGTAGGCGGCAAACTTGGTGGACTTCTCACCACTGGCGCGCTCGCTGCTCAATCCCTCGGTGACCCGGGCCGGCATGCCGACCGCGGTGGCACCGGCAGGCACCGGTTTCACGACCACGGAATTCGAGCCGATCTTCGCGCCCTTGCCCACGGTAAACGGGCCGAGCACCTTGGCACCCGCGCCCACGACGACACCGGCCTCGAGTGTCGGGTGACGCTTGCCCCGCTCGAGCGAGGTACCGCCCAGCGTAACGCCCTGATAGATCGTGCAGTCATCGCCGATCACGGCGGTTTCACCGATGACCACGCCCATCCCGTGATCGATGAACACGCGCCGGCCGATCTGCACACCCGGATGGATCTCGATGCCGGTGATGAAACGCCCGATCTGGGAGATCAGCCGCCCGATGGTGATGAAACCATTCAGCCAGAACGCGTGCGCGACCCGGTGAATCGCCAGCGCATGAATGCCGGGCGAACACAGCGCGACCTCCAACCAGGAGCGGGCAGCTGGATCGCGCTCGAAAACGGCGGCCACATCCTCTCGTAGTCGGTCGAACATGCTCAGTGATCTCGCGTTTGAATCAAAACGCCAATGGTACCGGCTGGCACGGCCGATTCGGCCCAAGGCCATAGTCGGGCGGCGGCCTTGGGTGGCCCGACGACGATCCGCCGTTGCCGATCCGCCCAGGCAGGCATATCGGGCGCCGCCCACCACCATGCCATCCGATGCCTGGCGGGGCCCGGCTCGTTGGCCGCACCGCCCCGGGATTGTCAATCAGACCGGCAACCCGGCGGGCTCGCGTGATATTGCCACGCAGCGCGGTCAGCGCAAACCTCTCCAGCCCTCGAGAATGCGCGTACAGATGCCGCGCAGAATATCGACCTCGGTGACGCTCAGACGGGCGCGCGAGAACAGATTGCGCAGCCGCGGCATCAGCCGCTTGGGCCGCTGCGGATCGAGAAACCCGATCGCGACCAGCATCGTCTCGAGATGCCCGAACATGCCCTCGAGCTGTTGCTGATTGGCGGCACGATCCCCCGGCTCGCGAACGCCGATCCCGGCGGCCCCCGACCGCGGCCAGGCGCCGCCGGCCATCGCTGTGCCGGCCATCGCTGTGTCGGCCATCGCTGTGTCGGCCATCGCTGTGTCGGCTATCGCTGTGTCGGCTATCGAATCGCCGGCCATCGCTGTGTCGGCTATCGAATCGCCGGCCATCGCTGCCTCGGCCATCGAATCACCGGCCACAGCTGGGCCGGCCACAGCTGCGTCGGCCAGGGCCGCGCCGGCCTCCCCGGCCGGCCGCCTGGCTCCCCCCAGCAGCGCGGCCTCGCGCAGCACGAAGGCGGCCAATTGCACCGCCTGGGCCAGATTCAGCGAGGTGTGACCGGGATCGGTGTCGATCTGGCAGAGACGCTGGCAGCGCTGCGCCTCGGTGATCGACAGACCGGTGCGCTCGGTACCGAAAATGATCGCCACCGGCGCCGGCTGGTCGGCGGCCACCCCGGGTTCCTCGGCGAGGCGGTTCATGACCTCGGCGGCCATTGCGCGCGGGCCGAGCGCCGGCGCTGCGAATTCACGCAGCTCGGCCGAAAAACCCACCACCCAGTGGGCCTGCCCGATCGCCGTGGTCAGATCCGGGACGACACGCGTCGCGGCCAGGATGTCGGTTGCACCGCTGGCGAAGGCACGGGCCTCGACGCGGTCAAGGGCATCGTCAAAGCGCGGCGCAACCACGCACAGGCGCGCGAAGCCCATCGTCGCGATCGCCCGCGCCGCAGCCCCGATGTTGCCCGGATGGCTGGGCCTGACAAGCACGAATTCGATCGCCTCGCGCATCAGGGCTGGCGGCAAGGTCGGCGTACTTGGCTGTTCCACGCTTCCCTTAGAATGCTGCCTCGACTGTCGACCCCTCGAAGGAACCGGGCATGCACCCGATGCTGAACACCGCGGTGACCGCCGCCCGACGCGCCGGCGCGATCATCAACCGCGCCAGCCTCGATCTTGAGAAAGTGCAGGTCTCGAGCAAACAGCGCAATGATTACGTCACCGAGGTAGACCGCAACGCCGAAGCGACGATCATCGAAACCCTGCTGGGGGCCTATCCCAAGCATTCTATTCTCGGCGAAGAGACCGGCCATACCAGCCGCTCCAAAGACGAGACCCTGACCAGTGCCGAGAACATCTGGATTATCGATCCGCTCGATGGCACGACCAACTTCATCCACGGCTTTCCCCAGTACGCCGTCTCGATCGCCCTGATGCAAAAGGGGGTGATCACCCAGGCGGTGGTCTACGACCCGAATCGCGACGAGCTGTTCACGGCCACCCGGGGTCGCGGCGCGTTCCTGAACTCGCGCCGCATCCGGGTCTCGCGCCGCACGCGCGTGGATGAATCGCTGATCGGCACAGGCTTTCCGTACAAGAACATCGATTCGCTCGGCGAATACCTGAAGATGTTTCGCGCGGTCACAGAGAAGGCCTCGGCCGTGCGCCGTCCGGGCGCGGCCGCGCTCGATCTCTGCTATGTCGCCTGCGGTCGCTATGATGGCTTTTTCGAGTATGGCCTGGCGCCCTGGGACATCGCCGCCGGCGCGCTGATGATCCTCGAGGCCGGCGGCCTGATCGGCGATTTCAGCGGCGAGCAGGGGCACTTCGAGAACGAGCAGGTGGTCGCCGGCAATCCCAAGGTTTTCGCGGCGATGCTGTCGCTGCTGGCGGCCGCGCGACGCAGCTGAGCGGCGGCCGCTCGCGTGATGAACGCCCCCGCCCAACCCAGAGCCGCCGAGATGGACGCACTCGCCGGCCACACGCCCATGATGCAGCAATACCTGCGTCTGAAGGCCGAGCATCCGAAGATCCTGCTGTTCTACCGGATGGGCGATTTCTACGAGATGTTCTACGCCGATGCCGAGAAGGCAGCGCGCCTGCTGGGTATCACGCTCACCCGGCGCGGCGCCTCCAACGGCGAACCGATTCCGATGGCCGGGGTGCCGGTGCAGGCACTGGATCACTACCTGGCCCGCCTGGTGCGGCTGGGCGAATCGGTGGCCATCTGCGAACAGATCGGCGATCCTGCCGCGAGCAAGGGCCCGGTCGAGCGCAAGGTGGTGCGCGTGGTCACGCCGGGAACCCTCACCGATGACCAACTGCTGCCGCAGCGCACCGACAATCTGCTGCTGGCGGTGCGCCCGGGCCGGCCACTCGGGCTGGCCTGGATGTCGCTGGCCAGCGGCGAATGCTGGCTGGCCGACATCGCACCCGGTCACCTGATCAGCGAGCTCGACCGGCTGCAGCCGGCCGAGATCCTGATCCCCGAAGGCACCGATACCGCTCTGTACGGCGATCGTCGTCTGACCCAGGTGCCGCCCTGGCAGTTCGACCGCGACCACGCGCGGCGCCGGGTCACCGAACTCACGGGCGCCGCCAGCCTGGCCGGTTTCGACATCGACGAAGACATGCGCGCGCTGGGCTCGCTGGCCGCGCTGTTCGACTATGCCGAGGCCACGCAGGGCCAGAAGCTGTCGTTCCTGTCCCGGCTGCAGGCCTACCGCGCCGATGACACGATCTGGCTGGATGCGGCGGCCAGACAAAACCTGGAGATCCTGCGCCCGATGCGCGAGGCCGACGGCCCGTGTCTGCTGTCTGTGATCGAACACTGCGCGACCTCCGCCGGCGCCCGCTTGTTGCGCCGCTGGCTGTCGGCACCGCCGCGCGACCGCGCGGTGGCCGGATCTCGCCACGACCGGGTCGCGGCATTGCTGCACGAGGGCTGCGACGGCCTGTACGACCAACTGGCCAAGCTGCCGGATTTCGAAAGGATCGCATCGCGAATCGCGCTCGGCAGCGCCCGCCCGCGCGATCTCGCGGCGTTACGTGACGCCGCCGAACCGGTGCAGTCGCTGGCGCTCTCGCTCACCCTGCCCGCGCTGCGTGAATCATTTACCCGCCTGGCTGCCGATCTGCGCATGCCCGAAGCCGCGCTGGCCGCGCTGCGTGACACGCTTGCCGATGAACCGGCGGCAAACGCCCGCGATGGCGGCGTGATCCGCGACGGTTTCGATCCCCTGCTCGATGAACTGCGCGCGATCGATTCCGGCTGCGACGACTTTCTCATGGCCCTGGAGGCGCGCGAGCGCGAACGCTCCAAGCTGCCCGGGCTGAAAGTGGGATTCAACCAGGTGCACGGCTTCTTCATCGAAGTGCCCAAGAGCCAGGCGAAGTCGGTGCCGGACGACTACCGCCGGCGTCAGACGCTCAAGAATGCCGAGCGCTACATCACACCGGAGCTGAAGAGCTTCGAGGACAAGGCGCTCTCGGCGCGCGAACGCGCCCAGGCACGCGAGCGCGAGTGCTATGAGAAGCTGCTCGCCGATCTTCAGCCCACCGTCGGACAATGGCAGGCGCTTGGCGGCACTGTCGGCGAACTCGATGTGATGGTCAATTTCGCACGCCGCGCCGCGGTGCTGGGCTGGAGCCGGCCCGAGTTCGTCTCGGTGCCGGGTATCGAATTGCGCGGTGCCCGTCACCCGGTGGTCGAAGCGGCGATCGAGCAGTATGTCCCCAATGACTGCGTGCTCAGCCCGAACCGGCGCTTCATGATCATCACCGGCCCCAACATGGGTGGCAAGTCCACCTATATGCGCTCGGTGGCACTCACGGTGCTGTTGGCCTATGCCGGCAGCTACGTGCCGGCGTCACGATGCGTGCTCGGCCCGATCGACCGCATCTACACGCGTATCGGCGCCTCCGACGATCTCGCCGGCGGGCGCTCCACGTTCATGGTCGAAATGACCGAGGCGGCGGCGATTCTGAACGGGGCCACCGATCGATCATTGGTTTTGATGGATGAAATCGGTCGGGGCACGTCCACGTTCGACGGCCTGTCGCTGGCCCATGCAATTGCCGAGCGCCTGCTCACCCACAACCGCGCGCTGACGTTGTTCGCCACCCACTATTTTGAGATTACCCGGCTGGCCGAACGGCATGCGCAGGCCTGCAACATGCACGTGGCCGCCGCCGAGACCCGTCAGGGCATCGCGTTCCTGCACGAGTTGCGAGACGGCCCGGCTAATCGCAGCTACGGGCTGCAGGTCGCCAGACTGGCGGGCATTCCGGCCGCCGTCGTGCGCAGTGCCGGGCAGATCATGGAGCAACTGGAAGCCAAGGCCATGGCCGAACGCGATCAATTCGATCTGTTCGCGCAACCCGGGCCGGCGCCAGATGCCCGGGGTGCGGGCGCAGATCCATCCACCGATGCGCGCCTGGCGAGCGCCGCGCTTTTGGCCGAGAACCTGGCCGAGCTGAGCCTGGACGACATGAGTGCGCGCGAGGCACTCGATCTGCTCTACCGCTGGCGCGCGCAGCTCGAGCCCGGAGATCCCGCGTGAGCCTCGCGTCGCGCCGACGATTCCATCGCGCCGGGCTCGGCCTGCTGACCGGCTGCGCGATGGCGGGCATCGGCGGCCGGGCACGCGCGCAGGCGGCCCGCTCCGGGCCGACATCGCCCCGAAGCAGCGCGCGATCGGTCGAGTTCGCGCTGCTTGGCGACACCTCCTATGACCTGGCGGAGGGTCAGGATCTCAGACGACTGCTGCCGGTCGCGGCCGCCGAGGCCGAGTTCCTGATTCACGTGGGCGACATCAAATCGGGCATCGAGTCCTGCGAGGATGCTGTGCTCGAGCATCACCTGTTCACGCTCGCCAGCACCGATAAGCCGATGGTGTTCGTGCCCGGCGACAATGAGTGGACCGACTGCCATCGGATCTTTGCCGGCAGCTTCGATCCCCTGGAGCGCCTTGCCAGGCTGCGCGCGCTCGCCTATCGTCCGGGCCGGTTTCTCGAGCCGCCAGGGCTCGAGCGCCAGTCCGTCGCGGGTCAGATCTGGCCCGAACATCAGCGCTGGCAGGCCGGGCCGGCCCAATTCGTCACCCTGAACGTGGTCGGCAGCAAGAACGGCCTGACCACGAGCATCCCCGAACGAGCCCATCGCGCACGCGCCGCCGCGGTCAGGCAATGGCTGCTCGAAGCAATGGCGCGCGCGCAGACAGCGAAGCTGCCGGTCCTGGTGATCGCCTTGCATGCGGCGATCAGCCTCGAGCAATTGAATGCACGCGATCTGAACGCCGATGTCCTGGACGAGAACAATCCTTACGGCTGGATTCGGGCGTTGATCTGGCAGGTGATCTGCCGCTTCGATGGCGATGTCATGCTGATGAACGGCGATCAGCATGTGGTGATCCACGACCGCCCGTGGTGGTATGGCCCGTTCGCGGCGGTGGCCGCAGCCGAATTCGACGTGCCCCTGGCAGCCGTTCAGGAGCGCATGGGCCGTTTCCGCCATGTGCAGACCTATGGCTCGCCCTGGAGCCGGCACTACCTGCTGATCTCCGTGGCGGCCGTGGGCGATGAAGCGCCGCTGATCCAGGTGCAGCCCAAGGCGATCTGAGCCGGCCGGAGATGGCTGTCCGGCGCGCCAATCATGCGCAAGACTCAATCCCCGCGGGCCAGCCGCTCGGCGGCGATCTCGTCTTCGCTGGCCGCGCGCATGCTTACCACGTCGATATCGAATCGCACACCGATACCGGCCAGGGGATGATTGCCATCGAGCACCACCTGGCCCTGTGCGATGTCGGTCACCGTGTAGAGTTCGCCGTCGGGCTCTGCGCCGGGAATCCCCTCAAACACCATGCCGGGCTCGAGTTCGCCCGGAAAGCGCTCGCGTGGCACGATCATCAGGCGCCCGGCGTCATAGTCGCCGAACGCATCGTCGGGCTCCAGCCTGACTGAGACCGATTCTCCCGCGGCCCTGCCATCGAGCACCTCTTCGAGCTTCGGCAGGATTGCGCCGAAGCCGCCGTGCAGATAGGTCAGCTCGCGGGTCTGCTCTTCGAGCGGCTCGCCCTGCGCATCGAACAACCGATAGTGCACGGTCACCCAGAGGCCGTTACAGATTCGAGCCTGCTCCTTGGCCGCTTCATCGTCTTCGAAGTCATTCATTTGATCACGTCATCCGGTGTCATCGGTCTCGGCCGACATCCGGCCCGAGGCACCTGGCGGCACACGAACCCACACGCGATATCGTACCGGCAGGCGGCACATGCGACGAGCGCTGCTCGAGCAATGGAATCTAGCCGGCTGATGTCGGTCATCGACTCGGTCACGTCGCGCACGCCACCGACGACCCCGATCAGCTTGGCGCGCAGGCCACACACTGCGATGATCAGACTCGCCTCGTTCTTCCACGACTTCACGATATGGATGTTCTCAGTGACAGTCGAGCGATTGGATCGTGAAACAATGCGCTATCGGCTGCGAAGCCGCGCACCCGATGACGGCACCATATTGGGTGGCGTTGAATGCTCGCAATCAACATCGTGCGCCGGTTTCCCGAGCATCGTGTCCGTAGTCATGGAAGAGCGTCCTTGAAATCCCGCAAACCCTTCGACCCCGCTTCCAGCGTCGCCGCAGTCGATGCGCCCGATCCTCTGCGCGATCCGGCGAGCGCCGCCAGGTTCATGCAGATGTGCTGGCAGCGGCGACCGGCGCTGCTGCGTGGCACCGATGTCTGCCGGGCGCCCGGCCTCGTCGAGGCGTTGGCACCGGCGGCGCTGCGTGCGCTGGCGGCCGATCCGGCCGTGGAGTCACGGCTCGTGTCCCGCCGAGGCCGACGCTACCGGCTCGAACAGGGCCCGATCGTCCTTGGCCGGCAACCCGTGGCCAACGCGCGCCAGTGGACGCTGCTGGTACAGGGTGTCGATCTGCACTCCGAGGTCGTGGCGCGTCTGCGCGAGCGATTCCGCTTCGTCGCCGATGTCCGCCTCGACGACATCATGGCCAGCCTGGCCGGAGACGGCGGCGGCGTCGGCCCGCACGTCGATTCCTACGACGTGTTTCTGATCCAGATGCATGGCAAGCGCCGCTGGCGGATCGCCCCGCCCGGCCCACCGCACTGGCAAAGCGGTCAGCCCTTGCGCGTGCTGGCCGAGTTCGAGGCGCGGGAAGAGATGCTTCTCGAGCCCGGCGACATGCTCTATCTGCCGCCGGGCTGGGGCCATGACGGGATTGCCGTGGGCCCGGACTGCGTGACCGCATCGGTCGGCTTTCGCGCGCCAAGTGCGCACGAGCTGCTCGGCTCATTCCTGCAGGACCAGGTCGATCAGTTGCTCGAGCAAACCCCCGAACCGGACGATCCGGAGGGTCAGCCGCTGCCGGACCGGCTGAACGCGGCCGAGATGCGGCACTGGCAGGATCGGCCCGCGGCACTATCGCCTGGTCTGATTCGTACCCTGACCGAGACCCTCGCCCGCTGGCGCCCGGAGCGCGAGGCGATGGTCGATTTCATCGGGCGCATGCTTACCGAACCCAAGCCGGGTACGGCATTCGCCCTACCCACACCCGCGAAAATCGACTCCCTGGCAGAGCGCGCCGCGATCGAAGGCATCGTGCTCGATCGGCGCACGCGCATGGCCTACCTCGAAGACACCTTGTTCATCAACGGCGACTCCTTCGTCTGCGCCGGCCGTACATCGGCGCTGCTGGCCGAACTGGCCGATCGGCGCCAGCTGCCGCGCCCGCAATTGCGTGAACTGCTGCAGGACCCGGATGTGTCCGAAGTGCTGGTGGACTGGCTCGACCAGGGCTGGATCCATCCCGGCCAAAAGCCAACTAGTTGACAGCCATGGCGCGATGCGGATGTCAGAATCGTCGGCAATCCTGCTAGCCCTGAACCGACACTGCATGCGCCGGCAACGGCGCTGTATGTCATGCCCGTGCCCGATAAGCCCATTCCCCGTCAAAGCCGCGCCACGACCAAGTCGATCCTGACCGTGTTCCTGTTCGCCCTGGCGACCCTGGCCATGGTTGAAATCGGTGTCCGCCAGATCGCGCCCGATCCGCGCCTGCGCGAGGTCAGCGACGGCCTGCGCGACCTGGCCGCGAGCGACCCCTATACCCTTGTGATCGGTTCCAGCCACGCGCGCACCTTCCATGTGCTTGGCCAGGTGCTGGCGCAACGCACGGGCCAGACAATGCCGCTGGTGGCGGTGCCATTGGAGCTGGGCAAGCTCGAGCCCTATCGTTGGTTGCTCGAACACCGGGTAGCACCGCTGATCGATGGCCCCGATGGCGGTCGCGCTCCGGGCCACGGGCGGCTGCGCCGGCTGATCCTGCTCACCGAATGGTGGGACAGTTGCGACCATCCCGACAAGCGCCATCCGAACCTGCCCTCGCGCGCCTGGGACTGGCCCACGTACCGCGACGATGTGCTGGCCGAGGGCGTGACCTCGTTCAATCGCGACTACCTGCGCCGGCGCCTGCGCGAATGGCTCGGCTTCTCACGGCTGGTGCTCGATCGCAGCTTCCCGGGCATTCGCGCCCATCTGCTGGCCAGGGCGCGCGGCCTGGACGCGCCTGCGGGACGCAGCGAGGCCGAAGAGGCTAGCTTCCTGGCGGGCTGGCGCGAAATGACCGATGACGGCGCGCACTGCCAGGGGGCCGATCAACAGATGCGCGCCCTGCAGGCGATCATCGAGTTCGCCCGCCAACGCGGGCTCGAGATGCACCTGGTGCTGTTTCCGCGCCGACCGGCCACCGTGACCCCGTTTGCGCGTGAGCATACCTTTCCGCTGTTTCGCGCGCGTATCGAACAGGCCATTGCCGGTCGCGGTATCCGTCTGCACGACCTCAGCTTCTCCACCCCGCTCGGTGACGATGATTTCATGGCCGACTACGACCATGTGAATGCCGAGGGCAACCGCAAGTTCGCCGACTGGGCGCTGGCCGGCCCGTTCGCATTCCTGCTGGGCCCGGAAGACGCAACACCGCATCAACCGGTACAGAGGCGCTCGCACTGATGAGCATCGTCGACATCGAGTTCGTGTTCTTTCTGCCGGTATTGCTGCTGCTGTACTGGGGCCTGGCACGGGGCGCGCGCATGCGCAATGCGCTGCTGTTGCTGGCCGGCTATCTGTTCTATGCAAGCTGGCACTGGCCGCTGCTCGCTCTGGTGATCGCCGGCACAGCAATCGATCTTGCCTGCGCGCGGGTCCTCACACGATCGGATTCGACGGGCGCACGCCGCACCGCACTGACCGTCAGCCTCGGCTTCAGTCTCGGCGCTCTGGCCTTTTTCAAGTACGGCGACTTCTTCATCGGCGAGTTCGTGGCCCTGGCGCGCGCCATCGGCCTGTCGCCTTCGTTTCAGACCCTGGGCCTGATCCTGCCGCTGGGCATCTCGTATTTCACCTTGCAGCGGGTCGGCTATATGCTGGATCTGTTCTGGCGTCGCCGCGCACCCGCCGGGCACTGGCTGGATTTCGCGGTGTTCGCATGCTTTTTCCCGCAGCTTGGCGCGGGGCCGATCGCGCGCGGCCATGAACTGCTGCCGCAGCTGGCCGCGGACCGCAAGCTGAGTGCGGAGCTCGTGGCCCAGGCCGCGTTCGCCTATCTGCTTGGTCTGACGATGCAGGCCTGGGCCGGCGCCGCTATCGGCGAGGCGCTGGTCGACCCGGTCTTCGCTGACCCGGAGCATCACAACCGTCTGGCCCACTGGGCCGCGGTGATCGGCTTCGCCTTGCAGGTGTTTGCCGATTTCGCGGGCTATTCGCTGATGGCGATCGGGGTCGCACTGGCGTTCGGCCTGCGGCTGCCGATCAACTTCGACCGCCCGTTCCTGAGCACCAGCCTGCCCGAGTTCTGGCGCCGCTGGCACATCACGCTCAATCGCTGGTTGTTCGACTACATCTTCACGCCTCTGATCACGAGTACCGGCTGGTTTCGCGGCCGCATCCTGCTGGCCCTGATGCTGACCTTCCTGGCCTCCGGCCTCTGGCACGGCGCGAACTGGACCTTCATCGTCTGGGGTCTGCTCCATGGTCTGGGCATGGTGGCGCACACGGTTTGGGATGAGCGCTACAAGCGCTGGTGCCGCCGCGATCGCCGCTTCGTCAGTTGGCGTCGCAGCCTGCCATACCGAGCCGTCGCCTGGGCATTGACGATCGGCTTTTTCATCCTCTGCCTGGTGCCGTTTCGCTCGCCCGACATCGGCTCGGCCGGCGCGTTCTTCATGGCGCTGTTTTCGTCGCCGGGCGAATTCGGGCCGCAACTGTCGCCATCGATGCTGCTCGCTATCGCCTTTCTGTTTGCGCATCATCTGCTCGGACTGCCGGGGCTGCGACGGGGGCCGAGGTCTTCTTCGCGCTGCCGGCGCCGATCCGCGGGGTTGCCTATGGCCTGCTGATCGCATTCCTGCTGATCTCGATGCCGATCGGCCCGGGCACCTTCATCTACCAGCAGTTCTAGTGTCGTGACTTATACCGACGCTCAGCTCGCCCTGCGAAACTAGGATCCTGCCGTGACTTATACCGACGCTCAGCTTGCCCTGCGAACCCTGGTCATCGACTGGCTCGATGACGAGATCCACTTCGGAGAGGCCGAGGCCCTGATCGGCGATGATGAGCGTTCTTTCCTCGGCAACGGCATCCTCGACAGCCTCGGCTTCGTGAAGCTGATCCTGCATCTGGAGAACAGTTGCGGCGTGCGACTCGACCCCGGCATCTGACCCCGGAGAATTTCGACAGCCTGGGCAAGATCGTGCGCCACGTTTCGGCCCTGCCCGGGTTCTCGCTGGCCGCATGAATGGTGGCGCCATGAGCCAGCTGCACGCCCTGGTGCAACGCATCGAGGCAGCCACCGGCCGACACTTCCCGGATGCTGCGGCCTTTCACGAGTTCAGCTGCCGCGAGCCGGAATTGTTCTGGCGCCATGCGCTTGAGGCATTCGGGATGCCTTTCGATGGCCAGCCGCATCCTGCCTGCGCGGGCAGTGGCGTGCGCGAGACCCGGTTTTTCCCACAGCTGCAACTCAACCCCGCGCAATGGCTGCTTTGGCCGGCGAGCGCCGAGATCGAGCAGGCAAGCGCGCTTACGGTGGTCAATGAGCTCGGTGGGCAGGAAGACTGCTCGCGCGCGGCCTTGCGTGATCGGGCGATGCGCGTTGCCGCCGGGCTCGATGCCGCGGGTCTGCGCGCCGGCGAGCGCGTGGTCGCGATCGGCCACAACAGCATCGGCCTGATCGAGGCGTTCCTGGGCACCGTGGCGCTGGGCGCGGTCTGGTCATCGGTGGGCCCCGACCTGGGCCCACCGGCCGTGCTGTCGCGCTTTGGCCAGCTCGAGCCCAGCGTGATCTTCGTCGACGAATCCTACCGGCATCATGGCCAGCAACATGATCTGCATGCGCATCTGGGCGCGGTGCTCGAGGCGTTGCCGAGCGTGCGGCTGATCGTTCGCCTGCATCGATCACCTCCCCAGACCCGGCGCCGCCCCCGTGGGCCACGCAGGCGCGGGTGATCACACTCGATGAACTGAGTGCCTGCGAACCCCTGGCGCTCGACAGCCTGGCCAGGCGGCCGTTCGATACGCCGATGCTGATCCTGTTCACCTCGGGCACCACCGGCAAGCCCAAGTGCCTGGTGCATGGCGCCGGCGGGACCTTGATCGAGCACCTGAAGGAGCATCGTCTGCACGGCGACTACGGCCCCGCGCAGCGGATGTTGTTCATCACCAGCTGCGGCTGGATGATGTGGAACTGGGCAGTCAGCGCGCTGGCCAGCGCGATGCCCCTGGTGTTTTATGACGGATCGGTGTCCTATCCGGATGCGGATGCGCTGCCGCGGGTGCTTGCGCAGCAGTCGATCACCGTATTCGGCGCCGGCCCGGCCTATTTCCAGATGCTCGAGCATCTCGGCAATGAACCGGCGAGCCGCTTCGACCTGCACGCCCTGCACACGATCCTGTCCACCGGCTCTGTGCTGCACGAGCGTCAGTTCGACTGGATCGAGCGGGCGTTCGGCGGGGCGCGCATCGAATCGATCTCGGGCGGCACAGACATCGTCGGCTGCTTCGTGCTCGGGCATCCGATGATGCCCGCCGTCCACGGCGACAGCACCGGCCCGGGTCTGGGGATGGCTTTGCGGGTGCGCACCGACGAGGGCATCGCCAGCCTGGGCGAAGGCGAGCTGCTCTGCGCCGGTGCCTTCCCTTCGCGCCCGGTGGCGATCTGGGGCGATGCCGACGATGCCCGCCTTCGGGCCAGCTACTACGATGCCAATCCAGGTTTCTGGACGCACGGCGATCGCGCAGCGATCCGGGCGGGTGGCTCGATCCGGATTCTCGGGCGCAGCGATGGCGTGATGAACATCCGCGGGGTGCGCATCGGGCCGGCCGAGGTCCAGGCGGCCGCCCTGCAGTTGCCACAACTGCGTGAGGCGATGGCCGCGGCCCAGCCGGATCCAGCCGATCCGGGCGGCGAGAGAATCGTGCTGCTGGTGGTACTCGATGACGACGTCGTACTGGATCGGCCGCTGATCCTGCGTATCAAGCGCACGATCCGCGATGCCTGCTCGAGCCTGCATGTGCCGGCCGCGATTCATGCGCTCGAGGCATTGCCGGTCACGCACAGCGGCAAGCTTGCCGAGGCGGCGGTGCGCGCCGCACTGGCCGGGCGGGCGCCGGCCAGCCCCGAGGCCTTGCGTAACCCGCAGGCGCTGGCCGCGATCGCTACGCTGGCCTCAGCTCCCGAGGCGCGCACATGAGCGCGGACGCCTCCCGGCCAAGCCCATCTGTCAACGGGGGCGAGCCACGCGCGCCGATGGCCGCGCGCGCGGCCCGCCCGGGGGGCTTACCCTGGGCATGGCTGGCATTGTTGGCAATTGCCGCCCTGGGCATGGTCTCGCTCGGCTCGCCGCTGAACGGTGACACCGCGCTGTTTCACTTCGGCGCGGGACGCCTGCTCGAGGGCGACGCGCTCTATCGGGACTGGTGGGATCTGAAGAGCCCGGGGGTCTATTGGCACCATGCGCTGGCGCGCCTGCTGTTCGGGCCCGCGGAGTGGGCGATTCACGCCTGGGCAGTGCTCTGGGCGTTGCCCACCGCCTGGGCGATCGGTCAGCGCATGCGCAATGTGCTCGATGATCGCCTCGCCGCGGCCGCCGCCATGTTGTTGTCGGTGGCGCCCTACTACCTCGCGGCCGGCTTCTGGCACCAGTCACAGCCGGCACTGTTCGCCGGCTTCGCGCTCGCGCTGGGTCTCGTGGGCCTGACCACGGCGCGCGGCCATGGCGCACTGCTTGGCGGCATCGCGCTCGCGCTGGCCATGACGATCAAGCTGAGCGCGATCGCGCCGGCCATTGCGATGGCGCTGCTGACCCGCGCCCGATGCGCGGACGGCTTTCACCGGCATGCTGATCGGCATCGGGCTGGCCCTGCTCTGGCTCTGGGCGAGCGGCTCGGCCGCCGAGGCCTGGCATACCCTGACCGATTGGCGCGATCAGGCCGACGCGATCCGGCCAGGTGCCACCGCCGCGCATCTGCCTGACGCAATGCGCTGGTATGTCGACCATCATATCGGCCTGCTGCTGCTGGCCGGCGGCGGACTGGCGCTGCATGTCGTGATCGGTCAACGCCGTGATCGGCAACCCGGGCGCGCGATTCCGCCACCGGTGCTCACCATGACCATGGTCTGGCTGGTCTTCGGCCTGCTCGGCATTGCCAGCGAACGCTTTGCCGGCTGGCCATTCGATTTTCTGTTGATCTCGCCCGCGCTGGGCATCGTGGCCGGATTCGGGCTCGACGCGGCCGCCCGGCTGCATGTGCTGGCGATCCACCCGAGGCGCGGCGCCATCGTGCAGATCGCCCTGATCTTGATCGCCCTGTTGCCGGCGCTGCCGGCATGGATCAACCAGCTCGGTGTCGACCCGCGACCGGCAGCGATCCACGAGGCAGTGGCCCAGGCTGCGCTGCTGCCCGAGGGCCCGATCTACGTGTTTGGCAATCCGCAGATCCAATGGCTGTCTGGCCGCCGCATGGCAGGCACGATCCACGGCTGGGCCTGGGAACTGCAGGGCCCGCAGATGGCCGCACGCCTGATCGATGACTGGGGCAACGATCCTCCGGTGGCGATCCATATCGATTCGCACACGCACGAGATGCTTGGCCGGCAGCTCCCGCAGCTGCGGGCGTGGATCGAACAACGCTATCGGGTCGCAGCGGACACCCCGGCCTGGCTCGTGCCCCATGGCGGGGCGAGCGGCTCGAGCGCCGCGGCGAACTTCGCCGGGGGTTCGGCAGCCGGCGCGTACACGACGCGCTGATCCTCACTGTCCGATCAGGCGAGCACCCGCCAGGCCAGGCCGTCGGCCTGATCGGCGACCTCGATTTCGTCGGCTTTGCAGCCCAGCGCCTTCGCAAGCGCCGCACGCGCGAGCTCGGGCCGGTTGTTGTGCGCGGACAGATGCGCGGCCACCAGACGCTTCAACCGACCCGGATCGAGTCGTGCCAGTAGTTCGCCCGCGGCCGCATTGGCCAGATGGCCGAAGGGCCCGCCGATGCGCCGCTTGAGCATGGGCGGATAGCGGGGATTGCCGGCCAGCAGATCCGGATCATGATTGGCCTCCAGGACCAATGCATCCAGCTTCGAGAACGCGCGCTCGACACAGGCCGAGCCATGGCCGAGATCGGTCAGCACGCCAAGCCGGTTGCGGCCGTCGTCCATCACATACTGCACCGGCTCGCGCGCATCATGCGGAACGGGCACCGCATGGATCTGCATGCCGCCGAGCTCGAAGCGATCGTCGGCACCGATCGGGCGCAGCAGTTCGCGCGCCTGCTCCGGTACACGGGCCGCGTGCAGGGTACCGTGGGTGATGTAGACCGGAATACGATGCGCGAGCGCCAGCTTGAACACGCCACCGATATGATCGGCATGCTCATGGGTGACCAGGATCGCGGCCAGGCTCTCCGGCTCGACGCCAACCGCCTGAAAACGCTCACGCGCCCGGCGCGGGCCGAAACCGCAGTCGATCAGCACCCGGTGGCGCCGATGGCCGTCGGTGGTTTCGACCAGCAGGCCATTGCCTTCGCTGCCGCTGCCGATGCTGGCGAATCGCATCTCGTATGTTCCTGCATCCGGGCCGGCCGTTCGCTCACGGCGCCCTCGACCAACCGCGCGGCGTCGGACGCCGCGTGCACGACCGCCAGGTCGGGGTTGGTCAGTTCTTGAGTTGTTCTTGAAGCACGCGCAGCATGCGCTCGGCGGTACCCGCCAGGGGCTCGGGCACGCTCTTGCCATCGCCCAGGCGCACGCTCACCTGCGAATGCTCGCCACCGTCGGCAACGAGAATCCGATACTGCTGATTCGGTTCGAGATCCGGCGTGCCACCAAAAACGCGCGAGAAAAAGCCTGGTCGGTTCTCTTCGAGCGTCGGATCGATATAGCGCACGAAATAAATGCCTTCGGCGCGATTGCGATCCTCGACCGTGAAGCCGCCGCGATCGAGCGCCAGACCCACACGGCGCCAGGCGCGCTCGAAACGCTCATTGACACGCAGTTGCGAATCCGCCCCGCTGGCCGTCAACTGGGCCAGGGGCTGCACGGCGGCATCGGTCGCCTGCTTGGCGGCCAGTCGCGAACTGTCTTCATCAGCCCCGAACCGCAGCATCAGACGGCGCAGGAACTCGATCTCCAGGCTCGGATCCGTCGGACGCGGCTGCCAGCGAGTCTGCTCCTCGCGTTGATCGATGTAGACCTCTTCCATGCCACGATGGGCGATGACGATGTCGGTGGCGCCATCGACGCGGTCGATGCGGGTCAGGAAGCGATCCCGCTCTCCGGTGGAATAAAGCGTGTCAAGGAGACGGCCCAGGGTATTGCGAAAGGCGTCCGAGGGAATCTTCGCGCGGTTCTCTGCCCAGTCGGTTTCCATCACGCCGACCTCGGGCGATTCCTTGGCCAGCAAGAAGCCGTTATCCAGCCAGAACTCGCGCACTACCGGCCAGACCGTCTCGGCCGGCGCCTGCACGCGCAGCCAGCGCTCGCGCCCCTCCTGCATGATCTTGGCACCGGCCACCGCCGGCAGGACCGTGACCGAGCGGGGATCGGCCCCCGCCAGCGACCGCTCGCGGCGATAGTCGGACAGATTGGTGTCCGACGCGCCGGCGGTCAGCCCGCCGCGCGCACCACGCGCCGGATTGATCAGATCGGGCGGGACATCCAGGGGTTGGCGAACACCCGCCGACTTGTAGTCGATGCCATCGTCGGGCGACGAGCTGAACGAACAGGCGGCCAGCAGGGCCATCACCGGCACGAGTACGGCCAGTCGCAGGCGGCTGCCGCGGGGCGGGACGGCGCGCGAACGGTCCGCCAAGAAGCCTGAAACGCGGATCATCATCGAATGGTTCGGCACGATCAGGCGTCGATCAGGCCTGCGGCCCGCAGTGCTGCCAGCACCGGCTCATGCATCTGTTTGGCCAACGGTGTCATCGGCAACCGGATTCCGCCGGGCATGCGACCCATATGCGCCAGGGCCCACTTGACCGGGATCGGATTTGCTTCCACGAAAAGATTCATATGCAGCGGCAACAGCTGGTTGTTGATGCGCCGGGCCTCGATCATGTCGCCGGCCAGCGCAGCCTTGCAGAGCCGGCTCATCGGCCCCGGGGCAACATTGGCCGTGACCGAGATCACCCCATGCCCACCGAGCGCGATCAGCGCCAGTGCCGAATCATCATTGCCGCTGTAGAGCGCGAAGTCTTCGGGCAGCCTGGCCAACAGCGCGGCCGCACGCGGCATGTCGCCGGTGGCGTCCTTCAAGCCGACCACATTGGGAATCTCGGCCAGGCGCAGCGTGGTGTCATTGGCCAGATCGGCCACGGTGCGCCCGGGCACGTTGTACAGAATGACCGGCAGATCGACTGCCTCGGCCACCGCACGAAAATGCCGATACAGACCATCCTGCGACGGCCGGTTGTAATAAGGCACGACCTGCAGGGTGGCGTTGGCCCCCACGCGTTTGGCCTCGCGGGTGAGTTCGATGGCCTCGGCCGTGGCATTGCCACCGGTACCGGCCACGATCGGAACCCGCCCGGCCGCATGCTCGACCGCCACCCGGATCAGCTCGATGTGCTCATCGGGGGTAACCGTTGGCGACTCGCCAGTGGTGCCGACCGCGACGATCGCGTCGGTGCCCTCGGCAATGTGCCAATCGATCAAAGATCGATAACTGTCGTAGTCGAGCGATCCGTCTTCCTGCATCGGAGAGACGATCGCCACCATGCTTCCTTGAATCATGGTTTACCAGCGTGATCGAGACAAAACACCGATTCTAGCCTGAGCCATTGGCGGCGCAGGCTATCCCGCACGATGCGTGCTTGGCAGCTTGTGGATCACGGGCCCGCGAGGCAACTCGACGGGCCGTTAGTCGAGCCGCCCGGGCCATGCGGTATCGGCCGTCGGGCGCACCGCACAGACCCGCTGCACGATCGCCTCGGCGGGCTCACGACGCAGCCCATGCTCGTAGGCCAGCACCATCAGGCCGGCCATCCGGCAACGATCCAGCAGTTCGCCCGGGCGCAACAGGAAGTCGGGGCTGCGCGGCCGCCCGAAGCGCTCATTGCCCTGCGCGAACGTGGCGTGGATCAGGCGCCCGCCCGGGGCGAGCGCATCGAAAAGCAAGGCCATCCGGGCCCGATGCAGGTAGTTGGTGACGACGATCGCATCGAATCGGCGCCCGCCAAGCGGCCACGGCCCGGCTTCGAGATCGACGCAGATGCGCTCGATTCGCGGACTCATCGTGGCCAGGGCCTGCGCATCACGATCGACCGCGGTGACCCGAAGGCCGCGCTTGGCCGCCGCCAGGGCATGACGACCGCTGCCACTGGCGAAATCGAGCATCGTGGCGCCCGCCGCCAACGGCTCGAGCCAGCGCATCACCCAGGGATCGGCGCCGCCGCCAGCGTGTGTTGCTTTTCCCATCTCCATGATCGATCCGCGCGAAGCAGCGATAATGCGCGGATGGTAACCCCGCCACGCCTGCTCGATGACGAGCGCCGACGCCAGCTGATGATCGGTGGCGCGCTGATCGTTGCGCTGCTGATCGGCGCGCTCGCGTGGCTGCTGCCTGGCGTGGAGGCCGGCACCGGCGCTGCCGCCTGGTTGCCGTGGCTGCTGGCCGGCGCGCTCGCGATCGGCCTTGGGTTCATGATCTTCCGGCAACGCGATCTCACGGCCCGCCAGGCTCGTCTGCGCACCCGGATCGGCCATCATGATCAGGCCGAGGTGATGGCCGGTCTCGGCCTATGGTCGCTCGACCCGTACAGCGGTCGCATGAACTACAGCCGTGGCGCGCGGCGCGTCCTGGGGCTGGATCTGGCCGGCCAGGGGCCCGATCTGGAACGCTTTCTCGATCGCATCCATGCCGACGATCGTCAGGCCTGGGCCGAACGACATCAGGCGATCATGGAAAACCCCGGCGAGACCCGCCTGGAGTTCCGCATGCGCCTGGACGATGGCGGCGAGCGCTGGGTACGCAGCATCGCGCGCACCGTGCAGGACGGCCGGGGCGAGGAAGTCCTCGGCGTGCAGGGCACCGTGCAGGACATCAGCGGTCAGCGCGCCATGCAACGCGAACTGGCCACCAGCGAGGCCAAGTTTCGTGAGCTGACCCATATGGGCTCGGACTGGGTCTGGGAAACCGACGCCGAACACCGCCTCAGCTATCTGTCCGAAAGCGTCGACACCACGCTGGGTCACTGGGCGCGCCGCCACCTCGGGCGCACGCGCTGGGATGCGGCCCGCCAGGATGCGCTGCCCAATGACTGGGCGCGCCTGGAGGCGATGCAACGGGCCCACGAGAGCTTCCAGCAGTTCGAGTGCAGCCGGCTCGACGATCAACAACGGATCGTGCACCTGGTGCTCAACGGCCACCCCGTGTTCGACGAACAGGGCCGCTTTCGCGGCTATCGCGGCACCGGGCGGGATATCACGCGTGAGAAACAGCAGCGCATCCTGCTCGAGATAGACGGCGACATGGCCGCGATCATGCGCGAGCAATCCGACCCATCGCGGGTGCTCAGCGCGGTCATTATCACGGTCTGTGGCAAGCTCTCCTGGCTCGGTGGCGTTCACCTGAGCACGCATGCCGGCGGCGCGATCGCGCGCGAGCACTGGGGCACGCCGGCGTTTTCACAGGTCGTCGCCTCGATCGATGCGCCACTGGCCATCGACGATGTCACGGTCGAGGCACGCGCCTTTCGCGACGGCAAGGCCATCTGGCTGCCGCGCGCCGAGCTCGAGAGCGAGTTCGCCAAGCGCTGGCACATCCGCCAGATCAAGGCGCGCGCGGCCTTCCTGGCGCCGATCGTGGACGAACAGAATCGCGTCATGAGCGTGCTGCTGTTCCTGGCGCCGGTGGGTTTCCGCGGCGACGAATTTCTGGGCGAGATCGCCGCCCTGCTCTCGCGTGCCCTGTCGCTCTATCTGCGCCGCAATCAGGCCGAACAGCGGCTGCGCCGGGCCTCGCAGTTCGACGCCCTGACCAAGCTGCCGAACCGTGCCTATGTCGGCGAACGGCTGGAGTCGATGCTGGCCGCCGGCAAGCCGCTTGCCCTGCTCTACATCGATCTGGACCGCTACAAGCTGATCAACGACACCCTGGGCCATGCCGCCGGTGACAAGGCGCTGATCGAGGTTGCCCGCCGCCTCGACGGTGATCTTCCCGAGGGCGGTTTCGCCGGGCGCATGGGCGGAGATGAATTCGTGGTCGTGGTCCCCGAACTGGCCACCAGGGAGGCGGTAGAGCCGATCGCGCGCCGGTTGCTGCGCGAGATCGAACAGCCGATCGTGCTCGCCGAGCGCGCCTATTTCATCTCGGCATCGATCGGCGTCGCCTTCGCACCGGCCGACGCCACCGAAGCCTCGTTGCTGATGCAGGCGGCCGATGCCGCCATGTACCGAGTGAAATCCGAGAGCCGCAACGATGTGCGCTTCTTCTCGGGCGATCTGCGTCAGTCCGAGCGTGCCCGCCAGCTGCGGCTGGCCGGCGAACTGCCGCTGGCCCTGCAGCGCGACGAGCTCGATCTCTACTATCAGCCGGTGATGGACATCGGCCAGCGCCGGGTGCACAGCATCGAAGGGCTGTTGCGCTGGCGTCACCCGGAGCACGGCCTGTTAAGGCCCGACAGCTTCCTGCCGATGGCCGAGGAGAGCAACCTGATCCGTGAGATCGGCATCTGGACCCTGCGCCGCGCTATCGACGACCGGATTGCGCTGGGCATCGATCGCTTCGAGCAGATGGCGGTCAGCGTGAACATCTCGGTGCGCCAGCTGGCCGAGGAAGGCTTTCTGGAGACCTTGCTGGGGCTGGTGCGAGAACGCGGCCTGCCACCGCACCTGCTCAAGCTGGAACTCACCGAGAGCTCGTTCATCGAGAACCCGCAACGCACTGTGCGGCAGATCTCCGATCTGCGGCGCGCCGGCGTGCGCTGCATGATCGACAACTTCGGCACCGGTTATGCATCGCTCTCCTACATCAAGAATCTGCCGGTCGATGGCCTGAAGATCGATCGCGCATTCGTGCGCGATCTTCCCGAGGACCGCGGCAATGCGGCGATCGTGCAGGCGGTGACCACGCTCGCAGCCCGGCTGGGCATGGAAGCGATCGCCGAGGGCGTCGAGACCGCCGGCGAACTGCGTGGCCTGCGGGCCCTGCAGTGTGATCTCATGCAGGGCTCCCTGATCGCCGAACCGATGCCATTCGCCGAGTTGGGGGAATTCGTGGAATCCTTGCCCGGGCTGCGCCGCATGTATCTGGTGGATGGCAGCCGCGAGGCATGATGACCGTCATCGCCAGTTGCCGCACATCCGGGATCGCGCCGTGACCGACAACCGCTTTGCCAGCCTGCTGGCCAGCCACGAGCTGATCGCCGCGCCGGGCGCCTATGACGCGCTGTCGGCCCGGGTGATCGAACAGGCCGGCTATCCGCTGGTCTACATCACCGGACTCGGCAATGAGGCGAGCGATCTGGGCTTTCCCGATCTCGGCCTGACCAGTGCCACCGAGATCGTGCGCCGCGCCGCGAACATCGTCCAGTGCGTGGATAGCCCGGTCGTCTGCGATGCCGACACCGGCTTCGGCGGGGCCGTCAACGTCACCCGGACGGTGCGCTTGTTCGAAGCCGCCGGGGTGGCGGCGATCCACCTCGAGGACCAGACCTTCCCCAAACGTTGCGGCGTGCTGGCGGGCAAGCAGGTGGTTCCGGCCGCGCAGTTCGCGCGCACCCTGCAGACCGCGCTCGCAGCCCGCCGCGGTGATCGGCTGGCGATCATCGCCCGCAGTGATGCCAAGGGCGCCGAAGGTGTGGATGGCGTGATCGCGCGCCTGCAGCGTTACGCAGACTGCGGCGTCCAGGCACTCATGCTCGGCGATCTGTACAGCCTGGAGGAATACGCACGCATCGCCGCGGCCGTGCCGCTGCCTCTGATCGCCTGCGCCGCTGACCCTGATCACAGCGATCAGCAGCCGGAGTTCACGCTGGCCCAATGGCGCTCGGCCGGTGTGCGCATGGTGGTGTACTGGCATCTGCCCCTGTTTGCGGCGATGCGGGCGGTGCGCGAGGCGGTCTGCACGCTGGCTCGCGACGGCAGCACGACCGCGATCGGTGCGCGCATTCCGGGCTATGACGAGTACGGGCGCACAGTCGATCTCGATCGCTGGCTGAGATTGGGCGACGAAGGCGCCTGAACGCATCGGCCGACCCCTGGCCCGCGCAGCAAGGGCCCCAGGGCACCGCCAACAGCGACCAACTGCCAACGATTGGCGCTCCAAGGCCGCCACGTGGCGCCGAACTCGCGCTATGCTCTGCGGCAACAACCTTCGTTTCGGAACTGCCCATCATGCCGATTCGCGACTTCGTCTGCGAAGACTGTCACAAGCCCTTCGAAAAGCTGGTACGCCAGGGCGACCAGCCGAGCTGCCCGGCCTGTGGCTCCACCCAACTGAAGCAGCAACTTTCGGCCTTCGCCGTCGGTGGCGGCCACGCAGCCGCGGCGCCAATGCCGGCCGGCTGTGGCATGTGCGGGGCCGCGCAGGCCGGCGCCTGCCAATTCGCGGACACCCACTGATTGCGAGACGGCCGCTGCGCGGCCACGGCACCGACCTGTCCCGGATCGGATCCTTGCTCGTGTGCGCCCCGATCCTCCCGATCGCGGCCGCTCTCTCGCGCTCGTGGTCACCGCTGGCGCACCCGGGCCCCGCCTGGGTGCGGCATGCGGGCGCCTGATCTGTGCGATCGTCTGAGGTTCAGCGCGTTGCATCGGCTCTCCCGCCAACACTTCCGGCTGTTGAAATACCTCACGAGCCCATGAGGTATTGCAGCAGCCTGCTATTGTCGTGACTGAATCACGCGCCATCTCGATCGGGCTCTGGAGCCTTTCGGGCGCCTATTTCACGCTCGCCACCGGCTCCTTGCCGTGATCGGCCTGGTGCAGCCGATGGCCAGCGACTGGCAGTCGACGCCAGCCGATGTCGCCATGATGGTCACGGTGTTCGCGCTGACCTTCGCGCTGGCGGCACCTCTGGTGCAGATGACGCAAGGGCCTGTCAACACTCATCCGATACCCGTCGCAGTCAGCCAAAACATGGGCCAACGAGGCGCGAGCGACGATGTGGGCGCGCGCCCATGAGGAGCGAGCAACGCGGTTGGGGCGTGTTTTGGCTGGCTGCCCTTCGGTGGAGGCGAGAAATGGCGAACTGGGCGTTGCAAATGCTCGCCGTGGCCCTGCCACGTCTGCGCTTGCGCCTACATTTCGCCATTTCTCGCCTCCACGACGGGTATCGGATGAGTGTTGACAGGCCCTAGGCCATCTACCACGCAAACACTTGATCATCGGCGGGCTGGTACTGCTGGCCGTCGGCCTCGCGGCCACCGCGGCCGCCCCGGATATCGGCTGGGGCGTCCTGGCCCGGGTGATGTGCGGCGCCGGCGCTGCGGCGATCGGCCCTGTGGCCTCGGCGCTGGGCTCGGACATGGTGACGCCGCAACGCCAACCGCAGGCGCTGGCGACCGTGTTTTCAGGCATGGCATTCGCGACCGTGTTGGGGGTGCCGCTCACCACCTGGCTCGGCCACTGGATCGGCTGGCGGCTGGTGTTTCTGGCGTTGGCGCTCGGCGCGCTCGCCTGTGCCGCCACCGTGCTGTTCGGCGTGCACAACCGGGCCACGGGGGTGCGTGTTTCCCCGGCCGCCTTCGTAGCCGCGGTGGCGCGCGGCAGTGTCCTCTGGGCGCTGATCACCGGTCTGCTGCAGATGGCCGCCGGATTCGCCACCTATGCGCTGGTGGCGGTCTACCTGCGCGAGCAGTATCAGGCGGGCCCGGATGCAATCTCCGGCGCCCTACTGCTGTTCGGCGTTGGCGGCATCGCCGGTAACTGGGTCGCCAGCGCGCTGGGCACCCGGCGCGCGCCAGCCGACATCATCATGTTGTCCCTGTTCGGGCTGCTGGTCTCGGTCCTGGGGCTCAGACTCATCCCGCCAGGGCTGGTCAGCGGGGTCGCGATCTTCAGCCTGTGGTCGGTCGCGACGATGATGTTCCACACCCCCCAACAGGGGCGACTGATCGGCCTGGAACCGAGCCAGCGGGGCCTGCTGCTGTCGATGAACTCGTCGACGCTCTACCTCGGAATGTCGATCGGCGCATATCTGGCGAAGCTCACCTATGCCTGGGCCGGCTCGCCCGCGCTGCCCGTGGCATCCTCGCTGCTCACGGTGATCGCCATCGCCACGATGTCGCTATCGCGACGGGCCGCCAGGGTAGAGGCCGGCCGACGCGATCAGTCGTAGTTCAGTCCCACCGCCTCACGCACATCGCGCATGGTCTCAACGGCAATCTTGCGCGCCCGCTCGCAGCCGTCGGCAACGATATTGCGCACCAGGCTCGGATCATCGATGTACGGCTGCGCACGGGCCACGAAGCCCTTTTGCTCTTCGGTGACCGCATCGATGACGGGCTGCTTGCAGTCCAGGCAACCGATTCCGGCGGAGCGGCAGCCCTCCTGCACCCATTGACGGCAGGCTTCGTCCGAATAGACCAAGTGCAACTCCCAGACCGGGCACTTGGACGGATCGCCGGGGTCGCTGCGACGCACCCGGGCCGGGTCCGTGGGCATCGTGCGGATCTTCTTCTCCACGGAGGCCGGGTCTTCGCGCATCGCGATCGTGTTCTGGTAGCTCTTGGACATCTTCTGGCCATCGATGCCAGGCATCCGCGAGGCCTCGGTCAGCAAGGCCTGCGGCTCGCTGAGAATGATGCGCCGGCTGCCCTCCAGAAAGCCGAACAGACGCTCGCGGTCGGCCAGGCTCAGGTTCTGCGACTGCTCGACCAGTTCCCGGCCGCGCTCCAGCGCATGCTCATCGCCCTGCTCCTGGAACGCGGTGCGCATCTGCTGATAGATGCGGGCGCGCTTGCTGCCCAGCTTGCGGATCGCCTCGCGGGCCTTGTCGTCGAAGCCCGGCTCGCGCCCGAACAGGTGATTGAAACGCCGCGCCACCTCGCGGGTGAGCTCGATGTGCGGCACCTGGTCTTCACCCACCGGCACGAACGCGGCGCGGTACATCAGGATGTCGGCCGCCTGCAGAAGCGGATAGCCCAGGAAGCCGTAGGTGGACAACTCCGTGTCGCTGAGCTTTTCCTGTTGATCCTTGTAGGTGGGCACCCTCTCGAGCCAGCCCAGCGGGGTGACCATCGACAACAACACCATCAGTTCGGCATGCTCGGGCACGCGCGACTGGATGAACAACACCGACTCTTCCGGATTGATGCCGGCGGCCAGCCAGTCGATGACCATCTCCCAGATGTTGTCCTCGATCACCTCGGAGGATTCATAGTGGGTGGTCAGCGCATGCCAGTCGGCCACGAAGTACATGCACGGGTACTCCGTCTGCAGGCGCACCCAGTTCTTCAGGGCGCCGTGATAATGGCCGAGATGAAGCGCACCGGTCGGGCGCATGCCGGAGACCACGCGGTCAGGGAACATGATTGATCGACTCTAAGACAGCAGTTGAGGATACGTTCGCGCCCAGGCGCGTGGATGGCTTTGGCATCGGCTCAAAGCCCCAGCAAGGCGATGAGCACGTCATAGCCGAGATTGACCATCGGCAACAGGATCTCGCCCAGCTTGCCGGAGGCCAACAGAACCAGCAGGATGATCAGCCCGTAGGGCTCGAGCCGGGAAACCGGGTCGGCCAGCCGCGCGGGCAGCACACTGACCAGGATGCGCCCGCCGTCCAGTGGCGGCACCGGCAACAGGTTGAGCACGGCCAGCACCAGATTCACGGAAATACCGGCGCCGCACATGCGAAGAAAGAACTCCGTGCCGGAATTGGCCGCGCCGACCAGGATCATGGCCTTCAGGATCAGCGCCCAGCCAAGCGCCATCACGAGATTGGCGGCCGGGCCGGCCGCGGCCACCAGGCCCATGTCGCGTTTGGGCGAGCGCAGATTGCGCTGCACCACCGGCACAGGCTTGGCCCAGCCGAACAACATCATGCCGCCCATGGCCTTGCTGGCGAGCAGGATCAGCCCGGGGACCAGCAGGGTGCCGACCGGATCGATGTGTTTCAGCGGATTGGCAGAGACCCTGCCGAGCACGCGCGCGGTGGAGTCACCCAGGCGCGAGGCGGCCAGGCCGTGCGCGGCCTCGTGCAGCGTGATCGCGAAGATGACCCGAATCGCATACACCGCGACCAGCTGGACGATCGAAAGATCCATTGGCAGATTGTATCAAGCCGTTGCCATCGATCGCGACATGGCGCATTCCGCGATAGCAGGTTCGTGAACAGCGCCCGGCCCGGTCAGCAACCGGCGCGGGTCATTCGTCGACCATGCCCTCGATCGGGCCGCAGCCGATCCGTTCGACAACCGGTGTCGGACCGGTGACATCGATGACCGTGGTCGGGTCAAAACCCTGATCACCGGCATCGATCACGCCGTCGATGCGCTTGCCCACCCGCTCGAGGATGTCCTCGGCCGTGTTCAGCGGCAGTTCATCGCCAGGCAACACCAGGCTGCTGACCAGGACAGGTTCCTCCAGCGCGCGAAGGACACCCTGCGCGATCGGATTGTCGGGTACCCGCAGCCCGATGGTCTTGCGTGACGGATGCCAGAGTCGGCGCGGGGTTTCCTTGGTCGCGGGCAACACGAACGTGTAAGGCCCGGGCGTCCATTCGCGCAGAAACCGGTATTTGGCGTTATCGACCTGGGCGTAGATCGATACCTGCTTCAGATCCGCACACATCAGGCTGAGCAGATGGCGGGCATCGATGCCGCGAATCTGCCGCAGCCGCTCCACCGCGTTCTTGTCGGCAAGACCGGCGGCGAGCACATAACAGGCATCCGTGGGCATCGCGATCAGGCCACCGTCGCGCAGCAGTTGCGCGGCCTGCCAGAGCAGCCGTTGCTGTGGGTTGTCCGGATGGATGTCGAAGCGGATGGTCATCAGGCCCCCACGGGCGCACTGAGCACCGACAGGTGTGGCCAGACCGGCTCGACGCCATCGGGCAGGTGCGGCAGATCACCAAGATCCACCCGGCTCTCGCCCGGGCCGTGGAAGTCCGACCCTCGCGAGCCATAGAGGCCGGCGTCCAGGGCCACCCGCGCATACTGCCGATACTGGTCGCGCGTGTGGCTTCCGGTGACCACCTCGATCGCCTGGCCACCACCGGCGCGGAATTCATCGATCAGCGTATCGCGCATCATGCCGTCGAGCCGGTAGCGTCCGGGATGCGCGAGAACCGCCACGCCGCCGCTGTCGCGGATCCAGCCAAGCGCGTCGGTGAGCCGCGCCCACTGATGCGGAACATAGGCCGGGGCTCCCTCGCCGAGGAAACGCGAGAACACCTCATCCATGTGCGAACACACGCCCGAACTGACCAGATGGCGGGCAAAGTGGGTGCGCGACACCAACGATGGATTGCGCACCTGGGCGATCGCGCCCTCGTAGGCGCCGCTCACGCCGAGCCGTTCCAGGCGTTCTGCCATCTCGCGGGCGCGCTCGTCGCGCCCGGCACGGATCGAGGCCAGACCGGCCACGAGGCCCGGATGCCGGGTGTCGATGTCCAGACCGACGACGTGCAGCGTCTTGCCCGCCCAGGTGACCGAGATCTCCACCCCGGGCACGAAACTCATGTCCAGGCGCGCGGCCTCGGCCGCCGCCTCGGCCACCCCGCCGGTTTCATCGTGATCGGTGAGCGCGAACAGCTCCACGCCGGCCGCGTGCGCGCGCCGCACCAGCTCGGCCGGCGCAAGCACGCCGTCCGACCAGCTCGAGTGGCTGTGCAGATCGGCATTCATCCGCCAGGGATCGGCCGCGGTTGCGGGGATGGTATTCATGCGAGAAATCGTTCAATCAAGGCCGCCACGGCCTCAGGTTGATCATGGTGCAGCATATGACCGGCATCGGCCACCGTGGCCCGTTGCAGATCGTGAATCGCCGATAAACGGTGCGCATATTCGGCACTGTGGACGAAACGCTGGCGCTCGTTCATGTGCTCGCAGAACACCCAGAGCACGGGCGCGGTAATCGCGGCCCAGCATGCACGCACCTCATCGGCCCGATAAAGATACGGATTGCGGATCTTATGCGCCGGATCCAGCAAGATGCGAAAGCGGCCATCCGTGGTTGGCGCCGACCAATGCCTGGCCAGAAAGGTGGCCCGTTCGGGACGCAGCCGGGGATTCGTACGCATCAGGCGCGCGGCAACCGCGGGCAGGTCATCGGACACGCTCGACGACGGCGGCTCGCGGAGTTCGTCCAGCCAGCGCGCCACCTGCTCTGGCGCACGGGCGGGATCGGTCGGCGCCAGCCCGGCGCCTTCCAGGTTGATCAGCCGCGACACACGCTGAGGCCGGACCCCGGCGTACAGACTGGCGACATTGCCGCCCATGCTGTGACCGACGAGATCGACCGCAGCATCCCCGAAAAGCGTTTCCAGCAGCCGATCGAGATCGGCCAGATAGTCGTAGAACCAATAGCTGTCGCTACCGCTGCAATCGCTGGCACCAAAGCCGCGCCAATCCGGGGCATAGACATCCCAGTGGGCCGGCAGATGATCGACCACGAACTGGAACGAAGCCCCGACGTCGGCCCAGCCGTGAAGCATGACGATGCGGCGCGAGCCGTTCCCCGGCCAGTGGCGCAGGTGAAGATTCAGGCCGCGCACGGCGACCCGGGTGGTCTCGCTGGCGCGGGCGGGCAGATACGAAGGAGATGGAGTCATCGGAGTTATCGTACGACGAGATCAGCGCGCCTCGAGCCGCCCGAGTTCACGCTCGGAGAATCCCGCCGCAAGACGCGCGTCGCGGTTCAAGGGAGCACGCGGCATCGGCGCGCCGTGTTGCTCGATCAAGCCCAGATAGGCAGCCTCCGGATCCAGCCCGGCCTGCGCGGCCAGGAGCCGAAACCAGTGATCGCCCAGGCGGACATGGCCGATTTCGTCATCGAGGATGATCTGCAACACCGCACATGCCGCCTCGTCCCCGGCGGCGCGCAGGCGGGCCTGGATCGGCGGGGTGGCGTCGAGGCCACGGGCCTCCAGCACCCGCGGCACGAGGGCCATTCGCGCCAGCAGATCGTCGTGGGTGCGCACGGCCATCTGCCAGAGCCCGTCGTGGGCATCGAAGTCGCCGTAGTCATGACCGGCCTCGCGCAGCAAGGCGCGCACCAACCCGAAATGGCGGCACTCATCGGCCGCCACGGCAAGCCAGTCGAGCGCAAATGCCTGCGGCATGGCCGGATAGCGCCAGACCGCGTCGAGCGCCAGGTTGATCGCATTGAACTCGATGTGCGCGATCGCGTGCAGCAGGCCGGCGCGCGCGCGCGCGCCGCCAGCGCCGCGCCTGGGCACCTTGCGCGGATCGACCAGGCGAGGACGGGCCGGCCGGCCGGGTTCAAGCCCCGCGCCCGAGCGCGCGGCCGTATCCAGGACTCGCGCCCCGGGCGCGTTCGACACCACGCCCGGTATCGCCGAGTTGCCCCTCGCCCGATCGGCGCCGGCCACGCCCACGACTTGTGCCCATAAGGCCTGCACGCCATCGAGCTTGGCATCGACCCCGGCCTGCGCCCAGTGCTCGTACGCCTGCTCGCGCAAGCCCGCGATCTCCCCGGGGTCGGGCGTCGGCGGCTCGGGCAGTTGATCGACAACCATCGGCGATGGGAATCGGGCCGATTCGTTAAACTGGCCCACATCCCGCTCCTTCGAATTTCAGCAGAACGCGACAGTCTACCCGGCGGCCGTTGCCCGTTATGACCCCGCTGCGCGCGCTGCCCATCCATCGATCACCATGACCGACAGACTCACCCGCTTCATGCTCGGCCCGCGCGTGCGCGGCCAGTGGCTCGACCTGCAAGCCTCCTGGGCGCATGTGTTGAGCCGCCACCAGATCCCGCCATTGGCGGCGCAGGTCCTGGGCGAACTCACCGCTGCCAGCCTGTTGCTGACCGGCACGCTCAAGCAGCAGGGCAGCCTGACCGCGCAGATCGTCGGCGGCCACGGGCCGGCCCGTCTGATCGTGGTCGAGTGCCAGGCCGACGGCCGTTTTCGCTCAGTGCTCAAGCCATCCCCCGACGCCCACTGGCCGGATCAGGCCGATGACCTGATGCGCTTGCTCGATCCGGCAAGCAACGCGCGCTTCGTGGTCACGCTCGATCCCAAACGCAAGGGTTCGCCGGCCTATCAGGGCATCGTCCCGCTCGAGGGGGCCTCGATCGCCGGCGCGCTCGAGCGCTACATGGAGCGCTCCGAACAATTGCCCACGCGCCTGTGGCTGGCCGCCGACGGCAAGCGCGCGGCCGGCCTGTTGCTGCAACGACTGCCCGAATCGGCAGGCATCGAAGCCGATGCCGACACCTGGGAACGCGTGCAAACGCTGGCCGACACCCTCGCGCCCGACGAGATCCTCGGTATCGAGGCAGAACAGGCGATGCATCGCCTGTTCTGGCAGGAGACGGTCAGCGCGCTGGAAACCCGCGCAATCCGCTTCGAATGCTCGTGCTCACGAGCGCGTGTGGCCGACATGCTCCGCATGCTCGGTCAGGCCGAGGTCGAAGACATCATTGCCGAACAGAAGACGGTGGAGGTCGACTGCGACTATTGCAATGCGCACTATTCTTTCGATGAGGTCGACGCGGGCCTCCTGTTCACCGAGCATGCGCTCGAAGCGCCAAAGACGCGCCAGTGATACCACCGGGCGTGGCGGCGTTCAGCGATAGTTCGGCAACGGTCGCAAGGTCAGCACCAGCAGCAGACCAAGCACAGCCAGGCCGGTGAGCACCAGGAAGGCAGGTTGATAGCTCTGGCGCGCATCGAACACCATGCCGGCCAGGAGGGGGCCGATCGCACCTCCGAGCGTGCCGCAGAACACCACGATCCCGAAAATCGTGCTGTGCGAGCGCATGCCGAACAGCTCGGCGATCGTCGGTGACACCACGGTGAAGAATCCGCCGTGAGAGAAACCATAAATCAACGCGAATCCGAACAGCCAGATCGGGTCGGTGATGTTCAGCAAAGCAAACAGGCTGGCGACCAGCGCCCCGAAACAGACGAGATAGGCGTTGCGCCCGCCGATCCGATCGACAAAGCCGCCCACCAGAATCCGGCCCACCATGCTGATGCCACCGATCACGGCCAGCACGGCCGCAGCCCGACCCACGTCCAGCCCCAGATCGACGCCGTGCACGACGATGTGCACCGGCACGGTCATCAGCGCCGGAAAGAACATGAACTGCAGTGCACAGAGCGTCCAGAACTGGCGCTTGCGACGGGCCTGCGCGAACGGCCAGCCCTCGGCCGGCGCAGCGGCGCTCGAACGATCCGTTGCAGCCGCCTTCGGCAGGGTCACGCCCTGCGCGGCGATCACCAGCACCACGCCCGCGGCGATCCCCAGCGTCAGGCAGGCCAGGCGCCAGCCGAGCTGGGTGACCAGGGCGGCGGCGGCCAGCGGCAGGATCATCTGCCCCAGCGCGGTCCCCGTCTTGACGAAACCGGTCATCAGGCCGCGCCGCTTCGGATACCAGCGGGCCACCGTGGACAGCGTGGCCACATCGTGCGAGGCCAGACCAAGGCCGATCATGCCGCCATAGAGCAGGAACAACTGCCATGGCGCGCTCATCCAGAGCATCAGCGCATACCCCAGGCCATAGCAGGCGCCAGACACGGTCAGCACCGCGCGCGGACCGAAGCGCTCGGTGGCACGCCCGGCCACCATGGCAAACACGCCCATGACGAGAAAGCTGATCGAGGTGGCGGCCGACAACAGCGTGCGCGACCAGCCCAGTTCTGCCTCGAGCGCCTTGAAGAACACGCCATAGGCGAACATGCCGCCGATCACGAAGAACTGTACGGCGAAAGCAGATGCGAACACCACACGACGACGGCGCTCGAAAGCTGCCTCGGCGGGCTCGGTGGACTGGCCGGATCGCTGGGCTTCAGCGGCTGGCATGCATGCTCGAGGAACGCCCTGCCCCAGGCGGCTGTGTCACCGGGCTTGCCGGCTCGTTGATCTGCACGAAGATCTCGTCCACGCCGATCATGCCCAGCTCATAGCGGGCACGCTCCTCCACGGCGAGAAAGCCGCTGCCCAGATCACGCACCTCTGCCGCCAGCGCCTCATTGCGCACGGCCAGCAGATCGTTGCTGCGCAGACGGCTTTCCAGTTCGCGATCGAGGCGCCAGACATTGAGCCAGCCACCGTCACCGAACCAGAGCGGCCACTGAATGGTGGCAAGCGTGAGCGACAGAATCAGTGGGAGAAAACGCAACGGCGAACACCCCGCGTCGGCCCGAAGGCACGATTGCCCGCCGTTCAACCGCGGCGGTACTCGCGGCATCCGGCCAGAAAAGCCGAACACCAGGCATCAGAAAAATGCCGACGGGCCCGCCACCTGCGCGTGATGCCGATCGGCTGTTCGTCAACGTGGCGACGGGCATCACCCGCCGCACATCGTCAGCGCAAATTATAGAACGCCGCGCGCCCCGGGTATTCGGCAACGTCGCCGAGATCTTCTTCGATTCGCAACAATTGGTTGTATTTCGCAATCCGGTCGGTGCGGCTCATCGAACCGGTCTTGATCTGCAGCGCATTCGTGGCCACCGCGATGTCCGCGATCGTGGTGTCTTCGGTTTCGCCGGAACGATGTGACACCACCGCTGTGTAATTGTGGCGCTTGGCGAGTTCGATCGCCGCGAAGGTTTCCGTCAGCGTACCGATCTGATTGATCTTGATCAGGATCGAGTTGGCCACGCCCTGCTCGATGCCCTTGCGCAGGATGGCGGTGTTGGTAACGAACAGGTCATCACCGACCAGTTGCACCTTGTCACCGAGCGCATCGGTGAGCAGCTTCCAGCCGTCCCAGTCGTTTTCGGCCATGCCGTCTTCGATGCTGATGATCGGATACTTGTCACACCAGGTGGAGAGCAGATTGACGAAATCGCCGGCGCTCAGGGTGAGATTCTCGCCTTCGAGCCGGTACTTGCCGTCCTTGTAGAACTCGGAGCTGGCGCAGTCCAGGCCCAACGCGATCTGGCTGCCCGGCTCATAGCCGGCCTTCTCGATCGCCTCCAGAATCAGCTGGATAGCCTCTTCGTGGCTGCGCACACTGGGCGCGAAACCGCCCTCGTCCCCCACCGCGGTGGACATGCCTTTGTGATGCACGAGTGCCTTCAGGGTATGGAAGACCTCGGCACCGTAGCGCAGTGCCTCGCGAAACGTGGGCGCACCGATCGGCAGGATCATGAACTCCTGCAGATCCAGCGAATTGTTGGCATGGGCGCCGCCATTGATCACATTCATCATCGGCACCGGCAGCGCCATGGCGCCCGAGCCTCCGAAGTAGCGATACAGCGGCAGGCCCGATTCCTCGGCAGCGGCCCGTGCCACCGCCATCGAAACCGCCAGCGTGGCATTGGCGCCAAGGCGGGCCTTGTTTTCGGTGCCATCGAGGTCGATCAGTGTGCGATCGATGTACGCCTGCTCGGCCGCATCCAGGCCCAGCAAGGCTCGGATATCTCGGTGTTCACATGCTCCACCGCATTGAGCACGCCCTTGCCCAGGTAGCGAGACTTGTCGCCGTCGCGCAGCTCGATGGCCTCGCGCGAACCGGTCGAGGCGCCCGATGGGACGGCCGCACGGCCCATCACGCCCGATTCGAGCAGCACATCGCACTCGACGGTGGGATTGCCGCGCGAGTCAATGATTTCACGCCCGATGATGTCGACGATGGTGGTCATGACGTTCTCTCTGCAATAGGTATTCAGTATTGGGGGAAGCGGCTGCGCAGCCCCGCCCCCGAACCGCGTCGCGCGCCCGGGCCGAAGCTCAGACGCCCTCGACGACGAACATGTTGAAGTGGCTGGTCGCGCCGGCGCGCTTGGCGCGGGCCTCGGTGTAGAGCACGCTGTTGTAGAAATCGCGCGCAGCCTGCACCGACTCGAATCGGGCCACCACCACGCGGCCCGGCTGGAAGTTGCCCTCGAGCACCTCCGTGGCGCCGCCACGCACGAGGAACTCCCCCCCGGCGGCCTTGACCGCACCGGGCGAAAGCGCCGCGTAGTCCTTGTATTTGTCCGGGTCGCTGACCTGGACATCCGTGATCACATAAGCGGCCATGGCATTTCTCCTAGTCGTTCAGTTCGGTTTCGGCCAGCGGCCCGCGCTTGACCACCTCATCGAGCGCCATCAGGGTGCGCAAAAGCGGCTCCAGGCGGTCGATCGGCCAGGCATTGGGGCCGTCGGACAGCGCATTCGCGGGGTCGGGATGGCACTCCATGAACAGACCCGAGACCCCCGTGGCCACCGCCGCACGGGCCAGCACGGGCACGAACTCCCTCTGGCCGCCGGAACTGCTGCCCTGGCCCCCGGGCAACTGTACCGAGTGCGTGGCATCGAAGACCACCGGACAGTTGTTTTCGCGCATGATGGCCAGGGAGCGCATGTCCGAAACCAGGTTGTTGTAACCGAAGCTCACACCGCGCTCGCAGACCATGATCGCGTGCTCGGCGGCTTGCGCGCCGAGTGCCTCGACCGCGGCCTCGCGCGCCTTGATCACCACCTGGCGCATGTCGTGCGGCGCCAGGAACTGGCCCTTCTTGATGTTCACCGGCTTGCCGCTGGCCGCCACCGCGCGAATGAAATCCGTCTGGCGCACCAGAAACGCAGGCGTTTGCAGGACATCGACCGCCTCGGCCACCGGTTTGATCTGGTCGGTTTCGTGGACATCCGTGAGCACCGGCACGCCAAAGTGTTCGCGCACCTGGACCAGGATATCCAGGCCCTGCGCCATGCCGGGGCCGCGAAAGCTTGCCCCGGAGCTGCGATTGGCTTTGTCGAACGAACTCTTGTAGATGAACGGCACGCCCAGGCTGGCACAGATCTCGCGCAGCCGGCCGGCCGTTTCGAAGGCCATCTCGCGCGATTCGATCACGCACGGGCCCGCGATCAGAAAGAAGGGTCGGTCGAGTCCGACCTCGAAACCGCAGAGTTTCATCGGGCCTCCCAGGAGACTGAATACATGAAGCCGGGGGCTGGCACTTCGGCGCCAGCCGCATCACCCAGGTCAGATCGAGGGGGCACGATGCCCGGCGCTGGCCAGCGCGGCACGGATGTAGCTGGTAAACAGCGGATGTCCGTTGCGCGGCGTGGAGGTGAACTCCGGGTGAAACTGCACCCCGAAAAACCACGGATGCGCCCCCTCACCCGAGCGCTCGAGCTCGACCATTTCGGTCAGGCCTTCGTGGGGGGTGCGGGCCACCACGCGCAGGCCGGCCGCGTCGATGCGCTCGACATAACGGTTGTTGACCTCGTAACGGTGACGATGGCGCTCGTTGACGAATTCACCATAGATCTCGGCGGCCAGCGTGCCGGGCTTGACAGCACAGCGCTGCGCGCCCAGGCGCATCGTGCCGCCCAGATCAGAATCGGTGCTGCGCCGCTCGAGCTTGCCTTCGCGATTCTGCCATTCGGTGATCAGCGCCACCACCGGATGCGGGGTATCGGCATCGAATTCGGTGCTGTTGGCGCCGGCCAGGCCGAGCACATTGCGCGAGAACTCAATTACCGCCAGCTGCATGCCCAGACAGATGCCCAGGTAGGGCTTGCGCTGCTCGCGTGCGAAGCGGATCGCGGCGATCTTGCCCTCGACGCCGCGCTGACCGAAGCCGCCCGGCACCAGAATGCCGTCGAAGCCGCGCAGTTGCTCCACGCCCTCTCGCTCGAGCACCTCGGAATCGATGTATTCGATACGAACCCGCGACTCGGTGTGGATGCCCGCGTGAACGAGCGCCTCGGACAGGCTCTTGTAGGACTCGGTCAGGTCCACGTACTTGCCGACCATGGCCACCCGCACCTCGTGCCTGGGATGGTGCAGGGAGTGCACGATCGCATCCCATTCGGTCAGCTCGGCCGGCGGCGCCTCCAGGCGCAGAAGCTCGCAGAGCTCGTCATCGACACCCTGCTCATGCAGCATGCGCGGAATCGCGTAGATGGTGTCGGCGTCTTCCACCGAGATCACCGCATCCAGCCGCACATTGGAGAACATCGAGATCTTGGCGCGCTCATCGTCGGGAATGCGGCGGTCGGCGCGGCAAAGCAGCAGATCGGCCTGAATGCCGATCTCGCGCAGCTTCTGGACCGAGTGCTGGGTGGGATTGGTCTTGAGCTCACCGGCCGACGGAATGAACGGCACCAGCGTCAGATGCACGAAACAGGCGCTGCCGCGGTTCAGCCGCAGGCTCATCTGGCGGGCGGCTTCCAGGAACGGCAGGGATTCGATATCGCCCACCGTGCCGCCGATCTCGACGATCGCGACATCGGCCGGGCGGGTGCTGCCGTCGGAATCCACCACGCGGGCACCGCGCTCGATGAACGCCTGGATCTCGTTGGTGATGTGCGGGATCACCTGCACCGTGCGACCCAGGTATTCGCCACGGCGCTCCTTGCGCAGCACCGAGTCGTAGATCTGGCCGGTGGTGAAGTTGTTCACCCGGCGCATCCGCGCGCTGACGAATCGCTCGTAGTGGCCCAGATCGAGGTCGGTTTCAGCACCGTCTTCGGTGACGAACACCTCACCATGCTGAAACGGGCTCATGGTGCCCGGATCGACATTGATATAGGGGTCGAGCTTGAGCAGCGTGACCCGCAGGCCGCGCGATTCGAGCAGCGCACCCATCGAGGCGGCGGCGATGCCCTTGCCGAGCGATGAGACGACGCCGCCAGTGACGAAAATGTACTTGGTCATGGGCACGACTAGCGTGAAACCGAAATTATAGCGTCGCCCGGGCCACGCATATAATTCTGGCCACGGGCAGGCGCCCGGACGTCTTGCCCTGACGGTCGTCACGATGATGATCGGCGGGGTGGCAGACGGTGCCCGCGGCAGGCGCCTACGGAACGACGCCCGGGAATGCAGGCACCGCGGGCCGCCGCCCGCCCCCACAGGCTGTTGGCCATCCTCCAGGAAGCAAGATGAGCAAACTCTTTCCCAGTGCCCAGCAGGCACTCGCCGACATCGTTCAGGACGGTCAGATGATCGCCGTGGGCGGATTCGGGCTCTGCGGGATCCCCGAGGCCCTGATTGCCGCGCTGCGCGATTCCGGCGTCAAGAATCTCACCTGCATCTCGAACAACGCCGGGGTCGATGATTTCGGCCTTGGCCTGCTGCTGCAGACCCGCCAGATCCGCAAGATGATCGCCAGCTACGTGGGCGAGAACAAGGAGTTCGAGCGCCAGTATCTTTCGGGTGAGCTGGAGCTGGAGTTCACCCCCCAGGGCACCCTGGCCGAGAAGCTGCGCGCCGGCGGCGCCGGCATCCCGGCGTTCTTTACGCAGACCGGCTACGGCACGATCGTGGCCGAGGGCAAGGAAACCCGCGAGTTCGAAGGCCGCCACTATGTGATGGAGCGCGCGCTGCTACCCGATGTCTCGCTGGTCAAGGCACACACGGCCGATCGCGCGGGCAATCTGGTGTTCCGGCGCACCGCGCGCAACTTCAACCCGAATGTGGCCATGGCCGGGCGTATCTGTGTGGCCGAGGTCGAAGAGGTGGTGCCCACCGGCTCGCTCGATCCCGACCACATTCACCTGCCGGGCATCTATGTGCACCGTATCGTGCACAACCCCACTCCCGAAAAGCGCATCGAACAGCGCACCACCCGGCCGGCCTGAGCAGGCGCCACAAGGAGCACACGACATGCCATGGACTCGTGATCAGATGGCCGCCCGCGCCGCCAAGGAACTACGCGACGGCTTTTATGTCAACCTGGGCATCGGTCTGCCCACGCTGGTCGCCAACCACGTGCCGCATGGCATGGAGGTCTGGCTGCAGAGCGAGAACGGGCTGCTCGGTATCGGCCCGTTCCCGACCGAGGACGAGATCGACCCGGACATGATCAATGCCGGCAAGCAGACCGTCACCACCCTGCCCGGCTCGTCGATCTTCGCCAGCGCGGATTCCTTCGCGATGATCCGCGGCGGCAAGATCAACCTGGCCATCCTGGGCGCGATGCAGGTCAGCGAGAGCGGTGATCTCGCCAACTGGATGATTCCGGGCAAGATGGTCAAGGGCATGGGCGGCGCGATGGATCTCGTGGCCGGCGTGGGCCGCGTCATCGTGCTGATGGAACACACCGCCAAGAGTAAGAGCGGCGGTGAGTCACTGAAGATCCTGCCCCAGTGCGAGCTGCCGCTCACCGGCGTGGGCGTGGTCGATATGATCATCACCGACCTGGGCGTCATCGAGGTCACGCAGGCCGGCCTGAAGCTGATCGAGGTGGCGCCCGATGTCACCGTCGACGACATCCAGGAGAGAACCGGCTGCCCGCTGGATGTCAGCTCGGTGACGATGGACTGATCTTCGCCACCCCTGGCGGACGAAAAGGCCCCGTTGAACCGGGGCCTTTTTGCCTATGACCTGCGCGCTTACTTGCGCGGCAGGCGCTTGACCGGTTCGGCCATCCGCTTGCGAAGATCCTGCGGTATCGGTATCGAGCGCCGGCTGGGCACATGGATCCAGACGATCTTCGCGCCACCGGAGGCCACGATCGTTCCCGGATCATCCACCCGTGAGATGTCGCAGTAGGTTTGCAGGCTGGAGCGCCCCATCTCACCGATCGACAGCGTCAACCGCACGCTGCCCGGATAGCGCAGTTCCTCGAGAAAGCTGCAAAAGGCATTGATGATCACCGGGCCGTCGTCATCGCCCGCCGCCGGCACACCCATGGCGTCGAACCAGCTGATCCGGGCCTGCTCCATGTAGCGAAAGAACTCGGTGTTGTTGACATGACCCATCGCATCCATGTCGCCCCAGCGGATGGGGATTTCGAGTTCGAACACAGCCAGCCGGTCGCTGCGTTGCAGCGCGATGGCGTCCTCGATCGTGGCCGGCAAACCACTGCCGGATGCGCCGGATGCGCCTTCGTTTTGCGCTTCGCTCATTCAGAAATCTCCGTCATCACGCCAAGACCCGCGCTATGACGTTCGCGCGCCAGGCATTCACCATCCGATTCAGATGGTGCTGACGCGCACGGATTTCAAGAGCCCGTGGGCAGCGCAGTCAGCCGCTGACGCCGGCTGCTCGCCCCCAGCCTGCACGGATCCGGGCAAGGCACCCGCCCTGCTCCGAGGGCGCAGGCCGGCTCGCGGGCCCTTCTGGCCGTGCGAATCATGACCGCTCGAAGGAAATGCGCCGGCGGCTAAAGCGCGAAACCGTCATCGGCCGCAATCACCGCGCCGTTGATGAAGCGGGAATCATCGGCGCATAGCAACAGCAGGATGCCGTCGAGATCGCCGGGATCGCCCACCCGGCGCCGGGGCAGCATCGAGATCAGCCGTTGACCGGCCTCGGTCTCCCAGTGTGCGTCATTCATCTCGGTGCGGATGTATCCCGGGCAGATCGCATTCACATTGATGCCATAGCGGCCCCATTCAAGCGCCATGGCCTTGGTCATCTGCACAACGGCGGCCTTGCTCATGCAATAGACACCGATCTGAGGGAGCACTTTGAGGCCCGCCATGGATGCCACATTGACGATACGTGCCGCATGTTCCGGCTTGTCCTTGGCCCGATGAATCATGCGCAAGGCCACGGCCTGGGCCACGAAAAACGCACCCCGGGTGTTGGTGTCGAACACGAAATCGTAGTCTTCTGGGGTGACGTCCACGAGCCGCTGCGTGGTGCTCACCCCGCTGTTGTTCACGAGGATATCCAGTGGGCCGCCGATCTCCTCCGCCTCGTGGACCGCCTGGGCGATGGTCTCCGGGTGGGTGACGTCGAGCGCCACCACGCTGGCCGCGCCGCCCTCGGCCTCGATCTCGGCACGCAGTTCTTTGAGGCGCTCGATACGCCGGGAGGCCAGCACGACATGCGCCCCGTTGGCCGCGAGCACGCGTGCGAAGCGATTGCCCAGGCCACTGGATGCGCCGGTGACGAGTGCGGTCTTGCCGCGCAGATCGACTGTCAGAGTCATGATGAAATCGTGCAGGGAATGGCGATCGGGCCAGTTTAGCAGGCGGTTTGCGCCTGACCGCCCGCTCCGCCACAATCCCGTATCCAGTCAATCGTCCAGACCAAGCAACGGAGAAAGCGCTCATGGAAGTCGAACGCGAATCGATGGAATTCGACGTGGTCATCGTGGGCGCGGGGCCGGCCGGTCTGTCGGCCGCCATCCGGCTCAAGCAGCTGGCCGCCGAGCGCGACCATGAGGTGAATGTCTGCGTGATCGAGAAAGGCTCGGAGGTCGGCGCGCATATTTTGTCCGGCGCGGTGATGGATCCCATCGCCATCAACGAACTGATCCCGGATTGGAAGGCGCAGGGCGCGCCGCTGAACACTCCGGTCGTCGAAGACCGCTTCCTGTTCCTCACCGAGGGCGGCTCGCGCCAGACCCCCGAGTGGATGCTGCCGGCCTGCTTCAAGAACCATGGCAACTACGTGGTCAGCCTGGCCAATGTGGTGCGCTGGCTGGGCGAGCAGGCGGAAGCCATGGGCGTGGAGATCTATCCGGGTTTTGCGGCCGCCGAGATCTTGTTCAACGAGAACGGCTCGGTGCGCGGTGTGGCTACCGGCAACATGGGTGTGGGCCGCGACGGTGAACCCACCGAAGCCTTCCAGCCAGGCATCGAACTGCTGGCCCGCTACACGATGTTCGCCGAGGGTGCACGTGGCCACCTGGGCAAGCAGCTGATCGCCCGCTTTGGCCTGGACAAGGGCCGCGACCCCCAGAGCTATGGCATCGGCTTGAAAGAGCTCTGGGAGATCGATCCCGCCAGGCACAAGCCCGGCCTGGTGGTACACACCGCCGGCTGGCCGCTGGATGCCAAGACCTATGGCGGCTCCTTTCTGTATCACCTGGAGAACAACCAGGTCGCGGTCGGATTCGTGGTCGGCCTGAACTACACCAATCCCTACCTGGCCCCCTTCGAGGAGTTCCAGCGCTACAAGACCCATCCGTCGATCCGGCCGTTCTTCGAGGGCGGCAAGCGCATTGCCTATGGCGCACGCGCGATCACCGCCGGTGGCCTGAACAGCCTGCCCAAGACCGTGTTCCCGGGGGGCGTGCTGATCGGCTGCGACGCCGGCTATCTGAATGCTTCGCGCATCAAGGGCAGCCACGCCGCAATCAAGACCGGCGCGATGGCAGCCGAGGCCGCCTTCGAAGCGGTGCTGGCAGAGCGCAGCCACGACGAACTCACCGCTTATCCGCAGGCCTTCGAGCGCTCCTGGCTACGTGACGAGCTCTATCGGGCGCGCAATTTCAAACCCATGATGAGCAAGGGCCTCTATATGGGCACGCTGTTGGTCGGCATCGACCAGGTGGTGTTCAAGGGCAAGGCGCCGTTCACGATGCACACCACCAAGCCCGATCATGAATACCTGCTGCCGGCCGCCCAATGCCAGCCGATCCAGTACCCGAAGCCGGACGGCAAGATCTCGTTCGACAAGCTCTCGTCGGTGTTCATTTCAAACACCAACCACGAAGAGAATCAGCCGATCCACCTGACGCTCAAGAACGACAATGTGCCGGTTCAGACCAATCTGGCCAAATACGCCGGCCCCGAGCAGCGCTATTGCCCGGCCGGCGTCTACGAGTTCGTGAAGGACGATGACACGGGCGCGGACAAACTGCAGATCAACGCGCAGAACTGCGTGCACTGCAAAACCTGTGACATCAAGGACCCGACGCAGAACATCGTCTGGGTGGTGCCCGAAGGCGCCGGCGGGCCGAACTACCCGAATATGTAGCCTGCAGGGCGCGTCGAACCGGCGCGCCTAGCGGCCTGCTGCGCCTGCGGCGAGCACGCGCTCCAGGCGGTTCAGATTCTGTTCATTGGCGGGAACCACCACCGGCGCGACCGCGCGCGCCACTTCAACGTCATCAAACACCTGCTCCCATGTGAGCCCGGTCATGCCGCCCGCCTCGGCGAGAGTCACCGTCAGCGTGAACCAGGGCGCGCAGTCATGCCTGATCACGATCCGCCGGGCCGGCTCGAGATCATGTCTCAAATTGCGCTTGTTTGGTCGCGAAACGATCGCACCCCTGATCGAATTTCCTTGATACCGGCTCAATGAACCCGATTTGCGCGGACACCGCAATCATTCGACGATGACGGCATCTCGTTCTCGCAAGTTGTCGAATGGCAATCGCACTGCGGCCGGCCACGGCAAAGGACCTCGGATTCGCTTTCGCGCTCGCGCTGAACGGCGCGCGCCACGGCCATTATGATCTGCGCGTCAGCACGGACAAGGCCGGCTTCCGAAACTATTTCAGCACGGCGATCGGGCGCGGAACCGATCCCTGGGGTAACCCGACTCAGGTTCTTATCGCGCATGCCGATCAAGACAGGGTGGGCTCGTTGGTCATCACCAGGGCGATCGGCGCACCGGACGGCGGCATCGAGTTGGCCATGATCTCGGTGAAAACAGAGCGCCAGGCGCTGGGCTATGGCACGCTCATGCTGGACACCCTCCTCGATCGCTACCTGCCGGTGATGAGCGTCTACGCGCGCTGCCTGCCCGCCTCGGAGAAATTGCGCGGCATGCTGGAAAGACGAGGCTTCGACGCAGTGGGCCGGATCGAGAACAGCATCGTGTTGCGTCACGGCGCAATCGGGAAGCCACATCTCGGGGCAGCGGTGTTGAGCGCCGCACGTCTGGCCTGAGCCGCCAGGAGAACTCGGGCGCCGGCTGCGCTGTTGGCGCTTGAACCCATCACGGGCACCCGGGCAGCCGCCGATCGGCCAACCGGGTCAGTCCCCGAGCACGGCATGGGTCGCTCGCCAACCGAGACCGCGCAGCTTCGCATTCGAGACACGAAAGGATCGCATCGTGGTGGCCCCTCCGGCCGCGGGCGGAGGAAGACCCTCCTGCCGCGCGAGCCGCCCATACAGATCGCCGACACGCACCGGTGCGTCGTCGCAGGCGATATAGGCCTGCCGGTGACCCCCGCGCTCCAAAACGGTGAGCAAGGCGTCGGCGTAGTCAGCGACGTGCACCGGCGACATCCAGGCGCTGCCGTCGCCGGGGATACGGAAATCCGTGCGGCGAAGGTCTGCCTGCCATTGCGCCTCGCGCCCGCTACCGGGCCCGTAGAACAGCCCACCGCGCACCAGGCGAGCGTCTAGCGCCGAGGCGAGAACGAGCGCTTCCATCTCCTGCGCGGACTCGAGCACGCCATAGCCGGCTATGCCATCTTCTTCCGTCTGAGCTCGATCATCGGCCACGCAGTGCAGCATCGCAACGCTCTGCTGAACGAGCAAGGGCGTACCAGCCCGCTCGCAGGCGGCAATCAGCGCGGCCGTGCCATCGCGACGGATGCGGTCATTCTCGGCCCAGCTTCCCCGCCCCCCGGGCTTCGGAATCGACGTGGCCAGATTGACCACCGCATCACTGCCGGCGACGAAGCGGGCGAGCGCGTCACGGTTGAAGATGTCCACGCGCTCGATCGCGAGTTCATGACCGCATGACAATGCCCTGGCGCAGAACGCCCGGCCGGCAACCCCGGTAGCCCCCAAAATCGCAATTCGCATATCGGCCCGGTCCGTGAATCCGCAACTGACCCATACTCCCGGGCGAGCCACGAGACCGGCTCGCCTGCCTTCATGTCCGGCCGATAAGCGCCCGCTGATGTTGCCATCGATTTCCATTCGACAGGAGTGCTTGCGCGGGCGCCATCGCGCTCAGTCTTCCTGGAACGCGAACTCCCGCTGACTGCGAATGGCCGGCACGGCAACCATGATCAGTGCCGCCGCGGCGATCAGCAGAAGCGCCAAAGACAGCGGGCGGGTCACGAACACCGACCAGTCGCCACCGGAGATCAGCATCGCGCGCCGCAGGTATTCCTCCATCAGCATGCCCAGCACGTAGCCGAGAATCAGCGGTGCCGGCTCGCAATCGAGGCGCTTGAAAAGATAGCCCAGAATCGCGAATGGAATCGTCATATAGACGTCCCAGACATTGTTGTTGACCGAGTAGGCGCCGATGCAGCAGAACATCAGAATGGCTGGATAAAGCAAGCGATACGGCACCGACAGCAAGCGGATCCAGATGCCGATCAGCGGCAGATTCAGGATCACCAGCATCAGATTGCCGACCCACATCGAGGCAATCAGCCCCCAGAACAAGGTGGGATTGGTGGTCATCACCTGCGGGCCCGGATTGATGTTGTGAACCATCATGCCGGCCACCATCAGGGCCATGACCGCATTGGTCGGGATGCCCAGCGTCAGCATGGGAACGAACGACATCTGCGCACCGGCATTGTTGGCCGATTCCGGCCCGGCCACCCCCTCGATCGCACCATGCCCGAACTCCTCCGGATGCTTGGAGACCTTCTTCTCGATGGCATAGGACGAAAACGCCGACAACACCGCCCCGCCGCCAGGAAGAACACCCAGCACCGAACCGATCAGGGTCCCGCGCAGAACCGCCGGCGCCGCGCGTCGAAACTCGGGGCCCGAGGGCAACAGGCTGGACACCTTGCTCGCGAACACATCGCGCCGCTCGGCACGCTCGAGATTGCCGATGATCTCGCCAAAGCCGAAGATGCCCATGGCCATGGCCACGAACGGGAGCCCGTCGGCCAGTTCCGGAATGCCGAACGTAAACCGCTCGACTCCGGTGTTCACGTCCGTACCCACCATCCCGAAGGTAAGGCCGGTCACCACCATCGCCAGCGCCTTCAGGATCGGCCCGTTGGCCAGGACTACCGCCGCGATCAAACCGAGCGTCATCAAGGCAAAGTATTCGGTGGCGCCGAACTCGAAGGCCAGCGAGGCCAGCGCGGGTGCGAATGCGGCAATCAGAAAGGTGGCGACCGAACCGGCGAAGAAAGAACCCAGCGCAGCGATACTCAGGGCCGCACCGGCACGCCCCTTGCGGGCCATCTGATAGCCGTCGATCACCGTGATGACCGACGACGCCTCGCCCGGCAGGTTGACCAGGATGGCCGTGGTGGAACCGCCATACTGGGCACCGTAATAAATGCCTGCCAGCATGATCAGTGCTGACGTCGGATCACTCAGCGAATACGTCACTGGCAACAGCATCGCGATCGTGGCCAGGGGGCCGATCCCGGGCAGCACGCCGATCAGCGTGCCAAGCAGAACACCGATGAAGCAATACATCAGGTTCTCGGGAGTCGCCGCAGCGGCGAATCCCAGGGCAAGGTTGGACAGGAGCGATTCCACCAGAGGCACCTCGATTGCTGAGCGTCGTAATCGACGAAGTAGCGGCGAGCCGCCCGCTAGTGATGCATGAATGCCGGCCAGACCTGCAAGGGCAGACCCAGCCCGCGAATGAAGACGAGATAGCTGACCGCCAGCAGCACGGCATAGGCGAGCAGAACCTCGGGCCAGCTGAATTCGTCGCCGCCAAGCGCCGAGCCGACGATCAGAAAGAGCAAGGCGATCGGATAGCCGAGCACGGGCAGCGCGAATGCGAACGCCGCGACGGAGCCGAGAATGAGCAGCAGCGGATACCAGACCGGTGGCCGCACCCGCTGCACGGGTGCGGCCCGGGAGAACGCGCGCAGGCCGATGGTCACACCGAGAATCGCGAGCAGCAGCCCGAGCATGGCGGGGAAATACCCGGGGCCCATTTCGTCGGCCGTGCCGATGTCATAGCGCTGCGCGTAAGTAAAGACGCTGAACCCGAACAGGGCGAACAACGAACCCGCAATGAAGTCGCGGCTGTTGCGCAAGCGCATGGTTGTCTCCTCCTCGCTTTGCCGCCCCAACGGGAGCGGAAGTCTTAGAACGGAATTATGTTCTATTTATGTTGACATGCACTAAGCTGCATGACAACTTTGGGGGAATAGCGGATTGCTGGCCAGGCGTTGATGCAGGGTCTTCACGCGGCTATGGCGATCTGCCCTCGACAGGTGACGAACCCGATGCAGATCCGTTCCGAGAACGTGCGCGGCAACACGCTCGCGCCGATCATTGTCGATACCGGCCTGGGCCGGGTAAGCGGCACGGACGGTGCTGTGCGCCGTTTCCTTGGCCTGCGTTACGCGCAGCCGCCCGCCGCCGAAACACGTTGGCGCGCACCGACACCGGTTGCACCATGGACGGGCGTCCTGCCCGCCGATCAGTTCGGTGACGACTTTCCGCAGGCAGCCGATCCGCTGCTTCGCGCCGTGGCGCAAAGCGAGGACTGTCTTCGGCTGAACATATGGGCGCCCGCGGAGCCACCGGCCGGCGGGGCGCCGGTGCTCGTCTGGTTTCACGGCGGTGGATTCACGCGCGGCAGCGGCTCTGATCTGCGTTGCGACGGCGAAGCCTTCGCGCGGCAGGGCATCCTCGTCGTGACATTCAACTATCGCTCGGGCCTGTTCGGCTTTTTCGCCCATCCGGCGCTGAGCGCCGAATCGCCAGAAGGCATCTCGGGCAATTACGGCCTGCTCGATCAAATGGCCGCGCTACGCTGGGTGCGCGAGCACATCGCCGCATTCGGCGGTGCCCCCGATCGAATCACCGTGGCAGGCGTCTCCGCAGGCTCGGCATCGATCGCCCTGCTGCTCACCATCCCGCGGGCCACAGGCTTGTTCGACCAGGCCATCTTGCACAGCCCCGGCAGTTGCCGGCCGCTCGGCAAGCTCGCCGACGCTGAACAGGCCGGCCTGGTCCTCGGAGCTGACATCCATGCGTTGCGCTCGCTGTCGGCCAAAGAGCTGCTCGGTCTGACCTCTCGAATGGTCCCGAAGATGCGCAGCCTCACGGGCGCCCGGTTGTTGCGGCCGATCCGCGATGGCGTCCTGGTGCCTGGCGACGAGCTGCCTGCGCTCGAGGCACGGCGCTTCATGCGTGTGCCGCTGATCGTGGGCACCAACGAAGACGAGGGCAGCAAGCTCACGCGCGACTGGACCGTCGATTCCCTCGATGCCTATCACCGCCTGCTGCAGGAGAACTTCGGCCCCGCCGCCGAAGAAGCGATGGCCTGTTATCCGGCGAGCAACGACGCTCAGGTGCGCGCGCGAGTGGCCGAGTTGTTCGCCGACACCCAGTTCAATTATGGCGCCTGGCGCCTGGCGCTGGCCATGGCACCTGAGCGCCCCACCTACCGATATGTCTTTCGCAGGCGCGCGGCCGGCGCGCCCGACGGCCCCCACCACGGCGACGAGGTGCCCTACGCGTTCGACACGCTGGCCCGTATGCCAGAGGCGGCAAAGGTGTTCGACGAGGGCGATCAGCGTACCGCCGACGCTATGCACGGTGCCTGGGTTCGTTTCATCAAGACCGGTGACGTCAATGGCGCAGGGCTGCCGCCCTGGCCGGTCTATGACCCTGCTCACGGCGAACACATGACTTTCGACGACCCCCCAATGGCCGGCCGACACTGGCGCGCGGGCGCAATCGGCTTCATAGACCGCGTGCAAAGCCAACGTTATCGGACGGAAGGCGGACATGAATGAATCACGACTCGCGGCTGGCGAGAGATTCCGGGCGGCACTCGCCGGTGCCGACCGTAGCGCCATGCTCGGATTGCTCGTCCCGCAGATCACGCTGGTGGCGCTCAACGACAGAGTCGAGGGCCGTGATGCGGTCATCGCGAGGCTGATCGACGATGACCGCTATCGTCGGCTCGCCTGGGGCCCGGCCCAGCCCGACGGTGATCGCATCCGTCTGAGCGGGTACCAGCCGGACGGTTCGTCGGGGGCTGGACTGGTGCTGACCCTGCATCCCTCGGACGATGGCCTGCTTCGCATTGAACAGCAGCGAACACCGCCGCCGCCCCCGCCAGCCACCCCGGTGCGCCTGAGCGCCGAGCTCGCGGCCAGAATCAACACGGCGCTGGAATCCAAGTCGCCGATGCTGCTCGCGTACACGGATTTCAGCGGCCAGCCCGTATTGTCGTTCCGGGGATCCGTGCAGACGATCGGCGATGACGAACTGGGGCTCTGGGTTCGTAATTCCGGCGGACGCTTTCTGCGGTCGATCACGCTCAATCCGCGCGTCGCGTTGATGTATCGCCATGAATCCAGCAAGGCCACCTATCAGTTCCAGGGACGGGCGCGGGTCAGTGAGCTGCCGGCCGATCGCGAGCGCGTCTACGCGAAGGCGCCGCGTGCCGAGCGTGAACACGACTTCGCTCGCCTCGGTGTGGCCGTGATCATCACGCTCGACCGTGTAGAAGGCTATGCCGGCCTGGGCCCGGGCGGGCAGATCGACCGAATCCTGATGCAACGCGAGGAGAACATCGATGAATGAGGTGACAACGCAGGCAGAGAACATGCGCCGGGTGGGCCCGGGCACGGTGATGGGCGAGTTCATGCGTCAGTACTGGCTGCCGGCGGCGCTGTCTGGCGAGCTGATCGCCGACGGTGACCCCATGCGCCTGATGCTGCTGGGCGAAAAGCTGATCGCATTTCGCGACACCGCCGGGCGCGTGGGCGTCATGGATCATCGTTGCCCGCACCGCTGCGCCTCGCTGTTTCTGGGCCGCAACGAAGACCACGGCATCCGCTGCGTGTATCACGGCTGGAAGTTCGACGTCGAGGGCAACTGCATCGATATGCCCAATGTCCGCCCCGAGCAGCGCTACTGCGACAAGGCGCCGGCAAAGGCCTACAAGGTGGCCGAACGTAACGGCCTGATCTGGGTGTACATGGGCGCTCGCGAGCAGGCTCCGCCCCTGCCCATGATCGAGGCCACGCTCGCCCCCGCCGAGGAAACCTCGTTTCGCTTCGTGCAGCGCGAGTGCAACTGGCTGCAGGCGCTGGAGGGTGATATCGATACCTCGCACTTCGGCTTTCTGCATGCCGGCAGCGCTGGCCCGGATGATTTTCAGGCAGAGCACCCGATGCGTCACACCGTGGTTGATCGCGCGCCCGAATACCAGGTGATCGACACACCCTGGGGAACCTGCTACGGCGCGCACCGGCTCGACGCCGATGGCCGGATGTCGTGGCGGATTGCAAACTTCATGTTGCCATTCTGGACCCAGGCGCCGAATGCCGATTTCGACAACCATGTCGGCGCACGCGCATGGGTGCCGATGGACGACGATCACACGATGGTCCTGCAGGTGGGCTGGAAACGCCACAACAGCGTGTATTCGGGCATGCCCCTGAAGAACGGCAAGCCGATTCCCGGCTTTCAGGCCAGCATCGAGTTCCTACCCAACGACACCGGCTGGTACGGGCGACACCGACCGCGCGCTCGCGCCGAGAACGACTACGAAATCGATCGGGATGCGCAGCGACGCAACGAGGTCTACACCGGCATCCAGATGATCTTCATGCAGGATCAGGCGATCACCGAATCCATGGGGCCGATCAGCGACTACGGCTTCGAGCACCTCGGCGCCAGCGACCAGATGATCGCACGCACACGCCGAAGAGTATTCAAAGCAGCCAGTGCGCTCGCCGAGACCGGGCAGGCGGCACCGGGGAGCGAAGACGGCCGGGTGTTCTGGGGTGCACGAAGCGGCTCATTCCACATCGGGCCCGCTGACGACTGGCAACAGGCCTACTATGAGCGGCTGGCACGGGCCACGCGTGTACCGCTGGAGAATCCGCCGACGGTGAGCGCGCCCGGCTGAAATCAGCCGTGCCCCAGCGACGGCGCCTGCCCGGGCCGCGCCGCGCATTCGCGGGTGACCTCGGCCACGAGTTCGATCAATCGCCTGCCCGTACGGGCAAGCTTGGCCGGTGTGTTCACGGACACATGTGCGGTCGAATTGAACGCCATGATGCCGTTGCCGGTGGGCGAGTGATACGGCACGGCAACCGACGCCGTGTCAAAGCCGAAAGTTCGAATGCCGAAACAATAGCCGCGCGTCTGCGCGCGCTCGATCTCCACCTCCACCTCTGACCAGATCTCCTGCCAGGTGTCGGGGTAATGCAGCCGGATGCGTTCGAGACAGTCTTCGCGCTCGGCGGGACTCATCGCAGCGATACAGGCGCGCCCCATCGCCGTGCGTACCAATGGCACGCGGAAGCCCACCCGCTGGCGCCGATTGGGCACGCGCTCGCCCAAGGCGTATTCGAGATATAGCGCACTGAGGTCATCGCGAACCGCCAGGCCGATATTGGTCTGGGTTTCGGAGGCCAGTTGCTGCATCAGCGGACGCGCCACGGGCAGCATGGGCTGATTGGCCAGATAGGGATAGGCCAGCCCGACCACACCGGCCGACAGCTCGTACTGGCCGAAGTCACTGCGGTATGCCAGGTAGCCGAGGCGTGTCAGCGTGAAGGTCAGCCTCGACACGGTGGGCTTGGGAATACCGGTGCGTTGCGCGATCTCTACGTTGGAGAGCATGCGATCATCGAGCTGAAAAGCCCGAAGAATCGCCAGCCCACGCGCGAGCGCTGTATTGAAGCGAGGATCTTCGTCGTCGATGCGGATATCGAGCGACTCGGCGTAGTTTGTCGGAAACGGCTTCATCACGCGGGCCGGGCGTGCCAAGATGCGTACTCCCCCAGAGAGTGTCTGCTGGGGATGATAGCGGAAGCCCCGCGCGCCGAAATCACCCTGCACATGCAGCGCGCGAGGCCTGCGCCCCCCCCACGCCCGCGCGGGAGGCTGCCTCCGTGACATCCCCTCAGAGATCGAGGACGAGCGAACCCGAGCGGCACCCGGAGCAACAGATCATCATCACGTCATTCGCGGCCTTCTCGCTCTCCGAGAGCAGCGAATCACGATGATCGGGCACACCGGCAAGCACGCGGGTCTCACAGGTGCCGCAAATGCCCTGCGAGCACGAGATCGAGACATCGATGCCGTTCTCGATCAGGACCTCGGCGATTGTCTTTCCGGGCGGAATATTCAATGTGCGCCGGGCCCGCGCAAGCTCCACCGTAAAGCCGCCCTCGGTCGCCACCTCGGCCACTGGCGCGAAGCGCTCGAGATGCACACGGGCCGGATCACGTTCCGCGCAGGCGACCTCGAAGGCATCGAGCATCGGAGCCGGCCCGCAACAATACAAATGGGCATCCAACGGTGCCTGTGCGATGTAGGCAGCCAGATTCACAGGCTGGCCGCCGGCAAGTTCGTCGACATGGATCTGCACATGCGCGCCATGCGCTGCCAGTAGTTCGTCGGCAAAAGCCGCCTGGGCCCGCTGCCTGACCGAGTACAGCAAGCGCCACGCCCGCCCCGAGGCAGCCAGCGCTTCGGCCATGCAACGGATGGGTGTGATGCCTATTCCGCCGGCAATCAACCAGGCCGGCGAGGCATCCTCATGCAACGGAAAATGGTTGCGCGGCGCGCTGATCTCGAACCGCTGTCCGACCCGCGCATGCTCGAACAGCCACGCCGATCCACCGCGTCCGTTACGCTCGTGCTTCACACCGACCCAGTAGCTGGCCAGCGCGCCAGGCGAACTGGCGATCGAGTACTGGCGAATGCCGGCTCCCGGAAGATGCAGATCGATATGCGCGCCCGGCGAGAATGACGGCATGGGCCCGCCATCGACCGACACGAACTCGAACAGCTGGGTTCCCTCGGCCGCGTACTGAATCGTGCGCAATCGCACGCTCAGCAACGCCGCCCCCCGAACCGACGGATCGGCAGCAACGGCTGCTTCAATGCCAGGATGCAAAGCAAAGCCCCGTGCCCGTGCCTGCCGGTGTCCGATAGCCGGGAATGTAGTCGAGATGGCTCACAGCGAGATGTTCGACGGCTCCGGCCAGGCAGATCCAGTTGCGAATCTCCGAGGCGCCCGACTGCAGCTTGTTGGTGGGTAGTGAACCGAGTTCCTGGCCCCTGCCGGCACGCAGGCATTCGATGATGTGCCCATCGAGCTCCTCATCGACCGTGAAATGACTGAGCCCGCCGGAAGCCAGCACGCCGATGCGCAGATCCTGCGGGAAGCGCTCGACCGCCGCGCGTATCGCCCTGCCCAGTTGGAAACAACGGGCCGGCGTGGGCTGGTTCGGCGGGAAGTAGGTGTTGAGGAACACAGGAACCACCGGTAACAGCCGGCGACGCAAAAGACGCGTATGCACGAAGGCGAATGCATGACCCTCGCCGAGATTCTCATCGGGAATCGCGTTTGCGCAAGCGATGTCGAACGACTGACCAATCAGATCCGCGATCAGGTGTTCGGCCAGACCGACATGCACGGGATACTCGCGCGCCTGCTCGCGTTCGTAATACGCGGCCGTCGCGCGCTTGGCCCAGTCGGGCCCGCCCTTGCGCTGCAACGGCCGGTTGCGGATCGTCTCGCCCCGATAGAACAGGATGCTCGGCATATTGTCATCCTGATAGAGCTCCTTCTGATCATCACCGATGACGATCAGGGCATCGATGGGCGCCTCGGCCAGCGTATCGGCCAACCGTTCGACCCCTGCCATTGCCTGCCGATATCGCTCCTGGAGAACGTCCGGCCTCAGGCGCTCGGTCATCGACCCATCCGCGGCTGCCACGAGCTCGTCGTAGCTGGCCGGGCGCCCTTCCTTGTCCAGATGCGGTCGGCGGCGATCGAGTTCGATGAACAGCGGCCATTCATCGGCCGCAACATTGAGCATCGGGGTATGGGAGCTGCCGATGCCCAGGATGATCTTTGCCATGCGGGTTGCCTCGTGAGAATGATCGCGCCCTGTCGGCCCCGGTTCAGGCGCCGGTGGCCGCAGCTTCATCAACCGGCCGCGTGGCCTGATCGACGGCGCTCTCGTACAGCCGCTGCCAGGCCGAGGTGTCCTGGCCATCGGCCAGGAAGAACCCACTGCGCGCCTGCCAATAGACGCGGGCGTCGTCCACGCCCGGCCCCGCCTCGCCCTTCTCGGCGAACGCACGCGCGGCCTGCAGAATGCGCCTGCGGGTACGCGCGATCATCTGGTCGCCCGGGCCCAGAATCTCCCGGCTGTGATCCGTGATCGGCCCCATGCTTTCCGTGACCGCCTGATCCTGCAGATGGATGTTATCGATGCCGCTGTAGATCACGTTTTCGCGCTGCGCCTGACGATCGATCAGCCAGTCATTGTGCTCATTGGCTGCCAGCCGCCAGCGACCGTACCAATCGGTGGTGTTTGGCAGGTACTCGTGAGTCGGCCGCGCTCCGGGCAATTGCTTGCCGTCTTTGAGAGGCACCATCCCGGAGGTACTCGGCTGCCACTGCAGATGCAGGAACATCGTGTGTTCGTCATCCATCGGGACCCAGGCGCGCGCCCCGACATGGGTCGGAAAACGGCCCTGCGGCTGCTGGGTCCAGAACGGAAACATGAAGTTCGCGAAGCGCCAATAGGTGGCCCCCGCTTCGGCACTGCGAAACGCCGCATACTGGGTGCCCCAGGGCGTGTCGTGCACATGATATTCCGGCGCCCGGTTGCGTACCGGGTAATAGATCGGATGCTCCTCGGGCACATTCTCAGGATCGACACTGCCGGCATGCAGGAAGCCGAAGTGCGAGGTATCGATATCGCCCTCCAGCGCCTGCAGCCAGTTGCACTCGCGCTGCACCATCGCCGTCACCCGCGAGCTCTCCGGCAACAGCGTGGCCTCGATCATGGGCAGGGGCGGTGCCTGCTCGCGAGCGCCCATGTACACCCAGATCAGGCCGTTGCGCTCGGCCACCTTGTAGGCCTTTGCCGGCGCCTTGTCGCAGTAGCGCTGCTCGGGGCGGACATTGGGCATATCGATGCAGTTGCCCTCGACGTCGAACTTCCAGCCGTGATACACGCAGCGGATGCCGTGGTCTTCGTTGCGGCCCAGAAACAGCGAGGCGCAGCGGTGCGGGCAACGATGATCCATGACGCCCACGCGCCCGGCGGTGTCGCGAAATGCGATCAGCTTTTCGCCCAGCAGCATCAGGCGCATGGGCTCACCGTCGGCGATCAGCTCGCCAGACAGCGCCGCCGGCAGCCAGTACTGACGCATGAACTCGCCCATCACCGTGCCCGGGCCCACCCGGGTGAGATCGTTTCCGTTCTTGTTCATTGCCTGGTCTCCCATCGAGATTGGCCCATGCCACGCCTAGTGAAATAGTATTTCATTTTTGATGTTGGTCAATAAAAGGAGCGGTGATGAAAGTCCATACGCTGTCCATTCCCGGGCTGCTGCTGATCGAACCCCGGGACGATCAGGATCCGCAGGCGCGCTTCACCTACTTCTTCGATCAGCGCGAGTTCGCAAGAGCCGGTTTGCCTGTGGATTTCGTGCAGGAACATGGATCGCGGTATCGGCCGGCCGGCACCTTGCGAGGGCTGCATGCCCAGCGTGGCCCGGGAGAGCAGATCAAGCTGGTGCGCGTGGCCAACGGGCGCGTCAACGATGTGGTGGTCGATGTGCGACAGGGCTCGCCCACGTTCGGCCGGCACGAGACGGTAGAACTCTCGGCGGCCAACCGGCGCATGCTCCTGGTGCCCGTCGGGCTCGCCCATGGCTTTTGCACTCTCGAGCCAGACACCGAAGTGGTGTTTCGGCTGACCAATTACAACGACCGTGAGACCCAGTGCGGGCTGCTCTGGAACGACCCCGCTCTGGGCATCGACTGGCCCTGCGGCGACGAGCCGGCCCACATCTTCGATATGGACCGGCACTGGCCGACCTTGGCCGACTACCCGCCGGCCTTCAGGTTTCCAGCTCAGCCGACGACGGTGCCGCGAGCGGACGCGTCGCCTGACTGACCTGGGCATTGAATGCATCGAGCCAGTCGATGGCCGGGTCGGCCAGGAAGTAGCCGCTGCGCGATTGCATGAACACCTCGGGATCATCGACCCCCGGCGCCGGGCCCTTGCCATCACGAAAGGCACGCGCCGCCTGCAGCAGGCGACGGCGCGTGCGCGCGATCATGAGATCTCCCGGCCCGAGCCGCTCGAAGCTATGGTCCGTGATGCCCCCCATGCTCTCGGTTACCGCCTGGTCTTGCAAAAAGATGTTGTCGATTCCGCAGAAGATCCGATTGCTGCGCTGCGCTTCGCGGTCGATCATCCAGTCGTTGGACGCATTGGCGGCGAGCCGCCAGCGACCGTACCAGTCGGTGGTATTGGGCAGATAGACACTGTCCGGGCGCGCGCCACCGAGCGGCTCGCCCGTCTTCAACGGGCTTCGCAGTGCGGCGGCCGGCGGCCTTGGCGCCTTCCAGCGCAGCGACACGAACATCGTGTGGGTGTCGTCCATCGGCACCCATGCGCGTGCATGGACATGGATCGCGAATTCGCCCTGCGGCGTCTGCGTCAGAAGGGAAACATGAAGTTCGAGAAGCGCCAGTAGGTGTTCTGCTTGCCATCGCGCTCGATCGGGCGATAGGCGCCGTAGGATGTGCCCCAGTCGGTATCGCGCACCTGATATTGCGGCGAGCGGTCATCGGCCGTGTACTGTAACGGGTGGCCGTCCGGGACATCGGCCGGGTTGAGATGGCCCACGTGCAGGAACCCGAAGTGCGAGGTATCGATATCGCCCTCGAGCGCCTGCAGGTAGTTGCATTCACGCTGGATGAAACTGATCTCGAGCTGATCCCCGGGCAGCAGCGAAGCCTCGATCGCCGGCGGCGCCGGGGGCGGATCACGATCACCCATGTAGGCCCAGATCAGACCATTGGCCTCATGCGCGGGATAGGCCTTCGCATGCACCTTCTCTTTGAAGTCCTGATGGGCCGGCACGCTGGGCATATCGACGCAACGCCCGTGAACATCGAACTTCCAGCCGTGGTACACGCAGCGGATACCGCTTTGCTCGTTGCGGCCCAGAAACAGCGAGGCGCAGCGGTGTGGGCAAAGGTGGTCCATGATGCCGACCCTGCCCTCGCTGTCGCGAAAAGCGATCAGCTTCTCGCCCAGCAACACCAGACGCATCGGATCGCCATCGGCCACCAGTTCACTGGACATCGCCGCCGGTATCCAGTACTGGCGCATGAACCCGCCCATCACCGTGCCCGGCCCGACCCGGGTGAGATCTTCACTGTCTGACTTTGACATGCTCGTCGTGCTCCCGAAAGGCGCGCTTTGTCACGCTTTCATTGAATCTTGGTCATGCCGGCCGCCCTGGCCAGCTGCGCATAGCGATCCCGCTCCGCATGCAGGACATCGCCCAGGCGCTTGCCATCGAACGGATCAACGGACATGCCCTGCTTGGTCAGCCTGTCGCGCACTGCCGGCCGGTTCAGGATCGCGTCGGCCGCATCATGCAGCCTGGCCACAGTGGCTGGATCCATGCCAGCCGGCCCGTAGAGGCTGCAATTGATCGTGATCTCGACATCGATGCCGCTTTCCTTCATCGTGGGCACGCCGGACACCATGGGCGAACGCTTCGGCCCGGAAGTGGCCAGCAGTTTGATCTTGCCGGCGTTGTGCTGGGCCGCCAGCGGCGTGGTTCCGGTGATCATGATCGGGATGCGTCCGCCGATCGTGTCGGCGATCCCCTGACCGCTGTCTTTGTACGGAATCGGCTTCAAGCGGGCGCCGGTCGCCACCTCGAACGCGATGCCGGCGAAGTGGGAGGAAGAGCCGGTGCCGGGTGCGCAACCGTAGACCACCTCACCCGGCTGCTTCTTGATCCATTCGCTGAGTTCGCCCAACGAGTTGACCGGCATGTCCGGCCCCACCGCGATCGAGACATCGAACCAGGCGACATTGATGATCGGCGTGAAATCCTTGACCGGGTCGTAGTCGAGCCGTTCATAGATGTTCGGATAGACCACGAACGCACTGCTCGTGGACAGCATGATCGTCTCACCGTCGGGTGCCGAACGCTTGAGTTCAGCCAATGCGACACGCCCGCCAGCCCCCAGTTTGCTGACCGCGATCACGGGCTTGTCAAGCGACTGGCGCAGCTCGTCGGCAAGCAGACGCGCCGTGAAATCCATGGATGAGGCGGCCCCGACCAGAACGGTCATTGGCCGGCCCTGGGCGAACAACGGGCCGCCGGCCGTCATCAGGCCCGCGGCCCCCAGGCCTTGCAGCAGCCGGCGGCGCCGGAGATCTTGCATTGTCATCGTCGTGTTCCCATCTGTTCAAGGGTGGCCTGCCAGGTCCACCCGGTTTGCTGCGCATCGCGCGGGGCTGACGGCGCGCGCCGTCAGCCACAGCCACGATCAGGCCGGCTCGAAGCCGGCGTCTTTGGCCAGCTTGCCGAAGTAGGCATGCTCCCTGACGATCTCGGCGGCCAGCTGTTCACCGGTGGCGGGCCACATCTCCACGCCAAGGCCACGCAGTTTCTCGACCAGGGCCGGCGTGCTGGTGAGCGGCAGGATCGCCTGGTAGTAGCGATCGACGATTTCCTTGGGCAGGCCCGCCGGGCCGAACACTCCCGTGGTGGTGGAGCTGGCCACATTGATCCCGCCCTCACTGACGGTGGGAATATCAGGCACCACCTTGTTACGCTCGGCGCCCGAGGTGCCGAGGATCTTGATCTTGCCTTCCAGGTGCATCGGAATCAGCGGCGAAAAGCCGGTCAGCATGATCGGTATGCGCCCGGCGGCGAGATCCACAATGCCAACCCCGCTGTTCTTGTAGGGCACATGCTTCATGTGCAACCCGGCTTCTCGGGAGATCGCCAGCCCCACGAAGTGCGAGAACGAGCCATTGCCCGGTGCCGAAGCAAAGATCGTGTCGCCCTTGCGCTGCTTGACCCATTCAATGAGCTCGGGCAGCGAATTGACGCCCAGCTGCGCATTGACCGCGACCGCGACATCGAACTTCGAGAAGCCGATGATCGGCGTGAAGTCATTGAGCGGATCGTAGTCGAGCTTCTTGTAGACATGCGGATGAATCGCGAACGGGCCGGTGGTGGCGAACACCACCGTGCGGCCATCGGGTGCCGCCCGCTTGCACTCACCGATGGCCACGCGCTGGCCGGCGCCCAGCTTGCTGACCGCGATCACCGGGCGATGGAGCGTCGCCTGCAGATGATCGGCAATCGCCCGTGCCGTGAAGTCCATCGAGGACGACGCCCCGACCAATACGCTTACGGTCGAGGTGTCGTCTTGCGCAAAGGCCTTCGGCAGGCCGGCAAGCAGCGCGCCGGCGGCTGCGCCCTGCAGCAGCGAACGTCGTGTCGTCATCACATGTCTCCTGGTTCTTCGCACACCCACGATCGCAGGTGCCTGGAAAATGAAATCTAATTCCAGTTCATAACCCATGTCAAAAACAGGGTTGTCCGCCGGACGGCATCCGGATTGACGGGGCGCGCCCGCTTATTGCGCTGCAACGTTCAGGAGATGGCGGCAAGCGGGGCTCGCCGCACGATGGCAAAGCGCCACGCGTTTCGGGCAAAAAAAGGGCGTCGTCTATCGAAGGCCGGCGGTCTCGCCAGCGCTGAAGCGCCGCAGGTTCTCCAGCAGCCCCTCGGTCACGCGGGCCACGCTTCTCGCGCTACCGCCAGCCGCAAAGTGCGGCGAGATCAGCAGATTCGGGCAGCGCCAGAGTGGGTCACTCGCCGGCAAAGGCTCGGGATCGGTCACATCCAGGCCTGCGCCCCCGATCTGCCCCGCATGAAGGGCCGCCACCAGGGCGGCCTGGTCGATCACGGCGCCACGGGCGATATTGACGAGCAAGGGCTTGCGGGTACAGACCGCGAACGCCCGGGCATCCAGAATATGCCGGGTTTCGGGGGCGAGAGCGATGGCCACTGCGATCGCATCCGCGCGAGCCAGCGTGGCGTGCAACTGATCCAGCCCGAGTGTCTCGTCCAGCGTCGGATGAGGCGCCGCCGAGCGCGAAAGCCCGATCGTGGTCATCCCGAAGGCCTTCGCGCGCCGCGCGATCTCGCGGCCGATCTGTCCGGGCCCGAGAATCGCCAGCACCCCTCCTTCCAGGGAGCGGGCATTGGTGGCCAGCGCACGATCCCAGCGGGCATCGCGAGTGAGTTCGACCATCTCGGGCACCCGGCGCGCGAGCGCCAGCAACAAGGCCATCGCATGCTCTGCGACGGTCGGCGCGGTGGCGCCAGCAGTCTGGCTGACCGTGACGCGCCCCGGCAGACCGGCCGCTTCGAAGCCCTCACGGCCCGCTGACAGAAAATGTATCCAGCGCACCCGGCACCCGGGCGCCGCGAGCACCTCCGACACCTGGCGCGCCAGGGCCACGGGTGCATCGTAGGCGACCAGCGCATCGGCCGCAGGGAGTTCCCGAAGGGTGTCCTCGAGCGTCTCCGTGACCACCAGTGTGACCTCCGGCCACTGGCCCAGCCGCTCCGTGATAGGAGCGCGGGCCATCCCCAGCCGCGCCCAGTACAGGATCTTCATCTGATTTCCCTCGTCAGTTCACACCCGGCCGAGAGACTAGCACCCGACACCGGCCCGATGGCGCCAGTCGACATGGCAAATCCGTCTACGCAGTACCTCAGCCAACCGGGATGGCAAACAACACGACCCCAGCCAGGACCACAGCCAGCAACGCAATAGGGAGCGCGCGCGCCAGGCGGCTGCCCAGCGTCTGCCTGCCGCGAAGCACGCACACCGTGAGAGCTACCAGACACTGCAGCAAGTAGTAGAACGCGAACAGGCGGGATGCCAGCGCTACGATTTCGAACACATCGCCGGCCCAGATCAGGGCGATGGCCACCACAACCAGCAGGCAGTAGCCGAGCCGGGGACGCAGGTGCTTGCTGGAGATTTCATGGAAAAGACCTCCTGCGCCAGCGGTATCGGCCACTGCGGCACTGAACTGACTCATCGCTGCCCCCAGCACCAACATGCCTGGCAAGACCGCTGCGACCTGAGCGGCCAGGCCGAGCGCGAGATCCGCCACGCGCTGCAGCAAGGTCAACGAAAGCACTCGATCCGAGCCGCTCAACAAGGGTTCGGAGATCAGGAATCCACTGCCGATGATCGAGGCCAGCGGCGTGACCGTTGCGCGCCACAAGCGCGAATGGCGCATCGCCGGCAAAAACATGACTGCAGCCGCCATGAGCGCAACCTCCGGCAGCAGAAGATCGATCATCGCGTCGGCACCTTCGGGTTGCGAATCGTCTTCGCGCGATATTGATGTGAGCCGTCGGCAGCCGCGTGGAGATCAAACGAGGCGTCGCAGGCGATCATCGAACCATCGGCAAGCATCTGTTGCCCCCCGCCTTCGCTCGTTGCGCCTTCTGTGTGGTTGGAGATCGCAGATATGGAAGCCATTGAGCCGCCATATCCGCCCGGATGGCAAGAGAGCCCTTGATCTCGGAATGCGGACCGATGCGAAGACTAAAAGAACGGATAAGGCCCTGGATAACGGTCAATGTAACTCGTGTGGCTGACCAGTCCCTCGCCCGCCCGCCAAAGGTGAAGCATGCAGGCCGACGGCCCGATGAACGACTGAGGTGACGCGTCCACATGCAGTTGCAGGGCGATTTGCGTGGTTGTGCTCGGGCAGGCGAGCACCACCGTGCGCGCCCAGCGCCGCACCATCGGGCGATGTACGTGGCCGCATAGCACTGCCTCTACATTGGAGAACTCAGCCAGCACGCTCGCCAATTTATGCGCATCCACATAACGGAATTGATCCAGGTACGGAATACCGCAGGCAAACGGGGGGTGATGCAGGAGCACCAGCGTGGGTCTGGTCGGATCACCGCGCAACTCGTCCCGCAGCCACGCAATCCCCGCAGGATCGATATCACCGTGGTGTTTCCCGGGCACACAGCTATCGAGCGCAATGATCCGCACCGGATACTCGTCGATGCAATAGTGGAGTGGGCCGTGTTCGGGAAGATAGGGCTGATCATGGAAGCATGCCCGAAACTGCGCGCGATCATCGTGATTGCCGGGCAGCACGAGATAGGGAATGGTCAATTCGGACAGCAACTGCCGAAGGCTCGCGTACTCCGCCGGGAGCCCTTCATCGACGAGGTCACCGGTAAGCAAGACCAGATCGGGCCGGCGATCCAGGCCATGCAGATGCCCGATGGCCTCGCTGAACATGCGATTCGAATCCGCAACTCCCTTGTACAGTTCGCCCGAGGGGCGGACATGGATGTCGGAGAGCTGGGCGATCAACATCAGGCGATTCCGTTGGAGGGCCGCGACCGGGGTCTGCCGCGTGCGCCCGGCACCCGGCAAACGATATAGGTCAGCGGGATCGTGGCGGGACACTCGAATTGCCGATGGCGCGCCCGCCTCTCTTTCCTGTACGCAACATTGACCTGCGCGATCTGCCGATGCCCCGTTCACCGGGCACCTTCAGCCTAGTGTACTGAATCGGTAGACCCGACTTTGATCGTGGCCTGTTCGAGCGTATCGGGAATACGCGAGTAGCGGCTACTGTCGCGCACGCGCGTGATACCGTGGTTCGCGCCAGGCGGCCACGCCTTCTTGATGCCTCGTGAAGCACGTTGTCAGGGGAGATTCTCACGTCGCGATCCTTGCGACAGCGGATAAACATAGACAACAGCCGGCTCCTCGTCCTGAACGGCGCCGGTCGACAGATACAACGAGCGGGCCGCGATATTGCCGCCCTCGGTGGCCACCCAGGCCTCGACACAGCCGCGGGCACAGGCCCACTCGAGCACGGCGACCACCAATCGCCTACCGATGCCGCGTTGACGGTGCCGTGCAGACACGCCAACCTCGTTGATGAACAGGCTTAGCGGCTTGTCCGGGTGCACGTAGGCGATTCCCGTGGCCATTCCTACGACCAGCCCTTCGGCCACCGCGACGACGAGAACATTGGATGAACTCTCGAGAAACTCTCGAAGCAACTCGGGCCTGACGGCGTGATCAAACACGTCATCGTCGACACGATCGAGCAAGGACGCACAGGCCGGATCAACCAGATGAATCGTGATATCGGGCGCACCTGCCCCGGGTTCCGGATCCAACATTCGACACTCCCAACGAGATCAGACCTGCCATCGGCAACGCCGTGCGCGCACCCCGGCAGGCTGCACACGTGAAGCTTTGGCGCCCTCCTAGCCAGCTTGCGATGGCTGGGCCGCACGTATGAAGCATCAAATCTCGCTTAGATAGCCTCGCGCCAGTTGCTGCTCCTGGTTCTCGAAGATGGCCATTGCCGTGGTCATGCGAAGAAAGCCGAACCTCCGATAGAACGCTTCCTTTCCTGGAACCGCGTAAAGGATGATCTTCTTATGACCGCGCGACTTCTCCACGAGGTAAGCAATGATGGCCTTCCCAAGCCCTGTCCCCTGATGAGTCGGCAGGACGGCGATATCGCAGACATACGAGCAGTCAACACCGTCAGCTAGCGCCCGCCCGGCCCCTACCAGCCGGCCGTCTTCAAATATGAAGCACTTGAACATGCTGTTGTCGAACGCGGTGCGCAATGCCTGCGGCTGCTTGTCACCAAGCGGTGCGGCGCGATAGACATCCGCAAGCTCCTGCCAGCAGACCTCGTCCGCCGAGTACTTCCAATCGAGTGACATTGCGCTGCTCCTTTGAGTCCTGAAGCCCGGGCCGGCCCCCGGCGTCAGCCGATCAGGCAAACAGGCTCCCGGGCCGTCGTGGCCTGCCACCAGCGTGTCGCGCCGGGGCCGATCACTTCGCCATCAGATCCTCGGCCACAGCCTGATAGGCCGGCAAGGAGGTGGGATCGATGCGCGCATTTCCGGCCGTCGGATACGAGGCGAAGCGCACGATGACCATCTCCGCGACGGGATCGACATAAATGGTCTGCCCGTGCACACCCCGTGCAGCAAACGCGCCGTGCGCATTGTGAAGAACCCACCACATGCTTCGGTAACTACCCCCGGCTAATGTCTTGTAACCGGCTTTCGCGAACGCGTTCTTGTCGCCGCCTGCGCGGATGTTGTCCACCACTTCCCGATCGAACAACCGTTGCCCGTTGATCACCCCGCCGTTCAGCATCACAAGCCCCAGGCGCGCGAGATCCCGCAGGCCCGCGCTGAGACCACCACCGGCAAACGGGGTTCCCTTGGCATCCACGGTCATATACGCATCCTGCTCGGCGCCGATCCGGCTCCACAGCCGCTCCGACAGAAGCCGCGCGACATCCCTGCCGGTGACCCGCGCCAATATCCAGCCCAGAGCATCCGAATTGATCGTCCGGTAGCCGAAGGCGTCTCCGTGTGCGCCGTTCTGCGCAACGGTCTGGAGGTACTCGAAATAGCCGTCCGGGCCTGAGTAGTCCTTCGGCTTCGGCAAGGGGCTTGCCGCCTTCGAGTAGACCCAGATATCCGCGTTGGGATCGGCGTAGTTCTCGCTATAGGACAGTGCAGTCGTCATGTCCATGACCTGGCGCACGGTTGCGCTGCCGAACGCGCTAGCCGCGAGTTCCGGAATGATTGCGGCAACCCTTGCATTCTCGTCGAGTTGCCCTTCGGCCACCAGGATCTCGGCCAGCAGACCGGTCATGGACTTGGTCATCGACATCGCAGCATGCTTGCCGGCCTCCCCCAGACACCCGGCATAGCGCTCATAGACCACCCTGCCCCGATGAAGGATGAGAATGCCATCCGTATAGTTCACCAACAACGACTCCCGCCAGCTCATGGCCCCATCGCCGCCGATGGGCGTAAAGGTCACGGAGTCGATACCCTCATCGAGGGCGGTGACAAGCGAAGAAGGGGCGCCGATCCCCCTGCTCACCTGCTTGGTGGGCATCAGTTCGCGAATATGGCATACCGTCCAGCGCAGCTTGGGGAAACTGAAGAAATCGGATTCGGGCTGTCTGATCAGCTTCTCGGGCGACGGAGGGAAACCCGTCATCCAGCCCAGGCGCGTGGGATCGGAAGCCTCGGCGCTCGGGAAGGGGCCGGATTGCGCATGCGCCTGGGCGGCAAGCACCGACACAGCCAAGAGAGCAACGCGGCAAGATAGCGACAGCCGAGCCCGCAGTTTCATCATAGTTCCTCCGTCTGGCCTGGCAGGAGATCATTTCGCGAGACGATCAATGGATTATTTCGCGAGACGATCAATGTCGCAATCGCCTTCGAGCAGCCCCGCCAAAAACCTGAAACAGCGCAGATTCCGAAGCGGTTTGGGCAGCGGAGATCCGCATGTCATACAACAGTGCGGGCGACATCCCGAGCCCTTCTCCGATGACGATATGAACGCCGGGCGTGAAGCGCTCCCGCATCCCGTCGGGCGTTGGGCGAACCTCACCGCCCCGCGATTCAACGATGTGAGGCCGGTTCAGCCAGACATGGAACTTGGCCAGACCGTTCATGGCCGAATCTCGACCGGCGTGCCATCTCGTACAGCGTTCCATATCTCGTCCATCTCTCGATTCGTCACTGCAATGCAACCTTCCGTCCAATCAATCAGCCGGTGCAGGCGCCCAACCAAGCCAAGCCCGTTTCTCATCCCATGGATCATGATCAGACCGCCTGGATCCACTGCGCGCTGCCGGGCAGCGGACAAATCCGTGAGGCTTGGATAGGAAATGTGCAGCGCCTTGTAATACGCGCTGTCGGGCTTTCGGTAGTCGATTGCGTACAACCCCTCCGGCGTACGCCCATCACCTTCCTGACTCTTTGGCCCGACAGGATTGCGCCCCAGAGACACCACATAAGACTTCAACTCCGCCCCAGCCTGCATCAGCGTCATTCTGCGCTCGGCCTTGTAGATCACGACCACGTCCGCCTGGCCCAGGTGCGCAGGGCCAGCTTCCGGCCAGTTTGCATAGACCCCTACCGCGAACAAAACGGCAAGAACGACAAGGACGGCGCGCTTCAACATTCCGACACCCGGCACCTCAGAACAACAAGATAATTGAAGGGGTGCATGGCTCCACATGCGGGCCACGCATTCTGCGGCTTTTCAGTCGGCCGCTGCGACAGAGAGCAATGCATGAGGCGCACTCCTCGCCACCTCGATGTGCAAACGAAAACTCCGCGGGGCCGTCTGGCATTCCTGCACCGAGCCCCGCGCCAGGCCGAGCGGCTACGCAATGGCTGACAGCACATTGCCTCGTCGAGGTCAGCTCGGGTCATGATCAAGGAAATGCTGCCTGAACACTTGCAAAGCGCTTCGGCGACCGCCGGGGCATGAGCGCTGAAAGTGTGACAGCCTTTCATAAAGGCTCCCAGATTCTTGGGCAGGCGGGCAATCTCCTCCCTGAGTTCAGCCGGGCCAAAGAGATTGGGAACCCGGAAGGTCCTCATCCTGCCAAACCTGATAGCTCCCATCGTTGATGCGCTGAGCCGTGGGCGTCGGATCATGCCCCATCCAAGGAACCCGGCCTTCCTCCAAGAGGTATTGCCACTCGCTCCAGCATTCAACCCCGGAACAGCAGGAGGGGTAGATCTCCTGCACATCGTCTTTAACCGCGACCCCGCCTGGAAGCAAGAGGTGCTCAGCCGCGGTCAGCTCTGTAGGACTCAACGGCGGCGAACCGGATTTTCTGTTGTAGGTGGCCAGCGTAAACATGACCAGCGCGACGTCGCCATCGCCGCATTCCCCAGAGAGGCAACGAACTCCGGCCAAGGCTTGTCCGGAAGCGAGCCAGAATGGCTCGGGCGTATACGGAATTTCGACAACGAGATGCAGGCTGGAAGGCATGTCGATGGGCGAACTAACTGAAAGGGCTAGCGGTCTGGATGAATCGCCCCGCATTTCCAGGAGGCCCCTGCGGTTAAGTCAGGCCAGCATGGCCTGACCGTGGGTTTGTCGATAGTAGTTTGCTTCGGCCTCCGCAGAAGGGATATAGCCGATCGGCTCAAGTAGGCGATGATGGTTGAACCAAGACACCCATTCCAGCGTCGCGATCTCGAGCGCCTCGCGGGTCTTCCAGGGCGCACGTCGGTGGACCAGCTCGGTCTTGTAGAGTCCGTTGATCGTTTCGGCCAGGGCATTGTCGTAGCTATCACCTCTGCTGCCGACCGAAGGCTCGATACCTGCCTCGGCAAGGCGTTCCGTATACCGAATCGACACATATTGCGACCCGCGGTCGGAATGATGTGTGAGAGCTTCGTCTCGATCGGGCCGGCGCGCATACAGCGCCTGCTCCAAGGCATCGAGAACGAAGTCCGTTTGCATCGAATGGCTGACGCGCCAGCCTACGATGAAACGAGCGTAGACATCAATGACGAACGCGACATAGGCAAACCCTTGCCAGGTCGAAACATAGGTGAAATCCGACACCCACAACTGGTTGGGTCGCTCGGCTCGGAACTGCCGATTCACCCGATCCAACGGACAAGGTGCCTTCGCATCAGGCACCGTCGTTCGCACCGTTTGCCACGCCTGGCGCCTTGCCAGCCCTGACGGCGCATCAATCGTTCGACGGTACAGCGCGCCACCGGAATCCCTTCGCGGTGAAGCTGCTTCCAGACCTTGTCCGCGCCGTAGACCTTCATGTTGCTCGTCCAAACGCGCTCGATCTCGGGAATCAGCGAGCGGTCTCGCTTGTGCCTTGCCGGGCAAAGCGACGGATCTCGGCGCCGAGCAGCCTCGCGCCAGTAACGCGATGGGGCGAACTGCAAGGTGGGCGTCGGATCATGCCCCATCCAAGGAACCCGGCCTTCCTCCAAGAGGTATTGCCACTCGCTCCAGCATTCAACCCCGGAACAGCAGGAGGGGTAGATCTCCTGCACATCGTCTTTAACCGCGACCCCGCCTGGAAGCAAGAGGTGCTCAGCCGCGGTCAGCTCTGTAGGACTCAACGGCGGCGAACCGGATTTTCTGTTGTAGGTGGCCAGCGTAAACATGACCAGCGCGACGTCGCCATCGCCGCATTCCCCAGAGAGGCGAACGAACTCCGGCCAAGGCTTGTCCGGAAGCGAGAGCCAGAATGGCTCGGGCGTATACGGAATTTCGACAACGAGATGCAGGCTGGAAGGCATGTCGATGGGCGAACTAACTGAAAGGGCTAGCGGTCTGGAATCGTCATTGAACCTTAGACGCGTGAAGAAAATGGCGCCAGTGAGGGCGCCGTTCTCGATGGCACCAAAGGCAATCACGTCGACATCGTCAATGACTGCGGCCAGCTTGTCGACCAGATGCCCGATCGTAAGCCCTTCGCCCTCTCCTTCCGAGTCTGAAAACGTCGAGCGGAACAGTTCGGACAGTTCGGCGCGCCTTGCGGCTCCAAGGCTTTCAAGCTTCATCATGCCTTCTTGAGACAGACTGCACCGTGAGTACGGCGGCGGGTCTTGTGATGCCTAACGCTGTTGACGAGCAGCAGGACGCCGAAGGCGGACTGTCTGTTCCGGCAACTTGTTAGAGCGGCTCACACCGATACTCCGTCTTCGCACCAAACTCCCCACCCGAAACTATCTCCCGCAACTCACTAGCCGTCACGACCTGCAACTCGAGCTTCTCGCCAACCCACGCCATTGAGAAGGAGAAGCCACCAGGCACGATTTCAAGTACGCGGTCCAAGAGCTTTGCCAGCGCAATTGCGGCAATAGGTGTAATGCGCCACACCGACTCGTCACCATCATCTATCAGCATGTCCTCGCCAACTTCGCCTTTGCCGGATTCCCAAACATGCCAAACGTTGGCGCGGCCGGGGACTCGCTCCAACTCCAGCCCCATAACCCGGCAGTTCTCGGACAGAAGAGCCACTGCCTGAGCGCTCGGGGTTTCATCGAAATCGAATGTCGTCAGTAGGCTCATCGCTCGCACTAACGCCAAAGGCCAGCGGGCCGCTTGAAGAGGCGCAGGGTTCTGGGCGCGAGCCCAGGTTCCTGCGACTTCTCAAGTGGCCCACTGCGCCGACTTGTTGTGCATGGCGACCCACTCATGCGGCAAACTTCAATTTCGGGATGGCCCGAAGATCGACCGTCTTGCGCACTTGCCATAGATCGTACGCATCCTGCATCGCAAGCCAACTCTCTGGTGAGCGCCCCAACGCCTTGGAAAAGCGCAACGCCATCTCTGGGGTTACTCGGCTCGTGCCGTTCAACACCCGGCTCAGCGTTGATGCAGCCACTCCAATGGCTTCAGACAGTTCTCGACCGCTCATCCCCGATGGTCGCAGATAGACCTCGGAAATGAATTCCCCGGGATGGGGCGGATTGTGCATTCTCATCAGTGGTAGTCCTCGTAATCCAGGATGTGGGCGTCGCCGTCCTGAAACTCGAATGTCAGCCGCCAGTTCCCGGACACCGAGATTGACCAACGCCCTTTCATCGCCCCCTTCAGCGGGTGCAAGCGAAAGCCAGGCAAATCCATGTCATCGATGACAGAAGCCGTATCAAGGGCCGCAAGCTGAATTCTCAGCCGCGCCGCATGGGCCGGTTGTATCCCCGAAACACGCCCTGTCTCAAAGAATCTGCGCAGGTTCTTGTGGCGGAATGACTTGATCACAAGTCAAGTGTAGCATGTTGCGCATCGCGCAACATCAATTGCGGATCGCCTTCCAGCGTCACTTCACGCGTACCACGCATGTCACCCGAGCAAATGCCCAACGATTCAGGTCTGCGGCATTTGAACCGGGGCTCGGTTCTGCGCGGAGCGCAGGTTCGGGCAACGGCTCAAGTGTCCGCAGCACCGTATTGTTGGGCTTCATTCCCCGAGCGATAGCAGAACGTCTGGATGAGTCGCCGCCACTCTTAGGAGCATCTTGGCGGCCCCCGTCGGTTCCCTACGCCCCTGCTCCCAGTCCTGCAACGTTCGAACTGAAACGCCAATTAGCCGCGCGAAATCCTCCTGCGACAGACCGGTTCGCGTGCGCGCTTCTGACGCCGAAGGTATCTTCACTTTCGTCACTCGCGCAGCCTCACCGCGCTTCATCTGACGCACCGACTCAAGCAAGTCCTTCTGGAACTGTTCAATCTCCGAGGGCATCTTCCACCGCCTTTCTGAGCTGAGCCAAGAACGAAGTCGGCAAATTGTCGAACTTCGATTTCGTATAGACGATCAGCAGCCAAATCGTTTGCTCAGTGGGGTTGAAGTAAACAACCCGCGCCCCACCGCGTTTGCCTTGGCCCTGCCTCGACCAGCGAACTTTCCGACACCCACCCGAGCCAGGAATAGGATCGCCAGCTTCATGATTCAGCGCGATCCAGGTGATGAATTCCAGCCGCTCCGCTTCGCTCCAGATCTGCTCGGCGTAACGGATGAAGATCGGTGTTTCGGCGACCGTTCGCATGAAGCAATACTACGGCCTTGCCGTAGTTCAGTCAAGGCACCTG
>JAWKYG010000015.1:0-159188 GCA_041396585.1 Burkholderiaceae bacterium | reverse complement strand
GCCTATCAGTTGAGGTTGAAGAAATTGGTTTGGCCGAGGGGGTATGCCTGCTTCTGATGCGGCAGCTTGTTAGATTAATAATGTTGCGGCAGGGCTGCTTTATGGAAGGAATTCCCGTGCAAATGGAGCTCGAGGATGGGCGCGCGAGGCCAATACGAAATGCTGAAACAATTGCTGAGGTAACGGCTTATTCGTTGCCAGCGCTGCAGGCTGCGATTGCTGTGGCGGCGAATAGGTTAGTTCTCCGTGACACTAGATTGGAGCGGTCATTAGAGTACTTCGGTCATGCGCGCTATCTGATGGATGTTCCAAGGAACGAGAGCGAGGATCATTCCCTGTTCATTCAATCGTCTGCGTTTCTTTTCTATTGGAAGTCATTGACTACCATTCTTGGCGATCCGGCGATGCGCGAATCTCATCAGACACGTTTTCTTCAGTTGGGATTTCCCAAGGAATTCTGGAACGATCGAGTAAAGCCAATGAAGCTAATTCGAGACTCCGCTGACGTAGCGCACCGTTCCCTTGATCTTGAGGCAGCAAGGGCGGTGGTTTCCGAAATTCCACGGATTGATCTACTCTGCCGTGAGGTCATCGAGGCATATGCGGAACACCTCGACCGTATGGCCGCACTGGAGGGCTAACCAACCCATTGAGCGGACAGCTTTCGGCTTGCGCCTTCATCAGCCGCTCATGTAGCGCGTTAGCAATCAGCATGGGGCCGCTAGCTTTCCACTTGTGTCAAAAGCCTGTAGTCGGCTTCATCATGCTCGTCACCAACCTTTGTGCATTTCCCCCGTTGTTTGAGGATCAACCGATTTCGCTCGCGACAGCGGGGACTTCGATTTCGACGGAATTCGAGGCTCCAGTCGATACAACATATATCTTCGAGTTGAAGTTCGAGTTCGCTTCTACCGCCAAGCGAGTTGAAGACAATTTGGTCGGCTCATGGCCTCCTGACTACTGCATGGTGAATGCGCGGTATGAGAAAATGCTCGAAGCTATCCCTCCGAAGCAGCGCGTAGGGATGGGGCACCCGATTCCGATTCGGATTGTTGTTCGCAATGCTATTGATCGTTCCACGGTCTTGGACGATGAGTACGTGACTATGTGTTCATCAGGGCACGCGGAGGCGGTCAAGTGGCGTCCAATTTGGCGGGTGCCGCTTCTTCGCGGGAAGTACATTGCTCAAGTCACCAATCTTCGGAGACAACCCGATTTTGACGACATCCGGGCAACGGTCGGTTTGGTAAGGGGCCACGGCAAGTGAATGTGATTGCTAACATTTTCGTGCAGCGGACGCTTGACCCAGCCGTTCGGCAGCTGTCGCAGCCTCTCGGCCGCGTCAAGCGCCCCTGACGAAGACGTTAGGCTGCAAATGACCCTTCGTTGCGCGTTGTACGGCCTCCAAGACCGGCTATTGGTGTGTCCCGAGCAAGTTACTGAGGCAGACGTGTGGGTTCTTACCGACCCGTATCGAGACCGTTGCATAACTGGCCGAGATCCCCGACGATCAACGAATCGCATCCATGTTGATCGAGAACGACGATGACGAGCTTCTTTCTGGCTGGTGCACTGGCGCAAGTTAAAGAATCGCCCACGATGAAGCTTCACAACATCATCGACTGGGCACCAATCGATGCGCGACTGGTCGGTCTGTACAAGCGCGAGGCCAGTCACGGTGGCGGTCCGATTCCCTATGCGCCGCTGTCGATGCTCAAGCTGATGCTGCTCGGGCAATGGCATCACCTCTCCGATGCGCAGCTCGAGCAGGCGCTCAAGGTGCGGCTGGACTTCTTGGTGTTCTGCGGATTCGACCTTGGCGCAGCACTGCCCGATCACACGACGATCTGCCGATTCCGCAATCGCCTGGTCAAGGCCAAGCTCGATGAAACGATCCTGGCCGAGATCAACGGTCAACTGAAGGCCAAGGGCCTGAGGGTGAACGAAGCTCGCGGCGCGATTATTGATGCAAGCATCATCGCCTCGGCAAGCCGCCCCAATCGGACAGTTGATGTCGATGACCAAGGCAAAGCCAATGTCAGCGACAGTGCCGACCCGGATGCTCGCTGGGTCAAGAAGGGCAAGCACGCTTTCTTTGGCTACCGCGCCTATGTGGCGGTCGACACTGAAGACGGATTCATCGAGACGACGATGACCCGCCCGGCCAACGAATCCGAAACCAAGCAATTTAAGAAGGTGGTGCGCCGGCTCTCCGATGGCGTGATCGGGATCCTGGCCGACAAGGGGTTCGCCTCGGAAGAGAACAGGAAATATCTGAAGCGAAAGAAGCTCCATGACTTCATCCAGTTCCGAGCCCATCATCGCAAGCCGCTGGACTGGTACCAGACGGCGATGAACAAACTGATCGGCAAGGTTCGCTATAAGGTCGAGCAGTGCTTCGGAACACTGAAGCGACGCTTCCACATGGGCCGAGCTCGATACTTCGGCCGACGACGAGTCGAAGCCCAGGTGAACTGGGCGGCCATTGGATTCAATCTGCTCAAGGCGCATAACAAACTGGCCAAGATGCAGATGCGCCCGGTGGCCGCATGAAAGCGAAACTGGCGCCAATGACGGTGTTCCGAGGCGCCAGCGGCGTTGAAAATCGTGCCGGGACGCACTCGGCGACGGTTGGATCGAGGACTTCTATGCATTGACCGGGCGCGGCGAACATACGAAAACCGCCGAGAGAATCAGGTGAGGGGTCTACTGCGAGCAAATTCTCAGTCATGCAGCGGTCTCGTATCTGACCAGTGCAACCCAGGCCAATTCGAGTGAGCTAGGAAAGATGGTTCGGGTTGCTCTACAAGCATCGGGCCACCGCGTCCCACACCCACTGGACTGGAAGGCGTATGGTGTTCCAATTCTCGCCGCAGCCGGAGTTGGTTCGTGGAGGGCTTTTCACCGGCGCGCGCGTCAGGTGTCCATCGAAGTCATGAATGAAAAGATTTCGCTTACGCCGTCCAATAACGGAGGAGCACGCGGTGATGCCAAGGGGTTCACGGACTTACATGACGCAACGATCGTCGTTTCACTTGGCGTGTCTGACATGGAACTCGGAACCCAACTTGAGGTCGCGCTTGCCGCCTGCACGAATGCAGCCTAACCCGTCGGCGAAGCGGTCGTGCCACTCGTCGCTTTGCTCCTCGCGGCGCGCCGCTTACCTCAGTCGTTGTACATTCGTCGCGGACAGCACCGCGTATGCGAAGGCAGCAAATTCGGAGGTTGTAAGTGAGCGAGAAACTTGAAGCAATCGAAGCTGATGCATTGACGCTATCGGAGGAAGAGCGGGTCGAGCTGGCGGAGCGACTCCTAGCCAGTCTGACGCACGAAGACGGAATTGATGAGGCTTGGTCTGCGGAGATCAAGCGGCGGGTTCTGTTGTCCGAATCGGGTGAGATGAGGTACTCGTCGGCCTCAGAGGTCATTGCACGGGCACGCAAGGCAGTTGAGTGAGGGCTTCGGTATCGGAGGCGGCAGAGGCCGAGCTCGTCGATGGCGCGAAGACCTATGCGGAGGTGGCTGGAAAGGATCTTGGTCTCGAATTCATTGCCGAATTTGAGCGCTGCGTTGACTTGCTATGTCAACGCCCTTTTCTGGGAATGGTTGCGGAGGAGTTCGTTCGCCGATTTCCGTTGCGCCGCTTTCCGTATTCCATCGTGTATCGAGTCGTGGGCGAAGATCTCAGAATCGTGGCTCTTGCTCACCATCGCCGGCGCCCTGCGTATTGGGCCGGGAGAAAGTAGGTGGATGGCGATGTACAACAAGGCGCTTCAAAGGACACTTGCCGAGTCGGTCGAACCTGGGCTCCGCCCAGAAACGACCGACTCGGCAAGTGCCTCTGAGCTCAATCGTTCAACAGCATGACACCTGAGGCGTGACGCGTTACAATGCATCATGATCGTATCGTTCAAGCACAAAGGGCTGGAGCGGTTCTTCGTTTCCGGAACGAAGTCGGGCGTTCGTCCTGAGCAGGCCACGCGGCTTCGATTGATCTTGGGTCGACTGCATGCCGCGACAAGTCCTGGGGATATGAATCTCCCGGCCTTCGGCTCCACGAACTGAAGGGCGCGCGAAAGGGCTGCTGGTCGGTGACGGTCAGCGGCAACTGGCGTGTCACCTTCAAGTTCACTGACGGCGATGCGATCGAAGTCGACTACGAGGACTATCACTGAGCAAAACGATGAAGATGCACAACCCACCTCATCCTGGCGAGATTTTGCGCAGCCTCTGTCTTGAGCCGCTCGAGTTGACCGTGTCTGATGCCGCGCGGGCCCTGGTGTGAGTCGCAAGACGCTATCGTCGATCTTGAATGGCCGTGCGGGAATTAGCCCGGAGATGGCGATTCGGCTGTCAATTGCTTTTGATACCACGGCGGAGAGTTGGCTGAATCAGCAGATGCACTATGACCTGTGGCAGGCGGAAAAGGGCCGCAAAGATCTCCGTGTTGAGAAACTGGCTGCGTAGGTCGAGGCGAACGCTGTTGAACATTTCGTTGCAGCAGACAGTTGACCCTTGGCCCGCCTTGCTGCCGCAAGTCGTGCCAAGCCTCAACCGCTGCTGACCTTAGCGTTCTACATTGGAGGGCAGCGTTGGGGTGGTTGAGATCGTCAAGATTCAGGCGGCAGATTGGTCTCAATATCGCAGCGTTCGTTTGGACGCGCTGCGAGAGTCTCCCGATGCGTTTGGCAGCACATTTGATGAAGAAGCGTCGAACCCCGATAGTTGGTGGCGACAGCGTCTTGTGAATTGCGACGCAGGCCAGGATCGCCCGCTATTTGCGATGGCCGGTGGCGATGTTGTCGGTCTTGCCTGGGGCAAGCTTGATGTTGACGCCGCCGAGAAGATCGGTCAGGTCTACCAGATGTGGGTGCGAGGAAACGCGCGTGGTTTAGGGATAGGGCGTTTGCTACGTGTGCTCTCGTCGGTTGGTTCGAGAGTGGTGCGACGGTTGCGTCGCTTTGGTCGAGTGTTGGCGAAACGCCTGCGAATCGGCTGTATGCCGCTCTGGTTTCATCGAGGCCGGGAGCCCGAACCATTGCGGCCAGGAGCATCTGTCCTGTGTCGCAAGATGGAGTTGACGCTATGAGGCTCCATGTAGAACTAGTCGTCGCAGCGGACCGCCCGGAAAGTCGCAGAAACCGGGCTCGCGCCCAGAACCCCGCGCCTTTTCGCGGCCCGCTGGCCTGAGGCGTTATGCTTGAACCAACTGAGCGCCGCCGGAGACTCGTGGTTCAAGTCTTGTTGGCCCTGACATGCCCCAGTTTTCTCGAGCTTTTCATCGCTGGGAAGGCGCTTTTTTTGAGCCGCTACGGGATTTTCATGCGGTAGCCCGGGCCCGCAAGTTTGCGAGCCCCGGATACTCTCGAGCGGTCAATGCCGTCTTGAACGACGAGTCCCCCCAGGCCTGCCCAGCCGCAATCGCCGCCAGCAACGCAGGCCCATCCGCCACCCAAACCCCGCCCATCAAGGTCACCCCCCGCGCGAACAGCGGATCCGGCAAACACGACGCCCCCGGCCCGATCACCGCGATCTTCTCGGCCTTGCCGGCATGCGCACGCACCGACTCGAACGTTCTGTTCAAGAGCAGGGTGCTGGTCGCCAGCAGTTTGTTGCAGCCCGCCAGCTCCTGCGGATCCAGGACCACCCGATATCCATCCTGCTCCCCGACCAGCTTAGGCTTCAGCTCCAGCACCGTCAGCCGCGCGCCCGCAGCCACGATGCGCCGGATCAGCGGTGGAAACAGCCCCACCATGCCGATGTGATCGCCGGGCTGCGGGCCCAGCTCACCGATCGAGTCGGCCGCGCGTGGCGGCTCATAGCCAGCCCTATCGAACAGCCAGCGGGTGAGGGCTGTGACGGCGGCGAAGCCGACCACCTTTCTTGCGTCGTCGTGGTCCACCCACCAGCGTGCTATCTCTAGTGGGTCGGCGCCGGCCAGCAGTAGCGAGCCGGCCATGGCGGTCAGTTCGGCGAGTGAGTTGCCGAGCAGTGCGTAGGCCACCCGAGTTCGACAGTTCAGAGCGCAAATCGGCGGTTTTTGGACAAGTGGCCCAGTAAAGATGCGGGTTTGCGGGGCGTTGAGTCAGAATTCGTGTGTTGGCACGTTTTGGGCTGAAGATGCGCCGGTGAGTATTCCTTGACAGGCATGGCGTATCTGGTAACGTGTGGGCATGTTCGTCAAGCTCACCAAGTCCGGTCCGCGCCGCTACGTGCAGCTGGCCGAGTCGTTTCGCGACGAGACCGGCAAGGTGAAGCAGCGCACCATTGCCAGCCTGGGGCGTGTCGAACAGGTCCAACCGCATCTGGATTCGATCGTCCGTGGCCTTTGTCGTGCCACGGGGCGCGCCGTGCCGACCGATCCGGCGGCGCTGCCATCGCCAACGAGTGCTAAACCCGATATCCGCTTCGAGCCCTCGCGCGCCCTGGGCGACGTTTGGGTGCTCACCGCCCTTTGGAAGGAACTGGGCTTCGAGCGTCTCCAGGCCGTCTTTCGCCGCCGTTCGCGCCGCCAGATCAACGTGGAGGCGATGCTGCGCGTGATGGTCTTCAATCGCCTTTGCGACCCGGAATCCAAGCTTGGGGTGCTTCGCTGGCTCGAGCGTGTCTGTCTGCCCGGCATCGAGGCCGAGCAGATCCAGCACCAGCACTTGCTGCGTGCCATGGACGCGCTGATCGAGCAGCGCGAGCAGGTCGATGCCGTGGTGGCGCAGTTGCTGCGACCATTGATCGACGTTGAGCTCGCGGTGGTGTTCTATGACCTCACCACCATTCGCGCCGAAGGTCTGTCTGAGCAAGCCGATGATGTGCGCGAATTTGGCAAATCCAAGGACGGCGGCATTCGCCGTCAATTCGTCTTGGTGTCGTGCAGACTGCCCAGGGCTTGCCCATTCACCATGAGGTGTTCGCCGGCAACGTTGCTGAGCCAAGACGCTGCGGGCCACGCTGGAGACGGTGATGGCGCGATTCCCGATCCGTCGGGTGATTGCGGTTGCCGATCGTGGCCTGATGTCGGCGGACAACCTGCAAGGAGCTGGCGGCAATCACCACACCCTTCGGGCGAACCGCTCGAGTACATCCTGGCGGTTCCCGGTCGGCGTTATGGCGAGTTCGTTGACTTGCTCGGCCCGTTGCATGTCCGGCACTTTGCCGATGCGACGACCGAGACGACCGCCGAGACCGTCTGGGAACGGCACCGTCTGGTCATTGCGCACGACCCAGTACGCGCGGCCGAGCAAACCGCCAAGCGCGATGCCACCATCAAGGCGCTCGAAGACCAGGCTGCCCAATGGGTGGGCAAACTTGATGGCCAGGATGCTGGAGAGCGCTCGCGCGGGCGGCCACTGTCCGATGGTGGAGCACGGGCCAAGTTCTATCACCAAGTGCTCGAAGCGCGGCTCGGTCAGATCATCAAGGTCGATCTCAAGAGCGAGTTGTTCACCTATAGCGTGAACCGCAAGGCCCGACAGCTTGCCGAGCTCATGGATGGCAAGCTGCTGCTGGTGAGCAACGTGGCTGAGCTCAAGGCACAAGAGATTGTTGAGCGCTACAAATCTCTGGCAGACATCGAGCGCGGCTTTAGGGTGCTCAAATCCGAGATCGAGATCGGCCCGGTGCACCACCGATTGCCCGACAGGATCCGGGCGCATGCCAGCCTCTGCTTTATCGCCCTGATCCTGCATCGTGTGATGCGCATGCGGCTTCGTCAATCGCCCATCGCGGTCTCGCCCGAACGCGCACTCGAGCACCTGCGGCGCATCCAGCACCATGAGGTCTACCTGGGCGAGACGTTGCATCGTGGCGTGACAACCGTCAATGACGAGCAGCGCTCGCTGCTCGCCTCGCTTGGAGCCCCAACACCCGACGGGCCGGAGCAGTTGGCGCTGTTGTAGTGGCAATTTGAAAACCTGATGCCATATCTATCAATCACTTACGCGCTGAACTGTTGAACTCGGGAGGCCAGGCCGATCGTGCCGTCCTCGAGTTCCAGCGCGGCGAACTCGGCGTCTCGGTGGCCGTTCCAGGGGCACGGGGGCAGGAGCAGGGCGCGCACACGGGGCAGGGACGCAATCTCCGGCAGCGTGGCCAGGGCCGTGAGGATCTCGGTTTCCAGGGGCGGATGGGTGGCGGGTTCGAGGCCGTTCGCGGCGCGGGTGTCAGTGGGCATGGGAGCTGCGGCGTCCTGGCCTTCGTGGTTTCCGGAACAAACCCACATTATCACCAGTGTCGTGTGTGAATGAATGTTCATTCACGCTAGAATGAATGAACGTTTATTTATGGCCTCTCCTCCGGCCCTCCCTCGATGATTCAAGAAGTCTCGTCAGCCTCGGCCGACGCGCACGGTTCGCGTTCGGACGAGATCCTGGCCCTGGTGCGCCCGGTGTTGGCCACCCAGGGTTTCGATGGCGCGTCCATGCAGCAGCTGGCGCGTGCGGCCGGCATGAGTGCCGGCAATTTCTATCGTTACTTTCCGTCCAAAGACGCGATCATCGCGGCCCTGGTCGAGCGGGATCTGCGTGAGCTGGAAGAAGACTTCGCGCAGATCCGGGCCTCGGCGGATCCGCGGGCCACGTTCCGCTCGCTGATTCGGCGGCGGGTGGCCGAGGTGCCGTGTGAGATGGCGCCGATGATGCTGGAGACCGAGGCCGCGGCGATGCGTCGCCCGGAGATCGGCGCGCTGCTGGCGCACATGGATCGGGCCATCGAACGCAATCTGCTGGCGCTGTTTCGGGTGCTGGGTGCCGGGCCCGAGGTGTCGGATGCGGTACTGCTGACGCGGGTGAGGCTGATCATGATGCTGGTCAAGGGCATGATGCGGCGCACCGTGCCCGAGGGGGCGGGGGCGCCGACGGCGGCCGATTCCGCGGCGCTGGCCGAGTTGGTGCTGCAAACCATCGAATCCATTGTTCAAGGGGTGCTCGGCCAGGTGCCGGCGGCCCGCTCTGTCGTTGGGGTTTCGTGATGAAGCGCGTGTTGATGGTGGTGCTTGCTCTGGCCGTGGTGGCCGCGCTCGGGTATGGCTGGTTGGGTGGTGGCGACGGCGGCCAGGCCTCCGCGAAAAGTGGCGTGGTAGGCGATGCTGTGGCCGCGCAGGGTGCGGGCACCGCGAGTGCCGCGGGGTCGGCGTCGAACGACGTGTTGCCGGCGATCTCGGTGGTGCAGGCCACCGAGAGCACGGTGGTGTCGCGGCTCAATGTCTCGGGCATGATCGAGCCGGCCGAGCGGGTGCACGTGGCGCCCGAGGTGGAGGGGCAGACGATCGCCGGGTTGCTGGTGGACGTGGGCGATTTCGTTCAGGCCGGCCAGGTGCTGGCGCGGCTGGGCGAGGCGTCGCTGAAGCTGCAGCGTGAGCAGCTCACGGCCTCGGCCGCTTCGGCGCAGGCGAACATTGCGCAATTTCGGGCGCAGATCGTCGAGGCGCGTTCGGCGGCCGATGAGGCCGATCGCGCGCGGGCGCGTTCCACCAAGCTGGCCAAGCAGGGGGTGGTTTCACAGGCCAGTCTGGATCAGGCCGATGCCGCGGCGACGGCCGCGCGGGCGCGGCTGGCGGCCGCGCAGCAGGGGCTGAATGCGGCGCGTGCGCAGGCCGAGGTGGTGGCTGCGCAGATCGCCAATCTCGATTACAAGCTCGCGCGCACCCAGGTGAAGGCGCCGGTGGCGGGGCTGGTGATCGCGCGCAGCGCGCGCCTGGGCGCGATCGCAACCGCCGCTGGCGAGCCGATGTTCGTATTGATTCGTGATGGTGCGCTGGAGTTGCGCGCCGATGTGGCCGAGGGCGATCTGCTCTCGGTGGAGAAGGGCCAGACGGCGATGGTGCAGGTGGCCGGCGTGGCCGAGCCCTTGTCGGGCCGGGTGCGCCTGGTGGAGCCGACGATCGATGCGCAGACGCGGCTTGGCCGGGTGCGCATCGCGCTCGATGAGCCGCAGCGGGTGCGCGCCGGCATGTTCGCCGATGCGCTGATCACGGTGGGGCAGCAGTCCGGGGTGACGCTGCCGGTGGCGGCGGTGCAGCGTGAGAATGGCGACGCGCGCGTGCTGCGCGTGGCGCAGGACACGGTGCAGAGCCTGCCGGTGGTCACTGGCGCCGCGGATGATCGCCGCGTGGTGATCGTCAGCGGCCTGAGCGCGGGCGACTGGGTGGTGGCGCGCGCCGGGGCGTTCGTGCGCGCCGGTGATCGCGTGCGGCCGATTCGTGCCGGCGATGCCGACAGCATTCAGCGCAGCGCGCAGGCCACACCCGGCCCGCGGGCCGACTGAGGATCGCGATCATGAATTTCTCCGCCTGGTCGATCCGCAATCCGGTCGCACCGATTCTCGCGTTCTTCATCCTCGTGATCCTCGGCTGGAAGTCGTTCGGGGTTTTGCCGATCACGCGCTTTCCGAACATCGATGTGCCGCTGGTGTCGGTGCGCGTGGTGCAACCGGGTGCGGCGCCGGCCGAGCTGGAGCGGCAGGTCACGAAGGAGATCGAGGATGCGGTGGCCGGCATCACCGGCGTGAAGAAGGTGATCTCCACGGTCAACGACGGTGTGAGCTCGACGGTGGTCGAGTTCCGCATGGAGGTGCCCACCGACAAGGCCGTGCAGGATGTGAAGGACGCGATCGATCAGATCGAGGCCGATCTGCCCGGCGAGATCGAGTCGCCGATCATCTCCAGCATCGAGGTGGAGGGCCAGGCGATCATGACCTTCGCGGTCAAGGCGCCGGACAAGTCGCTCGATGAGGTGTCGTGGTTCGTCGATGACGTGGTCAAGCGCGGGCTGCAGGGCCAGCGCGGCATCGGTCGGGTGGAGCGCTACGGTGGCGCCGATCGTGAGATTCGCGTCACGCTCGATCCCGCGCGCCTGGCCTCGTTCGGTATCACCGCGGCCGATGTCGGCCGCCAGGTGCGGCTGACCAATGCGGATGTGGGCGGTGGCCGCGGCGAGATCGGTCAGCGAGAGCAGGCGATCCGCCTGCTGGGCGATGCCAGCTCGGCCGAGGCGCTGGCCGCGACCACGATCGCGGTCGGCGGCGGGCGTCATGTGCGGCTGGCCGATCTGGGCCGGGTGCAGGATACCTACGAGGAGCCGCGGGTGTTCTCGCGCTTCGACGGCGAGCCGGTGGTGACCTTCGCGGTGTTTCGCTCCAAGGGCGCGAGCGAGGTCACGGTGGCCGAGACCGCCGATGGCATTCTGGCCGGCATTCGTGACAAGCATCCCGAGTTCGCGATCGAGCCGGTCGACGACACGGTGTTCTACACCTACGGCAACTATGAGGCGGCGTTGCACACGCTGCTCGAGGGTGCGGCGCTGGCGGTGCTGGTGGTGTTGCTGTTCCTGCGCAACTGGCGCGCCACGCTGATCTCGGCGGTGGCGCTGCCGCTGTCGGCGATTCCGGCGTTCTGGGTGATGGACCTCATGGGGTTCTCGCTGAACCTGGTCAGCTTTCTGGCGATCACCCTGGCCACCGGCATTCTGGTGGACGATGCGATCGTGGAGATCGAGAACATCGCGCGCCATATGCGCATGGGCAAGTCGCCGTACCGCGCCGCGATCGATGCTGCCGATGAGATCGGCCTGGCCGTGATCGCCACCACGCTGACGATCATCGCGGTGTTCGTGCCGGTGTCGTTCATGGGCGGAATTCCTGGGCAGTATTTCCGCCAGTTCGGGCTAACTGTGGCGGTGGCGGTGGCATTTTCGCTGCTGGTGGCGCGGCTGATCACACCGCTGATGGCCGCCTATCTGATGCGCCCCGGCGATGCCGATCTCGAGCATGATGACGACGGCCCGCTGATGCGCGGCTACACCGCGTTCATCGGCCGCACGCTGCGCCATCCGTACCTCACGCTGGTGGCCGCCATCGGCGTGCTCGCGCTGTCGTTGTTCTTCATGGTGAAGATTCCGGGCAGCTTCATTCCGCCCGAGGATGTCTCGCGGATTCAGATCAGCGTCGAGCTGCCGCCCGGCTCCACGCTCGATGACACCCGGCGCGTCACCGAGGCGATGCGCACGCGCATCATGCAGGTGGATGGTGTCGAGCATGTGTTCGTGCTCGGCGGCTCGTCGCCCACCGGCGAGCGCGATATCCGCCGCGCGGCGCTCAGTGTGCTGCTGCAGCGCATCGAGCATTCCACGCTGCGCACCGTGGTCAACGGCCTGCATGATCATCTGCCGCTGATCGGCGGGCTGATTCCGCGGATGAAGAACCCGGGCCGCACGCGCCCGCAAAAGGACATCGAGGTCGAGGTGTTCGAGCGGCTGGCCGATGTGCCCGATGTGCGCGCCTACAAGCTCAATGATCGCGGCCAGCGCGACATCGCCTTCAATCTGCTCGCCGCCGACGACGCCTCGCTGAATCAGGCAGTGGCGCTGCTCGAGGCGCGGCTGCGTGCCGAGCCGCTGCTGGCCAATGTCAGTTCGTCGGGCGCGCTGCCGCGCCCCGAGGTGCAGGTCACGCCGCGCGCCGACGAGGCCGCGCGCCTGGGCGTGACCACGCGTCAGATCGCCGAGGTGGTGCGGGTGGCCACGATCGGTGATGTGGATGCGGCGCTGGCCAAGGTGTCGATCGACGACCGGCTGATCCCGGTGCGGGTGCAGGTCGATGAACGCGTGCGCCGTGATGTCGCGCGCCTTGGAGCGTTGCGCGTGCCCACCCGCAATGGCACGACGGTGCCGCTCAACGCGGTGGCCGATGTGCGCATCGGCGAGGGGCCGAGCACCGTCAAACGCTACAACCGCGAGCGCCAGGCGGTGATCGGCGCGAGCCTGCCGCCGGGTGTGGCGCTGAATTCGGCCACCGCGCGCTTCAAGGAGATCGTGGCTCAGGCCGAGCTGCCGGCCGGTGTGCGGGTGGCGGAATCGGGCGATGCCGAGGTGCAGCAGGAGCTGGTGGCCAGCTTCAGCGGTGCGATGGTGCTGGGCCTGATGCTGGTGCTGACCGTGCTGATCCTGCTGTTCGGCGATGTGTTGCAGCCGTTCACGATCCTGTTCTCGTTGCCGCTGTCGATCGGCGGTGTGGCGGCGGCACTGATCCTCACCAACAACCCGGTATCGATGCCGGTGCTGATCGGCATGCTGATGCTGATGGGCATCGTCACCAAGAACGCGATTCTGCTGGTGGATTTCGCGGTGGAGCAGGTGCACATCGGCAAGCCGCGCATCGAGGCGATGATCGAGGCCGGCCGCAACGCGCGCGCGGCCGATCATCATGACCTCGATCGCGATGTCGGCCGGCATGCTGCCCTCGGCGCTCGGGGTGGGCGAGGGCGGGCCGTTTCGGGCGCCGATGGCGATCGCGGTGATCGGTGGCATCATCGTGTCCACCGTTCTCAGCCTGGTCGTCGTGCCGTCGTTCTATCTGATCATGGATGATGTCTCCTGCCTGATGGTTCGCCTGTTCGGCGCTTCGTGGGTCGCAAGGAGGTCGAGCACGATCCGGCCGATCCCGCCGTGATCGCGGGCGATGTGGCGCGCAATCGCGAGGCTTTGCAGGGGCTGGAGTCGCGGCTGGCACGCCTGGAGACCGACAGCGCCGGCCGCGCGCTCGGTCTGAGCGCAGGCCGATCGGAGATCCCGGAGATGGCTGGCCCCGCGAAGCGGCAAGATCTGCCTGCGCCGGCCGAATCATCCGATGGCGCTGGGCCGGTTTCGGTTGGCCAGGAAGCCGATTGGTCGGCCTTTCCATGGGTGCAGGGCGTGCGCCCGGCGCCGGCCGAGCTCGGCCCCGGCGCCGCGGTCATGTCGGTGCCCGCCGGTGCCGTGCTGTTCGATGAGCTGCAACCCTGCGCGGGTTTTCCGCTGGTGTTCGACGGCGAGGTGCAGGTCACGCGGCGTTCGGCCGACGGCCGCTCGCTCGAGCTCTATCGGGTGAGCGCCGGCGAGATCTGCCTGGTGTCTGCGGCGAGCCTGTTCGCCGATCAGCCGATGGGCGCGCGCGGCCAGACCACGCGGGCCACGCGCCTGGCGTTGGTGCCGCCGGCAGTGTTTCAGGCCTGGATGGCCGAGCCGGCGTTTCGCGGCTATGTGCTGTCGCTGTTTGCCGAGCGGATGGCCGATCTGACCGCCACCGTGGATGCGCTGGCGTTTCATCGCCTGGATGAACGCCTGGCGGCGGCGCTGCTCGGCCACGGCAGTGAGTTGCATTGCACGCATCAGCAGCTGGCCGAGCAGCTCGGCACGGTGCGCGAGATGATCACCCGTGTGCTGCGCCGCTTCGAGCGCGCCGGCTGGATCGCGCTCGGCCGCGAGCGCATCCGCATCGTTGATCCCGGCGCGCTGCGTGCGCGTGCGGCGGGCGACGCCAGCGGGCACGGGGCTAGGTAACCTAAGTCACCGACTTTCCGCCTCCCTGGATGTGCAATGAGGGTGTGCGCCGCATCGTGCGGCTTCATTCCGAGGGAGAACAGCATGAAAACGAACATGGGTGGTCTGGACCGGGGATCCGGCTGATCGTAGGCATCGCCTTGATCGTCGCAGCGGCCACCAGCGGCCTGGGTGTCTGGGCCTACATCGGGGTGGTGCCGGTCCTGACCGCGCTGATCGGCAGCTGCCCGCTGTACAGCGTGTTCGGCATCCGCACCTGCCCGGCCGCGAAGGCCTGAGCCCAGGCCGGCCCGGAACCGGCGCTGACCTGCACCCCGGGCGTGTGCACAATACGGTTTCTTGAAACATGCGAGGCCTGCCGGCGATCCCGCCGGCCGGGTCATCATTGGAGACACCGAATGCGTACACGCGTCACCGAGTTGTTGGGCACCCGATATCCGATCGTGCAGGGCGGAATGCAGTGGGTTGGCACCGCCGAGCTCGCCTCGGCGGTTTCGAATGCCGGCGCGCTGGGCATCCTGACCGCGCTGACCAGCCCTCGCCCGAGGGCGCTGGCCGCGGAGATTCGCCGCTGCCGCGAAATGACCGACCAGCCGTTCGGCGTCAATGTCACCTTGCTGCCCAAGATCGACCCGGTGCCCTACGACAGTACTTCCAGGCCGCGCTGGAAGAGGGCGTGCGCGTGATCGAGACCGCCGGTCGCAGCCCCGAGCCCTACATGGCCCAGATCAAGGCGGCCGGCGCCAAGGTGATTCACAAGTGCACTTCGGTGCGCCACAGCGTGAAGGCCGAGAAGATCGGTTGCGATGCCGTGAGCGTGGACGGTTTCGAATGCGCCGGTCACCCGGGTGAGGACGATGTGCCGAACCTGATCCTGATTCCGGCGGCCGCGGCGAAGCTCACAGTGCCGATCATCGCCTCGGGCGGCATCGGCACCGGCGCGCAGATGGCAGCGGCGTTCGCGCTCGGTGCCGAGGGCGTGAACATGGGTACCCGCTTCATGGCCACGCGCGAGGCGCCGATTCACGAGAACCTCAAGCGCGCGATCGTCGCCGGCGATGAGCGCTCGACCGCGCTCGTCTACCGAACGCTGCGTAACACGGCGCGCATCTATCGCAACAGCATCGCCGAGCAGGTGCTGGAGATCGAGGGGCGTGAGGGGCAGACGCAGTTCGCCGACATTCAGCCGCTGGTGGCCGGTACGCGCGGGCGCGAGCGCGCGATCATCGGCGGTGACGTCGACGGCGGCGTCTGGACGGCCGGCATGGTGATGGGCCTGATCGACGACATTCCCAGCTGCGCCGAGCTGATCGAATCGATGATCGCCGAGGCCCGCGCGGTCACGCGCGAGCGCATGGCCGTGCTACTCGAAGACTAGCGCGACAGGGCTCGGGCAGCCGATCGGCGGCAACCGGGTGAGTCCACGCGGGCAACCCGGTCGGCGCGCGGGCAACCCATTGCGGGCGGCCCGCGATGTAGGACAGGCTCGCGATAGCAGGCCTTAAATGACCGTGACCACGCCGCCCAGGAACGACACCAGCACCGTGTAGCTGCCGCTGCCGCTCTGGGTGGTGATGCTCACCGAAACGGTTGCCGAACTGGCGTCGGCGGCGGTCACCTGCAAGGTGGCCAGGCTGCCGTTGGCGCCGGTGACGCTCAGTGTCGCACCCACCTGCGGTATCCCGTTCACGACCTGCCAGTTCGAGAAGGTTACCGAGACATAACCGGTGCCCACGGGCGTGATCGCGCTGCCGCTGCTGATCGTGAAATTGTTCTGGTCGGTGAACAGGGTTTGCAGATTGGTGATCCGCTGACCATCGATCGCCAGGCTCAGGCTGCTGCCGGCGAAGGTCAGGTCGAGCGTGAAGGTCTCGGGCCCGAAGCTCTCGCCGCCCGCGGTTCCGGACAGTGCCTGGGCATTGATGCGCAGGGCGCCGGTGATGCCGCTCAGGCTGGTGACCAGATCCTGCACGACCGTGATCGTCATAGCGCCATTGAGCGCGGTGGTGCCCGACTGGCTGGCCGTGATCGTCAGGCCCACATAACGGATCGAGAAGACCGAGCCCGCCGGCAGCGAGCCGCTGCTGCCGCTGCCGCCTAGCGCATCGGGCAGGGTGAATTCGATCGTGCCGGTGCATCCGGTGATGAAATCGCCGGCCGATTCCAGCGTCTGGCCGTTGACGAACAGATTGCCGCAGGCCAGCGTCTGCGTGGCCTTGGTCAGGCGGGTGGCGGCGGCGAGCACGCTCTTCATCATGATGCCGTCGCCGGCCGTGGTGGTGGTCACCAGGCCCAGCGCGCGCGAGTTGATCCGTTTGTAGCTCTGGTTGGCATTGGCGACATCGCTGTCCTGCTCGACCACGGATCCGGCCAGGGCGCGCGCCTCGTCGGGGCTGTTCTCGAGTGTCTTGGTGGCGCTGGTCGGTGTCTGGGCCGTGCCACCGCCACCGGTATTGCCCCCGCCGCCGGTGCCGGCCGCGCCGCCGCCACCGCAGGCGGTAAGGATCAAGATGCCCGCGAGCAGCCAGGCCGCGCCGAGCCCGCGTGCCGCCTGGCCGGCACGCACGCCGGGCGCGCCATCGGTGAGTCGATTGGGCCTCTGTGCGATTTCATCAGCGGAAACGGGGATGGGCTCGGCTATCATTGATCGACAATCCTGTGCTCATGTGGCGGGTACGGCGTCGAACCTGGTGGTCAACGGTGCTTCACGGACCAGTGTAGCGGCCGGCAGCGCCTGGTCTGGCAAATGGCGCTGTATCCGACAACAGATGGGCACGGCCCCGGGAGGTTGGCGGCTTCGCCGCCGCGCGGGTGCGATACCTCTTCCGAAGGAGTCCCCTGTGACCGTCGAAACCGACCGGCATGGTCTTATCTATCCCCATGATGCGCCGCCTCCCACCGGGGAGGTGACCGAGGTGGCCGAGGGTGTGCTCTGGATCCGCATGCGCCTGCCGTTCACGCTGGATCACATCAATCTCTGGGCGATCCGTGATGGCCAGGGCTGGGCAATCGTGGATACCGGCGTGCAGACCACGGAAACGGTGTCGGCCTGGCAGCGGCTGCTCAAGGGCCCGCTCGCGGGCGAGCCGATCACAGGTCCTGGTCACGCACATGCACCCCGACCATGTCGGCATGGCCGGCTGGCTGACGCGGCGCTTCGATTGCCGGCTCTGGATGACCCGGCTCGAATACCTCACCTGTCGCGTGCTGGTGGCCGATACCGGCCGCACCGCGCCACCCGAGGGGGTCGAGTTCTACCGGCGTGCCGGATGGGACGCCGATGCGCTCGAGACCTACCGGGCCCGTTTTGGCGGATTCGGCCGCCATGTCTATCAGCTGCCGGACAGCTATCGCCGGCTGGTCGACGGCGAGGTGATCCGGATCGGCGATCATGACTGGCGCGTGATCGTCGGCATGGGCCATTCGCCCGAGCATGCGTGTCTGGCCTGCGACTCGCTCGGTGTGCTGGTCTCGGGCGACCAGGTATTGCCGCGAATCTCATCCAATGTCTCGGTATTCCCGACCGAGCCCGATGCCGATCCGCTGGCCGACTGGCTGGATTCGCTCGAGCGGGTGCGCGGGCTGGTCAGCGACGATGTGCTCGTGCTTCCGGCACACAATCTGCCGTTTCGGGGTCTGCATGCACGCCTGGACTCACTGCAGCGCGGCCACCGGGTGTCGCTCGAGCGGCTCGAGCGCACCCTCAGCCAGCCCCGGCGCGCGATCGATGTCTTCGGTGCGCTGTTCGCCCGGTATCGAGGGCGATTCCGGGTTGCTCGGTATGGCGACCGGCGAGGCCCTGGCCCATCTGAACCATCTGGTGCACGGCGGGCGGATCGTGGCCGAACCCGATGCCGACGGCGTGCTCTGGTATCGGGTCGCTTCCGTCGGCTGACCGGCTCACCGGCTCACCAGCTCACCGGCTCACCGGCTCACCGGCTCACCGGCTCACCGGCTCACCGGCTCACCGACGCCGGGCGGGCCCCGGCAGCGCCTCCCTGGCCTCAGAGCGACGGTCCCCAGGGCGCGGCCATCATCAGTTTGTTGTTCTGCGCGCGCAGCAGCGGGCGCAGCTTGGCCGCGAAGGCCATGAACGCCGGATCGGCAAAAAGTCTGGCCCAAAACGCCCGGCGCGCGTTGTCGTCATCAAATCGCCATAAATGAATGATCTGATTCAGGGCGCCGATGTCGCCGGTGAAGTAGGCGATCAGGTTTGCATCGAAGCCCCCGGCCTGGAGCGCAGGAAAGCCCTCGGCCCGGTATAGCTCGGTGATTTCGCCCATCTTGCCGACGACGATGTCGTAGGTTCTCAACTCAAAGATCGCCATATGAAAAATCCTTTGCTGAATAGCCAGAATGTTGTCCAACTGACGCGATGGTACTGGTGCGGCCAGCGTGATCAGGTTCCCAAAGCGGCTGCGCATGACCTGAAATGCCCGTCGCCGGCGGCTGTGGGACAATCGCCCGCGATTGGATCCCGTGCTGGTTCGGTTGGTGAAATGCGAGGGAGTGGCATGCTCGAGAAGATTCGCCTGGCGGCATTGGCTGCCGGATTGAGCGTTATTGCGGTGGGCGCGTCCGCGGCTGAAATAACCGGCGCCGGTGCGTCTTTCCCGGCTCCCGTCTACGCACAGTGGGCAGAGCTTTATAAGGCCGCCAGTGGCAACGCCCTCAACTACCAGGCGATCGGCTCGGGTGGTGGCATCAAGCAGATCAAGGTCAAGACCGTCGATTTCGGCGCCACCGATGCGCCGCTGGATGCCAAGCAACTCAAACGTGCCGACCTGGTACAGTTTCCCGCCATCATCGGTGGCGTGGTGCTGGTGGCCAACATCGGCCTGGAGCCTGGCCAGCTGACGCTGTCGGGCCCGGTGGTGGCGGCCATCTTCAAGGGCGCGATCCAGAAATGGAATGACCCGCGTGTGGCTGAGCTGAACCCCGGGCTGGCGCTGCCCGATGCCTCGATCACGGTCGTCTATCGCAGCGATTCCTCCGGCACCACCGCGGTCTTTACGGAGTACTGCGCTGCCGTCGATCCGGCCTTCGAGTCGGCGATCGGGTCTGGCAAGACCGTGAAATGGGCCACCGGCATCGGTGGCAAGGGCAATGCCGGCGTGGCGGCCAATGTGCTCAAGCTGAAGAATGCGATCGGCTACGTCGAATATGCATACGCCAAGCAGAACAAGATGGCCCATGTGGGTTTGATCAATGCCGCCGGCAATACCGTGCAACCCGGCGCCGACACCTTCTCGGCTGCCGCCGATGGCGCGAACTGGAAGGCCGAGCCCGGGTTTGGCATCAGCCTGAATAATCAGGCGGCCGCCCAGGCATGGCCGATCACGGCGGCGAGTTTCATCCTCATGCATCGTCAGGCCGAGGATCCGGCCCGGTCCACGGAAGTGCTGCGGTTCTTTGACTGGGCATTCGCTTCCGGGGCCGACGCAGCCCGTGCGCTTGACTATGTGCCCCTGCCCGCGTCAACGGTTGGTCTGGTACGTGATGCCTGGCAGGCCATTGTCGACAAGGGTGGCAAGCCGCTGACGCCGTGACTGAACAGGTCGACATGTCGACGCTCGGTGGTCCCGACGACCACCGATTGCTGGCCCGGGTAAGGCGTTTCGCCTGGCAGGACCGGGCCTTCGTCTTTACCGTGTTTGCGTTCGCGAGTCTGGTGCTCGTGGCGCTGGCCGGCATTCTGGCCGCGTTGGTGATCGAGGCCTGGCCGGCGATCCAGGAATTCGGGCCCGGTTTTCTGGTCTCGAGCGACTGGAGCCCCTCGGATGACGAATACGGCGCCCTGACCGCGATCTACGGCACCGTGGTGAGTTCGGTGATCGCGCTGTTGTTGGCCGTACCGCTGAGCTTTGGCATCGCGGTTTTCCTGACCGAGACATGCCCCTTGTGGTTACGCCGCCCGCTCGGCACCGCGGTCGAATTGCTGGCCGGCGTGCCGTCGATCATCTATGGCATCTGGGGGCTGTTCGTTCTGGCACCGCTGTTGCAGAACACTATTCAGCCGTGGCTGGGCGCGACCGGCCTGCCGTTTTTCTCCGGGCCACCCCTAGGTGTCGGCCTGCTCACCGCCGGGTTGGTGTTGTCGTTGATGATCATCCCGTTCATCGCCTCGGTGATGCGCGATGTCTTCGAAACCGTGCCGCCGGTACTCAAGGAATCCGCCTACGGGCTTGGCTGCACCACCTGGGAAGTGATTCGCCACGTGGTGCTGCCGCATACCCGCATCGGTGTCATCGGCGGCGTGATGCTCGGCCTGGGCCGGGCACTGGGTGAAACCATGGCCGTGACCTTCGTGATCGGCAATGCCAACCGGATCTCCGGCAGCTTATTCGCGCCCGGTAACTCGATTGCCTCCACCCTGGCCAACGAATTTGCCGAGGCCGATCCCGATCTGCATATTCCGTCGCTGTATCTGCTGGGCCTGATCCTGTTCGCGATCACCTTCGTGGTGCTGGCGGCGGCACGCTGGCTGACCCGGCGTGGCGAACGCCGGCAAGGTGTCTGAGATGGATCACGCCCGCTATGCGCGCCGCCGCTGGGGCAATCGCATCGGCATGACCTTGTCGGCGTTGGCAATGATTTCGGGCCTGGTCGGCCTGGCGTGGATCCTGTTCACCTTGTTCGCCAACGGGCTCGCGGCGATCGACTGGGCCTTGTTCAGCGAATCGACCCCGGCCCCTGGCTCGGATGGCGGCGGACTGCTCAATGCCATCGTCGGCAGCCTGTTGATGGTGGCCGTGTCGATGGCGGTGGCCACGCCGGTAGGCATCCTCACCGGCATCTGTCTGGCCGAGTACGGCGCCCGCTCGCGCCTGGCGAGCGCCACGCGCTTTGTCACGGACATCATGCTCTCGGCGCCGTCGATCGTGATCGGGCTGTTCGTCTATGCGATCGCGGTGGCCACGGTGCGGCATTTCTCCGGATGGGCGGGGGCCCTTGCCCTGGGGCTGATCGCCTTGCCGGTCATCATCCGCACCACCGAGAACATGCTCACCCTGGTGCCCGGTGGCCTGCGCGAGGCGGCATTCGCGCTGGGTGCGCCGCGTTGGAAGGTGAATCTGTCGGTGGCCCTGCGCGCGGCGCGTGGTGGCGTCATCACCGGCGTCCTGCTTGCCACCGCCCGCATCATCGGCGAGACCGCACCGCTCCTGTTCACAGCGCTGAACAATCAGTTCTTCACCGCCGACATGAGCAAGCCGATGGCGAATCTGCCGGTGGTGATCTACAACTTCGCGATGAGTCCGTACGAGAACTGGCAGCGTCTTGCCTGGGCGGGCGCTGCGCTGATCGCGCTGATTGTGCTGGCCATCAATATCGCAGCGCGCACCTTCTTCTCGGAGCGCCGGTCATGACCCTCGGCGGATTCGTCCTTCGCGGTCACGCTGCGCCGCGCGGGACCGGTGTCGTCCCATTGAATTCGGAGGCTTGATGACATCGGCCGAAATGCTCGCGACCGCATCCACCGACGAAGCCGGCGAGGCGCCGGTGATGGATGTGCGTCATCTGAATTTCTTCTATCGCGACTTCAAGGCGCTCACCGATGTCAATCTGAGCCTCGCGCGCAATCGGGTGACCGCGTTCATCGGCCCCTCCGGATGCGGTAAATCGACCCTGTTGCGCACGTTCAATCGCATGTTCGACCTGTACCCGGGCCAGCGCGCCGAGGGCGAGATCATCTTTCGGAATCGCAATATCCTGGACAAGCGTCAGGATGTGAACCTGTTGCGCGCCAAGGTGGGCATGGTGTTTCAAAAGCCCACACCATTCCCGATGACGATCTACGAGAACATCGCCTTCGGGGTGAGGCTCTATGAGACTCTCGATACGCGCGCCATGGGCGAGCGGGTCGAGTGGGCGCTGCGCAAGGCGGCGCTCTGGGACGAGGTCAAGGACAAGCTCGGGCAGAGCGGCCAGAGCCTCTCGGGCGGCCAGCAGCAGCGTCTCTGTATCGCTCGAATGGTGGCGGTGCGCCCTGAGATCCTGCTGCTCGATGAGCCCACCAGCGCGCTCGACCCGATCTCCACGGCCAAGATCGAAGAGCTGATTCACGAGCTCAAGAACGATTACACGATCGCGATCGTCACGCACAACATGCAGCAGGCCGCACGGGTGTCCGACTTCACTGCCTACATGTATCTGGGTGAACTGATAGAGTTTGGTAATACCGGCGACATCTTCGTGAAGCCACGCCGCAAGGAAACCGAGGATTACATCACCGGCCGCTTCGGCTGATGACGTCGTGATGAACCGCTGCCCAGGATCTTGAAGATGGACCACACCAATTCCAAGTTCGACGCCGAGTTCGAATCCTTGCGAGTCGAGGCCACCAGCATGGCCGGCCTGGTCGAGCGCCAGTTCAGCCGCTCGATCAAGGCCCTGCTGGACGGTGATCTCGATCTGGTCGCTCAGGTGCTCGAGGACGAGGCCGAGGTAAATCGCCGCCATGTTCGCACCGATCTGCACTGCAACAAGATGATCGCCACCATGCAGCCGATCGCGGTCGATCTGCGCGAGATCATCGGCGTGCTGCACATGAACAATGACTTCGAACGCATCGGCGACGAAGCCAAGAAGATCGCCAAGAAGGCGCGCGAGTTGCGTGGCCGGCAGCTGCCGCTGTCGTTGGAGCGCCTGGACACCATGGGCCGCATCGTCAGTGAAATGCTGCTGGCGGCCGTTGACGCCTATGTCCGTCAGGATGTCTCGGTGGCTGACCAGCTCAAGAAGCGCGATAAGGAGGTCGACGCCCTGCGCGACGAGGTCACGGCCGATCTGTTGCGCGCGATGGCCGAGTCACCGAACGTGGTCACCGAGTGTTTGTCGCTCGTATTCGTGGTGCAGTCGATCGAGCGCGTCGGCGATCATGCCAAGAACGTGGCCGAGTATGTGGTTACCGTGGTCTCGGGGGTCGATCCGCGCCATCCGCGCAGCATGGCCTCCGCACGCAAGGCAGGCGGCGAAGGCGGCTGATCCGCATTGACCCACCGGGGTCAGATCGAGCGCACCCGGCTGGCCGGCAGAATCAGACTGAAGCGTGAGCCTTTTCCCTGGCGGCTGTCGATCTGCAGCGTGCCGCCATGGCCGATCATGATGCGCTTGACGATGGCCAGCCCGAGGCCGGTACCACCACTGGCCCGTGAGCGGGCGCGATCCACCCGATAGAAGCGCTCTGTCAGGCGCGGCAGATGCTCGGGTGCGATGCCGATGCCATCGTCCTGAACCGTGATCCAGAGATCGCCATCCTGGCGCGTGCTGCTCAGGGTGATGTGGCCGCCCGCCGGCGTGTAGCGAACCGCATTGCTCAGCAGATTGCGCAGTGCGCTCTCTATGTCTGCGCTTCGCCCCTGAAGCCCAAGAGCCTCGGGTGACTTCGCAGTGATGTCATGGGCGCCAGCCGACAAAGCACGCGCCTCGCCGACCAGGAGATCGAACAATGCGCCGAGTTCGATGACCTCTTCGTCCTTGCGATCGGCGTGGCTCTCCAGACTCGATAACGTGAGCAGGTCTGCCACCAGGCGTTGCATGGTCTGGCTTTGCCGCAAGATGTTCTGCAGATATTCCCGCTGTTGCTCGGGCGGTAATTCCAGATCGAGCAGTGTCTCGGCGAAGCCGCCGATGATCGTGATCGGCGTGCGGATCTCATGCGAGACATTGGCCACGAAATCGCTGCACATCCGGTCGAGCCTGGCATGCTCGGAGACATCGCGGCAGATCAGCAGCCGCCGCTGGTCATCGAGCGGGTGCAGATGGATCTCATGCACACTGCCCGGCTGGGAAGAAAACTCGATGAGCAGGGCCCGCTCCTGATGTTTGCGTGCGCCCAGGTAGCTGACGAATTCGGGTTCGCGAATGAACTGCTGCACGGGGCGCCCCAACTGCAGAAAACCGAACAAGGCCTGGGCAGCGCGGTTGTGCCACTGCACGAGATCCCGTGAACCGAGCAGCACCAGGGCGTCGGGCAGGCGATCCACGATCGCGCGGGCATCGGCAGCCTCCCTCGCCAGGAGTCGACGCGCGTCGTTCTCGGTCTGCGCGAATCGCGCGATGCCGTCGAACAGCCGCCCCCAGAACAGCGGTGCGGTGGGCACATCGCGCGCGCCCGCATTGGCCGCCCAATCGCGGAGCGATTTCAGATAGTGGGCATTGAGCAATACGAACCCGAGCAGCGCGCAGGCGAGCCAGAGAATCGCCGCCCATGGGGCGATCGCCCACCAGAGCGCGGCGGCCAGTGCGAGAACCGCAAGCAGAAGGATCCAGGCGGTCGCGCCGAGCATCATGGATCAGCCGGCGACGAAGCGATAGCCGCCGCCGCGTACGGTTTCGATCATGCGGTCGCAGCCGCTTGGGCGTAGCGCCAGCCGCAACCGCCGGATGTGCACATCGACCGTGCGCTCCTCGACATCGATATTCTCGTTCCAGACCATGTCGAGCAGACGGGCCCGGGTCAGGACGCGCTCCGGATTGCGCATGAAGGCTGTGAGCAGCCGGAACTCGGTGGGACTCAGTTCGATCGCCTGTCCCGCGCCAAAGACACGGTGGCTGGCCGGCTCCAGTCGAAGCTCACCCGCCTGCAAGACCTCGTCCGCGGCCGGGGCAGGTTCGCTGCGCCGCCTCAGCAAGGCCTTGACACGTGCCACCAGTTCGCGCGGGGAGAAGGGTTTGGTCAGGTAGTCATCGGCACCGACTTCGAAACCGAGCAACTTGTCACCCTCGCTGGCCCGGGCTGTGAGCAGGATGATCGGCAGATCGGCGGTGGCCGGGTCGGTGCGCAGGTCGCGGGCGAAATCGACCCCTGACTGGCCAGGAAGCATCCAATCGAGCACGATCAGATCGGGTCTCTGCGCGGCGATTGACGCGCGGGCGTCGTTGGTCGTGATCGCATGATTGACCTGATAGCCGCTGTGGCGCAGATTCACGGCGATCAGCTCGCGAATGGCTGGCTCGTCCTCGACGAGAAGAATTCGTTCGTTCACGACAAAGATACGGGTTGCTGAGTCTGCAGCATACGCGGTGATTGTGACACCGCCGTGACGCCGCCAGCCCGACGCCCTTGAGGCCCGTCCGGGGTCGTCATGGCGGCCGAATCGCGGGGCTCGGTGGGGCGGCGATGGGTTACGCATCAGGCTCGCGGCCACGGGCCTTGTCGGCAGCCGCGCGTTGGGCCGACCGCCCTGGGGAGCGCTTACCGGGATGCCCGGATGACCGGGCTTCGGCCACTCCCGACCGACGACCGGGCCGTGTTTGGGCTCAGCCCGGGAATTGTGCGATCTTGCAGCCTGTTACGAATCGATTCGGAGATGCTCGTGTCCGACAAGCAGGGCAAAGCGACGATCCTGGTCACCGGTGGCGCCGGCTTCATCGGCTCGCACACGGTGCTCGAACTGATCGAGGCCGGCCACCGGCCCGTGGTGCTCGATAACCTGAGCAATGCCAGCCCCGAATCATTGCGCCGCGTGGCGCGGATCACCGGGGTCGAGCCGCGCCTGGTGGTGGGTGACATCCGCGATGCGGCGCTGTTGCGCCGGCTGCTGGCCGAGGAACGTTTCGATGCCACGATGCATTTCGCCGGCCTGAAGGCGGTGGGCGAGTCGGTGGCCGAGCCGCTCAGCTACTACGAGAACAATGTCGCAGGCACGCTCACCCTGCTGCAATGCCTGGGCGAGGCCGGTGTCAGGCGGTTCGTGTTCAGTTCCTCGGCCACGGTCTATGGTGATCCGCAGACGGTGCCGATCCGCGAGGATGCGCCCACCGGCCCGACCAATCCGTATGGGCGCACGAAGTGGATGATCGAGTTCATGTTGCGTGATCTGGCCGCCGCCGACCCTGGCTGGGCGATCGCCAACCTGCGGTATTTCAATCCGGTGGGCGCTCATCCGAGCGGCCTGATCGGTGAAGATCCCAAGGGCACGCCGAACAATCTCATGCCCTACATCAGCCAGGTGGCGGTCGGCCGGCTGGCTTTCCTGTCGGTGTTCGGCAACGACTACGACACCCCGGACGGGACCGGCGTGCGCGACTACATCCACGTGGTCGATCTGGCCCGCGGGCATCTGGCCGCGCTCGACCGGGTGCTGGCCCATGCTGGCGAGTTCACGGTCAACCTGGGTACCGGCAACGGCTATTCGGTGCTCGACATGGTGCGGGCCTTCGAGAAGGCCAGCGGGCGCAAGGTGGCCTACCGCTTCCGCGACCGGCGCCCCGGCGATGTCGCATCCTGTTATGCCGATCCCGCCCGGGCCGAGAGCCTGCTCGGCTGGCGTGCCGAGCGTGGCATCGAGCAGATGTGCGAGGACGGCTGGCGCTGGCAGCGCGGCAATCCCGAGGGCTTTGCCGACGCGGCCGATCCGGCCGAGGTCAAACGAACCGAGCTGAACGTCAGTTCTGATTGAAGAACACGCGCCGGCCCTTGAGGTCGGTGAGCAGACGCAGCAGGGTGGCGAAATCCTGTTCGTCATCGATCGGGTTCAACCGCTCGGTGTTCACGATCAACAGCGGCGCGGCATCGAAGTGATGAAAGAAGCGGCTGTAGGCCTCGATCAGCGAGCGCAGATAGCCGCTCGAGATGCGTGATTCCATCGCGATGCCACGGCGCTGCACGCGCTCGATCAGGGTCTCGGGCGACGCCTGCAGATAGATGACCAGATCGGGCATCGGCACCTGCGGTCGCAGGCTGTCGAACAAGGTCTGGTACAGGCCGAGCTCGTCGTCATCGAGCGTCAGGCGGGCGAACAGCGGATCCTTGTCGAGCAGGAAATCGCCCACCACGCTCTGTGTGAACAGATCACGCTGGGCAAGATCGCGCAGCTGATTGATTCGCTGAAACAGAAAGAACAATTGCGTGGGCAGCGCATAGCGCGCGCCCTCGCGATAGAAGCGCTCCAGAAACGGGTTCTCCTGCGGCTGCTCGAGCACGGTCTGGGTGCCGAAGCGTTCGCCGAGCTTGCGCGCCAGCGAGGTCTTGCCGACCCCGATCGGGCCCTCGATCACGATGTGCCGCCAGCGCTCGAACGGAGATACGGGTGTCGCCTCAGGCATGATCGAGCGGGGTCAGTCGCTGGCCCGTGATCCGTGCGGCGCAACCGGCAATCATGCGCCCGTCGGGCAGGGTCAGCTCGGGCGCCAGCTCGAACAGCGGGCGCAGGACGAAGGCACGCTCGGCGAGCCTGGGATGGGGCAGCTGGATGTCGGTGTCGTGAAGCTCGCGCGCCGCGTACAGCAGAAGATCCAGATCGAGGGTTCTTGGCGCATTGCGCTGACCCCGTTCGCGACCGGCCGCCGCCTCGATCTCATGCAGGCTGGCCAGCAGCGCCCGAGGGGAGAGGCCGGTTTCGAGCATCGCCACCGCATTGATGAAGTCAGGGCCGCTGGCCTCGATCGGCGCGGACCGATAGTGACGGGAACAGGCGCGCACGCGGGTTCGAGGCAAGCCGGCGAGGGCCACGAGCGCCTGACGCAGCGCGCGCCCGGGCTCACCGAGATTGGCGCCGAGTCCGACGAAGGCGCGCATCGGCACGCCCGGGGCGGCGTCAGTCGAGCTGGCCATCGGGCGGTACGGCTGGATGGTCATTTCCGCCCGTGCGGCCGCGGCCGCGGCCACGACCGCGCCGAGGTCCGCGCTTGGCTCGTGGCCCGGCGCTGTCGCGCATGAGCAGGGTGTGACGCTCCGCGGCATCGCTGTCGGCAAAGGTCTGCCACCACTGACCGAGTTCGGCCTCGACCTCGCCTACCTCGCAGCGCAGCAGCATGAAGTCATAGGCGGCGCGGAAACGCAGATGCTCGAGCAAACGGAACGGCGCCTGGCCGTTGCGCCGCTCAAAGCGTGGCTGCAGGCTCCAGATCTCGCGCATGTCGGCCGTGTGCCGCTTCTGGATCGCGAGCTCGCCGGCCTGGACATCGAGCACGATATCGATCGCCGCCATCAGTGCCGGGATCCGGTGCTCGCCCTCGGCCATCAGCCGCTGCCAGTGCCGTGCGACCTCCTGCCAGAGCAGTGCCGCGAACAGGAAGCCGGGAGACACGCCCTTGCCCTGCGCGATTCTGGCGTCGGTGCGCTGCAGTGCCGCGGTCACGAAGCGCTCGCCGTCCGGCTGCTCGAGGATGACATCGAGCAGTGGCAGCAGGCCGTGATGCAGGCCGGCCTGACGCAATTCCTGCACACAGGCCAGGGCATTGCCCGACATCAGCAGCTTGAGCATTTCGTCGAACAGACGCGCCTTGGGGACGTTGGAGATCAGCGGCGCCAGTTCGCGCAGCGGCTTACGGGTGCGCGCCTCGATCTCGAAGTTCAGCTTGGCGGCGAAGCGCGCCACGCGCAGCATGCGCACCGGGTCTTCGCGATACCGGGTGGCCGGATCACCGATCATGCGGATCACGCGCTTTTTCATGTCGCGCACGCCGTCGTGGTAATCGAGGATCTCGCCGCCGACCGGGTCGTAGTAAAGCGCGTTGATCGTGAAATCGCGCCGGGTGGCGTCTTCTTCCTGGGTGCCCCAGACATTGTCGCGCAGCACCCGGCCGTGATCATCGGTCTCGGCATTGGTCTGCAGCGCGCGGAACGTGGAAACCTCGATCATGTCGCGGCCGAACATGACATGCACGATCTGGAAGCGGCGGCCGATCAGGCGCGCCCGCCGAAACAGCTTGACCACGTCTTGCGGCGTGGCGTCGGTGGCCACGTCGAAATCCTTCGGCTGGGCACCGGCGAGCAGATCGCGCACCCCGCCGCCGACCACATAGGCCTTGAAACCCGCCTTGTGCAGCGTGTCGCAGGTGCGCACGGCCGCCGGCAGAACCTGCTCGACGTCAATGCCCAGCTCGCTGGCGCGATACCGGCGCGGCTCATGACGAACCACGGCGCGCAGGCTGCGTCGCCTGAGAACGCGGCCGATCAGGCGGCGGATCATGGCTGCGCACCAAACAGACGCAGCACCGGCCAGCGGCGCTCGAGCGCGATCCGGGTCAGGCGTTCGTCGGGATTGGTGGCGATCGGGTGATTGACCCGCTCGAGCAGGGGCAGGTCATTGGCCGAGTCGCTGTAGAACCAGCAATGGGCGAAATCGGCCAGGCTGTGACCCAGCGAGGCCAGCCATTGTTCGGTGCGCGTGATCTTGCCCTCACGAAACGAGGGCGTACCCCGGTGGCGGCCCGTATAGCGCCCGCCGGCGTCGGTTTCGAGTTCGATCGCGATCAGATGCTCGATGCCGAACAGGCCGGCGATCGGGCGGGTGACGAATTCATTGGTGGCGGTCACGATCGCGCAGAGATCACCGGCGTCGCGATGGGCGCGCACGAGTTCGAGTGCGGCCGGGTGCAGATTCGGGCGGACCTTGGTTTCCATGTACTGCGCATGCAGCCGATCGAGCGTGGCGCGATCGTGCGCGGCCAATGGCGCGAGCTGAAAGGCGAGGAACTCCTCGATCACGAGTGTGCCGGCCTGATACTGCGCGAAAAACGCATCATTGCGACGATTGTGCTCATCGCCGTCGATGACGCCGGTTTCACCGAGAAACTGCGACCAGCCGTGATCGCTGTCGATCGGAAGCAGGGTGTAGTCGAGGTCGAAAAGGGCCAGATTCATGGTTGTACGGACAGTGTATCAGTCGACCTCACCCAGACCGCCCGATTGCTCGAATTCTCGCAACAGCGGCACGGTCAGGGCGCGCGAGCGTGCCAGCGCATAGCGATCGAGCGCCTCGATCAGCGCGCCCAGGTAGCGGATGTCGCGCCGATGCCGGGTCAACAGACGCTGCACGACGCCCTCGTTGCGTGGCAGGCCGCGCGCGGCCAGCATCTGGCGCAGCATGCGGGCCAGGTCGTCGTCGTCGGGCGCGCGCAGCGCCAGCACCAGGCCGGCCGCGAGGCGTGAACGCAGATCCTCGCGCAGGCTCATTCCGCCCGGCGGCTGGTGGGCGCCGATGACCAGCACATGGCCCGGCAGCGCGCGCAGCCGGTTCAATAACAGGAACAGATCGGCCAGCGCCGGCTCGGGCCAGATATCGAGATCGTCGAGCGTGAGCAGATCATGGCCGACCAGTTCGGCCGGCCCGGGCAGGCTGCCCGGCTGCAGGGCATGGGCGCCGGGCAGGGCGCCGATCAGATGCGATTTGCCACTGCCCGGTGGGCCCCAGAGCAGGATCGGCGAGACCGGCCGCTGACCGGCGGCCAGCGCCTGCATCAGCGCGAGCGCTTCGCCATTGGGGCCCGCCACGAAGTTCGCCAGGCTCGCCGGTGCCGGAATCACCAGCTCGAGCGGTAGTTGCTGCATCAGGCTTCGCGGTGGAAGAACTCGCTGTCGCGGTAGACGCGGCGGATCCGACGCAGCGCCACGGCCAGGATCGCCGCCAGCGGCAGCGCCAGCAGAACGCCCACGAAACCGAACAGCGCGCCAAAGGCGAGCAGTGCAAAAATCACGGCCAGCGGATGCAGGCCGATGCTCTCCCCGACCAGGCGCGGGGTGAGCACGAAGCTCTCCAGCGCCTGTGCGACACCATAGATCAGCGCGACGGTGAGCGTGGCGTAGAGCGGGCCCATCACCAGCATGCCGTCGATCAGGGCGAACACCAGGCTGACCGCGAAGCCCACGTAAGGCACGATCATCAGCAGCCCGGACAGGATGCCGATCGGGGCCCACAGGTGGTAGCCGGCGATGGCCAGGGCGATCGAGTAGTAGGTGGCCATGATCATCAACACCTTGATCTGGCCACGCAGATACTGGCCGAGCAGGGTGTCCACCTCGCTGACCAGATCGGCGGTGTAGGCCTTCCAGCGCACCGGCACCAGTTCGCGCAGCTCGGACATCATGTGCTCCCAGTCGAGCAGCATGAAGAAGGCCACCACCGGCACCAGCAGGAGCAGCGAAATGATCTCGAGCGCCGCGCCCCAGCCGCTGCGTGCGTAGGCGAAGATCTTGGCGGCGATGTCGTCTCCGATATTGGACAGATTCTCCGCAAACCAGGTTCGGATCGAGGCCACGTCCAGCCGGATCTCCATGCCGGTCTTTTCCCTCAGCCAGGGCAGCACATCCTGGGTGAAGGTGCCGATCACACCGGGCAGCTTGTCGCGGATCAGTTGCACCTCCTGTTGCACGATGGGCAGCAGAATCAGCAGCACCAGCGCCGCGGCCAGGAAGGCCAGACCGACCATGATCAGCGTGGCCAGCCAACGCGGCAGGTGCAGTCTGACCATGCCGCGCACCCCCGGCTCGAGCACATAGGCCAGGATCGCGGCCATGATGAACGGGGTCAGCACGGGCCCGAGCTTGAGCAGCACGATCACCAGTACGGCGGCAACCGCGGTCCAGATCACGGTCTGGGTCTGGCGAGGTGTCAGGGGCATCGACTGTGCGCGTTCGGGGAAACCCGGGGATTGTAGTCGTTGGCCGCACCGGCGACCCGGTCGTCCGCGGCCGCGCCCCGCGCGCCGCACTAGAATGCAGCTTTCGCTGTGGCCGGCCCCGGCAGACGGGCCTCGGATCCGCGCGCCCCTCCAAGAGTGACCCCATGACCGATTCCCTCAGCTACAAGGATGCCGGTGTCGACATCGATGCCGGCGATGCGCTGGTCGAGCGCATCAAGCCACTGGCGGCGCGTACGCGCCGCGACGGCGTGCTCGCGGGCATCGGCGGCTTTGGCGCACTGTTCGAGATTCCGGCCGGTTACCGGCGCCCGGTGCTGGTCTCCGGCACGGACGGTGTGGGCACGAAGCTGCGCCTGGCGATCGAACTCGCGCGCCATGACACCGTGGGCATCGATCTGGTGGCGATGAGCGTCAATGACATCATCGTGCAGGGCGCCGAGCCTCTGTACTTCCTCGATTATTTCGCCTGTGGCCAGCTCGATGTCGACGTTGCCGCGGCGGTGGTCGGCGGCATCGCCCGGGGCTGCGAGCTGGCCGGCTGCGCGCTGATCGGCGGCGAGACCGCCGAGATGCCCGGCATGTATCCGCCGGGTGACTATGATCTGGCCGGCTTTGCGGTCGGCGTGGTCGAGCGCGACGAGATCGTCGACGGCAGCCGGATCACCACCGGCGACCGGCTGATCGGGCTCGCCTCCAGCGGGGCGCACTCGAACGGCTATTCGCTGATCCGGCGCATCGTCGAACGTGCGCGCGGCGGGCTCGATCCTGCCAGCCTGGCCTTCGAACTCGACGGCCGCCCGTTTGCCGACCTGCTGATGGCTCCGACGCGCATCTATGCGGCGTCGCTGGCCGCGGCCAGGCGTGCCGGCACCCTCAAGGGCGTCGCGCACATCACCGGGGGGGGCTTGGTCGAAAACGTCCCCCGGGTGTTGCCGGCCGGCCTGGGCGCCAGCATCTCGCGCGATGCCTGGGCGCGCCCGGCGCTGTTCGAGTGGCTGCAGCGCGAGGGGCAGGTAGACGACGCCGAGATGCTGCGGGTATTCAACTGCGGCATCGGCATGGTGGTGATCGTTGCCGCCGAAGACGAGGCTGCAATCAGCTCGGCATTGCGTGAAGCGGGCGAAACCGTGTTCGCGCTGGGCGTGATCGAGCCGCTCGGCGATGGCGCTCCGCTGGTTCGCGTCCGCTAACGAGTTGCCCATGAGACCCCATGGCCGCCAGCGCCCGCAGGGTCCCGCCCTGCGGGATCGCTGAGCGCGTGTGCATGCGGTCGACCGATCGAGCCCGATGCCGCTGGCGCGCTGTGCTGGCCAGCCTGCTGCTGCCGGCATGGCTTGCCGGCTGCGCGGCCACGCCGGCTGAAGACCCGGGCGGGCGCGATGGCGCCGCCCGGTCGGCGGGGGCCGGCGGCGAGGCGCCGGGCACGGCGATTGCTGCACCGGCGGTCGGGACACCGGCCGATGCCGGGGGCGTCGCCAAGACCGACGGCAGCGCCGAGAACTATCAGTTCGTGGTCGATGCGCCCAAGGCACTGGTGGCGCCTATCCGTGAACAGACCTTCGTCGGTCGTTGGCAGCGGCGCTCGGACTACGACCCGCTGCAATTCGAGGGCCTGGTGGCCAGGCTGCCCGAGGAGGTACAGGCGATTCTGCGCTCACGCGGATATTTCAGCGGCAAGGTCGAGGTGGACCCTGATCGCGCGCAGCGCATCATCGGGCTGCGCGTGCGCGCCGGGCCCCGGACCACGGTCAACCGGGTCGAGCTCGAGCTCACCCGCGAGGGCAGTGCGGATCAGGCGCTGAGCGGATTCGCGCGTGCGGCCTGGACCCTGCCGGAGGGGAGTTTCTTTGATTCCGAGCTCTGGCAGACCGGCAAACGCCGATTGATCGATGCCTTGAACAGGCGCGGCTATCTGCGCGCCCGGGTCGAGACCAGCGAGGCGCGCATCGACCCCGAGCTGACCGCGGCGTCACTGGCAGTCAAAGTCGAGACCGGCCCGAGGATCGGCTTTGGCGAGCTGGCGATCGAAGGGCTGGATCGCTACGATCGGCGCGTCGTCGATGATCAGCGCCCTTTCAAGCCGGGCGACCCCTACGACTTCGACGAGATGCTGCTGTTTCAGTCCAGGCTGCGTTTGACGGGCTATTTCGAGCAGGCCACGGTGGTCCCGGATCTGCAGGCGCTGAGCGAAGACCCGGCGGCCATGCGTGTGCCACTGAAGGTGCAGCTGGTCGAGAAAAGCTCCAAGCGTGTCGCCTTCGGCCTGGGCTATAGCACCGACGAGGGGGTACGCGGGCAGATCGGCCTCGAACATCGTGATCTGTTCGGACGCGACTGGCGGCTGGAATCCGCGGTGGTTCTGTCGCAGGTGCGTGCGCGCGCCTTTGCCAATGTCCGTACCCCCACGGACCCCGACGGACGTTTCGTGGGTTTCGGCGGTCGGCTCGAGCGCGAGGATGTCGAAGGCCAGCTCAGCACGCGCAGCAACAGCTACATCGGGCTCGGTCAGCGGCATGACGGCGGCGAGTCGTTTCTGTCGATGCAGTATCAGACCGAGACCGTGAGACTCGCTCCGGATGCGGTCGATCCCGGTCTGCGTGACTTCCGCCAGGCCCTGGTGCTCGGCCTGACCTGGAGCACCCGCCGGCTGGACTCGATGGTCGATCCGCGCGATGGCTATGCGCTGACCGGGCAGGTCTCGGTGGCGCACGAAAAGCTCGCCAGCACGCGCGGCTTCCTGCGCCTGTATGGCAAGGCGACCCGCTTCATCAGTTTCGCCAGCGATTCGGCGCTGCGCGATGGCACGCTGATCCTGGGCGCCGAGCTGGGCATCGTGCAGGCTTCGTCGCGCCAGGATATCCCGAGCGAAAACCTGTTCCGCGCCGGAGGCTCGCAAAGCGTTCGCGGCTATCGATATCAGTCCCTGGGTGTCACCGAGCGCGGCGCGACGGTCGGCGGCCGCTATCTCGCCGTGGGCACCGTCGAGTATCAGCACCGGATGAGCGATCTCTGGTCGCTGGCGGCTTTTGTCGATGCCGGTAATGCCGGTGATGATCGCGGCACCTTCGAGCCGGTCTACGGTGCCGGTCTCGGTGTGCGCCTGCGCACCCCGGTCGGGCCGATCCATCTCGATGCGGCCTATGGCGAGGCCGTACAACGCTGGCGATTGCACTTCTCGGTCGGCACAGGGTTCTGATGGCCGGCCCGTACCGCTCGCCGATCGACCGGGCGCGCCCATGAACGCGGGCTCCGGCAGGCCGCCGCGCGCGCGCCCGGCGCGTACGCGCCGCGTGCTGGGCGGGCTGGCGCGCGCAATGCGTTGGCTGATCCTGGTGCCGCTCGCCATCGTGCTTGCTCTGGCGCTTGTGATCGGCTGGCTCGCCGGCACCGAGTCCGGGCGCGATGCCACGCTCGCGCTCGCGCAACGAGGTGCCGCCGCGGCCGGTGTCGAACTGCAGGTCGATGGCGCGCAGGGCCGGCTCGCCGGATTGCTCAGGTTGCCACGGCTGAGCGTACGTACCCAGGACATGCTGCTGCAGGGGCGCGATCTCGAACTGGCCTGGCGACCGGCTTCGTTGCTGTCTCTGCGGCTGGCGATCGCGCGTCTGCACGCAGCGTCGATCGAGATTCGCAGCCTGGCCGGCCCGAGTGCGCCGCCCGAGACGCTCGAACCTGCGACGCTGCCCGAGGCGCTTGCCCTGCCGTTGCTGGTCGAGATCGATTCGCTGCGTGTCGATCGGTTCGCGCTGGTGTCGGTGGCGGCGGGCGAGGCGAGCGCCGATGGCGCTGGCGAAGCGCTCGTCATGACCGATCTGACAGCCTCCCTGCACTATGCGGATCATCGTTATCGACTGGAAGACGGGGCGGTTTCGACACCCTGGGGTCGGATCGATGGCCTGGCCATGAGGGTGCGTGATTCGGCGCCTTTCCCGCTTAGCGCGTCGCTTCGGTATGCCGGTGAGCAGCAGGGGCAGGCGATCACGCTCGAGGCAACGGCCGGCGGGGACGCCGAGCGCGTCTCGGTGAGCATCGAGGGATCTCTCGGCGCCGCGGGCCTCGAGGGCGAGGCCTTGTTGCGGCCACTGCAGTCATTGCCTGCGCTGAGCGCCCGCCTGGCAATATCAAGGCTCGATCTGAGCAGCTTCGATCCGTCGCTGCCGCAGACGGAGATCGCTGCGCAGATCTCGCTCGACAATCTCGCGCAGGCGGGCAAGGTAAGGGCCGGCGACCGGCCGCCGACGCTCGCGCAGTGGCAGGGACGCGTTCACCTGGACAATCCGGCGGCCGGCCCCTGGCCGGATCGGCGCCTGCCGGTCAGCGTGCTCGACAGTGGCTGGGCGATCGACTGGAGCGGTGAGCCGGCCACCAGCCAGGCGGCGCTCGGCGGGCTCGAGATCTCCTTGATCCGCGCCGACCGCAAGCTGGCCACGCTGCGTGGCGATCTGCAATCGACGCTGGCAGCCACGCGGCCTGTCGGCCCATGGGCGATTCCCCTGGCGCAGCTCGATCTGCAGCTGAGCGAACTCGATCTCGCCAGCCTGGCCGAATTGACGCCCACCCGGCTGTCCGGCCGCATCCAGTGGCAGGAGGATCGCCTGTCCGCCGAATTGAAGCGTCCGGCGACCCGTGTGGCGGCCGATGATCCGCCCGCGCTGGGCGCGGCGGCGTCGCTGTCGCTGCGTGCGCAGGCGCAGGCCGACGCGCTGGCGCTGGAGCGGGTGCAGATCGAGATCGGCGAGGGTGCGATCCGGGCGGCCGGCCGCATCGGGTTGCAGGCACCCTACGCGAGCGTGCTTGCCGGCCAGCTGCACCGGCTCGATCCTGCCGCCTGGCTCGGGCGGCGCTGGCCGGCCGGCCAGCGCTGGGGCGACTCGCTGCTCAATGCGGGATTTGGTCTGCGCGGGCAGCTTGGCGAGGACGCGGTGTCCACGCTCACCATGAACATCGTCGACAGTCGGCTGGCGGCCCGGCCGCTCTCCGGGCTGGTCCAGGGCACGGCCCATCTGAGCGGCGACGGCGCACCCGAGCGGCTCGATCGCTTCGCGCTGGATCTGACCCACGGGCGTGATCGCTGGCACGCGCAAGGCTCGCTCGGCGGTGCGACCGACTCGCTGGCGATCGAGGTAGGCCTGACCGAGCTTGCCGAGTTCCTGCCGTCGCTGGCCGGAGACGCACGCCTGAAAGCGCGTGTCAGCGGCCGCTTCGATGCCTTGCGGCTCGAGGCCGATGCGGCATCTCGGCAGCTGCGATCGACCGATGCCGATGCGCCCTGGCAGGTGGCCGGGCTCGAGCTCGACTATCGTGGGCCGATCGACCTGGCCGGCCTGCAGCAAGAGTCCGTGAAGGCCGGGGTGAAGGCCGCCCGGGCCACGGTGGCTGGCGAGTCGGTGAGCGTGATCGCCGCGCGCCTCGATGGCAGCCTGGGCAGGCACCGGCTGAGCCTCGAAGCGCGCGCGCGCGCCCATCGCCTGCGCACGGAGCTGGCGGGCGCACTGACCCTTGCCGGTCAGGCCGGCGGCCAGACGGGCTGGCGCGGCGTCATGCGAAACACCCGGGCCGATGGCCGGCTCGATGCACGTCAGCGTGGCCAGGCTCGTCTGGCCCTTGATGCCGGCGCGCTCGACATCGGCGAGTTCGATCTGGCGCTGGCGCAGGGGCGGCTGAAGATTGCCAGCGCACGGCGCGACAGTGCCGATGGCCGCTTCATGGTTCGAGCCGATTGGCAGAAGCTGGCTCTGGGAGTGCTGCTCGCCGCTGCCGGGCAGACCTTGCCAGATGCCGTGCCGTCGCTGGACCTGAGCGGCATGATCGATCTCAGTGGTGTCGACCCCGCGGCGCCTTCCGGGCGTGCGCGGCTGGATATCGAAGAACGTCCGCGCCAGGGGGGCACCCGGGTCCTGGCCGGGCGCAACCGTCTCGAGGCGACGATCGATCAGGGTCAGCTCGCCGGGCTGGCCGAGCTGACCCTGCCATCGCTGGCGTTCACGCGCCGCTGGACCGGCGCCGACTGGCAGCTCGATGGCGGGCTCACGCTGGCGGCCGACCTGCATGGCTCACTGACCGCGCCCGAGATCGATGCACGCGTCGTCGGGCGCGACCTCAGCGTGCTGCAGCCGACGATGGGCTGGCGTCTCGATCAAGGCAGTCTGCGGGCACGGGTGAGCGGGCGCGAGATGGCGATCGAGTCCCTGCGCCTGAACAGCGGCGAGGGCAGCATGGAGCTGAGTGGGCGGGCGCAGTTGCTGGCCAAGGAGGACGTCAAGAGCGCCGGCGCATTGCCCTTGAAGGGGGCGTTCGAACTGGTCAGCCGATCGCTCGAGGTGCCACTCGGCCCGGGACAGCGGATCGTGCTCAGCGGTAAGGCGGGGTTCACCAGCGACGCTTCCGGCATGGCCCTGGACGGCGCATTGCAGGCCGACCGGGGCGTGATCGAGATTGCCAGTTCGGGCGCCCCGAGCCTGCCCGGCGACGTGCTCATCGTGGATACCGCCAAGGCCAAGGCACCGGACAGCCCCGATGCGTCTGACAAGGAATCCGCCGCGCGTGCCCAGCCGGGGCTGGCGGCCACGGTCAGCAGCGATCTGCGCATCGATCTCGGCAAGGATCTGCGCGTCATCGGTGCCGGCGTCGATGCCCGTCTCGGAGGCGAGTTGCAGATCGGCGGCCGGCTGCCAGATGCACCGTCGGTCAGTGGTTCCGTGCGCCTGCTCGAAGGTTCCTACACCGCCTACGGGCAGAGCCTGAAGGTGAGCCGCGGCCAGGTGCGCTTCAATGGCCCGATCGACAACCCGGTGCTCGATATCGTCGCGGTTCGTCCGCGGCTGCCGGTCGAAGTGGGTGTGTCCATCAGTGGCAACGCGCTCAACCCGGTCATCGAGTTGTTCTCCTCGCCCGACATGACCGACGCCGAGAAGCTCTCCTGGCTGGTTCTCGGTGCACCGCTGGCCGACGCCTCCGGTGCCGCCCAGACGCTGGCCCTGCAACAGGCCGCGCTGACCCTGGTCGGCCGCGACGACGGCAGCATCTCGGGCGGCGGCCTGGCTGACAAGCTCGGTCTCGAGAACATCGGTTTCGGTTACGCCTCGGCGACCGGTCAACAGACCCTGGTGGGCGATTCCGGCGCGCCGACGGGTCTGCCCGGCTCGCGGGATCAATCGTCCTCGAGTGCAAGAGACGAGGTGGTCACCCTCGCCAAGCGGCTTTCGTCGCGCCTGCTGATCAGCTATGAACAGGGGGTGCGTGGCGTCTGGAATCTGCTGCGGGTACAGTATGAGATCAATGATCGTCTGTCGCTGCGCGCGCAGACCGGCAGCGACAGTGCGATCGATCTGCTGTATTCGTTTTCATTCGATTGAACGGCACTCTCGGCAGGCAGCGGTTCGCGCGCCGGCGCGGGGCCGGATCCACATTCCACGGAGACAACGATGGGCACAGCGATGCTCGATGAGGAACGCAGGCAGGCCTTCTGGCGCGACGGCTACCTGGTGGTCGAGAATGTGATCGAGCCACCGTTGCTGGCCCGGTTGCAGGCCACGATGGCCGCCTGGGTGGATGAGAGTCGTGCTCACGAGGCACCCTGGGGCCGCACGATCGACGACCGGCCGCGATTTCATCTCGAAGAGGGTCACGACGCCGATGCGCCGCGGCTGCTGCGGGTCAATGCGCCGATCGAGGTCTGCGAACACTATCTGAATGCGGCCACCGTGGGCCGCCTGCCGGCGCTGATTGCCGAACTGATCGGGCCGGATGTGAAGCTGCATCACACGAAGATCAACGCCAAGCAGCCCGGTGGCCATACGGCCGTGCGCTGGCACCAGGATTTCCCGTTCACCCCGCACAGCAATGACGACGTGATCACCGCGCTGGTCATGATCGACGATGTCGACGCGGAAAACGGTCCGCTCGAGGTCCTGCCCGGCTCGCACCGCGAAGACATCTATTCGCTCTGGCATGACGATGTCTTCACCGGCGCCGTGTCGGCCGAGATCGAGGCCAGCAGCCGCGCACGGGCGCGGATATGCCACGGGCCCGCGGGATCGGTGTGTCTGATGCACACCCGCCTGTTGCACGGCTCGGCGCCGAATCATGCCCGGCGTCCGCGCACGCTGTTCATCGCGGTCTATTCGGCCGATGATGCCGTGCCCTTGTCGCCGAATCCGATGCCCAGCCGCTTCGAGGGCATGCTGGTGGCCGGTCAGCGATCCCGGCGGGTGCGCAGCGTGCCGTTCGAGTTGCGTCTGCCCCAATTGCCGCGCACCGGTTCATTCTTTGACCAACAGGCGGCCCCCTCACGCTGAGTGTGCGGCTGTTGCCCGGCGGCCCTGGCGCCCGCTGAACGGCCGTGGTGGGCAGGCTGGCCGGCTAAAGAAACGAAATGAGCAGGGCGCGCACGGATGATGGCCCGATATCCGCGCATCCCTGCTGGCCAGAATCGGCGCGTCGATGTCACCGTAAAGTGACCCGTTCGGCGCCTCCGGGGCATGGGGGGCGCGCGTCGATTCGCTCTGAATCGGCCCCGGGAATCGTGTCTACCGGTGCGCGACTCGTGTCCCGTGGGGCGCGACCGTTTCATGTGTCCGAGTGCGTGGCGGCGCCGCAAGCGACGCTCCAGCGCACAGGGCAGCGGAGCCGATCGAATGCGCAAGAATCTGCCGGTCACCGGCATCGAATACCGTCTCGACGAAAAGACCCAGCTGGTCTCGACCACCGACACCAAGGGACGGATTACTTACTGCAACGATGCGTTCTGCGAGGCATCGGGCTATACGCGCGATGAGTTGATGGGTCAGCCCCACAATCTGATCCGCCATCCGGACATGCCCGAGGAGGCGTTTCGTGATTTGTGGGCGACGATCGAGCGCGGCCAGCTCTGGCAGGGCGTGGTCAAGAACCGGCGCAAGAATGGTGATCATTACTGGGTCGTCGCCAATGTGACCCCGCTCTACGATGGCGATCGTATCGTCAGTTACCTGTCGGTGCGAGGTCTGCCGAGCCGCCAGCAGATCGATGCCTGCGAGGCCTTGTACGCCACCATGCGCAAGGAAGCCGACAACGGCCGGCTGATTCATCGCGTGCGCGCCGGACGAATCTGGCGCGATACCCTGGCCGGCCGGATCAAGGGCTTTCTGTCGCCGGGAGCCTCCGCCCAACGCTACTGGTTGGCCGCCGGCATGGCGGTTACCACCTTCCTGAGCGCGCTGGCGGCCCAGGCACTCCTGCCCGCGGTCTGGGCTGCGCTCGTGCAGGCCTTGCTGCTCGGGCTGACCGGCTTCGTCACCCTGACCCGCCTCTGGTGGCAACCCCTGCGAAGCATGGCGCGTTACGCGGCACGGCTGGCCGCCTGCGATCTGACGGATCACCATGCACCGATGGCCGGCGACATGTTCCGGGCGATGAGCATGGCGCTGGGCCAGATCTGTTTCAACATTCATGCCGTGATGAGCGACACGCGGCGCGAGATCGAGGCACTACGCCAGACCACCGGCCGATTGAGCGCGGCCAAGGACGAACTGTCCAGCCGCACAGATACCCAGACCGGTGCGCTCGAGCAGACCGCCAGCGCGATGGAGCAGATGACCGCCTCGGTTCGTTCCACGGCGGAACAAGCACGCCAGGCCGCCGATATGTCGCGCGACGTCGGCACGATCACCGACCGCAGTCAGCGCGCGGTCGGCGAGGTGGTGCAGACCATGGATCAGATCGGCTCCGCCTCGGAGCGGGTGACCGACATCATCCAGGTGATCGAGGGCATTGCATTTCAGACCAACATCCTCGCGCTCAATGCCTCGGTGGAGGCGGCGCGCGCGGGCGAGCAAGGTCGCGGCTTTGCGGTCGTTGCCGCCGAGGTGCGGGCGCTGGCGCAACGCAGCGCGGGCGCGGCCAAGGAGATCCGACATCTGATCGCCCAGGCGGGCGACCGGGTACAGGCCGGGCTGGTGGTCACTCATGCGGCGCGCGAGACGATCGACGAAGCGTTGCAGGCGGTGCAGGAGATGGGCCGGCTGGCCGTGGCGATCGCTGATGCCGCCTCGGAGCAGAGCGACGGAATCTCGCAGGTCAATGAGTCGATCGGCCACATGGATGCGCTCACACAACGCAATGGCGAGATGGTCAGCGAACTGACCGGCTCGGCCAGTGCCCTGGGCGAACAAGCCGACGGCCTGGCCGATACCCTGCGCCTGTTCAAGGTGTCTGGCCGCGATCTGCAGGCCGAGCGCGCGATCGACGGTGCGGCGCTTCGACGCGAGGCCAAGGCACGACGGGCGCGCGCGGAGGCGCACTGAGACATGGCAACCGGTGCCTGCGGCGCGATAACGCCCGCATTCGCGAAAGTTCTCCCCAATTGTTGGGGTCTGGATGCGACAGAATCCGGATTCGCCCGTGTTTGTTGCCGTTTTTCGATCCTAAAGGGCCAAATGGGACGAATAAAGTGGAGTCAGACGCCGGATCTCAGTCGTCCGGCCCGTGTCTCCATGTCCCCCGTGGACATCCCCTGAGGATCGCCATGCGCAAGAATCTTCCGGTCACCAACGTCGAGTATCGGCTTAGCCATGATCAGGCGCTCGTGTCCACCACCGACGACAAGGGTCGTATCCTGACCTGCAATCAGGCTTTCATCGAAGCCTCGGGATTCACCGAGGACGAACTGATCGGTCAGCCACACAACCTGATCCGTCATCCGGACATGCCGGAGGAGGCGTTCCGGGATCTCTGGGACACGATTCAGAAGGGCAGGCTCTGGCGCGCGTACGTGAAGAATCGTCGCAAGAACGGTGATCACTACTGGGTAAGCGCCAATGTCACGCCGTTGCGGCACGGCGAACGCATCGTGGGCTATCTCTCGGTGCGTTCGGTGCCCAGTCGCGAGGAAGTGGCAGCGGCCGAGCAGTTGTACGCGACGATGCGCGCCGAGCATGAAGCCGGCCGCCTGCTGCACAAGATCTCCGAAGGCCAGGTCTGGCGCGATACCTTGCTCGGCCGTGCCAGGAGGTTGTTGACCCTGGGCATGGAAGGCCGTCTTGGCGTGTTGGCGACGGTGGCCGTGGCGGTCCTGCTGGGCGCGGGTGCCGCTAGCGAGCGCCTCGGCCTGCCTGCCTGGGCGTTGCTGGTCGAGTTGCCGATCCTGAGCGGGCTGATCGCCATGGCGCTGCGCGCGGTGATCGCGCGGCCGGTGCGCAATATCGAGCGCTTCGCCCGCGATCTGGCCGCCTGTGATCTGACCAAGCCCTTCGATGATTCGGCCGCCGGGATGATGCGCGAACTCGGGATGGCCCTGAGCCAGGTCTCGCAAAATTCGCGGGCGGTGATGCTCGACACCCGCAACGAGATCGAGGCCGCCCGCCAGACGCGTCAGGCCCTGGTCGAGGCGGATCGCATTCTGTTCATGGTGGACGCCCGCGACGGGCTGACCCCGCACGACCAGGACATCGCCCAGGAATTGCGACGCTTCGGCGAGCGGGTGATTCTCGTGGTCAACAAGGCCGAGGGCATGCCCAGCGCTGCGGTGGCGGCCGAGTTTCATCCGCTGGGCCTGGGCGAACCGGTGGTCATTTCGTCGGCCCATGGCGACGGTGTCCCGGGCATGATCGAGTATGCGCTCGCCCAGTATGTCGAGGCCACCGACACCGAGGATCACAACCCCGGCGAAGCGGCCGAGGGCGCCGTCGACGGCCTCGCCGCGATCGAATCCGTCGATGCGCCTGCGGACGATCCCAATCAGGATGAGGTCCCGCGCGGACCGGTCAAGATCGCGGTGGTGGGCCGGCCCAATGCCGGCAAGTCCACCCTGATCAATGCCTTGCTCGGAGAGGAAAGGCTGGTGGCCTTCGACCTCCCGGGTACCACGCGCGATTCGGTCACGGTGCCATTCGAGCACCGCGGGCGTGCTTATGAGCTGATCGACACGGCCGGCGTACGCCGACGCAGCCGGGTCAGCGAGGCCATCGAGAAGTTCTCGGTGATCAAGGCCTTGCAGGCGATCGAGGCGGCTCACGTCTGCGTGCTCCTGATCGACGCCACCGAGGGCATTGCCGAGCAGGACACGCGCCTGGCGGGATATGTGCTGGAGGCGGGCAGGGCGCTGGTGGTGGCCGTCAACAAGTGGGACGCCCTGGACGGCGGCGAGCGCGATTGGCTCAAGCAGACGCTGGAACGAAAGTTCCATTTCCTGTCCTTCGCGCGATTCTTATTCGTATCGGCCCTACACGGCCAGGGCCTGAGTGCGATCATGCGTGCCGCCGACGAGGCCTGGCACGCAGCGATCAAGCCCCTGTCGACCCCTAAACTCACCCGCGCCCTGCAGGCGGCGGTGGCCAAGCAGCAACCGCCCCGCAAGGGCATGGTGCGTCCGAAGTTGCGCTACGCCCACCAGGGCGGACGCAATCCGCCGGTGATCGTGATTCACGGCTCGGCGCTGGATCATGTGCCGGACGCCTATCGGCGCTACCTCGAAGGGGTGTTCAGGCGGGAGTTCGGTCTCGAGGGCACGCCGCTGCGCATCGAGTTGCGCACCGGCCGCAATCCCTATGCAAAGTCAGGCTGATCTGGCGAATTGGCAGGGGTTTTCCGCTATTTCGCACACAACTGTTGTGCATGAGCGTCAACTACGACGTTCGTCGTTCGATCGATCGCGTCGGGCCGCCACAATCCGTGATGATCAGTCGACGGCTACCGGAATTCGGTTAGCATAAACAGCGCGTTGCGCCTCCCTACACAGGTTCTTGAGGGAACACATGCGTCGCAATCCTAACAATCCTCGATCATAAGAATGACGCTGGAGCTTTCATGAGCAACAAAGGGCAGCTTCTACAAGACCCGTTCCTCAATCTGCTGCGCAAGGAACATGTCCCCGTCTCGATCTACCTGGTCAACGGTATCAAACTCCAGGGCCAGATCGATTCGTTCGATCAGTACGTCGTGCTGTTGCGAAATACCGTGACCCAGATGGTCTATAAGCACGCGATCTCGACCGTCGTGCCCGGTAAACCCGTGACATTCCAGGCGGAAGGCCAGACCGACGAATGATGTCTGGCGCGCGCGCCGCGCGCGATCCCCAATCCGGGGATGAGGATGACCGACCCACCTGCGTGCTGGTCGGTGTCGGGCCGGCGGGGCGGCCCTACGACGAATCCAATCTCGATGAACTGGCCGCGCTCGCCGAGTCGGCCGGTTTTCGCGTGTGCGCGCGCCACGTGCTGCGTCGCGCGAGGCCGGATGCGGCCTTATACATCGGTCGTGGCGCCTGTGAGCGTATCGGCGAGGCGCTGCAGGCCGATCCGGTCGAAGTCGTCATCTTCGACAACCCGCTCGGCCCGGTGCAACAGCGCAATCTCGGCCAACAGTGGGATCTGCCGGTGCTCGATCGCACCGAGCTGATCCTGGAGATCTTCTCGCGCCGTGCCCAGAGCCGGGAAGGAAAACTGCAGGTGGAGTTGGCCCGTCTCGAGCATCTGAGCGCCCGCCTGGTGCGTGGCTGGACCCACCTCGAGCGGCAGCGCGGCGGCATTGGTGCGCGCGGCGGCCCCGGGGAGAAGCAGGTCGAACTCGATCGCCGGATGCTGCGCGCGCGCGTGAAGCGACTGCGTGCCGAACTGGAACAGGTGCGTCGGCAACGCGCGAACCGCCGCCGTGCGCGTGACCGTTCGGGCGCTTTTCGCGTGTCCCTGGTCGGCTACACGAACGCGGGCAAGTCCACCTTGTTCAATCGCCTGGCCGGCGCCGACACCTTGTCTGCGGATCAGTTGTTCGCCACGCTGGACACCCTCACCAGGCGCGTCATGATCGCGCCCGGCGTGGAGTTGATGCTCTCCGACACGGTTGGCTTCGTGCGCGATCTGCCGCACGCGCTGGTCGATGCCTTCAAGGCAACCCTCGAGGAAACCGCGCAGGCGGATCTGCTTCTGCATGTGATCGATGCCTCGGCCGCGGATCGCGCCGAGCAGATCGAACAGGTGCAGCGCGTTCTGCATGAAATCGATGCCGATCGGATTCCGGTCATCGAGGTGTTCAACAAGTGCGACCGACTCGAGCACGGCATGCTGCCGGCGACCCGATTGCCGCAGGCAACGAAGGGCTTCGGGCCACCCCCCTGTGATAGCATCGCCCAGGTTCCGGTCAGCGCATTGACGGGGGTCGGTATCGACGTTCTCAAGGCCGCGATCGCCGGTCAGGTTGGGGCGCAGTCTGCGACAGACCCGGCAATTGCAACACCTGGCGAGGCAGGCACAGCCCACGGAGCCGATGATTCCAGCGACTGGCGTTCCGCGGCCGATCCGGCACCGGATGTCGACCAACCGTGATGCCCACTCGCCAAGCGAGTTCTCCATTCCCTTTCCCGACGAAACCGACGAGATGCGAAAGCTGGCACATGTGTTTCCCTCCCTGAACGATCCGGGCTGGGGTAGAAATCAACAAGGCAGCAATAACAACAATCAACGCCCCGGCGGCGATGGCCAGGGTGACGGGCCCCCCGATCTCGACGAGCTCTGGCGTGATCTGAACCGCCGGCTGAACGGTATGTTCGGCCGCGGTGGCCGTCAGGGGCCACCCAACGGCCCCGACCAGACCGGCGGCCCGACGATGCGTGGTGCCGGCCTGGGCCTGGCGGTGTTGCTGGCGGTTGCGCTGTTGCTCTGGCTGGGAAGCGGCTTTTACATCATCCAGGAAGGACAATCCTCGATCGTGCTGCGCTTTGGTCAGTTCACCAAGCAGATCGATCAGGCCGGTGTGAACTGGCGACTGCCGTACCCGATCGAATCGCACGAGCTGGTCAACACGCAGCAGCTGCGCACTGTGGAGGTCGGCTATCGCAACGAGGTGCGTCGCAAGACCCTGCGTGAATCGCTGATGCTCACGCTCGACCAGAGCATCGTCGATATCCAGTTCGCCATGCAATACCGGGTCAGTGGGCCGGCCGATTTCCTGTTCAACAACCGCATGACAGTGCCCGAGGAAATCGTGCGCCAGGCCGGTGAAGCCGCGATGCGCGAGATCGTCGGGCGCACCGGCATCGACCAGGTCCTGTTCGAAGAAAAAGAGAAGGTCGCGCGAGATGCGAGCCGGCTGGTGCAGCAGATCCTCGATCGCTACGGCTCCGGTGTCACGATCGTCGATGTCACCATTCAGCAGGTGCAGCCGCCCGAGCAGGTGCAGGAGGCCTTCGAAGACGCCAACAAGGCCGCGCAGGATCGTGAGCGATTGATCAACGAGGGCCAGGCCTATGCGAATGATGTGATTCCGCGGGCGCGCGGCGCGGCGGCGCGCATCATGCAGGAGGCCGAGGCTACAAGGCATCCGCAGTGGCCACCGCCGACGGTGACGCGGCGCGTTTCTCGCAACTGCTGACCGAGTACAAGAAGGCGCCGCAGGTGACCCGTGATCGCCTCTATATCGAGACCATGCAGCAGGTTCTGCGCAACAGCAGCAAGCTCGTCATCGACTCATCTTCGAAGAGCCTTCTCTATCTGCCGGTCGACCGTCTGATGGATGGCAGGGCTGCACAGAGTTCGGCCACGGATGCGGCGGCCCAGGCGGCCCAGGCGGCGTCCACCGCGCTTGAATACGGGCAGTCGGTCAGTCGTTCACGCGACCGCGAAGCGGTGCGTTTCGGACGTGATCGTGACCTTGGCCGCTGAACAGGATCACCAATCATGAATCGTGTTTTCACCCTGGCCGTCGTGCTGGTCGTGCTCCTGCTGATCGCCTCGACGATGTTCTTCCGTGTAGACCAGCGTCAGTTCGCGGTGCGTTTCGCGTTGGGCGAGATCCGTGAGGTCATCGACAAGCCCGGCCTGTACTTCAAGTGGCCCGCGCCGTTTCAGAATATCGATTTCCTCGACAAGCGCATTCTGACGATCGACACCGCCGAATCCGATCGCTTCGTCACGGCAGAGAAGCTCAACCTCGTGTTGAACTACTACGTGAAGTGGCGCATCTCGGATCCACGCCAGTACGTGGTCTCGGCGCTGGGCAGCGAGCGTATCGCCACCGACCGCATCGTGCGCAGTCTGCGTGACGCCCTGCAAAACGAGGTGGCCAAGCTGACCGTGTCCGATGTCATTTCGCTGCAGCGTGACAAGCTCATGGAGCGGGTACGCAGCAAGCTCGACCGAGACTCCGACACGATCGGCGTCAAGATCGTCGATGTCCGCCTGAAACGGGTCGACTTCGAAGCCAATGTTCAGGAGCGCGTGTTCGCGCGCATGCAGTCCGAGCGTAAGCGCGTGGCCAACGAGCGTCGCGCCACGGGCTCGGCCGAGTCCGAGAAGATCCGTGCCGATGCCGAGCGCCAGCGCGAGGTGATTCTCGCCGAGGCCAATCGTGATGCGCAGAAGGTGCGAGGCGAGGGCGATGCGACGGGCGCCAGCATCTACGCCGGCGCCTTCAGCGTCGACCCGGAGTTCGCCGAGTTCTATCGCAGTCTGGAGGCCTATCGCAACACGTTTCGCGATCGCAGCGACCTGTTGGTGCTGGACCCCAGTTCCGAGTTCTTCAAGTATTTCCGCCGCGATCATCTGGACGCCACGCCTGATCCCGCGAAATGAGCGGGTCCAACCTGCTCGCTGCGCTCGGGCTGATGTTGCTGTTCGAGGGGCTGATGCCTTTTCTGGCGCCGGGCCAGTGGCGCGAGTTGTTCGCCCGCATCGCCACCCTGCGTGATGGTCAGATCCGCTTCATGGGTCTGGCTGCGATCATGCTGGGCCTGATCGTGCTGATGCTGGTCTGAGCGGGGCCGGGGCCGGCGATCGGGCCTGGCGCATATCGCAAAAAGCTGCAAACCCGGCTGTTACAATACGCGGTTTTGCCCCGTATCCCGACCGTCATGCCCCGCTGGCAGCTACCCCCCAATATCTCCGACGCACTGCCGGTCGAAGCGCGCCAGATCGAAGATCTGCGTCGCACGCTTCTGGATCACTGCCGGGCCTATGGCTACGAACTGATCTCGCCGCCGCTGATCGAGAATCTCGATGCACTCCTGACCGGTTCTGGCAGTCGCATGGCCTTGCGCACCTTCAAGACCGTGGATCAGCTCACCGGGCTCACCCTCGGTGTGCGGGCCGACATGACGCCACAGGCGGCGCGTATCGATGCGCACATGCTCAATCATGAGGGCACGACCCGCCTCTGTTATGCCGGTTCGGTGTTGCACACCCTGCCCAGTGCATTGCGCGCGACGCGCGAACCCGTTCAACTGGGCGCGGAGCTTTTTGGCCATCGGGGGCTGGAAGCCGATCTGGAAATTCTCGAACTGATGCTCGAGTCGCTGCGGCTGGCCGGCATGCGGGAGTTGCGTCTCGATCTGGCGCATTCGGCACTGGTGCCGGCCTTGCTGGCAATGGCGGGCTCGAGCGGGCAGTGGCCGCCCGCCGGCTTCGATGCCGACGAACTCTATGGTCTGCTGGTCCAGAAGGATGCCAGCGGGCTGAAACGGATGCTGGTCGATTGCCCGGCCCAGGTGCGTGATGCCTTGGTGGCGCTGCCGTCTCTGTATGGCCCGGTCGGGCCCGGCGACATGCGCGTGCTCGACGAGGCCAGGCGGGTGCTGCCGCGTTCGGCGGCGATCGATGCAGCGCTCGCCGATCTCGCCGAGTTGATCGGTTCCGCCCTATGGGGGCGCCTGGGTGGCGTGGAACTGTCGATCGATCTGGCCGATCTGCAGGGCTATCATTATTACAGCGGTGTCAGCTTCGCGGCCTTCGGTGCCGGGGCCAACGGCCATGCGATGCATGCCGAGGCTCTGGCCCGGGGCGGTCGCTACGATGGCATCGGTGCCGCCTTCGGGCGGGCGCGTCCGGCCGTGGGCTTCTCGCTCGAGCTCCGGACCCTGGTGGCGCTCGCGGGGGGCGCGGGGACGGGTGTCCGGCCCAAGGCGATCAGAGCGCCCTGGGTCGATGATGCGGCATTACGGGTGGCGATTGCCGCGCTGCGTAGCAGTGGAGATATCGTTGTGCAGGCGTTGCCGGGTCATGAGCCCGAGCCGCAGGAATTCGACTGCGCGTTCGAGCTCGTCGAGCGCGACGGACGATGGGAAGTCATCGACTTGATAGGGCGGGAATGAGCAAGAGCGTGGTGATCATCGGCACCCAGTGGGGCGATGAAGGCAAGGGCAAGATCGTCGACTGGCTGACCGAGGCGGTCAGTGGCGTGGTGCGCTTCCAGGGGGCACAATGCCGGCCACACCTTGGTCATCGGCGAGCGGCGGCAGATTCTGCGTCTGATTCCATCGGGAATCCTGCGCGAGAATGTCACCTGCTACATCGGTAACGGTGTGGTGGTGTCGCCTTCGGCGCTGCTCGAGGAGATTGCCGAACTCGAGGCGGCAGGTGTCAAGGTGCGCGAGCGCCTGCGCATCAGTGAAACCTGTCCGTTGATTCTGCCGCATCATGTGGCGCTCGATCAGGCGCGCGAGCGTCAACGCGGTGAGGGGCGCATCGGCACCACCGGCCGCGGTATCGGCCCGGCCTATGAAGACAAGGTGGGCCGGCGCGCACTGCGCATCCAGGATCTCTATGATCCGCAGCGCTTTCGTGCGCGCCTGGCCGAGAACCTCGAACTGCACAATTTCGTGCTCACGCGTCAGCTCGGCGCCGAGGCGCTCGATGCCGATGCGGTCGCCGATCAGTTGCTGCAACAGGCCGAGCAGATCAGACCCCTGGTGGCCGATGTTCCCGCGCTGCTGCATCAGGCGATGCAACGCGACGAACTGCTTTTGTTCGAAGGGGCACAGGGTGCGCTGCTCGATGTCGACCATGGTACCTATCCGTTCGTCACCAGTTCGAACTGCGTGGCCGGGGCCGCGGCCGCTGGCGCCGGCGTCGGGCCGCGTGCGCTCGGCCTGGTGCTGGGGATCGTGAAGGCCTACACCACCCGCGTCGGCTCCGGGCCGTTCCCAACCGAACTCACGGACGAGACCGGCAAGACACTGGCCAGCCGGGGCAAGGAATTCGGGTCGGTCACGGGCCGCGCCCGCCGTTGTGGCTGGTTCGATGTCCCCGCACTGCGTCGTTCGGTGCAGATCAATGGCGTCGGGTCTCTGTGCCTGACCAAGCTCGATGTACTGGACACGCTCGAGGAAGTCAGGATCTGTACCGGCTACCGGCTCGACGGGCAGGAGATCGATCTGCTGCCTCTGGGTTCGGAGAAGCTCGCGCGTTGCGAGCCGGTCTACGAATCCATGCCCGGCTGGCAGGCCAACACCTTCGGGGTGACTCGCCATGAAGACCTGCCAGCGGCCGCGCAGGCCTATATCGAGCGCCTGCAGTCCCTGATCGGCGTGCCGATCGACATCATCTCCACCGGCCCCGACCGCGATGCCACGATCCTGCGTCGTCACCCCTTCGATATCGCGCGAGCGGGCTGATGAACGATTTGCATGTTTCCTGGGATGAATACAACCGCTTGATCGAGAAGCTCGCGGTCCGAATCTACGATTCGGGCTGGGAGTTCGACGCGATCGTCTGTCTGGCCCGCGGCGGACTGCGGCCCGGCGATGTGCTCTCGCGGGTGTTTCGCAAGCCGCTGGGCGTGCTGTTCACCAGTTCCTACCGCGAGAAGGCTGGCACCACACAGAGTCGGCTCTATATTTCCGAGCACCTGACCAGCGCCCAACCGCTGCCCGGCTCGCGTTGGTTGCTGGTCGATGATCTGGCCGATTCCGGGCTGACGCTCAAGCGTGTGCAGGACGAATTGCTGCAACGGTATTCGCAGCTCGAAGAAATCCGCAGTGCGGTCATCTGGCGCAAGGGGCTCTCGGAAACAGTGCCCGATTACGAACTCGAGGTTCTGCCGACCAATCCATGGATTCACCAGCCGTTCGAGACCTACGACCACCTGGGTCCTTCGGATCTGAAGACCCGATGGGGTTGAGGCAGGCTTCGCAGGGCGTTCCCTTTCCGGGATTCCAAATGGAAAAGGCCGACTGTCGTCGGCCTTTTGAATCTGGTGCCCAGAAGAGGACTCGCCCACGTACCGCCGGCCCGGCCCGGCTGGTAGGCCGGGCCCTTCTCGTCCTCACGCAAAGCACGCAGGTGCTTTGCTTTCTGGGCCTTCAAATGGAAAAGGCCGACTGTCGTCGGCCTTTTGAATCTGGTGCCCAGAAGAGGACTCGAACCTCCACAGTGTTTCCACCACTAGGACCTGAACCTAGCGCGTCTACCAATTCCGCCATCTGGGCTGGCACTCGAGGACCGGCGGATTCTCGAAACATGGCACTATGACCGCCACGGTCGATGGCCCGCTCGGGCCAAAGAGAGGCGAAGTTTAATGATGCGGGGCAATTTGTCAAATCGAATACACGCCGGCCGCGATGACGCGCGTCCGCGCGATCTACCGCAAGCGCATGCGCGAACCGCGGCGGGCGCCGCATGGTGACGCTCGAGCGCGCCTGGTCGCCGCCGTCGCGCGAAAAGATTCTCGAATCATTGCGCGCGGCGGATCGGCCAATGACGCCGGATGCGCTGGCCCAGCGTCTCGGTGTCCTGGAGCCAGAGCATCGGCAGATCCTCGAGCGGCGGCTGGCCGCCATGGAGCGCGACGGGCAGCTCCTGCCCAATCGCAAGGGGGTTCTGCTGCTGGCGAGCAAACTGGATTTCATTGCCGGCAAGGTCATCGGTCATCGCGACGGATTCGGATTCGTACGTCGCGACGAAGGCGGGCCAGACCTGTTTCTGCCACCGCCGCAGATGGACAAGGTCATGCATGGCGACCGGGTCCTGGTGAAGCTGGCCGGCGTCGATGGTCGTGGCCGCGAGGAAGCCGCCATCGTCGAGGTGACCGAGCGCGCCAACCGGCTTCTGGTCGGGCGCTTCCTCAATGAGCGCGGTGTGGCCATCGTGGTTCCCGAGGACAACCGCATCAAGCATGACATCCTGATCGCGCCGGGGCACACCGGCGAGGCCAGACACGGTCAGATCGTCACCTGCGAGGTGATCGAGCCGCCCACCCGCCAGTTGCAGCCGATCGGCCAGATCCGCGAAGTACTCGGTGACCTCGGTGATCCCGGGATGGAGATCGAGATCGCGGTGCGCAAGTTCGATGTTCCGCATGAGTTCGATCCGGCGGCGACGGTACAGGCCGAGGCGCTCCCCGAGGAGCTCGAAGCGCCCGATTTCGACGGCCGTGTCGATCTGCGTGATGTGCCGTTCGTCACCATCGACGGCGCCGACGCGCGCGACTTCGACGATGCCGTTTATTGCGAGCCCAGTCTCACATCGGGCAAGCGGCCAAGGCGCAACGGCTACCGGCTGCTGGTCGCGATCGCGGACGTCTCCCATTATGTTCGCCCGGGGTCCGCGCTGGAGGTGGCGGCGGCCGAGCGCACCACCTCGGTCTACTTTCCGCGCCGGGTCATCCCGATGCTGCCGGAAAAGCTCTCCAACGGCCTGTGCTCGCTGAATCCTGCCTGCGATCGCCTGACGATGGTCTGCGACATGGTGATCAACGAACAGGGCAAGGTGCGTGCCTACCAGTTCTATGAGGCCGTGATCCACTCGGCCGCACGGGTCACCTATGACGAGGCCTGGGGTCTGCTCTCCGGGCGGCGCTCGGACGAGCCGCTGCCGGTTACCCCGCGATTGCTCGACGACGGGCAGCTCGAGCAGCGTCTGGTGGCGCTCGGCGAGGTCTACCGCCTGCTGCTGGCGGCTCGCGGCGAGCGCGGCGCACTCGAGTTCGATTCGATCGAGACACGCATCGAGTCGGATCCCGCGGGCAGGATCACGCGGATCGTGCCTGTGGTCCGCAATGAAGCCCATCGGATCATCGAGGAGGCCATGCTGGCGGCCAATGTATGCGCCGCCGATCTGCTGCGTCGTCACAAGCATGACTGTCTTTATCGTGTGCACGAGGGGCCCACGGCCGAGAAGCTCACGCGGCTGCGCGAGTTTCTGAAGTCCACGAATCTGAGCCTCGGCGGCGGCGACTCTCCGCAGCCCTCGGACTTTGCCGAGCTCACCCGCCGGATCGCGAACCGGCCGGACACCTTGCTGCTGCAGACGATGATCCTGCGTTCGATGCAGCAGGCCATCTACAGCCCGGACAATGTCGGCCACTTCGGCCTGGCATATGCGGCCTATACGCACTTCACGTCACCGATCCGGCGTTACGCCGATCTGCTCGTTCATCGTTCGATCAAGGCCTTGCTGCGGGGGGGGCGCTATGAACCTGCGCCACAGCCGAGCGAGCCGGCCGAAGAGCCGGCGACGCCTGCCCCGCGGCGCAAGCGCCCGTCTGGCGGCGATGCGGCATCCCGTGAACGGGCGGCCCGCGTGCATGCGCGATGGCAGGCGGTCGGTGCGGTCTGCTCGGCCAATGAGCGGCGCGCCGATGACGCATCGCGGGATGTCCAGGCCTGGCTGAAGGCGCAGTACATGCGTGACCGCGTCGGTGACGAGTACCGGGGGCGTATTACCGGCGTGGCGCCGTTCGGCGTGTTCGTCACGCTCGACTCCCTCTATGTCGAGGGTATGGTTCATGTCTCGGAGCTGGGCAGCGAGTATTTCCGATACAACGAGGCCGGGCACGAATTACGCGGTGAGCGGACCGGCCTGCGTTTTCGGTTGACCGACCCGATCGATGTCCAGGTCGCCCGGGTGGATCTCGAAGCCAGACGCATCGAGTTCAGGCTGGTCGCGGGCGAGGCGCCGGCCGAGCGGGGCGGGGCGGATTCCACGGCGCGCAAGAAAACCCGCAAGGCGGCGCCGGCACCCGATGCGAAGGTGCGCGAGGCCCGTGCAGCGCGCAAGAAAGGGCGCGCGAGGCCGGTCAAGGGCGCATCGTCGAAAGCGGGCGCAGCGAGCCCGCGCGGCCCGCGTCGTGGCCGGCGTGGCTGAGTCGGTTTAGGTAAGGCGGGGACAGGCATGTTATTGGTGGGATTCCATGCGGTGATCGGGCGCTTGAAGCGGGCGCCGGAGACGATCACCGAGCTGTATGTCGATGAGGCTCGCGCCGATCCGCGCATGGCGGAGTTGCTGCGCCGGGCCGAGCAGGCTGGCGTGCGGGTGTTGCAGGTGGAGTCCAGGCGGCTGGAGCGGCTCGGGCGCAGTCGCCGGCATCAGGGCGTCGTGGCATTCGCCGAGGCGGCCTTCGAGCCGCCGAGCCTCGAGAAGCTGATAGCAGACCTCGACGGCCCGGCGCTGCTGCTCATCCTGGACGGTGTGACCGATCCGCGCAATCTGGGCGCCTGCCTGCGCGTGGCCGATGGCGCGGGTGCCCAGGCGGTCATCGCGCCCAAGGACCATGCCTGTCAATTGACCGATGTCGCAGTCCAGACCGCCAGTGGCGCGGCCGAGTCGGTGCCCTATGTCATGGTGACCAACCTGTCCAGGGCGATCGATCAATTGCAGGAGGCTGAGATCTGGACGGTCGGCACCTGCGACGATGCGCCGCAGTCGGTGTTCGAGCTCGATCTGCCGGGATCGATTGCCTGGGTGCTTGGCGCCGAGGGGCGCGGTTTGCGGCGCCTGACGCGCGAGCGCTGCGATTTCCTGGGTGCGATTCCGATGCTTGGCGCGGTCAGCAGCCTGAATGTATCGGTCGCTGCCGGTGTTGTGCTTTACGAGTCCGTGCGACGCCGCCTGGTTCTGTAGTCCCACGGCGGTTCGGGCCTGGAGTCGCGCCAGAGCCCGATGCGGGCCGCGCGCGCATCGCGCTCGGCGTCCGCGTAGCGGCGCCGCTGATCGGCGGGCTGCTCGTTGGCATAACGCCGGAAGTGCCAGGCGGCGCCGGCGCTGAGCATGGCCTGGCCGATGTCCCGCCCGGCAACCGAGACATCGGCGACCACCCTGCCGTAGACATCGTTCTTGAGTGCCGAGATCTCGAGCCGGGAGCCGTCGCCCAGCAGTTCCGCCAGGCGTTTCCCGGCCCAGCGGCCATAGGGCTGCGAGCGCTCCGGCGCATCGATGCCGGCCATTCGGATTCGCCATTGCCGGCCAGAGGCGTCGCGCACCTCGAAGCTGTCGCCATCGGCCACCGAGGTGACCAGCAGCGGGCCTTGTGGCCCGTCGGGGCGGGCGCCTCGTGACGCGCCCACGCCGTCGGTGGGCGCCCCGGGGCGGCATGCGGACAGAGGCAACAGGCCGATCCATGCGAGCAATCGGCGGCGCGTCGCCGTGGCGGCCGATCGCACGGCGGTGGGCACGCGGCGCGGATCGGCTGCTTGCATGGATCAGCGGCCGGCGCGCGGACGGATCAGCCTGGCACGAGCCTGAGCGCAGGCCGCCTGCGCATGGCAGCCGGCGATATGGTCATTGACCATGCCCATGGCCTGCATGAAGGCATAGGCTGTGGTCGGGCCGACAAAGCGCCAGCCCCTGCGCTTGAGGTCGCGTGCCATGGCAATGGATGCAGGGCTGGTGACCCGCGCGCGAATCTGCTCGAAGGCGGTAGGCTCATCGATCGAGGGATCATCGGGTTCGAATTGCCAGAAGTAGGCCCCCAGAGATCCGAACTCGGTGGCCAGTTCGATTGCACGCGCGGCGTTGTTGATGGTGGCTTCGATCTTGCCGCGGTGGCGGATGATGCGTGCATCGAGCAGCAGGCGCTGGATGTCCGCTTCGCCAAACCTTGCGATCCGCGTGAAGTCGAAGTCGGCGAACACCTCGCGAAATGCATCGCGCTTGCGCAGGATGGTCAGCCAGGACAGGCCGGACTGAAAGCCTTCGAGGCAGATCTTCTCGAACAGCCGCCGGTCATCGGTGACCGGCCGCCCCCATTCTTCGTCGTGATAGGCGTGATAGAGCGGATCGTGGCCGCTCCACGCACAGCGGCACTGGGCGGTGTCGGTGTCGATCAGCAAACCGGGCGGGGATTCCGGAGGCATGGCGGATGAACTCCTGCGGCTGCGGGCGCTCAGTTTACCGGGGTCTGTGCTCCGAAGAGCCCCGGCCACGTCCGATCGGCCGCGTTCGATGGGCATGGATCGCCCTGTCGGCGCAAGACGCCAGTGGGTGCCGAGCCGGCGGGAAGGCCCGTGCCGCTCGTTCCGTGCCGGCGACCGTCCGTGGATCGCGGGTCGACCGCTCGCCTATCGAGGCGAGCGCCTGCACATTGACCACCTGTCGGCCCGCATTGCCGCTCAGCGGGGGGGAGGCCGCTAGCGGGGACAGGCTTTACATACTGTCGGCTCAGAAATTATGGGCTTCACAAAAGCAATGTCGAGACCTCCTCTTCCGGGCCGTGCCCGTGGCTTTACGCTGATCGAGGCGATGACCGTGATCGCGGTCACCGGCATCTTGCTGGCGACCGGCCTGCCCGAGCTCGCCAACTTCAGTGCCGGTCGTGCCGCGGCCGATGCCGCCAACGCCATGGCAAGCGCGCTGCGGCTGGCCCGGGCAGAGTCGATCAAGCGCGGCATTCCGGTAACCATCTGCCCATCCTTGAATGCCAATGCGAATTCACCCAGTTGCAACGGCGGCGCCAACGACTGGGGCAGCGGTTGGGTGGTGTTCTCCGATGGTGGTGCGATCGGCGCGATCGAGGCCGGTGATCGGGTGATCCAGGTCCAGCAGGCCTGGACCAATGTGGGTTCGATTCGCAGTGTGGCCGGCGGCGGCGGCGTCGCGGTCACCTATTTCCCGATTGGCATCGCCATCGGCGGACAGCGGGATTTCACTTTCCTGGCACGCAGCAGCGGCGTCACCGATACGGTCGAGGCATTGAGCACACGCCTTTGCACGGACACCACGGGCGGCGCGCGCACGATGAGGTTCGATCAAGCATGTTGATATCGAAAAGCGGGACGGGCAGCGCGAGTCGCGCACGATTCGCCTCTGGCCTGGCGCAGCGTGGTTCCTCGCTGCTCGAAGTGCTGATGGCCGTGGTGGTCTTGTCGGTGGGCATGCTGGCATTCGTCAACATGCAGGCGGTGGCACTGGCCAGCGGCAAGGTGGCCCAGTTCCAGTCGATTGCCACGCATCTCGCATCCGACTATGTGGATCGCATGCGGGCCAATGCGGCGGCTGCGCTGGCCGGAGACTACGAGTTCGCAGGCGGCTACAACCCCGGCCCGGTGGCCGTGCCCGTGTGCGCGATGCCGGGCAACTGCACGGCGCAGGAAATGGCCCGCATCGACATCGCGGTCTGGCGCAACATCGCCGTCGATGAACTCCCGGGGGGCGGCATGTTCGCGCTGATGGACCCGGCGCTGCCGCCGCCGCCGGCGTCGCCGGTGAGGGCCATGGACTTCTGGGTGATCTGGCGTGACCCGGCGCTCGAGGGCGCCGACGAGGCCGGCGAGAACTGCCCGGCAGCAGTTCTCGGCGCCGGCGCCACCGCCCTGAACTGCATGCATTTCAGGATCATCATATGAACACGCGAATGCATGTGCCGCCGACGTCACGCACGCAGGCCGGCCGCACGATGGTCGAGCTGATGATCTCGCTCGTACTCGGCCTGATCGTGCTCGGTGCGGTCATGAACACCGTGGCCAGCAATGGCGTGGGTGGGCGCACGATGACCGGCCTGAGCAAGCTCAACGAGGACGCGCAGGTGGCCCTGAATCTGGTGTCCTCACATCTGCGCATGGGCGGCTACACCTTGCCGCGTATCAACGGGATTCCCGGCCTGCGCGCCACCAATTTCAATGGCATGCCGGTGCGCGGCTGCGATTCGGCGTTCGCCAATCCGTCGGTGCCGCTCACCGCGCTCGCCTGCGTGGGGGCCAATCAGCCCAATGCCGTTGCCGTGGCCTATGAGGCGGATCAGTTCAATTCGCTGACGCTGGTGCCCGGACAGCCCACCGACTGTCTCGGCCAGGCCCTGCCGGCACAGGCATCGCCGTTTGCCGGCAATTTCTATGTCGCGGAGAACCGCTTCTGGGTCCGTGTGCTCGGCGGGGAGGGGCAGCTGGTCTGCTCGGGCAGCGGTGACAACTTCGCCAGGCCGCAGGTGCTCGTGCGCAATGTCGAAGACATGCGCCTGACCTACGGCATCGGCCAGCTGGCGGCCGGTCCGTGGGGCAACACGGTTTACGAGGGCAGGGTGCGCGAGTACCTGACGGCTGCCCAGATCGATGCGCATCCGGTCTACGGGCTGGAGCCACCCGATCAACGTTGGCATCGGGTCACCAGCGTGCGCGTGTGTCTGCAGCTGCGCAGTGATGACAACGTCGCGGATGCTCCGGTGCCGTACGTCAACTGTTTCGGAAATACGGTCACCCCCGCAGATCGCCGGGTTCGCGTGGCCGTGACCACGACCGTGAACCTGCGAAACACGAGTGACGCTGCGCTATGAAGACGATCTTGCACAAGGTTTCTCTGCTCGAGAGACGGAGGCCCGCACGGGCACGCGGGATCGCGCTGCCGATTGCGTTGATTCTTCTCGCGGTGATCGCGCTCAGTTCGATCACGGCGATGCGCACCGGCATGTTCGGCGGCCTGATCTCCGGCAACATGCGTGAGAGCCAGCTGGCCATGCAGGCCGCCGAGGCTGCATTGAGATTCTGCGAACGGCAGGTCATGAGCGGTCTGGGCGCCGTGCCGATTCAACCGGTGCCGGCCATCAACAGTGACAGCCCCTCGGCCTGGAACGTGCCGGCGAACTGGCAGGCTGGCGCGGGCATGGTGGCCACGTTGCCGGCCAATGTGGTCAATTCCGCCGCGGCGAGCGTCCAGTACGGCGAGCGCCCGCAGTGCATGGTCGAGCGCATGGAGCTGCTGGCCGTGCGCGGCGCGATGGATGAGGACGCTTTCCAGATCACGGCGCGCGGTTTCTCACCGAACTTTCGCCGAGACGCCGCCGGCACCATCAATGGTGCCGAAGTCTGGCTGCAATCGACCATTCGCTACACCCCCTGATGGCCTGGCCATCCTGGAGCAAAGGCATGATCTTCGTTCGACTCGATCGCACTCGTTTGTCCCGCACCCTGGCTGCGCTGGTATTCGCATCCGTCTGCGCATCCGCGCTTGCGGTACCGGCCCAGGTTCCGCTGCTCTCGCGCGACGGCAAGGCCGGCGCACCGAATGTGATGTTCACGCTCGATGACAGCGGCTCGATGGAGTGGAACTTCATGCCGGATGACCGCTGGACCCGGATGCCGGGCGGAACCGGCAGCGGCCAGCTGGGCTGGGATCCGGCCGAGCGCAATGGTGTCTTCTGGCGCAAGTGGGACTATGTCGCAACCACCCATGACTCGTTCACGGCCCGGTTCCGATCGCCTCAGTACAACCTCGTCTATTACGATCCGGACATCCGCTATCGGCCCTGGTACAACAGCGACGGCTCGCCGATGCCCGACGCACCGCCGACCGCGGCACCCGTGGACCCGATTCGCCCCGGTGTTGGAACGACCGACATCACCGGTTCCAGGAGCGTAAGCGCGTCGTGGTGCGAGGCCGGCAGTTGTCAGACCCGCACGCGCCAATTCACGCCGGCGACCTACTTCGTCTACAACGGGGGCGATTGGTTTTCGGCGGGCAGCTACACGCGGGTGGCGATTCAGGATTTCACGTCCTTTGTTCGCGCTGATTCTCGCAGCGACTGCGCCCCGGCATCTGGCGGAACGCGTGTCTGCACCCAGGCTCAGGAGTATCAGAACTTCGCCAACTGGTTCACCTACTACCGCAAGCGAATCTATATCGCGATCGCGGCCGCCTCGCGTGCCTTCAGCGCACAGGGCGAGGAGATGCGGGTCGGCTACGGACGAATCAACAAGGGAAGAACCAATATCGATTCGGTCAGCCATGGCACGATCGAGCGCGGTGTCCGCGCATTTCGCGGCACTGACCGCGACGACTATTTCAGCTGGCTGCATGCGCAGTTTCCCGGCGGCGGCACACCGCTGCGTGCCGCGATGGATGATGTCGGCCGCTACTTCGAACGATCCGACAATCGCGGTCCCTGGGGGGAGTCGCCGGGCAGCAATGACAACACCCCGCATCTGGAGTGCCGCAAGTCGTATCACATCCTGATGACCGATGGTTACTGGAACGGGGCGGCAGCGTCCACGTCTGCCGCACGGGCCAATGTGGACGGTTCCAATGGCCCGGTGATCAGCGGGCCGGGTGGGCAGTCCTATCGCTACACGCCGATCCGTCCATTCATGGATTCGGACGGTGACAATCTCGCCGATGTGGCGATGTATTACTGGTATCGCGATCTGCGGCCGGATCTGGACAATCGCGTGACCCCGGACAGCGACAGCCCGGCGTTCTGGCAGAACCTGGTGCAGTTCACCGTGGGTTTCGGTGTCAATGGTTCGCTCAATGCGGAAACGGATCTGCCGCGGCTGCAGTCCGGTGCCTTGAACTGGCCTTTCGTCACCGGTGGTTCGTCCACGACGATCGATGATCTCTGGCACGCGGCGGTGAACTCACGGGGCAAGTATCTGAATGCCTCGAATCCGGACCAGTTCGCGGAGTCCCTGGCCTCGATCCTGCAGCAGATCGCCGAGCGCCAGTCGGCCGAGGGCGGCACTGCGGTCAGCAGTGCCACGCTCGAGGCCAACACGATGAAATACATTCCGAGCTACAAATCGGGCAAGTGGTCTGGCGAGGTGACCGCCAAGCGGCTCGATGCCAATGGCCTGCCGATCGGCGATGCCTGGGTGGCCTCGAACAAGCTTCCGTCTCCTGCCAATCGCAATATCTGGCTCGGTCGCGGCGGCAACAACGCGCCGGTGCCTTTCCGCTGGGACCAGCTCGATCTGAACCTGCAAGGCTTGCTCGGCCCGTTGGCCAGCCCCGAGCTGGTTGCCTATCTGCGCGGCGACCGAACCCTCGAGGGCACGGTCTACCGGTCGCGTGACGCCACCAGTGTGCTGGGCGACTTCGTCAACTCGACGCCGATCCTGATCGGTGACCTGCTCAACGAGCAGTATCAGTTTCTGCCCGATGGTACGCCGGGCAAGACCACCTACCGTCAGTTCCTCGAGACCAAGAAGAACCGGCCCAAGGTGTTGTTCGTCGGTGGCAACGACGGCATGTTGCACGGCTTCAATGCGAGCACCGGTGTCGAGGTGTTCGGATTCATTCCCGACGAACTGGTTCGCTCAATCGGTGAAATCGCCAAGCCTTCGTATGAGCACCGCTTCTATGTGGATGGCCCGCTGGCGGAGGCCGACGCCTATCTGGGCAGCTGGCGCAATATTCTCGTCGGCACGCTCGGTGCCGGCGGCACCTCGGTGTTCGCCCTGGATGTGACCAACACCGCCAGCTTCGGCGCCAGCACCGTGCTCTGGGAGTTCGACCATCAGAACATGGGCTATAACTTCTCGCCACCGTCCGTCGGGGTCACCACCGGCGGTCGCTGGGTGGCCGTATTCGGCAATGGCATCGATAACAAGGGCAACACCGGGTCCCCGCCCAACAAGGCGCGTCTGTTCGTGGTGGATCTGAGAACCGGCGCCTTGCTCAAGCAGATCAACCTGCCCGGCAAACGCAGCGGGCTGGGCGGTGTCCGTCTGGTCACCAATGTGCACAATCAGATCGTGGCCGGCTATGCGGGCGATCAACTGGGCAACCTCTGGCGCTTCGACATGAATGATCCGTCGCCCAGTGCCTGGAAGGTCGGCATGGGCGGACAGCCATTGTTCACGGCCTCCACAGCCAACGTGGACAAGCCGATCCTGGGTACGCCGGAATACGTGGTGCATCCGCAGGGCGGTCAGATGGTGATCTTCGGCACCGGTCAGCTGCATGCGATCGACCATCTCACCGACGTCAGCCAGCAATCGCTGTTCGGCATCTGGGACAAGGTGCCAGGTAATCTGGACAGCACGGCGGCGGATCGCGTCACCTCGGCGGGGTCGATCATCAAGCAGCGCTTCACCGGCACCACGGGTTCCGGCGCCAATCTGTTCTATCTGGGAACGAACGATCACATCGACTGGGCAAGCGATCGGGGCTGGCAGCTCGATCTGACGATCATGCCCGGGCAGCGCATGCTGTATCAGCCTCAGTTGGTGCGCGGCTTCGTGTTGTTCAGCACCGTGGTACCGGGCACCGGCGGCCCAGCTGATCCGTGCATCGGCGGAGGGTCCATCGGGATCAACGTGCTGATCAATGCGCTCAACGGTGGTCAGTCGACCGATCCCCTGGTCGATACCAATGGAGACGGTCAGATCACCGATGCCGATGCTCCAGCCACCGCGTATCAGACCCAGGCCGATGGTGCCGACCGGATCATGTTCGGCAAGGAAGGCACGATCGTGATCCAGCGTGCACTGGGCCAGACCACGGCCAAGCTGGACGGCCGGGTGCTCGAGCGCACCTGGCGTCAGATTTACACGGTTCCGAGGTAAGCATATGTCGTTGAAAAGTCGAGCGGTTCGCGCCGGTAATGCGGGCTTCACCCTGATCGAGCTGATGGTGGCCGTGGCGGTTATGGCCATCCTGACGGCGATCGCATTGCCGAATTACTCTGAATACATGCTGCGTTCGGCACGTGCCGACGCGCGCGCCACCATGATGGAGGCGAGCCAGTTCATGCAGCGCTTTTATGCGATGAACAATGCCTACGATCGCACCCGTACCGGCGCCGCGGTCGCGTTGCCGCCGGCGCTGACGCAATCGCCGCGCGACGGTGCGGCGCGCTACATGATTCAGGTCGTCGGTCTGACACCGGATTCCTACTCGATCCGTGCCACGCCGGTCGGCGCCAGTGCCACGGATCGCTGTGGCTGGCTGGCCCTGCAAAGCACCGGGCGTCGCAAGTCTCAGAATCTGACCGTGGACGAGTGCTGGCGCTGACGGCTTCGAGGGGCGCAGGCGGCCGGCGCCGGCGCATCATCGGGTGATCGACGCACATCTCTGAGGGCGCTCCCGAGCGTTGTACACTGGGCACCCCTTGTCGCCCCTGTCGGTGATCGCCCCTGAACGGGCCGCTCGCCGGCCCCGCCAGTGTGTCGAACGACACCATATTCAGAGCCTGGGCCTCATCTGTCACGAGCTCGCAGAAGATCTCGCCGGGGTGTCGCTCGCGCCGCTGAGCCTGCCGCCGCCCGGCCCCGGTCAGGCGCTCGTGCGGGTTGGCGCGGCCGCCCTCAATTTTCCCGATCTGTTGATGACCCGTGGCGGCTACCAGTTCCGCCCCGAGCCGCCGTTCGTGATCGGCATGGAAGGCTGCGGCCGGGTCGAGGCTCTGGGGCAGGGCGTGCAGGGACCATGGCGCGTCGGTGATCGCGTCGTCTTCGGTGGCAAGACGGGGGCCTGCGCGACGCATGCGCTGGTGCCGCTGGACAGCCTGGAGCGCGCTCCCGAGTCGCTCGACGATGGCCAGGCGGCCGCCTATACCGTGGGCGCCAGCACCGCCTATGCATCGCTGGTAGAACGTGCCCATCTGCGTGCCGGGCAGTGGCTGCTCGTCCATGGCGCCAGTGGCGGCATGGGCATGGCGGCCGCGCAGCTCGGTATCCAGCTCGGCGCGCAGGTGATCGCCACGGCGCGCAATGTCGCGGCGCACGATACGCTTCGTGCGATGGGCGTGCGCGCCTGTCTGGGCACGGCGGCCGGCTTGCACGAAGAGGTCAAGCAGCTGACAGGCGGGCGCGGCGTCGATGTCGTCTTCGATCCCGTCGGCGGCGACATGTTCGATGAATCCATGCGTGCCGTCTGCTGGGGCGGCACCATCCTGATCGTCGGCTTCACCAGCGGGCGCATCGCCCGGATGGCCACCAACCATGCGTTGATCAAGAACCTGGCGATACTCGGCGTGCGGGCGGGCGAGATGCAGCGGCGCGATGCCGGCACCGGCGAAAGAATCCGCGCCGCGATCGCCGGGCTGGCGCACGCTCCGGGCATGGCGCCCGTGATCGGCGCCCGCTTCCCGCTCGAGCGGGCGTCCGAGGCGCTGCGTGCGCTGCAGTCGCGCAGTTTCATTGGCAAAATCGTGATCGAGAACAAGACAGGAGACCGATGATGGCGGTTGCAAGCCAGGGTGGGGAATCATTCGATGTGATCGTGGTCGGATCGGGCGCCGGCGGTCTGTCGGCCGCCGTGAGCTCCGCCCATCGCGGCCTCAAGGTGCTGTTGCTGGAAAAGGCCGAGGTGTTCGGCGGCACCACGGCCCGTTCCGGAGGCTGGCTCTGGATTCCTGGCAACGCGCTTCAGAAGGCGGCCGGCATGGCGGATTCGGACGATGACGCGCGCCGCTATCTGCGCCATGAAACCGGCGAGTTCTATGATCAGGCAAAGGTCGATGCCTTCCTCGAGGCCGGGCCGCAGATGGTCGATTTCTTTCGGGCCAAGACCGCAATGCGGTTCGTGCTCGGCCCGACCTTTGCCGATTACCACCCGGATGCGCCCGGCGGCAAGCCGGGCGGGCGATCCATCTGCGCCGAACCCTACGATGGCCGCGAGCTGGGCCCCGCGCTGAAACAGTTGCGTCCACCTCTGCCCGAACTCACCTTGCTGGGCCTGATGATCGGCTCGGGCGAGGAACTCTGGCATTTCTTCAATGCCACGCGCTCACTGCGATCGATGACCCATGTGGCGCGGCTGCTGGTCCGCTATGGCCGCGACAAGCTCTTGCACGGCCGCGGCATGCGGCTTACCAACGGCAATGCGCTGGCGGGGCGGCTGCTGCGCTCGGCGCTGGATGCCGGCGTCACACTGCGTGCGGGCACCGCGGTCACCGGGCTGTTGCGCGATGGCGAGCGCGTGTCCGGGGTGCGCGTGATGAGTGGCGGGGTTGCATCCGAAATTTCCGCCGCGCGTGGCGTGGTGCTGGCGGCCGGGGGCTTTCCCTGGGACATCGAACGGCGTCGCAAACTCTTTGCGCATGCCCCACGGGTCAGGAGCACACGACACCGGCGCCGGAATCCAACACCGGTGACGGCCTGGCCCTGGGCGAGTCGGTCGGAGGCGTGGTCGAAGAGCGCTATCCACACGCCGCGGCCTGGGTGCCGGTGTCAAGGTGCCCAGGCCGGATGGCGGCTTCGGCGTGTTTCCACATTCGTCGACCGCTCAAGCCCGGTGTCATCGCGGTGAACCGCTTCCGGCAGGCGCTTCGTCAAGCGCACAGCTATCATGATTTCATTCAGGGGGCTCTACGCGCATCGATGGCCGGCCATGACGGCGAGATCTGCGGTAGTTCATTGCCGATCACCGCACGATCCGGCGCTACGGCCTGGAAGCTTCGCCAGCCGCGCCCCTACCCTGGGCCCGTATCTGCGCAGCGGCTATCTGCTGCGCGGGCGCACACCCGCCGAAGCTGGCCCGGGCGGCGGGCTTCGATGCCACCGAGTTCGAGCGCACGCTGCGCGAGTTCAACGGCCCGGCGGCCCGCGGCGAAGATCCGGCCTTTGGTCGCGGCTCCACGTCCTACAACCGCTCCTTGGGCGACCCGGCTCACCAGCCCAATCCGTGTGGCACCGGTCGAGCGCGGTCCCGTTCTATGCGGTCAAGGTGGTGGTGGGCGATCTGGGCACCTTTGCCGGCCTGCGCACGGACGAACATTCGCGTGTGCTTGACGCCGCACAGGGCCGCCCGATCGAGGGCCTGTATGCGGCGGGCAATGATGCGGCCAGCATCATGGGTGGCAATTATCCGGGTGGGGGCATCACGCTCGGTCCGGCCATGACCTTTGGCTGGATCGCCGCACGCCATCTCGCGAGTGCTGCCGCCGAACAGGTTGCGCCGACGGCCGCCGATTCCCTGATCACGGCCTGATGGCCGCGCGCCAAGCCCCCTCGACCGGAGATCTCGCATGCGCGAATCGGTGATCGAACTCAAGACCGCGGATGGTGTCCTGGACACATTCATCTGCCGCCCGGATGGAGACGGTCCGTGGCCGGTGGTCATCATCTACATGGACGCGCCGGGCATGCGCGACGAGTTGCGTAACATGGCCAGCCGCCTGGCCACGGTCGGCTACTACGTCATGCTGCCCAATCTGTACTATCGGATCGGTCGCGAGGGCGAGTACGGGTTCGATCGCAGCCGCATCCGCAGTCATGATGCCGATCGCGAGCGCATGCACGAATGCCGGCTCACACTGACCAATGCCGCGGTGGTGGCGGACACCCGCCATCTGCTCGCGCATGCGCGTGCCGATTCCGTGGCATCGTCCGGGCCGGTGGGTATTGTCGGTTACTGCATGAGCGGTCAGTTCGTGGTTGCCGTGGCGGCCGCCTATCCGGATGACATCGGTGCGGTGGCGTCCTTCTATGGCGTGGGCATCGTTTCGGACGCCGCCGATTCTCCGCACAAGGATGCGCGCGCGGTTCGCGCCCGAACCTACCTGGCCTTCGCCGAGCATGATCCCTGGGTGCCGGCCGCCGTGTTGCAGCAGCTGCCCGCGGTGATTGCCGACACCGGCTGGCAGGCCGAGATCGAGGTGTATCCTGGCACCACGCATGGTTTCGCATTCGCCGAGCGACCCGACTATCACCGTGCCGCGGGCGAGCGGCACTGGGAGCGGATCTTCGCCTTGATGCGCGGCTTGAGCGCCTGACCGATGATCCGGAGCCCCACCCCATGAAGAGCGTATTGATCGACGCCTACGGCATCCCCGAGCAGGTGGTCCGCTGTGTCGACCGGCATGATCCTGGTGATCCCCAGGCGGGCGAGGCGGTCATCGATAATCGCCTTGCCGATCAATCCGGCCGATATCTGATTTCTGCAAGGGCAGTATCGGTTGCGCCGCCACTGCACCGGCCGTGCCCGAAGGCCGAATGTGTCCGGGTGATCGCGGTCGGCCCTGGCGTGGCCTCGCCACGGGTCGGCGATCTGGTGATCAATCTGCAGCGTGAGAACTGGACCGCGCGCCGCCGGGTGGCGGCCACCGATCTGATCCCGATCGACCCGGAAGCCGATGTCGCGCAGGCGGCCATGCTGCGTATCAATCCGGCTACCGCGCTGCTGCTGTTGACCGATCTGCGCCGGCTAGAGCCGGGCGACTGGGTGATTCAGAATGCCGGCAACTCGAGTGTCGGACGCTGGGTGATCGCGTTGGCGCGGCAGATGGGCATTCGCACGATCAGCGTGGTTCGCAGCCAGTCGATGTTCAAAGATCTCTATACCCGCGGAGCAGACGCCTGCGTGCTGGCCGGAAGCGAACTGGCCGCGCGGGTTCGGGCCGAAACCGACAATGCCTCGATACCTCTGGGGCTGGATTCGATCGGCGGCGAGGCCACCGCCCAGCTTGCCTCGTGTCTGGCCGACGAAGGCCAGATCTGCCATTTCGGCTCGGCCAGCGGCCAGGATCCGCATCTGGTACGCAACGAGCTCATCCATCGCGGCCTGTCGGTCAGCGGGTTCATGCTCGGTCGCTTTCTCGAACGGCGTTCCGCCGACGACGTGCGCACGCTCTATCAGGGGCTGGCCCGCCTGCTGCGTGATCCCACCACCCATGTTCCTGTGCGCCATGTCTATCCGATCGAGCAGATACGCGATGCGGTCAGGCATGCGCAGCAGGGCGAGCGCGGCGGCAAAATCCTGGTGGCGCCCAACGGCCCGATCTGATCGTCGGATGCTCGCAGGCATCGTAGTCATGGTCTGCCGGTTCGTCTGGCCGGCTTCAAACATAAGAACGGAGGAGAATCCATGAAGAAACTTTGGCACTCGATCGTCGCGGGCGCGGCGATCATGGCGGGCTCGTCGGCCGCTGTCGCGCAAGACGAAATCACCGTCGCTTACTTCCTCGAGTGGCCGATGCCGTTCCTGGCGGCCAAGGCCGAAGGGGCCTACGACAAGGCGCTCGGCAAGAAGGTCAACTGGCGCGCGTTCGACACCGGCACCGCGATGTCGGCCGCCATGGCCGCCGGCGACGTGCAGATTTCGGTCAGCCAGGGGCTGCCGCCCTTTGTCGTTGCCACTTCCGCGGGTCAGGATCTGCAGATCGTCGATATCGCGGTCAGCTATTCGGACAATGACAACTGCGTCGTCCGTGCCGATCATGAGATCGACAAGACCAATGCCGCAGAGCTCGCCGGCAAGAAGGTGGCGGTACCGTTGGGAACGGCCGCGCACTACGGTTTCCTGCGTCAGATGGCGCACTTCGGGGTCGATCTTGCCAAGCTCGAGATCGTCAACATGGCCCCTCCCGAGGGCGCCGCGGCAATTGCCCAGAAGGCGGTCGACATGGCCTGCGGATGGGGCGGCGCGCTGGCCCGGATGAAGGAACACGGGAACGTGCTTCTCACGGGGGCCGAGAAGGAGGAACTCGGGATCCTGGTGTTCGATGTCACCTCGGCGCCGGCCTCGTTCGCTGCCGAGCACGAGGAGGTCCTGAGCAAGTTCCTGGCGGTGACCGCAGACGCCAATGCGCGCTGGGCGGCCGGCAAGGACCGGGCCCGGATGCTGAGCATGATCGCCAAGGAGTCCGGCATGGACGGCCCGGCAACCGAGAAGTCGTTGGCCACCATGTCTTTCCCGGACGTCTCGGGTCAGCTGGGCGGCAAGTGGCTCGGTGGCGGCGTGCAGAAGTTCATGAAGGGTGTGGCCGATGTCTTCGTGCAGGCGGGCAGCATCAAAGCGGCCCTGCCCACGTATGACAACGCGGTCAACATCGCGCCCCTGAAGGCGGCCTCGCGCTGATTCTGCTCGTGCGCACCCTGCGGTTCACGCAGGGTCCGCTCGTCAGTCTGTGCCTCGGTCGGTGCCTCTGTTTGCGCCGTGGTCGATGCCTCGGTCGGTGCCTCTGCCTGCGCCTCGGTCAGTGCCTCTGCCTGCGCCTCGGTCAGTGCCTCGGGCTGCGCGTTCGTGGGGCCGCCCTGTGGTGAACGTTCTCGTGGCGGCCCGCGTGGGCCCAATAGCGTGTCTGTCCCAGGCGTCTATGCGGTCTTGGGCGGGCACCAGACCAAGCGCTTGTCCGAGGCCAGGCGGGCCTGATCTTGCCGCTACTGCGAGGCGTCTATCCTGCCAAACGCAAGCGCGACCCGCTGTTCGCGCGCTGTAGGAAGAAACATCATGAGCGGATTGTCGATCGACGACCTGTCGATGCGCTTCGACCTGCCCAATGGCGAGTCGGTGCAGGCGCTGAAGAATGTCAATCTGGAGATCCGCGCCGGCGAACTGGTGTCGGTGCTCGGGCCATCGGGCTGTGGAAAATCCACCCTGTTGAACATTCTCGCGGGCTTCCTCGCGCCCACCGGCGGTTCGGTCTGCCTCGATGGCCGGCCGGTCACCGGACCGGGAGCCGAGCGTGGCATGGTGTTTCAGCAGGGCGCGCTCTTCGAATGGATGAGCGTTCGGGAGAACGTCGGCTTCGGCCCGCGCATGAAGGGCATGGCTCGCAAACAGATCGATGAAACCGTCGATCATCTGCTGGAGATCGTCGGCCTGGGCCAGTTCAAGGAGAAGGCGCGGACGGCGAGCTCTCGGGCGGGATGCAGCAGTGCTGGCAAAGCGCGAGGCCGCTGTCTGGCCAATGATCCGGATGTCGTCCTCATGGACGAGCCGCTCGGCGCGCCTGATGCGCTCACGCGCGAAAAGATGCAGGGGCTGTGCTGCAGATCTGGAAGAGACCGGCAAGACCATCATCCTGATCACGCATTCGGTGGAAGAAGCGCTGCTGGGCGAGCGTCTGATCGTCATGGCCCCACGCCCGGGGCGCATTCACCGGATTCGAACTGCCTTCGCTGATCTTGGCGCCGATGGTGATCTGCGCGCGCTGAAACAGCATGAAGCGTTCCGGCCAAAGCGCGAGGAAATCCTCGAGATGATCTGGGAGATGGAAGAGGAGATCATGGGGCGCGCGGAGTCGGGGGCATGATCATCCTGCTGATCTATGTCGCGGTCTTCGTGCTGGCGTTTGTGCTGGTGAGATTCCTGTCGCGGCTGCTGACCCGGGCCGTCGATCTGCGCTCGCTCAAGACAGTCACCTTCGGCGACGAAAGTGCGGTGCGGCCAGACCGCCGCGCCTCGGTGATCTCGGTCCTGACGATCTTTCTGCTATGGGGCGCGTTTACCGGCTCACGTTGGGTACCGTTCCATGCGCCAGGGCCCTTCGTTGGCGATACCCGGTTCACTTACACGCTCGAGACACCCGATGGCTCGCGCGATGACGCGACCGTGTTCGTGCGCGTGTTTCCCGTCGATGCCAGGGCGGAGGCGCCAACCGTCGAGCCTGGCGACGGCCTGGCCCGCGATGATGCGGCCGCGGTCGGCGCCTGGCGGTCGGTCCTGATCCCGGTGGATCGCAACGACGCGCTGACGCGCGCCGAGGGCGCAAAGATCGTCGCGATCGATGGTCACCCGGTCGGGCCCGGTGAGTCCGTCGATGTTCCGGCCGGGCAGGTGACGCTGACCGGCAAAGGCACGCCGAACTTCAAGCCCGCGCAGGGCTGGCAGATGGAGCCGATCTGGCTGCCTGCACCAGAGGCGGTGGTGCACCGCATCGTCGATATCGCCCGTGACGGTTACCAGAATTTCACGCTGGCCGAGCACCTGGGTTGGTCGCTGTTCCGCGTGGTGGCCGGTTTCGTTCTCGGCGCATTGCTCGGCATTCCGCTGGGCTACGCGATGGGCCTGTCCGACTGGTTCCGCGGCTGGTTCGATCCGATCGTCGAATTCATGCGACCGGTGCCTCCGCTTGCCCTGATTCCGCTGGTGATCATCTGGGCCGGCATCGGCGAGGTCGGCAAGATCATCCTGCTGTTCCTGGCCGCGCTCTGGATCATGACGATCGCCGCGCGCGCCGGCGTCTCCGGGGTGGGCATTACCAAGGTCCATGCAGCCTATTCGCTGGGCGCATCGAAGTGGCAGGTGCTGCGCCATGTGATCGTGCCGAACTCCCTGCCGGAGTTGTTCACCGGTGCGCGCGTTGCCATGGGGGTCTGCTGGGGCACGGTGGTGGCGGCGGAACTGGTTGCGGCGGAGAAGGGCGCCGGCATGATGATCATGGTGGCCTCACGCTTCCAGCTCACCGACATCGTCCTGATGGGCATCATCCTGATCGGCGTCATCGGCTATCTGATCGACATCCTGATGCGCCGTGCCGAGCGCTGGCTCATTCCCTGGAAAGGGCGGGTCTGAAGGCTCTCTGATGCCTCAACGGCACAGGCCTCGTTCTTGTAGGCCTTCGCATCGCAACGATTTGCCGAATCGACCGGGCCGCTCCCGCGACGCATCTCGTCGCGGCGGGACAAATGCAAATGAGGGCGTAAAAAACTATCATTAACAGTCGGCAATTGAAATAGACTATAAAAATTGATCTAGATCAAACAATCGAATTCGATCCCATTTGATTCCATTCGGAACGGCCTGATCTTCGATGTACGGAAGGTTTTTCTTCCGCATCACGATGAACAGGGAGTTCCATGATGAAAACCAAAGCGCTGCTTACCGTCCCCTTCGCCGTCGGTTTGATGTTGACCGGGGCGGCCTTCGCTCAGAGCGGGCATGGCGAGTGTCCGGCGACAACCGGTGCCGCGCCGGCCGACTGCAAACCGCTGACCCGGGCCGAAGTGAAGGCGGAAATGGAAGCCGCCGGCGTCAAGGCGATCGAGGTGGGCGAGTGCCCGAATGTGCCCGCTCCGCCGACCGCCACCGGCATGATGCGCACGCGCGCCGAAGTCAAGCGCGAAGCGGCCGCCGCCGCAGCCTCCGGCAAAACCGTCAGCATGGGCGAGTGCCCTAACTAAGCGAGAGGTTCTCGCGCGGGCGGGTGTTCATTTCCGCCCTTGCGCTTGCTAGCGTCCAGCGGCCGATCGGGAGACCGACGGCCGTTTTTTCTTGCCGGACCTGCGAGAGTCGCTGCGCTCAGACCATGCCACCGTTGGGCTGGATGATCTGGCCATGGACCCAGGAAGCCTTCTCCGAAGCGAGGAAGGCCACCACCTCGGCGACTTCTCTGGGTCGGCCGATGCGCGCGAACGGGCTCAATGCGGCCGAGCGCGCCTTGGCCTCATCGGTCTTGCCGGCATTGAACAGGTCGGTATCGACCGGGCCGGGCGCCACCCCGTTGACCCGTATGCCCCGGCCGGCGAGCTCGCGCGCCATGCTGCGCAGCAGGCTTTCGACCGCCGCCTTGGTGGCCGTGTAGGGACCGCCGCCGGGAATGCCGACGCGAACCATCGACGTCGTGATCCCGATGATGCTGCCGCCATCGCGAACATGCCGGGCCGCTTCGTGCAGCACATTGAAGGCGCCGACGAGATTGACCTCCACGAGACGACGAAATGCCTGCGGATCGAACTCGCCCACAGGCGCCGGCGGCACATTGATGCCGGCGTTCACCACCACGCAATCGGGCGCGCGACCGAAGTCCTGCCGCAATTGCGCAAACACATTGGCTACCTGGTCGGCTTGCTGGACATCGGCGCCATAGGCGTGCACGCCGCCGACCTGGGCCGCCGCGGGCGCGGTGGTACGGGTGTAAGCGACATCCCAGTCTTGTTCCGCAAACGCGTCTACGCAGGCAGCGCCAATGCCGCGCGAACCACCAAAGACCAATGCCAGCCGTTTCATGGGTGCCGAACTCCTGAGGGCAAGAATAGGTGCGCGCGCCCAAGGCGCCCGTGTGATGCATGCCGGAGGCGCCTGTGACCCTCGGGACGGGCGCCGGTCGGCAGCGCGGGTAGGATACCGCGTCCCCCTTTTGACCATCGCATAGTCCGCACCATGAACCGTCCGAACATCATTTATATCGTGGCCGATGATCTCGGTTTTGCCGATCTCGGTTGCTATGGCGGGCGGGAAGCCTCGTTCGGGCGGGTGTCGCCGAACATCGACAGCCTCGCGGCAGGCGGCCTGCTCCTGACCGACGGCTACTCGAACTCGCCGGTTTGCTCGCCCACGAGATTCGCGTTGATGACCATGCGATATCAGTATCGCCTGCGGGGGGCTCTCGAAGAGCCGATCAGCAGCAGCAGCAAGGGCGATTCGCGCCTCGGGCTGCCGCCGGAAATTCCAACCCTGCCGTCGTTGTTGCGGGAGGCCGGCTACGCCACCGCTCTGGTTGGCAAGTGGCACCTGGGCTATCCGCCGTATTTCGGGCCGCTGGCCTCGGGCTACGATGAGTTCTACGGCATCATGGCCGGCGGCGTCGACTACTTCAGTCACTGCTCGGCGCGCGGCGATCATGATCTGTACCTGAACCATGAGTCCCGACGCGACGTCGGCTACCTGACCGATCTGTTCTCGCGCCGCGCGGTTCAGACGGTCGAGGCGCTCGCACCCGGCGCCGCGGCCGGCAAGCCGTTCTTCCTGAGCCTGCACTACACGGCACCACACTGGCCCTGGGAGACGCGCGACGACGAGGCTGTGTCGCGCGAACTCGGCAACCGCCTGTTTCATCTGGACGGCGGCAATGTCGATACCTATCGGCGCATGATCCACCACATGGACGAGGGCATCGGCTGGCTGCTAGCCGCATTGCGCCAGGCCGGCCAGCTCGAGAACACCCTGATCGTCTTCACCAGTGATAACGGCGGCGAGCGCTTCAGCGACAACTGGCCCCTGGTGGGCGGAAAGATGGACCTCACGGAGGGAGGCATCCGGGTGCCGTGGATCGCCCACTGGCCGGCGGTGATTCCTGCCGGCAGCCGCTCGGCCCAGCATGCGATGACCATGGATTGGTCGGCCACCATGCTCGAGATCGGCGGCGCGAACCCGAACCCGGACTATCCGCTGGATGGTGTCTCATTGCGCGCGGTCCTCGACCGTCCGCAACAGACCTTCGAGCGGCCGCTTTACTGGCGGATGAACTATCGATCGCAGCGCGCCCTGCGCGAGGGGCCCTGGAAGTATCTGAAGATCGATGACAACGAGTATCTGTTCGACGTCGCCACCGATGCGCGCGAGCGCGCCAATCTGGCCAGACGTCATCCCGAGCGCTTGCAGCAGATGCGCGAGCGCTGGCTGGCCTGGAACGAGGGCCTGATGGTCATTCCGGATGATGCCCAGTTCCACACGGGCTTCGATGTGCGGGATATGCCGAGCCGTTAGTGCTGCGGGGCTGACCGGCAATCGCGTCGGTCAGGAGCGAGTGCATTTCTTCGCTAGTTGAGCGTCGCAAAGCCGTTCGCAAGCCGAATGCGCCGATCCGGCGAAAACGGCATGCCCACGGCCGGACGAGCCAGGCTGAGGATCTGAGGCGGCTGTCGGGCAGCTTGCCGACATAGAATTGGTTTGACCGGTTGTTGCATTTGCTCTGAGCGTTGCGCATTCGCAGGGAACAGGGGGCAGGATGTCACGTGGATTTCCAAGGCACGCAATCGTGCTGCTGTGGTGTGTCGCGTCGCTGTTGTTTCTGGCAGGGCGGGACGCTTTCGGCGCGGCCTCGTGGAGAGTGGACTCGCGGATGTCGGGGGCGCGAGGTGACGGGATTGCTGTCTGCCTGGAGGAGTCTGCGGCGGGTTCTGGAAGCTGGCGTGCTGGGTTGGCCGAGCCCGACACCGAGGCGGATTGCATGGAGCTCGTCGTTTTCGATTCTCGATCGCGCCGGGCGACGCTGACATTTCGTGGTGTGGTTGAAGCGCGCAGTTATCCTTGCTCGGAAGACCTGCGGCTCACTGGCTCGCATCCCTGTCGGTCGGCCTTCTTGGCGAGGTCCGCGGCCGGCCCGGTGAGCGCCGCCTTGACGTCGGTCGGCTTGGAGACGGTACTCCGTGACTCCGGGGCATTTCGTGTCGTCGACGAGCGTTCGCGGCTGATCATGGACCCGCGAGCGCGCGACTGCGGCCCGCCTTGCCTCCGTGGCCTCGGCGGCAAATGCCACGCGTTGAATGATTGCGCTGACGTTTTGTCGGCCCAACAGCGCCGGGAACTGACGGCCTGACGGCAGGCGCCTCGCCGATTCGGAGAAGCGTCAGTAACGGCCGCAAAACAGCAGGCACGGCCTCGAGAACTGGCGCCTGTGGCTGGATCCGAGCGATCCGACCGCGCAAGCGACTGCCGCGCGTATGCCGCAACCCCGCAGACAAAGAGTTCAGCGGCAGTTGCGGAATCGTCGATGCCCGCCTCGCGCCCCGAGCGCACAAAAGACTCGTCAGGCGATGCCGATGCGATGAAGGCTGAGTTGGCGCAGATGCGTGAGAAGCTGGCTGCCCTGCAGGCGCAGACCGATCAAAAGACATCCGAAAATGCCGTCGACACGACACGGAATCGCCTGGCTCTGGTGATCGGGAACAATGACTACGTCAACCTGCCGTCTCTGAAGAATGCCTCCACCGATGCCAAGGCGATCGCGGAGAAGCTCGAATCGGCAGGGTTCCAAGTGTTCCTGAACTTCAATGTCGACGAACGCGGGATGAAATCGATCCTGCGAAACTTTCGCGGCATGCTTAACGGGGGTGACGAGGTCGTCTTCTATTTCGCCGGGCATGGCGTGCAACTGGGCACGGCAAACTACCTGCTACCCATCGACATGCGGGCATCGTCCGGATCTCCGGTGGTCAGGGATGAGGCTATCCCGCTTCACCGAATCCTGGACGACCTCACCGCGAAGAACCCGCGATTCAGCCTGGCGATCATCGATGCGTGCCGAAACAATCCGTTCGTCCAGAAGGGCCGCGCGATTGGGGGCAGGGGTCTGGCCCCGGTCAATGCCGCATCGGGTCAGATGGTGATTTTTTCCGCCGGCGCGGGCCAGGAGGCGCTCGACCAACTCGGCAACGATGACAAGAGTCGGAACGGTGTCTTTACGCGCGTTTTGCTCGATGAAATGTTGAAGCCACGAGTTCCCATCGACAGGGTTGTCAGGAATGTCCGTGAACGCGTCGAGCAATGACGCAGGCGATCGGCCATGAGCAGGTCCCAGCGGTCTACGATCAGTCGATCGGGGATTTCTGTTTGTTCGCTAGTCTCCTGGCGCCATGCGCGTTTGCGTGCATGGCGCTCGATTCGCGCCCGATCAGGTTCCACGCTCGCGAGATGAATTCCTGCTTCTCGAACCGGGTGAGTGAACCGGGTACAGGGTATCGAAAGGCATTGATAGAACCGGATCAACCGCGCAGTCGATGTCGCTTCTTCCTTGCGTGCTGGATCAGCACCTCGAGATGGCGCAGCGAGATGTCGATCGCCACGAAGGTCGCGTCGCTGGGGTTGTCTTGAAATCCCAGTCATGACAGGGCATGCTCTTAATGTTCCTACTTCAGAGAGACCTCGTGTTGATGTATTTAACGATCACGTGGATGTGATCAAGCCTGACGAGTGCTCGAACTCCGTCCTGTAGGCACGGCGCCACCCTGACCGGAACGACCTCGGACATCCCATGCAGTCGAGGGTGGCGACGCCGGGCGCAGCTGCGGTTCTTGGTGCTGCCGCAGCGCGAGCAAGCGCGCAGGCACCGTGTAGGTCATTTCATGACTTTTCTTGAATACCTTTGTGCCCTTCAGGGTGCGACAGGTTGCAATCTTTCCGGGCTCGGCCTTGCCCATGATGATTTCGGGCGAACCTTCCATCCGCCGGATGCGCCTTCATACCGGCCCGTGCCATCGACGATCTTGGCTACTGTCTCGCTGACGATGCCATTGCTCCTCGCCCTCGTGCATCACTGTGCTGCCATCGGCAACGGTTTAGCACGACTTCGTTTTTCGTGGACGAAAGGTTCAGGTTAAAGGCACTCGACCGAGTGGAAGCCCGGCAGTCGATAGCGAAGGTCCCAGGTGTTCGAAATTGTCTTTGGGACGATCTGATCTGGATCTCGTATATTCCGGCCTTTAAGATTCAAGAGGCGGCTGTGGCCCGTGGAAGACTATCGCCGAGAGTTCGATGGGATAGCGAGGCTTTCACCCATGCACTTGCGCAAGGGCGAGTCCCTCGTGTGAGTGCGGCCATTTACGTGCCCAGGATGCCTGTCGAATGCATGGCCAGATTTTCGGTGGCCTCGCAGGCTTGCGCGGTTCGAGCAATTAGGTAATCACGTTCCGATCCAATGTGGCGGCGAATGTCGTGCGTCGTCACCGCACTAGGCCCAAGGGCGAAATAGATGAGCCTTGTCGCAGGCGCAAGGCGTCGGGTCTGGCGTCAACCCTGTCCTGAGCGGACCCAACGGCCTCATCGTCGAGACACACACCCGCGTACGGGGGAGGACTGCCGATCGGCGTGGATTTGAAACAGAATCCCCATCTAGCATGCTACGCTAGCATACTAGACAAAAAATCCAGTACCCACGATTGAGGTTGGCGTACTGTGAACTCACGGTGAGGCACATCATGGACACGAACAAGTCTCGGGCGGTCGGCGCATCTTGGAGGCGTGTGCGGAGCATGGTGATCTTGAGCGTCACGCCGATGGAATTGGATTAAGCACTTACATCGCCCACGGCTACATGCTGGGCGTGTTGGGAGCCATTGCTCGACGAACCAGCGAGGCTGGCAGTATGGGCCGGTCGTTCGGTCTGTCTATGACGCCGCGAAGAAGTACCAGAGCAGCCCCGTAAAGGAGGTTCAGGTCGATCATGAGGTTGGAGTTCAGCGAACGCGAGCAAAGGTGATCGGTGTCGTCGCGAAAAAGTACTGCGGGTTCGGCAAGCTGTGCTTTCAGCGGCCACCTACCAGCCCGGCTCGCCGTGGCGAATTACGTGGACGAATATGGCCGCAACGCAACGATCTCGAACGACATCATTGAGCAGTTTTACGCGAAGCTTGTTCGGCCGAAGCACTCCGCCTTGTGACCGACGATATCGATTCCGCGTTGTTTCCGGATGATTTTTAAGTGAAGGTGATGCGCTCGCCAAGAAAGAGGCGATGCTCATCAACTCTGGCGGCGACATTGAGGCTGATGGGAAGCGAAAGGAGCATACACGCGACCAAAGATTCGTGTGACTGGCTCCACTACGGTATTCTCGCGCCTCCTGTGTTCGGGATCATCTTCTTCATCGGGCAGCAGCACAGTATGCGCTCCACTCATTCGGCCCTGGGAGGTATCATTGGCTGAGTCCAGATAAATCGAGAAGATCGAGACAATCCTCGCGTCGGTCATCACGACTGGCGCACTGGCGAACTTCATGTCGCGTCGTCTAGCAGTCTGCGAGACCAATGCGATCGAAGCTCAGCCGGTCGCTGATGCGCGAAGCTCATTGAGCCGGTACTCGTTACGCGTCGGAGACTACGTCATCAGCCCCAACAGTGCCGCCACCATCGCAAATTATGCCGCCTACCATCCCGGCTTCGATGCGAGACATCTGCTGTAGGGACTGGTTCCCGCACTCGGGGCAAAACGAAGCTTTCGGGAATTGACCTTAACTAGCTCACCATTTGGACTTTCTTGCCTGACTGCCCATAAACACGGCCGCACCTGATTCCCACATCGGCCTCCTAATTTCCCCGACCAAAACATTGAGACACCCAATCCAGTCGGAAAACGACTTCGTCCCAGTACTGCAGGCATATGGCACCGTGTGCGCGAGAGGTTGCCCAGTAAAGAAGCGTAGCACTCGACAGACTCGCTGTTCTGAGCATACTTCACATCGGTACTCCTGACGAAATGTGGCTCGCAAGCTCGCTGCTGAGCCAATGAGGAGATTCTGGCTCCGATCGAAGGAGCTTGAGCATGGCAATGAACCGAGTCCACTTCAGCAAGGTATTGCCGTTTCGAGTTCTTCGCTGCTCTTCGGCACCGAGGAGCAATGCGAACGCGCGCTGATGGTGGTACCGCCGGCCCAATGGTTGGTAACTGTCGTGCGGTGCGCTGATGCGTTCTACCGGCTGAAGCGAGGATCGCACGGTGGCTTCAATGTCGGTGCCAGTGGCACTGCGGTCTCCGTGACGGCCGGCACGATCATGGCCGACAACGCAGCTGCCGTTGACGACCTGTTCTGGCATCTTCCCGATCAGCCAAGCTTCCTCCTGGGCACGGCATCTCGCTCGAACTCAAGCGCCAACTGGGCGTGAGCTATCCGACGGTGGTTGATGCATCAAAAGATCTTGGCGGCGATGGCCGAACGCGATGCCGCGCATACGTTGGACGGAGACGTTTTGGTCGATATTTATTTGGGCGGGGATCAACGCGCGGCAAGGCCGGGCCGAGGGTTCCTCCAACAGGGCACCGCTGGTGGCCAGTCTCGTCACCGATGATGGCCGCCCGTGCTACCTGAAGCTCGGCGCTGTCGGCTTACCGTGGAGGCGATCAATGATCAAGGTGCCGAACCTGGCCCTGGATCTCGGGGTGTGCCGACGGCCTGGAGGGCTGGCGCAGTGGTTTTGCTGGGGCCGCATTCGGCCACGGTGGTGGGCGATGATTGCCCAAAGAGCTGCCGCAGTTCAAATGGGTCAACACCGAAGCTGCACCTGGAAGACCGCACTGAGCGGCACGCACATGCTCGCGCCGCCAAATACGCCAATCAGGCCTGCTGGGTTCGCCTATCGATCTCAACCGATGCCGGATCTGCGCAAGATCACACCGGGGCCGATCGCCTAGGACATCGCTCGCGCGGTGCCGACTTCGCAGGAAGGTGATCAGCGAGGAGCGAGATCCACACAATCAGGTCGGTACTCAGTGTCGTAAAGTTTTCGCTCCCACTCGCGTTAGTGGAACAGGCTTTAGCGCGTTCCGCATATTAATGCGGAGGAATAGTACTCGCCGCAGCCATCGCTCGACGCTTAAGTCAGCAGGTTGACAGACTAAGCCATCGCTGCAATGCGGGCAAAGCTTCCTTGTTCTAGGATCGAGAAAGTACCCCGGTACGTTGTCCATTATGCTTTCCTATCTCCCGATCATGCTTCCAGTTCATTTGCAAAACCGAACAGATACCAGAAATTCAGGTAGCGAGTCAAATGCAATCAGCCGAACTGGCGGATCACACCGGTCTGATGCACTACCTGTATTGATCTGAATGAGTTTTCTGAGCCATTCATTCCTGAGAGAGCTCGTTGTGATAACTTGGTATTGGTGATGCTGCTGCTTGAACTCCAGGCCAAGTTTCAGGTTTGGTGCGGACGCACTGCGTTGTAGGTTGCTGATGCCAGGTCTCGATGACGGCCTGGCCTCGCGTCGTGTACGGAACCATTCGAGGTTCAGGCATTCGTCCTCGAACCGGCCGTTGAACGATCTGTTGGTGCCGGCTCTCGCCAGCCTTCGGGTCGATCAGCGCCGTATCGATGCCGTTCTTTGCAGCCAATCGAGGATGGCCACCGACGAACTCGGGGCCGTTGTCCGAACGAATGTAGCTGGGCGCTCCATGCAAGCTGATCAGCCTGGCCAGGATGTCGATCACCCGTTTGGATCGAATCGATCCAGCGACGTCGATGGCTGTCACCTCTCACCATAATCCGGCCAGTTCGTTCTCGGCGTAATCCGGCCACTTGTTGGCCGGTGGCCACGGTGCGGTTCTCACCATAAACCGGCCACCGATTCTCACCGTAATCCGGCCAGCCGTTATCGGCATATTCCGGCCAGCGCCGCCGCGGCGCACATCTTGATCGACGCAGTGCCCGTACCGTTCTGGGCTTCATCCCCATGGAGACCGAACGGTGGCACGACGGAGATTCGAGATGCATCAACTCAAGGAAGTGCTGGCGCGTCTGCGCGCCGGTGAACCCGAGCGGGCCATCGCTCGCAGCGGCGCCGTCGGCCGGGACAAGCTGGCCAGCTTGCGCACCGTTGCGGACCAGAACGGCTGGCTTGACCTTCGCAACCCGCTGCCCAGCGAGGCCGAGATGGCCGCCGTTCTGGGCCAGCACAAGTGTATTGACCCAGCGGAATCTGCTCACCTCACGCCGCTAAAGCATATGCCTGAGCGGGCGTTTTCATCTTGAGCGCCTGGTGGGGCCGCTCATCGTTGTAGAACTTGATCCAATCTCCGATCACCCGCATCGCATGTGCCAACGATTCGAACCGATGCCGATGCACGCATTGATCCTTCTGAGAGCGGATGAACCGCTCCATCAGGCCATTCTGTTCGGGCGTGTGCGGTGTGATGAACTCCTGGCGAAGCCCGTATTGCCTGACCAGCCTCGTGTAGGTCCGGCTGGTAAAGACGAGTCCGTTGTCGCTGCGAAGAAGGAACGGCTCTGGAACACGGCCGAGCGTGCCAAACCGAGCAATCAATGCCTGCTCAAGCGCAGCCTCGGCCGTGCTGGCCTTGCCGCTTCGAGATAGATGCCATCCCAAGAGTTCTCGGGTATGACAGTCGATCACCATCGCCAAGGTGGTCCAGCCATCCTTGCCTGACCATACTCGGCACAGATCGGTCGCCCATCGGGTGTTCGGTGAATCAGCAATTGACTCACTGGCCTTGACTCGCGGACGGAATCCGACGGGCCGTTTACGAACCTGCCAGCCCTTGAGCTGGAACACACGCTGCACCGTGTTCTTGTTCATTCCGAGCAGCCAGGCCACCGTCCGATAGCCAAACGAGGGATGTTCCTCGATCATCGCCTTGATCGGTTCGACGATCCGATCTTGCAGCCTTGGCGGGCTCTTCCTGGGCTTGTAGTAGAACGTTCGCCGGGGATCATCGAACCACCGGCAGAGCTTGGCAATTGGGACATCGAAGCCGTCTTCCCTGAGTCCCTGCTGGATGGCCTCGATCATTTGTCGTCCTCGCCCAGCAGGGACTGCAACTTTTTTCGGGCGCGCAGTTCCAGCATTGCCTCGCCGTAGGCTTCTTGCAGATCCTTGAGCTGCCTCTCGTACTGCTCGCGGATATCTGAAGGGTTCGCCTTCAGGGCATTCTCCATGCCACGCTTGCCTTCTTCGACCCACTTCTCGATCTCAGAGGGAGGCAAGTCGTGGGCACGACTTGCCTCGGCAATGGTCGTCTTCCCCTGAATGATTTCAATGACCAGAGCGCTCTTGCGGCGGGCCGTCCAGCGCTTGATGTCTTCGTCCATGACCGTGCTCATCTGCTTCTCCTGGTTACGATAGCACCTGAGCAGGTTTCCGCTGGGTCAATACAAATCTGGGCAGGTCAGTATGAACTCGCCGACGGCCAGTCCTAGGTCGAGCTCGACCGCAACGGCCGCGCCATCCTCGGCCGCGCGGACGAAGCCGAGCGCGTGATCCAGGCAGCACCGCAAGCGGAGCGGTTCATCGCTGACCGCTGAGTCGACCCTGGCCATCGCAACGGCAGGCAATCCGCACGCCCGAGCAGCCACGGTGCCGCCGAGCATCCCCACCGTGCCGCCGACCACAATCGCGCCCTCGGGCGGGTCAAACTCGACCGGCACCGAACAGCCGTCGACACTTTCAAGGTTCGGCGCCGGCAAACCCGTGCATGAGATCTCGCGGGCGGCCGCTTCGGACGTGGCGCGGCCCTCGGGCTCGGGGTCTGCGAGTACGGGTTCGCTGCAGGCATCGGTTCGGGTCATGACAGCGGTCATCGGCCAGCGGCACGGCGTCCGCCTCCGCCCGTGTCGCACGAACGGCCTACGCCCCGTGGCCGATGCTCGCAGCCATGCCGCAGATGGCGCAGAATCTCGGTATCGAGGCCGCGCCCCGAATCCCCAATGCCGAACGTGCACGACGTTGACCGCTGGCGAGAGGGAATTCGATCCGAAGGCATCGGCGCCATTGTTCGCGAGCGCCCGTATCTCGATGGCCAGACCGGTGTCGCCGCCGACTTCGCGATTCGCGAGTACCGGCAATGCGAAGCCTCTGCCGCGAAAGCTGACTCGACAACAGCCGCCACCGAGGCGCCCCGCGAGCGAATCGAGGCGCTACGCCGTGAGGCGCAGGAAATGACCGCGCTTTATAAGCGGGTGAGGCGCGACAGGGAAATCAGATCGGGCGCGTTCATCACTGCGTCGCGCTGGACATGACTCGAATGGCAGACCCGCCCAATCCGAAACAACCCCCGTGCAGCAAGGCCGAGCCGCTCACGGCTGACGAGATCGACGCGCTCCGGCGAGAGGCGTACGACCTAGCCGAACTCTACGACCAGATGCGCGCGAACGGCGAACTCGACAGGTTTGCCCCGAGGGCGGCTGCGGGCGCGGGTGGCAGCGGATCGGGCGGTGACAGCGATCAGCGTCCAGCGGCAAGGGGCTCGGACGGCGACGCGTAGGCCAATCGACCTATGTCCCGTGGCCAGTGCCCGGCTTTCGGCCGGGCTCGCCGGGGCCTGTGGATAAACCGTCGAGAAATCAGGACAAGCTGTGCAAGGGTTGGCGCAGAATTCGGGGATCGAAGGTAAGACCCAGGCCCCATCCATGCCGAGCACGTTTGACGCCGACCACTGGCGAGATCGAATTCGTAACGAAGGCATTGCATCAATCGAGCGCGAGCGCCCCCACCTTGACCGACGAAGCGGCCCGGCCGCTGATGCCGCGATCCGCGAATACTGGCGCCGCGAACAGGCAGCGGCCGACGCGCGGCGCGAGCACCGCGAAGAGAAGACGATCGCTGCGGCCGTGAACGGTAACCGGATTGCACTACTCACCGCCGTGGCTGCTATCGCGTCGGCAATCGCGGCGTGGGTCAAGCATGGCTGATGCTGACCTTGAGCGACGCCTCCGTGAGCGGTTCGAACGCGGCTTACCTGATCGGGTTGTACAGCTCAAGACACTTCGGTACTCGCGAGTGATCGGCGGGCACCATTTCGCCGAGGCGTCGACCGAGTGCCTCGAACTCTATCGGGACGGATACGCGATCGGTTGCGTTGTCTGCGGTCAGGCAGTGATCGAGGCCATGCTCAAGTTCGTCGGGAAGTGGAACGGGGTTCCCTACCAGAAGCCGACCGAGGAATTGATCGGCGATCTTGAGTCGGCGGGCCTCGTCATGCCCGACCCTGCTACAGTCGCGAGACTCGCGTGGCGCGATCGGAATGACTTCCACCACCTGAACCCAAGGTTCGCTTCGATAGACTTGTGGGGAAAGGCCCGAGGGTGTGTCGATGCTGTATGTGCGCTCGAAGACGACATCTTCGGCGTGGACTTCCTCGACGGCGCCCTGATCCCGAGGAAGCCGGCATACTGGGACTATCCGTCGGACGGCAAGATTGTTGCCTTCGTCCGGAATCTCGATATTTGAACTGATGGCGATACGGAGGGCGAAGTGCTCGGGTGGGTCTACATCCTGAACAATGCGGCGATGCCTGGGCTCGTGAAGATCGGATTCACTGTCGGCGATCCGTTGGTTCGTGCCAAGGAACTCAGCCGTGGCACTGGGCCGGAATCGTCGCCAAGTAGGGCGAATGTCAAAGGCAGGCGGTAGCCGGAGCCGAAAGCCGGCGAACCCCGATAACCTGCCGGCTCGGGTTCTCGAAGACCGTAGGCGGCTGACTCACCGGCTGATGCTCGGTGAAGCCGAGAAGCGGATAGTGGCTGCCAAGGTATTGTCAGAGGCGAAGGGCCTCGATTCGCTTGCCGGTGGAGAGCAGGATACGGGCGATTCCGCGCACCTTCTGGACCTCCTTGCACTTGAATTGCTGCTCAAGTTGCTGTTCAGCATGGACGAGAACCGTCCACCTGACCGCAATCACAATTACGCCGATCTCTTCGATGCGCTTAGCGACGCGACGCGTCAAGAAGTCCGCCGCATCGCGGGGCAGCGCATCGGCCCGTCGAGCATCTCGACAGACTCAGGACTGGCGAAAGCCCTTAAGCTATGGGGCAATAATTTTGTCAGTCTCCGCTACCCCTACGAGCGCTATAGCACGATGACGGAGAAGCAATACACGCTCCACGGTGAGGATTGGGTCAAGCGTGGCGCTCCGTCAGCCGAGGCTGATTTCGAGTATCGCGTCTTGGAGTTGAAGAGCATTGTTCGCGCACTCGTTGAGGTTGCTCGCCGACGCCTCACTGAAAGCGAATGACACGATCGGCGCGATTGATCGAAGCTAGCTAGTGAGAAGTTCCCACGGCTGTGGTGGAAACGAATCGCGCAGATTCTCGCGTCGAGCAAGTAGCCGTAGATTGGCCTTCTGCCGGTGGAAGTCAATCCACCGCTGCGCAATCTCCTTGTTCTCGAATACCGCAACACCGTGCTTTGTGTCTGACGAGCCGATCTTGATCGTCAGCGGGTTCAGTTCCTCGACCGCGAGGAACTTGTAAAGGAGCCTGTCGAAGTGCGGGTCGTGATGATCGACATGCGAGGACTTCGGATTCAAGGCGTCGACGACCTCGCCAGTCTTCGCGCATGTGGTGACGCGGCTGGCGGCTTGGTCACGTCGGAACTCGATGATCTGCGGCTGGATCGCGGCGCGCGCTGCGGCTTGGATATCGTTCATGGCGGACTTCAGTGGGTCACGCGGCCTACCTGATATCACTCCCGCATAGCATTTGCGAGCGTGCACCCAAGAGATGTCGATCCGTTCTCCGCTCGGCCGCCGATGAAAGAAGCACGGCGTGCCGTGGCCGGAGATGCCTTTGACAATGCAAGGTTCGTCGCCGTCGAGCTTTTCCGACCACTCATCGTGATAGCGAAGTAGGTCGAGCACAAACAGCTGGTGCTGGTCGCCAACAAGGTCGCCGCTTGCCATTGAGCCGATGATGTCCCGACATCGCTGCTCGATGTCCGAGAGCCGGTCAAAGGGTTCGCCGCCTATCGAGAACTTTGCTGGCTTTGGTTGGCTCATTGTGGCTCTACTGTCTTCGGACATTCGTCAGGGAACTCGCGCTCGAAGGTCCGATTCCCGTACTTGTACAGGCAGACTAGTACCGGCTGGCCTGCTGCGGAAGTCCCTTTGCGATAGCCTCTTGAGTGAGCGAGATCGGTCCTGACAATGCTCCCTGGGCGCGCCCATCGTTCAACCGCGTTGATTGGACAACCGCCGTTTGCACCGAACTGAGCGCCGACGACCCTGCCGTCTTCGTCGACCTTGAGCGTCCGCGTGCAACTCGTCCCAATGACGCTGCCGCCGTAGCTTTGCGTGTTGCTCATCGCGACACCGCCGACCACATTGCCAGTGGTGATCGAGTGCGTTGGCATGACGATTGCGCCTCGTTCTTGCCATGTGTAATAGGTGAGTCCAGCCGCGCTGATTTGCCGCTGTGGCGGCCCCCACCGTTTGATGACCTCGGTGATCGTCGATCCCTGCCATGACTGCATGACCTCGGTCATGTTCTGGTGAGCGCAGCCGGCAAGGATCAATGCGCACATGGCGGCGAAAATTCGAAGCGACAAATCTACCTCCCTGGAATTGTTCTTTGTCTGCGGTGCGGTCGCCCGCCGATCAGAGCGCACGACGCAATCGGTGACCGGGTTTCTATCACACGATGGTCGCCGCCCGCCGTGACGGGCGCCGCATTGTGTCAAAGACCGTCACGAGCAGACTATCGCCGCGCCGCCCGAGTTCCGCGTCTGATACCCCACGACAACCCCGGTCCCCTGGTCGATGACCCACAACACGCGGGCCTCGAAGCCGCCGCCGAACGTGACCCGCTCGACCGTGGTCATCGAACCCTGGTTCGCAACCGTGACCGTTCGCGAACCGCCGTTCCCTGACGCCTCCCCTGGCGCGATCTCCTGCCCCTGGGCATAAGGCACGTGTTCGACCCGCACGGGCTGCTGACCGCCGCTCTCGAAGATGCGGTTCTCGCTGATCCAGAACCGACGATGCGTCTCGATGCGCCGGTTGTCGAAGGCATGGGTCTCGATGCAGACCAGCGCCGCGACGCGCGGATCGGTCACTCCTGCATTGATGCAGCGGGCCTGCTCAAAACGGGTGATTCGCTCCGCCCAGGCGATCACACCCGTCGCCGCGACGAAGCCGACCTCGATTGTGTCCGTGCCGATCTCGAACCGGACCCGATGCACGCCCCCGCCGTGGTCATATCCGCGCGAGATCGCGACCATTGACGGCGTCCCGAGCCCCTGGCCGGGTTCGATGTTGGCCTGACCAGCGTCGGGCATGGTGAGCCCGCCCGTTTAGCTGTAGGTCGGCTCGATCAACCGACGTTCGCCGTTCTCAGACCGGATCGACCATGTTTGCACGACGGCGCGCGAGGTCGGCGGGTCCACCGGGCTCGACGACCCCGTGACCGTGCAGGCCATGACCGATGCAACCAGGGCCGGCACGGGTGCCGTGGCGCCGCCCTGGGCGCCCGTGGTCGAGCTTCCGGCGCTCGGGTCAGGGGTAGGTATAGGAGACGGCTCCGTGGCCGTCTGTGGGGCGCTGGCGTTGCCCACCGTGGCGGACTCTTCGCCGCCCTGGTCGGGGGTAGGTATAGGGCCGCCCACCGTGCCCGACTGGGTCGCGTTCGTGGCACCGTCCGGGGCGGGGTTTCCGCCGGCCTGATCACTGGTGGGTACAGGACGGGACTCGGTTTCCGACTGGGCGGTGTTTGCGATGCTGTCCGAGGCAACCACGATCGTGGCCGCCGTGTTCGTCGTGGCGGGTGCCGCAGGCGCCGCCGTGGTTGTCGTGGGATTTGTGGAAGTCTGTCCGGCGCCGCTGTCCGAGCCTGCTCCGCAGGCGGTGACCACGGCAAGCGAACCGGCGATCAAGGTGAGGCGCGCGACGGCGCGCAGGAATGGGCGTACTGAGGCCATTGCGAGGCCCTCCATCTGAGAATTTGGGTCGAGGCTGGCAGCGGGCGAATACGGCCCAGGGCGCGCCTGGGCGGGCCGCCCATCACTGCGGTGCCGGCGGACTACGCTTCGTCGCGGGTCGAATTGACGGGGGTGAACTCGATCGAAAACGAGGCCATTGAGAGGTTCATCGCCGCGAGGATGCCGTCAAGGTGTGCTCGGCAGAGCGGCACGTCATACGGGTCGCCCTGGTGCATGCCCACGTTCAGAATCCCGCAGGCCGGCTGACCGCATGTTCCCGAGATGGCTGCGATAACCTCTGTCCCCTGGCCGGGGATCAGGGTCACGGCGACGCAGGCGTACCCGTCGCCCTGGCGTGACTGCGAGTTGTCGAGGGTCTCAAACACGAACGCATTCGGGTCGCGGACGGCTGCGCGTCGGTCCTGGTCAGAGATGCGCTCGTCCCGAGTGAAGTCATGGGTCATCTGTTGATCGCTGTATTCGTTTTGCGAGGGAGTCTGACGTCCGGCAGGCTCACGAACTGAGCCCCCGCCGTGTGGGCGAAGCGGCAGGAAGGTCGGAAAGTGAATCATGCTGCGTCTCCGATTCCGCCAACGTCGGGGCTGCGGCTGGCCAACCTTGAGGCGTGACCGCTGTCGACGGCTATCTGGGGCGTGAGCGCCAGTACCATGCCCTCCTGATACCGACCAGGGGCGGGCAACGGGCGCTCGCCCTGGGCGATCTCCTGCATGGCGGTGCAGAAGTCGGCCAAGGCGCCGGGCGAGTCGCTGACGTGGTCAACGATGACGGTGTCGCCGACTTGGGCGGCGCGAGCCGCTTCGGGCAACTGGCCGAAGTACCGAATCCGGACCCGTTGGCCCCTGGGCGTGCAGACCGCGACGATCGGGGTCCGGCCGGGTGCGGTCGTGGCCTCGGCCGCAGGGGCCGCCATGGCCTCACGAAGCGCCGCAGCGGCCTCGCCATTGGCTCGGGCAACCTCGGCCGATTCGGCGACGGTGCGCTCGATCTCGGCCCGCTCGCGCGCAGCCCTGGCCTCGATCTGGTCGATGCGGGCCTGGGCGAAATGCATCGCGGCCAGCGCCCACCGCACGCCGTCTGCATGTTCGGCGCAACATCGGACCTCGATCATGCCCCCCTGATCATGCAGCGGCACGGTACTACATGCCGGCATGCCGCAGGCCGCGCCCGCGCTGGTCTGAACCGTGCAGTCACCGGCATAGGCGTCGCTCCGGTTGCGGTTGGCCGCGTCGGATGCGCGTTGGTTGGCGATCGTGGCTCGGACGTCGAAATGGTGGCGTTGCTCGTTCATCGCTCCACCTCCCGCAGAACGAAGACGGATCGCCTGCCATCCATGCGGGGCGCGTGCGTGAACGCGCCCTCGCCGAGCATCTGGTGGTAAAACCGCGCAACCGATCCCGACTGCTTCATGTCGATCGACATGCCCAGGCGCAAGGCCACGGCGACGGTGCCGTCGAACGCTTGCGTGAAAGCGCCGACGAAGCGGCGCTCGAACTCGCCCGCGTCGAACGCTCCGAAGAGGTTGACGAACAGGGCGACATCCTCGGCGTCTGCCCTGAGCCCCCGAGCGCGCAACCGTTCTAGGCACTCGTGAGCCTGCTTCACGCCGTCCCACCAGACGAAGTCGCTCGCATCGACTTCCTCGTCGACATGTTTCACGCGGACAGGCAACGCGAAGGGAGTGAGCAGACCGTAGGTCTTCCAAACGAGTAGGCGGCGCGAAGCCAAGTCGGTCGGCAGTTTTTGACCGAGGTCGGCGAGCGCAGTGGCGAGGGCGTCCTCGACCGTATTTGCCGTCAGATCGAGGTCGACGAAGTACTTGTCCTCGTCACCAAACGACGCGAGGACGCCCGACGAGTTCGGTTCGCGCTCGGTGCCCACGGGCTCTATGTCGTGATTCATTGCTCGCCCTCCCGCAAAATGAAGACCGCCCGCAGGCCGTCGCGGAGTTCGTGCTCGCTGAGAACGCCTTCGTCGGCCAGGGCCTCGAAGTACTTGTTCGCGTCCTCGGGCGTATGCGTATCGACCGCGTCGCCGAGCCGCTTGGCCGCCTCGTTCGCGATACCGTGCCGGCTGTCGAAGTTTCCGAGGTAGACGCGCCGGAATAGCCGAGGCTCGAAGACTCCGAACTCATCGACGAAGTGCTGGACGACCTCGGCATGCGCACCGAGTTCGGCCAGTTCCTCAATCGCGGCGCTGGCCTCTTGGAAGCTGCTCCAATGGATCACCGGGAACGGCCGCCGATAGCCCTGGGCGGGGTCATCAGTCACCGTATCTGTGTTCTCCATGCCGCCTACGCCGCACGCACCGGCACTGCCCGTGCTGGCGCGATTGAGCCGCGTGAATGTGGCTAGAAGTCCGCTGACGGCGTGAATATGAAGCTGTCGGCGGACGGCGAGCGTGGACGCACGCGCTTCGTTGATCGCTCCGGCGGCGAGCAGGCCCGCAACGAACGCGGCGCGCGCACTCCGCGCGCCCGGATCGACGTTGATCCAACGCGGCGCGCCACCGTCGACAGACACGAAAGCGCGTGGCACCCGATCTGATTCGATCTCCGCAAGCCACTGATCGTCATCCTGGGCGGCGCTGACCAGGGGGAGTCCGCCGTCGCGGATGTCCGAGTAGAGGGTGGGCTCAACCATGGCGGCCTCCCTGCCCATCGGCGGTCACGGGGGCGCGCGTCTCGGTGTAGTTCGCGAGGTCGTCGCCCAGGGTCACCAACCGATCGACGAACTCGGCGAGATCAGATCGGGTGGCGCGATACCACTGCCAGCCCTCAATGTGGCCATGGCAGGCGGGCATTTGGTAGGGGAGGCGGTTCGGCGCAACGAACTCGATCAGGCCGTGAACGGGAGCGGCGCATACCGACTGCCCGTCGGGCGTGGGCACGCAGCATCCGGCGTGCGCGTCAGGGCGCTCGCCAGCGATGACCGCCCATTCGGCGAGGTCGGGGTGATGCGGTTGATCGGGCGGGGAGGGCGCGCTCTTCGTTTGAGAGGCGCTGGCACGGAGGGCCGTGTTTGCTGACGGAGTCAGCCGATTGTTGCTGTCCGGAAACAGATGTCCGGCGGAGTGGTTACACATGTAGGTGCCTTCGTTGGTAGCGGACCCGACAGCATGTGTTGCTGTCGGCGCCTACCTAGGCGCCTACTTCACTTTCTCGCCGACTAGGTGGAAAGCGCGAAATTCGCGCTAACCCCTTGAATTAGTTGGCTCCCCGACCTGGGCTCGAACCAGGGACCTGCGGATTAACAGTCCGTCGCTCTACCGACTGAGCTATCGGGGAACAGCCTTTAATTGTAGCAGACCTTGCGTCGTGGCCAAGCGCCCGTTCGGGCCGGTGTCGCGCCGGCGCGTCCGGCCTCAGGCCGCTACCGCGGCGCGCGCCATCTCCGCAAATTTCGGGTAGGTCTCGGCGATCTGGTCGAGCACCGGGCCGCGCAGCAGCGCCAGGGTCTCGGGATCCGGGACCGCGGTGGGGCCCAGCATGGGATCGATGTCGAATTCGAAGCCGGTTTCGTCGCGGATCTCTTCCAGCGTGTGCCCGGGATGCAGACTGACCAGGCGAAAACGCGCCTTGTCGCGGTCGAAGCGAAAGAAGCAACGGTTGGTCAGCAGGCCATAGGGGCCGCCGGGGCGATGATGGCCGGCGTCGGGGCGGGGGCCGGCAGCGGAGACGAAGTCCACACGCGGTACCAGCACCCGGCGGGAGTGCTCCTCGCGAAACAGGATCACGTGCGGCACCAGGTGATACAGATAGGCCGAGCCGAACGAACCCGGCCAGCGCACGCTGTGGGTGGGATAGTCGCCGATCCCGACCAGATTGATGTTCGCCTGGCCATCGAGCTGACCGCCACCGAGAAAGAAGGCGTCGATGCGGCCGGTGCCGATCATGTCGAAGATCTCGACGCCGCCATTGGTGAAGGTGTTGTGCGCCCGCGAGCCCAGGATCTGCAGCCGCAGCGGGCGCTCGCCGGCGCGCTCGGCCAGCAGGCGGGCGAGCAGGGCGCCGGATCCGGGGATTGGCGAGGACGCACCAACGGCCACCTGGCGCAGGCCGCGCAGAAGACCTGCGATCGTGAAGGCGAGCAGTTCGTGGCTTTGCAGTTCGGCGACGTTGGCGCTCATGCGGGGCTGATCTCCGGCATCGGGAGCAGCCGGGCCCAGGGCGCGGCCTGGCGCGCGCGCTGCCACCAGTCGGCAAAGGCCTCGGGATCGCGGGCGGCCGCCAGATAGCTGGAGATCCACTCGCGATCATCGTCGTAGTGGTCGTCGAAGCCCAGCGGCCAGCAGGCCTGGGGCACATGGGCGACGCCGTCGACATAGACCGACGGCAGCACGCTGCCCGAGCGGATCGGATCGTCAAGCAGATTGCCTTCGACGATCTCCTCGACCGTGGCATAACAGGCCTTGGCCGCGTGACCGAGCAGCATCGTGTTGCGGTCGCGGCCGATGTACACATTGCCGAAGCGATCGGCCGCGGGCGCATGGATCAGGGAGATGTCCGGGTCGATGGCCTTGATCGCGACGATCGGGTCATCTTCGGCAAACGGATTGGCGATCACCTTCCAGTCATCGCGCCGGGCCAGCAGATCTGAATCCAGAATGCCGCGCAATACCGTGAACGGGATGCCTTTCTCGCTCGCCTGCAGGCCGGCGTAGACGGCCGGGCAGGTGGCATCGAGCAGGCGGATCTCGCCCTCGCGAACCGCCTGTCCGAAACGCGGCGCGCCGCCGAATTCCGCCAGGGTCACGGCCGAAGACTCGAGCGTGCGGACCGCCCGGGCCTGCAACAGCCATTCGATGAGCAGGCCGGAGATGGGCACGCAGACCATGTGCAGGTCACGTGCGCCGCGGTCGATCAGTGCCGCCGCGGTGGCCATGACCGCCCCCGAGTCATCCTTGAGCACGGCGATCTTGCTGCCGTCGGGAATCGCCTGGGCGATCTGCTGAAGTGTCATCAGGCTCATGCATCGGTCTCCTGGGTGATCGGTTTCGGGATCCGCGCTGGCTTGCTCAGCCGGGTACCTTGACGAGCGCGTCCGCCATGGCGGCAGCGACCGCGTCGATATTGCTCAGATTGATCGCCGCCAGGCAGATGCGCCCGCTGGCGACCGCATAGATGCCATGCTCGCGCGCCATGTGCTCGACCTGCGCGGCGTTCAGCCCGGAAAAGGAGAACATGCCGCGCTGGCGGATCACGAACGAGAAATCGCGCGCGCTCTGAAGCTTGTGCAGCCGCTCGACCAGGCCTTCGCGCATCGCGCGGATCCGCACGCGCATCGCGGCCAGTTCCTGTTCCCAGGTTGCCCGCAGCGTGGCATCGCCGAGAATACGGCGCACGATCTCGCCGCCGTGAATCGGCGGGTTGGAATAGTTGGTGCGGATCACCCGCTTGACCTGGCTGACCACGCGCTCGGTCTGGTCGGCATCATCGGTGGTGATCGTCAGCGCGCCGATCCGCTCGCCATACAGCGAGAACGACTTCGAGAACGAACTGGCAATCAGCACGTTCAGGCCGGCATCCAGGAAGCAGCGCAGCGGCGCCGCATCTTCGGCAATGCCGTCGGCGAAGCCCTGGTAGGCGAGATCGAGGATCGGGACCAGGCCGCGCTCGGCGCAGCATGTCGCCACCTTCTGCCACTGGGCGAGGTCGAGATCGACCCCGGTGGGGTTATGGCAGCAGATGTGCAGCACCACGACGTCGCCGGCAGGCAGGCCGCCCAGGCAGCCCAGCATGGCGTCGAAATCCAGGCCATGCGAGGCGGCGTCATAGTAGGGATACTCGCGCACCTCGAAGCCCGCGTATTCGAACAGCGCCCGGTGGTTCTCCCAGCTGGGTTTGCTGATCCAGGCGCGGGCCTGGGGGCGCAGCCGGTGAACGAAGTCGGCCGCCACCTTCAGGGCGCCCGTGCCACCCAGGCATTCGAAGGTGGCCGCCCGCTTGCCGGCGATCAGCGGGAGTCAGCCCCGAGTAACAAACCCTGAACCGCCTTGTTGTAGTCGGCGATGCCCTCGATCGGCTGGTAGCCGTGCGGCGTGCCGGCCTCGAGGATCGCCGCCTCGGCCGCACGCACGGCGGCCAGCAGCGGCACCTTGCCGTCTTCGCCCATGTACACACCCACCCCGAGATTCGCCTTGTCGGGGCGCGGGTCGGCACGGAAGGCCTCGGTAATGCCCAGAATGGGGTCGCGAGGGGCGAGGGGAACATCGGCAAACAGGTGCGTCGTGGTCATGGTGACGTGGCGGGCAGGAGAAAGGCTCGGTTGGCAAGCAAATCCACAAGCGGACAAGGCAAAGCACTGGACTTTTGAGACGGGCGCCGGAATAATCGCGCCTTGCCTTTTTTCGCCATGGCCGAACTTACCAGGCTACAGAAAGAAGACAGCTTAATTCGTTGAATTAGTTGACAGTGAGTATCGGCTAACGGGGCGGGCTGGTCGCCCCGATCGATGGCCGGCCCGACTGCGACCACCGTCGAAATTCCGTCCTCAAATTGATCCACGATGCTACCACGCGGCCAGGGCCGCGGCCGGCTCGAAACGGGCACGCCAGCGAGGCTGAAACCACTCGCTCGCTGACCTTCGCCGGCAGCCCGTTCGAGCTGAATCTGCCCTTCGAGCCGGGCGGAGATCAGCCGCGTGCGATCGAATCGCTGGTGGCCGGCATCGACGACGGCCTGAGCTTTCAGACCCTGCTCGGCGTGACGGGTTCCGGCAAGACCTTCACGATGGCCAATGTGATCGCCCGTACCGGTCGCCCGGCCCTGGTGCTGGCTCCGAACAAGACACTGGCCGCCCAGCTCTATGCCGAGATGCGCGAGTTCTTCCCGCGCAATGCGATCGAGTACTTCGTCTCCTACTACGACTACTACCAGCCCGAGGCCTATGTGCCGCAGCGGGATCTGTTCATCGAGAAGGATTCCTCGATCAACGAGCACATCGAGCAGATGCGCTTGTCCGCGACGAAGTCATTGATGGAGCGGCGCGATACGGTGATCGTGGCCACCGTCTCCTGCATCTACGGCATCGGTAATCCGTCCGATTACCACGCCATGGTCCTGACCGTGCGCACCGGCGACCAGATGGGCCAGCGAGATATCCTGCGCCGGCTGGTCTCGATGCAATACTCGCGCAACGAGACCGATTTCGCGCGTGGCACCTTCCGGGTGCGCGGCGACCAGATCGACGTCTTCCCCGCCGAGCACGCGGAGCTGGCGGTCCGCCTCGAACTGTTCGACGACGAGGTCGAGGCGATCCGTCTGTTCGACCCGCTCACCGGGCAGGTACGTCAGACGATTCCCCGGTTCACGATCTACCCGTCCTCGCGCACTACGTAACCCCTCGGGCCACGGTCAAGCGGGCGATCGAGACCATCAAGGTCGAACTTCGCGAGCGCCTGGCCGAGCTTCGCGAAGCGGGTCGGCTGGTCGAGGCGCAGCGGCTCGAGCAGCGCACCCGGTTCGATCTGGAAATGCTCGAAGAGCTCGGATTCTGCAAGGGGATCGAGAACTATTCGCGGCATTTCTCCGGCGCCAAGCCCGGGGAGCCGCCGCCCACGCTGGTCGACTATCTCCCCGATGATGCCCTGATGATCATCGATGAGAGCCATGTCACGATCGGCCAGCTCGGCGGCATGTATCGCGGCGACCGCTCGCGCAAGGAGACCCTGGTCGAGTACGGGTTTCGGCTGCCCTCGGCGTTGGACAACCGCCCGCTGAAGTTCGAGGAGTTCGAGGGCAAGATGCGCCAGGCGATCTTCGTGTCGGCCACGCCGGCCGATTACGAGGCACGCCACGCCGGGCAGGTGGTCGAGCAGTTGGCACGGCCGACCGGGCTGATCGATCCGGTCGTCGAGGTGCGTCCGGCCGCTACGCAGGTCGAGGATCTCCTGTCCGAGATCCATGAGTGCGTGGGCGCGGGTGATCGGGTGCTGGTGACCACGCTCACCAAGCGCATGGCCGAAGACCTCACCGAGTACCTGGGCGAGCACGGCGTGCGGGTGCGCTACCTGCATTCCGACATCGACACCGTTGAACGGGTGGAGATCATCCGTGACCTGCGTCTGGGTGTGTTCGATGTGCTGGTGGGCATCAATCTGCTGCGCGAGGGCCTGGATATTCCCGAGGTCGCGCTGGTGGCGATCCTCGATGCCGACAAAGAAGGCTTCCTGCGCTCGGAACGCAGCCTGATCCAGACGGTGGGACGGGCCGCGCCATCTGAACGGGCGGGCGATCCTCTATGCGGACAACATCACCGATTCGATGACCCGTGCCTTGCAGGAAACCGAGCGCCGCCGTGAAATACAGCGCAGTTTCAATCAGGAGCACGGGATCGAGCCCCGTGGTGTTCAAAAGAAGATCAAGGAACTGATAGACGGTGTCTATCACGACGAAGACCAGGCGCGCCGTATGAAGGTCGTCGAGGCGAGTGCCGAGATCGAGCAGCTGGGCGAGAAGGGCCTGGCGCGGGAGATCAAGCGTCTGGAGAAGCAAATGCTCGAACATGCCCGCAATCTGGAATTCGAACAGGCCGCGCGGGTGCGCTCAGCTGGCCAGCCTGCGTGAACGCGCCTTTGGCGCCAGCGGTGGCGAGTCCAGCCTGCCACCGGAGCGATGCGGCCTGAAATGTCTGTGACGACCAATCATGTTTGCGGCGCTATCGCAATGGTTCAGAAAGGTCAAAAAGTCCTGCCACACCTGGTGGCGTAAACCCTACAATCAGCCAACTTCGCGGAAACACACTATGGGAAAAAGAGATCCGATCGCATTCACCCAGAACACTCGGGTGCTGTTCGTCTGCATGGCGAACATCTGTCGCTCTCCGATGGCTGAGGGCGTCTTTCGGCACATGGTCAACCAGGCGGGCCTGGATGGCGTGGTGACCGTGGCCTCGGCAGGAACGCATGCGTTCCATGAGGGTGAGGCGCCAGATAAGCGGGCGCAACTGGCCGCTCAGAAGCGTGGCTATCGGATCGATGATCTGCGTGCCAGCAAAATCTCGGCCGAAATGATCTCCCAGTTCGACCTGGTCCTGGCCATGGACTGGGACAACCACTCTGTTGCAGCAGATCGCGCCCAAGGCCGAGCAGCACAAGATTCAGCTGCTGATGCGCTTTGCCAGCGATCATGAGTCGGCCACGATCCCGGATCCCTACTACGGGAACCAGGGCGGCTTCGAGATGGTGCTCGATTACATCGAGGATGCCTGTTCGGGACTGTTGGAGCTGGCCAAGCGCCGCGCCACGCAGGTCGCCGCTGCCTGAGCGTTGTCTCGGGCTCGCGAAAGAGGCGCCGCGGCGCCCTTTTTTGCGTCTGCGCGGCCCTTGGCGATGACATTCGGTGGCCGCCAGTGCCGCCGCGCCGGGGCCGTGTTCCGCGCATGTCGAGGCGCTCAGTGAGGCCCGCCAGGTGCCCCTATGAAGTTTGATAACATATTGATTGTCCTTCGGTTTTCGATCTCCTGCCGGGGTCTGGCACCTGACCGCAAGCGCCAGCGAACCGAACCGGTACGGTTGACCCTGGCAATGAAATGGAAACTCGACTATTTCGGTGGGTTTTTGTTATAGTTGAGTGGAACGGTCAAGATTAGCCGAGGAACAAACCATGCGTCTCACGACCAAAGGACGTTTCGCCGTAACCGCCATGATCGACCTGGCGATGCGAGAGCATCAGGGCCCGGTCACACTGGCTGGCATCAGCGAACGCCAAAAGATTTCCCTGTCCTATCTGGAACAGTTGTTCGGCCGCCTGCGCCGGGCAGAACTGGTGGAAAGCACCCGCGGGCCGGGGGGGGGCTACTCGCTGGCGCGCAATCCGCGCGATATCACCGTGGCCGACATCATCTTCGCGGTCGATGAGCCGCTCGACGCCACGCAGTGTGGCGGCAAGGGCAATTGCGGCGACGATCAGAGCCAGTGCATGACGCACGAACTCTGGAGCACCCTGACCCAGAAGATGGTCGAGTACCTGAGTTCCGTCTCTCTGCACGGTCTGGTGGATGGCCAGCGCGAGAGCACGCGCAGTGTCAGCTCCCGTGATGTGTCGGTGCGCAGCGAGCATCGTGAGGCGCTCGAATTCCCCACCTCCACGCTGCAGCCGATCAAGATCGAGAAGGGTCGCCTGACCACCATCTGATCCACGCCGTTGCGAGATCCGTGCGTGGCGGCGCGTGCGGATCAGCGTACCGATCGAATCACCGAGACAGCCGACGCAATCAGCCATGAGCCTTTCACTACCGATTTATCTCGACTATTCCGCGACAACCCCGGTCGATCCGAGGGTGGTCGATGTCATGGTGCCGTATCTGCGCGAGCAGTTCGGCAACCCGGCTTCGCGCAGCCATGCCTATGGCTGGGCCGCCGAGAAGGCGGTCGAGCGGGCCCGTTCCCAGGTGGCCGAACTGGTCAACTGTGATCCGCGCGAACTGGTCTGGACCTCGGGTGCCACGGAATCGATCAATCTGGCGCTCAAGGGGGCGGCTCACTTCTATCAGGAGCGTGGGCGTCACCTGATCACGCTGCGAACCGAGCACAAGGCCACACTGGACACCATGCGCGAGCTGGAGCGCCAGGGCTTCGAGGTCACCTATCTGGATGTCGACGATCAGGGCCTGTTGTCGCTCGAGGCCTTGCAGGCCGCCTTGCGTGACGACACCATCCTGGTGTCGGTGCTGCTGGTCAACAACGAGATCGGTGTCATCCAGGATGTGACCGCATTCGGCGAGATGCTGCGCGAGCGCAAGATCCTGTTCCATGTCGATGCGGCTCAGGCCACCGGCAAGGTGCCGATCGATCTGGCCGCCTGGAAGGTCGATCTGATGTCGTTCTCGGCGCACAAGACCTATGGCCCCAAGGGCGTCGGTGCGCTGTATGTGCGGCGCAAGCCGCGGGTGCGTATCGAGGCCCAGATTCATGGCGGTGGCCATGAACGGGGGATGCGTTCGGGCACGCTGCCAACGCATCAGATTGTCGGCATGGGCGCTGCCTTCGAGCTTGCCCGTCAGGAGATGGGCACCGAGAATGAGCGTATCCGCATGCTGCGGGACAAGCTCTGGAGCGGGCTGTCGGCGATGGACGAGGTCTATCTGAACGGCTCACTCGAACAGCGTGTTCCGCACAATCTGAATGTCAGCTTCGCCTATGTCGAAGGCGAGTCACTGATCATGGCGGTCAAGGACGTGGCGGTATCGAGTGGCTCGGCCTGCACGTCGGCCAGCCTCGAGCCCTCTTATGTGCTGCGAGCGCTCGGTCGCAATGACGAACTCGCGCACAGCTCGATCCGCTTCAGTGTCGGTCGTTTCACGACCGAGGAAGAGATCGCCTTCACGGTCTCGCTGCTGCAGGACAAGGTCGGCAAGCTGCGCGAAATGTCGCCGCTCTGGGAAATGGTGCAGGAAGGCATCGACCTGGATTCGGTTCAGTGGGCTGCCCACTAGGAGCCGCGCCGGCTGCTGGTTGCACCCCTCAATATTCGAAAAGTTCGGACGATGCTCCGAGGAGGATGTCATGTCATACAGCGATAAAGTCATCGATCACTACGAGAATCCGCGCAACGTTGGTTCGTTCGAGAAGGGAGATCCTTCCGTCGGAACCGGCATGGTCGGCGCGCCTGCATGCGGCGATGTCATGAAGCTGCAGATCAAGGTCAACGAGGCCGGCGTCATCGAGGACGCGCGCTTCAAGACCTACGGCTGTGGATCCGCGATCGCATCGTCGTCACTGGTCACCGAGTGGGTCAAGGGCAAGACGCTTGACGAGGCCAGCACGATCAAGAACACGGCCATTGCTGAAGAACTCGCGCTGCCGCCGGTGAAGATTCACTGCTCGATCCTGGCCGAGGATGCCATCAAGGCCGCGATCGATGACTTCCGCAGTCGTCAGCAGGCCGCCGGTAGCGCCGACAAGGCCGCGGCCTGAACCCGCCCGTGCCGTCCCATGGCGGGGCGGCATGGCTCAGACCTTCATCGAATCTGGAATTGTTTTCAAGATGGCTATCACCCTGACCGAGGCGGCAGCGAGCCATGTCAGCGACTACCTGAGCAAACGGGGCAAGGGCCTGGGCATCCGCCTGGGCGTGCGTACCACCGGTTGTTCGGGCCTGGCGTACAAACTCGAGTTTGCCGACGATCTCCACGACGGCGATGCCCAGTTCGAGAGTTTCGGAGTTCGCCTGTTCGTTGACCCCAAGAGCCTGCCGTACATCGATGGCACCCAGCTGGATTTCGTGCGTGAAGGTCTCAACGAGGGTTTCCAGTTCAACAACCCGAACGTCAAGAGCGAGTGCGGCTGCGGCGAATCGTTCAATGTTTGAGCGTTTCGTCGTATGAGCAGTAAGCTGGCCTCGACATTTTTCGAGTTCTTCGCGCTTCCGCAGTCCTACGAGATCGATCTCGACGCACTCGAGCAGGCTTACCGACGGGTGCAGGCCAGTGTTCATCCCGATCGTTTCGCGAATGCGCCGCAGGCGCAGCGACGTTACGCGATGCAGCTGGCGTCGCGTGCCAATGAAGGGGTCCGGGTGCTGCGCGATCCGCTCTCGCGGGCCCGTTATTTGTGCGAACTCCACGGCGTGGATGTCGCCGCAGAGAGCAACACCGCAATGGCGCCCGATTTCCTCGAACTACAGATGGGCTGGCGGGAGGCTCTGGACGACATCCTTGAGCATCATGATCGTGAACGCCTGCAGGTGCTGACCGCAGAAATCGACAATGAGCGCCTCTCCTTGCAGGCGACGTTGCAAGATCGCCTGCGCGAGCCTGCCGATGCTGCAGGCGCGGGCGATGCGGTGCGGCGCTGGATGTTCGTCGAGCGAATTGCCGATGAACTCCATCGGGCGCGCAAGCAAATCGACAAGGACACCTGACCGTGGCCCTGCTGCAAATTTCCGAGCCCGGGCAATCGCCCGATCCGCATGGTCGCCGGCTGGCGATCGGCATCGATCTGGGCACCACGCACTCCCTGGTCGCCGCAGTGCGCTCGAGCGTGCCCGAGGTCTTGCCCGATGAAAACGGTGCGATGCTGGTGCCTTCGGTCGTACGCTACCGGCGCGACGGGCCGCCGCAGGTCGGCTCGGCGGCGCTGGCCCATGCGGCCGACGATCCGCTGAACACGATCGTTTCGGTCAAGCGCTTCATGGGACGCTCCGCCCGGGAGGCCGCCGCCATCAGCCGCGCCTATCGGTTTCGTGAAGGCGAGGGGATGGTCAGGCTTGAGACCGTGGCCGGCGCGGTCACACCGGTCGAGGTTTCCGCCGAGATCCTGCGCAGTCTGCATGTGCGCGCACGTGAATCGCTGGGTGGCGATATCGCAGGCGCTGTGATCACGGTGCCGGCTTATTTCGATGATGCGCAACGCCAGGCCACCAAGGATGCGGCCCGGCTGGCGGGCCTGGAGGTGCTGCGGCTGATCAATGAGCCAACCGCGGCTGCGCTGGCCTACGGGCTGGACAGCGGCAGTGAGGGCCTGTACGCGGTCTACGACCTGGGCGGGGGCACCTTCGATCTGTCTGTGCTGAGGCTGACCCAGGGCGTGTTCGAGGTGGTGTCCACCGGAGGCGACAGCGCGCTGGGGGGGGATGACTTCGACAAGGCGATCGTCGACTGGGCGCTGGCCGGCGCCGGGTTTGCCCAGGAGCAGGTCGAGGCCGTGCATTGGCGTGCGCTTTTGCAGCGCGCGCGCGCCTGCAAGGAGGCCTTGTCCGACCATGACAGCGCGCCGTTCGAGATCACGCTCGATGACGGTCTGAGCATCCGCTGCACGCTCACTCGCGAACGGTTCGAATCCCTCACCCGAGCGCTGCTGGATCGAACTCTGGCCGTCTGTGCGCAGGCGCTCGAAGATGCCCGTCTCGAAGCCTCGGATGTGCAGGGTGTGGTGCTGGTCGGTGGCGCCACGCGTATGCCGCAGGTGGTGAGGGCGGCCGCGGCGTTTTTCGGCTCGCCGCCGCTGCGCGATATCGATCCCGATAAAGTGGTGGCGTTGGGCGCGGCCTTGCAGGCGAATCAGCTGGTGGGCAACAGCATCGGCGGCGATGACTGGTTGCTGCTCGATGTGATTCCTTTGTCGCTGGGCATCGAAACCATGGGCGGATTGGTGGAGAAGCTGATTCCACGCAACTCGACGATCCCCGTCGCAAGAGCGCAGGAGTTCACCACCTACAAGGACGGGCAGACCGCCATGGCGGTTCATGTGCTGCAGGGAGAGCGCGAACTGGTCGACGATTGCCGCTCCTTGGCACGCTTCGAGTTGCGCGGTATCCCGCCCATGGCTGCCGGCGCTGCACGCATCCGTGTCACCTTCGAGGTGGATGCGGACGGCCTGCTCTCGGTCAATGCCTGCGAAACCACCAGTGGTGTTCGTGCCTCGATCGCGGTCAAACCCTCGTATGGTCTCGGTGATGATGAGATCGCCCAGATGCTGCAGAGCGCGTTTGCTTCGGCGGAAACCGATATGACCGCTCGTGCGTTGCGCGAGCAGCAGGTCGAGGCCGATCGACTGCTCGAGGCCATTCACTCTGCGCTGGCCGAGGATGGCGATCTGCTCGAGTCAGCAGAGCGCGATGCACTCGATTCCGGGTGCCGCGAACTGGCCGGGTTGCGCGAGACCGGACATGCCGATTCCCTGCGTGATGCCATACACGCGCTGTCATTGCTGTCCGAGCCGTTCGCGGCTCGGCGGATGGATCGATCCGTGGCCAGAGCACTGGCCGGACGGTCCGTTGACGAGCTTTGAGAAGCCATGCCGAAAGTGACCATACTGCCCCATGAGGCACTGTGCCCGCAGGGCAAGGAGATCGAACTTGCCGTGGGGGATTCGCTCTGCGAGCAACTGCTGCGTCACGGAATCGCGATCGAGCATGCCTGCGAGATGTCGCTGGCCTGCACGACCTGTCATGTGATTGTCCGCGAGGGCTTCGATGCACTCGAGCCCAGCGAAGACGAAGAAGACGACATGCTCGACAAGGCCTGGGGCCTGAGCGCGAACTCGCGGCTGTCCTGCCAGGTGCGGATGCCCGAGGAAGATCTCACGATCGAGATTCCCCGCTACACCATCAACCATGCGCGCGAGGATCACTGATGAAATGGACTGATGTTCAGGAAATCGCGATGGCGTTGGCCGACGGCCATCCCGATGTGGATCCGCGCACGATCCGTTTCACGGATCTGCGCGCGAAGGTCATGGCGCTGGATGGCTTCGACGATGACCCGGCGCGTAGCGGCGAGCGTGTGCTGGAGGCGATTCAGCAGGCGTGGATCGACGAAGCCGATTGATCGTGATGATCTGATACGCGCGAATCCTCCCGTGCGGGCGTGCCGCAGGCGCTGGCGCGCGGCTCAGTCAAGTTCCGGGATGCGTGCGAGCAGGTCTGTGATTCCGGCATCGATACCGCTCTGAAACAGCAGTGTGCTGATCTGACCGCGGTGATGCGTCTGATGGTTGAAGAAGTGCACGGCCAGCGCGCCGAGGTTGCGCTTGAACGGGCGGCCCTGGGTGTTGGTGTAGGCCAGGGTATGTTCCAACTGGGCCCCGTCCAGCAGATCGACCCATCCCGAAATGACGGCATCGATCTCCTGGCGCAGGCGACGAATCGCCGCGGGATCAGCGGCCACCTGGCCATCGAGCGGCGCGGCCGGTGCCAGATCCGACTGGCGCTCGCGCAGGAACGAGGCAGCCTTGCCGGTGTCGCTGGCAAAGCGCCTGAGCCAGATACTGTCGCCAATCAGCAGATGATTGAAGGTGGCATCGATGGATCCGAAAAACGCGCCCAGATCGGTACGGCGTTCCGCGACACTGAGTCTTTCCGCAGAATCCAGCAGACGGGCGTTCATCCACGCGTTGTAGTCGGCAAGGATTCGCAGGTGCTCGACGGCTTTCATGGCTTGGGCTTCCTTCTGGCGGCAGTGAACACATCCACCAAGGGCCGTTAACGGTTGCCCCCGATGAGCAGCGTCAGCACGATGATCAGGCCGACGGCCGAGATCAGAGCCAGGGTACCCCAGCGAGGCCCGTCTGTGGAGGATAAGCCGCTTCGATCCTTGGGTTCGTCGGCTTCGACCTGCGCGAGGCGTTCCTGCCCCACGAGATCGGCCACGATCCTGCGGGCCGGCTCGAGATCGTCCGCCTCGGCCACCCAGAGCGCGCGCGGCTGCTCGGCCCCCGGCAACCCGGGGATGGCGTAGGTGAACTCATCGCTCATGTACACGTTGATCCGGCGGGCCGCAAGCTCGCTGCGCAGCAATTGCAGTTCGAGCAGGTCGTAGCTGCGAATCAGCAAGTGCATCTGCGCCTCATGCGAGCGCCGATCAAGCGCCGCCTTCGCGCTTGAGTGCCGGGAACAGGATGACGTCGCGAATGCTCGGGCTGTCGGTCAGGAGCATGATCAGGCGGTCGATGCCGATGCCGCAGCCACTGGCTGGTGGCATACCGACCTCCAGCGCGCGAATGTAGTCGGCATCGAAGTACATGGCCTCTTCGTCGCCGGCGTCCTTGGCGGCCACCTGTTTCTGGAAGCGTTCCGCCTGATCGTCGGGGTCGTTGAGCTCGGAGAATCCGTTGGCGGTCTCGCGGCCCGCGATGAACAATTCGAAGCGCTCGGTGATGCCCGGGCGGGTATCGCTTTCACGGGCCAATGGTGAGACCTCGACCGGATAGTCGATCACGAACGTGGGTTGAATCAGACGCGACTCCGCGGTCTCCTCGAACAGCGCCAGTTGCAGGGCGCCCAGGCCCGCACGCCGAAGCGGCGGCGCGTCGAGATCCACGCGGCGCGCGCGCAATTGCTCACGAAGATAGTCCTCGGATTCGAGGCGCCCGGCGTCGAGTTCCGGGGCATGTACGCGCATGGCCTCGACGATCGTCAGACGCGCGAACGGCGCGCCGAGGTCGATCTCCTGGCCCTGGTAGGTGAGCCGGGTGCTGCCGAGCGCGGCCTGCGCAACCGCACGCAGAATGCTCTCGGTGATGTCCATGTTCCAGCGATAGTCGGTATAGGCCGCGTAGAACTCCATCATCGTGAATTCGGGATTGTGACGCGGGCTGATGCCCTCATTGCGAAAGCTGCGGTTGATCTCGAACACCCGTTCGAAGCCGCCGACCAGCAACCGCTTCAGATAGAGCTCCGGGGCCACGCGCAGGAACATTTCCTGGTCCAGGGCATTGTGCCGGGTGACGAAGGGCTTGGCCGTTGCGCCGCCCGGTATCGGATGCAGCATCGGCGTCTCGACTTCCAGGAAGCCGTGCTCGACCATGAAGCCGCGCATGGCGCGGATCGCCTCGCTGCGCAGCCGGAAGGTCTTCTTGGTTTCGTCGTTGACCACCAGATCCACATAGCGCTGGCGGTAGCGCTGTTCGAGATCGGTCAGGCCATGGAATTTGTCCGGTAGCGGGCGCAGGCTCTTGGTGAGCAGGCGGATCTGCGCAGCCCGCACCGAGAGCTCGCCCTTCATCGTGCGGAACAACTGCCCGCGCACGCCGATGATGTCGCCCAGATCCCAGTGTTTGAAGGCCTCATGAGCGGGCTCGCCGACCCCTGCATCGTTCAGATAGATCTGAATCCGGCCGCTGCCATCCTGGATGGTGGCAAAGCTCGCCTTGCCCTGAACCCGCTTGAGCATCATGCGCCCGGCCAGGCCGACATGAATCGGGCCTGCCTCGAGGGCGTCACGATCCCGGCCTTCGGCCAGCGCGATCGCCTGCGCGGCCGAGTGGCTCGGTGCGAAGTCGTTCGGGAAGGCCTGGCCGGCCTGGCGAAGAGCGGCCAGCTTGCCGCGACGCTCGGCGATCAGGTCGTTCTCGTCGCCGGTACTCGGCGGGACGGGCGTGTTCATCAGACTCCCTGCTTCAGGCTTTCGGAGATGAAGGGATCGAGATCGCCGTCGAGCACCTTCTGGGTATTGCTGATCTCGACATTGGTGCGCAGATCCTTGATGCGCGACTGATCCAGCACATAGGAGCGGATCTGATGACCCCAGCCAATGTCGGTCTTGCCGGCTTCGACCTGATCCTGTTCCTCGCGCCGTTTGCGCAGTTCCAGCTCGAACAGACGGGCGCGCAGCATCTGCATGGCTTCGTCCTTGTTGCGTGCTGCGATCGATCGTTCTGGCACTGCACAACGATACCGGTCGGATTGTGGGTGATACGCACCGCGGATCGGTCCGGTTCACATACTGACCACCGGCACCGGAGGCGCGATAGACATCGATCCGCAGGTCGGCCGGGTTGATGTCGATCTCGATCGAGTCGTCGACCTCCGGATAGACGAAGACACTCGCGAACGATGTGTGTCGACCGCCCGAGGCGTCGAGGCGACTTGCAGACCAGGCGGTGAATACCGGTTTCGGTGCGCAGGTGGCCGTAGGCGTAGTCGCCCTCGACCTTGACCGTGGCGCTCTTGATCCCGGCGACCTCGCCCTCGGATTCCTCGAGCAGCTCGGCCTTGAACTCCTTGCGCTCGCAGTAAGCGCAGGTACTGGCGAACAGCATCTGGGCCCAGTCCTGTGCCTCGGTGCCGCCAGCACCGGCCTGGATCTCGAGAAAGCAGTTGTTGCTGTCGGCCGGGTTGGAGAACATCCGGCGAAACTCGAGACCTTCGATCAGGGCCTCGATCTTGGCGACATCCGCCTCCACGGCTTCGAGGGTATCGTCGTCCGACTCCTCGCTCGCCATCTGGAACAGATCATCGCTATCCGCCAGGCCTGATGCGCCTTGTCGATGGCATCGACCACCATTGGCCAGCGAACGCTGTTCGCGGCCCAGCGCCTGCGCATTGGCCGCGTCGTTCCAGATATCAGATTGCTTCGAGCAGGCGATTGACTTCTTCAAGACGGTTCTTCTTCAGACCGTAGTCAAAGATACCTCCGAAGCGCTTCGACCCGGCCCTGCCAGGTCTTCGATCGCGGATTCGATCTGATTGACGCGTTCGGCTTCCATGCTTACTCTACAAATGTCAAACCCACCATTATAGGCGAGGCAGGGCACGCTCCGAGGCACGTCGCGGCTTCGATCATCGGTTGCAGCCGGGGTGACGCCACGAAAGGTGTTGCTTTGCATCCGGTAGGCGAGCCGGCACAGCCCAGGCAGGGGCTGGTCGCGGCCAGTAGATGCCCGCCAGGCGCTGCTTGCCCAGGCCCAGGTCCAGCTGCAGGTGGCCACTGCCCACGATGCGCTGTTTGTGCACGACGAATTCATTGACGAACAGCGGCGCGGCGAACCCGGAACCCCAGATCTGGCGCTCGAGCAGCAGGGCCAGATCGAGCGTGCAGTCCGCCTCGTCGAGCGCCCCGTCGGTGAGCAGTCGTGGCGAAAAGGCCTCGGCATCCGCGCACTGGCGCAGGGCCTGCTCCAAGGCCTGTGGAAACGCGGCCAGGCCCTTCTCGTCGAGCGTCAGGCCGGCCGCCATCGCGTGGCCGCCGAAGCGCTCGATGAGCCCCGGATGGGTGGCATCGATCAGGGCGAGCGCATCGCGCAGATGAACATCCGGGATCGAACGCCCGGAGCCCCGCCAGCGACCGCTCTGTGCATCCGGGGCGAACGCGAACGCCGGGCGATGATGGCGCTCGCGCAATCTCGAGGCGACCAGTCCGACGATCCCCTGATGCCAGTGCTCATCGTGCGCGATGATGGCACGCTGGCCCGGCACGGGGTCACCGACATGGGCGAGCGCCTGATCCTGCATCGTCAACTGCGCATCCCGGCGCTGGCGAGTGATGGCCTCCCGCGTCTCGGCCAGGGGCAGGGCCGTGTCGAGATCCGGGGCGAGCAGGCATTCGATACCCAGCGTGATGTCGTCGAGGCGGCCGGCTGCGTTGATGCGCGGGCCCAGCAGAAAGCCCAGATCACGCGCATTGATGCGGTCCTGCGCGCAGCCGCAGATCTGCATCAGTGCCTGAATGCCCGGGCGCGCGCGGCCGCTGCGCATGCGCTCGAGCCCGGCATTCACGAGGCGCCGATTGTTCTCGTCCAGCGGAACGACATCGGCAACCGTGCCCAGCGCGACCAGGTCGAGCAGATCGCCCAGCGCGGGCCCGCGCTGGCGTTGCGGCGCGCGCTCGAGAAGCTGTGCGCGCACCGCCGTGAGCAGATAGAAGGCCACGCCGACACCGGCCAGGTGGCGGCTTGCGAATCCGCATTGCGGCAGATTCGGGTCGACGATCGCGTCGGCCTCGGGCAGGGTCTCGCCAGGCAGATGATGGTCGGTGATCACGACCTTCATGCCGGCAGCTCGTGCCGCACGCACGCCGGCAAGACTGGCGATGCCGTTATCGACGGTGATCAACATGCCAGGCCCGGGCAGGCGGGGATGTGCGCAGGCCAGCGCTACCAGCGGCTCGGACAGGCCGTAGCCGTGCAGGAAGCGGTTGGGCACCAGGTAGTCGATACGCGCACCGAGTCGGCGCAGGCCGGTGACCATCAGGGCAGTCGCCGTGGCGCCATCGCAATCGTAGTCGCCGACAACGATGATCGCCGAATCCGTCTCGATCGCCTGTACCACCAGCCCGGCCGCCTTCGCCAGGTCGTGCATCGGTTCGGGGCGCAGGAGCCCGGCCAGCGACGGATTCAGAGACTCGGGATTCTCGACGCCGCGCGAAGCCGCGACCCGTGCGAGCACCGGATGTAGGCCGGCGGCCTGCAGACGGGCAACGATCCGGGGATCATGGGGCCTTTGCATCAGGGCGGGTGAATCCGGTGTCGGATGCGGATTCATGGCCGCCAGCGGCGCAATCGCGCGAGGAGTCCGGACGGGAGCAGCAGGTGCATGCGCCAGCCGCTGTCGTCGACGAACACGATCCTGCTGTCGGCCGGCCAGCGCCCGCCGGCAGCGAAAAGGCCCAGACGATCCTCGTCACCGGCATCCAGCGCGAGCAGGGTGGGTCCGCGCGTCAGCGCCTCGCGCACCTGCGCGACCAGGTGCGTGGGATCGCCCGGTTCAGCAAACCGTGCAGCCACCGCCTGCGCAAGGCCCTGGATGCGCGGGTCGGTGGCGAGCACGGTTTCATGGGGGCGCCCGTGCAAGGGCGCACAGCGCCCCTCGAACCACAGGCTGTTGACCGTCGGCAGTCCCGCCTGGGCCCGGCTATCGTTCACGGGATGCGAAAACCAGAGCATCTGCAGTTCATTGAGCAGCGCACGTGCCCGGCGCCCGGCGGGCCCCGCCGGCATGTAATGATCGATATTGCGGCCACGGGCCGCATCGCTGCTGGCCAGATCGAGTGCCTGCAGATCATGCGCTCCGGTCAATGACCAGAGCCGCGCCGACAAGGGTGTCAGCGTCAGGCCATCGGCTTCGAAATGTGCGTTGGCGGTATCCGCCAATGCATGGGCCTCGTCGAGGGTCAGCCCGAGCTCGGACGATGTGTGCAGCACGAGGTGATCGAGCGTTGCGCGCAGGTGCACCGGGCTGAGAACGAGCGAGTCGCTCGACGGGGCGGCAGACGAGTCAGCGAGCGCGGCGTAGGCGCTCACGGCGGCCTCGCCGGGAATTGCGAAGGCCTCGGTCAGCCAGTGCTCGAGGGGGGTACGGCGCAGATCGTCGATATCGGTCAGGGATCGCGAATCCAGGGGCCGGCCACGCGAGAGCCGGCGCAGGCAGTCCGTGCTGTCTTGCCCGGCAAGAGGCGCGCCGGTGACCAGAATCGTGAGCATGGCGCCGATTGTGCCAGTGAGGCCATGCGTCAGGTTGCACGGCCCTCCCTGAGGCCATGGTGGGTCTGCCGATGTCTGTCGACGAGTTATGGCACACTGCGCCCGCTGCCATGGCCATGCCCTACGAACTCTTCATTGGATTGCGGTACACGCGCGCGAGCCGCAAGACCGGGCGACGCAACGGCTTCATCTCGTTCATTTCCGTGCTTTCGGTCGCCGGCATCGCACTGGGTGTGGCCGCCCTGATCGTCGTTTTGTCGGTCATGAACGGGTTCCAGAAAGAGGTTCGCGACAAGATGTTGTCGGTGCTCTCGCACATCGAGGTGCTGGCCGGCGACGAGTCGATCCAGGACTGGCAGAAGATCGCGAGCATTGCCAAAGAAGACCCACGGATTACCGGCGCCGCGCCCTTCGTCTCCGGCCAGGCGATGATGACTCATCGTGACAGTGTGCGCGGTGTGTTCGTGCGCGGCATCGATCCCGCCCAGGAAGGCCAGGTCGCCGATTTTCTCGAGCGCTTTCCCCTGGGCACGGTCAATGATCTGAAGCCGGGCGGGTTCGGGCTGGCCATCGGACGGCAGCTGGCCGAACGCTACCGGCTGCGGGTCGGCGATCGGCTGACCTTGATCGCACCCCAGGGCACGGCAACGCCGGCCGGCGTTTTGCCGCGTCTGCGGCAGTTCAAGGTGGTGGCCATCTTCGAATCGGGCCACTATGAGTACGACCTGAACCTGGTTCTGATGCACATCGAGGACGCGGCGCGCTTGTTCCGGGTGCAGGGCGTCAACGGGGTCCGCCTGAAGACATCCGACATGATGACCGCGCCGGAGGTCGCCAATGATCTGGCCGTTCGTCTGATCGGCGATCTGTATGTGCGTGATTGGTCGAGCGAGAACCGGAACTGGTTCGCGGCGGTGCAGATCGAGAAGCGCATGATGTTCATCATCCTGATGCTGATCGTTGCGGTCGCCGCGTTCAACCTGGTGTCGATGCTGGTCATGACAGTGACCGATAAACAGGCCGATATCGCGATCCTGCGCACCCTGGGCGCTGCGCCGTCGAGCATCATGAAGATATTCGTCGTGCAAGGGGCGGCGGTCGGCCTGCTGGGCACGGGCATAGGCATCGCGCTCGGCGTGGCGCTGGCCCTCAATATCGGTGATCTGGTACAGATTGCCGAACGCCTGTTCGGCTTCGAGGTCCTGCCCAAGGGCGTGTACTTCATCAACTATCTGCCCAGCGATCTGCATGGTGATGATGTCATCGTGATCGCGATCGTCGCCTGCATCCTTGCCTTTGCTTCCACCCTGTACCCGAGTTGGCGCGCATCGCGGGTGCGGCCGGCGGAGGCACTTCGGTATGAGTGAGGCAGCCACCGCGCCGGCCTTCGCGCCTCGGCTTTTGCAGGCCAGCGGGCTGACCAAATCGTTCTGGCAGGCCGATGTCGAGATCCCGGTGCTCAACGGGGTCGATTTGCGCGTCAGGCTGGCGAGCGGGTCACTCGTCGGCGCGTCGGTTCCGGCAAGAGCACCTTGCTGCATGTGCTGGGCGGGCTCGACTCTCCGTCCTCGGCTGGGTCGAGATCGGCGGGCGGCGGATCGAATCGCTCGGTGAGCGCGAGCGTGGGCAGTTCGAAACCAGTGCCTCGATTTCGTCTACCAGTTTCATCATCTGCTCGGTGAGTTTACGGCCACACCGAAAATGTCTCGATGCCCTTGCGCGTGCGTGGTCTGCACCGCGTGAGGCCTCGAACGTGCCAGTGCGATGCTCGGCGCGTCGGGCTTGGCGCCCGCCTCACGCATACGCCGGGGCAACTTTCGGGCGGCGAGCGTCAGAGGGTGGCGCTGGCCCGCGCGATGGTGACCGAGCCGATGTTCGTGCTGGCCGACGAGCCCACGGGCAATCTGGATCGCAGTACCGCGGCCCGTGTGTTCGAGCTGATGACCAATCTTTCCAGGGAACGCGCGGTCGGTTTCATCGTGGTCACGCATGATCTCGATCTCGCAGCCCGGCTCGATCGTGTGCTGACCATCCGCGATGGTCGCCTGGTCGATGCCTGATCGGCGAGCCGCCGCACCCACCGGCCCGCCCTTGGCCGGCCTGATCGACACGCACTGCCATCTGGACGCCGCCGAGTACGCGCCCGACCGGGATCAGGTGATCGCGCGCGGCCGCACGGCGGGATTGATCGCGATCGTCGTGCCGGCGGTGGCGCCGGCCGGATTCGATGATGTGCGGCAACTGGCTCATGCGCGGGCCGATGCCGGGATTCACTATGCGCTCGGCCTTCATCCGATGGCGGTGCCGACACTGCGTGACGAGGCGCTCGATCAACTGGCCGATGCGCTGGTGCGTCATCGCGATGACCCGCGCCTGGTCGCCGTCGGCGAGATCGGCCTCGATTTCTTCGTGGATGATCCCGACCCGGGTCGTCAGGAGCGCTTCTTCGACGCCCAACTCGCGTTGGCGGCGCGACACGATCTGCCGGTGATCATCCACTCGCGCCGCGCCAATGACCGCATCGCAAAGGCGCTTCGCCGCCGGCCGGTGAGCGGCGGAATCGCTCATGCGTTCAATGGCAGCATGGTGCAGGCGCAGGTCATGATCGACCTCGGTTTTCGGCTGGGTTTCGGTGGTGTGATGACCTTCGAGAGATCGCGACGCATCCGGCAACTGGCCTGCCAGTGTCCGCTGGAAGCGCTGGTACTCGAAACCGATGGTCCGGATCTGGCGCCGGCCTGGCTGGCGCCGGGTAGAAACGAACCGGCCGAGCTGGCGGGAATCGCATGTTGCCTGGCGAGCCTGCGCGGGATGCCGGTCGAGTCGGTCGTGGCAGCGACCACTGCCAATGCCCGCGCGGCCCTGCCGCGCATGGGTGCACGCGCGCCCGACTGAGCGCACCCCCGCGGCTCGATCATCCCCATCGGTCGGCCATGCGGCCGAGCGAATCGCGCCGAACGCGGGGGCCGGCACGGCAACGTGCCGGTCATGCCGAGAATGTCATCCGCCTGGGCGGTCCCCCTGGTGGCCGGCTTGTTGCCGTGGCTACCGTCGCTGCCGCCCATGCCCTGGTTGGTACTCGCGGCAGTGCCCGCCGTGTTGCTTCTTCCCGCGTCGCGGCAGCGCGGCTGGCTGCGATTCGGCTGCTGCGCCCTGATCGCCTTTGCGCTCATGGCAGGCCAGGCGCGCAGCGGGCTCGATGCGCGCCTGCCGGCGCACCTCGAGGGTGTGGATCTGCAGGTCGAGGGCGATGTGGTGTCGACGATCAGTCGCCACTCGCACGGTGTGTCTTTCCGGTTCCATGTGCGGCGCTGCACACGATCGGGCGGCGATCCTGCCTGTGCATTGTCGGGCGTGGTGCGGCTGGCATGGTACGGACGCCACCCTCTACCGGCGTCGCTCTGGCCCGGTGACCGGCTGCATCTCAATGTGCGCCTCAAACGCCCGATCGGCATGCTCAACCCGGGTGGCTTCGACACCGAGCTCTGGGCCTTGCGCGAGGGCGTCATCGCGCGCGGCCATGTGCGCGCCGATCGGGCCGGGCTGGCGCCGGCGCAGCGCAACGGCCTGCGTTCGGGGGTGAGCTGGTCGGGCGCGATCATGCTCGCGCAACTGCGCATGCGCGTGAGTGCGATCATCGATCAGGCGCTGCGTGAGGGCCGATGCCGATGGTCGGGGTGTGATCAGCGCCCTGGTGACCGGGCGCCAGTCGGCGATTCGGCCCGCGCTCTGGGACATGTTCAACCGCACCGGGGTGTCGCACCTGATGTCGATCTCGGTTTGCACGTGACGATGTTCGCCGCGATGAGTCTGTGGCTCTTCACGCGGCTGCTGCGCCTCCATTTCCCGGGCATGTCTGGCTGACATCGCGTCTGCCGGCGCAGACCTTGTCCTGGTTGCTCGCGGTGCCGACGGCCTTCGCGTATGCCGCCTTCTCGGGGTGGGGCATCCCGGCACAGCGCACATGCTGGATGTTGACCATTGCGGGCCTGGCACTGCGGGCCGGGCGCTCTCACGCGCTCACCCATGTCATGGCGCTGACCGCGGCGATCGTCTGCCTGCTCGATCCCTGGGCCGTCATGAGCAGCGGCTTCTGGTTGTCGTTCGCGACTGTCGCCGCGATCGTTGCCGCCGGCTCACCCAGTCGCCCCTGGCGCGCCAGATGGTGTGATGCGCTCAGCGCGCAGTGGGCGGCCACGGTGGTGCTGGTGCCGCTGGCGGCATGGTGGTTCGGCGCGATCCCCTTGTTCGGCCCTCTCGCCAATGCCCTGGCGATTCCGCTTGTTTCCGCGGTGATCACCCCCGTGTCGATGGCCGGTGCCGCGTTCGGTCTGCTCAGTGATGATCTGGCCGCGCTCTGTCTGCGCCTGGCCGCATTGGCAGCACAGGGGCTGATCACCGCGATGCACTGGATCGACAACCTGCCCGTGACCGTCTTGGTTACCGGTTCCGGCTCAATGCTGGCGCTCGTGTTGGCGTGCCTCGGCGTGCTCGTCGTGCTCTGGCCGCGGCGGCCCGTCGCCCGCCTCACTCGGTGCGTGTCTGATGCTTCCGCTGTTGATCAGCGGTGAATGCCCGGCGGGGACGGTCAATGGCAGGCCCAGATATTCGACGTCGGGCAGGGCACCGCGGTACTGATACGCACCGCCCATCACCAGCTTCTCTATGACACCGGCCCCACCCATGGCGAGCATGGCGAGGGGGCCGGCGACCGATCATCGCACCTTATATGCGCCACCAGGGCATCCGAACGCTCGATCGCCTGGTGCTCTCGCATGAAGACCGGGATCATTCGGGCGCGGCCGAGCTGGTGCGACAGTTCGCCGTGGGTACGCTGGACAGCTCATTGCCAAAGCGCATGTGCTTCGCCAACTCGCAGTGGCGCAGCAGGATTGTCAGCGCGGGGTGTCGTGGCACTGGGATGGCGTGCATTTCGAGTATCTGCATCCGGACCTCGCCCTCGTCGTGGATCCGAAGAAGGTGCGTAGCAATGCCCGCAGTTGCGTCCTTCGTGTGCGCGGCCCGGCGGTAGTCTGCTGCTGACCGGGGACATCGAGGCCGCCCAGGAGCAGAAACTCGTGTCCGTGCTCGGTTCCGCCGGCCTGGCCAGTGAGATCCTGTTGGTGCCGCATCACGGCAGTCGGACATCATCGAGCGAGACCTTCCTGCAGGCTGTCGCGCCGCGCGTCGCGATCATTCAGGCCGGCTATCGCAACCGCTTCAGACATCCATCGCAGGCCGTGCTGGCGCGCTATCGCGAGCAGGGGGTCAGGGTCCTGCGCACCGATCACGACGGCGCTTTGACGATTCGCTTTTCCAACGGGCGGCCGACGGAGATTCTCGCGACCCGCGCCGGAACGGGGCCGTACTGGCGGATCCGGCCATAGCGAGTCGCGGCCGGCAAGACCGTGACCTGAGCATCCGCAACTCACCGCTCGCAGCTGGCGAATTATGCGCAGTCCAGCCGCCATCGATGGCCATGCTCGCGCCGCGAATCTGCGCGGCCGCGTCGCTGCACAAGTAGCAGGTCAGGGCACCGATCTGTTCGGGCGTGACAAAGGCCAGCGAGGGCTGTTTCTCACCCAGCAGATCCCGCTGCGCCTCTTCGACCGGGATGCCGGCCGCGGCAGCGCGCGCATCGATCTGCTTCTGTACCAGCGGGGTGAGCACCCAGCCCGGGCAGATCGCATTGACCGTGATGCCGGTTTGGGCGGTCTCGAGCGCGGCCACCTTGGTGAGGCCGACCACCCGTGTTTGGCGGCGACATACGCCGATTTCTGCGCCGACGCGACCAGGCCATGCGCTGATGCGATGTTGATCACGCGGCCCCAGCCGCGCCGCTTCATCCCGGCGAGCGCGCCATGCATCGTGTAGAACACCGAGGAAAGGTTGATCGCGATCACCGCCTGCCAGCGTTCCGGCGCAAAGTCCTCGATGGGGGCGACATGCTGAATGCCGGCATTGTTGACCAGGATGTCGATGCCACCCTGGGCCTCGAGTTCGGCCATCATGGTTTCGATGGCGCGCGGATCGCTGAGGTCGGCGCCCTGATCTCGACCTTCACGCCGTGCTCGGCGGCCAGACGCGTGCGAATCGTCTCGATCGCGCCGGCCTCGCCAAAGCCGTTCAACACAATGTTGCAGCCCTGGGCCGCGAGCGCCTCGGCGATGCCAAGGCCGATGCCGCTGGTCGAGCCGGTGACGAGTGCGCGCTTGTTCTTCATCTCGGAATCACTCCGCTGGGATAGAGGAGCGCGCATTGTAGGCGCGCCGCCGCTGCCAGGGATTCACCCCTGCAGTTGCCGCGCGCCAGCCCTGCGCGAGGATCAGCGCCAGCCGACCCGGTCAACGATGCGGGCGGCCGTGGCCTGGGTGGCACCGACTTCGGCCAGCGGGAGCGGATCGGCCTTGAACTCGCCGAGCTCGGCCAGCGCAGGATTATCGATCGCGACGCCGTCCACGGCCGGCCACTCATTGTTGCCCTCGGCAAAATGCTTCTGGGCCGGGTCGCTGGCCAGATACTCGAGAAATGCCTTTGCCGCCTCGGGATGCGGCGCGCCGCGAACCATGCCCCCGCCCGACACATTGATGTGCGTGCCATGCGTGTCCTGATCCGGCCAGATCAGCCCGACCTTGGCGATCACCTCACGATCGGCCGGGTCGTCTGAGCGCATCAGGCGCGCGTAGTAGTAGCTATTGGTCAACGCCACCGTGCATTCGCCGATCGCGGTGGCCCGGATCTGATCGGTATCGCCGCCGCGCGGCTTGCGGGCGAAATTCTCGACGGCGGATCTGGCCCAGGCCTGCGTGGCGGCCTCGCCCTCGTGAACCACCCGCGAGGCGATCAGGGAGAGCATGTAAGGGTGGCTGCCCGAGCGCGTGCAGAGCTGGCCGCGCAGCGACGGATCGGCCAGATCGGCGTAGTGGGCAACCCGCTTCGGATCGATGCGCGCCCGGTTGTAGGCGATAACGCGCGCGCGAATCGAGAAACCGAACCACGGTGTGCCGTTCGGGCCCTCGGCGGCGCGCAGGCGTGCCGGGATCCTCTGATTCAAATGCGCGCTTTGTACGGGTTGGAACAGACCGGTTTCCTCGGCTTTCCAGAGACGTGCCGCATCGGCCAGCAAAAGCACGTCGGCCGGGCCGTTCTCACCCTCCGAGCGGATGCGCTCGAGCAGGGCGGCATCATTGCCTTCGACCACCCGGACCTCGATCCCGGTCTGGCGCGTGAAGGCCGCATAGAGCTCCTGGTCGGTTTGATAGTGGCGTGCCGAATAGAGATTGACCACGTTCTGGTCCGCGGCCGTGGCCACGGGCGCGCAGACACAGGCCATCAAGGCGGCCAACAGGCGGCGTAGGGAGAATTGCATCATGGATCGTTTCCTGAGCGCCCGGGGCTGGGGCGCGGGTAGCGGTGGAACCGTGTTGAAAGGGGCTGTCACAGCAGGAGGGAGGGTGCCAGCAAGGGCGTCCCAATGCTGTGATGCTCATATTAACGCGAATGCGAACGATTCGCAAATAAGCCTGGAGTCCTGTTGATTGCCCGTAGTCGCGCCGAACCGAGCGGGCAGGGGTCTCTATACACCGAGCGGGCAGCGGTCTCATCACACCGAGCGGGCAGCGGTCTGTTGACAGATCGCGCGGACCTGGGCGAGGTGGCGCGGCCTTCAAAGAACCGATCAGTTGGCGGTTCGCCGAGCCTGACTGTAGACCCGGCTCCAGTAGGGATTGTTGATCTCGGCCAAACGTATCCGCTTGCCGCTGGCCGGCGCATGCACGAAGCGCCCCTGGCCGACATAGACACCCACATGCGAGTTCCGACGCCGTCCCGGACTGAAAAAGACCAGGTCGCCCGGGCGCAGGCCGTCGCGCGAGACGGGCCGGCCCTTCTTTGCCATCTGGACCGAGGTGCGCGGCAGCGTGATGCCGGCGGCCTGATCCACCACATGGCGAACCAGGCCCGAGCAATCGAAGCCCTTACCCGGATTCTGTCCGCCCCAGATGTAGGGCTTTCCGATCATACTGAGCGCCATCAGCGCGATCTCGTCGCCCGGGCCTGCCGTGCCGTGATTCTGGGCCGGCAAGCCGGGGTCCGGCCGGGGGGGCGCGGGGGTGGAGCATGCGGCGAGTATGGTGATCATCGCGCCGCTAAGCAGCCGGGCGGCAAGGAGCCGCCAGCGATCCCGGTGCAGGCTCGGGCGCATCAGCAACCCGCAGGAAAGGATGCGAACTTCATCCCCGGGACACTAGGTGAGCCGACCGGGCTGGTCAATGCGGATGTTGCCGGGCGGCCAATGTCGTTGTCGCCGGCGGATCCCGGGCCGCCGGCGCGTCCGAGACCCGCGGCGAGACTGGCGGGCCCTTGATGCGCGTAAGGCAGCGATAAGTCTGCGGCCCTAGTATCCCGTTGCGCATCAAAAAGCATAGAGATCATCTTGGAGGGAGTCATGGCCAAAGGCCGTTTCGCAGATTTCCAGCGCCGCTCGATCGAAGATCGCGAAGGCTTCTGGGCCGAGCAGGCAGCACTCATCCACTGGCACAAGCCCTTCGAGCGGGTGCTGGATTTCGACCAGCCGCCGTTTGCCCGTTGGTATGTCGGTGGCGAGACCAATCTCTGCTACAACGCCGTCGACCGTCACCTGGCCGACCTCGCCGATCAACCGGCCCTGATCGCCGTGTCCACCGAAACCGATCAGGAGCGCACCTACAGCTTCGCCGAGTTGCATCGTGAGGTCCAGCGTATGGCGGCGATCATGCTTGATCATGGCGTCAAACGCGGCGATCGTGTACTGATCTATATGCCAATGATCGCCGAAGCGGCATTTGCGATGCTCGCCTGTGCACGCATCGGCGCGATCCATTCCGTGGTGTTCGGCGGCTTCGCATCGAACAGTCTGGCCACGCGTATCGAAGATGCCTCGCCGGCGATGGTCATCAGTGCCGATGCCGGTTCGCGGGGCGGCAAGGTGATCGCCTACAAGCCGCTGCTGGATGCGGCGATCGATCTGTCTGCGCACAAGCCGGCCAGGGTCCTGATCGTCGACCGCGGCCTGGCGCCCGCACCGCTGAGCGCGGGGCGCGACCTGGACTATGCGGCCGAGCGCGAGAAGGTGCTCGAGCGCGAGGTGCCGGTCCAATGGCTGGAGGCCAACGAGGTCAGCTACACCTTGTATACGTCGGGTACGACCGGCAAGCCCAAGGGGGTGCAGCGCGACGTCGGCGGCTACGCGGTCGCGATGGCGGCCTCGATGAAGCACATCTACTGTGGTGGTCCCGGCGAAACCTACTTCGCCACCAGCGACATCGGCTGGGTGGTCGGGCATTCGTACATCATCTACGGGCCGCTGATCGCGGGCATGGCCACGATCGTTTATGAAGGCACGCCCGTGCGGCCCGACGGCGGGATCTTCTGGCAACTGGTCGAGAAGTACAAGGTCAGCGTCATGTTCTCCGCGCCGACGGCGATCCGGGTGCTCAAGAAGCAGGATCCGGCCTATCTGAAGAAATACGACCTATCGACACTGAAGGCCCTGTTCCTGGCCGGCGAGCCGCTCGATGAGCCCACCTCGGAGTGGATTTCCGAAGGCCTCGGGCGGCCGATCATCGACAACTACTGGCAGACCGAAACCGGCTGGCCGATTCTTACGGTCGCGCACGGCATCGAGAACACGCCCACGCGGCTCGGCAGCCCGGGCGTGCCGATGTACGGCTACGACGTCCAGTTGCTGCATGAGCAGACAGGCGAGCCCGTCGGCCCCAACGAGAAGGGGGTTCTGGCCGTCGTGCCACCGTTGCCGCCCGGGTGCATGCAGACGGTCTGGGGGGATGACGAGCGCTTCGTGAGCACCTATTTCCGCTCGGTTCCCGGGCGGGAGGTCTACTCGACCTTCGACTGGGGTATGCGCGATGCGGACGGCTACTACTTCATCCTCGGGCGCACCGATGATGTGATCAATGTCGCCGGCCACCGGCTCGGTACGCGTGAGATCGAAGAAAGCATCAGCAGTCATTCGGCCGTGGCCGAGGTGGCGGTGGTCGGCGTGGCAGACAATCTCAAGGGCCAGGTGGCGGTTGGCTTCGCGGTGCTGCGCAATCCCGAGGGCTATGCCGATGCGGATGCGCGCCGCTCGCTCGAGGGCGAGATCATGGCGATCGTCGATCGTCAGCTGGGTGCCGTGGCAAGGCCGGCGCGTGTGCATTTCGTCGGCGCCTTGCCCAAGACCCGTTCGGGCAAGGTTTTGCGTCGATCGATGCAGGCGATCTGCGAAGGGCGCGATCCCGGTGATCTCACCACCATTGAAGATCCGACCACGCTCGAGCAGATTCGTGCAGCGCTGCTAGCCTGATCGGCCGGGAGCCGCGCAACGGGAGCCTCGCGGTGCGAGAGTTCGCCTGGCAGTACCTTCTGCCACCGAACGGCCTGGTGACGCTGGCCCTGGTCGGAGCGCTATGGTCGGCGCTCTCCGTTCCTGCCCGCCGTGCCGGTGCCTGGCTGGCGGTCGTGGCGTTGGCCGTCCTGGGGCTGGCGCTGACGCCGCCGGTCACCGGGCGTCTGATCGGCTTGCTCGAGGTGCGGGCCGGCACACCGTTGTCTGTTGCCGATCTGCGCAAGGCGATGGACGGTGCCGCGGCGCCGCGCGCGATCATCATCCTCGGTGGCGGCATGCTGGAGAACGGGCGCGGCGCGCTCGAAGGCGCCTACCGGATCGCGCCGCGAGCCCTCGAGCGTGTGCTGGCCGGCGCACGGCTGGCGCGCGCCAGCGGCCTGCCGGTGTTGGTCAGCGGCGGGCCGACGGTGGGCGGGCAGGTCAGTGAGGCCGAACTGATGGCGGCGATCATGGCAGATGATCTGGGTGTCAAGGCCCGCTGGATCGAGGCCGCATCGATGACCACCGCGGACAATGCCCGCGAGAGCGCTCGCCTGCTGGCGCAGGCGAACATCAGGCATGTCGTTCTGGTCACCCACGCTTACCATATGGCCCGGGCACGCGCGACATTCGAGGCGGCCGGGTTGAGCGTGTTGCCCGCGCCGACGGCATTCCTGTCGCGCGACGGGCCTGAACACCACTGGTTGCGCACGGGGGTGTTCGATGACCGCCTCTGGCTCGCGCTGCACGAGTTCATCGGCATGATCTGGTATCGCTGGCGCGGCCTGTTGCCCGATCGCCAGGCGCCTGCCTGAAAGGCAGGCCAATCGCCAATACAGGGAGACGGGGCGGCCATGGCACTGTTCGATCGTTCGGCGCTCAATGATGGCGTTCGGCCCCGTGAGGTGTTTGCCTGGGCGATGTACGACTTCGCCAACTCGGGCTACACCACCGTGGTCCTGACGGCCGTGTTCAATGCCTACTTCGTGGGCGTCGTCGCGGGCAACGCCGACTGGGCGACGCTGCTCTGGACGGCGGCACTGTCGTTCTCCTCGCTGCTGATCATGCTGAGCGCCACCGCGATCGGCGCCTGGGCCGATGCCCACGGCACGAAGAAGCGGCTATTGGCGATCTCCACGCTGGCCTGTGTGCTGAGTACGGCCGGCCTGGCCCTGACCGGAGCGGGCACGCTGATGCTCGCCGTCGTGCTGGTGATCGTCTCCAACTACTTCTTTTCCCTCGGTGAGACGCTCAATGCGGCCTTTCTACCCGAGATCGCACGTGGTGACGCGCTCGGCAAGGTGTCCGGCTGGGGATGGAGCTTCGGCTACTTCGGCGGGATGCTCACCCTGGGCCTCAGCCTGGCCTGGGTGATGCGGGCGCAGGCCGGCGGTCAGACGGCATCTCAGTTCGTGCCGGTCACCATGTTGATCACGGCGGTGGTGTTCGCGCTGGCCAGTCTGCCGATGTTCATGTTTCTCGGTGAGCGCAGCGCGGATCGCGGTGGCCGTCAGCGGCTGGCGCGCATGCTTGTCGGCTCGCTAGGTGGTCTGCGGCGCAGCTGGCGCGAGCTGGAGCAGTTCACGGATTTTCGTCGTCTGCTCTGGTGCGCGGTCTGTTATCAGGCAGGAATCTCGGTGGTGATCGCGCTGGCGGCTATCTATGCCGAGCAGGTGATGGGATTTGCGCAGGCAGAAACGATGCTGCTGATCTTCCTGGTGAATATCGCCGCGGCGCTGGGGGCATTTGCCTTCGGATATGTGCAGGACCGGCTCGGGCATCGCCGCGCGCTGGCACTCACGCTCTGGGGCTGGCTGATCATGATCGCACTGGCCGGGCTCGGGCAGTCACGACCGAGCTTCTGGGCGGCTGCCACGATGGCAGGCCTGTGCATGGGATCCAGCCAGTCGGCCGGGCGGGCGATGGCCGGCCTGTTCGCGCCGCGCCAGCGCCTGGCCGAGTTCTATGGGCTCTGGGCGTTTGCCACGCGGCTGGCCGCGGTCATCGGGCCGATCTCCTACGGCATCGTGACCTGGCTGTCTTCGGGCAATCATCGGCTGGCCATCCTGAGCACCGGCCTGTTCTTCATCGCCGGCCTGTTCCTGCTCAGAGCAATCGATCCGGCGCGAGGCCGACAGGTGGCGATGGATGCGAGTCCCGCCAGCCCCTGACGGCGGCGGTGGCCGCCGCCGGTCAGGCAGCGTCTGCCCGCTATGGCTAAGTAGAGGGCGTGAACGCCGGGCCCAGCGGCCGCAGCCGCAGGCCGGGACGCAGGCGGGTCCAGGGGAAGTCGGCCGGATCGGCCAGGGAAGGGCCCGGCGCCTGGGCAATGATCACCTCGCTGGCGATCGGTTGGAAATCTGCCCGAAAGTGCACGGAGCTCTTGAGCGCGACGATCCGCTGCGTGGCGGGTTCGACACCCAGATGGCGGAACATTTCCTGGTCGCCGGCCTGGCATTTGCGTGAGGCCACCACCACGCGCACGCCGCCGTGGCGCAGCAAAGCCATCGGGCCCAGTCTCATGCGAAAACCCTTGAACATCGGGCCGGTGCAGGTGAACTCGCCCGATCCCAGGCGCTCCACCGTGAAGCGGCCGGCCACCGGCTCATGGCCGGCCAGCCCGGAGCGGGCGCCGAGACGAAACTCGGCGGTGGTGCCAGGGCCCATCTCGTGCGCCTGGGCGGCTGCCGGCGCATCGATCAGCATGCCAAGCACCGCGTCCGGCGGGTTGATCTCGAGCATTGCCCGCAGCAGGCCGGGGGTGTCGCCATTGCCACCGGCGCCGGGGTTGTCCTGGGTGTCCGCAATCACGGCCGGGCGGCCGACGCGCCCGACCGCCATCGCACGGCGCACGGCATCGACGGGCTGATAGAGCGTCATCGCGAAGTCCTTCTCGGCCTCGTCGATCGCATCGCCCAGTTCACGCACGGCCTGCTCGGTGGCGGCGGCCTCGCCGTACCCGAGCACGGTCATCCCGCATTCGTCGAAATCCGCCATCGGAAAGCCCATCGCGAAGGACAGACCCGTGCCGGTACGCAGATCGAGCCGCCCGAGAAGGCCATACAGACTGTTGGCGGGCTCGATGAACGTGGATTGCGATGGCAGACCGGTCAGAAAGTCGAATCGGCGCAGTGTCTTGTGAAACGGGCGGCCGCTTTGCAGCAGGCGCTGCAGCATGTGGGCCGCGCGCGCGCCGGTCTCGGCCATATCGACATGGGGATAGGTCCGGTAGATCGACATCGCGTCGCTCTGATCGACCATGCGGCGGGTGACATTGGCATGCAGATCCAGGCTGGCCACCACCGGCACACGCGGGCCGACCACCTCGCGAACGCGGGCCAGGAGTTCGCCTTCGCCGTCGTCATGGGCCTCGGTGACCATCGCGCCATGCAGGTCCAGGTAGACAGCGTCCACCGGCCCGGCCTCGCGCAAGCGCGTCGTGATCTGCCCGACGATCCGTTCGAAGGCGTCGGTCGTGACATGTGCCGACGGCGAGGCCACGGCCCAGGCCAGCGGCACCAGTTCATGGCGATGGCTGCGCAGCGCGCCGATCGCGCCCTCGATCGGATAATTGCCGCCGGCGACCGCATCGATGATGTCGCCGCCGAACTTCAGACCGGGCCAGCCGCCGCCGGCCTCGAAGGCGGCGTAGTCGGCCTTGGTCGGCGCGAAGGTATTGGTTTCATGCTGCATTCCGCCGATTGCGATCCGCGCCATGCTCAGCTCTCCGGAGGTTTGATCGCCGGATCTTAGCGCCTGGCACGCGTGTTGCGTGGCAGCCGGCTCATGATCCCCTGTTATTCGCGCATGCCAGCTGCTGCGCCCCATCCGTGCACTCGCGTGCCGAAACAGTGCGCCACCGGCACCGCTGGCGGGCGCAGGCCCGGTCTGGCGGCCAGGGGGCCCCCAGGCCCGCCAGCACGCCCGCTCAAGGGCATACCGCGCGGTAGCCTGCTAGACTGCGCGGGGTATCCGCAGGGGAGGAGGGGCGTCATGACCCGGCGCCGGTCACCTGCGGATTTGCAAGGCGCGCGCGCCAATCAGCGGCGCCGCCCATACAGACCAGAGGAGAAACCCACTTGAAACTCACGAGCTTCTTTCGCAAGACCGTGACCGGCATCGCGGTTGCCGCCGCGCTCGGCGCCGGCTCGGCCGCCCAGGCCGAATCGGTCCTTACCGTGAACATGCACTCGGATCTGAAGATCGTCGATCCGATCTGGACCACGGCGTATATGTCCCGCAACTATGGCTACATGGTCTATGACACCTTGTTCGCCATGAATTCCAAGGGCGAGATCAAGCCGCAGATGGTCAAGGAGTACAAGGTCGCGGCAGACGGCAAGACCTACGACTTCACCCTGCGCGATGGCCTCAAGTTCCATGACGGCGCGCCCGTCACCAGTAAGGACGTGATCGCCTCGATCAAGCGCTGGGGCGCCAAAGACTCCATGGGACAGAAGATGATGTCCTATGTGGCCGAGATCACCGAGACCGGGGCCAATTCGTTCCAGTTCAAACTGAACCGGCCCACCGGCCTGATCATCGCCGCGTTGGGCAAGCCCTCGTCGAACGTGCCCTTCATCATGCCGGCGCGGGTTGCCGCCACGCCTCCCGGCGAGCAGATCACCGACTACACCGGCAGTGGCCCGTTCGTGTTCCTGAAAGACGAGTGGAAGCCGGGTGACAAGGCCGAGTTCGCCAAGTTCGAGGGCTATGTGCCGCGCAGTGAGCCGGGTGACGGCCTGGCCGGCGGCAAGGTGGTCCATGTCGACAAGGTGGTGTGGAAGGTGATCCGTGACGCGCAGACCAAGATGAATGCGCTGTCCAAGGGCGAGATCGATGTCATCGAGTTGCCCTCGCACGATCTGCTGCCGCTGATGGAAAAAGACCCGAACATCAAGCTCGTGGATCTGAACCCCTTCGGCAACCAGTACACCTTCCGGCCGAACGTGCTGCACAAGCCGTTCGACAATCCGAAGATCCGTCAGGCGCTGATGTATGCCTTCAGCCAGGAGGACTTCCTGTTCGGTGCGGTCGGCTCCGAGAAGTACTTCAAGATCTGCAAGGCGATGTTCATCTGCGGGACGCCGTTCGATACCGACGCGGGCTTCGAAGACAAGCTCGAGGGCAACCTGGAGAAGGCCAAGGCGCTGGTCAAGGAAGCCGGCTACGACGGCACCCCGATCGTGCTCATGCACCCGACCGACCTGGGCATCCTGGCACCGTTGCCGCCGATCGCCAAGGAGGCCATGGAGTCCATCGGTCTGAAGGTGGACATGCAGTCGATGGACTGGCAGACGCTGGTCGGGCGCCGCAACAAGAAGGATGCTCCGTCCGAGGGCGGCTGGCATGCTTTCATCACGTCCTGGAACTCGGTCGACAATGCCAGCCCGCTGACCACGCCGATGCTCAACGCGGCCTGCGACAAGGCGCTGTTCGGCTGGCCCTGCGATGAGCAGATCCAGAAGCTGCGTGATGAGTTCGCCGATGAGGCCGACGAGGCCAAGCAACTCGCGCTGATCAAGAAGATCCAGCAGCGCCAGGCCGAGTACGTGACCCATATCCACCTGGGCCAGTGGTATGCGCCCAGCGCGATGGGCAAGAACATCTCGGGTGCGCCGGTTTCGCCGGTGGCGGTGTTCTGGGGCTACAAGAAGGGCGAGTGAGCTCCTTGTGAGCCTGTCTCGAGAGGAGGCGCCCGCCCGCTGAACCGGGGCGTGGCCCTCCTCGGATTCATTCCGACCCTGCCTGCGCGTGGCGGCTGGTTCGCCGTCGCTTTGCGCAGCCGCAGGGCGCTTCCGGGGCCGGATGACAGACCATGTGGCAATACCTGCTGAAGAGGCTGCTGGCCACGATTCCCGTGTTGTTGGTGGTGCTCGTGGTGGTGTTCCTGATGCTCAGGCTCACCCCGGGCGATCCGGCCGCCAACATCGCCGGCGACGCCGCCACCAGTGAAGACATCGAGCAGTTGCGTGAGCAACTCGGCCTGAACCGCTCGCTGCCGGCGCAGTTCATGATCTATGCCGGCAATCTGTTGCGCGGCGATTTCGGTGATTCCTTCTACTACAAGCGGCCGGTGATCGACATGATCTCCAGCGGCCTGGAGCCATCGTTGTCGCTGGCCTTGTTCACGATCGTGATCGCCTGTGCGGTGGCTGTACCGATCGGTACCCTGGCCGCCTATCGCCAGGGCTCCTGGATCGACAGGCTGGTGATGGGCTTTTCGGTGGTGGGTTTTTCTGTGCCGGTGTTCGTGATCGGCTACGCCATGATCTATGTGCTGTCACTGAAGCTCGAGTGGTTTCCGGTGCAGGGCTATCAATCGATCACCGAAGGGGTCGGTGGCTGGGCATACCGGCTGATCCTGCCGTCGTCCGCCCTGTCGGTGATCTTCATCGCGCTGATCGCCCGGATGACCCGAACCAGCGTGCTCGAAGTGCTCAATGAAGACTATGTCCGTACTGCACGGGCCAAGGGCCTGCCGCAGGCGAAGGTCTTGGTCAAGCATGCGCTGCGCAATGCTGCAGTGCCGATCGTGACGGTCATCGGCATCGCGATCGCGATTCTGATCAGCGGCGTGGTGGTGACCGAAAGCGTGTTCGTGATTCCCGGTCTGGGCTCACTGACCCTGGATGCCATTCAGGGTCGTGACTATCCCACGGTGCAGGCGCTGATCATCCTGTTCTCCCTGGTCTATATCGGCATCAACCTGGCGATCGATGTGATCTACACGATTCTCGATCCACGGATTCGCTACTGAGGGGGCGCGCATGTCGGAGATCATTTCCGCCGAATCGGCGGAGTCACAAGTCATACCCGACAAACCCTCGGTCTGGGTTCGTCTGCTGCGTAACCCAACCGCGGTGATCGGCGCGTTGCTGATGCTGCTGATCGTCGCGATGGTGCCTGGTGCCAAGTTTCTGACCTCGCTGGATCCCACGGATATCAGCCCGCGCAACCGGAACAAGCCGCCGGGCTACGAGATGCGTCTGCGTGATGAAACCGGCAAGCGCTATACGGTCGAGGCGATCATGGGCACCGACAAACTCGGTCGTGATGTCTACACGCGCGTGATCTATGGTGCGCGGGTATCGCTGGTGGTCGGCATATCGGTGGCCGTGGTGGCTGTGGTCATTGGCTTGTTTCTGGGGCTGGTCGGCGGCTATTTCCGGTGGGCCGATGCGATCATCATGCGCATCATGGACGGCCTGATGGCAATACCGGCCATCCTGCTCGCGATCGCCCTGGTGTCGCTGTCGGGCGCGAGTCTGTTCACCGTGATCATGGCGATCGTGATTCCCGAAGTGCCGCGTGTGGTGCGCCTGGTGCGCTCGATCGTGCTGAGCATCCGTGAGGAACCCTATGTCGAGGCGGCGATCTCGGTAGGTACGCCAACGCCCAAGATCCTGGTGCGCCACGTGCTGCCCAACACCGTTGCCCCCCTGATCGTCCAGGGCACCTTCATCTGCGGTTCGGCCATCCTGCTGGAGGCGATCCTGAGTTTTCTGGGCGTAGGCATCCCGCCGGAGATCCCCACCTGGGGCAACATCATGGCCGAGGGGCGCGATCTGTTCCAGATTTATCCGCACTCGATCTTTTACCCGGGCATCTTCCTGACCCTGACCGTGCTTGCCATCAACATGCTCGGCGACGGTCTGCGCGACACCATCGATCCGCGCATGTCCAAGCAGATCTGATCGACACGCCCGGCGCCCGCCTTGATCCAAGGGATGACAGACCCGATGCACGATAACTCCGCAACGAAGACCGATTCGAGCGCGCCGGTGCTTTCGGTATCCGGGCTGACCATCAGCCTGCCCAGGGATGGTGATCGCTCGCATGCGGTCACCGATGTGTCCTTCGATGTCAATCCGGGCGAGATCGTCTGTCTGGTCGGCGAATCGGGCTCGGGCAAGTCGGTGATCGCGTTCTCGGTCATGGGCCTGCTGGCCAAGGCCCTGAAGGTTTCGGCCGGCAGCATAGCGTTGGAGGGCGAGAACCTCGTGCAGGTGAGCGAGGCGCGTCTGCGCGAACTGCGTTGCACGCGTATGGGCATGATCTTCCAGGAGCCGATGACCGCATTGAATCCGGTCATGCGCTGTGGCGATCAGATCGACGAGGTACTGGCCGAGCACACCAGCCTGTCGGCAGCGGAGCGGCGCCAGCGCGTGCTGAAGATGATCGAAGAGGTGCATCTGCCGGATCCGGAGCGCATGTACCGCTCCTATCCGCATCAGCTATCCGGAGGCCAGCGGCAGCGGATCATGATCGCGATGGCTCTGATCCTGGAGCCGGTACTGTTGATCGCCGACGAACCGACCACCGCTCTCGATGTCACCACGCAGGCGCAGATCCTCAAGCTCATCAAGGAACTGCAGACCGAACGCAAGACCGGTGTCTTGTTCATTACGCATGATTTTGGCGTGGTGGCCGAGATTGCCGACCGCGTCGCCGTGCTCAAGCAGGGCGATATGGTCGAGTTTGGCGCCGCGCGCGAAGTGCTTGGCAAGCCGCAGCATCCGTACACCCGGATGCTGATTTCATCGGTGCCCAGCCATCATCCGCCGCATCGCGATGCGGTGCCTGCCGATGCGCCGGTCGTACTGCGCACCGAAGGCCTGGAAAAGCGCTATGTCACCCATGATTTCCTCGGCGGGCGCCGTGAGGTCGCCGCGGCACAGAATGTCACGCTCGAGATCCGTCGCGGCGAGACCCTGGGGATCGTCGGCGAGTCCGGGTCAGGTAAATCGACGGTCGCGCGCTGTGTGTCCAGGCTGATCGACATCACCGACGGCCGGGTGCTGCTCGCGGGCGAGGATATCGCCAAGATGCCGGCCGGGCGGCTGCGGCCGCTGCGTCGCAAGGTACAGATCGTGTTCCAGGATCCCTACCGCTCGCTGAATCCGCGCCGCACCGTGGGCGATTCGATCATCGAAGGGCCGATGAACTACGGCACCGGGCGGGCTCAGGCGATCGCGCGCGCGCGCGAGCTGATGGCCCTGGTGCAGCTGGATCCCGATGCGCTCGATCGCTATCCGCACCAGTTCTCCGGTGGCCAGCGCCAGCGGATCTGCATTGCCCGTGCACTGGCCATGGACCCGGAACTCCTGATTGCCGACGAGGCGGTCTCGGCACTCGATGTCTCGGTGCAGGCCCAGGTGCTTGCCTTGCTCGAGCAGATACGCAGGCAACTCAGCCTGGCCATGTTGTTCATCACCCATGATCTGCGCGTGGCCGCCCAGATCTGCGATCAGGTCGCGGTGATGTCGCGCGGGCGTGTGGTCGAAGCCGGGCTCACGGCCGAGGTCTTTGCCAATCCCCAGCATGAATACACGCGCGCCTTGTTCGATGCCGCACCCGGGCGGCACTTCGAGTTTGGCGTGGCGGCCTAGCCGTTTGCGCACCAAAATAAAGCGCAAAAGCACCAAACACGTGCCTTCTGCTCTGAGCGGAACGCCCGCTGGTTCCGTGTGCGCACTTGCGCTTACAATCGCGCGCTCGATAGACGGATAAGCCCGGCCGTGGTGCACGCGGCCGTGCACCAGTGGGGGGAGATCCAATGGAAACGCTTGTCACCAGCGTCGATACGCTGTTCGTGTTGCTCGGCGCGATCATGGTGCTCGCCATGCACTCGGGCTTCGCCTTTCTCGAGGTTGGCACCGTCCGCTACAAGAACCAGGTCAACGCCCTGGTCAAGCTGCTGGTGGATTTCTCGGTCTCCACCGTGGCCTACTTCTTCATCGGCTACATGATCGCCTACGGGGTGTCCTTTTATCAGGGCGCCGAATCGCTGGTGCTCAAGAGCGGCTACGAACTGGTCAAGTTCTTCTTTCTGCTGACCTTCGCAGCGGCGATTCCCGCGATCGTGTCCGGTGGCATCGCCGAGCGGGCGCGCTTCAATGGCCAGCTGGCCGCCACCTTCCTGATGGTGGCGCTGGTCTACCCGCTATTCGAAGGGATCGCCTGGGCAGGGCGCTTCGGCATCCAGGCCTGGATCGAGGCATTCGCCGGGCATCCGTTTCATGACTTCGCCGGGTCTATCGTGGTGCACGCAGTGGGCGGATGGATCGCGCTGATCGCCGTGCTCTTCCTCGGCCCGCGTCGTGGCCGCTATGGCCGCGACGGCTCCATGCAGCTTGCGCATCCGCCCTCGAGCATTCCGTTTCTGGCGCTGGGCGCGTGGATTCTGACGGTTGGCTGGTTTGGCTTCAATGTGATGAGCGCGCAGTCGGTGCAGGGCATCAGCGGGCTGGTCGCCGTGAACTCGCTGATGGCGATGGTCGGTGGCACCCTGGCGGCGCTGGCGGCCGGGCGCAACGACCCGGGCTTCGTGCACAACGGGCCGCTGGCCGGGCTGGTGGCGGTCTGCGCCGGCTCGGATGTGATGCATCCGCTGGGTGCCTTGTTCGTGGGGGCTGTGGCGGGCGGCCTGTTCGTGCGCATGTTCACCGTCACCCAGAACCGTTGGCGCATCGACGATGTGCTCGGCGTTTGGCCGCTGCACGGCCTTTGCGGGGTATGGGGCGGCATTGCCTGTGGCATCTTCGGACTGAGCGCACTGGGTGGCCGCGGCGGGGTCAGCTTCGTCGCGCAGCTCATCGGCACGCTCACCGGCGTGGCGATTGCGGTGGTCGGCGCGACCGTCCTCTATTCGATCGTCAGGGCCGTGTTCGGTTTGCGCCTGTCGGACGAAGAGGAGTACGACGGCGCCGATCTGTCGATCCACAGGATCTCGGCGTCATCGGACAAGTAATCGGGGGCGCTGCCAGGAGCGGGCGGGCCCGCTCCGTAGCCCGCGCATGGGCGGCAGGGTGTCAGGCCGGCACGATCGGGATCTTGCCGATGCGCTGCTGCCATTCGCGCGGGCCGGTCTCATGCACCGACGTGCCATTGGCATCGACCGCCACGGTCACCGGCATGTCCTGTACGGTGAATTCGTAGATCGCTTCCATGCCCAGGTCTTCGAAGGCCACCACCCGCGCCTGCTTGATCGCCTTGGACACCAGATAGGCGGCACCGCCCACCGCCATCAGGTAGGCGGCCTTGTGCTTGCGGATCGCCTCGATCGCCACCGGCCCGCGCTCGGCCTTGCCGATCATGGTGATCAGACCGGTCTGGCCGAGCATCGTCTCGGTGAATTTGTCCATGCGCGTCGAGGTGGTGGGGCCCGCGGGACCGACCGCTTCGTCGCCGACCGGATCGACCGGGCCGACATAGTAGATCGCCCGATTGGTGAAATCCACCGGCAGCTTCTCGCCGCGGGCGAGCATATCGGCAATGCGTTTGTGCGCCGCGTCGCGGCCGGTGAGCATGCGCCCCGAGAGCAGCAGGGTCTGACCGGGTTTGAATGCGGCGACCTGCTCGCGCGTCAGCGTGTCGAGGTCGACACGCATCGATTTTTCGGTGTCAGGCTGCCAGTGCACGTCGGGCCAGGCCGACAGCGGCGGCGGCTCGCAGAATGCCGGGCCGCTGCCGTCGAGCACGAAATGGGCGTGCCGGGTGGCCGCGCAGTTCGGGATCATCGCCACGGGCTTCGAGGCAGCGTGCGTTGGGAACATCATGATCTTGACGTCGAGCACGGTGGTCAGCCCGCCCAGGCCCTGGGCGCCGATGCCCAGCGCATTGACCTTCTCATAGAGTTCGATGCGCAGTTCCTCGGTGGGATTGGACGGCCCGCGGGCGAGCAGATCCGACATGTCCAGCGGATCCATCAGGGATTCCTTGGCCATCAGGGCCGCCTTCTCGGCCGTGCCGCCGATACCGATGCCCAGCATGCCGGGCGGGCACCAGCCGGCCCCCATCGTCGGTACGGTCTTGAGCACCCAGTCGACGATCGAATCGGACGGGTTGAGCATGACCATCTTGGATTTGTTCTCCGAGCCACCACCCTTGGCGGCGAGCCGCACATCGATCGTGTTGCCCGGAACGATCTCGGTGTGGATCACGGCCGGGGTGTTGTCTCGCGTGTTCTTGCGCTCGAACTGCGGATCGGCCACCACCGAGGCGCGCAGCTGTTTGGCGGGGTCGTTATAGCCGCGGCGCACCCCTTCGTTGTTCGCATCGGCGAGCGAGCCGCTGAACCCGGTCAGGCGCACATCCATGCCCACGCGCAGGAACACGTTGACGATGCCGGTGTCCTGGCAGATCGGTCGGTGGCCCTGGGCGCTCATGCGCGAGTTGGTCAGAATCTGGGCGATCGCATCGCGCGCGGCCGGGCTTTGCTCGCGCTCATAGGCACGGGCAAGATGCTCGATGTAGTCACGAGGATGGTAGTAGCTGATGAACTGCAGCCCGGCGGCGATCGATTCGATCAGGTCGGAGGCGTCGATTGCGGTCATGAATCACTCTGCGCGGAAATCGAGAAAATGGCTATGTAAGGGGCCAGTAAGGGCCTCTGCCTATGGTACCGAATCGAAACCCAGACGGAATCCGTCGTTGCCTGCATGAGTCCGGCCAATTCTTTGGCACACTCATACGGGCGCGGATGCCGGCATAGGTATCCAACGGGCGTCAGTGGCGCCCAATCAGCCACAAAGGAGGCAAATCGTGTCGGGCGAGATCGAATCCGTTCTTCATGAAAACCGTCATTTCCCGCCCAGCGATGATTTTGTCGCCAAGGCTCGAATCTCGGGCATGGCTGCTTACCAGCAAATGTGTGAGGCGGCCGAAAAGGATCACGAAGGCTTCTGGGCGGATCTGGCCCGCAAGCACTTGAACTGGTCCAAACCGTTCACCGAGGTCCTGGACGCCTCGAACGCGCCGTTCTTCAAGTGGTTCGCCGACGGCGAACTCAACGTCTCGGCAAACTGCCTGGATCGACACATCGGCACTCCGGTCGAGAACAAGGTCGCGATCCATTTCGAGGCCGACGACGGCACGATCACGTCGGTCACCTACAAGGATTTGCTCGCACGCGTGTGCCGTTTCGCCAACGGGCTGAAGGCACTTGGTTGCCAGAAGGGCGATCGGGTCATCGTCTATCTGCCGATGTCCATCGAGGCGGTGGTGGTGATGCAGGCCTGCGCGCGGCTCGGGCTCACGCACTCGGTGGTGTTTGGCGGCTTCTCGGCCAAGTCGCTGCAGGAGCGCATCGTCGATGCCGGCGCCACACTGGTGATCACGGCCGACGAGCAATGTCGCGGTGGCAAGAGCATTCCGCTCAAGCCGGCGGTCGACGAGGCCCTGGCCATGGGCGGTTGCGACGCGGTGCGCAATGTGGTGGTCTATCAGCGCACCGGTGGCAAGGTCGCCTGGCATGACGGGCGCGATGTCTGGATGCATGATGTCGAGAAGGGCCAGGCGGATTTCTGTGAGCCGGTGGCCGTCGGTGCCGAGCATCCGCTGTTCATCCTGTATACCTCTGGCTCCACGGGCAAACCCAAGGGCGTCCAGCATTCATCGGCCGGCTATCTGCTGCATGCATCGCTGACCATGCAATGGACGTTCGACATCCACGATCAGGATGTCTTCTGGTGTACCGCGGATGTGGGCTGGGTCACCGGCCATACCTATGTCTGCTACGGCCCCACCGCGGTCGGTGCCACCCAGGTGGTTTTCGAGGGCGTGCCCACGTATCCGAATGCCGGCCGCTTCTGGGAGATGATCCAGCGCCACAAGGTCAGCATCTTCTATACGGCGCCAACCGCGATCCGTGCGCTGGTCAAGGCCTCGCAGACCAGCCCCGACCATGCCCCGGCCAAGTACGATCTGTCGTCGCTGAGGCTGCTGGGCACCGTGGGTGAGCCGATCAATCCCGAGGCCTGGGTCTGGTACTACGAGCAGGTGGGCGGCTCGCGCTGCCCGATCGTCGACACCTGGTGGCAGACGGAAACCGGCGGCCATGTGATCACGCCGCTGCCGGGTGTTCATGCGCTCAAGCCGGGCTCCTGCACGATGCCGTTGCCGGGCATGGCGGTCAGCGTGGTCGACGAACTCGGCGAGGACGTCGATCTTGGCAAGGGCGGCATCCTGGTCATCAAGAAGCCCTGGCCGTCGATGATCCGCACGATCTGGGGTGATCCGGATCGCTACAAGAAGGCCTACTTCCCGGAAGACTTCCAGGGGCGTTACTACCTCGCCGGCGACGGCGCCAGTCGTGACACCGAGGGCTATTTCTGGATCATGGGGCGCATCGACGACGTGCTCAATGTGTCCGGCCACCGCATGGGCACGATGGAGATCGAGTCGGCCCTGGTGTCCAATCAACTGGTTGCCGAGGCGGCCGTGGTCGGCCGCCCCGATGCCACCACCGGTGAGGCGATCTGCGCATTCGTCGTGCTCAAGGGTGCCCGGCCCTCGGGTGAGGAAGGGCGCAAGGTGGCGAACGATTTGCGCAACTGGGTGGCCAAGGAGATCGGCCCGATCGCCAAGCCCAGGACATTCGCTTCGGTGACAACCTGCCCAAGACGCGTTCGGGCAAGATCATGCGCCGTCTGCTGCGCTCCATCGCCGCGGCGAGGAGATCACGCAGGATGTCTCCACGCTCGAGAATCCCGGCATTCTCGAGCAGTTGAAAAAGAGTCCACCTGATCCACGGCCCATCCTTGAATACGTTGGCGGGGGCCGATGACATGGGGCCGGATGTGCTTGCCGGCCCTGATCGTGCCGCTCAAGGCCGTGGTCGAGTTCGCGGCCATGCTGGTGCTCGCGCGCTGGTATCTGGGTGCTCTGCCTGGGCCGCGCGCGCGGCGTAACCTGGTCTATGAAGGGCTGCGATTTCTGACCCAGCCGGTCGAGGCGATCGGCCGGCTGGTCACGGCCAGGCGGCCAGGGCGCGCGGCCGTCGTGCTCAGGAGCATAACCCTGGCCGTGCTCTGGGTCGCCTTGGTCAGGCCAAGGCTGCAGTGCTCCCGCATGTCTGATCTCCTGCCCGGGCCTGCTTCGCCGGCGGCCAGGCGCTATTGGCGCCGTAATCTGATCGCGATCGGGATCCTCACCACCATCTGGTTCCTGGTCTCGTTCGGCGTTGCATTCGAGGCCAAGGCGCTGGCCAGAATTCCATTCTTCGGGTGGCCGCTGTCCTACTGGGTCGGCGCGCAGGGCGCGCTGCTCGTGTACCTGATCCTGGTCGTGATCTATGCGATCGTGATGGGTTGGCTGGATCGTCGCAGCGGGCTGAGCCAGCCGGCCTCGCCAGATGCACACCGGCAGATCCGCCGCGTTTATCTGATCTACACCGGGGGCTTTGTCGTCTTCGTGCTGGCGCTGACCTTCCTCGAGAACCAGGGCATGCCGCGCGGCACGATCGGCCATGTGTTTCTGGGTGTCACCGTGCTGCTGTATGCGGCGATCGGGATTCTCAGCCGCACCAGCGATCCGGCCGAGTTCTATGTTGCGGGCAGGCAGGTGCCTGCGATGTTCAACGGCATGGCCACCGCGGCCGACTGGATGTCGGCGGCATCCTTCATCAGTCTCGCCGGCGGGCTCTATGCCGGCGGCTACGCCGGGCTCGCGTTCGTGATGGGCTGGACCGGGGGCTTCGTTCTGGTGGCTCTGCTGCTGGCACCCTACCTCAGGGCCTTCGGTCAGTACACGATTCCTGATTATCTCGGCGCGCGCTTCGGCGGGCACATTCCGCGCCTGATCGGCATTGCGATCACGATCCTTTGCTCGTTCACCTATGTGGTGGCGCAGATCTACGGCGTTGGCCTGATCACCTCGCGCCTGACCGGCGTGGAGTTCCAGATCGGTATCTTTCTCGGCCTGGGCGGCATTCTCGTATGCTCTTTCCTGGGCGGCATGAAGGCCGTGACCTGGACCCAGGTGTCGCAGTACATCGTTCTGATCATTGCCTACATGGTGCCGGTGATCTGGCTCTCGATCACCCAGACCGGCAGCCCGCTGCCGCATGTCTCCTATGGCAAGCAGCTGGAAGAGGTGAGCCGGATAGAGAATGTCCTGCTTGCGGACCCGGCCGAGAACGAGGTCCGGCGCATTTATCAGGCGCGGGCCGCGATCGCGCGTGACCGTCTGGCCGATCCCGAACGTGCTCATGCCGAAGAGAAAAAGGCCCTCACGGACCGGCTGCTGGCGCTCACTGCCGCCGGTGCGAGCGATGCCGAGATCGAAGGCGCCCAGGACCAATTGCTGCGCTATCCGGTTGATGCCGAGGCTGCGCGCGAGCTCTGGCAGAAGGATGTGGACCGAGAGGCGAGGGCGCGCCCTTTGATCCGCCATGCGGAACCCTTTCCCGGCACCACAGACAAGATCAGGTTGTCGAGCGTCGCAATTTTCTGGCCTTGCTGTTCTGCCTGATGCTGGGCACCGCGGCGCTGCCGCACATCCTGATCCGCTACAACACCACCCCTGACGTGTCGGCCGCGCGCAGCTCGGTGGCCTGGTCGCTGGGCTTCATCCTGCTGGTCTACGTGACCGCGCCTGCGCTCGCGGTTCTCGTGAAGTACACGGTCTTCACCGATGTGGTCGGGCGCGCCTTTGAAGATCTGCCTGTCTGGGTGAGGCAATGGCAGCTCGTCGACAGCACGCTGATCAGCGCCGAAGATGTCAATCTCGACGGCATCGTGCAGTGGGCCGAACTGCTGATCGGTGGCGATATCGTCGTGCTGGCCGCGCCCGAGATCGCCGGCATGCCCTACGTGGTGTCCGGGCTGGTGGCCGCAGGCGGCCTGGCGGCCGCGCTGTCCACGGCCGATGGTCTGCTGCTCACGATCTCGAACTCGCTGAGCCATGATCTGTACTTCAGGATTGTCAACCCACGCGCGCTGACCGGGCGCCGGGTGATGATCGCCAAGATCCTGTTGCTGTTCGTGGCGATGCTGGCTGCCCTGACGGCCGCGCAACGCCCGGCAGATATTCTGTTCCTGGTTGCCGCGGCTTTCTCGTTCGCTGCGGCCGGTTTCTTTCCGGCAATGGTCCTGGGCATTTTCTGGAAGCGCGCCACCGGCCTGGGCGCGGTGGCCGGCATGCTGGGTGGACTCGCCGTCACCTTCTACTACATGAGCAGCACCCAGGTCTGGCTGCGTGAGCTGATCTGGGGTATCGAGCGTTCGGTGCCGGTGCAGGGGCTCTGGTGGGGGATCGAGCCGATATCGGCTGGCGTGTTCGGCGTGCCGGTCGGCTTCGCCCTGATCGTGCTCGTGAGTCTGTTCACACGCAGGCCCGCCGCGCGCACCCTGGCCATGGTCGACCGGATCCGCTTCCCGGCGCCAGGTGGGTCGGATTGATACCACCGGCGCAGGCGCGAAATGCGCGGATTTGATAAACTGATGGGTCCGGAGAGGTGGATGAGTGGTTTAAATCGCACGCCTGGAAAGCGTGTTCAGGGTAACACCTGACGCGGGTTCGAATCCCGCTCTCTCCGCCAGGACTACTTCATTTCCTGGGTCTTCAGGCCAATTCTCAAGATAGCCCATCAACTAGCCCATCTACGTGGGGGTTGGACGCTGCGCGCCTGAGACAGTCGGCGTGGGCCTCTCGAATCTAGCGCTCTATGCCCTTTGGCCACCCCAAACGGGAGAAGCGCCAAGAGCCGCGCATGGTTACGATTGATCGTATCTGGCGCGCGGCTCGTGGCTGCATTTGCCAAGAGCAGGTTGAGCCAAGAGAGGGGCCACTATGAAGAATGAGCGCATCGCTTCTGCGTTGCTGGTGTCGTTGATCGCAGCCTGTGGGGGAGGGGGCGGGGCTGAGCCGGTCGCCGAGGCTCCGGTGCCTACGCCGGCGCCTGCGGTTGCTTCTGACTCGAGTACGGCGACTGCCGCCGACTCTTCACAACCCGCGTCGGCTCCCGCGCCTGAGCCGAGTCCGGCGCCGTCGCCGGCCCCAACACCCGTTCCGGTTCCGGTTCCGACGCCAGTCCCCGTTCCGGTTCCGACCCTCGTTCCTGTGCCTGTCCCGACGCCGACACCCGTGCCAGTGCCGACGCCGACCCCCGTTCCGGTCCCTGTTCCGACGCCCACGCCTGTCCCGGTCCCTGCGCCGACGCCCACGCCAGTCGCGCCTGCTCCCGCGCCCACGTCATACACCCAGGCGCAGTGGGCGATCATCAACGTGTTCGAGGCTGAGATCGCCAAGATCGCGACCGTTGTACCGACCCCCTCAATGCGCGAGGGCTGGCTACGTCACTTCGAGCCGCTGCAGGCGACGATGACGCCTTGGGACTGGCGCCAGGAAATGAGGCGAATCGCGATCGCCGACGGAAAGCAGTACGGTTGGCAAGTATCTTCCACACGCTGGACATACTCTGATTCGGGAGCGCGGGTCAACATCCTGGTTTGTGGAATTCAGCAGTACGCGCGCAGAGACGACACTGTCACAGCATTTACCGACGCACGCAGGATTGTCATCGACCAGGGTCGTGGGGATTTCGGGCACGAAGCGATTCCATCCCTGGCGTGACCAAAAAGCTCGGCGCACGGATGTTCCGATGTCCTCGCAGAACTACTCCACAAGCCAGCCAGACGCCAGTGGCGTCTATACTTTCAGGTGGGTCGAGGAAGGCATGTACGGGCAGGGAGGTTCGATGCGCTTCAATGCATCCGGGGATGTGCTCGCGTATGAATCGCGCGTATTCGGCCTCTACCAGATCGTGACCACCACTTGCCCAAAGCCCTAGGAATCGAATGAGTCTTCGGCATAGACATTGAGTGACCGAAAGATGCGGTCATGCCGTCCGGTACCGTAGGATCAGTGCGTGAATCGGTCCGATCTGAATGCGCTCCCCCCGCCAATGCGCGGGCCCTCAATCCAACGCCGTGCGGTTCCGAAGCGGCGGCACGCAGATGCTTGCGCCAGGTGTAGATCGAGGCCTCGCTGACCTTGTGGGCCTTGGCTGCTTGAGCAACCGAGGTCTTGTCCGCTTCGCGAAGGATGGCAACCATCTGTTCCTCGGTGAATCGGCTCTTTCTCATGGGCTCTTCCTCTCGGATGAAGAGCCATCTTCTCAGAAACTATCGGTCCGAAAAATCTGGGCAGGTCAGGATCATCTCGGCGCGGTCGACTCCCGTCGGGTCAGAGTCATGGCTTGCCGGGTGCTCACACTCCCTGGCAATTTGCTGGGCGCTTGAGAGCAGCCGATCGAGCTCCTCCATTGTGTAGCAAAGGGCTTCGATCGCTTGATGCTCGGCGCCTCGGAGATCTGTTGCCGCCTCTTTTTGAAGCTCACGGATCACAGCGGCATTGAGCATTGCGTAGTCGGCAGGATTCACCCGGTTGTGGTTCGTCAGGAGCTCGATGGCGCGCTTAATCTGAACTCTCCGGCTCTTGGCGTGCCCAATCGCGGAATCGACCAATCGTTCAAGGCCCGCTCGAGCGCGACGCATCTTGACCTTGTGCTCGACGAACGCTCCGAAAAGGAATGCGGCGCCCGATCCTGCGACGCCGCCCAGAATCACGGCAACGACCTCAGCTTTCATGTCCGTTGAATGGAGGGGGTGGAGATTCATCATTGTGCGCGGCGTCGACGATTTCTCGCCACTCGAGCTGTGACGGGTCCTCCTTCGGCAGCTACTTGGCCGCGAGCTCGTGCAATGTCGCCTGATCCTCCGGGCTCATTTCGGCCAGAAAGGTGGCCACCATCGTGACCCGGACATGAAAGGTGTAGGCGCAATCCCCCTCGATGAAGGCGACCGAGATCGGGTCGAACGGGTGCGAGCTTACCCAGACCAGCCGCAACGGGCCGGTGAGCGCGCCAGGTTGCTTTAGATCCTCAATCGTGAGGAAATCCCCATGCCAGTGCTTGCCCTGGAACTTGGCGCCGAATAGCGTGCGTGTGCTCATACCCATCTCCATTGAGTGTCGGAGTCGCGGTTCGATGATCACTGTCAGATCGACGGGCGAAACGATGGACGAATTTCGCGAATAACCCGAAGAACCAGGAATGGCGCGGACGTTCTACGGACGCTCTCTCCGCCAGAATGCCCGATCAAAGCCGCTGGTTCAGCGGTTTTTTTGTTGAACGACCGATCTCGACTCAGTCTGGAAAACTGAGCTCATGAGTCCCGCGTCGACATCCGGCGAACATGCCTTTGGGGGCTTTGAGTGGCGTTGCTTTGCCGTTCTCGCCGCTCCCTGATATGCCCTTGTATGTGCCCGTGCCGCCATAGTAGGTGGTCTTCACGGTGCCACCACGCTGTGGATCGCCGCGAACCATATACGTTGCGCCGTCGGCAGCCACGGCGGAGCAGCAAGCGTGAAGTGAGCAGATTGCGCCGGGTCAAACCGGTCCATGCTGCATTCATGGGATGCCTTTGCGGGGCTATCTCGGCCGACAATGACGAAGGGCGCGCGCTCACGGCGCCGAATTCTCGCCAGACAAGGGAGGCTTTCATGTCCAGGTATCTCATTCTTAGCGTGCTGATTGCCCTCGGTCTGGGCTCCGCGAATGCGTTCGGTCGTGGGCCGTGGGGCCCGGGGCCGTACAGTGTCCAGCAGGAGGCGGGCGGTCAATGGATCGTCACCAAAGACCAGAGCAAGAGCATTGCGATCGGGGGCGCTACAAGAGCGCGGAAGAGGCCGGTGTGGTTGCCCGTGAGGCCAATCAGCGGATCATGAAGATGCCGGATCGGCAGCCGGCGCGTCGGGATCGCTAGCAGGCTGTTGAAATACCTCACGAGCCCATCACACCGCCTGCCCGCCGCGCGGCGGGCAGCTGGCCGGGGTTTGATCAGCGCGCCTGCTGCGAGGCGGCCCGCCGACCCCACACCCAGACATACTGGGCGCCAGAGGCGATCGTGATCATGATCGCGACGGCCATCAGCAGCTCCCATGCCGAACCGGGAGGCAGCAGTCCTGCGCGCACGGCCATCGTCCCGAGTAACAGCACGAAGTGAATCAAGGTGTTGAACTTCGAGCTGACAGTCGGTTCCATCTGCACAGATCCGAAGCGCAGATGCCAGGCGGTGGCACCGCCGACGATGATGGCATCACGTAAAGCAATGACGGCGAGATAGGCGAGGGGCAGGCTCCCCTGCAAGGTCAGCATGCCGGCGGTTGCCAGCATGGTCAGTTTGTCGGCCACCGGGTCTGCCAGGGCCCCGAACCGGGATTCGACGCCGAGCCGGCGCGCGATTGCGCCGTCGGCGAAATCCGATAGAGCGGCCACCACGAAGCATGCCAGGGCCCATTGGTCATGGCCAAACCAGAGCAGGGCAGCAATCGGTGCGACGAGTGCCAGGCGCAGCACTGTGAGCAGATTGGGTAGCCACCACCATCGCGGCATGCGCCGGGCGCCGGATTCATCCATGGCCACCGTGCGCCCGACACCTGCTACACCGGCATTTCGATCGCTCGCCTTGGGCAGGTCAACGGGCATTCGGGGGCGTGCGAGGCATCGCGTGGGTGATCAGACGGTGGCGGCCAGGCGGCTTGCCTGATCGATCGCGCGCTTGGCATCGAGTTCGGCCGCCTCGAACGCACCGCCAACCAGGCTGGCGTTCACGCCCGCGGCCAGCAGTTCGTCGTAGAGCGTGCGCAGCGGCAGCTGGCCGGCGCAGATGATGACGGTATCGACCTCGAAGAGCCTGGGCTCGCCGTGCACCAGCGTATGCAGGCCGGCATCATCGATCTGCAGATATTCGACCCCGTTGATCATCTGCACACCGCGTGCGTTCAGTGTCGCGCGATGGGTCCAGCCGGTGGTGCGGCCCAGATGCCTGCCGACCGGTTCGGTCTTGCGCTGCATGAGAAAGACCTCGCGATCGGCACGCGCGACCTCGCGTTTGACGCCTGTGACGCCACCGCGCGGATGATTGGCGAAATCGATCCCCCATTCGCGGGCGAAGACATCGATGTCGAGCGCCGCCGAGGGCCCGGCATGGGTGATGAGCTCGGCAACGTCGAAGCCGATGCCGCCGGCGCCCATGATGGCCACCCGCCCGCCAACCGGCGCGCGACCGAGAATCACGTCGATATAGCCGACGACCTTGGGATGATCGATTCCCGGGATTTCGGGACGCCTTGGCGTGATCCCCGTGGCAACCACCACCTCGTCGAAATGCATCGGGGCGAGCAAGGCAGCATCGACGCGCGTGTTCAGATGCAGATCGATGCCGTGGACATCGATCATGCGGCGGTAATAGCGCAGGGTTTCGTGAAACTCCTCTTTGCCAGGCACGCGCTTGGCCAGATTGAACTGACCACCGATCTCGGCACCGGCATCGAACAGGCTTACGCGATGCCCGCGCTGCGCGGCAACGGTGGCATAGCTCAGACCTGCAGGCCCGGCACCGATGACGGCGATCCTTCTGGCGACAGGGGCAGGCAGATACTGCAGCAGCGTCTCGTTGCAGGCGCGGGGGTTGACCAGGCAGCTGACCTGTTTGCGACCCCCGAAGGTGTGATCCAGGCAGGCCTGATTGCAGGCGATACAGGTGTTGATTTCGTCTTCACGCCCCTGCGCCGCCTTCAGCACCAGTTCGGGGTCGGCCAGCATCGGCCGGGCCATCGAGACGATGTCGGCATCTCCGCGCGCGAGCACGGCTTCGGCCACGTCGGGCATGTTGATGCGGTTGCTGGTGATCATCGGTACTTTGAGCAGCTTGCGCAGCCGGCCTGTGACCTGGGTGAAAGCCGCGCGCGGGACCATTGTCGCGATCGTGGGCACCGGTGCCTCGTGCCAGCAAAAATGCGTGCTGATGATGTTTACGCCTTCGGCCTCGAGTGCCTGGGCCAGCGCGACGATTTCATCAAGGGCGAGGCCGCCCTCGAGCATGTCCATGGCCGCGATACGGAACACGACGATGAAGTCATCGCCGACCGCGGCGCGAACCCGGCGCACCACCTCGAGCGGAAAGCGCATCCGGTTGTCCCAGGAGCCGCCCCAGCGATCGGTTCGCCGGTTGGTCTTCTCGACCAGGAAGGTGCTGATCAGATAGCCCGCCGAGCCGATGATCTCGACCCCGTCGTAGCCGGCCAGCCTGGCCATGGCAGCGCACTGCGCGAAGTCCGCGATCTGCTTCTCGATGCCGGCCTCGTCGAGCGCGTTGGGTGTGTACCGGCCAATGCGGGACTTGACCGCGGACGGCGCTACGCAGCGTTCGGTGGCCGCGAGCGGGCCCGAATGCAGGATCTGCAGGCAGATCTTGACCTCGGGATCGGCGGCGCGCACGGCTTCGGTGATCAGGCGATGCCGGCCCGCCTCTTCGGGGGTGGACAGCTTGGCACCCAGGCCGCCTTCCTCATTGGGCGAGAAGCCGCCGGTCATGATCATGCCGACCCCGCCGCGAGCCCGTTCGGCGAAGAAGGCGGCCATGCGCTCGAAACCGTGCTCGGCCTCCTCGAGGCCGGTGTGCATCGAGCCCATCAGCACCCGGTTGCGCAGCGTGGTAAAGCCCAGATCCAGCGGGGAAAACAGCAATGGGTATCGGGGGTGAGCCATGATCGATCAGCAGGTAGGGCGGCCAGCGGCCACAATCACATAAGAGGGCAAGATGCCGAGTCTATATCGAGCGACGTTCCGGCCCGCCGTCGGGGTGGCAGGCAGGGCAGCTGGCAGCTGCCAGACCCACCCGGCACGCACACATCGGCCGCGCCGGCCCGCTCCGGCGCGGCACAATGGCGAGCATTGTCAGGCTTTCGACGAAAGAGGGAATCAGCGTGCTACTAAAGGACAAGACCGCGATCATCACAGGCGCCGCCTCGGCGCGTGGCATCGGGAAGGCGACGGCAAGGCTGTTTGCCGAACACGGCGCACGTATTGCCATTCTGGATCTGAAGCCCGATGAGGCCCGTGCCGCTGCGGCCGAGATCGGGCCGTCGCACATTGGCCTGGGATGCGATGTCACGGACAAGGCGCAGTGCGAGGCCGCGGTGGGATCGGTTCTGGCGCATTTCGGTCAGCTGGACATCCTGGTCAATAACGCCGGCATCACGCAGCCCTTGAAGTTCATGCAGATCGGGCCCGGCGACTACGAGGCGGTTACGGATGTCTCCCTGCGTGGCATGCTCTACGCGAGCCAGGCGGTGGTCGCGCACATGCGCGAGCGCCGCTCGGGTTCGATCATCAACATGTCGTCTGTGTCGGCGCAGCGAGGCGGCGGGATCTTTGGCGGCCCGCATTATTCTGCCGCCAAAGCCGGCATGCTGGGGCTGGCGAAGGCGATGGCGCGTGAGCTGGGGGCCGATGGCATACGCGTGAATGCGATCGCCCCGGGGCTCATCCAGACCGACATCACCGGTGACAAGCTGACCCCCGACATGAAGGCCAGGATCATCGAAGGGATTGCGTTGAACCGGCTCGGTGAGGCGGCCGACGTTGCCAAGGCCTGTCTGTTTCTGGCCAGCGACCTCTCCAGCTACATCACCGGCGCGACGATCGACGTCAACGGCGGCATGCATATCCACTAAGGGCATGTGCCCGCGGCGGGCCGGGTGATCCGCTCGCCGCGGGCTTGCCACGTTGCAGACGACCGCCAAGGGGCGGGCGGTTCAGAGCACGCAGCCGAAATTCGCCGAGGACACCAGCCGCACGTATTTGTCGTGCACGGAGCCCGGGCGCACCCGATCGGACATATCCGGCGCCTGCCAATGCTGCATGCGCTGCGCGATTTCAGCATCCGGAACATCGAGGGTCAGGGTGCGTGCGGCTGGATCGATGATGATCGTGTCGCCATCGCGCACCGCGGCGATCGGCCCGCCGCGGGCCGCCTCGGGCGAGATGTGGCCGATCAGAATGCCGTGTGAGACGCCCGAGAAGCGGCCGTCGGTGATCAGCGCGACATCCTTGCCCAGGCCGGCGCCCTGGAGCTGGATGGTCAGCATCACCATCTCCGGCATGCCCGGTCCGCCGACCGGCCCGACATTGCGAACCACCACGACATCGCCCTTGCTGATGCGACCCTCACGGATCGCCGCCATCGTCTCTGGCTCCGATTCGAAGACGCGCGCGGTGCCGCGGAACTGCCCGTTCTCGAGCACCTTGCCCGAGAGCTTGAGCACGCAGCTTTCGGGCGCGAGATTGCCGCGCAGCACGCTGATATGGTTGTTGGCCGCGGCGATCGGGCGGGCAACGGGGCGCACGATATTCTGTTCGCCAAGCTGCGCGAGAGGCTGGGGACATCGGCCAGGTTCTCCGCCAGGGTGCGGCCGGTCACCGTCAATACGTCACCATGCAGCAGGCCGTTGGCCAGCAAGTTCTTTCATCACGATGGGAACGCCGCCGATCTGATGCAGGCTCACCATCGCATAGGGTCCATGCGGCTGAAGATTGGCGATCATCACGCGCTGACCGATCTCCTGAATGCGATCGATGGTCAGCGGCACCTGCGCCTCGCGCGCAATGGCGAGCACATGCAGATAGAGATTGGTCGAGCCACCCATCGCGTAGAGCGTTGTGATCGCATCTCGAAGGCGCGTTCGGTCATGATGTCGCGCGGCCGGATACCGGCTTCGATCAGGCGGTACAGCGCATCCACCGAGGCCGCCGCCTGGGCCTGAACATCGGGGTGGATCGGGCTTTTGGCGTCGATGTCGGCCGGATGCGAGGCGCCTCGCGGCAGCATCATCCCGATCGCCTCGGCGCAGGTGCTCATCGTGTTCGCCGTGAACATCGCTCCGCAGGTGCCGCTGCCCGGCATCACATTGGCTTCCAGTTCCAGGTACTGCTCGCGACTGAGCCGGCCAGATTCATGCGCCGCGCGCCCCTCGGCCCAGTCCATGATCGTGATGTTGGTGCCCTTGGCTGCGTAGGGCTCGAAGGTCACCCGGCCGGGCGAGGACGTGCCCGGATAGAGCACCAGCCCAAAGGCATTGGTTCGGGCCAGGGGCATCAGGGCGGCCGCGCCGGTCTTGTCGCAACCCGAGATGACGATCATCGCCTGGCCATGGTGAGCATAGTGGCCGATCTCGAAACAATCGGCGGCGACATCACGCGAGACCAGGCTGTAGCCGGCGGTGGGCGTGCCCTGGGTGAGCGCATCCGACACCGCCGGCGCACCAACCACCAGACCCTGGCCGCCGCGCTTGGCGATCAGATCGACCAGCAGGTCGGAGATCTCACGCACCCGATTGTTGCAGCGGTGGGCATTGGTCCGGCGCTGGCGATGGGTCACCACCTCATTCACCTGGGAATCGGGTCGAATCCGGCGGCGCGCATCTCGACACGGTTCTTTTTCCAATAGTCTGGGCTGTCTGGGGTCATAGGGACCTCTTCAAGGGGTGCGCCGGCATGCGTGGGCCGGTCGTTGCGTCAGGGATAGCTGAGTCTATCGGAGGATTCGGTCGGCCGGCCCTGAGGGCCGGCGCCTGGAAGCGTGGAGCCGCGTTGTCGGACACAGGGTCTCGGACACGCCGACCGCGAAGCTCCGACCGGACGCTTACCAGGGGGTGGTCGGCGGGCGATCAGGGCGGCGGATGTGCGCGCGCTTCCGGCCAGCGCCAGGGCACAGTGCCTCGAGTTCGGGGCTCGCCGCGGACCGCCCGTCCAGATCGAGGGCGAGGACGCCGCCGGGCCCGGCCAAGAGCATGGCCAATGGGGCGACTGCACAACCGCTCAGCCCGGCGATCTGCCAGGCCTCGACGCGGATTCGCGCAACGACGGCAACGTACCAGCCATTGTGCAGCTCCCGCGGCCCATCGATGACGACGCTCATCGCCATGGCCCAAGAGCGCGCCAGACAAAGCGTAGCGCCGGCGGCACGAAGCGCCATGGGGTGACCACGAGCGCGATGTCTGCATCGCCTTCGAGACAGCGTCTGTCAAAGACGGGAGTGACCCGAACGGGCCCCGCTTGCGACCAACCCAGTGGCGTGGCAAACAGCCATGGCGTGAGCAGCCCGTACACCTGTCCGGTGTCCGCCGGATCGTCCAGGCCGAAGCGACAGTTCAATCGTACGCGTTCGAACGAGATGGAGTGCAGCAGGCCACGGACCAGGTCCGGGCCGGCCGTGATGATTCGCGAGATGAGATTGCGCCGGCGTGCCTTCGAGCGCCGGTGCTTGCGCGCCTTGTTGCTTCGCTCATGCCGTCTGTCGTTGTCCTTCGGCGGCCGGGAGCTGTCGACAAGGGAGATCCAGCGCACGTGGCCGTCGAACAAGCCCAGGCGGATAAGCACCCGGCGCTCGGGTGCCGAAGCCGCCTGTAACTGCAGATGTACCGGAATCGCGAGTACGAGGATGACCGCGATCAGGATGATCGCGATGATGGCGAGAACCAGCCAGAGCACCATGGTCAACCCAGCCATGTGGCGATCCTCGGCGTGCTGACCTTGCGCGTCTCAGCTCTGGGCTTTGTCGTCTGCCTTGCCGCGCTGATTCATCACCTTGGTCGCCGCATCACCGAGAATCTCTGCGAGATTCGAGACGGGACCCTTGACCGCTTCCACGCGGGCGCCATGCTCGTCGATGATGATCGCGCCCAGCGGCTTGATGCCACCACCAGCACCCGTGCCGCCACCACTGCCGGATTTCGAGCCCTCGTTGCCGGTGCCGCCGCCGGCACCGAAGCCAAAGCCGTAGCTGACGATCGGGATCACGGTCGAGCCGTTCTTCTCTATCGGTTCGCCAAGCACGTTCTTCGCGCTCAGCAGGCGTTCCAGTTCCTCGACGGTGCTCTTCAAGAGTCTTTCCACGTCTTCCATCTGATCGCTCCCGGTGTCATGTCCGAAAAGAACCCGGACAGGCTACGCCGGCACGGCCGGTCGGGCTTTGACGTGGGTCAGGCTCTGGTCCGAATCAGGATCGTGGCGGCCGGGTCACGGCCGTTACTTGGCGGGCCGATCAGACCTTGCGCCAGATCTCACCGCGCGCCCTGACCGGTTCGAGCAGATTCCAGTCGCCCTCGGGCACCTCGTAGCCCTTGGGCCAGTTCGGCCGAGGCTCGAGACCGAGTTCGATCATCACCGAATCCTGCTGCAGATATCGCGCGGTGGTCTGCAGCGTGAATGCCTCGATGAAGGCACGATGCTCTCGCCGCGCCGCCTCGACCAGCGCCATCGCATCATCGGCAGCCAGATCGGCGAACGCGCGCGCATGGGCGGCCTGCGCCATCGCGTCCAACGCGTCGAGACCGCGGTCCAGAACGGCGCGCGCTTCCGGTGTCAGCCAACCCGGGTCGTCATAGAGACCGAGGCTTGCTGCTGAGGGCATGCGACCGTCCGTGCTCGCCGGAATCATGAGATTCATCAATGCGGTCAGGGTGGCCGACTGCGGCGCGCTGAACGGCCGGGGGCGGGCGCTGATCGTGACCGGTTTTTCGTTGCTCATCGAAGGCCTCAATCGAACAGGTTGGCGAGGTTCTGCTTCATCTGGTCGGCCACATAGAGCGCCAGTGCCTGGATCGTGCTGGTGGGATTGACGCCCGCCGAGGTCACGAAGATGCTGCCATCGACGATGAACAGGTTGCGCACCGAGTGCGCACGGCCACGCCGGTCGACGACCGAGGTTTCAGGATCGTCGCCCATGCGCGCGGTGCCCATGTTGTGCCAGCCTGCTGCGCGCCACGGCGAGTCCGCATGGACCTCGGTGGCGCCGGCGGCCTTGAGAACCTCGGTGGAGCGGGCGACCGCATGATCGAGCATGCGCCGGCTGTTCTCGCTGAGTGTGTACTGGATCTTGGGGGCAGGAATGCCGCTGGAATCGGTCAGCTCGGGATCGAGGACCACCCGGTTGTGCAACTCGGGCAGGTTCGCAGATGCAGACCATGCCGGCCGTATGCGCGAACAGTCGCCGGTAGGCATCACGAAAACCTGCTGCTCCACGGAATCTGACCGCTGTTCAGCCATTGATCGCGGTGACCAGTGCGCCGCGCCCGCACGATCTCCATCGTGTAGCCGCGCAAAAAGCCCCGTGACCGATCGGTTTCGTAGAACTCCTGGCTCCAGATGCAGCAGCCCGCCGGCCCGAACTGGCCATCGAGGCGGCGATCGAAGCTGCCGATCACGGACGCATACGGATGGAACATCAGATTGCGCCCGACCATGTCGTTGTCATTGGCCAGGCCGTTCGAAAAGCGGCCGGAAACGGAGTTCAACAGGCCTCTGGGGTGCCGATGCCGTTGCTGGCCAGCACCACGACTTCGGCTGGTTGGAACTGCTCATTGCCCTCGGCATCGATATAGACCACACCCGAGGCGAAGCCGTTCTCATTGACCGTGATTTCCCGAACCCGGCAACGGGTCTTGAGTTGCACGCCGCGGCGGATCGCGTCGGGCCAGACAGGTGATATCGGTGCTGGCCTTGGCCCCCTGGCACAACCGCCGAGGCAGGGCCCAGATTCACACAGTCGCGGCCCTCATAGGGGCGCGTTGCGATCGCACTGTCCGATGGCCACCAGTGCCAGCCCAGGTCGTTGAAGCCCTTGAAGTGTTACCTGCCTCGACTGCCCCAGCGGTACCGGCGGCAGGGGCATTCGCTTGGCAGGATAAAGCAGGGTCGCCGTCCAGGCCCGAGATGCCCATCATGCGATCGTTCTCGGCGATAGGGTCTTCAGCGTGGTGTAGTCGGATCGGCCAGTCATCGGCCACGCCATCGCAGCTGCGCACCTTGAAGTCGCTGGGATGAAAACGCGCGGAAAATGGGCCGCGTAGAGCACGGTGCTGCCGCCAACCCTGCGGAGAAGCTGGCGATCGGATCGGCGACCTTTGTCATTGACCGGATAGTCCGTCTCGCGCGCGCGCACATTCGGGGCTGAAGCTGAAATCGCCGATGGCGCAACTCGCCATCGCGACCGGCGCTCGGATAGCTGGCCGGTTCATCCAGTCGCCCTGTTCCAGGCAGGATGCGCATCCGGGTGTCGGCCATGCTCCAGGCGAATGCAGCGCCGGAGGCTCCGGCGCCGATGATCAGAACGTCGACGGGTTCGAGGCTCATCAAGGTCTCCTTCTGAGCGCGCAATGTACCATCGCCAGCGCCAGCGCCGGTGCAGCGTCCTGGTGGATCTGGCAGCACATGGCGGGACCACCTGCTGCCCGGCCAATCGTCTCAGCAGGTGCCGGCTATCTGTGGAGATTGCGTGGGACACCAGGTTTGCCCGGGCATTCGATTCACGGTCGCAGGCGCGATCTCGAGGAGACGTTTCAATGTCGGAAGCGGTGCATGTGGATGTGATCGTGATCGGAGCCGGGATCGCCGGTGCGTCGGCTGCGGCCGAGCTGGCGGCGAGTTTCACCGTCTTGCTGCTCGAAGCAGAGGAGCAGCCCGGCTATCACTCGACCGGCCGCTCGGCCGCGGTCTATCTGCCCACCTACGGGCCGGCACCGATTCGCTCGCTTACGCGCGCCTCCGGGGGCTTCCTCGGTGCCCCGCCGGCCGGTTTCACGGAGGTGCCGCTGCTGTGTGCGCGAGAGGTCTTGTTCATCGCCCGCGAGGATCAACTCGCACATCTCGATGACCACTTCGCCGAGCACGCCGCCGAGCGTGCGCCGATTGCACGAATCGACGGCGACGAGGTCATGCGCCGGCTGCCATTGCTGAGATCGGGCTACGCTGCCGCCGGATTGTCGGACACCAGCGGCAGCGATATCGATGTCGCGGCCCTTCATCAGGGCTATCTGCGGCTGATGCGTCAGCGCGGCGGGCGGCTGCTGACCCGCGCGCGGGTGGATAGCCTCGAACACGCCGCAGGCCGCTGGCTCGCGCATACCGAAGCGGGGCTGTTCAGCGCGCCGGTCGTGGTGAATGCGGCCGGCGCCTGGGCGGAACAGGTGGGGCAGATGGCCGGTGCCGAGGTGATCGGCCTGGTGCCCAAGCGGCGCACAGCGCTGATCGTCGCCGCGCCCGATGGGATGAGAACCGACACGCTGCCGATGGCGGTGGACATCGATGAGAGCTTCTACATGAAGCCTGATGCCGGACGCCTGCTGATCTCGCCGGCCAATGAAGATCCGCAAGCGCCGGCCGACGCCCAAGCCGATGAGATGGACATCGCGATCTGCATCGATCGCGTCCAGCGGGCGTTCGACTTGGACATCCGGCGCATCGAGAACAAGTGGGCGGGTCTGCGGTGTTTCGTGGCCGACAAGTCGCCGGTGATCGGCTTCTCCGAGCGTGTGCCCGGATTCTTCTGGCTGGCCGGGCAGGGCGGCTATGGCGTGCAAAGCTCTCCGGCCGTGGCCCGCCTGGTGGCGAGTCTGATAGGCGGCCGCCCGATGCCCGATGACATTCGCGAACAGGGGCTGGACCCGGCCTCGATCTCGCCGGGGCGCTTCGCAGTCTGATCTGATGCCGTCGCCAGCCGCTTACTGTCGAGAAGTCATCATGACGTTCTTCCTGGCCATTTCCACCGCCATGATCCGGTTGGCGGCCGCATGCTGCGCGACCGCGATCCTGGCATTGCTGCTTGCCCGCCCCGCGTTTGCGCAGGTCGAGCCGATCTTCGTTGTCGATTGCCCGGGCCGGCAGTGCCCTGACGCGGCCGCGGTCACCGCGATCGAGCAAGACGCGCTGGATGCCCGGCGTCGCCAGGCGTGAGCGGCGTTGTGCGATTGGACCCGGCATTGGGGCATTTGACCCGGCCGGACGACTCGGTCTTCATCATCGCACGTGCTCCCGGCGCCGGACGCGCGATGCCGATTGCCGTGTTGCGGCGAACCGTGCGTGAACTGCCCACCACCTTCTTTCTCGATGACGCGGCATCGCTCGACCCTGGCGTACCGCTCAGCGCACAGGATTCGATCCTCGTCGGAGCCCGGATCGCGCGCACTGGCTATGCCCGTCGTCAGGCGGGCGATCTCGAAAGCCAGAGCGCCGAGGTTCATAAAGCGGCGTCCGGGGTTGAGGTGGTCATCGACCGCGTCGTGCCCTGAGGCCGTCCAGGGGCCGCGGCTGGCATGCGCGATCCCATCCGCAGGGGTGCATGGCGCGGGCCTTGCTACGCAGATCACTGTGCGATCACCTGGCTCGCGGCGATCGGTTGCGGCGCAGGTCTGACGGGTCTATTGGGCTCTGCGCTTATCCGGCCCCATCCCAGGCGACCAGCGCTGGCGCGAGATCAGGGCGCAGCCTGGGACGGCGGGTACTTTCGAGGCCTCCGGTTATCTGGTCGAGGAGAGACATGATCAAGAAATTCTCATGGTTCGGCCTGTCACTGGCCGCTGCCAATGCTTGTGTGCAAGCGGCGACACCGACCCCGCCGATACAGACGATGACGCGGGAGGCACGCGAGGTGGCTGGCGCGCTGGTGGCACAGATCGGTGGCGAACTGAAGCGCGCATTTGAGTTCAGCGGACCCCTGCGCGCGGTCGTCGTGTGTCGGTACAGTGTTCCCGAACTTAGTTCGAATCTGGCCCGTCAGACCGGCTGGCGTGTGTCCCGGGTGAGCCTGCGGCCGCGCAATCCGACGCTCGCAATGCCGGATCCCTGGGAACAACAGGTCCTGGCGAACTTCGATTTGCGCGCCGCCAACGGCGAGCCAGCGGCTGGGCTCGAGTTCGCCGAGGTCGTCGATGAGCCGGCGGGTAAGTACTTTCGCTACATGAAGGCGCTGCCTGTCGCCGAGATCTGCCTGGCATGTCACGGGCCCGATGAGACGCGATCAGATGCGATCAAGGCACAGCTCGCAACCGAGTACCCGCACGACCGTGCGGTCGATTATCGGGTTGGTGACGTGCGCGGCGCGGTGACCATCAAACGGCCTTTGGCTGCGCGCTGAGTCCATCGGGTGGGTTCGCGATGTTTTCGTTGCAAGCGAAGGGCCTGTTCGGATTCCTCGTGCTGGTGGTGTTCAGCGTCTTCACCTATGCGTTGCTCGATCAGCAGCACGACCGCCTGCAGGCCGCCGTTGACGATATGGAGCGACTGTATGGAATCGAAGAGTCGATGACCAAGGTCAATACATCGGTCGCTCACGCGATTCTGCATATCAATGATGCCTACTTCAGCAGGCGCGAGAACCTGCCCATGGAAACCCTGATGCTTGACTCGGAGGCAATTCAGACGGGTTTGCAGAATCTGGTGAGCGCGTTTCCGGTGCTCGCTGGCGCAATCTCCCGGTTGCGTTCGAAGACGCGGGAGCTCGGGGCGCAGCCCGAGCGAGCCATACTGATCGAACTGCGCAGCAGTGTGCATGTTCTGGTTGCCGAGCTCGATATGATTGCGCGCGAACTTCGCACACGCAAGAACGCCTACCGGGGCAACTACCTGTCCGCCTACGATGGCATGCGCCGGATTGTCGTGACAATGGGGGGCGGCGCGATCCTGGCCTTTGGCACCATGATCGCAATCTTTCTGACCTGACTCCGCGCGATATCGTCAGGCTAGAGCGTCGGGCGCGGGCGATCATCGATGGCTATCGCGGCAGGCCATTGGAGATCGAACGAGGCGATGAGATCGGTTCGCTGACCCATGCGGTGAACGATATGCAGCGTGGCCTTGCCGAGCGCGAGCTGCGCCTGGAGTTGTCACGGCAGAACCAGTTTCATCGGGAGAAGATGGCGACGATCGGCGGAATCGCGGGCGGCGTGGCGCACGAGATCAACAATCCGATTGCGGCCATCCAGGCAGCCGCTGAGTCACTTCAGTCCCGCTTGGACGCGGATCGGTCCGACGGTGCGGTTCACTCGCTCGAGGCGGCGATGATCATCGAACAGACGGCCCGGATCGCTTCGATCACGCGCCAGTTGGGCGATTTCGCGACGCCTCGTCAGGCCGACGCGGGCCCGGTGGACCTCAATGAAATCGTTCGAAGCACCTGCAGGTTTCTGGCCTACGACCCACGCATGCGAAGGATCGATCTACGGCTCGATCTGGCGCCGGATCTGCCAGCCGCACATGCTGTGGCCGATCACGTCGTTCAGACCCTGATGAACCTGATCATCAATGCCGCAGATGCGATCTCATCGCTCAATGAGGGTCGTGGCACGATCGAGGTGGGTTCGCAGCTTCGCTACGGCATGGTTCGCTTCTGGGTCCGTGACGACGGCCCTGGTATGACCGAAGAGGTTGCACAACGTGCCTTCGACGAGTTCTTCACGACCAAGGGTGAACGTGGCGGCACGGGGATCGGTCTGTACCTTTGTCGACGCCTGATGGCGGCGCACGGCGGTTGCATAGAGTTCGAGCCGGCGTGCACCGGTGGCGCATGCTTTACGGTGGAGCTGTGCATCGACGGCGGCTACGAGAGCATCTCCGGTCGCGGGACGGCCACATGATCGCGCTACGGGTCCTGGTGATCGATGACGAACAGGCACTGCGCACCATCGTGGCCAGACTTCTCAGTGAAGCGGGTCATCGGGTCGAGCAAGCGGGCAGTGCGCTCGAGGGGGGCCGCCGCCTGGCGGCCGGCGATTTCGATGTCGCGCTCTGTGATCTCAAACTCGGGGACGGCAACGGGATCGAGCTGATGCGAAAGGCGCTCGAGGAAGGCTGCGAGACTGCCTTCGTCATCCTGACGGCGTACGGATCTCTCGAAGTCGCGGTCGAGGCACTGCGTGCGGGGGCGGCTGATTTCATCGTGAAGCCGGTGCGCCGGGCCGAACTACTGCATCGACTGCAGCAGATCGCATCGATTCGTGGTCTGCAGGCAGAGAACAAGGCGTTGCGCAAATCAGTCGCCAGCCACGGTGGCTTTCGCTTCGAGTCCGAGTCCATGCGTCTCGTACAGCGTTTGCTGGACAAGGTCGCGCCGTCGTCCGGGACCGTGCTGATCACCGGCGAAAGCGGCACCGGAAAGGGTGTTACTGCGCGCCAGATTCATGAGGCAAGTGGTCATGCACGCGGTCCGTTTGTCGCCGTGAACTGCAGTGCGATTCCCGAAACACTGATTGAGAGCGAGTTGTTCGGGCATGTCCGGGGTGCCTTCACCGGCGCAGACAAGACTCGTCGCGGGCTCTTCGTCGAGGCTGACCGGGGCACCCTGTTCCTGGACGAGATTGGTGATCTGCCGATGACGATGCAGACCAAATTGCTCCATGTGATCGAAGAGAAATCGGTGCGACCGATCGGTAGCGAACAGGCCCGCAAGGTGGACGTGCGCATCGTGGCTGCGACCAACCGTGATCTTTCCGCCATGGTCTCGCAAGGCCGCTTTCGCGAGGACTTGCTTTTTCGGCTGAGCGTGTTCCGGGTGGAGTTGCCGCCCTTGCGCGAAAGGGGCGCGGACATGCCGCGCCTGATCCGCTACATGCTGGCGCGCGTAGTGCGCAATGAAGGTGGGTTGGCGGCCGTTGATATCGATCCAACGGCGGAAGAAGCCTTGCTGACTTATGACTGGCCGGGCAATGTCAGGGAGTTCGAGAATGCGATCCTGCGCGCTCATGTCATGGCCGACGGCGAGCGGATCACGCTTGCCGATCTCCCCCCCGAGATCACTCGGGTGAGTCGCCATCGGCTCACGCACGCAAGCGCGAGCCGGGGGCAGGGATCATTGCGCGAGCGGATGCGTCGCCATGAGGCGGAGATCATCACGGCCGCCTTGGCAGATTGTGGTGGCGACCGACGGCGGGCGGCCGCGCAGCTCGGTATTGGCCTGTCGAGCCTGTACCGCAAGCTGGAAGAACTTGCCGGCGGCGCGGATTCGAACACTGACGATCATTGATGCGAGGCCTGGGCTTCTGGCCGCGGCATCGCGCGGCAGGCGCACCCGGGGCAAATGAAGGAGCCGCGCGCCAGGGGTCAGGTCTTCTCCTGCAAGGCTTTGCGATATGCGCGCGGAGAGCTGCCTGTTGCCCGTGCGAAGATCCGGCTGAAATGGGCGGGATCGGCATAGCCCAGTCTTTCGGCGACCATGGTGATCGGTAAGTCCGTATAGGCCAGATGCTGTCGGGCTTCGCGGACCACTCTTTCGAGTAGCCATTGCGATGGTGTCAGGCCGCTGGCCGCACGTGTCAGGCGGCCGAGATGGTGCACCGTGATGCCGATGCTGGCTGCGTATTCGGCGATGGGCCGATGCTGGCGCCACTTGCGCTCGATCAGATCCGAAAAGCGTCTCAGGTGCCGTTCACCACCGACATCGCGGGTTCTGCGCCTTGCGCGCGGCATCGCCCTGGCGACCAGACACAGGAACAGACCGGCCTGCGCGCGCATGATCGCCTGACGGCCGTAGGCGTCGGCGAGGAACTCGTCATGAATGGCGCGGGTGAGCAGCAGCAGCGAAGCGTCCGCGTCGAGGACTTCGGCGCAACCGAGCTGCAGCATCAGCGAATCCTGCTCGGGAAGTCCGCGCTGCAACAAGGCATCGTCCAGTGTCACCACCCAGCCGGCGGCATCGCCGGAGAAATCGAAGCCATGTACCGCCCCCGCCGGCACGTTGACCAGACAAGGGGCATTGAGGTCGAGGTCGCGCCCGTCGAGACGGTGCGACCGTGGCCACTGGCCAGGACCACCACCTGATGCATTCGGGGGTGCCTGTGGCTCGACAAGCGCCGCCCATGACGTGGTGCCCGGGCTTCGATCGTCTCGCAGTGAACGGGGTCTGGAGGATCGGCCGTCTCGCCGAACAGCGCATAGTTAATGATCCGGCGCTGGGGAAGCGCTGTCGGCATGTTAAAAACGTCCAAGAAGTGGCGAGATATCGTCAATTATGGCCAAGAAATCCTGGCTAATGTAGCGATTCATTCCTAAGGAAACGGTGCTTCCTGGTCTTAGGCAGCCCGATATGGTGGAGAACGCGATGAAAACCCAGGTTTGCATTATTGGTGGCGGCCCCTCGGGGCTGATGCTCTCGCAATTGCTGCATCTGAAGGGCATCGATACCGTGGTACTCGAGAAGCACAGCCGGGCCTATGTGCTTGGCCGGATTCGCGCCGGCGTGCTGGAGCATGGCTTTGCCAAGCTGATGCGCGAGGCGCAGTGCGGCGAGCGGATGGATCGCGAAGGGCAGATCCATGAGGGTTTCTGCATCTCGCATGATGGCGTGCTCGATCGTGTCGACCTGCACAAGTATTCGGGCGGGAACTCCGTGGTTGTCTACGGCCAGACCGAACTGACCCGCGATCTCTATGAGGCGAGGGATCGCATGAACGGCGTCGTGTTGCATGATGTCGAAGACGTCGTGCTTCACGACCTCAACGGCAGCAACCCCCATGTCACGTATCGCATGGGCGATGAGGTCGAGCGGATCGATTGCGACTATGTGATCGGCGCCGACGGCTTTCATGGCGTCAGTCGCAAGTCGATTCCCAAGGATGTGCTGCGCGAGTACGAGCGGGTCTATCCGTTTGGCTGGCTCGGTGTGCTCTCGCGCACCAAGCCGGTGAACGATGAGCTGATTTATGCCAAGCACGAGCGCGGCTTTGCGTTGTGCTCGCTGCGATCTCATGTCTTGAGCCGCTACTATATTCAGGTGCCGCTGACAGATACGGTCGAGGACTGGTCGGACGAGGCCTTCTGGGATGAGATCCGGCGCCGCCTGCCCACCGAAGTCGCCGGCCGTATGGAGACCGGACCGTCGATCGAAAAGAGCATTGCGCCCCTGCGCAGCTTCGTGGCCGAGCCGATGCGCTATGGCAACCTTTTCCTGGCGGGCGATGCGGCGCACATCGTGCCCCCGACGGGCGCGCGGTCTGAACAGTGCCGCTCGACATTTACTATCTCTACCATGCGATGGTTGAGCACTATCATCAGGTGATGACAGGGGGCTGAAGGCTACTGCAAAAGGCGCTCGCGCGCATTTGGAAGGCGCAGCGCCTCGTGGTGGATGACCTCGCTCCTGCATGTCTATCCGGATATGTCCGACTATGACCGCAAGCTTCAGCAGACCGATCTCGAGTACCTGTTCTCGTCCGATGCGGCGCTGGCGTCGCTGGCCGAGAACTACGTCGGTCTGTCTTTCTCTGGAGACCGGGCGGTGACGACAAACGCGTCATCGCCCGCGATTCGAAGGGTGCCGGCTTATTGCACGCAGTGCCGCTCGCGCTGCGGTTGCATCGCGCTCACCGATGGCCAGCACTTGCTGGCCATCGAGCCGTTGCCCGGACACCCCACCGGCGAACGCCTCTGCCCCAAGGGACTGGCCGCACCGGCATTGGTCCATCATCCCGATCGGCTGACCCGGCCCCTGATGCGAACCCGTCCCAAGACGGATGCCGATCCGGGCTGGCAGGCGGTCGGATGGGACGAGGCGCTGGCGGCGATCGCCACCCGGATGGCGCATATCCGCGATGAGCACGGTCCGCAGCAGGTGGCGTTCGGTGTCACGACGCCCAGCGGCGCGCACATGGCAGACGGCATCGCCTGGGTAGAGCGTCATCCGCGCCTATCAAAGCCCGAACACGATCTACGCCACCGAGATCTGCAACTGGCACAAGGATTTCGCCACCCGCTTCACCTTTGGCCACGATATTGGTGTGCCTGATTTCGCGCATACCGATTGCGTCTTGCTCTGGGGCACGAATCCGGCCGACACCTGGCTTGCGCGTGTCGGCGAGGTCCGTAAGGCCATGCGGCGCGGTGCCCGGATCATCGTCGTCGATCCGCGGCGAACGCCGCTGGCCCGTGGCAACAGTTGCTGGCTGCCGGTGCGCCCCGGCACCGACCGTATCCTGGCGCTGGGGCTGGCCAATCTGCTGATCGAAGGCGGCGGTTTCGACGCAGGCTTCGTGCGCCGTTGGACCAACGGCCCGATGTTGGTGCGGCTTGACACGGGCCGCCTGCTGCGCCATGGCGATCTTGCTGAACCGGTCGCCGCCGCCGCAGATGCCTGCCTGCTTGCCGAGGATGCTGAGGGCCGGCTGCATGCCTATGATCCGGCGCCCGGATCCTGGATCGGCCAGATGCCCTCGCTGGTGCTGGACTCAGACCGAACCGTGACCACGCGCGACGGCCCGGTGCGCTGTCGCAGCGGGTTCGCCCTGTTTGCCGAGCAGGCGCGCGCCTGTCCGCCGGAACGTGTCGAGGCGATCACCGGAGTCCCCCGCGAGCGACTGCGCGAGGCCGCGCAGATCCTTGCGCAGGCATCTTCGGTGGCCTATTTCACGTGGAACGGCACCGGCCAGAGCGCGGATGCCACGCAGACCGATCGAGCGCTCAGCATCCTGATCGGCCTGACCGGCGCTTACGGAGGCCGTGGCGGCAATGTTCCCGGTTCGGCCGCGGAGTTCGCCGATTTGTCGGGCGCAGCCTGGCTCGGCCAGCCCTGGGCGCAACAGGCGCTTGGGCGTGATCGCCTGCCACTTGGGCCGCCGACACAGGGCTGGGTGAGCGCGCGTGATGTCTACACGGCGATCCTCGAGTCCCGCCCGTACCCGGTGCGCATGTTGTTCAGCTTCGGCGGTAATCTGCTCGCGTCTCAGCCCGAGCCCGAGCGGGCCCGCCAGGCACTGGGCAGGCTGGAGTTTCATGTCCATGCCGATTTCTTCCTCAATGCCAGTGCCGCCTATGCCGACATCGTGCTACCGGTGGCCACGGCCTGGGAGCGG
>JAWKYG010000014.1:0-160830 GCA_041396585.1 Burkholderiaceae bacterium | reverse complement strand
CTTCATCACGCCGAAGCGCTCGCAGAGTGCCTCGTCCGGGTCCGACAGCAGATGAAACGGCAGTTCCTGCTTGGCACGGAAGTTCTCGTGCGAGCGCAGCGAATCGCGCGACACGCCCAGCAGTTCGAAGCCGGCCGCCTGAAAGCGCGGGTAGAGGGATGCGAAATCCCGGTTCTCATTGGTGCAACCAGGCGTGTTGTCCTTCGGATAGAAGAACAGCACCAGACCGGTGCTCTCCAGCTTCGAAAGCTTGAACATGCCGGCGGTGCCCTGAGCCGTGAAGTCGGCCACCTTCTTGCCTAAAGCAATCGTCAACGCAGGATCTCCTGGACATTGGCCGGCCCGAGGAATCGAGGCGGCACGGTGCGCGAATCGGCCTTCGAATCGAGGGTAGCACAGCACGATGACGTTCTATTCGCGGGCCGGGGATCCTCATCGGCGCCTGTCACCTGCTGATGGGGCCAGCGACGGGCACGCGGGTTCTAACCGGAGCTCGTCCGAGAATCGCCACAGGCGGAGAGCCTCGGGTGGGTCAGTCGGCGATCGGCAGGAGTGCGGCCAGTACCTGGCGGCCTTCGGCCATCAGGATGTTGTAGGTTCGGCAGGCGCTGTCGGTGGTCATGGTTTCGTGGCCGACACGGGCATTTGTCAGGGGGGCCAGCAGTCGTGGGTGCAGGAATTGCTGACGGGCGCCGGTTCCGATCAAGACAAGTTCGGGCCCGAACTCGAGCAGCGCGCCGATCAGACCCTCATCGATGTCGTCGAGGCTGCGCACGGCCCATGGCGAAGGCGGGGTGCCCGGCATCACCAGCACGGCCCCCTGATGGCGGCGTGCATTGACCTCGATGAAACCCGTGCCATAGGCGGTGATCGTGTTCAGCTCCAGAGGAGCGTGCTCATGCAACTTCATCTCTGCTCGAATTCTCCATTCAGGGCTGGCAATCTTCGCATCGTGCCCGCTGCCGCGCCATCCGCATGCTCGCCGCCCGCGCATTGCCGGGTCGGGCGGCCGTGAAAACGGTGCCGATTCAAGGGGCTGCCAATCCACGAGATGGCGCCAGGCCAGCCCCGGGAATGCTAAATTAGGCCCCCTTTTTTTTGCAGCCCGAATCCTGCATACCGATGCTGCCGGAGAACTGAATCACCATGATCAAACCCAAGTCGTTCTCGCGCATCGAGCGGCTGCCGCCCTATGTCTTCAATATCACCGGCGAGCTCAAGATGGCGGCTCGTCGCGCCGGCGAAGACATCATCGACATGAGCATGGGTAATCCGGATCAACCCTTCGCCCGAGCATATCGTGTCGAAACTGGTCGAGGTCGCGGTCGTGACAGCACATGGCTATTCGGTGTCCCGCGGTATTCCGCGGCTATGCGCAAGGCGATCGTCGACTGGTACGCGCGCCGCTACGATGTCCGCGCTGGCGCGCCGACGAACGATTGTCACGATCGGCTCCAGGAAGGAGCTCGCCCACCTGATGCTGGCCACACTCGATCGCGGCGACACTGTGCTGGTGCCCAATCCAATATCCGATCCACATTTACGGCGCGGTGATCGCCGGTGCGGACATCCGTTCGGATTGCGGGCCACCCCGGATGTCGATTTTTTCGCCGAGCTCGAGCGCGATCCGCGAGACCATCCCCAAGCCGCGCATGATTCTCCGGCTTCCCGGGCAACCCGACTTGCGCGCAATGTGTCAGCTCGATTTCTTCGAACGCGTGGTTGCGCTGGCCCTGAAGCACGACATCCTCGTGGTGCACGGTCTGGCCTATGCCGACATCGTCTTCGATGGCTACAAGGCGCAAATCGATCATGCAGGTGCCGGGCGCGCGCGAGGTGGCGGTCGAGTTCTTCACGATGAGCAAGAGTTACAACATGGCCGGTTGGCGGATCGGCTTCATGGTCGGCAATGCCGATCTGGTCGGTACCCTGGCACGCCTGAAGGGGGCTACTTCGACTGCGGCATGTACCACCCCGATCCAGGTGGCCGCGATTGCGGCCTGGGCTCAGAATTGTGTCGAAGAGGTGCGCAGGATTACCAGAGCCGGCGTGATGTGCTGGTGCGCGGCCTTCGCGAGGCCGGCTGGAACATCGACATCCCCAAGGCTCGATGTACATCTGGGCCCGCATTCCCGAGCCCTACCGGGCCATGGGCTCGCTCGAGTTCGCCAAAAGAGCTGCTGCTCGAGGCCAAAGTGGCGGTCTCGCCTGGCATCGGCTTCGGGGATTATGGCGATGGCCATGTGCGCTTTGCCCTGATGGGGAACGAGCAACGTATCCGTCAGGCTGTGCGCGGCATCAAGGACGTGTTCCGCCGTGACGGCCTGGTCACACCACCGCTGGCGGCCTGAGTCGCCCATCACTGCGGCCCCGTGATCCGGTCACGGGGCCGGTGTCTTCCCTGAGTATTGCGGCGGGTCCGGTGTCGATACCGAGCCCGCCCGAGGATTGCAAGTGGAGAAATTCGATACCGTACGAGTCGGTTTGCTTGGCCTGGGAACGGTCGGCAAGGGTGTGCTCGATGTCCTCACGCGCAACCGCGAGGAGATCACCCGACGCGCCGGGCGCCACATCGAGATCACGCAGGTCAGCGCGCGAAATCTGGAACGCGCCGCGAGCATCTGGCCGGCCGTGCGCGGCTGGTCGAAGATCCGATGGCGATCGTCAATGATCCCGATGTGGACATCGTTGTCGAGCTGATCGGTGGCGAGATCCGCGCCGACGAACTGGTGCGTGCTGCCATAGCCAATGGCAAGCAGGTGGTCACCGCCAACAAGGCACTGCTTGCCAAGCACGGCAGCTCGCTGTTCCAGCGCCGCCCGTGACCGTGGTGTGATGATCGGTTTCGAGGCTGCCGTGGCCGGCGGTATCCCGATCATCGAGGCGCTGCGTGAGGGAGCTGAGTGCCAATCGGATCGAATCGATCGCCGGCATCATCAATGGCATCTTCTGGTGCCGTTGTGGTGCGACCTCCGACCACCAGTGCCGTGATCACCAGACCTGATCGACGTCGCCCGCTCGATGGCGGCGGACCCCGATCAGGTACCGCATCGCTTTCAGGCCAGGCGATCGACGACATCCCGGTGCTGCCCATGGCCGAGAGCGAGACCGCCTATTACCTGCGATTGCGGGTCGCCGATGAGCCGGGTGTACTGGCCGACATTACCCGGATCCTGGCCGATGAACGCATCTCCCTGGATGCGGTGCTGCAACGCGAGCCAAATCAGGATGAACGCCAGACCGATGTCATCCTGCTCACCCACAACACGATCGAAGGGCGGCTGGATGCAGCGCAGGCGCGCATCCAGGGCCTGTCCAGCGTGCTTTCCGATGTCGTTCGAATCCGCCTCGAGAACCTGACCTGACCATGCGATATCAGTCCACAAGGGGCGGTGAGCTGCCCGCCGATGGCTTTTGTGATGTGTTGCTCGGTGGCCTGGCGCCCGACGGCGGGCTCGTGGTGCCCGAGCACTACCCGGTGATCGACGCGGCCACATTGGCGCAATGGCGGTCGCTCTACCCGGATCTGGCGGCCGAAATCATTGCCCGCTATGCCACCGACATCGGCCGACGTGCTGCGCACGCTGATTGGCAAGGCCTACAGCGCCGAGGTGTTTGGCGATGCCGAGATCACGCCCCTGCGCAGGCTCGATGATCGCTTTTCGCTGCTGCGCCATCAACGGCCCGACGCTTGCCTTCAAGGATGTGGCGATGCAGTTGCTGGGGCATCTGTTCAGTGGGTGCTTGCGCAGCGAAAACAACATTTGAACATTCCTGGGTGCCACCTCGGGCGACACCGGCAGCGCGGCGGGTATGCGATGCGTGGCCGCCAAGGCGTGCGGGTCTTCATGTTGTCTCCGGACGGGCGCATGAGCGCGTTTCAGCGCGCACAGATGTACTCATTGATCCGAGCCGAACATCTTCAACATCGCGGTGCGAGGTGTCTTCGATGATTGCCAGGACATGGTCAAGGCCGTGTCGGGCGATCTCGCCTTCAAGCAGCGCCATGCGATCGGTGCGGTCAACTCGATCAACTGGGGCCGCATCGTTGCCCAGGTGGTCTACTACTTCAGGGCTATTTCGCGGCCACTTCCAACAATGAAGAGGCGCTGACTTTCGTCGTGCCATCGGGCAACTTCGGCAATGTCCTGGCCGGGCACATCGCGCGCTCGATGGGCCTGCCGATCTCCCGTCTGGTGGTAGCCACCAACGAGAATGACGTCCTCGACGAATTCTTCCGCACCGGTGTCTACCGGGTGCGTGCGGCGGCCGAAACCCTGGCCACGTCGAGCCCGTCGATGGACATCAGCAAGGCATCGAACTTCGAGCGCTATGTCTATGATCTGGTCGGCCGCGATGCGGGGCGGGTGGCCGCGCTATGGCGCGATCTCGATCGCCAGGGCAGCTTCGATCTCTCGGACGTTCCTGCGTTTGCGGCCGGGGAACCCTTTGGCTTCGTCTCGGGCAGCAGCACCCATGCCGAGCGCCTGGCCACCATTGCTCACTGGGATCGTGAGGCCGGGCTGCTGATCGATCCGCATACGGCCGACGGGCTGACCGTGGCGGCACGCCTGGCCCGGCCCGGCGAGCGGCTGGTCTGTCTCGAAACCGCGCTGGCCGCGAAGTTTCCCGAGACGATCCGCGAAGCGGTTGGTCGTGATCCCGAGCCGCCACCCGCCTATGCGGGTCTTGGCGAGGCCGTGCAGCGATATACCCTGATGCCGGCGGACGTCGCGATGCTCAAGCGTTTCGTGGCGGGTCATTGCCCGGCCGATGGCCAGACATGAAGGTCATCGGCTTCGCGGGCTTCTCCGGCGCGGGCAAGACCACGCTGATCACTGCCGTGATTCCCTTGCTGGTCGAGGCGGGCGTGCGTCCATCTCTGATCAAACACGCTCATCATGCATTCGATGTCGATCGCCCGGGCAAGGATTCACACCGCTATCGTGAGGCTGGTGCCGGCGAGGTGATGGTCGGTTCGGCGCGTCGCTGGGCATTGATGCACGAGCTGCGCGAGGCGGCGGAACCCACGTTGCCGGAGCTCATCGGGCGGCTCAGCCCTTGTGATCTGGTGCTGGTCGAGGGCTTCAAGAACGCGCCGATCGACAAGATCGAGGTCTGGCGCGAGGGGTGTGCGCAGCCGATGCTCTGGCCGCGGGATGGCAACATTGTGGCTGTCGCCAGCGATGTCGCCTTGCAAACCACGCTGCCACGCCTGGACATCAATGATCCCGGTCAGGTGGCCGGGTTCATTTTGCGTCGGCTGCGCTGAGTCGCGCCACCAGACTAACAGGACGATCAAGCACATGAAGGAACTGATGCCGATGGAGACCGCGCTGGAGCGAATGCTCGCGCAGGTCCACGCCATGGCCGACCGGGAGATGGTCGCCACCATCGAGGCCGCCGGGCGGGTTCTGGCCGACGATGTCCGGTCATCGCTGGATGTGCCGCCGATGGACAACACCCAGATGGATGGCTATGCGGTGTGTGCCGCCGATGTCCGGCCCGGGCAACCCATGCCGGTCTCGCAGCGGGTTCCGGCGGGAACCGTGCCGCAGCCTCTGCAGCCGGGTAGCGCAGCTCGGATCTTCACCGGCGCGGGCATTCCCCCGGGCGCCGATGCGGTGATCATGCAGGAGATGGCGCACGCCGATGGTGACCGGGTCAGTTTCGAGAAGACGCCCGAACCCGGCGAGTGGGTGCGCCGGCGCGGTGAGGACATCGCACGTGAGAGTGTCATCCTGCCGGCGGGTACGCGGCTGAGCCCGCAGGCGGTCGGTCTGGCGGCCTCGGTCGGGTTGGCGCAGTTGCCCGTGCGCCCGGCGCTGCCGGTGGCCTGCTTCTTCACCGGTGACGAGCTCGCGATGCCTGGCGAGCCGCTTCGGCCCGGCGCGATCTACAACAGCAACCGCTTCGTGCTGGTGAGCCTGTTGCGCGCTCTGGGTTGCCGGGTAACCGACCTTGGCATCGTGCCCGACAGCCTCGATGCAACCCGTGCGGCGCTGCGCGAGGCGGCTCGGGACAATGCCCTGATCATCACCTCGGGTGGTGTCTCGGTGGGCGAGGAAGACCATGTGAAGCCGGCGGTAGAGGCAGAGGGCACGCTCGATCTCTGGCAGTTGAATATCAAACCGGGCAAGCCTCTGGCCTTCGGGCGTGTTCGCAAGGCCGCGGGCCATGCCCACTTCGTCGGGCTTCCCGGCAACCCCGTCTCGAGCTTCGTCACTTTCCTGTTGCTGGTGCGCCCCGTCATCCTGCGCCTGCAGGGTTGCGCGGTCACCGCGCCGGTGCGTCTGGCCGTGACCGCCGCATTCGATCAGTCGCGCGGCGACCGGCGCCGCGAATTCCTGCGTGCGCGACTGTGCGAGGACGGCCGGGTCGAGCTCTTCCACAATCAAAGCTCGGCGGTGCTCACATCGACCGTCTGGGGTGATGGCCTGATCGACAATCCGCCCGGTCATGTGATCCGCACCGGCGACACGGTGAGCTTCCTGCCGTTTTCGGCGCTGCTGGCCTGACGCGGGCGATCCGTGCGGCGCCGGGGTTGCACCGAATGACCCTCGAAGGAGTCTGAGCATGACACTGCAGTTGCTTTTCTTCGCGAGCCTGCGTGAAGCACTGGGCGTGGAGCGCGAGTCGGTACAGATTCCGCCCTCGGTGACCACCACCGGCGAGTTGCAGGTCTGGCTGGCGGCCAGGGGAGGGGCCTGGGCTCAGGCGCTGGCCTCGGGCAAGGCGGTCCGGGTCGCGGTCGATCAGGTTCTGGGCGGGCCGGAAACGGCCTTGCGCGACGGCGCCGAGGTTGCGTTCTTCCCACCGGTCACCGGAGGCTGAAATGATCGTGCGGGTACAAAGCGCCGATTTCGATCTTGGTGCCGAGGTGCGTGCGCTGCATGCACGCGACCCGCGGGTCGGTGCGATCGCCAGCTTCGTGGGTACAGTGCGCGATATCAACGAAGGTGACGGCGTCAGCGAGATGACGCTCGAGCACTACCCCGGCATGACCGAAAAGGCGCTCACCGAGATCTGCGAGCAGGCGGCCGATCGCTTCGATATCTACGATTCGCTGGTGATTCATCGGGTCGGTCCGCTGCGGCCTTGCGATCAGATCGTCCTGGTGGCCGTGGTCTCGGCGCATCGCGGGCAGGCCTTTGCCGCCTGCGAGTTCATCATGGATTTCCTCAAGACCCGCGCGCCATTCTGGAAGAAAGAACAGACCGCCAAAGGCGCACGCTGGGTCGAGGCGCGCGACAGCGACGACAGCGCGGCGGCGCGCTGGGACGCATCGCAATGATGCGACCTTCGGACACAGGAAGTTAGGCGGTGAGCGCGGCGTCTCTCGGCGGGTGGCCGGCCTGGGGGGCGGTCGCGCTCGGCGCGGTGATCGGTGCCTGGGGCCGCTATGCGCTGGCCCTCTGGCTCAATGATCCCGAGCGGCCGCTGGCTCTGGGTACCTGGTCGGCAAATCTGCTCGGCGCGCTGGTGATCGGCATGGTTGCCGGCTGGCTGGCCCGGCATCCGGATCTGTCTCCGCTGTGGCGCCTGTTCATCATGACCGGGATGCTCGGTGCGCTGACGACATTCTCGACCTTCTCGCTCGAATCACTGCACCTGGTGCTGGACGGGCGATGGGGCTGGGCGCTCGTGCATCTGCTCATGCATGTGCTCGGTTGCTTCGTGGCGGCTGCCGTCGGATACCGACTGCTGCTTGCCTGAACCCCGCCGCGCTGCCGGTGACCCGTTCCCGTTGGAGATTGCGCCGTGACCCATGCCTGGCCCGATTGGTTATGGATCGTTTTCACGCTGCTCGCGGCGGGCGGTCAGACCTTGCGCAACGCGATGCAGCGCGGTCTGACCGAAACCCTCGGCACGGGCGGCGCGACCCATGTGCGGTTCCTTTTCGGCCTGCCATTTGCGCTGCTGTTTCTGGCGGCGACGTCGCTCATCGTCGGTATCGGTCCGATGCGCTGGAGCCTCGTGTTTCTCGCCTGGCTGCTGATGGGCGCGCTCACCCAGATCCTGGCCACCGCCTGGATGCTCGCCGCGATGCGCAGCCGCAGTTTCGTGGTCACGATCGCCTGCATCAAGACCGAGCCGGTGCAGGTGGCGGTCTTCGGCGCGGTCTTTCTCGGCGACCGCATCGGATGGCTGGGCAGCGTTGCCGTCGTGGTGGCCACCCTCGGCGTGCTGCTGATGTCCTGGCCGCGGGGCGCGGTAGGCGAAAAACTCGACTGGCGGCCGGTCTGGCTCGGGGTGGCGGCCGGCGGGATGTTCGCATTGTCTTCGGTCGGTTATCGCGGCGCGATCCTGGCATTGGCCGACGGCCCTTTCTATGTGCGTGCCACGGTCACACTGGCCTGCGGTCTGGCACTGCAAGCCGCTTTGCTCTCAGGATGGCTGCGGGTGCGTCAGCCTGGTGTGCTGAGCGACATTTTCCGTGCCTGGCGCCCGTCGTTGTTGGCAGGTTTTCTCGGGGCGGCTGCCTCCCAGTTCTGGTTCCTGGCGTTCGCGATCGAAAGCGTGGCGCGTGTGCGCACGCTGGCGCTGGTCGAGGTATTCATGGCGCAATTGCTGTCGCGCAAGCTGTTCGCGCAGCGTAGTTCCTGGCTGGAGGTGGCGGGCATCTGGCTGATCGTGATCGGCGTGGCGGTTTTGCTCGGCAGTTGAGCGGGCTGGCTCCTCGAGCCGTGTTGCGGGTCTTTGGCCGGCGCACCATTGCCTGCGAAGCACCCGAAGCACCCGAAGCACCCGAAGCACCCGAGGCACCCGAGGCACCCGAGGCACCCGAGGCACCCGAGGCACCCGAGGCACCCGAGGCGCGGGGTATTGCCCGGCGACCGATTCGGTCGCCCCTGCCCACCGCCGCGCGTACCGGCTCAACCGGGCGCGTGGGCCTGGATCGCGGCCACCGCCATCGCATGAACGATGTCCTCGGCAGTGCAGCCCCGCGACAAATCATGCGCGGGACGGGCCATGCCCTGGAGCAGCGGGCCGATGGCCGTGGCGCCGCCCAGGCGCTCGGCCAGCTTGTAGCCGATATTGCCAGCGTCGAGATCGGGAAACACCAGCACATTGGCGCGACCGCCGATCATCGAGGCAGGCAGCTTGCGTTGCGCGATGGCCGGTACCAGTGCCGCATCGAGTTGCACCTCGCCGTCGACCCGCAGCGTCGGCGCCAGTTCGCGGAGCCGTTGTGTGGCCATGCGGACCTTGTCCACGCGCGGATGACTGGCGCTGCCGGCGGTCGAGAAAGACAGCATCGCGACCCGGGGTTCCTGATTCAACAGCGCACGCGCGCTGGCGGCCGCAGCGAGCGCGATCTGAGCCAGTTGCCCGGCATCGGGGTCCACCACCAGGCCGCAATCGGAGAACACATAGGTGCCTGGCATCGGATGAAAGGGTGAGTCGAAATCGATCAGAAAGAAGCTCGAGGCCAGGCCGGCGCCGGGCGCCAGGCCGATCATACGGATCGCGGCCCGAACCACATCGGCCGTGGTGCGCACCGCGCCATTGGACCGTGGCATCGGCCAGTCCGGCCCTGACCATCAGACTGGCCTGAATCAACGGGTCGGCAAGCTGCGCCTCCGAAGCGCTCGTCGCTGACCGTTTTACCTCGCATGGCCTCGCGCAGGGCGCCGGCCAGGACGCCTCGCAGCGAGGTGTCCTGAGCGATATCAACCCATTGCCAGGCGCGCAGCTCCGCCGGATCGATGCCGGCCGGTGGCTGCTGCGGCGCGCGCCCGATCAGGATCGGCCTGGCGAAGCCGTACTGGCTGGCGAGCGAGGCCGCCCGCAGAACCCGCGGATCGGCGCTCTCGGACAGGGCGATCCGCGCCGGGCAACCTGCCGCCCGCGCGCGCAGGCGCGCCAGAAAGCCATCGCTTGAATCCACTCGCTCGTTCATGACCGGTTTCAGCGCATGCCAACCTGGGCGTCGCCGAAGATCCGACCGACACCGGCAGGCAGGCAGCGCCAGTACTGCGCCGGCGCGCCAACCTGGGCGCCCAGCTCGGCGGCCGCATGCCAGACCCAGCGCGGGTCATACAGGAAGGCTCGCGCCAGGGCGATCATGTCAGCCTGGCCATCTGCCACAATGCTTTCTGCCTGCGCGGCTTCGGTGATCAGGCCCACGGCCATGACCGGGATGTCGACGCGCTCACGCACTGCAGCGGCGAATCCAACCTGATAGCCCGGTCCCAGCGTGATCTTCTGGCGGGTCGATACGCCCCCGCTGGACACGTCGATCCAGTCGGCCCCCAGCGCGGCACAACGCTCAGAGAACCGCCCCGATTCGGCCAGATCCCAGGAACTGAGTTCGTCCCAGTCCGTTGCCGAGATGCGCACGCCCAAGGGCTTGTTCGCCGGCCACACCGCGCGTACCGCCTCCAGAACCTGAAGCGGATAGCGCATGCGGTTCTCCAGGCTTCCGCCGAACGCATCGGTGCGCTGATTGGAAACCGGTGACAGAAACTGATGCAGCAGATAACCGTGGGCACAGTGCAGTTCGAGCGCATCGAAGCCCGCCCGGTCGGCGCGGCGGGCGCATTCCACGAAGCGCGTGCAGAGTGCATCAAGTTCGGTTTCGCTCATCGCATGCGGGGGTTCCTCGCCCTCCTTGTGGGCGATCGCACTGGGTGCGCGCGCCAACCAGCCTCCATCGGCGACCGGGATCTGCTGACCTGTCTTCCAGGGCTCGAAGCTGGACGCCTTGCGCCCGGCATGGCCGATCTGCAGGGTCATTGCCGGTGGGGCGGACGGATTCAGGCTGCGCAGCACGGTCAGGAGATCGGCCAGCGCCTTCTCGGTGGCATCGTCGTAGAGACCGACGCAGCCCGGCGTGATGCGACCTTCCGGCTCTACCGCGGTCGCCTCCACGACAAGCATGCCGGCGCCGGACATCGCCAGTTGCCCGAGATGGGCGGTGTGCCATGGCTGCACCATGCCGTCGACAGCCGAGTACTGGCACATCGGCGAGACGACGATTCGGTTCGCTACGGTCAGCTCGCGCAGTTTGAGGGGTTCGAACAACTTCGCCATGGCTCGTTGGGCTCCAGATCGATGCAATAGAAGGGGACGGACGGTATCGCGTCCGGATCGCAGGGTCGCGTGATCCCTTGATTCTGCCGCAGCCACGCTGAGTGCGCTCGCACAAGGCGCGCGGATCGCCTCAGTGGCAATCCCCGTCCATCGAACGAATCCAGGACGCAAGCAACTCCAGGCCGTCGGAATCGACCCGGCGACTGCCCAGGGGAGGCATCTGGAAGCTGTCCCGGCGTGCGGCCCGCAGATAAAGCACCGAGCGCTCGGGCTGACCCGGGTCGACGATCCGGGCCCCGTCAATGCCGAGTTCATGGCCAGCGCTGGCATTGCAGATGCCGGTCTGCTCGATGCTCGCGCCAAGCCTCAGGTCGATCCGGGTCGATAGCGGCCCACCTGGACGGTGACACTGGGCGCAATTGGTGTCCAGCCAGGAGCGCGCACGCTCGCTCAGCGGCGCGCTCACGTCATAGGGCGAGACGCGGGTTGGCAGATCACCCGGCAGGCCGGACATCATGCCCAGGCCGGCCAGCGTCGCCAACTGGTTGGCAGTACGCCCCGTCTCGTCGTAGCGGTAATCGTGATTCAGTTGTGACAGGTTGGTGCCAAGTGTCCTGCCGCCCGCCTCGGTATGGCACTTCTGGCATTCGGAGCCTGATGGGTAGATCCAGCCCTGGCCATTGATATCCGCCCACGTGGACTCGCGCACGCGTGTCGCTTCGGTCTGGTCGGGGTTCCAGCGATAGCTGTAGCCGGCCCAGTTGCCCGTATCGGTGTGGCGCATCAAGAGCCGCGTTTCGATCAGGCGCCCGTTGAGCTCGAAGGTCTTCATCAGCACCGACCCCAGCGGAAACTCGAACTGCCCCTTCTCATTGATCGTGATCCTGCCGGCGTCCGGCATCGACAGCCAACGGCGTTTGATTGCGCCATCCGACCAGAACGGGGCCCTGGGCTCGAACGGCATCATGCCGGCGGCCGCTCGGGTGGGCGCCGCAGGATCGACACAGCCACTCGCAGAAAGCTGATCTGGCACCGTATCGCCCAGCTGGCTCGCCGCCGCCAGCTTGAAGATCCGCGACCCGGTCCGTGCATAGACGAGGAAGTAGAGTTCGCCGTCGTCCGCCTGGGCGAAGGCGACCGGGTTGCCCGGTGCCTGGTCGATCAAGATCTCGCGCTCGTATCGGTTGCCGCGCCTGCGCAGCGCGAAGATCTGACTCTGCGCGAAGTCGGCGAATACGAACTCTCCAGACAACCCGGGCAGAGCGCTGCCGCGATAGATATAGCCGCCGACGGCGGCAGCGAAGCCGGCGTTTGGATACTCGAACACCGGGTCGGTGAATGGCTCGGCTTCTGCTGACGAAGTTGCGCATCCGCTCGTTGCGAAACAGTGTGCGCCCTCGCGCACGCTCCAGCCGAAGTTGCCACCGCCCGGGCCGATCCGGTTGATTTCCTCCCAGGAGGTGTGACCGACATCGGTCAGCCAGATATCGGGCACCGCCGAAGTGCGGTCGAAACTGAAACGCCACGGATTGCGAAAGCCGGTTGCGAACCACTCCGGGCAAGCGTCCGAGCCGGCGCCGAGCGCGCAGCGTGGATTGGCATGATGTCGATTTCCCAGGGGAATCTCGAATGGGCGCTCGGGGCTCGCCCCGCGGACGTCATAGCGCAGCAGTTTGCCTTGCAGGACCCGGGGGTCTTGCGCGCGCCGGCTCGGGTCCCCGTACTCGTTATCGCCCACTGAAGCATGCAGCAGGCCATCCGGGCCGAACGCCAGTTGCCCGCCCAGATGGATCGCGCCGCCATGGTCGATACGCTGTATCACCAACTCACTAGCCGGATCGATCCGGCCTTCGCGCACGGTCATCCGCGAAATCACCGCGCGAATCGGATCCGCCGCGATCGTGTAATGGAGATATACGTAGCCGTTAACGCTGAAGGCCGGATCCAGAGTGAGGCCGATCAGGCCGCCTTCGTATTCGAGGCCGGCCAGTCGCGGTCCGAGATCGAGCAGCAGATGCGCATCGGAGCCATCTCCCGCGGTCGCAAAACGGTAGATCCGGCCATCGCGCGTGTGGGTGTACCAGTGGCTGCGCTCCATGCGCGCTTGCTCGAGATTTAGCAGGGCCCCGTCGAACGGCAGGCGCGAATACATCGCCTGCGCACGCACGAGCCCGCCATTCGGTTCACCAGGCGCGATGCATGAGGGCGCCTTCGGCCGAACATTCAGGCCGACCCGCGTGGGATCGGTCGCTGGCAGGTCGCCGTTGCTGCCGCCCGCGCCATCGATCGCATCGGCTCGGAGGTCGCCGTCGACAACGTCGCCAGCGCGCGCGGGGCTACTGCCGCCATCGGCCGCCTGGTCAGCACCCGTGGCCGCGGAATCGCCTTGAGCGACGTCGCTGTCGGCGCCGATTGCCGTGGGGCCCCCGCCACCGCAGGCACCCAGCACCGTGCAGATCAACAGACAATGGAGAAACGCTCGCGTGAGGCGACCGTTCAGACGCAGGGAGGACATATCACGATTGGCTTGGCCGAACGGGCGCAGGTGATGGCCAAGGTGCCATGTGCCCGAAACGCTATTGATTCGCTTTCGCCAATGATAGCCAACCTACCGATCTGGCCCTCTGCTGGGGATCACCCGGCCGGCGCTTCGCGCCTTGAGTTCGGCGGCGATGCCCATATCTTCAATGTCAGACAGAGGTGTTCGGCGAACCGCGATCGCGCGGGCCGGAACACGGTTCGATCCGTCCAGTCGCGGATCGCGAACAGGAAACGGAAACCCATGCGAATCGACAAACTGACGACCCAGTTTCAACAAACGCTAGGTGAAGCACAGAGCCTGGCGCTGGGCAAAGACCATCAATATATCGAGCCACTGCACCTGCTGGCGGCCGTGCTGCAGGACACGGCAGGGACCGGCCGTGCGCTGCTCGAACGCGCCGGGGCGCGGGTGCCGGCGCTGGCGCAGGCGGTCGGACAGGCGCTCGATCGCCTGCCACAGGTCACCGGCACCGGGGGCGATGTCCAGATCGGTCGCGATTTGCTCAATCTGCTCAATCTGTCCGAGAAGGCTGCGATCAAGCGCGGCGACCAGTACGTCGCCACCGAGATGTTCCTGCTCGCCCTGACCCAGGATGGCGGCAAGCACGGCGGCGAAGCCGCGCGGCTGCTGCGCGAGGCCGGCATCACCGAAGCTGCGCTGAGCGCAGCCGTCGATGCGGTTCGCGGTGGGCAGAATGTCAATTCTTCCGACGCCGAGGGCCAGCGCGAGGCGCTGAACAAGTACACCATCGACCTCACAGAGCGCGCTCGCGCCGGCAAGCTGGATCCGGTGATCGGTCGCGATGACGAGATCCGCCGCGCGATCCAGATCCTGCAGCGCCGCACCAAGAACAATCCCGTATTGATCGGTGAGCCGGGCGTCGGCAAGACCGCGATCGTCGAGGGTCTGGCCCAGCGGATCGTCAATGCAGAGGTGCCGGACACCCTGCGCGACAAGCGCGTGCTGGTTCTGGACATGGCCGCCTTGCTGGCCGGCGCCAAGTTCCGTGGCGAGTTCGAGGAGCGTCTGAAGGCCGTGCTCAAGGAGGTTGCGGCCGAAGAGGGCCGCATCATCGTGTTCATCGACGAGATCCACACGATGGTCGGGGCCGGCAAGGCCGAGGGCGCGATGGACGCCGGCAACATGCTCAAGCCGGCGCTGGCCCGTGGTGAACTGCACTGCATCGGTGCCACCACGCTGGACGAATACCGCAAGTACATCGAAAAAGACGCCGCGCTCGAGCGCCGTTTCCAGAAGGTTCTGGTCGGCGAGCCGTCGGTCGAGGACACGATCGCGATCCTGCGCGGACTGCAGGAGCGCTATGAGCTGCACCATGGTGTCGATATCACCGACCCGGCGATCGTGGCCGCCGCCGAGCTGTCGAACCGCTACATCACCGATCGATTCCTGCCCGACAAGGCCATCGACCTGATCGATGAGGCGGCCGCCCGCATCAAGATGGAGATCGATTCCAAGCCCGAGGTCATGGATAGACTGGATCGGCGTCTGATCCAGCTCAAGATCGAGCGCGAGGCGATGAAGAAGGAGTCCGATGACGCCTCGCGCAAGCGGCTGGAGTTGATCGGCGAGGAAATCGCCCGGCTCGAGAAGGAATATGCCGATCTCGACGAGATCCTGCACGCAGAGAAGGCCGCTGTGCAGGGCAGCGCACAGATCAAGGCGGAGATCGACCAACTGCGCGCACAGATGGCCGAGTTGATGCGTCAGGGCAAGTACGGCGAGGTGTCCGAGATCCAGTACGGTCGTCTGCCGACGCTCGAGGCGCGGTTAGCGGCCAGCGAGTCGGCCGATGCGCCTGCGGCGGCCGACGGCCGCCCGAAGCTGCTGCGCACCGAGGTCGGTGCCGAGGAAATTGCCGAGGTCGTGTCTCGTGCCACGGGCATCCCGGTCAGCAAGATGATGCAGGGCGAGCGTGAGAAGCTGCTCGGCATGGAGGACAGGCTCCATCATCGTGTGGTCGGCCAGGATGAGGCCGTGCGTCTGGTGGCCGATGCGATCCGCCGCTCGCGGGCGGGTCTGTCCGATCCGCGTCGTCCGTACGGATCCTTCCTGTTTCTGGGCCCCACCGGTGTGGGCAAGACCGAGCTTTGCAAGGCGCTCGCACAGTTCCTGTTCGACAGCGAAGACCACCTGGTGCGCATCGATATGAGCGAGTTCATGGAGAAGCACTCGGTGGCCCGCCTGATCGGTGCGCCGCCCGGCTATGTCGGCTATGAGGAAGGCGGCTATCTGACCGAGGCCGTGCGTCGCAAGCCGTATAGCGTGATCCTGCTCGACGAGGTCGAGAAGGCCCATCCGGATGTCTTCAATGTCTTGTTGCAGGTGCTCGACGACGGTCGTCTCACCGATGGCCAGGGACGCACGGTGGATTTTCGCAACACGGTCGTCGTCATGACCTCCAACCTCGGGGCTCATGAGATTCAGCGTCTGTCGAGCAATCCGGCCACGAACGAGGCCGGGCTGATCCGCGAGGCGGTGATGGTGGAGGTCAAACAGCACTTCCGGCCGGAATTCATCAACCGGGTGGATGAGATCGTGGTGTTTCATGCGCTCGGCGCCGAGCACATTGCCAGCATCGCGGCAATCCAGCTCGAAGACCTGCAGTCTCGTCTGGCCGACCGGGATCTGTCGATGAAGGTCAGCGATGCAGCGCTGTCCGAGCTGGCCAAGGTCGGATTCGATCCCTTGTTCGGTGCCCGGCCGCTCAAGCGGGCCATCCAGCAGTATGTCGAGAACCCGATGGCGCGGATGATTCTCGAGGGCAAGGTGGGCCCGGACGATCGTATCGACGTGGACTACATCGACGGCGAGTTCCGCTTCGAAGCCGTAAACGCCTGATCCTGCCCGGCCTTGGCCCCGTGGCCCGCACTCCGAAAGGAGGCGGGCCACGGGCCTGTTCAGGTCAGCAGGATCAGGCCCCAGGTGAGCAGAAAGCCCATCATGGCCAGGAAGACGGCGGCGCTGCCGAGATCCTTGGCATCCTTGGAGCGTGGATGGCGTTCGACGGAGATGCGATCGATCGCCTCCTCGATCGCGGTGTTGAGGAGCTCCGCGATCAGCACCAGCAGGATCGAGCCCAGCAGCAGAACACGCTCGATCGGGTTATCGCCCAGCCAGATCGCCAGCGGCACCAGGACGACGCTGAGCGCGAGCTCGACCCGGAACGCCTCTTCGAACCAACCGCGGCGCAGCCCGGCAACGCTGTAGCTCAGACCGCCCGCAAGGCGGCGACGCATCAGTCCGGCAAATCCACCGCCCGAGTGATCACTCACGCCAGGCCGTGATCCCGCGGTAGGTCCCGTCGGGCGATCCGTGGATTCGTCGGGGGGTTCCATGCGTCAGCCAGGTCTCCGAGGCGGATCGCGAACAATCGCGCCGTGATCAGGGAAATTGCCGCAGCGATCCAGAAGCTCCAGAGCACATGCGACAGAAAGTGTGCGCCCTGCGTGATCCGCAACCAGCCCATCAGCAGCCCCAGGGCCAGCGCCGAGATTGTAGCGGCAGCGGCCAGGCCGCGGCGCCCTGCCGCGAACAGCGGCAACACTAGCCCGAACAGCGACAGGCCGGCGCTCGGATGGCCGGCCGGCAGGCAATGCCCGGGTGGATCGGCTCTCGCCCATTCGAGCAGGGCGATATGGGGCAGGGTGCCCCCGAAGTTCGCGAGATCCCACGGGCAATGCGTACTGCTGAACAGCTTGAGCAAGCCGATGGTTGCCGGGATCGCGATCATCCCCACGCTTGCCGCGAGTGCCATGCGCGTCGGCAGACGGCCACTTGCCATGGCCAGCAGGAGGGCCGCGATCGCAACGATGTCCAGTGCGATGACCAGCAGCTTGCCATCGCGATAGAGCACGGTCTCGATCCACCTGTTCTCATGCCAGGGGAACACCCCGTGAATGGCATCGAAATAGAGGCTGGAGATCCGTTCATCGATGCGGCCGTCTCCCATCAGCCAGGCGATCAATGCGGCAGAGAGAACGAGCAATGCGAATGCGATACGCTCTGATCGCGTCGCCTTCGTCGCGAGCTCCGGTGTCTTCATGAGGTTCAACCCGCCGGGGGGCGACAGACCGCCAGGAGATCCTGGCCGCGTTGGTAGGCCTTGGTGCGCAGCCCGAGCAGGCCGACCAGGGTATGAAAGACCTGGTCATGATCGCCCCCGGCCTCGGTCAGCTTGCGCCGGCAGGCGGCATCCAGCCCGCTGCGGCTGCGCCAGGGCTCGGACAGCCAGAGAACCATCGGCACCTTGGTCTGGACATCCGGCGCCATCCAGCGAGGCAGGCCGTGTAGATACAGCCCTTGCTCGCCAAGCGACTCGCCGTGGTCGGAAACATAGAGCATGGCGGTATCGACCCGGTCCGCCCGTTGCTCGAGCAAGCCCACAAGCGCGGCCAGCATCGAATCCGTATACCGGATCGCGTTGTCGTAGGCATTGAGGATCTCGGCATCGGTACAGCGCGACAGATCATCGACCGCGCAAATCGGCTTGTAGTGCACCGCGGATTCGGGCACCCGTCGCCAATAGCCCGGGCCGTGATTGCCCATCTGGTGCAGTACGATCAGCAGATCTCCCTGGGCCCGGTCGATGACCTCGGGCAGCCCCTCGAGCAGCGCCAAGTCATGACACTCGCGCTGGCGGCAATCCACGCCATCGGCCGCATCGGGGTCCAGCCTCAGCCAGACCGTGTCGATGCCATCGCAGACACCCTTGCAGCCGGCCTGCGCCTCCCGCCACTGCACGGCGACTCCGGCCCGTTGGGCCAGATGCAGCAGGTTCTCACGGTTGGCGATCCGCTCCCGGTCGTATTGATCGCGGCCAATATCCGAGAACATGCAGGGAACCGATGTGGCCGTGTCCGTGCCGCAGGAATCGGCCACCAGGGTCACGAGATCATCGCGCGCGGCCAGCAGCGGTGTGGTCTGGCGCTCGTACCCGGCCAGGCCCCAGTTGGCCGCGCGTACCGTCTCCCCCAACACCATCACCACGACCCTTCGCGGTTGCTCGCCATCGCGCTGCCGGCCCTGGACGGACGGATCGATGGGTTCTCGCGGCCCGCTGCGCACGAGCTGGCTGCCACGCAGGGCGCTCAGCGACGAGGCCAGCAGATTGCCCGGCGAGAACAGATAGCGTAGTTCCTTGTGATTGCGCATCAGCGGCGCGAGATCGTGCATGTTGCTGGCGATCGCCCCAAGCGTCACCGCCAGACCGGTCAGGCCCAGGGCCAGGCGCTGCCGGATCGCGCGCGAGAGCGGGGGGAGTGGCCCGAACGGCAGCGCGGCCATGATCAGCGCCGGTAGCAGGCCGAACAGGGCCACGTCCGTCAGCAATCGCCGCGTGATCAACTCGGCCGCCTCGGGCGCGTCGGTTTGAAGCGCGTTGTGCATCATCTGCGGATTCAGCACGACGCCGTAGCGCAGCATGAAATGCAGTGTGGCGGCCCCCACCAGCAGCGCGAGGGTGGTCACCGTACGTGGCCAACGCCCCAGCGGCAGCAGCGCGAACAGCACCAGATTGACACCCAGCATCAACGCGCCCAGGGACAGCAGGCGCGCGGCTCCTGTTTCGGGCAGCGCCAGCACGGCACGCCAGAGTGGCCAACTAAACAACCCGCTGAAAATCAACGCGAGCAATGTCAGCCGAAGCGGCAGGCTCAGGGACCATGGTTGGCGAACAGCAGGCACCATCAGGCTTCTATGGATGGAAAGAACCCGCGATTCTGGGTCGGGTGACTTAATCGGAGATTAAGGAGGCGCATTGGGTGGCGGGTTTCGGCGCTTGAGCGCCATCTGGGCGGCAGGGCCGCGTATCCCAGATCGATTCGGCGTGTTCATGAGACCGTCAGACCTTTGCGACGTTCGCGGCCGGCCGTGGCGCCCGGCCGTACAATCGCCCGTTGCTCCTGCCACCAGCCAGACGGCCGCCGTGATTCCTGCCGGCCCCCGATCGGGCCCGACCAATGGAGGTCGCGCATGAAATTTCGCTTTCCCGTGGTGATTATCGACGAAGACTGGCGCTCCGAATCGGTCAGTGGTCTCGGAATTCGCGCCTTGGCCAAGGCCCTCGAGGATCAGGGCCTGGAGGTCGTCGGCGGTTTCACCTATTTCGATGTCGCGATGGTGGCGAACCAGGCGGCTCGCGCCTCGGCTTTCATCGTTTCCATCGACGACGAGGAAATCAACGAAGACGGCGTCGAGAGCGTGGCCATCGGTGAGTTACGGGCCTTCATCGCCGAAACCCGGCGGCGCAACGAGCACATTCCGATCTTTCTGTTCGGGGAGACCCGTACCTCCCGGCACATCCCCAACGACATCCTCAAGGAGCTGCACGGCTTCATCCATATGTTCGAGGACACGCCCGAGTTCGTGGCCCGTTACATCATCCGTGAGGCCAATGCCTATCTGAACTCGTTGTCACCGCCGTTTTTCAAGGCGCTGGTCGCCTATGCCAATGACGGCTCGTATTCATGGCACTGCCCGGGCCACTCGGGTGGCGTGGCCTTCTTGAAATCCCCGGTCGGGCAGATGTTTCATCAGTTCTTCGGCGAGAACATGTTGCGCGCCGATGTCTGTAATGCGGTCGATGAACTGGGGCAGCTTCTCGATCACACCGGCCCGGTGGCCGCCTCGGAAAACAATGCGGCACGGATATTCCAGTGCGACCACCTGTTCTTCGTGACCAACGGCACCTCGACCTCGAACAAGGTGGTCTGGCATGCCAGTGTCGGCACCGACGATGTGGTGCTGGTGGATCGCAACTGTCACAAGTCGGTGCTGCATTCGATCATCATGACCGGCACGATTCCGATCTTTCTGCGGCCAAGCCGCAATCATCTGGGCATCATCGGGCCGATTCCGCACGAGTCGTTCCGCCCCGAGAGCATTCAGGCGAAGATCGACAGCCATCCGCTGGTCAAGGACAAGAAGGCGCGCCCTCAGGTGATGACGATCACCCAGTCCACCTACGACGGGGTGCTGTACAACGTCGAGCGCATCAAGGAGACGATTGGCGATTACGTCGAGAGCCTGCATTTCGACGAGGCCTGGCTGCCGCATGCGGCCTTTCACCGTTTCTATCACGAGTTTCATGCGATCGGCGAGAACCGCCCACGATCCAAGAACTCGCTGGTCTTCGCCACGCAATCGACCCACAAGCTGCTGGCCGGGCTGTCGCAGGCTTCACAGATCCTGGTCCAGGATTCCGAGACACGAAAGCTCGACACCTATCGCTTCAACGAGGCGTTCCACATGCACACCTCGACCAGCCCGCAGTACGCGATCATCGCGTCCTGCGATGTGGCCGCGGCGATGATGGAACCCCCCGGGGGGACCGCACTGGTGCAGGAGTCGATCTTCGAATCGATGGATTTCCGCCGGGCGATGCGCAAGGTCGCCCAGGAGTTCGGTGACTCCTGGTGGTTCTCGGTCTGGGGCCCGGAGAAGCTCGCCGACTGGGACATCGGCGATCGCGAGGACTGGTTCCTGGGCAACGAGGAAGACTGGCACGGCTTTGGCGAACTCGAGCCCGGCTTCAACATGCTCGACCCGATCAAGGCGACCATCATCACGCCAGGCCTGGATATTCATGGGCGCTTCTCGGACCACGGGATTCCGGCCGCGATCGTCACCAAGTATCTGGCCGAGCACGGCGTGGTGGTCGAAAAGACCGGCCTCTATTCGTTCTTCGTGATGTTCACGATCGGCATCACCAAGGGGCGCTGGAACACGCTGGTCACCGAGCTGCAGCAGTTCAAGACCGACTACGACGCGAATCAGCCGCTTTGGCGCGTGATGCCCGAATTCGTCCAGAAGCATCCGCACTATGAGCGGATCGGTCTGCGTGATCTCGCCCGCCAGATCCACGAAGACTATCGCGCCTATGACGTGGCCCGTGTCACGACCGAGATGTATCTGTCCGACATGGTGCCGGCAATGCGGCCGAGCGATGCCTTCGAGTGTCTCGCGCACCGCCGGGTGGATCGTGTGCCGATCGACGATCTCGAGGGCAGGATCACCACGATGCTGCTGACGCCGTATCCGCCGGGTATTCCGCTGCTGATCCCAGGCGAACGCTTCAACCGCACGATCGTCGAGTATCTGAAGTTCACCCGCGAGTTCAATGGTCGCTTTCCGGGCTTCGATACCGATGTCCACGGGCTGGTGGCTCAGAAGCGCGAGGACGGCAAGATCGAGTACTTCGTGGATTGCGTGCGCCAATGAGGGGGCCATGACGGCCGGCGCTTGCCCCTCATGCGCCGGTGCCGGGGCAAGCCGCGCCGATACCGTCGGATGATCTAGCGCGTTTTGGGCCTGTTCGCGGCCGGCGGGTCCCAGGCGACCAGCCGGGTTCCGGCGACCCGGTCGTAGAGGGCCTGATGGTCGCGATCGATCCAGGCCCAGCCGCCCGGAACCAGCACCAGGAGCAGCCCGATCGGGTGCACGAAATGCGCGACGGCCAGGGCCGCCAGCAGCATGCCGGCGCCGGCCAGGAAGCGGACCAGCGCGCGCACGGTGCCCAGCGGGCGGTCATGACGGTCGAGTACCAGCAAAGACACCGTCTTCATCGGCAGCGTTCGCAAGCCCGAGCGCCAGAAGCCGACGAAATACGCGCCCAGCACCACGAACAGCACGATCCGAAAGCCGCTCAGTTGCCACCCGGGCATGCCCTGCAGCCGGGTCAGGGCCGAGTAGGCATAGCCGACGAACCAGACGACCCCGAACAGGATGATGGCTTCATAACAAATGCCCATGAAGCGTCGCCACGGGTGTGCGGCAGGAATGGTCATGAGTCTCGGATCAGCGGCGCGATGGCACCAGGCCAAGCGGCTGAGACGCACGACCCGGCAATCGGGAATCCTGGCTGTCGCCACCCAGCAGAGGAAAGGCGCGCAGGATCGAACGCTGTTCCGGGGTCATGCTGTTATAGCGCTCCCACTGCCGAATCCGGTCATCGCGGCCCAGGGTGCGCGCCAGCTGGAAGTTGCGTCTGGCCACCGAGCGCTCGTCCGGGCTTAGCGCCGCCCATTCACGGATTCGCGCCAGGGCATGACCGCGCTGCTCGGTGTCGAGTCTGGGAACCTGGTCGGCCAGCCGGATCCAGATTTCGCGCTCCTGCAGCGGCCAGCGGCTCCACTCGGCGCGAAACGGCGCCAGCACCGTCCGCTGGCTTTCGTTGAGGGCCTGCCACGGGCCGTCGTCGGCGCGTGCGGGCAGGGCTCCTGGGCCGAGCAGGGCGATCAGCGCGGCCTGCAGCGCCAGTCGACGTCGATCGCTCCAGGTGTCGGCAGGCTTCATTGATCCGTGTGTTTGAGGAAAACGCCAAAGCCGGCATCGGCGTAACCGGCCAGTGGGACATCATCGAGCAGAACCGCTTTATCCAGCTCGGCGAGGGCTTCCAGCCGTTGGTCGTCGGACCAACGCAACAGAGCAAGCGCGCCGACCGCCACCAGGGCCAGCGGTGCGGCCGTCAGCGCCAGCCGCATGATCCAGGGCGGGCCGTCCTGGGCCCGCCTCGAACGCCCGCCGGCGCGAGACGCGCGCGCGCCCCGGGCAAGGTCGGGCTGCATCTGCGCGAAGCCGTGAACCCGCGCCGGCGCCTGGGCAGGCATTGCCGAAAGGGCCCGGGCGCGGGCCTGCGACAGGCGGCTCGCCTGGGCCTCGGTCAGGCGGCTGGTGCTTTCATCGAGCGCATTGCGAATCGAGTACGCGGTGTGCAACTCGTTCATAACCGAATTCCCCTTGCCGACAACGCCTTGGCGAGAGTTCTCGTGGCGCGCGAACAATGTGTCTTGACGCTGCCCTGGGAACAACCCATCGCTTCGGCGGTCTCGGCAACATCCAGCTCTTCCCAGTAACGCAACAGAAAAGCCTGGCGTTGACGTTCTGGGAGTTTCTTAATTTCGTTCTCGATGATCGTCAAGGTCTGCCCGCGTTCGACCTGATCGGCGGCGCTGCCCTGGCGCCAGTGGTCTTCGTCGTCGGCACGGATCGCATCGATGAAATCCTGCTCGGATTCGCCGTCGTCGCGGCCCGGCATCAGCGCCGACACCAGGGTAGTCCAAAGATTGCGGACCTTCTCGCGCCGGAAATGGTCGGTGATCACATTCTGCAGGATGCGCTGAAACAGCGGCGCCAGCTCTTCGGCCGGCCGCTCGCCATAGCTCTTGACCAGGCGCAACATCGCATCCTGGACGATGTCCGCGGCGTGGTGGTCGTCCCTGACGGCGAACACCGCCTGTTTGAACGCCCGCCGCTCCACCGAAGCGAGAAAGGCGTCCATTTCGTCACGCGTGGCCATGCGCCGAGGTCGTGTTTGCGGGCGATTGAGGGGCCCCGATGCTAGCAGTTTGTCGAAATACCTCGCGGGTCGTTGATTGTCTGACCGAATCGGGCCTTCGCGGGCCCGGTCGCTGTCGGGGCGAATTTCCAGGATCGACGGCGTCCGGCCTCGGCTGCACCGATGTTGTCGAAGCGCAACGACTGGCCGGCGCCGCCGATGCTCTCGGGTTCGGGAGCCACGATCTGTTGGACGCCGGGCTCGCTTGACCGAGTGTCGGGCGGCAGAATACGATCACGGGCTTGGCCTTCGCCCGCATATTGCGTTGCAACAGGTCAAGAAAGGATGCTCTGCATAGCCGCCGGCGCTTTCAGACACGGCTATGCAGAGCATCCTTGCGCATCCGGCCGACGCCCCAACCAGGGCTCGAGCCGGTCGTCCCATCAGTGCTCGGATCCCGTTCCACGGTCTGTGCCGGTGGCTGCCCGCAAATGGCTCCCGCATCCCTGTGCGAGCGTTTTCGGGGAGCGGCTGGTGCCGGCGGGCGGGCCTGCCGGCACATGACTCTGGATAGGAAAACGCCATGGAACTTACTGGCGCAGAAATCGTCGTACGCAGCCTTCAGGCCGAGGGTGTCAAGCATGTCTTCGGCTACCCGGGGGGCGCAGTCTTATACATCTACGACGAAATCTTCAAGCAAGACGGCTTCCAGCACATTCTGGTTCGCCACGAACAGGCCGCGGTGCACGCGGCTGACGGCTTACCGCGTTGCACGGAAGAGGTCGGGGTCTGTCTGGTCACCAGCGGTCCGGGCTCGACCAATGCGGTCACAGGTATCGCCACCGCCTACATGGATTCCATTCCCCTGGTGATTCTGTCGGGTCAGGTGCCATCGCATGCGATCGGCGAAGATGCTTTCCAGGAATGCGATGCGGTTGGCATCACCTGGCCGTGCGTGAAACACAACTTCCCGGTCAAGAACGCGCGCGATCTGGCGAGCACGACTGTGGCAGCGTTTCACATCGCCCGCACCGGCCGGCTGGCCCGGTTCTGGTCGACATCCCGAAAGACATCACGCGCGATCACAGGCTTCCGAATACCCGGAGTCTATGTCGATGCGTTCTTACAACCCGGTTACCAAGGCCCATCTAGGGCAGATGAAGCGTGCGCTTGGCACGATCATGGCGGCCGAGCGTCCTATGGTTTACACGGGCGGTGGCGTGGTCACGGGCAATGCCTCGGTCGAGCTGCGAAAGTTCATCGAGATGACGGGTTTCCCGGTCACCAACACGCTGATGGGCCTGGGCTCGGTTCGGGGCACGGATCAACGCTTCGTGGGCATGCCGGGTATGCATGGCACCTACGAAGCCAATATGGCCATGCAGGATTGCGACGTCCTGATCGCGGTCGGAGCCCGCTTCGATGACCGGGTGATCGGCAATCCGAAGCACTTCGCGCAGAACGCCCGCAAGATCATCCACATCGATATCGACCCCTCGTCGATCTCCAAGCGGGTGCGGGTGGACGTGCCCATCGTGGGCGATGTTCGCGAGACGCTGGCCGGCCTGAACGAAATGCTCGAGGCCGAGTTCGACAAAGGTGTTCGCATCATGCCGATGCACTGGACGCCTGGTGGAAGAAGATCAATGATGGCGGGAGCGCCAATGTTCCAGGCACAATCCTCCGGATGAAGTGACGCCTGGCCGCAGTTCGTCATCGAGACGTTTTGCGAGCTCACGGGTGGCGATGCGTTCGTCACCTCCGATGTCGGCCAGCATCAGATGTGGGCCGCCCAGTACTACCGTTTCCAACGCCGCGGCGCTGGATCAACTCGGCGTGGCTGGGCAATCTTATGGGCGTTGGTCTGCCTTATGCAATGGGCGTCAAGCTCGCGCATCCGATGCGCAGGTTGCCTGCATCACCGGTGAGGGCTCGATTCAGATGTGTATCCAGGAGCTTTCCACCTGCAAGCAGCAACCTGCCGATCAAGGTGCTGAACCTGAACAATCGTTATCTGGGCATGGTGCGGCAGCGGCAGCAGATCGAGTATGGCAGCCGCCACTGCAGTCCTATGGAAGCTTCTGCTGATTTCGTCGTACTCACTAAGGCCATGTCGGCATGACCGAACGCCCGGCGGATGTCGAACCGGCGCTGCGCGAGCCTTTGGCAAGCACGCCAATGATCTGGTGTTCATGGACATCATCACCGACCAGACCGAAAACGTGTGGCCGATGGTGCAGGTGGCAGCGCGGCTGACTGAGATGCTGTTTCGGCGCTGAGATCAGGGAGGAGTGGCAGGATGAGACATTATTTCGCTGCTGCTCGAGAACGAACCGCAGCTGTCGCGCGTGGTGGGCTCTTGTTCTCCGCTCGCGGCTACAACATCGAAAGCCTGACCGCTCGCCCCCACCGAAGATCATTCGCTGTCGCGGATGACCGTCGTCACCACGGCTCGGACGAAGTCATCAAGAGATCAAGCACTTCCGGAACTGGCTGATCGAAGGTGAAGGTGGTCGACCTCACCGACAACCCTGCGTCGAGCGCGAGCTCATGCTGATCAAACCGCGCGTCGGCCGTGATCGCGAAGAGCTGGCCCGGATGGCCGAGATCTTCGCGGTCGGATCATCGACGTCACCGAGCGTGATCGTTCTTATACCGTTGAGCTCACCGGGGCGACGAGGCCAAGTCGACACCTGACTCATCGATGCCCTGGACTGGCTGGTCATTCTCGAGACCGTCCGTACCGGCGCATCCGCATCGCGCGCGGTGAACGCGTGCTCAAGGTTTGAACGAGGGAGTTAATGGAAAATGAAGGTCTATTACGACAAAGACTGCGATCTGAAGCTCACTGGCGCGCGGTCGCGATCATCGGTTACGGCTCGCAGGGCCATGCCCATGCGCAAACCCTGAACGATTCCGGGCTGCAATGTGGTGGCTGGCGGCGCTGCGGCGGTCCGTCCCGTGAGAAGGGCGCTGTCGAGAAAGCCGGGGCTGAAGCCGGCCGAGGTGGCCGATGCGGTCAAGGGCGCCGACTTCGTCACGATGCTGCTCCCCCTCGACGAGAACATTCCGGAGAAGTTCATAACCAGCATGTCGCGCCCAACATCAGGGAGAGGGTGCGGCGGGCTCTTGCGCACGGTCAACATCTACTATGGTTTCCGCAGCCAGCGGGCCAGATGTTGTCATGGCCGCGCCCGGCGGCGGGGCTCGGTCACACTACGAAGTGCAGCACATACAGGGTGGTGCTGATGCTGGTTGCCGTGCATCAGGACACCTCGGTGTGGCCTGCGCACACCGCGCCGTCGTATGCCCAGCCATCGGCGTGGGTGCCGGCATCATCGAGACCAACTTCCGCGAGACCGAAACCGACCTGTTCTGGCGAGCAGACCGTGCTTGTGGTGGCAACGTCGAGCTGATCAAGGCTGGGTTTCTGAGACCCTGGTCGAGGCCGCGCCGCTGGCGCCCGAGATGGCCTTATTTTGAGTGCCTGCACGAGCTCAAACTGATCGTCGACCTGATTCATGAGGCGGTATCGCCGATGAATTACTCGATCTCAATGGTCGAGTTTGCGAGCAGCATCACTGGCCTGCGCATCGTCACCGACGAGACACGCCAGGCTGCGTGCCGCCTGCTGACATCCAGACCGGCAATACGCTACAGTCGTCCTCGAAAGGCGTCCGGTGGCTGGACCTGTTTCGGCACGTCGCCTGATGGCGAGCATGAGATCGAGGTGGTTTCGCAGAAGCTGCGCGCCAGGCGATGCCCTGGATCAAGGCCAACGCCTGGTCGACAACAACGATGCGCCGAGCCGCGGCGGTGGCTGGTAGTGGATGCCGGCTCGCTATCGCGCCGGGCCCGGCGGCCGCATGCCACGTTCGGGCCCTCTGGAGGACTGGCGGGGACGGCAGCAGTGCCGGATGGCGCGGCCGCTTGGTTATGGTGGTAAAGTCGATGATCGGCGCCGACCTTCACGGAGCGGCTGGTGGTCACCGAAGTGCAAAGAGCAGCAGGGTCTGTCGCGCTCGCAATCGTCTGCCGTGAAGGCGCGGGCAGACTGACTGCCGAAAACTTCCAACGCGGTGCTGTCGTGAGCCGGACATGATCCAGGTCATGGCCGGATACCGGTTTTGACCTGGTGTTCTCTCTGGCTCGGCGATCGCGGTCATGCGAGATCTCGCCGCGCGGTCGAACCCGGGCTGACGCCGCCGCCGGCTGCTGCAGCGGCTACGCTCTGTGATCCGATCTCGATCGGCGCCGCCTTCGCAGGTCGATGCCGAGATCGGCGGGTGGATGTCGGCTTCGTGATGAAGATCCTGCGACCGTGGCGCTGCTGGAGAATCTGCTCTCGGCCGAAGAATGCGAGGAGCTGATCGAGCGCTCCAAGGGAAAGCTCGCCAGCCCGAGGTCGTCAACGGGCCACCGGTGACTTCGAGATCAACCCGGTGCGTACCAGCGAGGGCACCCACTTCACCCGCGGTGAAACCGAAGCCATTGCGCGCATCGAAGCGCGCATCGCGGCGTTCGCGGTACCGGTCGAGAACGGTGAGCCATTGCAGATCCTGCACCATGGCGTCGGTGGCGAGCATCTCGCCCACCATGACCTTCGAGCCGGCCGATCCGCAGCTCGGTACACCGTGCCGGCGGGCAGCGAATTGCCACGCTCGTGTTGTACCTGAATACGGTGGAGCGGAGGGTGGTGAGACCGCCTTTCCGAAAATCAACGTGGCCGTGCGCCCGCCAGGGGCCGCGGCTTATTTCGAATACCACAACGCCCAGGGTCAGCTTGATCCGCGCTGTCTGCATGCCGGCGTACCGGTTCGGCGCGGTGAGAAATGGATCGCCACGAAGTGGCTGCGTGAATCGGCTTACGTCCGACCGAGCGAACAATGAATCGCATGTATCCCCATCCCCTGATTGCCCGCGAAGGATGGCCTTTTCTGCGGGCGCGGCCTGCTGGCCGGTGTCGTGCACCTGTTTGGCGGCATTGCGTGGCCGTGGCCCTTCGGGCGCTGGCCTTGTTCGTCCTGCAGTTCTTCCGTGATCCGGAAAAGCGCGATGTGCCTTCCGATCCGCTGGCCGTGCTGTGTCCCGCGGACGGCCGGGTGAAGGTGGAGCGGGCGACCCGTTCTCGAGCGCGATTCTCCTGAAGATCTCGGTCTTCATGAATGTGTTCAATGTTCATTCGAACCGCTCACCCGTGGACGGCATCATCGAGCGGGTGGCCTATTTCCCGGGCCGCTTCTTCAACGCTGATCTCGATAAGGCCAGTGAGGCCAACGAGCGCAATGCGCTGGTGATCCGTCGGCCCGATGGCGAGCAGATCACTTGCATTCAGGTGGCCGGTCTGATTGCCAGGCGTATTCTTTGCTACGTCAGCGAGGGAGATGCCGTACACCGTGGCCAGCGTTTCGGCTTCATCCGCTTCGGCTCGCGCGTGGATCTTTATCTTCCGTTGCAGGCGCGCCCTCAGGTGGCCATCGGCGAGAAGGTGCAGGCTTCCAGCATGGTGGTCGCGAGCCTGCCGCCCGTGCTGCACGCGCCGGCGGGCGAGGGCACGGACACGACCGGTGGCGGTGTCGCGGCGTGAGTCTTGGGCAGGTCCGCGAAACCGCTGAGGTAAGCGTCATCGACAGCCCGGCGCAGCACCCGCATGGAGAACGCAATGAGCAACCCGACAGTGGACAGTGACAAGGCGGCGAATCGCGATGCACGGCGCCGTCGTGGCGTCTACCTGTTGCCCAATGCTTTCACCACGGCTGCCCTGTTTTGCGGTTTCTTCTCGATCGTGCAGGCCACCCAGGATCGCTTCGCAGAAGCCGCGATCGCGATCTTCGTGGCGATGGTGCTCGACAGTCTCGATGGCCGGGTGGCCCGCCTGACCAACACCACGAGCGCGTTTGGCGAGCAGTACGACAGCCTCTCGGACATGGTTTCGTTCGGCGTCGCTCCCGCGCTCGTGATGTACGAGTGGTCGCTGCACGGTCTGGGTCGATGGGGCTGGCTGGCTGCGTTTGTCTACGTGGCCGGTGCCGCATTGCGGCTGGCGCGCTTCAACGCCAACCTCGGCAAGGTCGACAAACGGTTCTTCCAGGGCTTGCCCAGCCCGGCGGCAGCGGCATTGATGGCCGGTCTGGTCTGGGTTGCCACCGATCTGCGCGAGACGCGCTGATCGATGCCGCCGGGGTGGATCTGGCGTGGCTGTCATTCATCGTGGCGTTGTTTGCCGGCATCACGATGGTGTCGAATGTCCCGTTCTACAGCTTCAAGGACATCAACCTTCGTCGCGCCGTGCCCTTTATCGGCACCATATTGTTGGTCATGTTGTTCGTGCTGATCTCTGTCCGATCCGCCCAGCGTGCTGTTCCCGCTTCTCAGCTACAGCGCGTCTCGGGCTATGTGGTCTGGATCGTGCGCCGGCGCTCCGGCGATACCAGCGGATTCCTCGACGAGGAGCCTGCGTCGATCGACGCCCTGGGGGTCGATGACGGCGACGACGCCGATGGCCCGGCGATGCGCGCCAGGGGCATTCCGATGCCCGCCCGGCCCGATTCCCGCGGCTGAGTGGTTCCAGCACCGCCCTGATGGCCATAATGCCGTTTGACCGAGCCTTCTCTGGCCGGCTAGAATCAACGGTTTTTCGCGGTTCATGGAGAATCAATTCAATGGCTGATCGCAGGCCGCTCGTTGCCGGCAACTGGAAGATGAATGGCTCGCTCGCCATGACCGGGTCCTTGCTGGGCGAGTTTCGTCAGAAGGCTGGTGCGGTTCGCAGCCTTATGGTGGCCTGATCGATTGCCTGGTCTGTCCCCCGTTCCCCTACCTGATGGCCGCGGCCGAGGCATTGAAGGTCTGGTATCTCGCTGGGTGCCCAGGAGCTGGCCGCACAATCCGCGGGGGCTTTCACCGGCGAGGTCGATGCCGACATGCTGCGCGACTGCGGCTGCAGCCATGTCCTCATCGGCCATTCCGAGCGTCGCGCGTTGTTTGGCGAGACGGATCAGGTGATCGCGGCCAAGGTCATGCGCGCCTTGCAGGCTGGGCTGGTCGTGGTGGCCTGTGTCGGTGAAACCCCGGCGGAACGCGAGTCCGGTCAGGCCGAGAGCGTGCTGTCGCGCCAGTTGGGCGAGATCCTGCCGTCAATGACCACTTGCGATCCAGCATCGATCGTGATTGCCTACGAGCCGGTTCATGATCGGAACCGGCAAGACCGCCTCGCCGGAGATGGCGCAGCAGATGCATGCGTTCATCCGTACTCAGCTGGCGGCCGGTGGTGTGGCCGGTGCCGACAGCATCCGCCTGCTTTACGGCGGCAGTGTCAAACCCGAGAACGCGCGTGAGCTGTTCTCGCAGCCTGATATCGATGGCGGCCTGATCGGCGGCGCATCGCTGAAAGCGGCCGATTTCTCGCCATTTGTGAAGCCGCGCTCGCCGTGGCGCAAGGAGCCCTCTGATGGCCTGGTTCAGCAATGTGTTGCAGATGCTGCAGGTGATCGCGGCTCTGGGCGTCGTGATCCTCGTGCTCTTGCAGCACGGCAAGGGCGGACATGGGCGCTGCCTTTGGCGGCGGTTCGTCGGGCAGCCTGTTCGGTGCCACCGGCTCTGCGAATTTCCTGTCGCGTGCTACGGCCGCGTTCGCTGCGGTGGTGTTTTTCGTCACCACGCTGGGTTTGGCTTTCGTGGCCAACAAACGCCCGGCCGCGGCCGGAAGTGTGATGGATGGTAACCTTGCGGCCGCGCCGGCCACGCAGACGAACAAGGCCGATCCGGCCACGCCTGCCGCTGATGCTAATTCGCAAATTCCGGGTCTGGGCACGCCTGAAAGCGGCGGCAGGAGCGACATTCCGAAGTAGAATTCCTGGTGACCCAAGTGGTTGCTGGCCGTCTTTGCCGACGTGGTGAAATTGGTAGACACGCTATCTTGAGGGGGTAGTAGCGAAAGTTGTGCGAGTTCGAGTCTCGCCGTCGGCACCATCACCGAACAGAATCCTCCCGACCAGACAGCCTTGCTTGAATCTCGAAAAATTATCTGCCGGTTCTGCTGTTCATCATCGTCGGCATCGGTGTCGGTGTCGGGCCGATGGCGATCGGCAAACTGCTCGGCCCCAGCTGTCCGGATCCTGCAGAAATCTCCTCGTACGAGTGTGGTCGAAGCTCGAAGATGCACCAATGAAGTTCGACGTCTACTACCTGTCGCGATTCTGTTCATCCTGTTCGATCTCGAGATCGCATTTCCGTTTCCTGGGCCGTGTCGCTCAAGACAATCGGCTTTTTCAGTTTGCCGCGACGGCGATGGTGTTTCTCGGGATTCTTGTCGTGGGCTTCGTCTACGAATGGATGAAGGGCGCGCTCGATTGGGAATGAGCCGTTCCACCGCATCTCAGCAAGCATGAGCATTAAGGGGTCCTGAACCAGGGCTTTGTCACGACCCAGCTGGACAAGGTCATCGCCCTGTCGCGCACTAATGCTTTTGGCCGATGACATCGGCCCAAGTGTGCTGCGGTGGAAATGATGTAACGCCGGCGCTTCGCGCTATGACCTCGATCGCTTCGGTATCATTTTCGCCTCAAGTCCGCGTCAACTGACCAGATGATCGCGGCGGGAACCTTGTGCAACAAGATGGCGCCGGCCTTGCGCAAGGTCTACGACCAGATGCCTGAGCCGCGCTGGGTGTTGTCCATGGCTCGTGTGCCAACGGCGGCGGCTGTCAATTACTATTCCTATTCAGCAGCAGGCGGCTGCGACCGTATCGTGCCCGTCGATGTCTATGTGCCCGGCTGTTCCCCTCGACGGCCGAGGCGCTGCTCGTGGCTGCTGCAGTTGCGAGCAGATCCGTCGAACTCCACGATAGCCCGCTGACATGAATCCGCCACTCGCAAAACTGGGTGCGGCGCTGCATGAGGCGCTTGCCGGCTGAGCCCCGGATCGGCGAGGCACTGGTGAGATCTACGGTCGGTCTTACCCTCTGCCCGCCAACTGGATGCGATGCAGGTTCTGCGCGATGATCCCCGGGCTGCGCTTCGACACTCCTTTGTCGACGTCTGCGGAGTCGATTACTGGCGCACGGCGACGGCGTGCCTGGCAGGCCAGCCGCGGTTGTCACCCATTTGCTGTCCGTAGAGCACGCCACAACTGGCGGCGGTGCGCATGTTTTGCCCCGATGACGACTTTCCCGTGGCACCTTCGTTGGTTTCGGTTTGGGCCGGCGGCGAAACTGGTTCGGCGCTGCCAGAAGCCTTCGATCTTTTCGGCACTTGTTCGAGGGCCATCCCGATCTGCGACGGATTCTCACGGACTACGGCTTCATTGGTCATCCGTTTCGCAAGGATTTTCCGATTTCCGGTCATATGGAAATGCGTTATGACCCGAGCAGAAGCGGGTCGTGTATCAGCCGGTCACGATCGAGCCGCGTGAGATCGTGCCTCGCGTGATTCGCGAAGCACGGCTGGCAAAGGGCAGGGCGCCGGACATGGCCGAGATCACACCAGCACAATGGAATTTCGGGCCCCAGTATCCGCCGCCCACGGCGTATTGCGCCTGGCCTGAACTCGACGGCGGAGGTCGCGTGCAATCGGGCCGATCCGCATATCGGTTTGTTGCAATGTGGGCCACCGAGGCGCTCGCTGAAACCCGCACCTTCCTGCAGTCGGTGCCCCTACATGGATCGTCTCGATTACGTATCCATGATGTGCAACGAGCACGCCTATGTGATGGCGATCGAGAAGCTGCTGGGGCATCGAGGTGCCACCGCGCGCCCAATACATCCGCGTCATGTTCTTGACGAGATCACCCGCGTGCTGAACCACCTCAGCTATGCGTGGATCGCGGCGCGCACGGTCTGGATGTTGGCGCGATGGCGGTATTTCTCTACGCTTTTCGCGAGCGGGAAGATCTCATGGACTGCTACGAGGCAAACTTCGGGTGCGCGCATGCACGCCGCCTACTATCGGCCTGGCGGGGCTTATCGGATCTGCCCGATCAGATGCCCAGGCATCAGGCCAGCAAGATCCGCAGCAAGGGTGCGGTCGCGGCGCTCAATCGTGATCGATCGGGTTCCCTGCTCGATTTCATCGAGGCGTTCACGAATCGTTTTCCCGGCTGCGTGGACGAATACGAGACGCTGCTGACCGACAACCGCATCTGGAAGCAGCGACTCGTGGGTGTCGGCGTCGTCGAGCCCCGATCGGGCCAAGGCTCTGGGGTTCACCGGGCCGATGTTGCGCGGCTCCGGCGTGGCCTGGGATCTTCGCAAGCACCAGCCCTATGAGGTCTATGACCTGATCGATTTCAGACATCCCGGTGGGCACCAATGGCGACTGCTATGACCACCGCTATCTGGTGCGCGTCGAGGAGATGCGTCAGTCCAATCGCATCATCCGCCAGTGTGTCGAGTGGTTGCAACAAATCCCGGGCCGGTGATCAGCGACAACCACAAGGTGTCGTCGCCTGCGCGCGTCGACATGAAGACCAACATGGAAGAGCTGATTCATCATTTCAAGCTCTTCACAGAGGGCTTCCATGTGCCGGCCGGTGAGTGCTATGCGGCGGTCGAGCATCCGAAGGGCGAATTCGGCATCTACATGGTCTCGGACGGTGCGAACAAGCCGTATCGCCTGAAGATCCGCGCGCCGGGCTTTGCTCATTTGCAGGGTATGGATGAAATGGCGCGTGGGCATTACGCTGGCCGATGGCTACCATCATCGGCACCATGGATATCGTCTTTGGAGAGATTGACCGATGAATGCGCCCGATCGCAGCCAGCGTCTGCTCTCGGACGACGCGTATGCGCGCATCGATCGCGAGCTGGCCAAGTTTCCGGCCGATCAGCGACAGTCGGCGGTCATGCGGCGCGACTGGCTATCGCGCAGGGATGAAACGCGCGAGATCACGCCCGAGATCGAACGCGATATCGCGTCTTACATCGGCATCGCCCCGACCGCGGTGCACGAAGTGGCCACCTTCTACAAATATCATTGTACAACACGCGTACGGTTGGCAAGGTCAAGATTGCCGTGTGCACCTGCCTGCCGTGCGCGCTGCGGCGCGATGGCGCCAAGGCGGGTGAGTACCTCGGAAGAGCCGGCTGGGCATCGATTATGGCCAGACCGGTCGCCCGATGGTCAGTTCACCCTGGTGGAAAGCGAGTGCCTGGGCCTTGTGGTGGATGCCCTGTGGATGCTCGTCGATAACAAAGAGATGCACAGTTTCATGTCTTCCGAGCGCATGGATGCCCTGCTCGAGCAACTGAAGTCGCGTTGACCGGTACGGGTGCGCACGACCGCCGACCCCACCGTCACCGATGTGCTGGTCTCCGAAAGCTGCTTTCATGGCCGGCATATTTCGCCACAGATCCTGGCTGCCCGGATCTTCGCCGGACGGCTGGCATCTGGCCGACTATGAAAAAGCGATGGTTACAAGGCGCTGCGCCGCATCCTGACCCAGAAGCGGCCTCACGCCCGAACAGGTCGCCGAGGTCAAGGCTGGCGGCTTTCAGGTAATGGGGCGGTGCGGGATTCCCCACCGGTTTGAAGTGAGTTTCATACGCGTGGCATGCCGGGCCAGAAGTACCTGGTCTGCAACTCCACGAAGGCGAGCCCGGCACCTTCAAAGACCGCGATATCCTGCGCTATAACCCGCACATCGTGATCGAGGGCATGGCCATGGCCTACGCCATGGGTATCGCAAGCCGCCATAACTACATCCATGGCGAGATCTTCGGTTCAGAGTGCTGAGCAGTGCTCGAAGAGGCCCGTGCGGCGGGCTGGTCTGGCGAGCGCAATTTTTGGGAGCGAGTTCTCGTTCCAGTTGCACGCGTTTCACGGCTTTGGTGCCTACATCTGCGGTGAGTAAAACCGCGCTGCTCGAGTCACTCGAGGGCAAGAAGCGGCAACCAGGCTTGCCGCCGTTCCCGGCGAGCTTTGTCTGTATGGCAAGCCCACCACGATCAACAACACGAAACCTCACGCTGTACCCTGGATCATCCGCGGGGGTGAGGCTCATCTCGAGGTGTGGCGAAGCCCAACAACGGTGGCACCAAGACCTTCTCGATCTCGGAGATGTCGAGCGCCCGGGCAACTGATGAAATTCCGCTTGGCACGCCGGTTTCGCCACCAAGCTGTCGAGCTTGCCGGTGGTATGGCAGCAGATGCAAGCTCAAGATGCGGTGATTCGGGTATCGTTGATGCCGGTATTGCCGGCCGAGATCATGATGGCCACCGATATGGACCAGACTGATCGCCAAGGCGGGTCGATGCCTGGTTCGGGTGCGGTCATCGTCATGGATGAGACCCGTTGTGCTGTCAAATCGCTGCTGCGCCTGTCCTACTTCTATTACGAGAAAGCAGGCCAGCGCACTCCGTGCCGGAAGGTACTGGCTGGCTGTATCGCCTGGTCGATCGCATCGAGCGCGGCGCAGGGCAGATTGAGCGATCTGGGACGTCGAGCTGAACTGGATCGCCGATGCGATCCAGGGCCGCACGATGGTGCGCCGGGGATGCCGCCGGGTGATGCCGGTGCGCGCGTTCCTCAAGCACTACTGGGATGAATTCCTGTCTGGCAGCTGCCGAGCACAAGGACCTGCCAGGTGCCGAAGTATCGCTATGAGAGCCGAGAAACCCGCTCATGGTTGAGATCGAAACTCCACGCTGTGACCGCAGGTGCCTGAGGCATATGGTCATGCATGTGGCCAACAAGCTCGAGTCTTCGTGCCGCACTTCTGCTATCACAGGGCTGTCGATCGCCGCTAACTGCCGGATGTGTCTGGTCGAGGTCGAGATAGCACCAAGCCGATGCCGGCGTGCGCGACCCGGTCTCCAATGGCATGAAGGTGCACACCCGCTCGCCCAAGGCGAGTTGCCGCGCAGAAGTCGCGGAGGAGTTCCCGCTGATCAATCATCCTGCTCGACCGCTCGATCTGGCAGATCGTGGCAGGAGTGCCAGTTGCAGGATCTCGCGGTCGGCTACGGTGGCTCCAAGCTCAGTACTTTCGATGTCGCCAAGCGGGTGGTGTTTCAGCAAGCCGATGGGCCCGCTGATCTCCGCCGAGGAGATGACCCGCTGCATTCATTGCACCCGATGCGTGCGCTTCGGCCAGGAGGTTGCCGGAGTGATGGAACTCGGCATGGCCAATCGGGGCGAGCATTCCGAGATCATGAGCTTCGTCGGTCAGTCGGTTGATTCCGAGGTTTCGGGCAACATGATCGATCTGTGCCCGGTGGGCGCGCTCACCTCGAAGCCGTTCCGCTATTCGGCGCGCACCTGGGAGTTGTCCCGCCGACGTACCGTGTCGCCGCATGATTCACTGGGCGCGAACATCATTGCCCAGATCAAGCATGGCGAAGTCCTGCGGGTGGTGCCGTTCGAGAACGAGGCCGTCAATGAATGCTGGCTGGCTGACCGCGATCGCTTCTCCTACGAGGGTCTGCTCAGTGAGGATCGCCTGCGTCAGCCGATGATCCGACGTGACGGCAAGTGGGAAACCACCGACTGGCGCAGCGCGCTCGATCAGGCCGTGCTCTCCCTCGGGGCGGCGCGTGTCGATCATGGCGCGGACAGCATCGGTGCGCTGGCGGCGCCCTGGGCCACCTTCGAGGAACTTTATCTGGCCCAGAAGCTGGTTCGCGGGCTGGGTTCGGACAACATCGATTTCCGCTTGCGTCAGACCGAGTTCGGCATCGACGAGCATGGCCAGGGTGCGCCGTGGCTGGGCATGTCGGTGCAGGATCTGGGTGAGCTCGATGAACTCCTCCTGATCGGCAGTTCGCTTCGCAAAGATCATCCGTTGATGGCGGTTCGCCTGCGCGGCGCGGTCAAGCATGGTCTGAAGATTCATGTTCTGCATGGCGCCGACGACGATCTGGCGATGCCGCTCGGTCAGCGTCTGATCGAGTCGCCGCAGCATTGGCGCGAGCATCTACTGGGCATTCTTGCGGCGGCCCTTGCTGCGAGCGGTGCGCCAGCCCCGTCCGCGTTGGCCGATGCGCTCGATGGCGTGACCTCCAGCGACGCGCAACGGGCCATCGCGACCGCGCTCGCGGCGGCCGAGCGTGGTGCTCTGTTGCTCGGAAATGCCGCCATCGGACATCCACAGGCGAGCGATCTGATGCGCCTGGCAGCCGCAATCGCCGAGGTTTGCAGCTGTACGGTTGGCGTGCTCGGCGCGGCGGCCAACAGCGTCGGCGGCTATCTGGCCGGTGCCACACCGCGCGCGCTTGGCGCGATCAGCGCCAGCGCGCTGGGCAGGCAAGGGCGTGATGCGCAGCGCCAGCTTGCCGAGCCGCGCCGTGCCTACCTGTTGTTGCATGCCGATCCGGCGGCCGATTTCGCCAACGCTGCACAGGCGATGAAGGCCCTCGCCGGCGCCGATGCCGTGGTGGCACTGACAAGCTACGTCAGCCCCGAGTTGCTCGAAGTGGCGAGCGTGCTGTTGCCGGTGGCTCCGTTCACCGAAACCGGGGGCAGCTTCGTGAATGCCGAGGGGCGTCTGCAGAGCTTCAACGGGGTGACCATGCCGCTGGCCGAGACCCGGCCGGCCTGGAAGGTGTTGCGGGTCATGGCCAATCTGCTCGAGGTGAGTGGCTTTGGTCATGAGTCGGTGGAAGAGGTTCGCGCCGAGGCCTTGCTCGGCGAAGCCGGTGCCGGACGCGCGGGCGCGGTCGACACGCTGTTCGCCGAAGACTCGCGCATTTCGGTTTTCGAGGGGCACTTGTCGAATCAGGTCGATGGCAGCCTGGGTTGCGCGTCGATCCCTGACTGCCAGGTTGGTGAGTTGCAGCGCCTGGGCGAGGTGCCGATCTATGCCGGCGATGCGATCGTTCGGCGGGCCACCTCGCTGCAGCGCACCCGCGATGGCCGCGAGGCCCACGTGGCACGTGCGCATCCCGAGTCGCTGGCCGCGCTGGGCCTCGCCGACGGCGACCAGGTGCAGCTTGGCTCGTTCGAGGCAGGCGGGCGCTGGACGCTGGTGGCCGACGCCACCCTGGCCCGTGGCCTGGTCCGCGCGCCGATGGCCGTGGCCGAGGCAATCGGCCTGGGCGCGCCGTTTGGACCTCTCTCGGTACGGAAGCTCTGATGAACCCCATCGACTGGTTCTACGAGGCGGGCAGCAGCCTTCTGGGCGGCTTCTGGGTGGTTCCCTGGACGCTGATCAAGATCATCTGCGTGATCGTGCCGGTGCTGGCCTGCGTGGCCTATCTGACGCTCTGGGAGCGCAAGATGATCGGCTACATGCATCTGCGCATCGGGCCGAACCGGGTAGGGCCCAAGGGGCTGCTGCAGCCGATCGCCGATGCCTTCAAGCTGATGTTCAAAGAGATCATCGTGCCATCGCAGGCCAATGGCATGCTCTACATCCTCGGCCCGATCATGACCATCATGCCGGCCATGGCCGCATGGGCGGTGATGCCCTTCGGCCCCGAGATGGCCCTCGCCAATGTCAATGCCGGCCTGCTGCTGCTGATGGCGATCACCTCGGTGGAGGTCTATGGCGTGATCATCGCCGGCTGGGCATCGAATTCCAAATACCCGTTCCTTGGCGCCATGCGGGCCTCGGCGCAGATGGTTTCGTATGAACTGGCGATCGGCTTCGCGCTGGTCGTGGTGCTGATGGTCTCGGGCAGCCTGAACATGACCGAGATCGTGCTTGGTCAGGATCGCGGCAGCATGGCGGAGCGGGGCATCAACTTCCTGTCATGGAACTGGCTGCCGCTGCTGCCGATCTTCGTGGTCTACGTGATCTCATCGGTGGCCGAGACCAACCGTCATCCGTTCGATGTGGTCGAGGGCGAGTCCGAGATCGTGGCCGGGCATATGGTCGAGTATTCGGGCATGTCTTTTTCGGTCTTTTTCCTGGCCGAGTACGCCAACATGATTCTGCTCTCGGCGCTTGCCGCGATCATGTTCCTGGGTGGCTGGCTGCCGCCAATCGACTTCTGGCTGCTCAATGCGATTCCCGGCTGGATCTGGCTTGGTATCAAGACTTTCTTCGTCGTGTCGTTGTTCATCTGGTTCCGCGCCTCGTTCCCGCGTTACCGCTACGATCAGATCATGCGTCTGGGCTGGAAGATCTTCATTCCGGTGACGCTGGTCTGGCTGGTGGTCATCGCGATCTGGATGCAGACGCCTTGGAACATCTGGGGCTGAGCGACAGGGGCAGAACATGCAGGCAGTCAAAGATTTCATTTCGAGCTTCATGCTCCTCGAGTTGCTCAAGGGGCTGTCCCTGACCGGGCGCTATTTCTTCGCCTGCAAGATCACGGTGCAGTACCCGGAAGAGAAAACGCCCATGTCGCCGCGCTTTCGCGGGCTGCATGCATTGCGCCGCTACGAGAACGGCGAGGAACGCTGCATTGCCTGCAAGCTTTGCGAGGCGGTTTGTCCGGCCATGGCCATCTCGATCGAGTCCGATGTGCGCGCAGACGGCACTCGGCGCACCACGCGCTACGACATCGATCTGACCAAGTGCATCTTTTGCGGCTTCTGCGAGGAGTCTTGCCCGGTCGATTCGATCGTCGAGACCCACATTCATGAGTACCACGGCGAGCAACGCGGTGACCTGCTGTTCACCAAGGAGATGCTGCTGGCCGTGGGAGACCGTTACGAGAAGGAGATCGCCGCGAATCGCGAGGCTGACGCCGCCTATCGCTGATTCGTCACGATCGATCGTCTATCGCGCGCATCGCACGCTAGACATTTTTTGGAACCTGCGGATCCGGCGCTTGCCGGGCCGCGGCCAGCCGCGAGCGCGGATGGCAGCCGAGGGGAAGCTCGACGACCGATGGATGCGTTGACATTTCTATTCTGGGTCTTTGCGGCCATCACGGTCGTCGCTGCGGTGCGCGTGATCACCGCGCGCAATCCCGTGCATTCGGCACTCTATCTGGTGTTGACCTTCTTCACTTCGGCCTGCCTCTGGATGCTGCTGCGGGCGGAGTTCCTGGCCATCACGCTGGTACTCGTCTATGTCGGCGCGGTCATGGTGCTGTTTCTGTTCGTGGTCATGATGCTCGACTTGAACATCGACCAGATGCGCCACGGCTTCTGGCGCAATCTGCCGGTGGCCTTGTTCGTCGGGGCCGCTATCGTGCTCGAACTCGGTTTCGTGCTCGTCTATCTCTATTCGGACGTCGGCGTCGCAAGTGCGCCGGCACTGCCGGCCGACTACAGCAACACCAAGGCGCTCGGGGCATTGCTATACACCGACTATGTCTATCCGTTCGAGGTCGCGGCCGTGGTGCTTCTGGTGGCGATCATTGCCGCGATCGCGCTGACGCTGCGCCGGCGCAAGGACACTCGTACCAATGATCCGACCGTGGCCGTTCGTACCCGGGCGGCCGACCGCCTGCGTGTGATCAAGATGCCGGCGGTTTCGCGCGACCGCGGCCAGACCGAGGATGCGGCCGGGCCCGCCGCTGAAGGAGGCCAGTCATGAGCCTGTCGCTGTCGCATTTTCTGGTTCTTGGCGCGGCGCTGTTCGCGATCAGCGTGGTCGGCATCTTCCTGAACCGTCGCAATGTGATCGTCGTGTTGATGTGCGTCGAGCTGATGCTGCTGGCGGTCAATATGAACTTCATCGCCTTCTCACATTTCCTCGGGGATGCGGCGGGCCAGCTGTTCGTGTTCTTCATCCTGACCGTGGCGGCCGCAGAGTCCGCCATCGGCCTGGCCATCATCGTGATCCTGTTCCGCAACCTCGAGACCGTCAACGCCGAAGAGCTCGACGGTCTGCGGGGCTGAGCCGGACACTGCCCAGACACTGCGCAAGAAGCCTGCCCACTGATGAAAACGGTTTATGTGATCGCTGCCTTCGCTCCGCTGATCGGGGCGATTCTGGCCGGCCTGTTTGGCCAGGCCATCGGCCGCCAGGGAGCCCATCGGGCAACTATCGCCGGTGTGGCGGTGTCGTTCCTCGCCTCTGTCTGGGTGTTCATCGACGTCATGAACGGCCATACCTTCAATGGCACGCTCTATGAGTGGGCGACCGTCGGCGGTATCCGGATGGAGGTCGGATTTCTGATCGACTCCCTGACGGCCACGATGATGTGCGTGGTCACCTTCGTCTCGTTGATGGTGCATGTCTACACCATCGGATACATGGCCGAAGACCCCGGCTATCAGCGGTTCTTCGCCTACATCTCGTTGTTCACGTTCTCGATGATGATGCTGGTGATGGCCAACAACTTCCTGCAGCTGTTCTTCGGCTGGGAGGCGGTGGGTCTGGTCTCGTATCTGCTGATCGGCTTCTGGTACACGCGTGACACGGCAATCTATGCCAACCTGAAGGCCTTCCTGGTGAACCGGGTCGGTGACTTCGGATTCATTCTCGGCATCGGCCTGGTGCTCGCCTACTTCGGCAGCATGGACTACGCCCAGGTCTTCTCAGCGGCGCCCTCGCTGGCCTCGACCGAGATCAATCTGTGGGGTGCGGCCCAGTGGTCGCTGATGACCGTCACCTGCATCTGTCTGTTCGTGGGCGCAATGGGGAAGTCGGCCCAGTTCCCGCTGCATGTCTGGCTGCCCGACTCCATGGAAGGCCCCACGCCGATCTCGGCGTTGATCCACGCGGCCACCATGGTGACCGCGGGTATCTTCATGGTGGCCCGCATGTCTCCGCTTTTCGAGCTCTCGGACACCGCACTTGGGTTCGTCATCGTCATCGGCGCGATCACGGCCTTGTTCATGGGCTTCCTGGGCATCGTACAGAACGATATCAAGCGCGTGGTGGCTTACTCCACGCTCTCCCAGCTCGGCTACATGACGGTCGCGCTGGGTGCCTCGGCATACGGTGTGGCGATCTTCCACCTGATGACCCATGCGTTCTTCAAGGCCCTGTTGTTCCTTGGCGCGGGCTCGGTGATCATCGGCATGCACCATGACCAGGATATGCGCAATATGGGCGGCCTGGCGAAGTACATGCCCATCACCTGGATCACCTCTCTGGTCGGCACCCTGGCCCTGGTAGGCACACCGTTTTTCGCGGGCTTCTACTCGAAAGAGTCGATCATCGAAGCGGCGCATCTGGCCAATGTGCCCGGTGCACACTTTGCGTACTGGGCGGTGCTGATCGGCGTCTTCGTGACCGCCTTCTATTCGTTTCGCATGTATTTCCTGGTGTTCCATGGCAAGCCGCGCTGGCATGATGCCCATGGCCATGCGGCGGCGCATGCGGATGATCACGGATCGGCACATGCCGACGACGACCATGGCCATGATGCGCATCATGGCCTGGCGCCGGGGCAGACGCCGCATGAGTCGCCCCGCGTGGTCACCGTGCCGCTCATTCTTCTGGCGATTCCGTCGGTGATCATGGGTGCCGTCGCGATCGGGCCCATGCTGGCGGGTGACTACTTCGCCAATGTGATTCACGTCGATGCCGCGCGTCACCCGGCCATGGCCGAGATTGGCGAGGGTTATCACGGCTGGATCGCCATGGCCCTGCATGGTTTCCAGACTGTGCCGTTCTGGCTCATGATCACCGGTCTGGTGAGCGCCTGGTTCTGCTACATGGTGGCGCCCGCGGTGCCGGCCACGATCCGCAAGATCGCCGGCCCCGTCTATACCCTGCTCGAGAACAAGTACTACCTGGATCGCATCAACGAGATCGTCTTTGCTGCTGGCGCGCGGATGCTCGGGCGCGGGCTGTGGAAGGCCGGTGACCAGTCGGTGATCGACGGTCTGGCGGTCAATGGCAGTGCACGTCTGGTTGGCTGGGGGGCCGGCGTGGTGCGCCTGTTGCAGACCGGCCGAATCAACAATTACGCGATCACCATGATCGTCGGAGTGGCCGTGTTGCTGATGTTCGTCGTGTGGCCGCTGTTGTCCGCTCGTCCCTGAATGCCGCTTCCGGCCGAGTCAGGCGTCCCACGCTCCGAGAACCCAACCCGATAAGACCCGATGTCGTCATCCATCGTACTCAGTGCCTCCATCTGGATCCCGATCATTTTCGGGGCCGTGGTGCTTGCCATTGGCAGCGACCGCAATGCAGCGATCGTTCGCCAGCTTTCCCTGGTCGGGGCGGTTCTCGGGTTTCTGCCCACGCTCTGGCTGATCATCGGCTTCGAACGCGGCACGGCCGATATGCAGTTCGTCGAACTGGCCCGATGGATTCCCTCGCTGGGCGTGAACTACCACCTGGGTGTGGACGGCATTTCGGTGTGGTTCGTCCCGCTGACTGCCTTGATCACCATCTTCGTGATCGTCTCTGCCTGGGAGGTCATCCAGAGCCGTGTCTCGCAGTACATGGCCGCCTTCCTGATTCTGTCCGGGCTCATGATCGGGGTTTTCTCGGCCCTGGACGGCATGATGTTCTATGTGTTCTTCGAGGCAACGCTGATCCCGATGTACATCATCATCGGTGTCTGGGGCGGTCCGAACCGGGTCTACGCGGCATTCAAGTTCTTTCTGTACACCTTGCTCGGCTCGCTGTTGACCCTGGTGGCCATCATCTATCTGTATTTTCAGTCCGGCAGTTTCGAGATACTCGAATGGCACAAGCTGCCGCTGTCGATGCGCGAGCAGACGCTGATCTTCGTGGCATTCCTGCTGGCCTTCGCGGTGAAGGTGCCGATGTGGCCGGTTCACACCTGGCTGCCCGATGCGCACGTCGAGGCGCCCACGGGGGGGTCGGTGGTGCTGGCGGCCATCATGCTCAAGCTCGGCGCCTACGGTTTCCTGCGCTTCAGTCTGCCCATCACGCCCGATGCCAGTCAGGAACTCTCCGCGTTCATCATCACGCTGTCGCTGATCGCCGTTGCCTATATCGGCTTCGTGGCATTGGTGCAGTCGGACATGAAAAAGCTTGCGGCCTATTCATCGATCGCCCACATGGGCTTCGTGACCTGGAGCTTTTTCATGTTCAGCAATCTGGTCTCGGGCGGCATCATCCAGATGATTTCACGGCTTCGTGTCGGCAGCGATGTTTCTTTGCATCGGCGTGCTCTACGACCGCCTGCATTCCCGGCAGATCGCCGACTACGGCGGGGTGGTAACACCATGCCCAGGTTCTCCGCGCTGTTCGTGCTGTTCGCCATGGCTAAATTGCGGCCTGCCGGCCACCTCGGGCTTCGTGGGTGAGTTCATGGTGATTCTTGGGCGTCAGAAGTTCAACTTCTGATCGCCTTATCGCGGCCAGCACGCTGATCCGGCGCGGCCTACTCGCCTGGATGATCAAGCGTGGTGTTCGGCAAGGTCGTGCATGATTCCGTCGCCTCGCTGACCGATGTCGGCGCACGCCGAGAATTCTGGATGCTGTTCGCGATGGCCGTCCTGGTGCTCGCGATGGGCATCTATCCGGTACGCCGTTCACCGATGTCACCGATGCCTCGGTTGGACAGGTTGCTGCAGCACGTGTCGGTGTCCAAGCTCAAGATCGAATGACATGCTAGAAGAACTCAACATGCTGGTGGCGTTGCCCAGATCCTGCTGCTCGCCGCCGCGTCGCTGCTGCTGGTCATCGTCGATGCCGTGAGCCGCGGTCGCCCTCGGGGATCTCGGTCGACAGGCTGGCCTTGCTGGCCATCGCTGCCGTTCATCGTGCTGGTTTCGCGGCTTGGGCGATGATCCGCCAGACCGCCTCTCGGGCATGGTGGTCAGTGACGCATTCGGCACCATGCTCAAGCTCTGCGCCTGTATCGGGTCGCCGCGACCATCTATGCGCGCGCCTACGGTATGGATCGTGGTCTGCACCGCGGTGAGTTTCATACCTTGTCGCTGTTCGCACGTCGGTCAGCTGGTCATGATCTCGGCCAAACAACCTGCTCGTGATCTACATGGGGCTGGAGCCTGCGTCGCTGTCGCTGTACGGCCGCGCTGGCGGCGCTGCGTCGCATTCCTGCCGAGTCCACCGAGGCGGCGATCAAGCATTTCGTTCTCGGCGCGCTGGCCTCCGGCTTCCTGCTCTACGGCATGTCCATGCCTTCATGGCGGCGCGGGCAGCCCTCCATCGAGGCGATTGCCGCGGCGCTGGCCGACGGTTCCCGCGATCACACGGTGCTGATCCTCGGGTCGGTCTTCAATGTGGCCGGTCTGGCATTCAAGCTTGGCGCGGTGCCATTTCACATGTGGGTGCCCGATGTCTATCAGGCACTGCGAACTCCGTGACCCTGCTGATCGCCGGTGCACCCAAGCTGGCGGCTTTCGCGATCGCGTTCCGCATGCTTGCCGAGGGCCTGCTGCCGATCGCCCAGCATTGGCAGATGCGATGATGGTGGCTATGGTCGTGGTTCGCTCGTGATCGGCAACCTGGTGGCCATCGCCCAGACCAATTTCAAGCATGATCGCCTACTCGACCATCGCGCAGATCGGTTTCGTGTTACTGGGCCTGGTTGTCCGGTGTGGATGACGCCGGTGCTGATGGCGCCACGCCGCCTACGGCGCCTCGATGTTCTATGTCATCACCTATGTGCTGACCACCCTGGGCACGCTCGGCGGGATCCTGCTGCTGGCGCGCAAGGGCCCGGAGTGCTGGTGGACATCGATGATCTGCGCGGCCTGAACCAGCGCAGTCCCTGGATGGCCTTCGTCATGCCTATCCTGATGTTCTCGCTGGCGTGGGGCATCCCGCCGCCCACCGTAGGCTTCTTCGCTGCTGTCCGTGTTGTGCAGTCGGCGGTGTCGGCCGGCCATGTCTGGCTGGCGGTGCTGGCGGTGATGGCGTCGCTGATTGGTGCCTTCTACTTATCTGCGGGTGGTGAAGGTCATGTATTTCGACAAGCTTGACGATGCCCGCATAATCTCCCCGGTATGGATGCCCGGGCAGTGTTGGCGGTCAATGGTGCGCTGGTACTGATTCTCGGCCTTCTGGCGCCGCAACCGCTGATGAACGCCTGCATGAACGCGGCAGCCAGGCGCCAGGCCAAGTGTTGCTCGCCTTCGTGGGTGGTCATCGCCTGCCGATGAAGCAAGCGCCTGATCGAGACGCCGATCGACGGTGAGACTGGGTCCATTGAGGCTGCTCTTCAACAAAGGCTGATCGCGCCCGGCGGCGCCAACGGTGGCTGATCATGATGAGTCGCTGGCGCACCTGCTGGCTGCCGCCGCGCCTTCGAAACAAGAAGATGTCAACGGTTCGAGAGCGGCATCCGCTGGCCCGGTCATTGCGCGGTTATCGAGATCTTACCGCACCGTGATCGAAGAGAACGGCCACACCACGGCGCGGCGGGGAGCTAAGTCGAGGAAACCGGGCATCGCGCCGGCCGCGGGCGCCGCTTACCAGTATTCATCCGGCGATCGGCATGGCCGACGAACGCATTGACATCTTCCTCGCGCGCGAGCTCACGCAGGTAGAGCAGGCACTGGATGATCACGAGTTTGTCGAGCTTGAAGTCGTCACGCTGGGCTGGTTGGTCGATGAACTGCTCGCGGGCCGGCTGAATCGACGTCAAAACCCAGATCGCGGGTGCACTGGCTGGAGCGGATCGACGCCGGGCGCTGGCCGTGCCGGACTTCTCGGCCGGGTAGTCAGGCAGCTGGGGAGCCTGGAGGCGACCCCTCGGTTCGGCCTGATTGCCCTGCCGGGCCCGCGCAGGTGTGTCTGATTGCCTGACACACCACTGCATTCCTGGATTTCCGCGGCCTGCCGGCGTGTGCCTTCGTGCCGTTGCGTTCGACGACCCGCATTCTCCGAACATGCTGGTCTTGCGTCTGCCCCAAGCCTGTCGAAGGTTACCTGCGAGGGCAGGGAGGAGACAACCATTTCAGCTCGAGTAACGCTCACCGGTATCGCGCGATTGCTGCGCGGCCTTGGCTGTCTGATCGCGTTTGGCATCGGTTGCCAGGCACTCTGCGTGTCGTTCTTCGGAACCGGCGAGCCAACCGCATCGATCGCTGGCCTTGCTCGCCAGCACATTCGCCGTCGTGCTCTGTTCCCTGGTGTGGCCAAGCACCCCAAGGCCGGAGTACCTGCTCGCTGCGCTGATCCTGGTCGATATCGCGATGCCGGGCTTTCAGCATCTCTGGCCGCTTTGCGTTTCCATCGCCGGGGTCGACGACATGGAGAACCGTCGAGTTTTCACCGTTCGATCAGGCGGTTGCTCTGGGTGCCATTCTACGTTGATCGAACTGACGCGGCGCTGGTTGGCGTGCCTCTGGCTTTGCCTTCGCGCTGCTTGGGGTGCTCTACACGCTTTTCGGCGAGCATCTGCCGGGCATCTTCCGCCATACCGGATTCACGCTCGGTGAGATGGTCGAGGTGGTCTGGTATGGCTTCCAGGGGGTTTTCGGCTTGCCGACCGCGATCGTCCTGTCGTTGATCCTCATCTTCATCGGTGGTGTTCGGCGCCGTACTCGAGGAGACCGGCGCGGGCGATACCTTGATCAAGCCTGCATTCGCGCTAGCCGGTGGGTCGCGCGGAGGTCCGGCGCATGCGGCGATCACGGCCAGCGCAATCTTCGGCACGATGTCTGGAAGCGTGGCTGCCACGTGGTCGGCACGGGCGCATTCACGATTCCTCTGATCAAGAAGCGAGGCTTCACGGCAACCTTTGCCGGCGCTGTCGAGGCGGCGGCGTCCACCGGTGGGCAGATCATGCCGCCGGTCATGGGGGCGGGCGCTTCATGATGGGCTGAGCTGGTCGGCCCGCCGTATCTGCAGATCTGCCTGGCGGCGCTGGATTCCGGCACTTCTGTACTACGCGAGTCTGTTCATCGTCGTGGCCCTGGAAGCCCGCAGGCTCGAGATCACGCCGATTCCCGTCCATGAGCGGAGAAGCTGACAAAGACCGACTTTCTGCACGCGCTGATGTTTCTCGGCCGATCTTGGTCATCATCGTGGTGTTGCTCCCGGGCCGGTCTCCGGCGATGTCGGGGTTCTACGCGACGATCAGTGCGTTACTGCTCGGATTCATCAATCCAGCCGTGCGCCGACAGCCAATGCGGCTGCTGCGGGCAATCATGAACGGGGCATCGGTGGTGCACGCATCATGATGGCCGTGGGGGCGATCGGCGTGATGCTCGCGATTCTCGATCTCACCGGGGTCAGCCTTGCGCTTTGCCAGCGCGATCAACGTGATTGCCGATGCGAATCTGTTCTTTGCGCTGCCGCTGGTCACCGCATGTGCGTGCCTGGTGCCTCGGCATGGGCATGCCCACACTGCCTCGTCACCTGATCATCGTGCTGGTACTTGGCCCGGCCATCAAGAAGCTGGGTATCGAGGACATCGCGGTACACATGTTCGTGTTCTATTTCGGCGTGCTTTCCGGGTCACACCACCGGTGGCGATTGCCGCTTTCGCTGCGGCGCCCATATCCGGCGCCAATCCGATGTCCACCGCGGCGAAGGCGGTCGGGTTCGCGCTGGAGTGGCTTCGTGATTCCATTCGTCCTGGTTTATGACAACAGCCTGTTGTTGATCGTCAACTGACTGGGGCAGCTTCTGTTTGGGTGCTAGCGAGGGCTCATGTTGGCGATCTGGCTGCTCGCTACCTTTGTCACGGGGTTCGAAAGCGTTCGACTGTCGGTTTTTTCACGCGCGCTGAGGCTGGTTGCGGCAATCCCGCTGGTCACGGCGATCGTTCCGATCCAGCTTGCCGCTTGCTCTGGGTGTCGTTCTGGTCGTCCTGTCGAATCTGCCGAGCAGGCGTGCCGCGCCCGTTCAGCCAATGCCGCCCGAGCCCGAACTTAATCTCACACTTCCCGAGGAGACAAAACACCATGAGCAATTTCCGCTAAAAAAGCGGCTCGCCGGCGCAATTTCCGCCGGTCTGATCGCAGCCGCGCCTGCCGGTGCCGAGCAGTATTCCGCTTCGAGGCGATCCAACCGGGTAGCACTGCCGGTCAAGTCCAGCATCGGCTGGACGCAGGTGGTCGAGAAGGCTACAACGCCCTACAAGATCCAGGTCTCCACGGGCAAGCCGGTCACCAAGACGGTGCTGATGGCTGCCAAGGGCGATATCGAGTTCTCGCTGTATTCGCCGGGCATCGGTCACATGTTCCCGGCGCGGCGATGTTCCAGAAGGTCAAGGAGGCCCCCGAGGTTGCGAAGAATGTTCGCGGCATCGTCAACTTCCCGCTGGGGCTGTACCAGTACATCGTTTACGAGAGCTCAGGCATCAAGAGCTTCAACGATCTGAAGGGCAAGAAGGCTCTCTCCTGGGACCGCCGGGAGGTATCGCCCCGCGCATGAGTGCGGCGGTGATCGAGGCGGTCTCCGGTCTGAAGGCCAACTAGGACTACACCCTGATGCGCTTCGACTGGTCGGCCGCCCGCCCGGCGTTCTCCGATCGGCAGATGGATTCCGACGGGTGCTCCAACCCTGTGGCACCCTCGCCGATGGTGGAGGAGTATGCCGCCAGCGAGCCGCTGCGTTTCCTCGAATTCCTGACGACAAGATCAATGATCCGGCCATTCAGGAGCAAACCCGCCATACCGGGCAATTCGCTCGAGAAGCTGGATCCGACTGTCTACGGCAAGGGTGCGGGCTGGGTCATCAAGGAGCCGGTTAACACGATCGCCAGCTGGCTCGGCGCTGGCCACCAACAAGGACGTGCCTGAGGAGGTCGCTCACAAGATGACCAAGGCCTATTGGGAGAACATCGCCGATGTGCACGCCACGGCAGCCTGGATGAAGACCACACGCTGACCAAGGAGAATGCCTTGAAGCAGATGGAACGTGCCGCTGCATGCGGGCGCGTATAAGTACTATGTCGAGAACGGCTGGAATGTTCCTGGTGAGCTCAGGGGCCGCCCGAGGAACGATGTTGCCGGCATGCGAGGTGGGTCTCGGTGAGCCCTGGCTTGCTGCGCCGCGCGAAAGCGCGGCGTTCTCGTTTTGTCGTCCTCGAACCGTTCCGCCTGCTGCCGCCAAAGGCGGGCTGGTAGATGAAGACACCGTGGTGCAGTGCGTCTGCTTGCATCCCGGTCGAGTGCAGATCGTCCTGATGGCGCGGCGGTATGTGCCTTTCGCTTGGCAGGAGACCAGCAGATGAGCTCAATCAAACCCCCATTTGTGAAAGATCTGCCTGGTGCACGCCGATCTTCGGATTCAGTCATTCGCTCGAGACCGTGGCCGCTATCACCAATGCCGGCGGCTTTGGTGTCTACGGAGCCACCCGGCGGCTACCCGAGGAGATCGAGGCCGAGCTGGCCGAGATCCGCCGTCTGACCGGCGACAAGCCCTTCGGTGTGGATCTGGTGATTCCGGCGGTGATTCCCGAGGAGAACGACCGCGCCGCGATGGAGGCGCAGATCCTGACGGGCAGGCATCGCGCCTTCGCCGGCAGCTGGCGGATAAGTACCAGGTGCCGCCGCCCTCTGGCCCGGGCATGCGCACCCGCTTCGTGCGCTCGCACGAGGTCACCGAATTGCAGGTGCAGGCCGTGATCGCATCCGGCGTGGATCTCGTGGCGCTCGGGTGGGCTGCCCGCCCGATGTGCGCAGCGTGTGAAGGCCAGCGGCAAGACCACGCTGCGCTGGTGGGCCAGGAAAAGCATGCTCGCAAGGCGTTGGAGGCCTGGTGCCGGCTGTCCTGGCCTGCACGCAAGCACTGATGCTGGCGGGCACACGGGCGGCATCGCACGTTCAGCCCTGGTTCCCCGGGTGGTGGCCCTACGCGACACGCCGGTACGAAGGTCGAGCGGTGTCGCCACCGGTGATGTCGCCGCCAGCCTGATGCTGGCGCGCAGGGTGTGTGGGTTTATACCGCTTTCTCGTTTTAATGATGAAAACGCTCCCCGCATCTGACGCCCAACGGTGATCCGCGCGCTGCGCAGCTGGCGCAGGCGGCCGACGTGGTGATCACCCGCGCTGAAAGTGGCGACGCTCTCGCCAGACGCGCCTGCCTGGTCTCGAGGAGGCCACCGAGGCACCCAAGCCACTCGGACATCTGGCTGCACGACATCCTGATCGGCGACCTGCTCGGGTGGTTCGCGAATACGACGGTCGCGCCTCTGGCCCAGTGGCGCCGGGCAGGGTGGGCTGGTCTGATCGCATCTTCGCCCGACCGCGCTGAGGTGCTGGGGCCAGTTGAATGATGACAAAGAGACCGCCAATGCAGGGCTTCCTGGCGCGATTTGGCGCCCGATCCTGAGCTGGAGCAAAGATGTCGGATACCCCGACCTAAGCGCGGACAACGATTTTCGACGCGGCGGCTGAGCAGCGTTTCGCCGAGCGTTCGTGCGTCTGTCGATGAGAACGTCGATGATGGGGCTCGCGACCTGCTGGTGAGCAGATCTGGCGGTCTGGCCCGCGCCCAGTATTACGAGTGGCAGCAAAAGCTGGTCGCCCGGTGGCTGAAGCACAGAACCGGCCCAAGGCCTGGGGTGGAACTGGTCAATAGCGCAGCCAGCAGTTCGTGTTTGAAGAGTCCATGGCGCAGCATGGCGCGCCGCATCAACAGAGTTTCAATACCCGCATGATCGGGCCCATTTTGCTGAAATACGGCACACCTCGAAACGCAACAGGAGCGCTTCCTGCCCGAGACGCTAACCTTCGACAAGTGGTGGTGCCAGGGCTATTCGGAGCCGTCGTCCGGTTCCGATCTCGCTTCCCTGCGCACGCGTGCGGTGCGCGAGGGCGATCACTACATCGTCAACGGCTCGAAGATCTGGACCTCACATGCGCACTATGCGAACTGGATCTTCTGTCTGGTGCGCACGGATGCGGAGGCGCCGAAGCAGCAGGGGATCAGCTTCCTGCTGATCGACCTCAAAACTCCCGGTGTGAGCATGCGTGCGGTGCCGCATTTCTATGGCGCGCATATCTTCAATCAGGTGTTTTTCGATGATGTCCGCGTGCCCGCGGAGAACCTGGTCGGCGGAGAGAACCGCGGCTGGACCGTGGCCAAGGCCTTGCTCGAACATGAGCGTCTGTACTCCTCGCGTCATAGCGAGGCGAAACGGCGCCTGCTGCGTCTGCGGCGCCTGGCCGCGCGAGCCGATGCGAATGGCTGGCGTGCGATCGACGATGCCCGCTGGCAGGATCGTATCGCCTGGCTGGCGATGCGGGTTCAGTCGCTCGAGTACCTGGTCATGCGTGGTCTGGATAATCTCGAGCGCAGTGGTGAGGTTGGCCCGTTCGCGTCCACGCTCAAGCTCAAGGGTATCGAGACCAATCAGGCGATCGACAGCGCGATCGTCGAGCTGCTGGGCCCCGATGCGCTGGCCGCAGATGCCGCCTACGACCTCGATACCGGTGCCGAGGCACTCGGGCTCGTCCCCGAGGCGCGGCATGCGCTCGAGGCGCGCTATTTCTTTCGCGGTCCCGGGATCGCCGGCGGATCGAACGAGATCCAGCGCGGCATCATCGCCAAGCGCGTGCTGGATCTTTGAGGATTTGCCGGGGAACGAACGATGAGTTTCGACATCACACAAGAGCAGCAGATGATCGAGGAGACCCTCGAGCGCCTGCTGGCCGATCACTGGGACCGGCAAAAGTCTCATGACGCGCAGGCACTGGGCGCCATGCGCGATGCCATCTGGGCGCAGCTTGGCGAGCTGGGGCTGCTCGGTGCGCTGCTGCCCGAGTCCTGGGGCGGCATCGGCGGCGGGCCCGGCGAGAGTCTGGTGATGGCCCGGGTGTGCGGGCGGCTGGGTGCCGATCTGCCGCTGCTGTCGAGCATTGTGCTGGCCGGCGGTGCCTTGCTCGATATCGAGGCTGCCACGCTGCCCTTCGATCCTGAACAGGTTGCCAGCGGCCGCTTGCGCCTGGCGTTAGGGGTGCTCGAGCCCGGGCGCCGCTACGCCAGTGACGGGCTGACCCTGCAGGCCGATGCCGACGGTGATCGCTGGCTGCTTCGTGGCGTCAAGCAGCATGTGCTGGATGGTGCCAGCGCCGACTGGCTGGTCCTGGCCGCGGCGCTCGGCGATGCGCCCCATGCACCGACCGGCCTGTTTCTGGTGGCCCGTGATCATCCCGGGCTTCGTTGTACCGAGTATCCGGCGGTTGGCGGTGCACGGCTGGCGCATGTGGCATGTGACCGGGTCAGTCTGCCGGCCGATGCCCTGGTCGCACGCGGGGCGGCCGCCTCCGCGGCCATCGAGCGCGCGCTGCAGCGCGCCCGCTTCTGGGCCGCCGCCGAGACTCTCGGCGCCTGCGAGGCCGCGCTCAACCAGACCATCGACTATCTGCGCATCCGCGAGCAGTTCGGCCGCCGCCTGGCCAGCTTCCAGGCCTTGCAGCACAGACTTGCCGATGCCTATTCGGAACTCGAGCTGCTGCGCAGCCAGGTTCTTGGCGCGCGCATCGCGCTCGACGAAGACCCGGACGGTGAGCGCGCCAGGCGTGATCTGGCGGCCGCGTGCGCGATGAGCGCCGAGGTCGGTGACCTCATTGGCCGGGAGGCCATCCAACTGCACGGTGCGATCGGCATGACCCAGGAGCTGGGCATCGGGCGATATCTGATGCGCGTGGATTTTCTCTGGCGGCTGCTGGGCGATGCGCGTTATCAGCGCGAGCGCCTGCTACAGGTCTTGCCCGAACTCGAGTCACTCTGAACCAGGCCGGCGCCAGGAGCCCCAATGAGCCAATCAGCCAGCAATGCCGGTGATCAGCCGGTTCCGATCGACATTCTGCGCGAGCGCCTGATCGCGTTCATGCATGAACAGATTTTTCCGCGACATGCCGATGTCCATCGCGAGATCATGCGCTCGCCGGCCGGTCATCGGCCGGCGGTGTTCGCGGAACTGCGCGCTCGGGCGCGCGCGCAAGGGCTCTGGAATCTCGGTATGCCGCTGCTTCCCGACGATGCGCCCGGGACCCGCCTGAGCAATCTGCAGTTCGCGCCGATGGCCGAGATCATGGGCTGGGTCTACTGGGCCGCTGAGATCTTCAATTGCCACGCGCCCGATCTCCCGAACATGGAGATGCTGGCGCAACTCGCCGATGAGGATCAGCGCCGGCAGTGGCTGGATCCCTTGCTCGAGGGGCGGATCAGTTCCGGATTCGCGATGACCGAGCCGGACGTGGCATCGTCGGATGCGCGCAATATCAGTTGCTCGATCGAACGCGATGGTGACTCGTGGGTGCTCAACGGCCGCAAGTGGTTCGTGGGCAATTGTGGCCGGCAAGACTGGCGCTTCGTCATCGCCATGGGCGTGACCGATCCCGAGGCTCCGCCAACGCGCAGACACTCCGCGGTGATCGTGCCGGTCAACGCACCCGGGGTCGAGGTGGTGCGCAAGGTGCCAGTGCTTGGAACCCGCCATCATTTCAGCACCCATGGCGAGCTGCGCTTCGTCGATGCGCGGGTGCCGGCCGGCAATCTGCTCGGTGAGCGGGGCCGTGGTTTCGCGGCTGCCCAGGTACGTCTGGCCACCGCGCGGATTCACCACTGCATGCGCTTCCTGGGCGCGGCCGAGGTGGTCTTGCGCCTGATGATCGAGCGTGCCTCACAGCGACACCCGTTCGGCATCGCGTTGATCGAACGCGAGACGATCCAGCATTGGATCGCGCATTCGAGGCTCGAGCTCGATCAGGCCCGTTTGATGGTCCTGGATGCCGCGCGCCAACTCGACGAGCTCGGCGGTATCGGTGCGCGGCGGTCCATCTCCATGATCAAGCTGGCCGTGGCCCAGGCCTGCTTCGCGCTGGGTGATCGTGCGATTCAGACCTTCGGCGCGGCCGGCGTGACCGAGGACACGCCGATCGGCTCATTCTTCGCGGAGGCGCGCGCCTTTCGGATCTATGACGGCCCCGACGAAGTGCATCTGCGCACGATTGCACGCATGGAGCTCGACGAGACCGGCTCTCGCTGGCCGGCACCGCTGTTGCCGATGTTGCATGTGCCGGCCGGTATGGAAGGCTCGTAAAGCGCAAACGGCGCCCGGTCGCCATCCCATGTTCATAGGATCCCGGTCTGTCCCCATGCGTTTGCAGCCTGACTCTTGCGCGCTAGAGTCACAAACTGTGAACCGGATGGGCCAATGGGTGCGATTCATCGTGTATTGATCGTCGAGGATGACGCCGAGGTGCGCGCGCGTCTCGTGCGCGCCATCGAGGCGAGCGCCACCTTCGAGGTCATGGCCGCATGCGGCTCGATGCATGCCGCGCGTACGGCCCTTGGGCGTCGTCTGCCGTCGATCGCGTTGATCGACCTGGGTCTGCCCGACGGTAACGGCACCGATCTCGTCGCCTGGTTGTGCGCCCAGCCCGTGCCGGTCGAATGCCTGGTGCTGACCTTGTTTGCCGATGAGCGTCATGTGGTCGAGGCGATCCGCGCAGGCGCGAGCGGCTACCTGCTCAAGTCGGAGGCCACCGACAGAATCGGCGATGCCCTGGGGCGGGTGCTGGCCGGCGAATCGCCGATCTCGCCCGCGGTCGCCAGATTCGTTCTGCGGCTTGCCCGCGGTCACGGCGAGGAATCCCGGCCCGCGGCCGAGGCGCCGAGGCTGACACCCACCGAGTTCGAGATCCTCGGCCTGATCGCCAAGGGCTTCACCGCGCGCGAGATCGCCGACCTGACCGAGCGCTCGCCTGCGACGGTCCCCGGTCATGTGCGCAATATCTACCGCAAGCTGGCGGTGCACAGCCGTGGTGAGGCGATCTTCGAGGCGACGCAACTCGGCCTGCTGCGTGGTAGTGAGCGTTGAGGCCCCGCCCGGCACCGCACTGCGTCAGCGTGCGCTCGCGATCACGATGCTGGTGCTCGCCCTTGCCCTGATCGCCGGTGCGCACCGTGTGGGCTATCCGCCGCCCGCTGTCGCTGCCCCTTTCGAAACGGCCCAGGTAATCACCGAGCTGACACCGGACTGGACACCGATTGCCTTACCGGACGACTGGCGCGGCGATCGCCCTGGCTTGCGCGAGGCCTTTTATCGATTCACGGTCGAACTCGAGGCCGAGCCGCTGCGACTGGCCGCCCTGTACCTGCCCACGGTTTCGCAGAATGCGGCACTGTTCGTGAATGGCGTGGAAGTGGGCAACGGGGGGCCGTTCGTGCCGGTCACGGTCAGACACTTTCCGCGCCCCTTGCTGCTGCCGATACCCCCCGATGTTCTGAGGTCGGGCTTCAATGAACTGGTGCTGCGCGTGGTCAGTGATCCGGTCGGCCGCGGCTTTCTGCCGGTGGTGTACTTTGGCGAGCGTGACGCGCTGCTGCCGCCATACAGAGCCCGCCATGCCTTGAAGGTGGCCGCGGTCTTCGCCTTCGGCATCGGTCAGGTTCTGCTCGCGTTGCTGCTGATCCCGATCAGCATCGGCTTGCGCGGCGAGAGCAGCTACGGCTGGGCCGGGCTGAGCATCATCGCGTTGACCGGTCATATGCTGCCGATGATGCTCGAGCGCCCGCCGATGCCGGCGCTGGCGTGGGAGCTCTGGCAGCATGTGTGCATCGGTCTCTTTGTGGTGGCGATCTCGTTCTTCGCGCGCTGCTTCCTGCGCCTGCCCGTGGGCACGGCGAACAGACTGCTGCCGGCTTCGTTGGGTCTCATGTGCGCGGCCTCGATCCTGCTGATCTGGTCTGCGGGCGAGGCCGTCTATTACCGTGTCGGCGGAGCGCTATGGGGCGTGTATGCGCTCTGCGTCGGGTTCCCGCCTATGGTGCGCATGATCCTGGCCGTGGATGCGATTCGCTGGCGCAGAATGGCATTGATGAGCGCCGCCGGCGCGCTGATCTTCGTTCTTGGCGCTCACGATGTCCTGTTCGTCGCAGGCATGATCTCGCGACAGAACGGTTATCTGATTCACTTTGCTGCCCCGTTGGCGACGCTGACCTTTACCGGGGTGTTGTTCGCGCAGTTCGTTGAGACGCGGCAGGACCTGCTGATCCTGAATCGTGATCTCGAGCGGCGGATCGATGAAAAGAGCGCGGCTCTGGAAGCCACCTATCAGCACGTGGCCCGCCTGGAGCGCGAGCGGGCGCTGGATGCGGAGCGCGAGCGCCTTCGCCGAGACATGCACGATGGCCTGGGCGGCTATCTCACGGGCGCACTGGCGCTCGCCGAGCGCGAGTCCGGCGCCGATTCGCCACTGACCGCGCTGTTGCGCGACGCGCATGACGAGATGCGCCTGGTGGTCGAAGCAGCGGGCATCGATGCAGCCGAGCCCGCTTATCTGATGGGGGCCATGCGTGAACGGTTCGAGCGGCAGGCCAAGGCGGCCGGCATGGCCCTGCAATGGCGGATCGAGCCGGTATCGTCATGGTCGTCCCTGGGCTCGCAGGCGGGGTTGGAGCTATTGCGGATCGTTCAGGAAGCTGTCAACAACGCGGTGCGCCACAGCGGTGGCTCGCACCTGCTGATCGAGATGAGCGAGCGCGATGATGCGCTGGTCATGCGCATTGCCGACGACGGTCGCTTCGAGCAATCGTCTGGCGCTGGTCATGGACTGGCCAACATGCACAGGCGGGCAGAGATGCTCGGTGGCCAGCTATCGGTGCGCGCGTTGGCGCCCGGGACCGAAGTGATGTTTCGCGTGGCGCGGCGTGCACTGCCATGACCGGGGTGGCCAGGCAACAATCTGGCGCGCTGACCGTGAGGCTGCGCGGGCGGCTGTGCGATATCACCGTTCGAAGGCCTGCTCCCAGGGCCTGCCCACCGGGCCGGCTATCACGACCGCGACCAGCCGAACCTCGTGAAACCCGCGTGTCGATGCCGGGGCCGGGCCACGAATCCTGATCTGCCAGTCCGAAAGCCGATGCAGCGGTAGCACGGGGGGCAGCATCGCTCGCAGATCGCCACTCCAGTGCAGGCGTTCGATCGACCATCCGGCACGCAGGGCGATGGGCCGCTCGGACAGGCTGAACACGCATTCAGTTGGTGTGCCGGCGAGAGCCGCGGCCTTCGCACGAAACCGGCCGGCCGAGTTCGCCTCGCAGGCCGAGCCTGTGCCGGATGCCGCCACCACCCGGATGCCCACGCCGTGTCGTTGCAGCAGCGCCAGAAAGGCCGGTGCCGGTACGGTGAGTCTGGCAGTGGCCGCGATGGCCGGGGTCATTGGCATGAACAGCAATGCGATGACCACTGGCAGCAGGATCAGGCGCAGGGTCGATGCAGGCATTGATCGGGTTTGCTCATGTGCTTCGCCCTTGCTGCATCGCATTGCGCGACTGACTCGCGTGCCCATCTCCGATCCCCATTGTTCGGCGCGAATCGATCATGACCGCGGTGATTGCAGTCTTGCATCGACCGGGGTGTGGCAGATGCCCTCTGTTCATGGGGTGGGTTTGCCGCGCAGGCGCGCCTAAGGTCAGGGACATCATCGCAGCATCGTCGCGCGGTGATGGGTTCGGATCGAGCAGATCGTCCGAAGCGTTCAATCGACTTGCAGGAGTGCTAACGATGAAGCTGATTTCCATGAATGCGATCAAGGGCGCCGTCGCGCTAGCGGCCATGGGCGTGCTGGCACCGCTACCTGGTCTGGTTGCGGATGCACATGCCTGGTACGGCTGTCCGAATGCCAGTTATGAGCTGCAGCTCAGAAATCAGAACACTCAGGCGCGTTGCTATCGGGCCCGCCAGCGGGGTGCGCGCGTCCAGCCCAATGCCGGCTGCCCGGTGGGCACCACGTACAACCGCGACTACCGCGGCAATGATGATTTCTGTCTGCCGGTCACCGGTACGGTCGGGCCGCGCGCGATTCGCACTGCGTGTGCGCCAGGCCAGGAAGTCGAACGCCGCAGCGGCCCGGACTATTGCTATCAGGTCATTTCCGCGGACGAAAAGCCCGTATCGACGAATCGGTGATCGCTTGCGAACCGGCGCGGGCCGGCCCGTTGGGCCGGGTCCGCGGTGGCTTCAGCGGGCAGTTTTCGGCTTCATCGCCGATTTAGCTTTCAATTTCTCGTATGTCAAGCAAATTGCCCCGGGTTTGGGCATCTGCTGTTCTTCCGGTATTGTTTGGGGCAGGCATCCGCGCGCCGGCGTACATCGGCGCACGTTTGATTCCCATCAGGAAGGAGACAAAGCATGAAGAACAAGCCCACCGCGCTTGCGGCCGCGGCCATGATGGCCTTTGCTGCCAGCGGCTCTGCCCAGGCAGCCTGCGGCGAAATCGTCATTGGTTCGGCGATCTCGCTGACCGGCAAATACGCCACCAACGGCATTCATGCCAAGAACGGCTATGAATTCGCCATCAAGAAGATTGCGGACCATGGCGGCGTGAAGGTTGGCGACAAGTGCTACAACTTCCGCGTCATCTACTACGACGATGAGTCCAAGGGCGATCGCGGCGCCACGCTGGCCGAGCGCCTCATCAATCAGGACGGTGTCCAGTACATGCTCGGACCGTATTCCTCGGGCCTGACCAAGGCGATCGCGCCGGTCACCGAGAAATACCAGATTCCCATGGTCGAGGCCGAGGGTGCGTCACGCTCGCTGTTCAACAAGGGCTACAAGTACATGTTCGCGGTGTTGTCCACCTCGGAACAGTGCCTGGCCTCATCCATCGCGCTGGCCGCCGAGAAGGCGAAAGAGGCTGGCAGGGATCCCTCCTCGGTGAAAGTGGCGGTGGCCGTCGAAAATGACCCGTTCTCGCTCGATGTTCGCGAGGGCGTGGTGGCCGATGCCAAGAAGTACGGCATGAAGGTCGTGATCGACGAGAAGCTGCCGCGTGATCTGGCCGACATGAGTGCCATTCTTACGAAGGTCAAGGTACTCAAGCCCGATCTTCTGGCAGTCAGCGGCCACTCCAAGGGTGCCGCCACGGCGGTGCGGCAGATTGGTGAGATGCGCATCGCTGTGCCGATGATCGCGGTAACGCACTGCGAGGCGGCAGATGTCACCGGCAAGTTCGGCAAGACCGCCAACGATGTGCTGTGCCCCACGCAGTGGGCAGAGACCCTTACCTACGAAGACCCGATCTTCGGCTCCTCGGCAAACTACGACAAGGAGTTCAAGGCGGCCTTCCCCGAGTACAAGGACAAGTCGGTGCCGTATCAGACCGCCCAGCCTCGGCCGCGGTCTACGTATTCAAGGACGCGTTCGAGCGTGCCGGATCGCTCGATAAAGAGAAGCTGCGCGATGCGCTGGCGGGCACCGATCTGATGACCTTCTATGGCCAGGTCAAGTTCTCCGAGGCGGGCAACAACATCGCCAAGCCCATGGTGCTGCGCCAGATCCAGGGTGGCGAATACAACGTGGTTGCGCCGTCGAAGTTCGCCTCGCACAAGGTGAACTGGCCGCGTAAGGCCCAGTAGGCCGCTCGAACCGGTAGTGCAGGCCGCGGCTCGCCGATCATCCGGCGAGTCGCAGCTCGCGGTTCGAGGGTGCCGCCTTTCTGGCGACGCCCGGCTCGCACCGCTATCGGCCGCATAAGAATCAGCTTCGATCGGTACGACGCATACCGTTCGAGCAGGCGGTGTTTTACCCGCCATTGAGGGGATGCCCGGCGAATGGATCAACTGATCTCCAATTTAGGCATGCTCGTCGACTACCCCGTCCTGAATGCGAAGATCATTCTGGACGGGCTGATGATCGGCGCGCTGTTCGCGCTTGCTGCCTACGGGCTGGCGCTGGTCTGGGGCGTGATGAACGTCAAGAATCTGGCGCAGGGCGATTTCGTGATCGCGGGTGGCTATGTGTCCTGGTGGCTGGCCCAGCACGGGCTCAATCCGCTGCTTGGCGTTCCGGTGGCGTTCGTCGTGTTGTGGGGTATCGGCTGGGCCACCTACAAGATCGTGATCTCACGCGTGATCGAACGCGATCTGTTCACCTCGCTGCTGGCGACATTCGGTCTGGCGATCATGTTCGCGCAGATCCTGAATCTGCTGTTCGGCTCGGACACCCAGAGCATCCAACTCCCCTATGACACCCTGTATTTCTTCGATGGTTTCGTGGATGTGCCGATCGCCAAGCTGATCGGCGTGGCGATGGCCGCCGTATTGGCGGCGGGAGTCATCTACTTCATGAAGTCCACGCGCATGGGGCAGGCGATCCGCGCCACAGCGCAGGACGCGCGGGCCGCGCGTGTGCTGGGCATCGACACCGAGAAGGTGTATGCCTTCACGTTCTCGTTGAACGCGGCCATTTGCGGTGCGGCCGGCGCGATCATCGTCATGGTATGGCTGATTCAGCCGTTTTACGGGATCACATATTCGGTGCGCTCGTTCGTGATCGTGACGGCTGCCGGTCTGGGCAATCTGCCCGGCGTGATCGCCGCCGGTCTGGGCATTGGCGTACTCGAACAATATGGTGGGCACATTTTCGGCATCGGTTATCAGCAGGCCGTCGCCGTGCTGTTGCTCTTGTTGGTGTTGCTGATTCGCTTGTTGCAGCAGCGCCGCAACCGCCAGGTCCTGCAATGAGGGGTGAATCATGAAGGCAGGCAGGTTTCTTCTATATGCGGCTCTGTTGGCGCTGACGGTGATCGCCCCGTTCGTGTTTCCGGATTTCCGCTCCCAGCTCGCCGCCCTGTGGCTGATGATCATCGTCGCCCTGACCTGGGACATGACCGGCGGCCAGATGGGCTACAACTCGCTGGGCAACATTTTCTTCTATGGCACCGGCATGTACGTGGCCGCCGTGGTGGCCATCGGCGTGACCTACGATGTTGGTGAGTACACATCCGCCTCGGGCGGCGGCATCACCGAGTTCACCGCCACCCAGTACTTCGGGGGCATGCTTCTGGGAATCGTCGCCGCGGCCCTGTTCTCGGCGCTCTCGGCCGTGGTGGTGGGCTGGCTGACCTTCGGCCTGCGCGGACCGTATTTCGCGATCGGCACGCTCGGGGTGGCAATCGCGGCCGGAGAGCTGGTGTCGAACTGGGAATGGGTCGGCGGTGGTCAGGGAATCGCGCTGCCGGTCTACCCCGGCGATCTCGATCAGGGCAAGCTGTTCTTCTATTTCCTGTTCGCACTGATCGGCGTGGGCACCTTCGCATTCCTGCGCTGGCTTTACAGCACCCGCTTTGGCGCGGCGATCAATGCGATCCGCGATGACGAAGAGAAGGCCGAGGGCATGGGCATCCATACCCTGCGCTACAAGCTGGTTACCTGGGCGATGGCCGCGGCGGTCGTCGGCATGGCCGGGGCGGTTTCGGGGTTCCAGCTGATTCACTTCGAACCCCTGGAAACCGCCTATCAGACGATCAATCTGGGCATTTTCATGGTGGTTTGCGTGCTGCTCGGAGGCAAGGGCACGCTTTGGGGGCCGGTGATCGGCGCTGTGCTGTTCCATGTGTTCAAGGAGGTCACCTGGAATTACCTGCTCGGCTGGCAATGGGTGGCCCTGGGTGCGCTGATCGTGATCACGGTCGTCTACTTCCAGGATGGTGTCATGGGCTGTCTGAAGCTCACCAGGCCCGACTGGTTCGGTATCCGCGTAGAGAAGAAGGATGAGATCGCGTCGGGAGCGAGTTCATGAGTGATTCGATCATCCAGGTCAGCGGCGTCAGCAAGTCCTACGGCGGTGTGGTTGCCAACGAGAATGTTTCCATGACGGTGGAGCGCGGTGGCATCACCGGGTTGATCGGCCCCAATGGCTCGGGCAAGACCACCTTGTTCAATTCGATCGTCGGCTTTCACCCGATCGATGGGGGCTCGATCAGATTCGAGGGCCAGGAGATCTCCAAACTCAAGGTTCCGGCGATCGCGCGCCTGGGTTTGCTGCGCACCTTTCAGCAGACGCGGATATTCGGCCAGATGAACTGCGTCGAGAACATGTTGATCTCGGTGCCGCATCGCAAGATGGGCTTCTGGGAGGCGTTCACGCGCAATACCGCGGCCGAGCGTGAACGGGCCGAGCACCTGCTCGATTTCGTCGGCCTCTACGAGAAGCGCCTGTTGCGCTCGGGATCTTTGTCCTTCGGCCAGCAGAAGTTGTTGGAGTTCGCCATGGCGCTGATGAACGAGCCCACGGTGCTGTTGCTGGACGAACCCACGGCGGGCATCAATCCAACCCTGATCAACGGCCTGATCGACCGGCTCAAGCGTGCCAACAGCGAGTTCGGCATCACCTTGCTCGTCATCGAGCACAACATGCGCGTGATCATGAACATGGCCGACAAGATCTATTGTCTGGCGCACGGCAAGATGCTGGCCTCGGGCAGCCCGTCCGAGATCCAGAACGATCAAAGGGTGATTGACGCCTATCTGGGAGCGCACTGAAATGGCCAATGCGAACGAAGGCGCAGGCACGCCCGCGCGTGCGGTCAGCGGCTATGGAAGCGGGCGCGTCGACACGGTCATCTCGGTCGATGAGGTGGTGCGGCAGGTGGCGGCGATCGCGCAGGAGGTCACCTCCGAGCAGCTCGATGCACTATGCAGCGGTGAGCCGTTCGTGCGGCTGGACAAACTCTGCGCCGGCTACGGTCAGATGCAGATCCTGCACGGGATCGACATGCGTGTGGGACGCAAGCAGTCCCTGTGTTTGATCGGCCCCAATGGCGCCGGCAAGTCCACCGTGCTGCACGCCATCTTCGGCTTCAACCGGATCTTCTCGGGCGCGATCAGCGTGGGCGAGGGGGCCCAGGCACAGGATGTCACCCGCCTGAGCCCGAGCGAGAAGCTCTCCAGGGCGGGGATTGCCTACATCCTGCAGGATCGCTCGGTCTTCGGCGGCATGACTGTCGAGGAGAACCTGTGGATGGGCGGCTTCCTGAAGGATCAACCGGCCGAAGCCAAGCGCGCTGCCGAGGCCGTGTTCGACAAATACCCGCGTCTGGCGGCGCGCCGCAAGCACCAGGCCAAGGTCTTGTCAGGCGGTGAGCGCCGGCTGCTGGAGATTTCGCGGGCGCTGGTGATGAACCCCGAGGTGTTGCTGGTCGATGAGCCATCGATCGGTCTCGAACCGCGCTTCATCGACATGGTCTTCGAGATCCTCCATGACTTGCAGCACAACGAGGGCAAGACCATCATCATGGTCGAGCAGAACGCCAAGAAGGGCCTCGAGTTCGCGGATATCGGCTATGTTCTGGTTTCGGGCCAGGTGGCGATCGCCGGCAGCGGCAAGGCGTTGCTCGACAACCCGAAGGTCGGAGAATTGTTCCTCGGCGGCTGACCCGCCGCGACGCGCGGCCTCCGGGCCCGTCGGATCACGGGGGCGTGTGCGCGTCGGTACCGAAGCAGGCGAGCAAGATGCGAATTCGTTTCTTGTGCGGATGGCTGGCCGCCCTGGCCACGGTCTCCTTCCCGCTGATGGCGTCAGCGCAGCCGCGCGATGATGTTTTCGCGTCCGATGGCTCGACGCGCGATCGGGCATCCTGCGAACGAGCATTCGCGGCCTGTATCGCCGCCCGGCGGCTCGAGCAGAGCCGTGACCCTCGCGTCAGGGCCGCGGGCAGTCATTGTCGCGCCGACCTGGATGCCGCCCTCGCGCATGAGCATGACCTGAACCAACAGGTTCGCAAGCTGTCTACCATGAAGGGCCGTGCGCGCGACGAGTACTACGCCGGCACGGTTCAGCCAACCATGGCGGCACGCGGCAGTGCGCTGGCGCGCTTCAATGATTGCTCGCGTCAGGCGATCGGGGCGCTCGAAGATCTGCGGCCGGTAGACGGCGTGCCGCCGTCGGCCCTGTTGCTGCATGGTGGTGTCTCGAATGCCGAGCCACCACCGGGCGTCGCTGACCCGGATGCCTGGAAGGCGACGCTGGCGGAAACGCTGCACCGCATGGACGAGGCCCTCGATCCCGCCGCCGAACCGCTGAAGAATCTTTCGAACGTACTCAGGGCGATCGCGCCCCACTACGACATGGTTTCGCGCAGCGACACCGGTGTCCGGGTGATTCGGGATATCCTGATCGACATGGGTGTGGGCCACCTTGGCGGCCGCGTCGTCGGTGGCCTCAGGGGCATGGCGCGCCAGGCCGACGACCTCGCGGCGGCTGCCAGCAGGCCTGCGCTGACAGCGCCCCGGCCGGCGGCTTCGGTGACCGATGGCGGCATTCGGCCCGTACTGCCGCAGATGCCCGGTGGGCCACCGGCACCGCAGTTGGCGCGGCAGCCACCTGCCGGCGCGACTGCGCCGTCGACGGCGAGGCCGGCATCTTCCGGAGGCGCTGCCGCGAACCCGCAACGGTCGCTCGGTGGACAGGCCGCGCCCGGCGGCTTCCATTGAGATCCCGGGCATCCGGATGGGCGCGGCCGGCTATGACCTGCCGCCCGGTATGCGTCTGCCGCCCGTGATTGCGAACACCCCGCGGCCGGTCCATCTTCAGGAGCAGAGCCACTCCTGCGTGCTGGCTTGCGTTCGGATGGTCAGCGACACAGTCACGCGGGTGCCGGTCGAGGAAAGCCTGTTGAAGCAGATGGTGCGCGGGCCGACCGGCTACCAGCCGGGCGTGGGCACCGAGGGGCCGGCCATGGCCGAGATGCTGACCATGATCGGCGTCAGTCACAACGGCTGGGGCCGGGCAAGCTATGAAACTCTGGCGAGCAAGGTCAAGAACGGCTATCCGGCGATCGTCACCTACGGCAGCAATCACGTGGCGGTCGTCGATGGGGTCGTCAGGCACGCGGGCGACGAATGGGTGTTGCTGCGCAACCCGGCCAATCCGGCCCACTGGGATGCCGAGACCGCACGGTTGTTTCAGGCGACCGGGTTCGGCAACTATGTCGCCATGACCAGGCGCGAATTCATGGCGCTGTTCGAGGCCGGAGGCAGCCAGGCGGTGTTCACCAGGCCCTGAGGATCGGCCGGCAGTCAGCGTCTGAGGATCGGCCGGCAGTCAGCGTGTGGGAATCGGCGGCCGGTCAGCGCCTGAGCACCGGCCGGGGATCCTCCGGTGAACCAGATCGCCGCGTCACGGCGCCGGGTGTACTCGTCACGCCGCGCTGCCCGGCGGCGCGAGCCGCCCTCAGAAGTAGACCATCGCGAGCGTCGCCGTCAGTGCCGGCACCATCAACACGAAAAGCGGCAGGCCCACCTTGATGAAGTCGTTGAAACGATAGCCGGCCGCTGCCATCACCAGCAAATTGGTTTGATAGGCGAAGGGCGTCAGAAAGCAGAGGTTGGCCCCGAACAGCACCCCGAGCACGAAGGGCTCCAAGGGGGCGCTGAGATTTTGCGCGAGCGCCAGCGACAAGGGAGTCATGATGGCGGCCGCGGCGTTGTTGGAGACGAAGTTGGTCAGCAGACCGGTGATCGTGATCAGCAAGGCCAGGAGCAATGGCTTTGGCCACTGGCCGGCCCAGCCGGTGATGGCGCCGGCCACCAGATCCATCGTCCCGCTGCGTACCAGCGCATCGCCCAGGGCGATCGACGAGGCCACGATCAGCACGATGCGCCACTCGACCGCGCTCTCAACATCCTCCCAGCGCATGAGGCCGACGGCCACGGTGGCAAGAACGCCGCAGGCCGCAGCGACCGAGATCGGCACCAGCTTGAAAACCGCGGCGATCACGACGAGCGCGAAGATCACCAGGGCGATCAGCGAGTCGCGGCTGGCGCGCCGCTGCAGGGGTTCGCCCACGGCGAGCAGGCCAAGCATCTCGCAGGCGCGCGCAATGTTGTCTTCGGAGCCTTCGAGAAGCAAGGTATCGCCGGCGCGAATCGGCAGATGAGGCAGGTCACCCGGATTCTGGGTGCGGGAATCCGATTCCAGTTCCGACAAAGCGACGATGGTGACTTCGAAGCGCCAGGGCAGGCCGCTGTTGCCGACCGAACGACCGACAATCGGGCTGCCCGCCGAGACCACGCACTGACGTCGTTGCAGCTCTGGTGCCGTCTGCTCTTCGGTCTCGCTGGTGCTCGCCGGCGCGGAACTGGCTTCGAGGCCGAGCCGGTCCGCGACTTCGTGCAGGGCCTCGGCGGTGCCGGCCAGAACGAGCAGATCGTCCGCGTGCAGCACGCAAGGTCGGGAAGCGCGCCATCTCGCGATGGCGGCGCATCAGGTGGCGGAAAGCGACCTGCCCGCCCAATTGCTTGCGCAGCTTGTACAGCGGCTTATCGACCAGCGGGCTGGACGCGTCGATGCGCAGCGTGGCCAGGAATCGCGTGGCGGACTCCGGGCGTGGCTGCTCACCAGATCGACGCAGCAGCCTGGGCGCGACCAGCACCAGATAGCTCAGGCCGAGCAGGGCCGCCGGCAGGGCAATCAGATAGAAATCGAAGAAATCAAAGGTCGGCCCGCCGTTGGCACCCGACAGGCCGTTGACCAGCAGGTTGGTGGAGGTGCCGATCGCGGTCATCATGCCGCCGAGAATGACCGCGTAGTTCATCGGCATCAGCATCGGACCGGCAGGCTTCGAGGCCTGGGCGGCCGCGCCGAGCAGCACCGGCAGCAACATGACCACGACCGGCGTGTCATTCAGGAAGCCGCTGATCGCGAAGCCGCCGACAAGCACGAGAATGAAGGCCGCGCGCGGCACGCGGGCGAGCAGGGCCGACAGCGCGGTGGCGAGCGGACGCAGCGCACCGGTCATCATCAGCGCCTTACCGAGCACCATCAGGCCCACGATCGCCACCAGTGCCTCACTGGCCAGACCGGAAAAGGCCGGCGTCACCGGCCCCTGCATGGGGCCCGGTGCCAGGCCGTAGACAAGCGCCAGCGCGCAGATCACGGCCAGCGAGATCGATTGCAGTGAAAAGCGGTTGCTCGCATAGGCGAACAATGAGCCCGCCAGGATCAGCACTACCCAGGTCATCGCATCCGCTCCAGAGACGGCACCGGAAGCGCCCGGGCAAGCATGGCCAGAACCTGGTCACAGGGGCGCATGACATGCAGCGCCAGCAAGTCGTCTGCCCGGCCGCGACCCAGGGTGAGCGAGGCGATCGGCAGGCCCAGACGCGCGGCCTCGCGCGCGAAGCGAAAACCCGAAAAGACCGTCAGCGAACTGCCCACGATCAGCATCGCGTCGCTGCCCGCGAGCGCCTGCATCGCGGCGTCGACCCGCTCGCGCGGCACATTCTCGCCAAAGAACACCACGTCGGGCTTGATCACGCCGCTGCAGCCGTCACAGCCCGGAACCCTGAAACCCGAGAAATCCGTTTCGTCCAGATCGGCGTCACCATCGGGTGCCAGCTCGGCGGACCGATGCTGCCAGTCCGGGTTCAGGTCGGCCAGGCGTTGCTGGAAATCTGCGCGCGCAGAGCGCGTTGCGCATTGCAGGCAGACCACGGTATCGAGGCGGCCGTGCAGATCGATCACACCCGCAGCGCCGGCCTTGGTATGCAGCCCGTCGACATTCTGGGTGACCAGGGCGCTGAGCCTGCCGTTCGTCTGCATACTGGCCAGGGCGAGATGGGCGGCATTGGGCTGTGCATCGGCCATGACCGGCCAGCCGACCAGGCTGCGCGCCCAATATCGACGGCGGGCATCAGCCGCACCGACGAAGGCCTGCAGCGTCATCGGCTGCGCACGTTTCCAGGCGCCGTCAAAATCACGATAATCCGGAATACCCGAGGCGGTACTACAACCCGCACCCGTGAGCACGAACAGACGACGGGCGTTGGCCACGAACCGGGTCAGCGCGTCGATGTCTTGATCGGGGGCCACCTCATCCATGAGCCAAGAGGATACCTGCATGTCCATTCGTGCGATCGAAACCCTGCGCCTCGCGGAGTTTCCGAACCTGACCTGGGTGCTGATCGAAGACGACGATGGCGTCGTCGGTCTCGGCGAGACCCACCTTGCGGCCGCGGCGGTCGAAGCCTATATCCATGAGATCGCCGCGCCGAAGATTCTCGGTGCCGACGCCACCGGTGTGGAAGCCGTGCGGCGGCGCCTGCACCCCTATGTCGGCTATCAGGCCCCCGGCGTCGAGGTCAGGGGGAATTCCGCGATCGACATCGCGCTCTGGGATCTCTGGGGGCGGCGCACCGGGCAGCCGGTCTGGCGGCTGCTCGGTGGCCGGGTGCGTGAATCCATCCGCACCTACAACACCTGCGCCGGGTATCAGTACATCCGGGCCGCCGAGGGACAGAGTTCGAGCAATTGGGGCGTTGGCCAGCAGGCCCAAGGCCCCTATGAAGACCTCGACGCATTCCTGAACGATGCCGGCACTCTGGCCGAGAGCCTGCTCGACGCCGGCATCACCGGCATGAAGATCTGGCCGTTCGATCGCTACGCCGAGGCCAGCGAGGGCGCGGGCATCAATCCGGCCGATCTGGCCGAGGGCAGCGAACCCTTCGCGAAGATCCGCAAGGCCGTGGGCAAGCATATGCAGATCATGCTCGAGTGCCATTCGCTGTGGTCGGCGCCGGCTGCCCGGGACATTGCCCAGGCGCTTGCCCAGTATGACCTCACCTGGATGGAAGACCCGATTCCGGTGAACAACCTCTCGGCTCTGGCCGATCTGCGGCGCCGCGTGCCGATGAAGATCACCGCCAGCGAAACCCTGGCCACGCGCGCCCAGTTCGCCGCACTCATGACCGCTCAGGCCACCGACATCGTGATGTTCGACATCGGCTGGTGCGGCGGCCTCACCGAAGGCAAGGCCATCGCCTCGATGGCCGAGGCGTTCGCGCTGCCCGTCGCCCCTCACGACTGTGTCGGCCCCGTGGTCTGGGCGGCGTCGTGCCATCTGGCGGTCAATGCGCCGAATGCCATGATCCAGGAGAGCGTGCGGGCGTTCTATACCGGCTGGTATCGCGAACTGGTCGATGTCTTGCCCGAAGTCCACAAGGGCATGGTCGCGCCGCCCGACGGCCCGGGCCTGGGGCTGAAACTGCGCGACGGGATCAGGGCCCGACCAGACGCGATCGTGCGGCGCAGCAGCTGAGACCCGGTCGGCAGCGTTTGCGGGCCGATCCGTTGTACGATTCCGCATTCGGAGAGCTGGCAGAGCGGTCGAATGCGGCGGTCTTGAAAACCGTTGTCGGGGCAACCCGACCGGGGGTTCGAATCCCTCGCTCTCCGCCAGCGCATCCATTCGTAGCCGGTCGCTACTGATCTCCCGAAACACTCTCTGACCCAGAAACCCTTGAAATTCAGGGATCTCGGCGGCATTGTTGTGCCTGTAGCTGGTTGCAGGCGGTCGCGAGAAGCCACGATTCACTGACGGTATATCCGACGGTATTTCGATAGATGCCGTCAGAGTCGAATTCAGTGACGGTATTTCACTGCACAAAAGTTAAGCACCGCCCGAATCGGCACCCCGGCGACGGCCGGGTCACTTCGATCGGAGAGGGCGATCAATGGCGAAAGAGTCGGCGCAACCGCGCGGTGTGAACCGGCTGACCGACAGGCAGTGCCGGGCGGCGCAGGCGCAGGAACGGGCCTACAAGCTGAGCGATGGCGATGGGATGTATCTGTTCATCGCCCCGACCGGGGGCGCGTCCTGGCGCCTGGACTATCGATTCGACGGCAAGCGCAAGACCCTGGCCCTGGGTATCTATCGCCATGCGCCGACCAGCAAGGACGGTTCGCCGACGATAACGCTGAGCCAGGCGAGGGTGGCCAAAGTGGATGCGCAGCAGCAGCTCGGGCAGAACATCGACCCGTCGGCTGCCAGGGTGGCCAAGCGAGATGAATCGGCGGCGGCAAAGATCCGAGCCAAGCGGGCCCGTGCTGATGAGCGAGAGGCCAGGGCTCGCCAACGTGAGAAGCGGACTGCCGAGCGTAATGCGCTGGCGATGACCGTCGAGACTGTCGCCGAGGCATGGCACAAGGCGCACCGCTCCGGCTGGACGGTTCAGCATTCGCACCAGGTATGGCAGTCGCTTGCCGATCACGTGTTGCCAGTGATCGGCCGCAAGCCAATTGTCGAAGTCACCTCGACTGATGTGCTCGATCTGCTCGGCGCCATGCTCGATGCGGGCCTTATCGAGACCGCGAGCCGGGTCAAGCAACGGCTGGTCGGTGTATGGCAGTTCGCGGTGCTGCGCGGTGATGCGCCGGCCGACGTGGTGACCCCGACCGGGCTCGAATTCAAGCGTCGCCGAAAAGGGGCGCTCAGGGTGAAACCCAAGCAGAGCTTTCCGTGTGTGTCGGTCGATGAGTTCCCTGCGTTACTACGGGCGATGAGCGCATCGCCGTCTGGCCCGATCGTGTTCGCCGCGATGTGGCTGCTGTGCTTGACCGGGGTTCGGACGGGTGAACTGCGCATGGCCAAGTGGTTCGAGTTCGATCTCGATGGCGATGAACCGAAGTGGGTTATCCCGGTCGCGAGGATGAAGATCAAGGTGGTGGGCGAGCGTGCGGCGGCCGATCACGTCGTGCCACTCAGCGGCCAAGCCGTTGCCATCCTGCGCGATCTGAAGCGGATCACGAGCGATGGATCGCATGGATGGGTGCTCCCGCAGGATCGTAAGCCGGACAAGCCCATCAGTGAAAACGCGATTTTGGTGGCGTTGGCCTCAATGAACTACAAGGGCCGGATGACCGGGCACGGTTTCAGGTCCTTGTTCGCGACGATCACTCGCGAGTTGGGCTATCGCGATGAGGTTGTCGAGCGCCAGCTTGCTCACACGGTCGGCAACGCGGTTGCACGGGCCTACGATCGCGCCGCGCTGCTGCCCGAGCGCCGCGCGATGATGCAGGCCTACGCCGACCACCTTGACCGCCTGCTTAGCGGTGAGCCGGCAAAGGTGCTACGCATTCATGCCCGGCAGGGATGAAAAGAGAAACCGAAGATGACGATGAAACCACTGGCTGTTGGAACGCGCTGCCGGCTGACGCGCGCGTTTTACCCGGAGAATGTTGGCCTGGTTGCGACGGCTGTTGAAGCACCGGGCGCACCCGAGCCAAATCATGTGTGCGCCTACTGGATCAGGATGGAGGGCGCACCGGCCGCCTGGGCCATTCAGTATCGCGGGCCGCGTCACGGCGAAGTTCTGTATGGCGTGTCCGAAGGGTGGGCCAGCCGCGACCAGCTCGAACCGATCGACGACGATGAATGCCGCGCCGATAGTGATGCGCTTGTCGAGGTTGCAACATGAGCGCACCGATAGGAGCGGGCCCATTCACGGAGCGATTCGGGCAAGCCCTGGCCTATGCCGAGCGCCTGCATCGCGCCCAGGTTCGCAAGGGCTCGAACGTGGCCTACATCGCGCATTTGATTGCGGTGGCGTCACTGGCTATCGAGCATGGCGCCAAGGAGGATGAAGCCATTGCTGCGCTGTTGCATGACTCGATCGAGGATCAGGCGGGCTCAGACCCCGCGCCTTTGATGAACGAGATTCGAGGTCAATTCGGCGAGCATGTGCTCTCGGTCGTGATGGGCTGCTCGGATAGCGACACCTCAATCAACAAGCCGCCGTGGCGTGAACGCAAGGAGCGCTATGTTGGGCACATTGCGACCGCACCGCGATCGGTCCTGCTGGTTTCTTGTGCGGACAAGTGCCATAACGCGCGCTCGATCCTGGCCGACCTGCTGAGCGATGGGCCGTCGGTGTGGGATCGATTCACGGGCGGCCGTGACGGATCGCTCTGGTATTACCGGGCGATCGCCGATGCATTCGAAGCGCGGGTGCCCGATGTACCTGCTGGGCTCGCTCGATTGCTGGCCGTCACGGTCGCCGAGATCGAACGAGTTTCGGCCGAATGACTTGCCAACCATGGAGAGAGCAATGGCTATTTCGATCACCGATGAACATGACGCGACCGAGCTGACCGCGGCGCTGGCCGATGCGGTTCGGATGCTAGGCGCGATCAGCGCCGCACTGGAACATGTTGGGCCTGACGGTATGCGGTACGGCGGTGGCTTTGTTGCCGGCGAGCTGGTGCGCGTCCGTACTGTGTCGGTGCTGCAATCTGCACTGGCGGCAATGCTGGCCAGCAAGTCGGAGAGCTTCGTCGATGCCTAGCGAGAATAGCGACGCGGATCGGTTCGGGTGCGAGCAGTGCTGGCCTGCCGAGGCGCCGGCAGCATGGGCGCGAGTTCAGAGCACGGCCATTGAGACATACCTGATAGACGAGTCACATTACATCGTGAGCGTTCGACGGTGCCCGGCTTGTTCGCAGGCGTTCCTGGCGGTCATGACCGAGCAGGTTGATTGGCAGGACGGTGAGGATTCGAGCTATCGGACGATCGTCCCGATTTGTGAGTGAGAGGGTTCGTTTGGCCGATGCTGCGCCGCCGACGAACAGTGTCATAGAGAGCGTTGGCCCCGACAGGCCATCTCTCAAGCGCGACTGGCCGAAGGGCAAATCGCCGAGCACCTATTGGGCGACGGGCGTTCACGTTGGTTGGCACGACTGAAAGCCTTCCGCCTGGCTGCCGATGTGGGCGGCAGACACTGTACGAGGTGACCACATGGATGATCTGGACCCCGATTTAGTCAACGTGGCGAGCTACAAAATCCCCGAGGAGCGCATGTTCATGGGCGATGTTGAGCTGGGCGTAACTGCGCCAGGTGCGTTGACCGACGACGAACTGGTCAATGCGTTGGTCCGCGCAGTGGTAGATACCTGCGGCCCGGAAACCTCGGTGGCGTTGGTCAATGCCCTGCGTAAGGCAATGGGCGACAAGGCGATCGACACCCTGAGGGTCTATGCATCGCGCGAGATGACGAGTGTCGCGTACGGGCTGCAATGCCTGCTTGAGCGGGTCGCTATCTCGATTGAGGGAAGCGCCGGGCAGGGCGGCCGAGAGTGAAGGGTCGAGTCAAGCTGAGCCTCAACGGCGAGCGCAGGCGCTCCGATGATGTCGGCGGCGACCGACTCGCCAAACGCAAACCGGTCCCACTCGGAGCCCATGCGCTCGCTGACGCGCTTCTGGGGGCGCTGGGCGGTCACGCGTCCGAAGGCGATCCGCTGCTGGCTGCCCTGCGCAGATCGTGCGGTGACGAGGCTGTGGCCGCGCTCATTGGCCTGCAGGCCGGCAGGGCGAGCCTGTAGCCGATGCGCTGCGAGGGCTGTTGGCCCAGCTCGGGCAGGCGCTCGATTTAGCCGGGGTGCGGGAATCACGTGATGACCGGGCGCGCCGGATCGTCGTCAGTCCTGAGGTCTGTGTGCCAGAGCACCGAGGTGGGCGGCGGGTGAACCCGCTTTGCGAACACGAACTTTCGGAACGACGCCGTTCGCGAATCGGCCGGTGATCCAAGGCGGGCGGGGACGCGGCGACCCGCGGTTTGCTGAGTCGGTGGCGTCAGCGAGCTAGCCGGTGCTGGGCCGGGAAAATCGTGCACGCGAAGACCAATTGTCGGCCGGTGCTGGTCACTCTGTTGCCGCCTACCTGGCCGTAGGTGGTCATAGTCGGTTAGACGGGCGCCATTTTGAGAGGGGCTTCTCGCGGTGCTGGGGACGATTCACGGTCGGTTGATTCAGCTCGTCTGACAATTTGTTGCCGTTCTCGCGCGTGCGCGCGAGACGGACATGCAATCTATGCCGGTCCTGGGTGGGCGGATTGGCTCGCCAGGAGACCATGCTGACCGGCAGGCCATCAAAGGCGGTTCGCACGAACAGGCGTGCATGCGGCCCGCATTGGACGACTGCCCGCGGGCCGGTACCGTCGCCCAGGTGAAGTTGCCCGATCGAGTTGGGGTCGATCCGCAGTGCGAACCGCATTCGGCAAAGTTGCAGCGCATCTGGCGATGATCGCGTTGGCGGAGACTGTTGCTGTGCCGGGCGCTCAGGCGGGCAGCCTACGTCCGTGGGCTACCATCGATCCGACCACGGCGGCCCGACGGGGCTCAAGCGCGCACCCTCTGCGCGTCAGCCGTGGCTCCTCCAAAGAAATGCCCCCGGCAGCGCGACGAACGCTCCGGGGGCGCGATTCAAGGGACAGGACTCCCATGAACAAAGACGATTCTACGCGCGGCCTGTGTGCTGCCGATGTGCCAGAGGGCGGGCTGCCTGGTAGGGCAGGGGTCGAAGCGATGGCCCGCATAGTCGCAGACGCGACGCGAGCCGATGATGAGCCGGCGCCCCGCCCGGCTGATCCTTGGCGGGACGCTCTCTGTCGCGCGCTAGAGCCGGTCTTGCAGAACGTTCGCAAGCATGACGATTTGCCCGCTTGCTTTCGCGACTTGCTGGCCGCACTGCAAGCAGGGCCTGATCGAATGTGGCCGGAAAATGCCGTCTTGCACGAGCAGGAGGCGGCCGAAGCGATGCGGCGGCTTGCTGGAGGAGTTGCTCTACGAGATGTATTGGGTTGGGTTCGACGACGGCGCTTCGGAGTTCGGCGAATCACCGGAGAGGCGCAAGGGGTACCCCGAGAGTCTTCGTGACGAAGCTCGCGACCGTATTCGAGCACTTAGGGACGAAGGAATGAGTCAGCCGCATGCGTCCCAGGCTGTTCGTCTCGAATTCATGCGCAATTGGGCGGATATCGCTACTACTCACGGCGTTAGGGCCCATCTGGACCCGCCATCGGCGGCAACGATCCGTGACTGGATGCGGGCGCCGCGCAAGCGACAGTCTTGACGCTAAAGCGGCTGATGCGATTTGTCGTGGGATGCGCAACCCACAGGCATTCTTGGGCAAAGTCTCCCTCGTGTTCGTTGCGAGGGGTGCAAGATGTCCAGGAAGAAAGACCCGTGGTTGCCGTCGATTGCGCCGCTTGAGCGGGTTGCGAATCTACAAGGAACGGGCCGCCTAGCGTTCGTTCGGCCGGCCGCGGCGCTCGACAATGCTCGGCTGGGCGATCGAGAGGAGGCCGAATGCATTAGTGGTCTGGGAGGTCGCGACTTCGACGATGCGATGGCCGTCGGATTGCAGCCCAAGCCTGTGGTTTACGTGCTAGGCGGCCGCGTGATCGAGCGGTGGCCGTTGGGCGAGCTACGGCGGGCGAATCGCCGGCTTCCGCGACAAGGACCCCCGACCAAGACCGACGAAGCGCAACCGCGGGTGCGCAGCTCCGAATTCGTGTCCCACCTGAGTGGCCTCGCTCAAGCGATAGACCGCCTGGAGTTGGCGGCTGCTGACCCGAAGACGTTTTCCTGGGTGATGCGCTCGCATCTCGTGGAAATTCGCGCAGCCATCGCTGGCGCCATAGCGATTGAGACGGCCTCGCTAGGTGGCGGCAAGGGGAGCGCGCAATGAGCGATCGATTGCCAAAGTTCATCGAGCAGTACGTTGGTCGTCCGCGCGCGAAGCGAGTCGATCATCTACTGGGCGCGCAGCCCCATCCAGTGCGCCCGGCGATACCCCCTTCCGTTGAGCACGTACGGACGCAGCCGCAGGCTGTTAGCACACAGCCCGCGTTGGCACCAGCGGCCCGCCCGGCCGGTATTGATCCCGGGCAGGAGCGATGCCAAAGCCCGCACCCGTCGCCCGCCGGACTGGCAAAACTCGATCGCAGGAGCGACCCCGCCTGCAGACCACCGGCCGGGGTGCCGCTGAGCGTCGCGCATCATCCAATGCGGCTGATTGGTGCCAATGAGGCCAGGGCGTTGCTAGGCGCGTCGCGAAGCCTGTTCAACGAATGGGTATCGAAGGGGTTTGTGCCGCCGCCGATCAGAATCGGTCGCGCTGCCGATCCGCGACAACGGCATCGGCGCTGGCGGCTCGGCGACATTTTGTGCTTGATTCCTCGTGCCGACGACCAAGCGGGTGAGCAATGACAGCCGTCGCTGAATTGCTGTCGCGCCTTGACCGGGTTAGCGGCCGCAATGGCCGCTGGCGTGCCCGCTGTCCTGCGCACGAGTCGCGAGGGCGAACGCTGGCCATCGGAGAGGCCGACGACGGCCGACCGCTGATTCATTGCCATGCGGGCTGCGGTGCCGGCGCGGTGCTCGCTGCTGTTGGCTTATCGTGGCGTGATGTGCTCGGAAAGCCGATCAGCGGCCCACCTTACGGACCGCAGGCACGGCGGCAACTGATGCAGCGGGTCTCGTCCGCCAACAATGGAAAACGGGCGCTAGCGGCTCGCCTGTGGCGGTCGGCGACGCCTTTGGGCGGATGCGCTGTCGAGTATCTACACGGTCGCGGCTGCGAGATTCCACCGGCTGAGGGTGATCTGCGCTATTTGCCTTCCCTGAGGCTCTACGGCCTATCAGGGCCGGCACTGGTGGGCCGCGTCACCGATGCCAAGACATGCCAGGCGCTCGGACTGCATTTGACCTGGCTGGCTCAAGATGGCGAACGCTGGCGCCGTACTACGCGCCGCTACGTCGGGTACAAGGGGGGAGGCGTCGTGCGCCTCTGGCCGGACGATGCCGTCAATACCGGCTTGTCAATCGCGGAGGGCATCGAGACCGCTTTGGCGGCCGCAAGGCTGCGCACGCCGATCTGGGCATGTCTAGATGCGGGCAACCTGGCGCCTTCCCAGTGTTGCCCGGAATTGAAGCGTTGACGGCATTTGCCGACCGCGACGCGTCTGGCACTGGGCAGCGCGCGGCAGCCGACTGTGCGGAGCGATGGCTCGCCGCCGGCCGCGAAGTCCTAGTGATGTTGCCCGAGGAAATTGGCCAGGACGCTGCCGACGAGGTTGCCGCATGCGCAGAATGACCGTTGATGAGCTGCGGCGAGAGGTTGACCATGCCGCACCGATTCAGGCGGAGACCGAGTCCAGTGGCGTGCGCCTTATCCGCGCATCCGGTGTGCGTATGACGGCCGTTCGCTGGCTCTGGAACGGATGGCTAGCACAGGGAAAGTTGCAGTTGCTTGCTGGCCCGCCAGGGCTTGGCAAGACGACTATTTCGACGAGTATTGCCGCTGCCGTGACCGTCGGCGGTATGTGGCCTGACGGTACGCGGGCGCCGGTAGGGTCGGTTCTCATCTGGTCGGCAGAGGACGACATCAGCGACACGTTGGTGCCGCGCCTCGTCGACGCTGGTGCCGACCTCGACCGGGTGCGCTTCGTCACTAGCAGTGCTGGCTCGTTCGACCCGGCTACCGAGATGGCGGCCCTTCAGCGGGAAGCCGTGAGCATGCCGGACCTACGATTGCTGATTCTTGACCCGATTGTGTCGGCCGTGGCCGGCGACTCGCACAGGGCCAACGATGTACGCAGAGCCTTGCAGCCGGTTGTGGACTTCGCCCGCGCCACCGGTGCGGCCGTGCTGGGCATCACGCACTTCAGCAAGGGGGCTGGCGGCAAGGCACCTATCGAGCGTGTGATTGGGTCGCAAGCGTTTGGCGCGCTTGCCCGTCTCGTTCTGGTGGCCGTTCAAGAACCAGGCGAGGACGGGCGCCGTCTGCTGGTTCGAGCGAAATCGAACATTGGGCCGGATGGCGGCGGAATCTCGTACAGCATTGAGCAAGTACCCGTGTCTGGCGCCGAACCTATCCGGGCAACCCGTATCCAATGGCACGAACAAGTGGAAGGCCACGCGGCCGATTTGCTCGCTGTTGCTGACTCGACACCGGGGGCACGAAGTGTGCTCGACGACGCAATTTCGTTTCTGCATGACCAACTCGCTGCGGGCGCAGTGCCCGCCAAACGCGTTCAGGAAAGCGCTGATGCCCAAGGCATATCCAAGGCCTCGCTTCGGCGTGCAGAGGCTGCATTGCGTGTCGTGAAAACCAAGGGCGGGTTCAATGGCGGGTGGATATGGCGACTGCCAACAGAAGACGTTCACGAAGGTGCTCAGGGTTCATGAGGTGAGCATCTTGAGCACCTTCGAATCCTTCGAAGGGGTTCAGCGCTTGAGCACCATCGAAGACGTTCAAGGTCGAGTTGAACATTTTCGTGAGCATCTTCATACAGCGCAGGCCGAAAACTAGCACTTGGCCTGGCCCGGAATCCCGCAGCGGCTCACAGGCGAGGGTGGCTTGAAACTGCCTGGCGCACGAACAACGAGCGCGGACATCATCCGGCAGCGACCCCATTATTAGGTGCGTAGCGTGATTCCAGGAGAACAGCCAGCCCCGCGAGTTCTCACTCCAGATCGCCTTTCCAAATAAGATGTTCGCTTGATAACATCATCGACACGCCAATCATGGCTGCCCAGTTTGAGGGAGGACTCCATGCGCGCGATTGTTGGTATTCACCCAGCGAATAGCGCTTCTCGTGTTGCCGGCCGTTCCAAGGCGCCCATGCCGACAGTTTGGTTCGCGTCATGGCGTCAGTTGGCAGGAGTGCTGTCGGACGAGAATCGGGCTCTGCTTCAACTGATGAATGAGAGGCGGCCGGCTACAGTGTCGGAGCTTGCGTCACTCTCCGGGCGCGCTCCCAGCAATTTGTCGCGCACGCTGCGGAACTTGGAAGGCTACGGCCTCGTCAAGCTGCATCGCAGGCCGGGCACCCGCGCAGTTCGCCCAGAGGCTCTGGCCACGGAGTTCCTCGTGGTGCTGAACTGAACAACATCAACGACTGACCAAGCAGATCGAAGTATGGCTAGGGACAAGAAGAACAACACGGGACATCTGGGCTTCGAAGCGGAACTCTTCAAAGCTGCTGACAAGCTGCGCGGCAACATGGAGCCCAGCGATTACAAGCACGTCGCGCTGGGGCTGATCTTCCTCAAGTACATTTCTGACGCCTTCGAGGCCCGCCACGCTGAACTGTTGGCCGAAGACCCGCAAGTCGCCGAGGACAAGGACGAATACCTGGCCGACAACGTGTTCTGGGTGCCGAAGGACGCACGCTGGTCGCACCTGAAGGCCAACGCCAAGCGCCCCGAGATCGGCACCCTGATCGACGACGCCATGCGTGCCATTGAGAAGGACAATGAATCGCTCAAGGGCGTGCTGCCAAAGGACTACGCTCGCCCGGCGCTGAACAAGGTGATGCTGGGCGAGCTGATCGACCTGATTTCTGGCATCGCCATGAACGAAGGCGGTGATAAGTCAAAGGACGTGCTCGGTCGCGTCTACGAATATTTCCTCAGTCAGTTCGCTGGTGCTGAAGGCAAGCGAGGCGGCGAGTTCTACACCCCGCGCTCGGTGGTTCAGGTGCTGGTTCAGATGCTCGAACCCTACCAGGGGCGCATCTACGACCCGTGTTGCGGCAGTGGCGGCATGTTCGTGCAGAGCGAGAAATTCGTACTCGAACACGGCGGGCGCATTGGCGACATCGCCATCTACGGCCAGGAGAGCAACTACACCACTTGGCGCTTGGCCAAGATGAACCTGGCCGTGCGCGGCATCGACTCTGACATCCGCTGGAACAACGAAGGCAGCTTCCACAAGGACGAACTGCGCGACTTGCGCTTCGACCATATCCTGGCCAATCCGCCTTTCAACATCTCCGACTGGGGCGGCGACCGCCTGCGTGAAGACCCGCGCTGGCAATTCGGTGCGCCGCCGGTGGGCAACGCCAACTACGCCTGGCTGCAGCACATCTACTGGCACTTGGCACCTTTTGGCACCGCCGGAGTGGTCCTGGCCAACGGCTCCATGAGTTCCAACCAGAGCGGCGAAGGCGAGATCCGCAAGGCGATCGTCGAGGCCGACGCGGTGGACTGCATGGTGGCCCTGCCAGGGCAATTGTTCTATTCCACCCAGATTCCCGCCTGCCTTTGGTTCCTCGCGCGCGACAAGTCAAACGGCAAGCGTGGCAAGGACACCCTGCGCGACCGGCGCGGCGAAGTGCTGTTCATCGACGCCCGCAACATGGGCACGCTGGTGGACCGCACCCGGCGCGAACTTACGGATGCCGATATCCAGAAGATTGCCGACACCTACCATGCATGGCGGGGGGAGAAAGAAGCGGGCCAGTACGAAGATATTCCCGGCTTCTGCAAAAGCGCAAGCCTCGAAGACATCCGCAAGCACGGCCATGTGCTGACGCCCGGCCGCTATGTCGGTGCGGAAGCGGCCGAGGACGACGGCGAAGCCTTTGCCGACAAGATGCAGCGGCTGACCGCCCAGTGGCGCGAGCAGCAGCAGGAAGCGGCGCGGCTGGATGCGGCGATCGAGGCCAACCTGAGGGAGCTTGGGTATGGCGGGTGAGTGGCGGCCATCGACCTGGGGTGATGAAGTCACTCTCGAGTACGGCAAGGCAATTCGCGGATACAGCCCAACGCGCGGAAAGTACCGTGTGTTCGGTTCGAACGGGCCGATTGGCTGGACTTCCGAGGCTCTCACTCAAGGTCCGGGAGTAATTCTCGGTCGAAAGGGCGCATATCGCGGTGTCGAGTACTGGCGCGAACCGTTCTGGGTTATTGACACCGCGTACTACCTGGTCCCGAAAACTGAACTGGACATGCATTGGCTTTACTACGCAGTAAAGCACTATAAGCTCGGCGAGGTTGACGATGGCTCACCAATTCCTTCGACGACACGCGCCGCCGTCTACATGCTTGAACTAGACGTTCCGCCGAAGCCCGAACAACGCGCCATCGGCCGTATCCTCGGCACGCTGGACGATAAGATCGAACTCAACCGCCGCCGCAACCAGACCCTGGAGGCCATGGCGCGCGCCCTGTTCAAGGACTGGTTCGTCGACTTCGGCCCCGTCCGCGCCAAGATGGAAGGGCGCGAACCCTACCTCACCTCCGACCTCTGGCAGCTCTTCCCCGACCGCCTCGATGACGAGGGGAACCCGGAGGGATGGAGTGAACGGCCGCTCGATGAGATCGCAGACTTCCTTAATGGTCTCGCCTTGCAGAAGTTCCCGGCGACCGATCCTGATGACGACAGCCTTCCGGTAATCAAGATTGCCGAGCTTAGAAATGGCGTCAGCGCCAAGAGTGATCGCGCGTCGCGTGAGGTGCCGGCTAAGTACATTATCAAGGATGGCGATTTCCTGTTTTCCTGGTCCGGCAGCCTGCTGGCAAAGTTCTGGACCGAAGGGGAAGGCGCGCTGAACCAGCACCTGTTCAAGGTCACTTCCGAGAGCTACCCCATATGGTTTGTCAGCCATTGGGTGCATCACCACCTTGAAGAATTCCAAGCTATCGCGTCCTCAAAGGCCACGACTATGGGCCATATCCAGCGAGGTCATCTTAAGGCGGCGATGACGCTCTGCCCGTCAGAATATGCCTTGGAGAGACTTGGCGTCGTGCAGGCACCGCTTCTTGCGCAATCTATCCATAACGCACTCGAATCCCGAAGTCTCTCCCAACTCCGAGATACGCTGCTGCCCAAACTGATCTCCGGCGAGCTGCGCATTGCCGACGCCGAAAAGTTTCTGGAGCGGGTAGGGCTATGAATTCGGCTCCCGCAAAGTCCCACAGCGAAGGACTCAAAACGGCACGGCTGCTGATGGTGCTCAGCAGTATCTCGCCGCTGTTCATTCTCTGGGCCATTCGCGGCAACAGCCTGATTCCGGATCTCTACTTCATCGTCTTCTGCGTGTTGATGGTCCTGCTGCCTAATGCTTTCCTGTGGTTGCGTATCGGCACGGCCAAGCGGAATAACGATCGGCGCGAGGTGACTGTCGGTACAGCCGACGATCATCGCGACCATATCCTGGTTTACCTGTTTGCCATGCTGCTGCCCTTCTATTCGGAAGACCTCGGCACGCTGCGCGATCTGGCCGCGACGTTCGCTGCGCTGTCATTCATCGTCTTCCTGTTCTGGCACCTGAATCTGCACTACATGAACCTTGTGTTCGCCGTGCTCGGCTACCGCGTTTTTACCGTCTATCCGCCGGCTGATGGCAACCCGCTGACCGGAAAAGCGCGATACGCCATCATCACCCGCCGTGTCAGCCTCTCGCCAGGCGAAACCATAGCCGCCTATCGCCTGAGCGATACCGTGTACCTGGAGGCCGAATGAAGCTTGCCTTCGATCTCAACAAGGTAACGTTCGTCGAATTCGGTGTGGGGCGTGACGACGACAACGGGCAGGCGTTTGTGGCCGTGCCGGTGGATGCCAAGGTACAGACGGCTTTGCGCGAGATGTCGCAGGCGACCTGGTGGGCCATGCAGCAGGATGAAGACGGCCCCAGGAAATATGAACCCTCGGACAAGCACGGCAGTGTTGAGTGGCTCTATCTGCCGTTAGCTGATGACATGGCCGCCGGTGTGCGCGATTTGCATGAGGCAGTGAATCTGCCCATGGACACAGCGGCTCTCACTTCGCCCGCTGATTTGTTTTGTTACTTCGTGCGGCTGACGGACAAGCAGCAGCAAAAGCTCACGGCCTTACGGCGAGCGACCCAGTTCAAGGGCATCGTCAAGAACAAGGGACGCGTTATCCGCTTGTTCGATGACACTCTGCAGATAGTCGAAGACACGCTCTTCAAACTGGACAGAGATTTCGACCTGCTCATTGACGCCGAGAACGTTCACATTCTTCGACCCAGCGGCTTCGAGTTTGCAGGCAAGCTGCAGGAGGCCATCCTCGAAGCCGTGCCCGGCAATGTGGCGGCCATCCAGGCAGAACTGAACTTTATCGAATTCGGCAGTATCGAGCAGTACGCAGCCAAACATCCTCGTGCCGCACGTTATCTCGCTTCGATTCGCGGACAAGAGGAAATGAAGGACATTGATAAGGCAGCTCTCAAGAAGCATTGTAAGAGCACAGGCGTTGACGTCTCCGAATCGAAGGGCAAGGTTAGGATTACCGATGGCCATGAAATGGCGTTTCTGGAAGTTCTTGACCGCCGTCGTTATCAAATGGAGTTGGTCAAAAACAAGCCGGAAAGATTCGTCGCCGCCAGCAGGAAGCCGATCTAGTGACCCGCGTTTCCGTCAATCGAGAACTGTTGATCTGGGCGCGTGAGCGCGCCGGGCTGGATGCGCTTGCCTTGGACCGGCGTTTTCCAAAGCTGGTCGAGTGGGAGGCGGGGGAACTGCAACCAACCTTGCGCCAGTTGGAGGACTTCGCCCGTGCGGTGCATGTGCCGGTAGGCTACCTCTTCCTCCCGGAGCCACCTCAGGAACCGCTGCCGATTCCCGACTTCCGCACACTTGCAGATCGTGATCTGATCCGGCCTGGCCCAAATCTGCTGGATACCATCTACCTTTGCCAGCAGCGCCAGGACTGGTACCGCGACTATGCCAGGGTACATGCTTTGCCTGCGCTGAACTTCGCCGGTGGCGCTACGCTGAATCACGCGCCCGAACGGGTGGCGGAGGCGATGCGGCAAACTTTGGCGCTGAGCATTGCTGAGCGGCAGCAATGCCCGACCTGGACCGATGCGTTGCGCCAGATGATCGGCAAGGCCGAGGATGCTGGTGTGCTTGTGATGGCCAGCGGTGTGGTCGGGAGCAACAGCCACCGCAAGCTAACCGTCGAGGAGTTTCGCGGCTTTGCCTTGGCCGATGATCTAGCGCCGCTGGTTTTCATCAATGCCGCTGATAGCAAGGCGGCACAGATGTTCACTCTGGCCCATGAGCTGGCACACCTTTGGCTGGGCGAGAGCGGCATTTCCGACCCTGAGGCAGGTCGGCTGGCTGAACCGGGCGTCGAGCGCTGGTGTAACGCTGTGGCGGCGGAGTTCTTGATGCCTTTGGCCTTGCTGCGGCAGGACTATCAGGCTGATGCCCCTATCCCGGAAGAGATTCAACGCCTGGCGCGTCGTTTCAAAGTTAGCACCTTGGTGGCCCTGCGGCGCTTGTTTGATGCGGGATTCATCGACCAACCCTCGTTGTGGCACAACTACCGCGACGAACTGATGCGCATTCGTAGGCTGGATCGAGGAGGCAGCGGCGGCGGAAACTTCTACCGCACCTTGGGTGCACGCACAGGCAAGCGCTTTGCCCGTGCCGTGGTGTCGAGCACTCTGGAGGGGCAGACCCTGTTTCAGGATGCCTTCCGCATGCTGGGCGTGCGCAAGACATCCACCTTCTACGAAGCGGCGCGCGAGTTGGGGGTGATGATGTGACCTACTTGCTCGATGCCAACGTGTTCATCCAGGCCAAGAATCTGCACTACGGGTTGGATTTCTGCCCGGCGTTCTGGCAATGGATACTTGATAACCATGTCGCAGGCCGCGTGTTCAGCATTGACAAGGTGGCCGATGAAATCGCCGCAGGCGGGGACGAGCTTACCGACTGGATGCGTGATCACGGCAACGGGCTGTTTCTGAAGACCGGTGCGGCGGTGGCCGCTCAGTTCGGCGCGGTCAGCACCTGGGCCACGCAGCAACAATATGAACCGGCAGCCATCAACACGTTTCTACAGGTAGCCGATTACTACCTAATCGCCCACGCCCTGGCAGGCGGCCACGTGGTGGTTACCCACGAAGTGCCCGCCAACTCGGTCAAGCGCATCAAGATTCCGAATGCTTGCATCGGCCTGAATCTGCAGTTCATGACCCCTTACGAGATGCTGCGCCGCGAACGCGCGCGGTTTGTGTTGGGAGGGGCGCAGGCATGACCACGGACTGGTGCCCCGGCATTCGTGAAGCGTGCGGCCATTGGCGCGATGCGCCGATGCTTCAGCAGAGCCTGGAAGCGCTTGAGCAGACGCTCGACCAGAATAACGATGCCTGCATCGACTGCGCGAAGACCATGGTCGAGGTGGTCTGCCGGGTCATCGTCGAGAGCTTCCATACGCCGCTGGTGCCGCTCCGGCCGGTACAGGAAACACCCAGTCTTTCCGACTGGCTGAGCGCTGCCGTGCGGGCGTTGAAGCTTGGCGATATCCGCGACGAGAAGTTCAAGAAGCTGGTGTCCAGTCACCACAAGCTGGCCGGCGCACTCAACGACCTGCGCAATCATGCCGGGCCTGCTAGCCATGGCAAGGACCCTTATTTGGAGCGCCTTGCAATCCATCATCGTCGCTCGGCGGTACTCGCCGCCGATGCCATCGTCGCCTTCCTGCACAAGGCCTATCTGGATGCTCAACTCGAACCCACCAGTTCGCGTGAGCCGTGGGAACGCTTCGCCGACAAAAACGCGCTGATCGATGCGCATGTGGAGCTGACAGTCGAGACTGACGAGGAGGGCGTGCCCAGTCTGCTATTCCCGCTGCCGGGCGGTGATGTGCTGCCGCTGACCATCGAAGTCAGCCGCTTGCTGTATCAGCTCGACCGCGTGGCCTACGTGGAGGCCCTGATCGCTGCACGCAGCGCCAGCAATGACAAAGCCGCCGATGCGGAGCCCGACGCAGGTGATGTCGAGGGAGAAGGCTGATGGCGTTTCTTTCCGAAGCCCAACTGGAAACCGCGCTGCTGGAACAGCTTGCCGAGTTGGGCTTCATCGGCGCCTCGGACGACATCATCGGCCCGGATGGCAAACAGCCGGAGCGGGAGGCCTACGATGAGGTCGTGCTCAAGGCGCGACTCTGCGCCGCGGTGGCGCGACTGAATCCGACACTTCCACCGGAGGCACTGGCAGACGCCGTGCGCCCCCTGACGCAGTCGGAACTGCCCAACCTGCTGGAGGAGAACCGCCGCATCCATCGGCTGCTGATCGAAGGCGCGGATGTGGAGTACTACGCTGAGGATGGAACGCTGGCGGCGGGCAAGGTGCGGTTGATCGACTTTGAGCGGCCCGACAACAACGACTGGCTGGCGGTGCAGCAATTTACCGTGGTGGCGGGCCAGTTCAAGCGTCGGCCGGACGTAGTGGTGTTCGTCAATGGGCTGCCGCTGGCGGTGATCGAACTTAAAGCCCCAGGCGGAGAGAGCGCGACGCTGGCCGGCGCCTTCAACCAACTCCAGACCTACAAGCAGCAGATCCCGGCGCTGTTTCGCAGTAACGCATTGTTGGTGACGTCCGATGGTCTGTCTGCAAGGGTGGGCTCGCTAACGGCGGATCAGGAGCGCTTCATGCCTTGGCGAACCACCGATGGCAGTCGCATCGAGCCCAAGGGGATGCCGGAGATGGCCACGCTGATCGAGGGCGTGTTCGAGCAGGGGCGGTTCCTGGATCTGTTGCGCCACTTCACCGTATTCGGTGAAACCGGCGGCGCGCTGATCAAGATCATCGCCGGCTACCACCAGTTCCACGCGGTCAAGAAGGCGGTGATCTCGACGCTGCGGGCAAGCCAACATGCGGTGGCCGAGGACCCGGCAGTTTATGGACTGCCCAGCGTCAAGTACCAACCGCCCGGCGACCACAAGGCCGGGGTGATCTGGCATACCCAGGGTTCTGGAAAGAGCCTGCTTATGGCCTTCTATGCTGGCCTGTTGGTGTTCGAACCCCGAATGGCCAATCCCACACTGGTGGTGTTGACTGACCGCAATGACTTGGACGATCAGTTGTTCGCCACTTTCGCCATGTGCAAAGATCTGCTTCGGCAGACACCGGTGCAGGCCCAGGACCGCGAGCACCTGCGCAGTCTGCTAAACCGCGCCTCTGGTGGCGTGGTCTTCACCACCCTGCAGAAGTTTTCCCCTGCGGTGGGCGAGACCGATTTCCCAGTGTTGACGGAGCGCTCCAACGTCGTAGTCATCGCTGACGAGGCGCACCGCAGTCAGTACGGCTTCAAGGCCAAAGTGGCCAGCAAGACCGGCGAGATCGCGTACGGTTTCGCCAAATACTTGCGCGACGCACTGCCCAATGCCTCCTTCATCGGGTTCACCGGCACGCCCATCGAGGCGACCGACGTGAATACTCCGGCGGTGTTCGGCCATTACATAGACATCTACGACATCAGTCGCGCGGTGGAAGACGGCGCCACGGTGCCGATCTACTACGAATCGCGGTTGGCGCGCATCGAGCTGGACGAGGACGAGAAGCCGCGTATCGACGCCGAGATCGAGGCGCTGCTGGAAGACGAGGACGAGCCCAGCGCCGAACGTGCTAAGCAAAAGTGGAGCACGGTGGAGGCGCTCGTTGGCAGCGACAAGCGACTCGCGCTGGTGGCCGCCGACCTGGTGAAGCACTTTGAGGATCGCGTCGCGGCGCTCAATGGCAAAGCGATGATGGTGTGTATGAGCCGGCGCATCTGCGTGGCACTCTACGACGAGATCATCAAGCTACGCCCCGACTGGCACAGCGATGATGACAATGCCGGGAGCGTCAAGATCGTGATGACCGGCGCGGCCTCTGACCCGGTCGAGTGGCAGCAGCACATCGGGAACAAGGCGCGGCGGGATTTGTTGGCCAAGCGCGCCCGTGATTCGCAGGACCCGCTGCGGCTGGTAATCGTGCGTGACATGTGGCTGACCGGCTTCGATGCGCCCAGCATGCATACCATGTACATCGATAAGCCGATGCGCGGCCACGGTCTGATGCAGGCCATCGCCCGCGTCAACCGTGTATTTCGCGACAAGCCGGCGGGCCTGATCGTGGATTACATCGGCATCGCCCAGAACCTGAAATCCGCGCTCGCGCAGTACTCCAAGCCCGACCAGGACAAGACCGGTATCGACGAAGCCGAAGCCGTGGCGGTGCTGCTGGAAAAGTACGAAATCGTGCGCGACATGTTCCACGGCTTCGACTACCGCACGGGCCTGGGCGGTATGCCCGGCGAACGGTTGACCATGATGGCGGGCGCTATCGAATGGATTCTCGACAAGCAGCAGCAATGGGCCGCGGCGGAGAAGACATCTGAGGCCAAGAAGCAGGCGCAACGACGCTTTGCGGATGCCGTGCTGGCACTGTCGAAGGCTTTCGCACTGGCGGCAAGTTCGGACGAGGGGCGTCGAATCCGGGAGGAAGTCGGCTTCTTCCAGGCCATCCGGGCCGCGCTGGTCAAGACGGCGGGCGGCTCAGGTACTACCCGGCAGGATCGCGAGCTGGCAATCCAGCAGATCGTCAGCCGCGCCGTGGTCTCCACCGAGATCGTTGATATCCTGGCCGCGGCCGGTGTCCAGACGCCGGATATTTCCATTCTCTCCGACGAATTCCTGCTCGAAGTACAGCAGATGGAGAAGAAGAATCTGGGGCTGGAAGCGCTGCGCAAGCTTCTCAATGACAGTATCCGCTCTCGGACCCGGACCAACGTGGTCGAGACCCGCGCCTCCACCGAACGGCTGGAAGATGCCATTGCGCGTTACCACGCCAACGCCATCACCACAGCCGAGGTGCTGCAAGAGCTGATCAAGCTGGCCCAGGATATCCGGGCTGCGCGTAATCGCGGTGAGGAGCAGGGGCTGTCTGCTGACGAGATAGCGTTCTATGACGCCCTGGCCGAGAACGAGTCTGCGCTGCAAGTCATGGGGGACGACAAGCTTCGTGTGATTGCTCACGAGCTGCTGGTCAGCCTACGAGAGAACGTCGCCGTTGACTGGGCTCATCGCGAATCAGCCCGAGCGCGCCTGCGCGTGCTGGTCAAACGGATCCTGCGCAAGTACGGTTACCCGCCAGATCTCCAGGACGCTGCCGTACAGACGGTATTGCAGCAGGCGGAAGCGCTGACGGCTTCGTGGCAGCCGGGGTCACGTGGATAGCGGCCTGCTTTGCTCATCGCTCTAAGGCGTGTGGGCCTATGGTCAAGAGCGGTTGCGTTGCGTCGTGAGCGTGACGGTATTTTCGACGGTATGTTGCGTATGCGTGTGGCGACGTTGCGAGGAAGTCGCTAACTGGATAATGTGACGGACTCGCTCTCCGCCAAGTGAAAGGGCCCGCGCAGCGGGCTCTTTTGCTTGGTGGGAGCGGAGCGAGCATGCTCGCGATCGGGATTCGAAGGGCCGCGCCTATGTGCGCGGCCGGGATTACTGAACCAACCTTTGCCAGTGCGCCCGGGCCCGCTCCCGCAGCATCTCGCCGTCGCCTGCAAGAACCAGACGCTGCGCGGTAAGCGAGGCGATCTGTGCCTCCACCGCGGCCATGTATTGGGCCTCGTTGCGGTAGAGCTCGGAGATGGCCGGGCGGCCATCTCCGGCTTGCTTCCCGGCAGGGTCTTTGGCCAGCGGGACATAACTTCCCGACAGGCTGCACAGCTCACCCTTGGCAAAACCCGCCTTGCGCAGGTTCCAGCCCGCATGGGTCGCGAGCGGCACCGCGATGCGTGGCAGCCTGACGCCGTCGATCGCATTGCCGGTGTTGTCGACGTTGGCAACGTAGACCGGGTACTCGGCGCCCTGGGCCGGCGGCATGACCGAGTGATCCATCACCTGCAGGCGATTGAGCTTGGCCTGGTATTCCAGGCCGGGAATCGCCGGCAGGGCGAGTTCGGCGGGTTTCACCAGCGTGGCGCCGACCCTGTTCGGGAAGCGGCTGGCAGGCGGTAGCGTGCCGTCAGTGATCCATTGATCGAGCGCATGGACCAGACCGCGCATGACCGCACCGACATGGAAGTAATTGTTGTCGAAAGCGCAGGCCTTGTCGGCCTTGATGGGCGCGCCCGCGATCGTGTAGTGCTGGGTGCCGGCCAGGTAATACAGCCTGACGTCGTCCGGAATCGTGGTGGGCTGGCCAGCCGGGTCGGTGGCGACCAGCGATGCACGGGCCTGCCAGAATTCGGTATCGGTGTCGGTATGGATGATCTTGGGGCAGGTTGCGTTGGCGCGGCATTGCTTGAGAATGCCGTCACTGCGCTGGGTGAGTGGGTCGAAGGTTTCGCCGTAGGTGAACGGGAACTGGTCACCCGGATAGGCATGGTCTTCGTGCTGGCGCGAATAGCGGCCGGGCTGGGCGAAGCGGTAGTTCGTGAAGGTCTTGCGTGAGCCGGCGATGTGCGCCATCGCGCCGTCGAAGACCTGGCGGCCGGTCTCGTCGGCATTGAAGCCCTGATAGATGAAATCACGCAGTAAGCGACCGGCCTGCGATATGCCCAGGCCGATCGTGTGATCGATGCGGGCCACCGGTGGCGGGACATCATGGCCGGGCGCGCCGCGCAGCCATGACACGAGATCGCGCACCGCGGCAAAGCCGAGGCCGGTCACCAGGGAATCCTTCGCCGGATAGATGAACTCGTAGATCGCACCAGCAGGCAGGCCCGCCGGCCGGCTGATTTCGATTTCCCGGTCATTGACATAGCGAAATGCCAGGCCATCGACTGTGCGTCGCTCGTCCTGCTCGTTGACGCGGACCGTAAGCGTTGCTTTGCCCGGATCGAGATCGCTGGCCGGATAGGTCAGCGGGCCTTTGCCAGTGGCCCCGTCGGCGTCGAAGATGAATTCTTCACGCGACATGCCGGTGACACCTGCGGCGACGGGGACGGTCAGGTCGACCAGTTTGCCCGGCAGATCGGGTTGCCAGCCGCTCCAGACGACGGTGTACCCGGCATTGAGCAGAAAGCCGTTGCCGGCCTGCTTGGCGGTGCTCGGGTCTGGCGCGTAGGGGCCGTCGTTGAGCAGCGGGAAGCTCAGATTGCGCCCGCGATTGGAGACTTCGTAGAACAGCCGGTGATTGCCGCGCTGCGGGTCGCTGGGTTGGAGGATCACCAGATCGCTGCTGAACTCCACCTCACCGGCTGCGTTGCGTGGCGCCTTGTCGATGTCGACGATGGCGGCGTTCGCCGGGGCACTTGGATCTACCGCGAAATGCGCGCGCGCCACGATCCGGCGATAAGTGCCGGCGGCGGCGAAGCTGGCGCCCTCGAACGACGGATTCTGCTGTTCGAGGATCTCGAGCGCGGTCACGCGCGCGTGGGCGGCCGTGGGGGTCAGGGTCAGCATCGCGGTGCAAAGCGCTGCGCCCATCACGTGTTTAAAGCGAGCCATCTGGTGTCTCCTGTGGTGCGGGCCTATTCGCGCCCGCGGGCCGGCTTGCGTCCGTCCCTGGTTCTGATTGTTCTCGCGCAGGCAGTGATGCTGCCTGGCCGGCATCTCATGGAATGTCATGATTGCACGGCCGCAGCGGCGATCGGCGCGCGTAGCGATTGTGCGCGGGCGTCCGAAACCTGGCAATACCCGCGGCAGGCATCGATCCCAGAGTCGTGAATCAGGCTGCCGGCTGGCGCATGCTTCGGACTGATCGAGCGCGCAGCCGGACATCGCCGCCCCATGTTGCGTGGCCGGGTCTTTTGGGGAGCCCCACGGGCGGTTGACGAGCGCGCCTTGCGCGCGCTCATTGCCGCCTTAGCGCAGGAAGCCGGCGAAGAATGCCGCCAGCTCATCGAAGCCTTGCAGCGGCAGGACATTGGCGACGTACTGGTCGGGGCGCACGACAATCATGCAACCCCTGTGGCGATCGATTCCGCGCATTTCGAAGATGTCGCCGGCACCCTTGTGATCGACGCAGAAGATCTTCTCGTGATCCTGCAGACCGAGCCTGCCGGTCCGGGGCTTCAACAGGGACGGCATATCCTCGTAGGCGAGCTGATCGAAGGTCTGCTGAAACACCGCGCGAAAGTCGATCACCGCATCGATGTCCTCGCCCTGCCGCGTGTGTCTGCGCACGGGGGAGTCCGGGTCGTTCTCGAGCCAGTCGGAGAGTCGGTGGATCGCCGATCCCGGATCGGAGCCATCGCCTTTGCCGGCAAATGCGTAGATCCGCCAGCGCGCATCGGCCTGCGCAACATGGCCGAGCTGCATCTGCTTGGCGTCGGCCAGGCGCACCACCGGCGCCGAGTGGAAGCGCCGCCCGATCTCCTCGCCCCTGGCAAGCGCCTGGTGCGTGGCAGGCGCGAACAGCAGCGAGGGGTCGTACTTCACTGCGGTGCCGCCGGTGAACTCCAGATTGGCCTTGAACTGGCGGATGATGCGCGGTTCTTCGGAGCCGTCACGCTCGGCCTGGGTCGTGGGTGCGGACATGATCCGCGCCCATTCATGATCGGTCTCGACCAGCCGCTTGGCTTCGGTGAGCCGCTCCCGGGAGTAGGTGCGCAACAGGCTTGCGTCGGCCCGCCCCTGCAGCACATGCACGAGCTTCCAGCCCAGGTTGAAGGTGTCCTGCATCGATACGTTCATGCCCTGGCCGGCCTTCGGAGAGTGGGTGTGGCAGGCATCGCCGGCGGTGAATACCCGGGGATCTCGATCGCCACTTTCGCCGACATCGTCGAACTTGTCGGTGATGCTGTGGCCGATGTCATAGATCGACCACCAGACCACCTCTTTCACGTCGATCGAATATGGGCGGATGATCCGGTTGGCGGCCGCGATCATGTCGTCCTGGGTGAACTTGCGGCTCGATGCCTTCTCATCGGGGTTGAGTTTGTCGAGCTCCACGTACATGCGGAAAACATAGCCGCCTTCGCGCGGCAGGATCAGCACATTGCCCTCGTTTGCGGATGAGATCAGGCACTTCTGGCGAACGTCGGGGAAGTCGGTGTTGGCGAGGATATCCATGACCCCCCAGGCCTGGTGTGCCGCGTCACCGTGCAGCTCACCGCCGATCGCCTTGCGCACCGCGGAGTGCGCGCCGTCGCATCCAACCACGTAGTTCGCGCGCACGGTGCGGGTGGCCCACCAGTTCACGCCGCTGGCATCCTTGAGCGTGACGGTCACCGGATGATCATCGGTTTCGGGGTCGATGCTCAGACCGACCACCTCCCAGCTGTAGTCTGGCTCGAGACGCGACGGGGAGTTGCGCATCACTTCGAGGAACAACTCGTGCAGCCTGGCCTGGTTGATCAGGATGTGCGGCATCTCCGAGCTGTCATCGGCCACATCCTGCACGCGGCCGACGCGCTTGATGTGCTCCGGGGTGACCGGGTCGGGCATCCAGAACGCGGTCTGGTTGACCCAGTAGGTTTCGCGCTTGACCTTGTCCGCAAAGCCGAAGGCCTGGAACATCTCCATCGTGCGCGTGTTGATGCCATCGGCCTTGCCCTTGATGATGTTCGAGGGCATGCGCTCGATGATCATCGTGTCGATCTCGGGAAACTGCGACAACTGCGCGGCCAGACAGAGACCAGCGGGGCCGGTGCCGGCAATGAGCACGTCGACTTTTTCCGGAAGCGGTTCATTGGGGCCGCGGCTGCGCCTGTTGGGTGCCGCCTGCTTGATGTCAGGGTTCCCGCCTCTGAAGCCATCCTTGTAGAACTGCATTGCCAGTCTCCTCGGGTTGCAGCGCGTCATCAGCATGCCGCGTGTGCGCAGGCAGATAATATCTATACTTACTAAGTGGCGTCAATCAGGTATGTATACTTATTAACGGGCACGGCCGAGGACGTGACCGAACGCGAATTTCCGATCGAATGGAGCAAAGGGATGGACTCTCTCGCGATGCCCGGGCACCTGCTGCGGCGCCTGCACCAGCAGTCCACCCAGATCTTCGCGCAGCGCACCCAGGCCGCGGGCTTTGATGTAACGCCGGTTCAGTTCGTCGCCCTGGATGCGATTCATGCGCATCCGGCCACAGATCAGGCGCGCGTCGCGGAGATGATCGCCTACGATCGCGCCACGATCGGTGGCGTGATCGATCGCCTCGAGCAAAAGGGCTGGATCCGGCGGGTGGTGAGTGAGCGCGACCGACGGGCGCGTGAGCTGTCGCTGACCGCCGAGGGCGAGCGTATCCGACGGGCATTGCTGCCGGTCGTGCGCGGCCTTCAGGATGAAATCCTCGAACCTCTGAGCGCCGCCGACCGTGCGCAGTTTCTGGCCCTGGCGCGCCAGATTGCGCGTCTCTAGGCTGGACGCGGCAGCGGGAGAACCCGCGCCACGCCGGGCCCCAGGCCTCGCGGCGCAGCCCTTAGCCGATGAACGGGGTCAGGCTGATATAGGTTGCCGCATAGCCGACGCTGCCCTCGAAGTTCTGGCTCAGCCCCGTGGTGGTGAAATCCACCCGCATCTTGCTGACATCGAGCGCCTCGAGGCCCAGGCCCAGTTGCAGCCGGTGATCGTCATGGTGTCCGAAACCCCGGACCCTGGCCAGGCTCAGACCGGCGTGCAAGGCGTGGCCGCCGACCCCGCGGGTGCGGGCCGTGAAACGCGCTGGCAGCGCGGGATGGCTGCCGTACAACGGCTAGATCACGGTATCGGCCGCCTGCCCGCTGAAACGATAGGGGTCGGCAAATGCGCTCAGCAACCAGCCGCGACCGGCGCCCGAGGGGAAACAGGCCTCGAGCCCGAACATCGGCACCGTGTTCGTGATCTCAGGGCTGCTCACCTGGCCCAGCCCGAACTGAAAACGACGCTCGAAGCGCTCGAGGTCGTCCGGTGCGCGGGGCAGGGCGGCATCGCGCATGTCCATCGGCATCTCGAGCAGATGCTCTGCCTTGAAGTCGAGCGACTCCGCGGCGCGCGTTGCACCAGACAGCGCCAGACTGCCCAGCAGGCCGATGAAGCAACGGCGGATGAACCCATGGCGGATGAACCCACGGCGGATCATCATCGCCATCCGGATCAGCCCCAGATGCGCCTGGCGGCGATGTCTGCGCCCTCGCGCTGGGACTTGAGCTTTTGCCAGACGAAATCCGGAAACACGCGGGGCCGGTCGACCACGGTGGAAAAGCCGCAGTCGGTTCCCGCGACGACCCGGTCGCCGCCGACGATCGCCGCGAACTGTTCGAGCCGCTCGGCCACCAGTTCCGGATGTTCGACGCAGTTCGTGTTCGTGTCGATGACGCCGGGGCAGAGGATCTTGTCGTCCGGGATGTCGCGCTTGCGCTCGGCCCAGGCCCGATGCTCATGCGCATGGCGAGGATTGGCCGCCTCGAACAACAGAGTCTGTGGGCGTGCCTTCATGACGATATCGAGCACCGAACCGATCGCCACGTCGCAGGTGTGCGGCCCGGGATAATTGCCCCAGCACAAATGCATGCGCATCTGCTCTGGCGCGATATTGCGCGTGGCATGGTTCAGCGCTTCGACATTGCGCTGCGCGCGGCTTCGGAACTCCTCCAGCGAGAGATTCTTGTAGGCCATGTGCCGGCCCATGGCCAGATCGGGCGCGTCCACCTGGAGCTGGAACCCGGCATCGACGATGGCCTCGAACTCCTCGGCCAGGGCATCGGCCAGCGCGAACACATATTCGTCCTCGCTGCGATAGTAGGCATTGGGCATGAATATCGAGATGACGCCTGGTGTGGCCGCGTTCATGAACACGCCCGCCGGACGATGGCGGTCGACCGCGGCGCGGAAGTTGCGCAGATCTTCGAGCAGCGGTGCCTTGTCCTTCGTGCTGACCGGGCCGATGCATGCCGGTGGCTTGAGCGGATTGGCCACGTCATTCCTGGCCAGCATCGCGCGGAAATTGGGATTGAGTTCGAGGTCCTGCGGCATCATCAGATCGGTGCCGCCCTCTCCAAATCCGTTCAGCCGATCCTTCATGTAGTTGGTATATGAAGGCTTGGACTGCTCGCCGTCCGAGACGATATCGACACCGGCCTCGATCTGCGCCTTGACCACAGCGTCGACCGCCTGCGCGATCAGGGCCTGCAAAGCCTCGGCGTCGTAGTCGCCCCCGCGATCCTTGGCGACGATCGGGGCGATCAGCTCGGCAGGCCGCGGAAGGCTGCCGACATGCGTGGTGAGAATGCGCTTTTCCATGTCTTGTCTCTCTGGGTCGGGCCCGCCGGCGTTCAGCCTTGCCAAGTGCCGCGCGTTGTTGGTCATTGCGCGGATCGCGCTTTTCGACGGTCATGCTGTAATTCGCGATGATATCGCCTGGTGGCCGGCCCAGCCCGTGTGCGGCCGGGCGTGAGAAGCGGTGCGGCCAGGCGGTCGCGCCCCGAAACCCTGGAGATGCCTGCATGGAATTCGAAACCATCCTGTACGAGGAAGACGGCCCGATCGGCACGATCACGCTCAATCGCCCCGAAGACGGCAACATGTTCAACGAAACCATGTGCCACGAGCTGCGCGATTGCATCAACGCGATCCGCCGCGAGACCCGCACCCGGGTCATCGTGATCACCGGCGCCGGCGATCGCTTCTTCTGCATCGGCGGGCGCAAGGATGGCATGGAGGACACCAATCTGTATGCCGGCGTCCTGCCGACCCTCGAGATGTATGAATCGATCGAAAAACTGCAGAAGCCGGTGATCGCCTCGGTCAATGGTTATGCGGTGGGCGGCGGTCATGTGCTGCACGTGGTCTGCGACATCACGATCGCCAAGGAAAGCGCGGTGTTTCGTCAGGTGGGGCCGATGATGGGTTCGTTCGATGCCGGCTATGGCACCTGGGCCCTGGAAGACCTGATCGGCAAGAAGCGTGCCAAGGAAATGTGGTTCCGCAATCCGAAGCTGAGCGCGCGGGAGGCTCTCGAGTGGGGTCTGGTCAACAAAGTGGTGCCCGACGACAAGCTGGCCGAGGAAACCCGCGCCATGGCGCTCGAGATCGCCGATCGCGGGCCGTTCGCGCTGGCCTCGCTGAAGGCGGCGTTCAATGCCCGCCACGGTGGCGTGTCGGGTCTGTCGAGAATGGCCCATGACCTGCTGCTGCGCGGCTACCTCCGCACGGAGGAGTCGAAGGAGCTGTCGAAGTCCTTCGCCGAGAAGCGTCAGCCCGATGCCGGCAAGTTCGGCAAGTGAGCCCGAAGCTCACGGGCTCTCCCGTCGGTCAACCGCGAGTGGCCTCATGCGCCCGTACCTGACACTTCATCAACCGGCGCTGGCGCGTCGTTATTACGCCAGCGGACATTGGGCGCAGCAGACGCTCTATGGCTTGCTGTGCTCCCATGCCGCAGATCGCGGTCAGTCCCATGCAATCCGCGACGGCCGTCAGCGGCTGACCTGGGCAGCGCTGAAAGTCATGGTCGATCGCTGCGCGCAGCGCATCGCCGCGCTTGGCATCACGGCCGGCGAGCGGGTCTCGATCTGGTCGGACAACCGGCTCGAATCGGTCGCGTTGCTTCTGGCTTGCTCGCGCAATGGCGTGGCCTGCAATCCGAGCCTGCATCGCACCCATACCGCGGGCGAGATCGTGCGGCTGTTGGACGAGCTGGGTTCGCGCCTGCTGCTGACCTCGCCGGGATGGGGCGCCGACGGCCGCCCCGGGCAGATTGCCGAGGCCCTCGCGCACGCACAGTCTTTGCGGGCGCTCTGGACTCCCGAGATGATCTCGGCCACGGTCGGCGATGATGCGGCGCAAGCGCCTTGCGCCGATCTCTCCCCGCCGCTGGATGATCCGGACAAGGTGGTTTATCTGGCATTCACCTCCGGTACCACCGGGGCGCCGAAATGCGTGATGCACTCGGACAATACCCTGCTCGCGAATGCCCGCGATCTGGTGCGCGACTGGCGTCACGGGCCCGACACACGCATTGCCACGCTGTCGCCGCTGTCGCATCACATCGCCTGGGTGGCGGTGGCGCAGTGGCTGGTGGCCGGTTGCGAGCTGATCACCGATGATCCGCCCGCCGGGATGGGCCGGCTCGACTGGCTCATCGAAACGGGCGCCAGCTATGTGATGGGCGTGCCCACGCATGCGATGGATATCCTTGCCGAACAGAAGCGCCGTGGTCTTTCGCGTCTGGGCAGCGTCCGGATGTTCTATATGGCCGGTGCTGCCATCCCGCCGACCGTGGCTGCCGCCTTCGTCGAACAAGGGGTCACACCGCAGAACGTCTATGGAATGACAGAGAACTCCTCGCATCAGTACACGCATCCTGACGATGCCACCGAGACCATCGTGCAGACCTGCGGGCGGGGCGGGCCCGCTTATGAGGTGAGGCTGTTCGATCCGGCGGACGATGATCGCGAGGTGCCGGCGGGTGTCGTGGGCCAGATCGGTGGCCGTGGCGCTGCGCTGATGCTCGGCTATTTCGGCAATCAGGCCGCCACCGAAAAGAGCTTCAATCGTGACGGCTGGTTCCTGTCGGGCGATCTGGGCGTGATGGACGCCCAGGGTAACCTGAAGATCGAGGGCCGGCTCAAGGATCTGATCATCCGGGGCGGGCACAACATCTATCCGGCCTCGATAGAGGCATTGGCATTGCGCCATGCGGCGATCGAGAAATGCGCGGTGTTTCCGGTTGCGGACGAGCGTCTCGGTGAGCGGGTCTGCCTGGCGGTGATCGGCTCGATCGATGCGGCTGCGGCCCTCGCGCACCTGGCCCGCGAGGGGCTGTCGCGCTATGACATGCCCGAGTACTTTCTGCGCGTTGATGCGTTTCCGCTCACCGCAAGCGGCAAGATCCTCAAGCGCGAGCTGGTCGAGATGGTGCGCCAGGGCGCACTGGTGCCGATGCCCGTGCGCTACGACCCCGAAAAGGAGAATCATCGATGACTGTCGAACTGAGCCGGCACGAGGAGTTCGCGCTCGTGCGTCTGAACCGGCCTGAAGCGCTCAATGCGCTTTCCGCGCAGGTGCTGCAGGAACTCTCCGCGGCCTTTGATCAGGTAGACGCCTGGGGGCGCAACCGTGAGGTGCGCGCACTGTTGATCACGGGCGCCGGGCACAAGGCCTTTTGCGCCGGGGCCGACATCAAGGAGTTCGAGGGGCGCACGCTGGTGGAGCGCAAGCGCGGTGCCGAGTTCGGTCAGCTCACCTTCGCCAAGCTCGATCGCCTGTCGGTGGCCTCGGTGGCCCTGATCAATGGCTATGCGTTCGGCGGCGGGCTCGAGCTGGCGCTGGCCTGCACCTTCCGCCTGGCCACGCCCAACGCCAAGGTGGGCGTGCCGGAGATCAAACTCGGCGTGATTCCGGGCTATGGGGGCACGCAACGCCTGGCACGCCTGATCGGCGAGGGGCGGGCCCTCGAGATGGTCATGACCGGGCGCACCGTGGCAGCCGAGGAGGCCGAACGGATCGGCCTGGTGCATCGGCTGATCGGCGAGGACGCCCTGGCCGATGGCGTTGCCTTCGCGCGCACCTTCAGCGGCTACAGCCTGCCGGTGCTCGGTTTCGCGCGCGAGGCGGTGATGCGCGCGGGCGATGTGCCGGTGTCCGAGGGCTTGAAGATCGAGGCCGATCTGAACACGCTGGCGTTTTCCACCGACGATGCCGTGGAAGGCGCGGCCGCCTTCGTGGCCAAACGCAAGCCGGAGTTCAAGGATGCCTGAGCGCGAGCAAGCCAGCCCCCGGCGCGGGCAGATCGTCGTCACCGGGGCCAGCAAGGGGATCGGCGCGGCGATCGCCATCGAACTCGACCGGCGCGGTTTCGAGCCGGTGAGTATGTCGCGCAGCGGCGAGTGCTCCGTGGGGCGCGCCCTGGCCTGTGATGTCACCGACGAGGCCGCGGTTCGCACTGTGCTGGCCGAGGTGGCCGCAGCCGGGCCGATCATGGGCGTGGTGAACAATGCCGGGCTGCATCGGGCGGCCCCCAGCCATGAGCTGAGCACGGCCGAATACGAAGCCGTGATGCGTATCAATGCCACCGCGGTCATGGTGGTGGCGCGCGAGGCGTTTCCGTATCTGCAGGCCAGCCGGGGCCGGCTGATCAACATCGGTTCTTTCTTCGACAAGCTGGGCGTGGTCGAGCATCTGGCCTACTGCGCCTCGAAGGCCGCGGTGGGCGCGATGACCCGCTGCCTGGCCGTGGAGTGGGCGCGCCACGGAATCAAGGTGCTCAATGTGGCGCCCGGCTATATCGCCACCGATCTCAACCGGGATTTTCTTTCCCGCAAGGGCATTCGTGAGTGGCTGGCACGGCGCATACCCACCGGCGGGCCGGGCTCGGCCGAGGATGTGGCCCGTCTGGTGGCGAGTCTGCTCGCCGAGGATATTCCGTTTCTGACCGGCGAGACCTTGTACATCGACGGCGCCCAGGGGATGAATCACTGATGAAGCTCTTTGATCAGCTTGAGCGCGAACGTGGATTCAGCGGTGACGAAACCCTGATCCTCGATCAGGTGCGGCGCATTTGCGCCGAGGTCATCGCGCCCAATGCCGCGCGCTACGATGCGCAGGCCGCCTACCCCGAAGCCAGTATGGCGGCCGTCAATGAACTGGGTTTGAACGGCTTGTTCCTGCCGGAAGCCTACGGCGGCAGCCCGGTGCGCTTCGCTGTGTATCTTGAAGCGGTAAAGATGATCTCCGAGGCCTGCGCCTCGACCGGCATCATCTATGCCACAAACTGTCACGGCATGAAGCCGTTGGTGGACTTCGGCACCGAAGCGCAGAAGCAGCGTCTGCTGCCGGCAATCGCCCAAGGCGGCCTCGGTTCGCTGGCGATCACCGAGAGCGATGCGGGCTCGGACGCCACCGGCATGAAGACCCGCTTTCGCGACGATGGTGACGACATCATCATCGACGGCCGCAAGATCTTCATCTCGAACGGGGACCGCGCCGAGCGGATTCTGCTGTTCGGGAAGTGGTCCGGTATCGATGATCCGAAGGCGGCAATATCTGCCCTGATCGTCGAGCGCGACACGCCGGGGTTCTCGGTGGGCCGGGTCGAAGACAAGATGGGCCATCGCGCTGCGCCGACGGTGGAACTGCTTTTCGATGGTGCGCGCGTACCGCGTGCGAATCTGCTCGGCGAGCCGGGCGATGGCCTGCGGATTCTGCTCGCCTCATTGAACAAGTCGCGCCCGAGCGTGGCCGCGCATGCGCTGGGCATTGCCACGGCGGCCTTTCGCGACATGGTGGGCTACATGAACGAGCGGGTGCAGTCGCGCCAGCGGGTGATCGATTTCCAAGGCAATCAGTTCATGCTCGCCGACCTGGCCACGGATCTCGCCATGGCCGAGCGCTGGCTCGACTATGTGGGGGAACTGGTGGAGCAGGGTGCCGCCGACTTCGGTCTTGAGGCCTCGATTGCGAAGATGCGTGCCTCGGATCTGGCGATGCACGGCGGCTATGGCTACTGCCGCGACCACCGGGTGGAGCGTCTGATGCGCGACGCCAAGATCACGCAGATCTGGGAGGGCACCAACCAGATTCATCGCCAACTCATCGGACGGAGCTTCAGAACACGATGACCAAGCCAATCCAGACCGTCGGTGTCTGCGGTGCCGGTGGCACCATGGGGGCCGGCATTGCGATCGTCGCCGCGCGCGCCGGGTTTCGCACGATCTGTTATGACCAGTCTGCAGAGGCGCTCGAGCGCGCCTCGGCGCAGACCGCGGGTTTCTTTGCCAAGTCGGTCGAGCGCGGCAAGATGCGTGCCGAAGATCGGGACGCGGTGCTGGCCCGGTTCTCGGCCACCACCGCGCTCGACGGCCTGGCGCAATGCGATCTGGTGATCGAGGCCGTGTTCGAGGACCTCGCCACCAAGAAGCGGCTGTTCGGTGCGCTGGACGCCGTGTGTCACGAGCACACCCTGTTCGCATCGAACACCTCCACGTTGTCGATCACCGAGATCGCCTCGGGCTGCCAGCGACCCGACCGCGTCGTCGGCATGCATTTCTGTCTGCCCGCGCAGCTGATGAAGCTGATCGAGATGTCCCCCGGGTTGCTGACCTCGGACGAGACCTTCCAGCGCGCCTGGGCCTGGACCGAAGCGGCCGGGCAGATTCCGGTGCGCACCCAGGACAAACCGGGCTTCATTCTCAATGCCTTGCTGGTGCCGTTCAATAACGACGCGATTCGCGCGGTCGAGGCCGGTGTGGCCAGCGCGGCCGATATCGATACCGCGATCAAGGTCGGGCTCGGCTACAAGATGGGGCCGCTCGAGTTGATCGATCTCATCGGGTTGGACACGCAGGTGAGGCTCTGCGAGGCCTTCTATCCGGCGACGCTCGATCCGCGCAGCGCCGCGCCGCCGTTGTTGCGGCGGATGGTGGCCGCCGGCCTGCTTGGCCGCAAATCGGGTCGGGGTTTCTTCACCTATGACCCCAGCAGGATGTTCGGAGGCTGATATGCGCTATGCGATGAACTTACGCGGCGAAGCCGTTCATTCCCGGCTGGTGACCCGTTCCTGGCCGGCGCTGGTCCGCTCGATGATGCTGAGGTGCTCGTGGTCTCGGGCGTGCCGCTGCAGCCCGACGAGCGCCTGAGCGCGATCCTGGTCGAACTGGGCACGGAATCGCTCGGTGTTCACACGGGCGAGGCGGCCGGGGCTGAGGGCTCGAATGTGGTCGGCTTTGCCCGCTATCGCAATGGAGATGATCCGCCCTCGCCACTGGTCGAACTGGTTCGTCAGCCGGCCACGTCGCCGGCGGCGCTCGAGGCGGCCCGCACATTGTTCGAATCGCACGGGCTCACCGTGGTGGTCTCGGCCGATCAGGCCGGCCGCATCATCGATCGTCTGCTGCGGCCGAAGGTCAACGCCGCGCTGCGCCTGCTCGATGAAGGGCTCGCGTCCCAGGCCGACATGGATCTCACCTGCCGCCTGGGGCTGGGCTATCCCGACGGCCCGATCGAGCGGGTCGTGCGCGGCGGGCTCGCCTGGCACTACGATGTCTGCCAGGCGATCTTCGAATCCACGGGCGCGCCGGCCTATGCGCCGGCACGGCGTGCGGTGGTGGCCAAACGACGGGCCGACAAAGCATGAGCGGGCCGCTTGCCGATATCAAGGTGCTCGATTTCTCCACCTTGCTGCCTGGGCCGATGGCCACCTTGTTCCTGGCCGAGGCCGGTGCCGAGGTGATCAAGATCGAGCGCCCGGGGCCGCGGTGACGAGATGCGCACCTATGAGCCGCGCTGGTCTGGCACGAGCGTCAACTTCGCGATGCTCAATCGCGGCAAGCGCAACATCGCCATCGACCTGAAGGCCCCCGATGCCTGCGAGCGTCTGCGCCCGCTGCTCGAACAGGCCGATGTGATCGTCGAGCAGTTTCGCCCGGGCGTGATGGACTGCCTCGGGCTCGGCTACCAGCATGTCCGCGCGATCAAGCCCGACATCATCTACTGCGCGATCACCGGCTATGGGCAGCACGGGCCGAAGCGCGATGTTGCCGGCCATGATCTGAACTACATCGGCGATGCCGGTTTGCTGGCACTGAGCCGCGGCCCCGATCAGGCACCGGTGGTGCCGCCGGCGCTGATCGCCGATATTGCCGCCGGCTCGTATCCGGCGGTCATGAACATCCTGCTCGCGCTGCGTGAGCGCGACCGCAGCGGCAAGCCCGCGTATCTCGACATTGCGATGGCGGACAATCTGTTCCCGTTCATGTACTGGGCGATCGGCAACGGTCTGGGGGCCGGTCAATGGCCGGGCAATGGCGATGCCATGGTCACCGGTGGATCGCCGCGCTATCGGATCTATCCAACGCGCGACGGGCAGTTTCTGGCCGCCGCCCCGATCGAGCCGAAATTCTGGGCCGCCTTCTGTGAGGCGATCGGGCTGGACGACTCACTGCGTGACGATCGGCTCGACCCGGCCCGCACCACGCAGCAGGTTGCGCAACGGATCGCCAGTGAATCCGCCGATCACTGGCGGCGCGTGTTCGCAGCGGCCGACTGTTGCTGTTCGATCGTGCAGGATGTCCGGCAGGCGCTCGATGACCCGCAGTTTCGCGCACGCGGCTTGTTCGACAGAACGATCGCGGGGGCCGAGGGTGCCCGCCTGAGCGCATTGCCGGTGCCGCTGGATCCATCGATGCGAACCCAGGATGAAGCCCTGAGCAGCCCGGCGCTGGGTGCGGACAATGCGCGATACGGATTGTCCTGAACCGACGCTCACCCCGCCCGATGCGGGGGGAGCGTCGGCCCGGGCTCAACGTGCCTCGGGTGGCACGAGGGCGTCGGGCACTTTGATGCCGATTTCGCGGTAGTAGCGCAGCGCACCCTTGTGCAGCGGGGCATTCATCTCGCTGAGCGCGGTTTCGATGGTGATGCCCTTCAGGAACGAGGCGGCCGAATGGATCTCATCGATATGCTCGAAGATGGCCTTGGTGATCTGATAGACCATTTCCTCGTCGATGCCCACGCGGGTGGACAGCCCGACCCATGAGCCCACGGCCTTGACCGGCGTGGTGTTGACCTGGTTGGGGCCATAGACGTTGGGCGGAATCTTGACGATGGTGCGCCCCGGAATGCCCAGGATCTTCTTCATCGGCGGGGTATCCAGGGCCGCGTCCGGGATATCCAGCAGGCGGATCTTGTCGAGCAGCGCGAACTGTTCAACATTCGGGCTGGGCAACATGGTGGGAATGATGGCGAAGTCCACCTGGCGATCCTGAAAGGCCTGATTGCCCGAGGTCCAGTCGAGTTTGGCCTGCTCGAAATCCACATTGGGCTGGTAGCCGGTGGCTCCACCGATGACCGCCAGCGCCACCACGGTGGCCGCACCGCCCGGTGGCCCGATGAAACCCTTGCGGCCCTTGATGTCCTTCAGTTCCTTGATGCCGCTGCTCTCGTAGGCCAGGATGTGATACGGCCCGAGCTCGTGATTCAGGATGCCACGGACATTCTTGTGGAACAGCTCCGGTGCCTCCTTCATCTTGGCAAACATGGCGATGCCTTCGCCCATGTACTTGTTGATCGAGGGCGCCGACGTAAACAGATCGGTATTGCCCCGCGCCGCATCGAGCGTGGAGCGGGTGGCCGCCTGGCCGGAGGTGACATTCAGCTGCACCGGCAGGTACTTCTGAAGCACCGTCTGCATCGCGGTGATGAACACGAATGACGATGTACCCGGCGAGCCGGTCTGCACGCGTAGCGAGGTGGTCTGTGCACTGGCCGGGATCGCGGTGCCGGCGACCAGCAGCGTAGCCAGCAGGCTGCCCGCTACCTTTGACAATGGGAATCTCATTGAGGGGTCTCCTTTTCGTTCAATGATGTGGCCGCCGAGGGGGAAGCGCCCTGGCGTCCGAGGTGATGAATCAGGATCGTCAGGACGGAGATGACGATTCCGGCCAGTGCCAGCGACGGATATTCGAGCAGCGCGAGCGCAGCGCCGAGCAGACGAACCGCCGCCTCGGGCCGGGACATGTTGCGGCGGTCGAAACGCGCCAGTGCCGTGGTCACGGCGTAGGTGATGACCAGGATACGCAGCATGGCCCAGAGGAACTCGCCCCAGGCGAAGTCCACCACGATCAGCAGCGAGGGGCTGAACACGAACAGGAAGGGCAGCACGAACTTGACCAGCGCCAGGCGCGTACCGGTGATCGCCACCGCGACCGGATTGGCGTCGGCGATGGGCGCGGCGGCCATGGCGGCCAGTGCCACCGGCGGCGTGAGATGCGAGATGATGCCGTAATAAAACACGAACATATGGATGGCCAGCAGCGGCACGCCGAGCTTGACGATGGCCGGCCCCATGACGAGCACGATGATCAGATACGAAGGCAGGGTGGGCAGCCCGGTGCCGAGCGCGATGCAGGCGAGTGCGGTGAGAATCAGCCCGAGCAACAAGGATTGATCGGTCACGGCCAGCACCGCCTGGGCGAAGCTCAGGCCCAGCCCGGTGAGATTCAGCCCGGCGATCACGATGCCGATCGCCCCCACGGCCACCAGGATGCGCGCGCAGTTCAGACCGCCCCGCGCCAGGGCGTCGATCAGCACCCAGGGCTTGCGGCGCACGTCGGCGTTCAGGAAGCCCAGCGCCACGCCGATGACCGTGGCCCAGAAACCCGCCATCGCCGGTGAGCGGCCGGCGACCATGACCGCGATGATCGTGAGGATCGGGCCGATGAACATCAGCGCGTGCAGCCAGTCCTGAGCCGTGGGGCGCGGAATCTCATGCTTTTCGAGGCCGCGGATGCCCAGGCGCTTCGCTTCCACATAGACGGCCAGAAACAGTGAACCGTAGTAGATGAGCGCCGGCACCAGCGCGGCCACGCAGATGGTCAGATAGGAGATGCCGGTCAGCTGCGCCATCAGGAAGGCGGCAGCGCCCATGACTGGCGGCATGATCTGCCCACCGGATGAGGCGGCGGCCTCCACAGCGCCGGCGAACGCCGGCTTGAAGCCCTGGCGCTTGATCATGGGAATGGTGAAGGTGCCGGTACCGACCACATTGGCCACCACACTGCCGGAGACCGCGCCGAACAGGCTGCTGGAGACGATCGCGGCATGGGCCGCGCCACCCGGGATACGCCCGACTACCCAGAGCGACATGCGGATCATCGACTGACCGGCGCCGGTGGCCTCGAGGATCACGCCGAAAACGATGTAGATGAACAGCACCTCGAGCAGGATGGCCACCGGCATGCCGAACACGCCCTGAAAGCCGAACCAGATCCCCTGCATGGCCTGATCGAGCGAGAAGCCGGCATGCCCGAGCCAGCCCGGCAGGAACTGACCCCACAGGCAATAGGCGAGTGTGATACCCGCGAACGCGGCCAGACCCCAGCCGAACTCGCGCCGTGAGACCTCGATCAGCGCGACCACGGCGGCAAAGGCGATCAGCTGGTCTTCGCGCGAGAAGTCGACCAACATGTTCTCGACATTGTCGGCATTGACCAGGAATCGCCAGATGCCCAGGCTGATCAGTGCCAGCAGTGCGAGATCGATGGCCAGTGCTGGCCAGCTGATGTGCTGGGTGCGCTGGGCGCGCACATGGAACCTGTGCGCAATCACGACGACCAGACAGATCCAGGCGATCACCGGCCGGTGAATCGTGGGATCCGAAACACCGAAGTAGGCCGAGTAGACAGACTGCAGGGCAATGCCCAGGCCGAGCAGCCAGGCGATGCTGTGCGCCAAACGCGCCAGGGGCCGTTCGGTGGTCATGCGGCGAAGGGTCTGGCGCGCAGACTCAGGGGGGAATCACCGGGCTCCGGGTGGGGCGCGCACGGTTCGTCGGCCAATTGGCCGGCCACTGCGATACGGCACATCGCTTGTCTCGCTCACCGCGTCGCAGGGATGCCTCCCGCCGCACGGATTCTGTTGGGAATGGGCAGACTACGCAGCCGATCATACAGTGTCAAGCCGGTTGCGGATGCGTGCGTCGGCCCGCGCAACGCAAGCTCGTCCTATGATGTCGGCGGCAAAGCAAGCCGAGCACCCGCGAGGAAGATCCCGATGGACAAGAAGGCGCAGATCAACTTCTGGTACGTGATCGTTGCGATGTTCGCCATCCTGATGTTCCAGCAGTGGTGGACGGCCAGCCGGCAGATCGAGGTCATGCCCTACAGCCGCTTCGAGGCGCTGCTCGAGCAGGGCGAGATCGCCCAGGTCTACGTGACCGAGAACCGGCTGGAGGGCAAGCTCAAGGATCCCGAGCCCGACGGGCGCCCGTTCTTTGTCACGAACCGGGTCGACGCCGACCTGGCCGCCAAGCTGCAGGCCAAGGGGGTCGAGTATTCCGGGGTGATCGAGAGCACCTTCGTGCGTGATCTGCTGTCGTGGATTCTGCCGGTGCTGTTCTTCTTCGGCCTCTGGATGTTCGTGATCCGGCGCATGGCCGAGAAGCAGGGCTTTGGTGGGCTGATGAGCGTGGGCAAGAGTCGCGCCAAGGTCTATGTGGAGAAGGACACCAAGGTCACGTTCGCGGATGTCGCCGGCGTCGACGAGGCCAAAGAGGAGTTGCAGGAAATCGTCGCCTTCCTGCGTCAGCCGGGTGAATACGGGCGCCTCGGCGCGCGCATGCCCAAGGGGGTGCTTCTGGTGGGGCCGCCGGGCACCGGCAAGACCCTGTTGGCGCGGGCGGTGGCCGGCGAGGCGGGGGTGCCGTTCTTTTCGATCAGCGGCAGCGAGTTCGTCGAGATGTTCGTCGGCGTGGGCGCGGCGCGCGTGCGCGATCTCTTCGACCAGGCGGCCAAGTCGGCGCCTTGCATCATCTTCATCGACGAACTCGATGCGCTCGGGCGCGCCCGCTCGCTGGGAGGCTTCGGCGGTCACGACGAGAAGGAACAGACGCTGAACCAGCTGCTGACCGAGCTAGACGGCTTCGATCCGCAGCAGGGGATCGTGCTCCTGGGGGCCACCAACCGGCCCGAGATTCTCGATCCGGCGCTCTTGCGGGCCGGCCGGTTCGACCGCCAGGTGCTGGTCGACCGCCCGGACAAGACCGGGCGTCTGGCCATTCTGAAGGTGCACATCAAACGGATCACCCTGAGTCCCGATGTCACGCTCGAGCATGTGGCGGAGCTGGCTCCCGGATTCACCGGTGCGGATCTTGCCAACCTGGTCAACGAGGCTGCCCTGCTGGCCACCAGGCGGGGCGCGTCGTCGGTATCGATGAGTGACTTCAACAATGCGATCGAACGCATCATCGCCGGCCTGGAAAAGCGCAACCGGCTGTTGAACAAGCACGAACGCGAGGTGGTCGCATTTCACGAGATGGGCCATGCACTGGTGGCGCTTTCCTTACCCCGCATGGACCCGGTGCACAAGATTTCGATTATTCCGCGCGGGGTCGGTGCACTCGGCTACACCATCCAGCGCCCGACCGAGGATCGTTTTTTGATGTCCCGGGGGGAGCTGCTGAACAAGATGGCCGTGCTCTATGGCGGGCGTGCGGCCGAGATGCTGATCTTCGATGAGATCTCCACGGGTGCGGCCGACGATCTGCAGAAGATCACGGACATCGCCCGCAGCATGGTCATGCGCTTCGGCATGCATGAAAAACTTGGTCAGCTCACCTACGAGGATTCCAAGCCCTCGTTTCTCGGTGAGGGTCGCGGCGCCGTCGCAACGGCACTACGGCGAGGAAACCGCGCGCGAGATCGATTGCGCGGTGCGGGAACTGACGGATGCTGCCCGTGGCGTCGCCTTGAAAATTCTCGAGGCGAACCGGGATCGTCTGGATCAGGGCGCGGCCATGTTGCTTCAGAAGGAAACCTTGCTCGGCAGCGAGATTCCCAGGCCGAGGCCCTTCGAGGACGCTCACGCAGGCGGGCACGCGCGCTGAGGGGCGGTTGCCAGCGTGCGCTGAGCGGTGTCGACCGCGACGCGTGCGGCCTGCGCGCCAATCACTTCGGCACGCGACGGATCGCGCGGATGGCCCTGTAGCAAGGCGGCCGTGCGCGCCAGCGACAGGCGAGCGCGCAGCATACGACCATGCTCTAGGCGTGCGCACAGGCCATGCAGAGCCGTTGCCGCCATCAGATAACCGGTGGCATGATCCAGCGCCCGGCGACGGTCGGCGCCGTATCCCAGGCCGGCCAGGGCGCCCGGGCGGTAGCCGTGGATCAGAATATCGGCCTGGGCGAGCAGCGCCTCGAAGCGGTGCCGGTCGTCGCTAGCGTGAAGGTCGAGCCTTGCACTGCGCTTGCCGACCGTGACCTACGGTGCCACGGACGGTTCCTCCCAGCCAGGGGGGTCGATGCGCAGCGTTGGTATGAATGCGCAACCATCCTGATAGGCGTGGCGTCCGTGCGCCTGCGAGGGCGCTTCCGCCGGCCTCAGACAGCGCTCGATCTGCGTGAGCATGCCGCCTTCCGCCGCGTGCCCGATCATGGCACTCAGATCGGATAGATGATCGAGTTCGGAATCATCTCGCTGTCGTAGATGCACTCGCGGCTGGCGAATTTCAGGCCGTCATTGGTGCGCACCACGATATCCAGATACCGGCCGACATTGAACACGGTGGTGGTATCCGAGAGCTTGGTTCGAAAGACCGCATAGTTCGTCTCGCACTCGAAGCGATCGGGCTGGGCGCGATGGATGACCGGTGCGCCCACCACGTGACGCTGGTAATAGGGGTCGTGAAACAGGGTTTCCTTGATCCCGTAGACGCGATCCTTGAGCATGCCCTTGCTGCTCAGATCCATCGTGGCCAGCGGGAAGCCTCGTTCGTGATTCTCCCGCGGCTGCACCCGGTAGACGCATTGCTCGGTGAAAAATTCCGGCCAGCGTTCCCATTGGGCACTATCCAGCGCGCTCGCATACTCGGCATTCAGTTGGTTCAGGGCCAGCCAGTCTTCGAAGCGGATATCGAGTGTCATCGCGTGTGATCCCCGTTGATTCATTCGCCCATCACATCGCGCCAATAGCGATACATGCCGCGAATCAGGGTTTCGGTCACCATGTGCTCGGTGTTGCCGACGTCATGCCCGCCCAGTTCCGCCACCGCATGGCCGAGCCGCTTGCTTTCGAAGCCTTCCTGCGAGAACTCGATCACCTCGCCGTCGTCGGCCGAGACGAATCCCGCCGGGCCGAACAGGTTGGCTTGTCTGAGGCGCCTGCGCACCATCTCCTCATCGTCGTCCTCGAAGCAGAAGTGGGTCCAGACGAAATCGAAGCTGCCGTGACCATTGGGCTGGATGTGGCGGGTGGAGACGCTGTTGACCTGCTGCTGCAGGATCACGCTGGGGAAGATCGTGGTCATGACCGCGCTCGGGCCACCCCACCAGGCTTCGGGAACGATATCCAGGAAACTCGGGTCGTGAAGCTTCATTTCATCCTTGAAGCTCGAGACCTGCGTGACCTGCTCGGCCTTGCCCATCGCGCCCCGGGTCGAGATCATGGCTGCATGCCGAAAGCGTGAATCCATCTTCAGCTGCGATTTGTTGTCGGCCCGCCAAAGCCCGAAGGTCACGAACCAGGTGTGCAGCAGCCCGGGATGGTAGGGGTCCTTGATGTTCTCCTGCATCAGCTTCCAGTTGCCGGGAATGCGCTGCCGGTTATAGCCGAGGATCCTGAGCTGACGACCGTTGAACAGGCGGTCGAAGTAGTGCAGGACGTCCGGCCCGAGGAAGTCTTCCAGAGATTCCACCTGCTCATCGAACGAGGCGAACACCACGCCGCCGCGACGCGCCACTCTGAGTTTGGTGAGCCCGTGCTCCGAGGTCTTGAAGTCCTTCGGCATGCCGCCATGGATCTGGCCGTCCTGGCGCACGCCCCGCCTGAATGGCACTCCCTGGAGATCGCCTGCGAGTGTGTAGCTCCACTGGTGATAGGGACAGACGAATTCCTTGCGATTGCCATGACGTTCTCGGCAAAAGCGCATGCCGCGGTGCGCGCAGACATTCTCCAGCACGTGGATCTCGTTGTCGGCAGCGCGCACCATGATCACCGAACGCTCGCCGATCGACGTGCGTTTGAAATCGCCCGGCCTGGCAACCTCGGCCTCCAGGCCCACATAGCACCAATGCCCGCGGTAGAAGAACCGCTCGAGTTCGCGTCGGTACAAGGCCTCGTCGGTATAGGCGCGGAACGGGATCTGGTGGGTGCCCTCAGTGGGCCATGTCGATCCGGCTGGGACAGCGCCGCGGGTTTCGCTCATGTCGGGTTCCGTTCGAGGTGGCGGGAGTCATGGCGCCAAGTACATGTCATTCGCCGACATTTGGCAACAGTAAGGCGGGCGTCACCGACATCGTGCATCATGGTCATGGCCGCCGCGGCGTGCGCGTGGTGAAAGATCAGCCGGGCAGCGGGCGATCGTGCGCGGCGGCGCAGACAGGCCCGTGAGACACCCGACCAGGCTTCAGGGCTCGATTTCATGCCGATGGGCGAAGCTTTGGGCCTGTTCGAGACCGACGATGGCCGCGTATTGCGCGTAGTTCATCTGGTGTGCCAGCCCATGGGCGCTGCCATGGGTCTTCAAGTGGGCCAGGGCGAGCCTGGCCGCATGCATGGCGGCGAACATCTGGGTCACCGCATAGAGCACGATCGAAAAGCCCATCGCCTGCAACTGATCCGTCGTCAGCGCGGCGGCATCCGTGCCATCGACCAGCGAGATCACCTTGGCGCCATCCAGGCCCCTGGCGATGCCTTCGACCTCGGCCCGGGTTCGCACACCATCGATGAACACAAGATCGATGCCGGTGTCGCGATAGGCCTTGGCGCGGTCGATCGCGCTGGCGAGCCCCTCCGGCTGCAGGGCATCGGTGCGACCGATCAGCAGCATGTCCGCACCGCATTCCGCCCGGGCGGCGACTGCCGCCGCCAGGCGGCTGGCCGCCTCGTGACGCTCGACCAGGCGCACGCCCGCAAGCTGCCCGCAGCGCTTCGGTATGGCCTGATCCTCCAGATGCATCGCCGCGACTCCGGCCTGCGCATACTGCTGAACCGTGCGTTGCACATTGAGCGGCCCGCCGTAGCCGGTGTCGGCGTCCGCGATCACCGGCAGCCGGCCGGCCCGGACCATCGCGCCAGCGTGATCGGCCATCTCGGTCTGGGTCAACAGGCCGAGGTCGGGCTGACCGAGCCTGCTGGCCGTGGCGCCCAGCCCGGTCATGTAGACCGCCTCGAAACCAGCGGCCGCGACCAGTCTGGCGGCCAGTGCGTCGGCCGCGCCGGGCGCGCTGATCAGCCGGCCCTCGGATAACAGGCTGCGAAGGCGTCGCGCGCCGTTCATCAGGGTGTTGGACTCGCTCATGACAGCCTCAGTCGAAGATCTTCGTGGGATTCATGATGCGCTGCGGATCGAGGCTGCGCTTGAGGCAACGCATCAGCTCGATCTCCGCGGCATCGCGCGAAAACCCGAGGTAGCTCTTCTTGACCAGGCCGATCCCGTGTTCGGCCGACACCGTGCCACCGAAATCACGAACGGTTTCATAGAGTGCGCTGCTGATCGCATCGACGGGTTGCGGATCTGCGCCGGGCACCCAGGCAACGATATGCATATTGCCATCGGCGATATGCCCGTAGTGCACGGATTCGGCGCCCAGCGCCGCGAGCAGCGCGGGTTTCGAGCGGGCCACGAACTCCTCCATGCGGGCCACCGGCAGGCCGATGTCATAGGAGGGATGCGGGCCGAGCACTGCCGGGCTGGCGAATTCTGCGGCGGCATCGCGCGTGCGCCAGAATGCGGCGATCTCGGCAATGCTCTGGGCCACGACGCCGTCCTTGATCGTGCCGTCTTCGAACATCTTCTCCAGCCAGGCAGCAAAGCGCGGGCCGTCGATGGTCTCGTCCAGCCCCTGCATCTCCACCAGAATCACGTGACTGTGCCCGCCGATCTCGATCGGCGCCCGGCTGCCGGGCACGCGCACGGTGGCCAGGTGCCAGTAGTCGCCCCACATGACCTCGAAAGCCGACAGCATCGGCCCGAGTGACGCGCGCGCCGTGCGCAACACCTCCAGCACCCGGTCATAGCCGTCGACCACGCACATCGCGGCGGCCACGCAGCCTGGCTTGGGATGCAGACGAAGCACGATGCGGGTGATGATGCCCAAGGTGCCTTCGGCGCCGATGAACAGGTGTTTCAGGTCGTAGCCGGTGTTGTTCTTGAGCATGCGGTTGAGCATGGGCACGATGGTGCCGTCGGGCAAGACCGCTTCCAAGCCCAGCACCAGCTCGCGCGCCATGCCATAGCGGATCACCCGGTTGCCGCCGGCATTGGTCGACAAACTGCCACCGATCGCGCAACGAGCCGCGGGCGCGAGGTCGAGGGCAAAGAACAGGCCGGCGCGATCGGCAGCCTGTTGAATCGTCTCCAACGAGGTGCCGGCCAGCACCGTCACGTCATGCCGTCCGGATCGAGCTCCTCGATGCCGACCATCCGCTCCATCGACAGTGCGATGCCGTTCGCCAGTGGGTGGGCGCCACCGCACAGCCCGGTCATGCCGCCCTGAGGGGTCACCGGCACGCCGGCGTCATGGCAGAGCCGGACGACCTCGGCGACTTGCTGCGCGGTTGCGGGCCGTACCACTGCCAGCGGCGGGGTTGGGGTGAAAATGCGCGATCCGACAACTGGCGCTCGGCAGCGCGGCGTCGCTGAGCACGGCGGACGGACCAAGCAACTCGGCAAGCCGGGCGAGCAGGCCGTCGGCGCTTGCAACAGGGGCGGTCATGGCAACCTCGATCGAAGAACGGTGCCGATTGTAAGAGGTCAATAGAATCCGCAGGCGACCTTATCCGACCCTCCAGGAGCCCCGGAATGACTTCAGCCAGCAGCCATCCGATCGATCGGGCGGTGTCACTCAGTGCGGCACCCGATGGTGTGCTGATCGGGAACACCTGTGCCGACTATGCCAACATGGTCGGGCCATTTGGCGGCGCGACCGCCGCCGTGATGCTCAATGCGGCCCTGATCGACGAGCGTCGGCTCGGTGATCCGGTGGCGCTGACCGTCAACTTTGCGGGGCCGGTTGCCGACGGCGCTTTCGAGATCGAAGCCGCTGCCCAGCGCACCAATCGTTCCACACAGCACTGGTCGGTGACGATGCGTCAGGCCGGGCAGGTCTGTACGACGGCCACTGCGGTGTTTGCCAAACGTCGCCACACCTGGTCGAGCACCGAGGCAGGCTTTCCGCAGGTGCCGCCCGCGGCTAGCCTGACCCGCCTGGACAACAGTGCCTATCCCGCCTGGACGCGCTGCTATGACATGCGCTTCGTGCGCGGTGCACGCGCCGCGCACGATCAGGCCGGGCACGAACCGGATTCGCTCTCCATGCTCTGGATCCGCGATGATCCGCCAAGGCCGCTCGATTTCGTCTCGCTTGCGGCCATCTGCGACTCCTTTTTTCCGCGCATCGTGATCCGCCGGCCACGGCGGGTTCCGGCGGGTACGGTGTCGCTGACCACCTATTTCCATGTCGATGACGCGCAGCTGCGCGCTCACGGTGCGGGGCCGGTTCTCGGTGTGGCGAGGGCCTCGCACTTTGGCCTCGGTTATCACGATCAGTCGGCCGAAATCTGGAGCGAGGCCGGCGAGCTGCTGGCGACGAGCCATCAGATCGTCTACTACAAGGAGTAGGCGAGGGCGCCCGCCGCGCGACGCCGCAGACATGGCGCGATTGCAGGCGGGCTTGTTCTGACCGGCATCGGCGCGCGGCTCGCAGCCCGGCTTGTTCTGATAGGCATCGCCGCGCGGTTCGCAGTCCGGCATGTTCTGACAGGCATCGCTGCGCGATTCGCGGCCCGGTGCGGGTGGGAGCCCCCGGCGGCAGGCGCTTGTTTTCGCGCGTGCCCGCGTCTGCATTAGCATGTCGGTCCGTCTCCCACATCCGCCTCGGGCCCATCGCATCGTGAAAGCACTCCCTTCTCATTTCCGCCAGCTCCGCACCGAAATCACCCCCGAGGGCCAGTTGCGTGTGTCGCTGGTGAGCCTGCCCGTCCCTGTCCCCGGTGCCGATGAGGTCCTGGTGCATGTCCAGGCCAGCCCGATCAACCCGTCCGACATGGGCCTTTTGTTCGGCGCGGCCGATCTGGGCTCCGCGCGGCGTGAGGAGGGGCCCGACGGGCCGGTGCTGGTGGCCGATGTGCCCGCGGTGGCGATGCCGGCGATGCAGGGCCGGCTCGGCCAGTCGATGCCGGTCGGCAACGAGGGGGCCGGGGTCGTTGTGGCCGCCGGTGAAGGCGAGGCTGCGCAGGCGCTGATCGGCAGGAAGGTCGCGATGCTCGGCGGTGACATGTATGCCGAGTATCGGTGCCTGAATGTCGCGCAGTGCATGGAGCTGCCCGATGATGTCGATGCGCGAGACGGCGCATCCTGCTTCGTGAACCCGCTGACCGCATTGTCCATGCCCGAGACCATGCGCATGGAGGGGCACAAGGCCTTGATTCACACGGCGGCGGCATCGAACCTGGGGCAGATGCTGAACCGGATCTGCATCGCCGATGGCGTGCCCCTGATCAATATCGTGCGCAAGCCCGAGCAGCAGGCGCTGCTGCGCGATCTCGGCGCCACCTGGGTGCTGAGCACCGCCGATGCGGATTTCAAGAGCCAGTTGGTCGATGCGATCGCCCAGACCGGCGCCACGATCGCCTTCGATGCGATCGGTGGTGGCCCGCTGGCCGGTCAGATCCTGATGGCGATGGAGATCGCCCAGAGTCGCGGCGTGGCCTACAGCCGTTACGGTTCGGCCGTGCACAAGCAGGTCTACATCTACGGCCGGCTCAACACCGCGACGATCGAGGTGCCCGCGTCGCTGGGCATGGCCTGGGGCATGGGGGGATACCTGCTGACCTATTTCCTGCAGAAGGTCGGCGCCGACGGGCGTCGCCGGCTGCGTGCCCGCGTCCTGGCCGAGTTGCGTACCACTTTCGCCAGCCACTACACGCGCGAGATCAGCCTGACCGACATCCTCGATGTTCAGGTCGCGCAGGCGAGCAATCGCAAGTCCACTGGCGAGAAGTTCCTGATCCGGCCCGATCTCTGAGCGCGCATGAGCGCGAGCCTGAATGCGCCGCCCGACGAGGGCGAGCCGGCGCCACCGCAGCCGGCGCCGGCCGGCGGCGCAAGCGGCGTACTGATTGCCAACATCATCGCGCAGATCACCTTCGGTCTGCTGGCGATGACGATCTGCCTGCCATCGATCCAGGAATGGGGCGAGATCTTCGGCGCCTCGCAATCCAGCGTGCAGCTCACCTTCAGCGGCTATGTGATCGCCTATGGCGCCACGCAACTGCTGTTCGGGCCTCTGTCCGACCGCTTCGGACGGCGGCGCATGCTGATGGTCGGTTTGATCGTCGGCGGTCTCGCGTCGGTGCTGGCCGCAATGGCCACGAGCCTGCCTGCGCTGGTGCTCGCCCGGGTGTTGCAGGGGGCGGGCGGCGCAGCCAGTTCATCGGTGGGGCGGGCGATGATCCAGGATCTTTTTTCTGGGCCGGAGCGCACGCGGGTGATGGCCTATGTCGGCATGACCATGGGCCTGATGCCGCCGTCGGCCACGATTCTGGGCGGGCAGGTGCACGAGATGATCGGCTGGCAGGGCAACTTCGTGATCATTGCCGTCCTTGCCGGGGTGCTGTTGATCGCCAACCGCTTTGGTCTGCCGCCCGATCGGCCGAAGCCGGCGAGCGCGACCGGGCGGCACTGGCTGCGCGAGATGATCGGCGGCTATGGCCTGCTCATCCGTGAGCCGCGGTTTCCGATCTTCGTGATCATCCTCGCCTCGAGCGTGGCCACGTTCTATACATTTCTCAGCGGCGCGCCGCTGGTGCTCAAGAGCTATGGCGTGGGGCCCGGCGGCGTCGGTTTCTACATCATGGCGGTGCCGCTGTCTTATGTGTTGGGCAACTTCGGCACCACGCGGCTGATCTCCCGCGTGGGCGAGCGCTGGTTGATGAACGTTGGTCAGGGGCTCACCATCTGTGGCATCGCCCTGATGGCCGCCCTGGGCATGGCGGGGCTGCACACGCCGCTGGCGTTCGCGCTGCCGCTGTTGCTGATGGGCATCGGCCACGGCTTTTCGTACCGGTGTGTCTGGCCAAGACGGTGGGTCTGGTGCCGGCAGTGGCAGGAACGGCCGCGGCGGTCACCGGGCTGGTTCAGCAGTTGACCGGCGCCGTCGGCGGGTATGCGGTGGGGCTGGTGAGCCACGAAAGCTCGGTCAATCTGGGTCTGTTGATGCTGGGCTTTGCGATGATCGCGGTCGTGGCCCAGACGTTCATGATGAAGCGCATCGTGAACCCCTGAAGCATACGGCGCCCGGCGGCGCCACCGAATGATCGCGAGCCGCCGTTGCGCTGTCGCACAACACCGGGAGCATCCGATGAGTTACCGATTGCTGCGTACCCTTTGCCTGGGCCTGATCACGGCCCCAATGCTGGGCTGTGCCCTCGGTGAGGGCCACGGCGGTGGTCATGCGGGCGCGCATACGGCAATGCCCGACACGCGCCAGGCGGTCGAGTTTCCGCCGGCCATGCGCGAGCACACGCTGACCAGTATGCGCGATCACCTGCGCGCGCTCGGAGAGATTCAGCAGGCACTGGCCGATGCCGACTACGATCTCGCCGCCCATACCGCAGAGCACCGCCTGGGCATGTCATCGCTCGATGATCACGGCGCGCATGAGGTCGCCAAGTTCATGCCCCAGGGCATGCAGGACGCGGGCACGGCAATGCATCGCACGGCCAGCCGCTTCGCCGAAGTGGCGCGGGATGCCTCGGTGAGCGGCGATCCGCGGCCGGCCATGGCCGCGCTGGCAGGCCTGAACAAGACCTGCGTGGCCTGCCACGATGCCTACCGGCTGCGCTGAGCGAAATGAGCGCCCAAGTCTTCCATGGGCGCACCGGCGGTTGCGCTCAGGCCTTGCCGGCCTCCTGATCACGCAGCTTGAAACGCTGGATCTTGCCAGTGGCGGTCTTGGGTAGCTCGGCCACGAACTCGATCATGCGCGGATATTTGTAGGGGGCCAGCCTGTCTTTCACGAAGGCCTTGAGCTCGTCTTCGCTGGCTTTGGCGCCGTCTTTGAGCACCACGAAGGCCTTGGTCTTGATCAGGCCCTCGGCATCGGCGGCACCGATCACCGCGGCCTCCAGCACAGACGCATGCTCGACCAGGGTCGCCTCGACCTCGAACGGGCTGACATAGATACCGCTCACCTTGAGCATGTCGTCGCTGCGCCCCGAATAGGTATAGGTGCCATCGGGATTGCGCACGTATTTGTCGCCGCTCTTGGTCCATCCGCCCTGGAAGGTCTCGCGCGTCTTGCTGCGATTGCCCCAGTACATCATGGCCGAACTCGGGCCGTGGATGTAGAGATCTCCCGGTTCTCCATCAGGCACCGGGCCGCCGTCATCGCCGCGCAGCGCGATCTCGTAACCGGGCACCGGCCAGCCGGTGGTGCCGTAGACCACCTGGCCCGGCTTGTTCGACATGAAGATGTGCAGCATCTCGGTGGAGCCGATGCCATCGACGATATCCACGCCGAAGGCCCGCTTGAAACGCTCGCCGATGTCGGCTGGCAGTGCTTCTCCCGCCGAAGAGGCCATGCGCAGCGCCACCTGATCGGCCGAGGGCAGCTTCGGCGAGGCGAGCATGCCCGCATACCCGGTGGGTGCGCCGAAGAACACGGTGGGCTTGATGCCACCGACCTCGCCGCGCCAGCGGGCAAAGGTGGCGTCCGGCGTCGCGCGTTCGGCCATCAGCACGGTGGTGGCACCGACGCTGAGCGGGAAGGTCAGGCCGTTGCCCAGCCCGTAGGCAAAGAACAGCTTGGCGGCCGAGAAGCACACATCGTCTTCGGTCAGGCCGAGCACACCCTTGCCATAGAGTTCCGCCGTCCAGTAGGGGTTGGCCTGCGAGTGCACCGTGCCCTTGGGCCGGCCGGTGGAGCCAGATGAATACAACCAGAACGACGGGTCATCGGCCGCGGTGGCCGCGGGGCGATGCATCGGTTGCACGTCGGCCAGAAAAGACCCGAATTCCACCTCCGACGGATGCAGCGGTGCGATCGGGTGCGAGACGATCACCTTGCCGACCTCATGATCGCTCTTGGTCATCGCCGAGGTGATCGCCGGCAGCAGCGCACCCGAGGTCAGGACGGCCTGCGCGCGTGAATGCTCGAGCATGTAGGCATAGTCGTCCGCGGTGAGCAGCGTGTTGACGGCAACGGGAACCAGGCCGGCATAGATGGCACCCAGGAAAGCCACGGGCCAGTCGTTGCAGTCGTGCATGGCCAGCAACACCCGCTCCTCGCGGCGGATTCCCTGCGCGCGCAGGGCGGCCGCGCAGCGGCGCACCTTGTCGGCCAGTTGCGCGAAGCTCAGGGTGCCGTCATCGTCGACGAAGGCGGCCTTGTCGGGCCGGGCTTCGTTGAGCGCCAGCAGATGGGCCGCGAAATTGAACTTCGAAGGCGGCGGGGCGACACCGGCGAGAGTGCCCTCGGGCTGTGCCAGGTGAGTGGAATCGGCCGGCATAGGTGTCTCCTGCTGATGGTTGGATGAGGGGATTCTACGGTGCCACTTGGGGACCGCGCCAACGCACGAGGGCGGCAGACGCCCGGCAAAATCGCCCGGACTTCGTGAGCGCGTCCGGCCGGCGCGCCGTGGAGCCGGGTCCGGGCGGCGCGTTCGCAGAAGAAGCGGCCCCGACTTCGCAGGCGGGGCCGAAAGAGACCAAGTCTCGGTGGGATGGCCCGGCCACGATCGTGGCCGGGCCGAAAGCGATCGCGCGGATCAGTCGATCTTGACGTATTCGAAGTCGCCGGGCTGATTGTTGATGCCGCGCGCGGGCGGTGCGATCCAGCTTGCATACCGGCCGGGTTCCATGCAGGGCGTCATCAGCGAATCGATGAAACGCATGTCGGCATCATTGGGCAGCCAGTCGCCGGAGAGTGCCTGCCATTGCGCCTCGGTGATGATCTCGCCCGCCGGGCTGATCCGGTGGCCTGCGAACTCGCCGATCCGGCGGTTGAAGCCCTTGTAAGGCTGTTTGATCTGGAAGTCGATCCCGGCCTTGGCGATGACCTTGTTCCAGCGATCGATGCCACCCTGGCAGTCGGCGATGTAGTCATCGAGCAGGCGGCAGTTGATGGCCTTCAGGGCAGGCACGTCTTCATCGACCAGTTTGCCGTCTATCACCCGGGTGACCGTGTAGGTGTCGTCGTGCAATTGATGATCGTCGGTCAGCCTGGCTTCATTGAAGCGCCCCTTCAGGCCGGCCGAGAATGCCTCGGCGGCATTGCTGGAGATCTCGCTGCCGAACAGGTCTCGCGTGACCGACATATGGAAGTTGGCCTTGCGCTGCAGCAGCGGCAGATCGACCACGCCGAGTGCGCGCACCGCGTCGACGTCGAACGGATCCTTGATGCCGGCCTTGTTCATCGCCTCGCAGGTGGCCTGCACCGTTCTGCCGACGCCGGTTTCGCCGACGAACAGATGGTGGGCTTCTTCGGTCAGCATGAAGCGGGTGGAGCGGCTGAGCGGATCGAAGCCGCTCTCGGCCAGCGCCGCCAGCTGCATCTTGCCGTCGCGATCCGTGAAGTAGGTGAACATGAAGAAGCTCAGCCAGTCCGGCGTGCGCTCGTTGAAGGCGCCGAGGATGCGCGGATTGTCCTGCTGGCCGCTGCGCCGCTCCAGCAGCGCCTGCGCTTCCTCACGGCCATCCTTGCCGAAATACTTGACCAGCAGATAGACCATCGCCCACAGATGGCGGCCTTCCTCGACATTGACCTGGAACAGGTTGCGCATGTCGTAGAGGCTCGGCGCCGTCTTACCCAGATAGCGCTGCTGCTCGACAGAGGCCGGCTCGGTGTCGCCCTGAACCACGATCAGCCGGCGTAGCAGCGAGCGATATTCCCCGGGTACCTCCTGCCAGGCCGGCTCCCCCTTGTGGCGCCCGCAGGGGATCGTGCGTCCCTCGACCTTTGGCGCCAGCAGAATCCCCCAGCGGTATTCGGGCATCTTCACATGATCGAACTTTGCCCATCCGCTCGGATCGACCCCGACCGCGGTGCGCAGATAGACCTGCGCCTGCTGAAAGCCTTCCGGGCCCATTTCGCGCCACCATTCGAGATAGTTCGGGTGCCAGGTCTCCAGCGCGCGCAGCATTGCCGGTCCGAACTGAGATCGACGTTGTTGGGAATGCTGTCATCGAGAGACACTTCGACAAAGGTGTCGTTGCTGACACTCTCGGGGGTTTCGACCAGGGTGTCGCTGTTCTCGCTTTCATCATGGTTGTCCGTGTATCGCGCGCTGGCTGGGTGCGGCCGGTCATTGCTGGGTTTGGCGGATGTACCGTCCGCGTCGAAGTGGCAATGTAATGCGTCATCAGGGCGAAAAGTTTGCGCGATATCAAGAAATATTCCGTAAATCAAGCAAGATAATGCATTCTCTGAATGGCCCGTATCCATTGGCCGCTATCGATGGGCGAACGCTGCCCCGTGCTGCGAAGCGGTGCCCGAGCATGATCTCCCCTGATACCGTGCCGCATCGGCGCACCCTGACGGCGGCCGCCCAGGCCGCGCTCGCGCAGCGCTTCGGGCCGCCTTCACAACCAATGCGACGGTTCGCGAACACCATGGTCGCGACGAGTCGAGGTTTCCGGCCGCGCCGCCCGAAGCCGTGCTGTTCGCCGAATCGAACGACGATGTGATCGATGCCATTCGCCTGTGCCGACATCATCGCGTGCCGGTCGTGCCCTACGGTGGGGCACGTCTGTCGAGGGTCAGGTGCTGGCGGTCCGCGGTGGGCTGAGCATCGATGTTTCCCGGATGAACCGCGTGCTCGCCATTCATGCCGAAGATCTCAGCGCGACCGTGCAGGCTGGCATGACGCGCAAGCAACTGAACGAAGCACTCAAGGGCACCGGCCTGTTCTTCCCGATCGATCCCGGCGCGGATGCCAGCCTGGGAGGCATGGCGGCCACGCGCGCCTCGGGGACCAACGCGGTGCGCTACGGCACGATGCGCGAAAACGTTCTCGGCCTGACGGTGGTGGATGCCGATGGCGATCTGATCGAGCCATTCAATCGCGCCCGCAAGAGTGCGGCCGGCTATGACCTCACCCGGTTGTTCATCGGCTCCGAGGGCACCTTGGGCCTGATCACCGAAGTGACTGTGCGGCTGTATCCGATTCCGGAGGCGATCTCGGCGGCGGTCTGCAGCTTCGACACCCTGGCCGATGCGGTCGATACCGTGATCGAGACCATTCAGCTCGGTGTGCCGATCGCACGATGCGAGTATGTGTGCCCGAACACGATTCGCGCACTCAATGCCTACAGCAAGACCTCGTTACGCGAAGCCCACGCATTGTTTTTCGAGTTTCACGGTTCGTCTGCCGGCGTGCGTGAGCAGGCGCACCTGGTGGAACAACTGGCACGCGATCATCACGGCCATGAGTTCCAGTGGGCAGAGCGCACCGAGACGCCATCAGCTCTGGCAGGCTCGCCACCAGGCGCTGTATGCGGTGCTGGCCGCCTACCCGGGCACCCGGCCGTGATCACCGACACCTGCGTGCCGATCTCGCGGCTCACGGAATGCATGTCGCCGTGCAGCAGCGCCTGGATGCCACGCCGCTGCCCACCGTGATCGCCGGCCATGTCGGTGATGGCAACTTCATTGCGGCATCTTCATCGATGTCGAAGATGCCGGACAGGTCGAGGCCGCCGAGCGGGTCAATGATGAAATCGTGCGCATTGCACTGAGCATGGAGGGCACGTGCACCGGCGAGCACGGTGTCGGGCTGCACAAGATGGTATATCTGCGCCAGGAAGCCGGTGAGAAGGGCGTTGAACTGATGCGACGCATCAAACGCGCCCTTGATCCCGATGATCTGTTCAACCCGGGCAAGATCTTCGGTTGAGCGTTGAGATTGGCGCCTCGCAGCGCCGTCTCCTACACTTGCAGGCTGATCTGGTCGGCCGGCGTTGGCATGCTGGCAGCCGGCCCGAGGGCCGGCGCGGGTTCCGTCGCCCGGCCGGGTCAGCGCGGTGCCGGCGTGGTCGGCGCCGCATGGTCAATTCGAACCACACCACTTGGAGCACTCGATGAAGGTCACCAAGGCCGAGATCTTCGGTCTCAACCTGCGCATGTCCCCGCACTTTCACAACAAGCAGGGCTGGCGCCCGATCATCCTGAGCTGACCACCGACGAAGGCTGGTGGGCATCGGTGAAGCCGGACTGGCGTACGGGTTCGCGCACAACGGTGCGGTCGGGATGGTCAAGGATCTGGTCGAAACCTCGTGCTCGGCGCCGATCCGATGGAGCGCGAATGATCTGGAACCGGATGCAGCGCCATTCGTTCTGGGGCGGGGCCTGCGGGCCGGTGGTCAATGCCGCCATGAGCGCGGTCGACATCGCCTGCTGGGACATCACCGGCAAGGCCTGAATCAGCCGATCTGGCGCCTGCTCGGTGGCCGGGTCAACCCGATCTGCGTTGCTATGCCAGTCAGACCCAGTTCGGCTGGAATGACGGCATGCAGCCATTGGGCGATCCCCATTCCTATGCCGAGGCTGCCGTGCGGGCCATCGAGCAGGGCTATGACGCGATCAAGGTCGATCCGATCATGCTCGACGAAAGCGGCGCGGTCGAGAATCCGAACAATCTGAAGGGCGCGCTCGAACGGCGCATCGTCAAGCGCGCCACGAGCCGGCTGGCCGCGATCCGCGAGGCCATCGGCCCGGAGATCGACATCATTCTCGAGCTGCACTCGCTGACATCGCTGACCGGTGGCCAGCGCCTGGCCGAGGCCTGCGCGGAGTTCGATCTGTTCATGGTCGAAGAGGCGGTCAACTACAACTCGGATCGCCCGGCCAAGACGCTCAAGCAGCGCCTGCCGCACATGCGGATGACCGGGGGCGAGCGAATCTTCACCCGCTGGCAGTATTGCCACTACCTGGAAGACGCCTCCTTCGACATGTTGCAGCCCGATTTCTGCCTGGTGGGCGGCATCAGCGAGGGGCGCAAGATCTGCGATATGGCCCATGCCTACGAGGTGACGATCCAGGGACATGTGTGCGGCTCGCCGATCTCCACCGCCGCGGCCAAGCACATCGAAACCTCGATTCCGAACTTCCAGATTCACGAACATCATGTCTATGCCACGCTGCAGGACAATCGCGACATCTGCCTGCAGGATCCGCAGCCGGTCAACGGCCGCTACACGGTGGACGACACGCCGGGCCTGGGGCTGGATCTGAATGAGGAGTTCTGCCGCAAGCATGCGACCAGCTATATCGAGATGAGCGCCTGAGGGGCCTGGTTTCCTTTGCCCCTGGTGGCTCAAGCGGCCTTCTGCGATCTTGAGAAGGCCGTTCTCAGTGAACATCCGCCACTTCTGCACGCCGGCCGACGCGGGCCGGCGCACACGACCGCTAAGATGCCTGCCTGCACAGCATGATCGATGCCGTCGCCGTCTCCATGTCGCGGCCCGCACTCCCGGTCGCCCGAAGCCATTCAGAAGAGATCGATTCCATGTCCGAGATTTCCTCCGCCCATTCGGCCGATGCGGCTTCGGCCTTCGCATCACCGCTGCCGGGCCTGCGCCATCGTCTGCTCTGGCAGGCGGTGGTCGATATCGCCGACACCGAGGATCTTGGCGAGGGGCCCCGGGGGCATCGCTGGATCGTACCGATCATCGGGGGCGTCTTCACCGGCGGCCCGGGCTGTGAGGATCTGCGCGGCGAGGTCGTGCCCGGTGGTGCCGATCGGCAATTGCTGCGACCCGATGGCATCAAGGAGTTAGAGGCGGTCTATGAGATGCGCTGCGCCAGCGGTGAACTGCTGTCCATCTGCAACCGCGTGATCATCGATGCCGACCGCCAGCCCGAGCGCTATGCGTTGTCGCGCATCGAGGTCACCGCCCCGGCCGGCCGCTTTGCATGGTTGAATCGTCGCTTGATCCTCGGCACGCTGCAGCCGCTTCGGCCCGCGCGGCAGGCGGTGTTGATCCGCGGCTGGGAAATGGATGTCTGATCCGCTCCACCCTTGATTGATCGGATGGGCGGGTTCACGCACGGGTTCTGGAGTCTGGTATGAGCAAGGTCGAGCGTGTTGCGCATTGCAGCCACTGGGGCGCCTATACGGTATTGGTGGAGGATGGCCGTCGCATTGTCGGTGTGGAGCCCTTCGCCGGCGATCCCGATCCATCCGAGATCATCAACTCGGTGCCCGCGTGGGCGGATGCCCGCCGACGCGTTCAGCGGCCGATGGCGCGCCGCAGCTGGCTGACGGCGCGCCGTGCAGGCCGTGATCTGAGCACAGCCGAGCGAGCGCTTCGCGGCAAGGAATCGTTCGAGCCACTGTCCTGGGACGAGGCGCTGGATCTGGTTGCCGCCGAGATCCGCCGCGTTGCCGACCAACACGGCAATCGTTCGATCTTCGCCGGCTCCTACGGGTGGACCAGTTGCGGGCGCTTTCATCATGCGCAGTCGCAGGTGCGGCGCCTGATGAACACGGTCGGCGGTTTTACCGGCCATGTCGACACCTATTCGATCGCGGCCGGGCCGGTCATCCTGCGCCACACGCTGGGTGACACCGATGCCTGCCAGGGGCGCTCGAACACCCTGGTCAACGTGGCCCGCAACAGCGACACCTTGCTGGTGTTCGGTGCGATGGCGCGACGCACTGCGCAGAACGAGGCCGGGGGCATCGCCGCGCACCGGCTCGAGGACGATCTGCGTGCGATCGCGGCGCGCGGCATTCGTGTGCTGCTGATTTCCCCGCAGCGCGATGATCTGCCCGAGTGGATGCCGGTGCAGTGGATGCCGATCAGACCGAATACCGATACGGCGCTGATCCTGGGCCTGGCAGGCGAGATCGTCGCGGCCGGTCGTCACGATGCCGAGTTCCTGGCGCGTTACACATCGGGTAGCGAGGCGATGCTCGCCTATCTGCGCGGTGAGGCCGACGGGGTTTCGAAGAATGCCGATTGGGCCGCGGCGATCTGCGGCCTGCCGGCCGACGAGATCCGCGGGCTCGCGCCGATCCTTGCCCGGTAAGCGCACCATGATCGCCATGAGCTGGAGCCTGCAGCGCGCCGTGCATGGCGAGCAGCTCCTTCTGGGCGGCCATCGGCCTGGCATGCGCGCTGGGCCAGATCGGCCTGCCTGGCGGCGGCGTGGGTTTTGGCTACGGCTCGCTGGGCGGGGTTGGCGGCCCGGTCGGCATCGCGCGATCGCCGGCAATGCCGCAGCTTGGCAATGATCTGAACAGTTTCATTCCGGTGGCCCGCATCACCGACATGCTCGAGAAGCCGGGCGCCAGCTACGACTACGAGGGCAGGACACGCCAGTATCCGGATATCCGCCTCGTCTACTGGGCCGGGGGTAATCCGTATCATCATCACCAGGATCTGAGCCGTCTCGAGCGTGCCTGGGCGCATCCTGAAACCGTGATCGTCCAGGATCCCATGTGGACCGCCACCGCCTTGCGCGCCGACATCGTGCTGCCGGCCTCGACATCGCTCGAACGCAATGATCTGGCTGGCAACCGGCGCATGGATGCGATCGTGGCGATGAAGCAGGCAATCGCGCCGGTCGGTGAGGCGCGCAGCGATTACGAGATCTTCAGCGCGCTCGCCGAGCGCCTCGGAGTGCGCGAGCGATTCACCGAGGGCCGCGATGAAATGGGCTGGGTTCGTAAGCTCTACGAGGTCACACGTGATGACGCGCGGCGCAACCATGGCTTCGAGATGCCCGAGTTCGATCGATTCTGGGCCGAAGGCTTTGCGCCGGTTCCGGTGATCGAGGATCTGACCCATCTGGCGGCTTTTCGTGCCGATCCGGACGCCCATCCGTTGGCCACGGAAAGCGGGCGCATCGTGCTTGGCAGCGAGATGCTCGCCGCCAAGGGTTATGCCGACTGCCTGTCGCATCCGGCCTGGCTTGCGCCTGGCGAGTGGCTGGATGAACAGGCTCGCGCAGAGGGCCTGTTTCATCTGCTCAGCCCGCAGCCCGAGGGGCGTTTGCACAGCCAGCTCGTGCATGCCGGGCCGAGCGCCGAGCGCATGCCCGATGGCCGTGAGCAACTGCGCATTCATCCTGATGACGCCGCGCGCCTGGGCCTGGTCGCCGGCGGACTTGCCCGGGTCTGGAACCAGCGCGGTGCGTGTCTTGCCAGCGTCGTGCCGTACGCGGGCATGGCGCGCAACGTGGCCGCGTTGCCCACCGGCGCCTGGTGGACGCCGGCCGATGCGCCCGGTGGGCCGGAGCTGTCCGGCAATGTCAATGTGCTGACGGCCGATCTGCCCACATCGAACATGGGTCAGGGCTGCGCGGCCCAGACCTGCCTGGTTCGAATCGAGCCATGGTCCGGCCCGGCGCCGGCCGCGGATCAGGCTTTCGACACACTGCTGGCGCGCGCCGGCGTTGTCTGAACAAGGCGCGGTGCAGATCCGTGCCGGAGTCTATCGATGCCCGGGCCGACAGAAATCTTCGACTATGTGATCATCGGCGCCGGTGCCGCGGGCTCGATACTCGCCGATCGGCTGTCGGCCGATGGCGCGCATTCGGTGTGCCTGCTCGAGGCCGGGCCCGGCGATGATCATCCCTGGCTGCGCATCCCGGCCGGGTTCGTGAAGGTGTTGTTCGACGAGCGCTTCACCTGGCCGTTTCAGACCGAGCCGAGCCACTGGAGCGGTGGCCGTCCGATCCCGATTCCGCAGGGCCGGGTGCTCGGCGGCTCCATGGCCATCAACGGTCTTGCCTATACCCGGGGCCAGGCCGAGGATTTCGACGCCTGGGCTGCGGCCCGGTAATTCCGGCTGGAGCCATGCCGAGGTGCTTCCGTACTTCAAACGCACCGAGATCGTGTTAGACGGCAGGCGCGCGATCGGTGTGCGTCATTGCGCGCATGGGCAACTCGGCACGGCGACACGAGTCGATGCACGTCGCGAGATCATCGTATGCGCCGGCGCGATCAATACGCCACGGCTGCTGCAGCTCTCGGGCATCGGCCCGGCTGATCTGCTTGCCCGGATCGGTGTCGGCGTGCGTCATGTGCTGCCCGGCGTGGGTGGCAATCTCAGTGATCACATCTCGGTGCGATTCGTGGCCAAAGTGGCCGGGATAAACACCATCAATGAGCTGGCGCGTGCGCCGCGGCTCTGGGGGCAGATCGCGCGCTGGCTGCTCGGATGGCCCAACATGCTGGCGCTGAGCCCGTCACTCGTGCACTGGTTCTGGGGCTCGCGCGAGGGCCTCGATCGGCCGGATCTGCAAGGCGTGTTCGCACCGGCCAGCTATCGCCAGGGCTATGTGGGTATGCTGGACTCGTATCCGGGCATGACCTGTGGGGTCTGGCAGCATCGGCCGCACAGCGTGGGTCATGTGCGCGCGCGCTCTCGCGATGTGTTTCAGGCGCCCGAGATTCAGCCGAACTATCTGGCAGACGAACGAGACCGACAGGCCTTGATCGGCGGCATGCGTGTCGCCCGCCGCCTGCTGGCCACCCCCGAACTGGAGCGCTTCAATCCTCTGGAAACCCTGCCCGGGCCGGACGTACAAACCGATGATGAGCTGCTCGACTATGCGCGCAACTACGCGGTGTCCTCGTATCATGTGAACGGCACCGCGAAGATGGGGCCCGCTGCCGATGCCTCGGCGGTGGTCGATCCGCAGCTTCGGGTGCATGGGATCGCGGGCCTGCGGGTGGCCGATTCCTCGGTGATGCCGCTGATTCCCTCGGGCAACACCTGTGCGGCCACGATGATGATCGCCGAAAAGGCCGGTGATCTGATCCTGTCGGCCTGACGCCTTACTGCACGAACTCACTGCACGAACTCACTTCGTGTGCAGTGAGCTCGTGCAGCGCGGCCCGATGTTCCGCCAGGCAGATCCTCAGTAGGCGGTCTCCAGAATCTTGAATTTCTGCGCCGAGCTGTGATTGCGCGGCCAGAGCTGCAGGTTCCGGCCTTCGACGCCGAGACCACCGTCGACATCCAGCACATGGCCGCGCGCATTGGCGAATTCGAAGTAGGCCGCGCCCTGTTTGCTCGGCCGCCAGAGCTGGTTGATCGCGTAGTTGCGTGTCTGCAGCCGCACATTCGCGCCCTTGACGGCGCCGCCGGACTCGGCCTCGATCAGCCGGCTGCTCGTGCGCGCCATCTCGATCCAGAGCCAGCCGTTGTAGAGGCTGTTGCCCAGCGGTGAGAGCGCGATATAGCGGCGAAAGCGCACGATCTGGCGACCATCGTCATTCCACCGCCCGAGTGAGACATGGGTGCCACGTGCGGTGGAGCCACCGGCCGGTGCCACGAACAGACCATCGCCGAGACGGGTTTCGAGTGCATAGACCCGATCGCTCGCCTTGGGCACCTGCATACGGACCAGCTTGAACTGCTGGGTCGGCAGGCCCGTGCGGCGCGCGAGCACGATATTCGCGCCGGAGGCCGCCGAGTAGTCGTAGATCTCGAGCACCATGGTCGGATCGAGTGCTGATTCGAACTCGAAGTGGATCGCGTCCACCGGCACGATCCGAAACCGCTGCGAGGCGGTGCCGTTGCTGCCCCAGAGCTGGATGTTGGTGCCGGTCGCGGTGCGCCCGCCGGTGACATCGATGGTCAGGGAGTCATCCAGCCCGGCATGGATTTCATGGTAGCCGCCGGTGGTTTTGCGGAATCGGAATACCTGCGCGGTACTGTTGTCATAGTCGCGCAGGCGGATGTTCGTGCCGGCAACGGGCGAGGTGGCGGCGATGTCGATCATGCGATCGTGGGCCGCGCGTGTGGCCAGCAGATAAGTGCTGGCTGGATCGGGATTGTAGGACTGCACGATATCTGGCGCGGGCTTCGGATAGAGGGTGTTGACCGCGGCGATGTCGCCCATGCTCAGGTTGCTGCGATTGGCGCTGAACGGCCGGCCATCGCGACGCCGGATCGTGGTCAACCCCGGCGAGCTGGCGAAGAACGTCGGCCCATAGTGCATGATCGAATCGAAGTCATACGGGCCGATGTCGATGGCATAGGGGATGGTGCTCGGGCCGATCTGCAGCGAGACCGGATTCTTGCGAAAGTTGTGCTTCTTCGCGGCTTTGATGTTCTGCCAGACGATCTCCACGAAATCGTCACGGTCGCTGCGGGTATGCTCATGGACCAGCCCGGCCGTATGCAGGAACTCATGCATGATCGATCCCTTCGAGCAGCTGGCGCCGATCTCCATGGTCTGGTTCTCGACCAGATCCTCGAACCAGCCAAGCTTGCCCAGCTTGGAGCGGCAGGTGTCGGCCTTGAAGCGGATCGACACATAGTCGTCTTCGTTGGTGCGCTCGATGATCCGCAGGTTGGTCTGCTCGCTGATCCGCTGTGCGGCGTTGATGATGAGCTGGCGCAGCGGGTGCCCGGTCTCGATCTTGTAGGGAATGACCCCTTTGGGCCAGAGGCCTGCGCTGATGATCGAGCCGCCGCACGCGGTGCCGGCCGGACAGTCCGTGGGCATCGTGCCCGGATGGACCACCATATCGCTCTGATAGACCCACTGGCCGTCTATCTGCTCGGCCAGGATCCGCCTCGGTTCGGGCAGGCCGGGGAACATCACGGTCACCTCGCGCAGGGCCGGATTGCCGACGTCGCCCGCGGGCACGATGCCCAGCGTGGCCCGTGATCCCTCGGGCGCGCACAGGCGTTGTTGCGCATTCAGGCCGATCCCGTCCCGATCGCCGTCCAGACACCACGGGCGCTCGTCGAGCGCGACCACGCCGCCCGTCGGGGCGTTGGGCCGAAGGCTGTCAGCCAGCGAGGGCACGGACGGAGCGGCCGGCTTCGCGGTACCGGCCGTGTTCTTGTCGGCTGCCAGGATCGGCGCGGCAAGCGCGGTGGCCAGGACGGGATCGGCTGCACGTGAGGCTGCGCTCGTCGCGGTGCTGTTCGCGCTCGCTGGCTTGGAGACGGCAGGCGCGAGGGCCGCGGATCGAATCGGGCCGACGGCAATGGCCTTGTCAGAGGTCGAGTTGCCGCGATCGCCTGATTCGCCAGTTACCGCGGCGTCCTGACCCTGGCCGCAGGCGGCGAGCATCAGCAGCGGCAACAGCCAGCTCGCACGCAGGGGACAGGGATGTCGGGTGGATTGGGTAAGGCGGGGCATGACGCACTCCTCATGGGTGGCAGGAGGGCCTCGGGCTGACCCCTTGATGTTTCCCCCGCTCTCGCAGCCGGGGGCTTGGAAGGAAGGCCCGTTCTGCGCCGCGCGGCGCAGGCACCTGCTCAGAGGATGGCCGCGTGTCCGGCGCAGCCGCTCGCGAGCGCGCTTGCGATCGATCTCGGCAGATCCGAATAGCGTCGGGTCGGGCGGCTCAGCGAATGGCCGCTGGCGGCCAGGATCACCAGCAACATCAGTGCCGCCAATGGGCGTGGATCGCGAAACGGTCGGGTGAGGGCGGGGCAGGACACTGGGCTATCTCGGCGCTGGGGCATGTTTTCCTGCCCATGAGTCGCCGCTGTCTGCCAATCGGTTCACCGCGCGCTGCCTGGCGCGGGCTTGTCGGGGTGGCCGTGAAGGCGCTTTGTTCCCGGTGGTCCTTCAGCCGGCCTCGTGGCCGATCGGCCCGAAGACGCCTTAAGAGCATCTTCGGTTTATCGATCGGCCTTCAGGCTGTCTGGCGCCGAAGCTCGGTGTCTTGCGGTAGTTCATCGAACAGTGCGCAGCCCTGTGCCGGCTCGATGCCGAGCGCGCGGGCCTGAGCGCGCACGCTCAGCAGATAGGCGCTTATGCTGCGTTGCTTGACCTCGTCATAGCCGCGGATCTCATCCGGGGCGTCGAGCAGGGCAGTGGCCTGCCGGTAGCGAGAGGCTTCGAGCGAAGACAGAACCGCATCGATCAGTCGTTCATAGTGGCCCAGCAAAGCGCGTTCGGTGGCCCGGATTCCGGTGCGCGCGAACAGATCGAGCGGGCTGCCGCGCAGGCGGCGAGCGGCGCGCAGGATTTGTAGAACCGGACGGAACCAGGGCCCCAGGCGTGCCTTGCGCGGCAGGCCGAGACGGCGAAGGATGGTCGGGTGCAGATGCCAGGTGACGCGTGCGCCGGCCCCGAACAGGCCTTCGATCCGTGCCCGTTCGGCCGGATCGAGCAGCAATCGCGCCACCTCGTATTCGTCCTTGACGGCCATCAGCTTGTAGAGATTGCGCGCCACCGCCGCTGACAGTTCGGTGCGATCGCCAACCAGCGCGGACTCTACCCGGCGCACCTCGGCTACCCGGCGAAGGTAGTGCCGTGCCAGCGCGCGGCCCTGATAGGCGATCAGCTCGGCCGCGCGCACCTCGATGCGCCGCGCAAGCTCGGCGCCGGCACCGACCGCATCGACCATCGAGCGGATGTCGGCCGGCAGGGTCGCGCGCTCGGGCAGTGCAATGACCTCGGCGCCCGGGCGTGCCGCGGCCTGAACGCGATCTGGGTCCGCCACCCAGAGCCTGCCCCAGCGGAATGCCTCGATGTTCATCTCGATCGCGCGGCCGTTCAGGCGGATCGCCTGCTCGATGTGCCCGGCCGGTATCGGCAGGGCCCCCGCCTGGTAGGCCACGCCCACGAGCAGCAGATTGCTGGCCATGTGGTCACCCAGCAGTCGCTCGGCCAGCTGTTGCGCATCGAGGTAGCGATTCAGGTTTGCGCGTGACCCGGCATCGATCGCGCCGCGCAGATCGCTTTGGCGCGGATAGTGCTTGTGGCGGTCGGCCACCATCTCCCCGGTGGGCACCTCGGTGCTGGAGACGATCGCAACCGTCTTGTCGGCCGCCGTGGTGGCGAGGTTGTTCGGATTCACGCCGACCAGCGCATCGAACACCAGATAGCAGTCGGCCTCGCCGGTACCGACGGTGGGCGAGCCGATCGCACCGGCCGGCATCACTTTCAGGTGCGACACCACGGGGCCCGCCTTTGGCTGGAGCCTGTGTGGTCATAGGTTTGCACACGCAGCCCGGCCATGAAGGCGGCGGTGCCGAGCACCTGGTTGACCGTGACCACACCGGTGCCCCCGATGCCGGTCAGACAGACCGCGAAGCGATCGGTGGGCACGACCGGAGTCGGATCGGGCAGCGCCAGGTCGGCAGGCAAGGCCACGGCCGGGCGCTTGCGCCGACCCGGCAGCTCACCGCGGGTCTCGATGGTCGCGAACGACGGGCAGTCACCCTTCAGGCATGAGAGATCCTGATTACAGGACGAGAGATGAATCTGTGTCTTGCGACCGAACTCGGTGGCGATCGGCTGCACACTCAGACAGTTCGACTGCTCACCACAATCGCCGCAGCCCTCGCAGACGCGCGGATTGATGGTGGCCCACATCGGCTTATAAGCAAGCTTGCCGCGCTTGCGCAGCCGGCGCTTCTCGGTCGCGCACTGCTGCACATGCAGCAGCACCGTGGTTCCCGGTGTGCCCGCCAGCTCGCGCTCGGCCTCGAGCAGCCGGTCACGGTGCCAGACCTCGGCGTTACCGACGCGCCGGCCATTGAACTGATCCGGGTCGTCGCTGGTGATGATGATCCGGGCGACGCGCTCGGCCTCGAGTGCCTTGACCATGGCTGGCACGGTCATCGCACCCTGGACCGCCTGGCCGCCGGTCATCGCGACCGTGGAGTTGTAGAGGATCTTGTAGGTGATGTTGCGCCCCGAGGCGACCGCGAAACGCAGTGCGACGCTACCGGAATGCGCAAATGTGCCGTCGCCCAGGTTCTGGAAGAAGTGTGGCGTGTCGGTGAACGGTGCCAGGCCCACCCACTGCGCGCCTTCGCCGCCCATCTGCGTGTAGCCCTTGACGATGCCGAAGCCCTTGCCCATCCACAGATCCATGATGTGGCAGCCGATTCCGGCACCGACCACGGCATCGTCCGGTGCCTTCAGGCTGGTGTTGTGCGGGCAGCCCGAGCAGAAGTAGGGCAGACGGCTGGTGCTGAGCGCGATCGGAATCGTCTTCGGACGCTCGAGCAGCCGATCGCGATCGACGGCGCGCGGCAGCGATCTCAGCGCGGGCAGCCGGGCCAACAGCGCACGCGCGATTAATTCCGCCGAGAGTTCGCCGTGAGCCGGTAACAAGGGCCTGTCGGTGTCGTCGCTCTTGCCCAGTACCCGGGGGCGATCCGGCAGCGCGTAGAGGATGTCTTTGATGAACAACTCGAGAAACGGGCGCTTGTCTTCGATCACCAGGATCTCTTCCAGTCCCGCGGCGAACTCGCGCACGATGCCCGGCTCGACCGGATAGAGCATGCCCATCTTCAGCACGCGGATGCCGTGCGCCTGCAGTGCCTGCGCATCGAGGCCGAGGTCATGCAGGGCCTGGCTCAGATCGACCCAGGTCTTGCCGCCGGTGACCAGGCCGATCCGTGCATCTGCCGGGTTGGTGACGATTCGGTTCAGCCCGTTGAGGGCGGCGTAGCGACGCGCGATCTCGAGTTGCCCGTCGACGATGCGTCGCTCTGTTTCGAGCATCGCCCAGGCGACATCGTTCATGTGCATCTCCGGCACGAGCGTCCGGCCGTCGAATGACACCTCGGGCAGCACCGGTCGGATGCGGTCGGCCGACCTCGGCCACGCCCGCGCTGTCTGCGACATCGGTGACGAACTTCATGCCCACCCAGAGGCCGCTGGCGCGACTGAGCGCATAGCCATGCAGGCCGAGGTCGATGACTTCCTGGACATTGGCCGGTGCCAGCAGCGGCATGAAGAACTTGTAGAAGGCCGCGTTGGAGTCGCTGGGAAAGATGGTGGAGCGCGCATGCGGATCATCGCCAGCCACGGCCAGCACGCCACCGTGCCGGGGCACGCCCCGGAAATTGTGATGATGGAACGCGTCGCCGGTGCGATCCACGCCGGGTGCCTTGCCGTACCACATCGCAAAAACACCGTCATAGCGTGCGCCGGGCACCTCGTGCAGCGCCTGGGTGCCGAACACCGCGGTCGCCGCCAGTTCCTCATTCTGGCCAGGCTGAAACACCACCTGGTGCCGATCCAGAAACGATCGCGCGGCGATCATCTCGTCGTCCACCTGGCCGACCGGCGAGCCCGGGTAGCCGCTCACGAAGCCGGCCGTATTCAGACCCGCGCGTGCGTCCTGGCGCTGCTGGTCGAGCATCAGGCGCACGAGGGCCTGGGTGCCGCTCAGGTAAACCAGGCCTCGTTCTGCGCGATAGCGATCATCGAGCGAATAGGCGATCGGGAAGGTTTGAGGCGCGTTCATCGGCACGGGACCAGCCATCGTGAAAGGGCCGGGCGATGGCGCCAGGCCGGTACCGGGCAATGGTCGGCGATTCGGCTCGCGCTGACAATCGGCGCCGTGGCTTCAAGGTGCGCGCGGCTGACGCTGGATCGCCGATGATGTTGTCGAAAAAATTTACAAACAAGAACGTCCCGGATGGCGCGATAACCCGGGAGAAATGCGTCGGTGTCCGATCGGAGATCCTGATTGCCGGGCCGCGGTGCACCTGCATCGCATTTCGAGACATATGGTTACCGTCGATACTTGATGTGACCTCTGCGGTTTGCGGCCCAGGGCTGGGCTTGGTTCTCGCAAGTTGTCGAAAAACGATACACCCGGGTGACAGACTCACGTCCGCTTCGCCCGCGACAGGCCGCCGATCGAAACCACTGCGGTGGATTCATCGGATCGGCCGCATACAGGGCGCCTGATGATATGAATATCATATATTGATCGGCGAGATTGGTTTATACCTTGCCGACGCGCCAGCAGGAGGCGATCGTGGATAGGTGCAGGAGAGCGGCATGGCCGCTCGCTTTTGCGGCAGGTATGAGTGGCTTGTTGGGATGTGGTTCGGCAGACGATGGCGAATCGACGGTTCTTTCTGGTGGTGGCTACGTCGATGAGGAGGGGCATGTGACCAGCATCTTCGATCCTCAGCAACGTTCTTCGAGCAAGACTCCCACCGGCACCTTGCGTGATTCCTCGGGTCGGCAGATCGTCTTCGCGCCGCCGGCTCGCTAGGCCACGTCCCGGGTGGCCGCTGCGGCCCTGCCTGCGATATCCGGGATCTTTCCTCTCCGATCGTGGCGTTGAGCGGCTGGATTTCGGCCGCGCCTGCGGCCACGCTTACGGCCATACAATGGCCGCGATTTCCGACGCCTGCGGCACATAGCAGGCGCGATCGTCGCTTACGCAAACAGGGAGGAGATATGGATTTCACTGGCAAGGTGGCGCTCGTGACGGGCGCCGGTAACGGCATCGGGCGCGAGACCGCGCTGTGTTTCGCGGCGGCTGGCGCGCATCTGGTGCTGGTCGACCAGGATGCGGCGGCCAATGAGGAGACGCTGGCGCAGGTTCGGGCGACGGGCGCACAGGCGCGCGCGGTGACCGCCGATGTGCGCGACTCGGCACAGGTCCAGGGCTATGTGCAGACGGCCAGGGAGACCTTCGGCCGGATCGATTGCTTCTTCAACAACGCCGGTATCGAAGGTCAGGTGGCCACGCTGGTCGACTACGACGAAGCCATGTTCGACAAGGTCATCGGCGTGAATGTGAAGGGGGTCTTTCTGGGGCTCAAGCATGTGCTGAAGGTGATGCTCGAGCAGGGCAGCGGGGCGGTGGTGAACACCGCATCGGTGGCCGGCATGACCGGCTCACCCGGGCTCGGTGCCTATGTGACCTCCAAACACGCGGTCATCGGGCTGACCCGGGTGGCTGCCGGCGAAACCGCGGCCCGTGGCGTGCGGGTGAATGCCGTCTGCCCTGGCCCCATCGACACGCGCATGATTCACGAGATCGAGCGCATGGTGAATCCGAGCGACCCCGGCCGGGTCAGTGCCGGCTATCAGGCGTCGATTCCGAATCAGCGCTACGGGACCGCGCGTGAGGTGGCCAACGTGGTGTTGTTCCTGTGCTCGGATCTGGCATCGAACGTGACCGGCGCGCAGTATGTGGTCGACGGCGGTCGCACCGCGTCGCCAGCGGCGGTGACCACACCTCGCTGATCATCGCCGGCTCTCGCTGATCGGGTCATGGCGGGCCGGCGCTTTCGGCGCTAAAGTAGGGCATGGTGATCCGCACGTTTCTGCTCTGTCTGACGCTGGCCCTGCCAGCGGTCTGCCTTGCCCAATGGGCGGCGGCCGATGCGTCGGCCGCCGCCCAGTCCGGCAGCCTGGGCGAGTTCGTCCAGCGTCTCGGGCGGGCGCCGGATGCCTCCGAGGATGGTGGCGCCTGTGGTGGCATCATGATCCACGAGTGGCATGCGGAGGGCCTGCGGGTCATATCGCAGGGTGATCAGGTACAGCAGGTCACTCGCATCCCCGCCGGCACGGCCGATTGAAGGCGCTGGCAGCCGCCGGCGCCAGCCACATGACGAGAGACGACGATGAGCATGCCCGACGAGGCGCTGCGCGAACACGTGGCGTCGCTGCCGATCGAATCCTTCGATGTCAGCCAGCCCGCGTTGTTCGAGAACGATACGGTCGAAGCCTACTTCGCGCGGCTGCGCGACGAGGCACCGGTGCACTTCTGCCCGCGCAGCGCCTACGGCCCGTATTGGTCGATCACCCGGTATGCCGACATCATCTCGGTGGATGCCAACCACCGCGATTTCTCGTCCGATGCCTTCAAGGGCGGGGCGATCATGTTCGACTTTCCAAAGGGCCATGAGCGCCCGAACTTCATGCATATGGATCCGCCCGAGCATGATGCCAAGCGCAAGGTGGTCAGCCCCATCGTGGCGCCCGCTAATCTGGCGCGCCTGGAGGACCTGATCCGCGAACGGGTCGACGACATTCTCGACAATCTGCCCAGGGGCGAGGTCTTCAACTGGGTGGATCGGGTCTCGATCGAGCTCACCAGCAGGATGCTGGCAACCATCTTCGGTTTTCCGTACGACGAGCGTCGCCGACTGATCGAATGGTCGGAAATCGCCACCCACGATATCAATACCGGCGGGCCGATCGATTCCGAAGAGAAGCGTCGCGCGGCTCTGCAGCCGTGTCTCGAAGCGTTCACCGAGCTGATGCGCCAGCGCGCTGCCGAGGCGCCCCGCGCTGACCTCATCTCGATGCTCGCGCACTCGCCGCGGACCAATGCCATGTCGCCGCAGGAGTTCCTGGCCACGATGACACTGCTGATCATTGGCGGCAACGACACCACCCGCAATTCGATCACCGGTGGCTTGCTGGCCATGCACGAGCACCCGGATCAATGGCGCAAGCTGCGCGAGAATCCGGCGCTGGTGACGACCGCGGTCTCCGAGATCATTCGCTGGCAGACCCCGCTGTCGCACATGCGGCGCAATACGGTGACCGATGTCCAGGTGAACGGTCAGATGATTCCGGCCGGGAGCAAGGTGATCATGTGGTACCTGTCGGGCAACCGTGACGAACGGGCCATCGAGAATCCGCACGCATTTGTCATCGATCGCCCGCGCGCACGTCAGCACCTGTCTTTTGGTTTCGGCGTGCATCGTTGTGTGGGCAACCGGCTGGCCGAGATGCAGTTGCGGCTGCTCTGGGAAGGCATCCTTGCGCGCGGGTTGAACATCGAGGTGACCGGTCCCGCCAGGCGTGTGCGCTCGAATCTGATCCACGGTTTCAGCCAGATGCCGGTGATCGTGCACTGACGCATGGCCGGCCGCATCCGCACGCGTGCCCGGCGTCACGGGCGCAGCCGGGCGGGCAAGTGCGGCGGATTGCTCCGTGTCGCGTGCGTCAGATCACTCGCCGACGCTTACGCCGATCCTGCCCTGGGTCGATCAATCGCCGATTCTCACGCCGATCCTGCCCTGGGTCGATCAATCCCCGATGCTCACGCCGATCTTGCCCTGGGTCGATCAATCCCCGATGCTCACGCCGATCTTGCCCAGGTGCTTGCGCTCGGCCTCGTAGCGAAAGGCGTCGGCCAGCTCTGCCAGCGCGAAGCTGCGGTCGATGACCGGGCGGATGCCGGTCACCTCGAGCGCACGCACCATTTGTTGCTGCTGACGGCGGCTGCCGACGATCAGGCCACCGAGCCGCCCCTGGCGGCGCATCAACAGCGCGGTGGGGATATCGCCTGCCAGGCCGGCCACCGTGCCGATCAATGAGATCAGGCCGCCCACCCGGATCGAGGCAATCGACTGCGGCAGGGTGCCGGCGCCGCCCAGTTCGATGACCTGATCGACACCGCGCCCTTCGGTCAGCGCCATCACTTCCTTCGACCATTCCGGTTGCCTGGCGTAGTTGATGGTGGCATCGGCACCGAGTTCGCGCAGGCGGGCCAGCTTTTCATCCGACGATGAGGTCACGATCACCCGTGCGCCCATGGCCTTGGCGAACTGCAGGGCGAACACCGACACGCCGCCCGAGCCGAGCGAGAGGATCGTCTGCCCCGCACAGAGGCCGCCATCGCCGATCAATGCACGCCAGGCGGTCAGTCCGGCGGTGGTCAATGTGGCCGATTCCAGCGCACTCTAGCCACGGGGGGCATGGGTGAACCAGGAGGCGGGGCGGACTACCACCTCGCAGGCATAGCCGTCGACCCCGTCCCCGGGAACCGTGGAGAAATCGCCATGAATCGGCGTGCCATCGGGCCAGAGCGGAAAAAAGCACGAGACCACGCGGTCACCAGGCGTGAATTCATCGGTGCCCGGGCCGACCGCTTCGACCACGCCTGCGCCGTCCGACATCGGCACCAGGCCATCGCGCATCGGGCGCGCGCCGCTGACCACACCATAGTCATGGAAGTTCAGGGAACTGGCCTTGATGCGCACGCGAATCTCGCCGGGGCCGGGCACGCCCGGGTCGGGCAGTTCCGAGGCCTGCAGGCGTTCCAGGCCGCCAGGGGCCTTCAGGGTCATGGCTTTCATCGTTCGTCTCTTCGGCAGTTGACGTGGTTGATTGTGTCTCATCGTAGGCGCGTGCGGCAGCGGCCGCGCATCGCCCATCGGACAGGCTCGTGGATCCGCGCACATCGGCCCTGCAATCCGGGCGATCACGGGTCGTCGTTGCGGTCAAAGCCCCCGTGCAGCCCGCCTGTGGCAACGTGTCCGGTGATTTCCCGTCGCGAGCGGGTCAGCAATCAGGGAGGCGCGTATGAATGAAAAGAGCCGGCTGGCGGATGATCACCGGGCCGATTGCGCAGCGGGCATGTCGCGCAATGAGCCCGCGGCGCGCATCGAGCGCGATTCCCTCGGCGAGATCGCGGTGCCGGCGAACGCGCTTTACGGTGCCCAGACCCAGCGCGCGGTGCAGAACTTCGGGCACGCGCAGGGGCCGATGGCGCCTGCGTTCATTCAGGCCCTCGCGATGATCAAGCGTGAGGCAGCGCTGGCCAATGGCCAACTCGGGCGGCTGCCGGCAGCGCGCGCACAGGCGATCCAGGCTGCCGCCGACGAGATCGTCGCGGGCCACTGGCTGGACCAGTTTCCGGTGGATGTCCTGCAGACCGGCTCCGGTACCAGCACGAACATGAATATGAACGAGGTGCTGGCCGCGCTTGCCGCTCGCCGGCTGGGCGGGTCGGTGCACCCGAACGACGAGGTGAATCTGGGCCAGAGCAGCAATGACGTGATTCCGAGTGCCTTGCGACTGGCGGCCGCACAACAACTGCGGCACAGCCTGTTGCCGGCGCTGGCCGCGCTCGACGCCACGCTCGCACGTCGATCGCGAGAGCTCTCCGATGTGGTCAAGACCGGCAGAACGCACTGGATGGATGCGATGCCCTTGACGCTCGGGCAGGAAGTCGACGCCTGGCGGGCGATGTTCGCGATGAGCGGAGACGCTTTCGAACGGGAGATGCCCGCACTCTGTGCATTGCCATTGGGCGGAACCGCGATCGGGACCGGTGTGAACGGGCACCCGGCCTTTGCCACGCAGGTCTGCGCGGCGCTGGCCGGGCGCAGCGGCCTGCCGGTCAGCGCCCTGGCGCTGCCGTCGGCCGCGATGGCGGGCCAGCAGGCTCCCCTGAGCCTGTCGGCGCAACTGCGCGCGCTCGCGATCACGTTGCAGAAGGTGGCCAATGACCTGCGCATGATGGCATCGGGCCCGCATGCCGGGCTGGGTGAGATCGCGCTCGATGCGCTTCAGCCGGGCAGCAGCATCATGCCGGGCAAGGTCAATCCGGTGGTCTGCGAGGCCGTGCTGATGGCCTGTGCCAGGGTGATCGGCCAGGACCACACGATCGCCCTGGCAGCGGCCGATGCGCCGTTTCAGCTCAATCTGATGTTGCCACTGATCGCCGACACGCTGTTATCGGGCATCGCGTTGATGGCCTGGGCGATCACCCGGCTCGACACCCGGGTGCTGGCGAGTTTTCAACCCGCGCCGCCCACCTGGCTGAGCAGGTCGCGAGAAACCCGATTCTCGCGACCGCGCTCGTGCCGCACATCGGCTATGACGCCAGCGCGCGCATCGTCAAGCGCGCCCTGGTGCAGAAGCGGCCGCTGCGCGATGTGGCACTCGAGGAAACGACGCTCGACGCCGAGACGATCGATCGTCTGCTGGACCCCTGCGCCTGGCGCGGCCGGGCGCGCAGGACTGAAGCGCAGGCTGACGAGGCCGGCAAAGAGCCGGGCCAGCCGCGAACGGGGGTCAGCGCCGGCGCATGGCCCAGGCTCCGATCGCCGCACCAAGGACGCCGCCGGCGAAGGCGGCCAGCGTTGCTGTCCGCCACGGCTGATCCTGAGCGGCCTGGTCGACCTGTTTCAGGGATCGGCGCACTTCGCGCGCGCCCTCGCGGGCGAATTCGGTCAGACGCTCCTTGTGCGCCGGTGGCACCCTCCTGGCTGCTGGGGCCGGACGCGATCTGATCGGACGGGCTGCCACCCTCCGACTCCCAGCGCCCCTTGGCGATTTCCTGGGGATCGCGGCGCTCATGGGCGGGCCGCTGCGGCGAGCTTTCGTCGCCGCGGTGGGTATTCGTGGCCGTGGCGTTCGGATACACGGTGGCATGTTGCATGTGACCTCCAGGTTGTTCAGGCGACCGACCATCGATCGCCGATACCTGCAGGCAGCAAGGAGCGTTCCCGCGCGCGCAAAGGTGCACGAAAAGGCGCTTTCATCCCGTGACGCTGGCCAGACGGGCCTCGGGTGCAGCGACGCATGTCACTGCCGCCCGCTTCAGCCCCAGTCTTCGTAGAGCCCGAGCTTGCGATGCAGAGGCGACTCATCGGCGATGAACAGAAACGCCGGATCGGCCGACGAGGTGTTGGCGAGCGCGACGGGCACATACCCGGGCGCACAGCAGGTGTCGGCCTCGGCGAGTTCGAACGTCTGTTGCTCGATGCGGACCGAGACCGCGCCCTCGATCAGATGGTAGACGCTGGCCGGCGAGCGGGCCGGCAGGCGCAAGGCTGGCCCGGCCGAAGCATCAGCGCGTAAAACCCGAGGATGTTCTGGGCCGGCGCGCCGGACTCGGGGTTCACATATTCGATCTGAACCGCCTCGAGCGACGGCTGTCCGGCCGCGAGCCGGATCAACGCCTCGCGCGCCTCGCGCCATGGATAACGCAGCATCGGATACGGCGAGGCCGCGCCCTCGAACAGCGGTCTGGGCAGCATCCCGCCGCGCGCATAGCCGGTCTCGCTCTGGACCGGGCGGGGTTCCTGCGCGCGCCCCTCCTGAACATAGGAGGCCTCCAGCTGGTAGACCAGCGGCAGATCCAGGACGTCCAGCCAGGTGACCGGCTGATCACCATCATGCCCGTGCTCGTGCCAGAGGCCGGTCGGTGTCAGGATGAGATCACCGCGGTCCATCTGGCATTTCTCGCCCTCCACCGTGGTCCATGCCCCCTGGCCTTCGATCACCATACGGACCGCATTGGGCGTATGGCGATGCGACGGTGCCCATTCACCGGGCAGCAGCAACTGGATGCCCAGGTACATCGCCGCGCTTGCCTGCATCTGCTCCAGGCCGTGGCCCGGATTGGCCAGCACCAGGACGCGGCGTTCGGCCTTTTCGATCGGCGTCAGTTCGCCAGCCTGCAGCAACAGCGGACGAAGTGCCTGGTATGACCATGCGGTGGGCCGCGTGCGGGGCGAGGGGCGGCCCCGGGGCATCACCGCCCGCAGGCTCGGCCAGAGCGGCACGATATTCTGTTCACGCAGGGCCTGCACATAGTTCGGGGGCAGGTCTTCCAGTCGGCCGAGTTCATCGCTCATGGATCTTGTCTCCTGATCAGGGGCGCGGTGGTGTCGGAGCCATTATCGACCAGGGACGGGCAGCGCTTTGAGGTTCGAGGCCTGCCCGGAGGTGTCGAACACCTGAATGGCCGTTATGTAATATGTAAACATATCGTATGCGTGCATATGAAATGGTCGCCCGGATGGCCGATTCTTGCCGGCGGGCGCCGGACCGAACGTGGCGCTCGCGCGCATCAAGACGCCGTGCGGCGCCTTGGACGACCGGCGAGTATCATTCGGCCGGTCCGTTAATCATTGACGCGGGAGGAAAACCCCATGAAATCACTACTACGCCGTCTCGGCGGGCTGGCAGTCGCCGGCCTTGGTGCGGCCGCCTTTTCACTGGCCGTCAGCGCACCGGCGGCCGCCGCCGAAGTCACGCTGAAGCTTCATCATTTCCTGCCGCCGCAGGCCAATGTGCCCAAGCTCGCGCTCGGTGTCTGGGCTGATCGGATCAAGGAGGCCTCCAAGGGCCGGCTCGAGGTTCAGATCTACCCGGCCATGCAACTCGGCGGTCGCCCGCCGGAACTGATGGACCAGATCATCGACGGCGCGGTCGATATCGCCTGGACGGTGATCGGCTATACGCCGGGGCGCTTCCCGCGTACCGAGGTCTTCGAGTTGCCGTTCATGATGACCGCGGATCCGGTCTCGACCTCGCGTGCCTTCTGGGAGCTGTATGAGTCCGAGATGCGCGACACGGAGTTCAAGTCGCTCAAGCCCCTCGCGGTCTGGGTGCACGGCCCGGGCCTGATCCATTCTGCCCAACCGGTGGCCAGCCTGGCCGACCTCAAGGGCGTGAAGATCCGCGGTGGCTCTCGCGTCATCAATCAGCTGCTCACGCATCTGGGTGCCACGCCGGTGGGTATGCCGGTGCCGGCCGTTTCCGAAGGCTTGTCCAAAGGCGTGATCTCCGCCACGACGATCCCGTGGGAGGTGACCAGCGCTTTGAAGGTTCCGGAACTCGTGCACAACCACACCGAGTTCCCGGGTAAGGCGTTGTACACGCTGACCTTCGTGCTCGGCATGAACCGCGCCAGCTACGACAACCTGCCCGCCGATCTCAAGAAGGTCATCGACGAGAACTCGGGTGCGGAACTGTCAGCCTTCATCGCCAAGGTGCAGTGGGAGGCCGATGGCCCGGCGCGGGAAAAGGCCGTCAAGATGGGCAACAACATCATTCAGCTCTCGCCCAAACAGGTGCAGGAGTGGGAAGAGGCTTCCAAGCCTGTGTACCAGGCCTGGTCCGATACCGTGAAAAAGCAGGGTATCGATGGCGATGCGCTGATCGCCAAGGCGCGGGCCCTGATCGTCAAGCACAGCAAGTAAGGTCGTCGTAGTCCGAGTCGCCCCGGGTCGCCCCATGGCGGCTGCGGAGCGACTCCGTCGGGGGGCGGAGCATGAGGTCGTTCATCTGGGGCTTGGGCCGTCTCATGGCTCTTGCCGGCGGGCTGGTACTGCTCGCGCTGATCGTCATCACCTGTGTGAGCGTGCTCGGCCGCACGGCCAACACGCTGGCAAACACCGATTCGGTCATCGCCGCGCTGCCGGCCGTGGCTGCCTGGCTGGAGCGCTTCGGGCCGGTGCCTGGTGACTTCGAGATCGTCGAGGCCGGCATGGCCTTCGCGATCCTGGCGTTCTTCCCCTGGTGCGAACTACGCGGCGCGCATGCGACGGTGGATTTGTTCACCTCGCGCCTTCCCGACAGTCTCAACCGTCTGCTTGTCCTGATCTGGGAAATCGTTCTCTGCCTGGCACTGGCGCTGATTTCGTGGCGCACGATCCTGGGCGCGATGGACAAGCATCGCTATGGCGAGACCACCTTTCTGCTGCAGTTTCCCACCTGGTGGGGCTACGCGGCCTGTGCCTTTGCCGCCTCGATCGCCACGCTGGTCGCGCTATATGTCGTTGCGGTCCGGCTGCGCGAACTGACCAGTGGCCGCGCGCTGTTGCTCCCCGATAACCGGCATCACGCATGAGTCCTTTCGAGATCGGGGTCTGGTCGTTCCCCCTGTTGATGTTGCTGATCTTCCTGCGCATGCCGATCGGCCTGGCGATGCTGGTGATCGGTCTGGGCGGCACCGCGCTGATCACGGGTGGCTCGGCCGTGGTCCTGGCCCGTCTGAAGACCGAAACCTACTCCACCTTCTCCAATTACTCGCTGTCGATCGTGCCGTTGTTCCTGCTGATGGGGCAGTTCGCCACCCTGGGCGGGATGTCGCAGGCCTTGTTCAAGGCGGCCGAAACCTGGCTCGGCCATCGGCGTGGCGGCGTGGCGATGGCCGCCGTGGGCGCCTGCGCCGGCTTTGGCGCGATTTGCGGTTCGTCGCTGGCCACGGCAGCAACCATGAGTCAGGCGGCGCTGCCCGAACTCAAACGCTATGGCTACAGCGGCGGCCTGGCCACCGCCACGCTGGCGGCCGGGGGAACGCTCGGTATCCTGATCCCGCCCTCGGTGGTGCTGGTCATCTATGCGATCCTCACCGAGCAGAACATCGCCAAGCTGTTTCTGGCCGCGTTCGTGCCCGGAATCCTGGCTGCGATCGGCTACATGATCACGATCTCGCTCGTGGTGCGGCTGCAGCACGGTCACGAGACCTTGCGCGAGCGGGTTCCCATCCGTGAGCGGATGGCCGCCCTGGTCTCGGTCTGGCCCGTACTCCTCGTGTTCCTGCTGGTGGTGGGCGGGATCTATCTCGGCTGGTTCACGCCCACCGAGGCCGCAGCCATCGGCGCGGCCGGGACCGGAATCATCGCCTGGGCCAGTGGCGGGCTGACACGTGCCAGGCTGATCGATTCGTTCCTGGTGACGGCCGGCAGCAGCGCGATGATCTTCCTGATCGTGCTGGGTGCCGGCTTCTACAACGCGTTTCTGGCGCTCAGCCAGGTGCCGCAGGAGCTGTCCACGCAGATCGTCGAGGCTGGGTTCAGTCCGTGGGTGGTGCTCAGCGTGATCCTGGTGCTCTACCTGGTCTTTGGCTGCGTGATGGACAGCCTGTCGATGATCCTGCTGACGGTACCGATCTTCTTTCCGATCATTTCGGCGCTCGATTTCGGCCTGACGCCGGAAGAGACCGCGATCTGGTTCGGCATTCTGGTGTTGATCGTGGTCGAGGTCGGCCTGATCACGCCGCCGGTGGGCATGAATCTGTTCGTGATCAACGCGATGGATCCGCAGACCCCGATCACCGAAACCTACAAGGGCGTGCTGCCCTTCGTGATCTCGGATGTGGTGCGCACCATCATTCTCATGATGTTCCCGGCGATCACGCTGTTCCTGCTGCGCTGGTTGCATTGAGCGCCGCCCGCACGGGCGGCCCGCTCAGGACATGGCATCGAGCAGCCTGAGGCGCTGAACCTTGCCGGAAGGCCCCTTGGGCAGTTCGGCCAGCACCATGAAGCGGGCCGGCGTCTTGTAGCGGCCCAGTTCATGCTCGCAAAAGGCGCGTAGTTCTTCAAGGTCGGGCGTACAGCCGGGCTTGGGCACGATCGCCGCGAGAATCTGCTGGCCATAGGCCGGGTCCGGGATGCCCACAGCCGCGGCCTCGAGAATCTGCGGATGGCGCAAGAGCGCCTCGTCGATCTCGCGCGGCGCGATATTCTCGCCGCCCTTGATGATCAGTTCCTTCAGGCGCCCCGTGATGTACGCGAAACCGTCGGCATCGAGATGGCCGAGATCGCCGCTGCGCAGCCAGCCGTCGTCGGTCAGCGCCTCGGCGCTGCGTTCGGGATCGCGATAGTAGCCACCCATCACTGCAGGGCCGCGCAGCCAGAATTCACCGGTCTGCAGCGGGGCCACGGGCTGCCCGTGCGAATCCACCACTTTGACCTCGGTTCCGAGCGGCAGACCGGGGCTGCCGATGCGGCGTTGCAAGGGATCCATCGGATTGCAGAACACCACCGAGGCGGTCTCGGTCATCCCCATGGCCTCGATGATCGGAAACCCGAAGCGGCGCTCGAACGCGCGTTGCTGATCCGGGGGCAGGGGGGCCGAGGCCGAGCGCCCGAAGCGGATCGCGGGCAGGCTGGTCGGTGCGCGATCGGCCTCGTTGAGCAGGTAGGCGATGATCGTGGGCACCATATTCAGCCAGGTACAGCCGTGCTCGAGCGCCGCCTGCCACCAGCTGCTGACCGAGAATCGGCGCGGCGCGACCAGCGAGCCGCCCGAGAGCAAGGGGGTCAGGGTGCCGATCACCTGGCCATTGATGTGATAGAGCGGCAGTGCCGACAGGGCCCTGTCCGTGGGCCCCAGGCCGTGCCAGCCGGCCACGGCGCGGGCCGCGTGCAGCAGATTCCCGTGCGTCAGTGCCACCCCCTTGGGGACACCGGTGGTCCCGGAGGTGTACATGAGCAGCGCGGCTTCGTGACCGGCCGGGGTATCGCCGACGAAACGGTCGTCCTGGTGATCATCATGCGCCCACGGGCCACCGTCGAGGCCATCGGGATCGATGACCACGATCCGCTGCGGCCGATCGTCGGCCAGCGCCCTATGCAGCGCCTGTGCATGCTCGGCGGTGGTGAACACGATCGCCGGGTCGCAGTGTCCGAGTACGTAGGCCAGCTGGCTGGGCTGCGCAAGCAGACTGAGTGGCGCGATCACGCGCCCGCCCGCCATCACCGCAATGAACAACGCGCTCGCGGACAGCCCGTTGGGCAGCAGCGTGGCGACGATCGCACCACGGCCCACAGCCCGGGCGGCGAGCATCTGATCAAGGCACATCGCGAACCGGTGCAGCTCGCCAAAGCGAAGCCTTCGGCCTGTTTCCGGTGCGATCAACCAGTCATGGCCAGCGCTCGCGGGATCGCTGAGCGCCGCGCGGATGTCGGCGGCGATCATCGGCCGGCTTCCGACCCGGCAGGGCGGCCGGCCCGGCGCATGCGGGCACCCATCGGTGGGACCGCTTCCGCCCCGCCCATTGGGAGCCCTCTTTCCGCCCCGCCCATTGGGAGCCCTCCTTCCGTCCCAGCCATTGGGAGCCCCGCTTCAGCCACGCCCATGGGCATCGAAATAGGCGCCGAAGATCTCCTGCTCGCCAGGCTCGCGGGCGGGGATGACGCGGGCGATCCGGCTGATGTTCAGGTAATGGCGGTAATGCATGTTCTCGGAAAAGCTGTTGCCGCCCCAGGTGCCACAGCCCATCGACAATGAGAACGGCAGGCCGTTGTCGAAGCTGCCGCCGGTGGCGATGCAATGCGCCTGGTTGACGATCACGCGTGACACCGGCAGACGTTCGGCCAGGCTCAGTGCCTGGGCGTCGATCGCAGAGTGCAGGCCCACAGAGTGACCGGCACCCTGATAGCCGTAGATGTTTGCCACGATCTCGATGGCATGGTCGAAATCGCGCGCGCGATAGACAGCGAGCACCGGCGCCAGTTTCTCACCCGAGAACGGATGCCCGCGCCCGAAGCCGGATTCCTTCACCATCAGGAATGCGGCCTCGTCAGCGCTCTTCGTGCGCAACCCGGCCCGCACGGCGATCTCGCCGGCGGCGCGCGCGATCAGGTCTCCTGCCAGGCGCCCGTCGGGCCACATGGCCGCCTGCAGGCGCGCCTTGTCTTCGGCGTCGAGCATCACGGCGCCATGCGCGCACAATGCCGCGATCATGGCGTCATAGGCCGGCTCGAGGATCACCAGGGAATTCTCCGATGAGCAACTGGTGGCATTGTCGAAGGTCTTGGAGCGCGCGATGTGCGCGGCGGCCCGGGGGATGTCGGCGCTGGCATCGACGATGGCCGCGACATTGCCGGCGCCGACACCAAAGGCGGGCGTGCCGCTGGAATAGGCGGCACGAATATTGGCCTGGGATCCCGTGGCCACGATCAGGTCGGCCTGGCGGATCAGCGCATGTGTGCTGGCCTTGGTCACCGGCGCCGGCAGCAACTGCACCAGCCCCTGAGCGAGCGCGCGATCGACGCCGATGCGCTCGAGTTCGTCATGGATGAAACCGACCAGCCGGGACGCCGTGCTCCAGCCCTTGGGCGAGGGCGCGAGGATGATCGCATTGCGGCACTTCAGCGCGTTGATGATCTTGTTGGCCGGCGTGGCGCCGGGATTGGTCGACGGCGTGATGGCGGCGACCACGCCCACGGGGCGCGCGATCTCGGTGATCCCGGTGAGCGGGTCATCGCGAATCACGCCAACCGTGGCCACGCCGGCCAGATCACGCAGCAGACCGAGTGTCTTGCGGTGATTTTTGAGGATCTTGTCGGCCACATTGCCGAGGCCGGTGTCGGCCACCGCGAGCTCCGCGAGCTCGCGATTGCGCTGCGGCTCCATGATCGCCCAGCCGGCGGCAAGCACGCAGCGATCGACCATGGCCTGATCGAAGCAGGCATATCGGCCCTGGGCGAGGCGCGCGCGCGCGATCAGCGCGGCTACGGTGGTCTCGGCGGCTTGTTCGTTCATCGCGGGTTCCGTGATCAGATGGTCAGGACGATCTTGCCGAACTGGCTGCCGGCATCCATCTGGGCAAGGGCTTGGTTGCCATCGGCCAGCGCATAGCGGCGATCGACCACCGGCTCGATGCGATGCTGGTTGACGAAGGCCAGCATCTCGGTGAAGTCCTGATCCGACCCCATGGTGCTGCCGAGGATGTCGATCTGATTGAAGAACACGGTCTGTGGTGACACGTTCTGCCAATTGCCCAGCGTGCCGCCATACAGCCCGATGCGCGCCCCGCGACGGGTGAGGCGCACGAGATCGGCGAAACCGGGGCCGCCGGCGCTGTCGATGATCACATCGAAGCCGCCGCTTGCCGCCTTCAGCGACCTGGCCCAGCCGTCGTCACGGTAGTTGGCCCCGCCCGCTGCACCGAGCGCCTTCGCCCGTTCGATCTTCTCGGCCGAGCCCGAGGTGACATGAACCTCGGCACCGGCGGCAGTCGCGACTGGCGGGCGAACAAAAGCCACGCCCCACCGACGCCGCTGATCAGCACCTTCTCGCCGGCCTGCAGGCGGCAGCGAGAGCACGGTGCGAAGGCGGTCAGCCGGCAGCGGCAGCGCGGCCTGCTCGATGCTGAGATGCGCCGGCTTGTCATGGACACGGTCGCGGGCCACGTGGATCGCCTGCGCGAAGGTGCCGTGCGTGGGCATGCCCAGCATGTGATAGTCCGGCGCCGGGAAGCGTTGGTTCTCGCCCCAGCCGATATTCGGATTGAGAATCACCTCGCGACCCTCGAGCACACCGGCGCCGTCGGAGCCGAGGATGATGTTCTCGCGGATGCCCGGGTACAGGCCCTTGGTGATCCAGTTGTCGCGATGATTGAGGGCTGCGGCCTTGAGCTCCACCCGCACCTCGCCCGCGCAGAGCGCCGGCAGGTCGATGTCTTCGTAGGCGAGCGGCGCGTTCTTGGCCTTGTAAACGAGGGCTTTCATGGTCGATTCGGTTCCGTGCGAAGGATGGCAGCGGCAGGGCCCGTTGGCAGCGCCGGCGAATGGATCCCGAAATCGTCTCATACTCCCGAAGATGACACGCAAAGCCGGTCCAGACGCGCGGGCGTCCCGGGTCTCGCGATGCGCGCAGCCCAATCACGACAGGAGCCCCCGATGAACGAGCGCAGCCTTGCCCCCTCGCCGGTCGACACCGCCCAGGTGGGCGCGGTCTGGCCGCAGGCCCACCCCGGCACCGATCCCGTGCTCTACGGGCATGTGCGGCTCGATCCGCAAGGCGGCTTCGAGGTGCGCAGTTCGCAAACCTTCACGCTGACCTACACGGTGGGTCGTTATGGCATCGACGATACCGGCGCGATCCGGGTGGTGTTTCGCTTCTTCGGGGACTGGGGCGCGCTGCAGACCAACGATCCGCGCGGCCATGGCTATGTGAGTGCGCATACCAGCGGCGCGAGCCGGATCTCGCTCAGCTTCGAAAAGACCGGCCATCAGCGGCCGTTCTTCCAGGCCCTGACGGCACGCGTGCACGGCGGCTTTCTGCGCGAGGGCGACACGATCACGATCATCTTCGGAGATCCGGCCGGCGGATCTCCGGGTATGAAGCTGCAGACTTTCTGCGAGTCGGCCTTCGAGTTCAAGGTTCTGGCCGATGTCTGCGCGGTAGGTCACTATGTGCCGTTGCCCGAGACGCCGGTGATCTCGGTGGTTCCGGGGGCGCCCGTGCACTGGCGTGCGATCCTGCCGACCCTGCGTCGTCCGGGCGAGGGCTTTCAGCTCGGCCTCAAGTGCGAGGACGCCTGGGGCAATCCGAGCGACAAGGTGAACGCTGTGCTGCGTCTGGAGCCATCGGTGCCTGTCAAGGGCCTGCCTGAGCATGTGCGCTTCGAGCCGGGGCAGCGTGCGATCACGCTCGAGCACCTGAGCATCGATGCGCCGACCTGTCTGCGCATTGCGCTCTGGCTGGGCGACGAGCGCGTGGCCGAGGCCGGCCCCCTGGTGATCCGCGATTCGGCATATGGCGGATACTGGGCCGATATGCACGGCCAGAGCGGCGAATCGATCGGCGTGAGCACGGCGCTCGAATACTTCACCTTTGCCCGCGATATGGCCTTTCTGGATGCCAGCAGCCATCAGGCGAACGACTTCCAGGTCAACAATGCATTCTGGTCGCACCTTAACCGGCTGACCGCGCAGTTTCACGAGGATCATCGCTTCGTCACGCTGCCCGGCTACGAATGGTCGGGCAATACCTCGGTGGGTGGTGATCGAAATATCTTCTTCCGCCACGAAGGGCGGCAGATCCGCCGCTCCTCGCATGCGCTGCTGGTGGATCGCAGCGACATCGACACCGATGCCACCGACGCCCGGCAGTTGTTCACGGCGCTGGCCGACGAGGATTGCGTGGCCTATGCCCATGTCGGTGGGCGCTATGCCGACACGGCCTATGCCCATGACGGGCGGATCGAAAAATCGATGGAGATCCATTCGGCCTGGGGTACCTTCGAATGGCTGCTGACAGACGGCTTTGCGCTCGGTCACCGCTGCGGCGTGGTCTGCAACAGTGATGGCCACAAGGGGCGGCCGGGCGCCAGCTATCCGGGGGCCGCGACCTTCGGCGCCTATGGCGGCCTGACCTGTTTTCTGGCACCCGAACTGACCCGCGACGGCCTGTTCGACAGCCTGCGGCGCCGGCACCACTATGGCACCACGGGTTGCCGACTGCATCTCGATGTGCGGGTGGCCTTCGATGCGCCGGCGCAGTGCTACGACGAGGACCCGGCGATCTATCCCGACACCGGCCGGCGCATGGTCGATCAGGCGATGATGGGCGACATCGTGCACTATGACGGCGAGCGTTGCCGGCTCAGCCTGGAGGTGGCCGCCGGCGCCCCGATAGAGCGCATCGAGGTGCGTAACGGCACCGACGTGATTCGCACGCTTCGCCCATACGGCGAGGGCGAGCTTGGCTCTCGGATCCGGGTGGTCTGGAGCGGTGCCGAGTATCGCGGCCGCGGGCGCCAGTCCGACTGGCGCGGACGCGCGCATTTTCGCGGCGCGCGGATCCGCCGGATGGCACGAATCAACGCCTGGAATCTCGAACGTCGGCTGGAGCAGAGCTCGGCCGACACCATCGAGTGGGACGCGATCACCACCGGCAATTTCGGTGGCTTCGACGTCTGGCTCGACGAGCAACCCGGTGCGATGCTCGATCTGGCCTGCAATCACGGCGCGTTGCAGGAGGCGTTGGCGTCGATCGGGCTGGAAGATCGGGTACTGGAGGCCGGCGGCCTGGCGCGGCGCCTGAAGGTGTTCCGCCTGCCCGAGGATCACGGGGTTCGCGAGATGCGTGCATCGGTGGACATCCCGCTCGCGGCCGGCCAGGACAATCCGCTCTGGGTGAGTGTGATCACCGAAGACGGTTTCCAGGCCTGGAGCAGTCCCGTGTTCGTGTTCGGTCGCTGAGCCCGGCGCCCGGCTATCATTCAGAGTTGATTCCGTGACCCGAGGCTGGCGGCCCATTGGTGGCCCGCCCGGTCGCCCCAGACAACCGCTTTTCAGGAGTTCCCGATGCGCGAAGCTCTCAAGTTCTATATCGATGGCCAGTGGGTCGACCCCAAAGAGGGTCGCACGATGGACGTCATCAATCCGGCCAGCGAACAGCCGATCGGCCGGATCGCGATCGGTGGCCCGGCCGATGTCGATGCCGCCGTGGCGGCCGCCAGGCGTGCATTCCCGGGCTGGTCGCAGACCTCGCGCGAAGAGCGCATGGCCCTGCTGGAGAAGATCATCGCGCTGTATAAGGAGCGCATTCCCCAGCTGGCGGCCACGATCTCCGCGGAAATGGGCGCGCCGATCAAGCTGGCCAACGCGGCCCAGGCACCCTCTGGTCTCGGTCACTTCATGGCCACACTGCGCGTTCTGAAGACCTTCGAGTTCGACGCGGACAATCGCACCACGCACATCGCCTACGAGCCCGTAGGCGTCTGTGCGCTGATCACACCCTGGAACTGGCCACTGAATCAGATTGCCTGCAAGGTGGCGCCGGCCCTGGCCGCGGGCTGCACGATGGTGCTCAATCCCTCCGAGCTGGCGCCGTTCAATGCGATCGAGCTGGCCGAGATCCTGCATGACGCCGGCGTGCCGGCCGGCGTGTTCAATCTGATCAATGGCACCGGCCCTGATGTCGGCGCGCCGATGTCCTCGCACCCGGATGTCGACATGGTCTCGTTCACGGGTTCGACCCGTGCCGGTATCGAGGTGGCGCGTGCCGCCGCCGGGACGGTCAAGCGGGTCGCCCAGGAGCTCGGTGGCAAGTCCGCGAACATCGTGCTCGATGATGCCGATGTCGGCAAGGTGGTCGGTCGTGATGTGTTCGGCATGTGCATGAACTCGGGCCAGTCGTGCAACGCCGGCACGCGGATCCTGGTGCCCAATGCGCGGATGGCCGAAGCCATCGAGGCTGCCAAGGCGTCGGCCGCCAAGTTGCGTGTCGGCGATCCGGCCGACGAAGGCACGCAGATGGGCCCCGTGGTCTCTGGCGCGCAGTTCGAGAAGATCCAGGCGCTGATCGAGAAAGGTATCGCCGAAGGTGCCAAGGTCGAGGCCGGCGGGCCCGGCCGTCCCGATGGCCTGGAGCATGGCTACTATGTGCGCCCGACCGTGTTTTCCGGCGTGAACAACCAGATGACGATCGCCCGCGAGGAGATCTTCGGACCGGTGGTGGTGCTCATGGGCTACGACACACTCGATGAAGCCGTCGAGATCGCCAACGACACCCCCTATGGCCTGTCCGGTTATGTGTCTGGCTCGCCCGAGAAGGCACGCGAAGTGGCGCGTCGGCTGCGTACCGGCAATGTCCACCTGAATGGCGCGCCGGTCGATCCGTCCGCGCCCTTCGGAGGTTATAAGCAGTCTGGCAACGGCCGCGAGTGGGGGCTGCACGGCTTCGAGGAGTTCCTCGAGGTCAAGGCCATCCTCGGCTACAACCCCAAGCCCGAGGCCTGAGCCACGGCGGCGCGCGTGGCGCGCCCGTCGGGCGGGTCCGATCCCTCGTCAGAGACTGAACCATGTCACGTATCGCAATGGTCGGCATCGGCCTGATGGGCCATGGCATCGCCAGCAATCTGCTTCGCCACGGGCACGCCTTGCGGCTGCTCGAGCATCCCGGCAATCAGCCGGTCGCCGACCTGCTGGCCGCCGGCGCCCAGAGCACCGCCGATCCGGCGGCATTGATGACCGATCGTGATGTGCTGCTGCTCTGTGTGACCGGTTCACCGCAGGTCGAGGCGATCATGCTGGGGGAGGCGGGCCTGGTGTCGCGGCTGCGCCCCGGCATGATCGTGATCGACTGTTCCACGGCCTTGCCCGGGTCCACCGAAGAGGTTGCCGCGCAGGTGGCGGCCGCCGGCGGCCGGTTTCTGGACGCGGCCATGACCCGAACCCCCAAGGAGGCGGCCGAGGGGCGTTTGAATCTGCTGGTGGGTGGCGATGATGATCTGTATCGCGCTTGCGAGCCTCTGCTGCGCTGCTTTGCCGAGAACATCGTGCATGGTGGCCCGGTGGGTGCCGGGCACCGGCTCAAACTGCTGCACAACTTCGTGTCGCTGGGCCAGATGGCGCTGTTGTCCGAGGCCTTTGCCTGTGCGGCCCGAGCGGACATCGATCCATCGGTGTTGATCGATGTGCTGGCCAGCGGTGGCGGTGGTGGTGTCGCGCTCGAGCGTCTGCGGCCCTATCTCGAGCACGGTGATCCCTCGAGCGTGCGATTCTCGATGGCCAATGCGTTCAAGGATCTGAGCTATTACCACCAGATGGCCGCTGAGCAGTCGGCCGCGGCGGGCATCGCCGCGGCGGTGCGCGACACCTACCAGGCCGCGCAGGCGGTCGATCCATCGGCCCCCGTGCCCACGCTGGTGTCGCGACTGCGGGGCGCATAGCCGTGGGGCGCGTCTGCCCGGCCCCGAGCGTCACCGAGATGCGCGCGTAGTACGAGGTCAGCGGGCCGCTGCCTGCCCTGGCGGAGCCGTTCAGCCCTCTGATTCAGCCCTCTGATTCAGCCCTCTGATTCAGCCCTCTGATTCAGCCAGGCCGTGCCGCCCGCGATATGGGCTCGCCGACGCGTCCCGCCAGCCGGCCAGCAGCGAGTCTTCGGGGCGATAGATCTCCACCTGCAACGGATAGCAGCGCGCGCTGTCGTCCGAGTGCGAGCTGCCGCAGTCGCCACCCGGGCAGGCCGACAAGGCACCCAGCAGGTCGATCTCGGCGATCATCTCGAGGTAGTCGCCCGGCCGTACCGGGCTCGCCTTCATGAAGTACTGATGGGTGTCGCGGCGAAAACCCGTACACATGAAGACATTGAGCACGTCATGAACGAGCGCCTGTGCCTGCGCGATGGTCCAGCCGCGTTCGCGCACCAGGGCCCGGGTGAGGTTCGAATGACAGCAGTGGTCGTAGTCCTGGGCGCGTAGCAGCCGGTTGGTGTACGGATCGCAACGGGTGCCGATCACATCGTGAACGCCAGCACCATCGGCATCGAAGCCGTACCAGGCCAGCGTGTCGTCGGTGATCGTGGCCATGGGCCGAAGCCACGGCAGCGTGCTCCAGAGGCGGTCGCCGATGCCGACATGGGTTGCGTGTAGCTGGCGGGTCTTGCCGCTGAAGAATCGCTCATCTGGGTCGGTCAGATTCCACAGATTGAGGTCACCCACCTGCGGCCCCTCGACGCAGGCGATGCGCAGGAAGCAGCCCGCCGGCACCTCGAAGCTGCGCGCCTCGCGCGGCGGCACCATGATCGACTGAACCAGACGCGCGGATCGCCGGGCCTGGTGATAGCGGGCCATGTCGGGCCGGGGCAGGGCGTCTGTCGGGTAGCAGATCACCGGCGCGGCTGCGCGCCGCTGCTCGGCGTCGGGAGGTGCTTGGATCATGTTGCTTCCTGATTCGCGTCGACGCGGCGAGCCTGCCACGATGCCAGCGGCGGTGGTCGATGCACGCCGACCGGCGGTCGGCCGATCGAACTGACTGTGGTAGGCGCTGATTTTGGGCGCTTAGACGGCCTAAAGTCGATGACAGACTGATTCTTAGTCTTCCCAATCGGTCCGGCCCGGTGCGTATTCGAACGCGTTTGCCCGAGCCTCGAACAGCAAGCATACAAGGTTGCTCTGATGAAACTGAAATCCCAGATCCTCGGCGTTGGCATGGCGGCAGCGGTGATGGTGGTCCTGACCGGCAGCATCGGCTTGTTCTATCTTTCAAGTCTGCATGAGTCCATCGACGAGGTCGTGCTCGCGTCCAAGGGCATGGCCGCGGGCGAGCATGCGGACATGATGCACGACGCGATTCGGGGCGACTCCCAACTGGCGCTGTTGGGGGCTATGCGAAAGAAGCCGGAGTGGCTCGAAGAGGCTCGCTCGGGGCTGGCCGAACATGCGGAAAACTATCTGAACGAACTTGCAACGCTGACCGAGATGGGCATGCCGGCCGATGCGGCGAAGGCGTTGGCCACGGTCAAGCCCCAGGTCCAGCGCTACATCGAGGCTGCACGTCGACTGCAGGCCTCGGTGAACGCCGATGACGCCACGATCGATCAGTCCGTCGATGCACTTCAAGTCGCTTTTGGCGAGCTCGAGGATTCCATGGAGGTCTTGAGCACGGCCATCGCGAAATGGGGGCAGACTCTGACCACCGATGCCAGTGATCGCGTCACTACCGGTTTCAACCTGTCGTTGAGCATCATCGTCGTCACGGCCCTCCTGATGATCGCACTGTCCGCCTTTTTGGCGCGCATGCTCGCCCGGCCGATGATCTACGCGGTCGACGCCTCGACCCGGCTTTCCGAGGGCGATCTCACGGTCCAGGTGCACGAGGAGGGCAATGATGAGACGCGTGCGGTGCTGCGTGCGCTGACCCAGATGCGCGACAACCTGGCCCGGATCGTGCTGGATGTGAAACAGAACGCCGATGCCGTCGCCCTGGCCAGCCGGGAGATCGCCAATGGCAATCAGGATCTGTCCAACCGCACCGAAGAACAATCGGCCACGCTGCAGGAAACCGCCTCGATCATGGATGAGCTGGGCGCCACGGTGTCCAACAATGCCGATAATGCGCGCCATGCCGACCAACTGGCCAAGGAGGCCGCGACCGTGGCCGGCCGCGGCGGCGATGTGGTGGGCAAGGTGGTATCGACGATGAAGGGGATCAGTGAGTCGAGCCACAAGATCGCAGACATCATCAACGTGATCGACAGCATCGCCTTCCAGACCAATCTGCTGGCCCTGAATGCGGCGGTGGAAGCGGCGCGGGCGGGCGAGCAGGGTCGGGGCTTTGCGGTGGTGGCCAGCGAGGTGCGCAATCTGGCGCGGCGCACGGCCGATTCGGCCAAGGAGATCGCGGCGCTGATCACCACCAGTGTGGAGCGCGTCGAACAGGGCACGGTGTTGGTCGACGAGGCCGGCGAAACCATGCAGGAGCTGCTGACCTCGATCGATCAGGTGGCGCAGATCATGGGCGACATCTCCAGCGCCAGTGCCCAGCAGAGCGAAGGTGTGGCTCGCGTGGCCGAATCGATCATGCAGATGGACTCGGTGACCCAGCAAAATGCGGCATTGGTCGAAGAAAGTGCCTCGGCCTCGGATCAGCTCAGCGGCCAGGCGCAGCATCTGGTGAAATCCGTGGCCGCGTTCAAGCTCTGACCGAAGCGTCGGATTCGTCCCGCCCGCGGGTGGGCGAGCCCGGGCGGATGCAGCCGCCCGAAAGACCCGTCATCCGGAGATGACGGGTCTTTGCATTGGGGTCCGATTTCCGTGACGCAATGCACGCAGAGATGAAATAAGCGGGAAAGCCAGCCCAATTCAGCGTTTCGAGCCTCATAGTTCACCTCCCATCTGCCGATAACGGTACAGACCCGGCGTTGCCATCGGTAGTCAACCGATGGTCGCAGGCGTGCGTGCGCGCCATGCGGCCGGACCGGATATCCAGATGGGACAAGCAATGAAGCTCAATTCACAAGTCATCGGCGTCGGCGTCGCGGCCTCGGTCATGGTCGCCGTCACCGGCAGCATCGGGATCTACAACCTCGATCGCCTCAAGCAGGGGGCGGACCATGTGGTGGTGGCGTTCAAGGCGATCAGTGCCGGGCAGGAAGCGGACATGATGCATGACGCGCTGCGCGGCGATACCCAGTTGAACCTGCTGGGGAGTTTGCTTGGCAAGCCCGAGTGGCACCGCGAGGCCGCCGAGGCGGTCGCCGAGCATGCAAAGACATTCCGCAGCCGGCTCGCACAGTTGGAGGCCATGCCGATGCCGGCCGAGGCTGCCAAGGCCGTGAAGCGGGTCAAGCCTGCGGTCGAACGATACATTGCGGTGGCGCAGCGGCTGGTCGCCCTGGATAAAGCGGAGGCCGCTGCCGTCGATTCACTGCTGCGCGATTTCAACACCGCCTACTCGGACCTCGAAGGATCGATGGCAGCGATGAATGATGCGATCGCGCACTGGGGCGACACGGTGATGACCGGCATCGGAGACGAGGTCCACAGCGGGGCGCAGATCTCGATCTGGACCGTGGCAGTCACCGCTGTCCTGATGATCGGACTGTCGTTCGCGCTCGGACGTTTTCTGTCCAGGCCGCTGGGCCGTGCGGTCGAGGCCTCGAGCCTGCTCGCCAGTGGGGATCTGACCGTCAGTGTGGAGGAAGAGGGCAACGATGAAACCCGGGCGGTGCTGCGCGCGCTGGTGCAGCTGCGCGACAATCTCGCGCGCATCGTGCGCGAAGTGAAAGAGAACGCCGACTCGCTCGCGGTGGCCAGCAGCGAGATCGCCCACGGGAATCTGGATCTGTCCAATCGCACCGAAGGGCAGGCGGCCACGCTGCAGGAGACGGCCTCGATCATGGACGAGCTGGGTGCCACGGTATCGAACAATGCCGACAGTGCCGCCCATGCCGATCAGCTGGCCAAGGAGGCGGCGTCCGTGGCGAGCCGCGGCGGCGATGTGGTGGGCAAGGTGGTATCGACGATGAAGGGGATCAGTGAGTCGAGCCACAAGATCGCAGACATCATCAACGTGATCGACAGCATCGCCTTCCAGACCAATCTGCTGGCCCTGAATGCGGCGGTGGAAGCGGCGCGGGCAGGCGAGCAGGGCCGGGGCTTTGCGGTGGTGGCCACCGAGGTGCGCAATCTGGCGCGGCGCACGGCTGATTCCGCCAAGGAGATCGCGGCGCTGATCACCACCAGTGTGGATCGTGTGGAACAGGGCACGGTGTTGGTCGACGAGGCCGGCGAAACCATGCAGGAGCTGCTGACCTCGATCGATCAGGTGGCGCAGATCATGGGCGACATCTCCAGCGCCAGTGCCCAGCAGAGCGAAGGTGTGGCTCGCGTGGCCGAATCGATCATGCAGATGGACTCGGTGACCCAGCAAAATGCGGCATTGGTCGAAGAAAGTGCCTCGGCCTCGGATCAGCTCAGCGGCCAGGCGCAGCATCTGGTGAAATCCGTGGCCGCGTTCAAGCTCTGACCGAAGCGTCGGATTCGTCCCGCCCGCGGGTGGGCGAGCCCGGGCGGA
>JAWKYG010000013.1:0-171984 GCA_041396585.1 Burkholderiaceae bacterium | reverse complement strand
CAGGCGATCATTGCCGCGGGTTCGCAGGCAGTACGCCTGCCGTTTCTCCCCGATGATCCCCGCATCGTCGACTCCACCGGCGCCCTGGCGCTGGCCGGGCGGCCCAAGCGCATGCTCGTCATCGGCGGTGGCATCATCGGACTCGAGATGGGCACGGTCTACTCGACCCTGGGTGCAAGACTCGATGTGGTCGAGATGCTCGAGCATCTGATGCCGGGCGCCGACCGCGATCTGGTCAAGGTCTGGCAAAAGCACAATGCACATCGCTTCGACAATCTGATGCTGGGCGTGAAGACCGTCGCTGCCGAGGCCACGGACGCCGGTATCCGGGTGAGCTTCGAGGGCAAGGGCGCGCCCGAGCCCCAACTCTACGATCTCGTGCTTTGCGCGGTGGGGCGCAGCCCGAACGGCAAGCGTATCGGTGCCGAGCGGGCCGGCGTGGGCGTCGATGACCGGGGATTCATCGCGGTCGATACCCAGATGCGCACCAATCAACCACACATCTTTGCGATCGGCGACATCGTCGGCCAGCCAATGCTCGCGCATAAGGCGGTACACGAGGCTCATGTGGCTGCCGAGGCTGCTGCCGGACAAAAATCGCATTTCGATGCAAAGGTGATTCCATCGGTGGCCTATACGGATCCTGAAATCGCCTGGGTCGGCGTCACCGAGGCCGAGGCCGCCTCGCGCGGCATGAAGATCGGCAAGTCGGTGTTTCCGTGGGCGGCCTCGGGCAGGGCGATCGCCAATGGCCGCGACGAAGGCTTCACCAAGTTGATCTTCGACGAGGAGAGTCATCGCATCGTCGGCGGCGGGATCGTCGGCACGAACGCCGGCGACATGATCGGTGAGATCTGTCTGGCGATCGAGATGGGTGCCGATGCGCTTGATATCGGCAAGACCATACATCCGCACCCGACGCTGGGCGAGAGCATCGGCATGGCTGCCGAGGTCTACGAGGGGGTTTGCACGGATTTGCCGCCGCCGCGGCGGCGCTGATCCGGTGCGGCCGCGGCGGCGTTTGTTTGCTCATGCAACGCCGTTCGGGCCCCTGATCGGCGCCCAGACTGGCGTTGCTGCGGCCCCGCTGCTCAGAAGCTCAGAGACAGATCCCGATGTCCGGCGCTGCAGGTGGCGATGGACAGCGCCTGCTCGCGGCTGAGCTTGGGCTGCAGACGCGCGCCGACCGTGTCGCGAATGGCGGCCTCATAGCGCTCCAGTTCGGGCAGCAGGCGCTTGCCGGCGTCATTGCGCCAGGCCATCTGCGCCTCATAGCCGGCCATGGCTTTCGCCACGGAGTCGATGGCACCCTGCGGATCGCTGGTACGTGCCTTGAGCGCGCGACGCGCCTTGGAGAGCTCGGAACGAATGTCATCGGCGCCCTCGACCTTGGCGAGCTCGGCGCGAACCGCCTCGATGGCTTCGACCGCGGCATCCACCCCTTGATTGCGGATGGCGTCGCTCAGCGCGGCGATCTGCGCACCAATCGGCGCCAGGGCATCGAGCGCGCAGCGTGTCCAGCGCGTTGCGAACCGGCTCATAGCCGGCATCGCTGGCCCGCTGATACTGCCGGCGGGCGTCCCGTTCGGTCTTGGTCAGCGCATTGAAGGCCTTGCTGGCCTGGGCCCAGGATTCGGGAATCTGCGCCTCGAGGGCGCTTATCTCCGCCTTGGCCTGTTCGATCGTCGACTCGAGCCGGGCCTTGGAAGCCTCCGCCTTCGGACCGCGCAGGCGTCGCAACTCGGTCTCCGACAGCTTGATGCGCTCCTTGGCGCGGCCGATGTCCTTCTGCAGCTGGCGGACCTGGTCGTGCAGCGGCCTGAAGCCGTCGGCCTGGGCATCCACGTCCGCGCCAGCCTTGGAGGCGGCGTCCAGCAGGCCGCGGGCCGATGCCGCCTGATCGAAGCTCTTTTGCAGACCCGTACGCAGTTTCGGGGGCAGCCCGGTCAGATCGAGGCCCCTGGCCTGTTCGATCGCCGCGCTGATGTTTGCACCATCGCTGGCATAGCGTTCATGGACGAACTCCTCCAGACAATACTGGAGCTTCGGATTGCGTGGTGGTGGTGCGGTGTCCGAGAGCAGCGAAACCCGCGTGGGCAGGTAGTTCACCAACGGCGGGTTGTATCCGACGATGGCCAGCGCGATGAGCTGCAAGGTGATGAACGGCACCACGCCCTTGTACATGTCGAGCGTGCGGACCTCGGGCGGTGCGACACCGCGCAGATAGAACAGGGCGAAGCCGAACGGCGGGGTCAGGAACGAGGTCTGAATGTTCAGGCCGATCATAACGCCGAGCCACACTGCGGTGATGTTGGCGCCCGGGTCGGCGAGCAGGATCGGGGACACGATCGGCACCACCACCACGGCGATCTCGATGAAATCGAGAAAGAAGCCGAGGAAGAAGATCACCGCCATCACGATGATGAACTGGCTCCAGAACCCGCCGGGCAGCGTGATCAGGAACTCCTTGACGACATCCTCGCCACCGAATGCCCGGAACGCCGCCGTCAGCATCGCCGCGCCCAGCAGGATGATGAACACCAGCGAGGTGGTCTTGGCGGTCTCCACCATCACGTCGCGCAAGGTGTTCTGGATGCGCAGGGTTCGCCAGCCGGCCCAGAGTACGGCAAGCAGCAGCAGCGCGACCGAGGCCACGCCGATGCGGATTCCGGTGAGTTGATCGGCATCCGAGATGTTCTTGATGTTCATCTCGTAGTTGGACAGGGCGTAGGCAATGCCGGCCAGCCCGATCAGCGACATGATGGCCGGCCACATCGAGCGGGGCTTGCCTTCGGTCAGCCGGTAGCTGGCCATCAGCATGGCACCGGTGGCACCGATGGCGCCCGCCTGATTGACCGTGGCGATGCCGGCGATGATCGAGCCAAGCACCAGGAAGATCAGCGCCAGCGGTGGCACCAGTGTGATCAGCACGGTTTTGAGAAAGCCCAGGTCGAAACTGCCTTCGCGAGGTACCGAGGGCGCCATCTTCGGCCTCAGCAAGGCCAGCGTCAGGATGTACAGCATGTACAAGCCGACCAGCACCAGGCCGGGAACCAGCGCTCCCAGAAACATCTCACCGGCACTGGTGGACGTGACACCGTACTCCGACGGCATCGAGAACTGGCCGGTGGCTTCCTTGAACAGATTCTGGCGCGAGGTGCCTGCCTGATCGACGGCGCTGGCCAATTGGTCGGCCAGGATGATCAGCACGATCGAGGGCGGGATGATCTGACCCAGCGTGCCCGATGCGGCGATCGCTCCGGTGGCCAGGGGTTTGGAGTAGCCGTTGCGCAGCATCGCAGGCAACGAGATCGGACCCATGGCCACGACGGTCGCACCAAGAATGCCGGTGGTCGCGGCCAGCAGAGCACCGACGAACACCACCGAGATGCCCAGGCCGCCCGGGACCGGTCCGAACAACTGGGCCATGGTCATGAGCAGGTCTTCGGCGATCTTCGAGCGCTGCAGCATGATGCCCATGAAGATGAACAGCGGAATCGCGATCAGGGTGTCGCGCTCCACCTCCCAGTACACCCCTCGCAGATTGGTAACCCCCGCACTCAGCCATTGCGACGGGCCGCCCTGGTGGAAATAGGCGGCGGCATCGCCGGCAAAGATCGCCCCGGCACCGGCCGCGATCAGGATGGTCAGCACGGCCGATCCGGGCAGGGCGAAGGCCACCGGAAAGCCGGAGGCCAGGGCCAGGGCCATCAGAAGAATCAGCAGGGCCAGAAAATAGAGTTCCATGGCGTTCGGGTATCGGGCAGAGGTTCTGGGGTCGCCGGGCTATGGCAGGTCCGGCCGCATGTGGTGCGCGCAGCGCGCACTCCGGGCTATATGGCATCAGTGGGCGGTGGCCGGTGCGGGCTGGCGCTTGCCAGGCTCGTCGCGCAGGTCGGCCCAGGCTTCCAGCAGATAGCTGACGAACTGGATCATCATGGTGATCGCGAAGATTCCGAGAAAGCCCGCCATCAGATACTTGACATACATGCCGAAGCCGGACTGCGAGACCTCGAAGTTCAACAGTGGGGCGTTGATGATCGAGGTCTTGGAACCCATGCCGACCCACAGAATCACCCAGCAGAAGATCAGGCCCAGGAACAGCGAACCGAAGGCGTTGATAGCACCGCGCCGGGTGGGCGAGAAATTGGCATAGAACACGTCCACGCGCACATGGCCGTCTTCATAGAGCGTATAGGCGCTGGCGAACAGGAACAGCGCCGCGTACCAAAAGCGCACCAGGTCGCCCATGAAGGCCTGCTCGTATGAAAACACGAAGCGGGTGATGACGATCGTCAGTTCAGCTGCGACGATGAGCAGGGCCAGCCAGTGAAAGCCCAGGCCGCGGGTGAACAGCGCGATCAACACACCCACCAGCAACAGCGGAATCTGGATCATCGGTCCGCGATACGCGGAGCGTCCGAGGTCGGTGGCCAACTCATGCCCGACCAGGCTGTCCAGCATGCCCTCGACCCGCACGAACGACAGTGCTGCATCTGCCAGACCAACGAGCACGACCCCCCAGAAGGCCGCGCGCACGATGAACCCGTTGAAGCGCGCGATGCGCTCGGCATCGTCGCGCAGCGTCATTGCCGACTGGCGAATCACGAACCACCAGACGAACAACACCGCCAGCGCCGGATAGAGCGCCAGCTGCAGCCAGGCCAGGAGCTGATCGGCCGTCGCCTGCCATGGGGCGGTGGCACCTGGCCAGTCCATGCCCAGACTGAGAATATTGTTGATCAGAAATGCGGCCAGCGCGGCAAGCACGGTCCAGCCAAGGGTGCGGATGGGGCGGTGGCCGGCGATCACATGGGCGGGAGCTGAAGATGACATGGAGGCCATGGCTGGTTGGTCCAAAAAACCGGCCGGGACACCAATCAAGCGGTGTCCCGGCCGTGTCCGTCAGATCATGACGGTATCGCTCAGATGCCGAGCACCCGGTTGCGCTGGGCCGAGTAGCCGATCTCGGCGATCTTCTGCCAGCCGGCGACTTCGCGCATCGCTGCCATGTAGGCGTCGGTCACCTTCTTGGCCAGCGGGCTGTGCTCGCGGGTTTCTTCGAACACCGCGGCCGAGGCCTCACCGAATGCATCATAGGTGTCATCGCTGAACTGGCGCAGTTGTACGCCATGCTCATTGACCAGCTTGGCCAGATAGCGCCCGTTCAGAGCCTGCGCTTCCTCGTACTGCGCAGCATGCTCTTCCATGGACGCGGCCGTGATGATGGCCTGCTCCCACTTGGACAACGAGTTCCAGAACTTGATGTTGAACGCGAAGGACAAACCGCCGCCCGGCTCATGGAAACCCGGGTAGTAGTAGTACTTGGCCGCCTCGTAGAACTTCAGGAAGTAGTCGTTGTAGGGGCCTACCCATTCAGTGGCATCGATGGCGCCGGACACCAGGTTCTCGTAGATCTGACCGCCCGGCAGTGACACCGGCGAGGCGCCGAGCTTGGCCATGACATCGCCGCCCAGGCCCGGAATACGCATCTTCAGGCCCTTCAGGTCGGCCGCGGATTCGATTTCCTTGTTGAACCAGCCACCCATCTGCGTGCCGGTGGCGCCGCAGGCGATCGGCTTCAGACCGAACTGGCCCGCGAGTTCGTCCCACAGGGCCTGACCGCCCATGAACTTGATCCAGGAATTCCACTCCACCGTGGTCATGCCGAAAGGCACCGCGGTGAAGAAGGCGAACGCCGGATGCTTGCCCTTCCAGTAGTAGTCGGCGGCGATATAGGCCTGGGCATTGCCCGAGGCGACCTCGTCGAACACGTCAAACGCGCCGACCCGCTCGCCGGCGGCGAAGTACTGGGTGGTGAGGCGGCCTTCCGAGAGTTCGTTGATGCGGGCACACAAACGCTGCGCGCTGATACCCAGACCCGGGAAGTCGCGGGGCCAGGTCGAGACGACCACGATCTCCTTGGTGCCCTGGCTCAGTGCCGGCGCCGCGATCGTGGCTGCGGTAGCGCCCGCACCGGTCGCGACCGCGGATTTCAGAAATTTACGACGTTCCATACTGCCTCCTCGGGGTAATCGATTCGAACTGCGGCGCCCGCCTTGAGTCTGAGGCGCATCCATGCAGGTGTCAGCAAGTGTAGCGGAAGCCGGTCACGGCGCGCGCGCTCCGAGGCCAGGAAGCGGATCAGCGCCGTCCCAGACGATCCAGTGCAGCATTGGCGGCTTCGATGACCCGTTTCGGTGCAGTTCCGCCGGGATGGTCGCGTGCCGCGACCGAACCCTCCAGGCTCAAGACATCGAAGACATCGTCTTCGATGCGGGCGTCGAACTGCTGCAGCGCCTGCAATGTCAATTCGGACAGATCGACGCCGGCCTGGGTGGCTGCCCGCACCGCGCGCGCCACCACCTCGTGGGCTTCGCGAAACGGCAGGCCCTTGCGCACCAGATAGTCGGCGAGATCGGTGGCGGTGGCGAATCCCTGGAGCGCGGCCGCGCGCATGCGTTGCGGACGGGGCTTTATGCCCGCGATCAGATCGGTGAAGATGCGCAAGGTGTCCAACAGCGTGCGCGCCGTGTCGAACAGCGGTTCCTTGTCTTCCTGGTTGTCCTTGTTGTAGGCCAAGGGCTGGCCCTTCATCAGCATGAGCAGGCTCATCAGCGAACCGACCACGCGCCCGGTCTTGCCACGGGCCAGTTCCGGCACGTCCGGGTTCTTCTTCTGCGGCATGATCGATGAGCCGGTGCAAAAGCGGTCGGCCATGTCGATGAATCCGACCGCCGGCGACATCCATTGCACGAGTTCCTCCGACAGCCGCGAGATGTGCACCATCACCAGGCTGGCCGCCGCGCAGAACTCGATGGCGAAGTCACGGTCGGAGACCGCATCGAGTGAGTTCGCCGCGATTCCGTCGAAGCCCAGCGAGCGGGCGACCTGCTCCCGATCGATCGGAAAGGTGGTGCCGGCCAGCGCAGCGGCCCCGAGCGGCAGCCGGTTCACCCGTCGGCGCGCATCGGCCAGACGTTCGGCATCACGGGCGAACATCTCGACATAGGCCAGCAGATGGTGCCCGAAGGTCACCGGCTGGGCCACCTGCAGGTGTGTAAAGCCCGGCATGATGGTGCCGGCGTGCTCGAGGGCGGATTCGGCCAGCGCGCGCTGCAGGTTCCCCAACAGGGCGATGCCATCGTCGATCACGCCACGCAACCAGAGCCGGATGTCCGTGGCCACCTGATCATTGCGCGAGCGTCCCGTGTGCAGGCGCTTGCCGGCGTCGCCCACCAGGGAGGTCAGTCGGGCCTCGATATTCAGATGCACGTCTTCGAGATCCAGTGACCACCTGAACTCGCCCGCGGTGACCTCGTCGCGAATCTGACCAAGACCGCGCTCGATGTCGGCGAGGTCGGCGTTCGTGATGATCGAACGCGCTGCCAGCATCCGGGCATGAGCCAGCGATCCCTCGATATCGACCAGCGCGAGTTCGCGATCGAAGTCGACCGATGCCGTGTAGCGTTTGACCAGTTCGTCCATCGGTTCGGAGAACAGGCCGGACCATCCGGTGCTTTTGTTCGCTAGCTGGTCTGTCATGGCCAATTTGTGTAGAAAAGACAACAGGTTGAATGCGAATTTGTAGTCACAGGATTATATCCGTGGCTATTCTCGCAACATATCGGTCGGAATCCGTTCGGCCGAAACAATAGCGACGACTGATGCAAGCTGCGAGTAGCGCGTTGGCCGGCCGGCCCGATATGAAAGCCGGCGCGGGTTCCGGCTCCATGACGGAGCAGGAGCAGGCTCGCGCTCGCCGTCAGTCCGATGGCGCGGATCTGCCGCTGCTGCCCGATTGCTGCAACCTCGGCACGATTCTACGGGTACTGATCATCCTCAGTGTCGCGATCGCGCTGGTCTCGCTGGTCACTGCGTCATCGCTGGCGGGTGGCGCCGCGACGTTCATCGAAGGCGCGCTGCTCACGCTGCCGGCCTCACTGGTCAGCCTGGCCGCGCTGTGTCCGTTGCGAAAATGGGTCAATGGCCAGCCGCGCCGTATGCAATGGTTCGTCGGCATCGGCGTGCCGGTGATCGCCACGATCCTGACGGCGCTGGTGCTGATCGTCATTACCGGTGAGGCGCGTACAAACCAGGCCTTCGGCTGGTGGCTCGGTATGCGGGCACTGGCGGCCGGTATCGCGGCGGTCGCGATCATCGAATGGCTCTACCTGCGCAATCTTTCGCTGCAGCCCGCCCAGGCCGAGGGCAGGCTGCAGGCCTTGCAGGCGAGGATACGGCCTCATTTCCTGTTCAACAGCCTGAATACCGTGCTGGGGCTGATGCGCAGCGATACGCGTCAGGCCGAGCGCACGCTGGAAAATCTGGCCGATCTTTTCCGGGTGTTCATGAAGGACAGCCGTGAGCTCGTTCCGCTCGACGAGGAAGTCCTGCTCTGCAAGGAATACCTGTCGATCGAGAAGCTGCGGCTTGCCGAACGGCTCGCCGTGCGCTGGGAAATCGAAGATATGCCGGGCGATGCGTTGTTGCCGTCGCTATTGCTTCAACCGCTGGTGGAAAACGCGGTTCATCATGGCATCGAACCCCGCACAGAGACTGGCAATATCGTCATCACGATCGCCAAGAGTGGCGATCGTGTACGTGTGGACATCGTCAATCCGATGTCGGAATCTCCGCCCACGCGGCCCGGCAATCAGATGGCCTTGTCCAACATCCGCGAACGTCTGAGCCTGACTTTCGATGTCGAGGGTCAACTCAATACGACCATCCAGGATGGCCAGTTTCGCGCCACTGTCACCTTCCCCTACCGCCAAGAGAGAAGACGAAGAAATGTCCGACCCAACTTCGATACTGATCGTTGACGACGAGCCGGTCGCGCGCTCGCGTCTGCGCGAGCTCCTGGCCGATCTGGCACCCGAATTTCCGCACCGCATCGTCGGTGAGGCGGCCAATGCGCCGGAGGCCTTGTCTCAGATCGAGATGAACCAGCCGCGCATTGTGCTGCTGGACATCCAGATGCCGAACATGACCGGCATCGAGCTCGCCCGCCACATTTCCGCCCGCGCCCAAAGCGGTGAAAGTGATCGGCCGATGCCGCTGATCATTTTCGTCACGGCCTTCGACGAATTCGCGGTCGAGGCCTTCGAGGTTCGTGCGGTCGATTACCTGCTCAAGCCGGTACGCTCGCAGCGTCTGCTCGAAGCCCTGCGCCGCGCGATGGCTCGGGTGCCGGCCGAGCATGCCGATGCGATCGACCAGCTCGCCCGTGCCACGAGCACGCGCCGCCGCCATCTGTCGGTGCACGAGCGCGGCCGCGTGATCCTGGTACCGCTCGAGCAGATCGTCTACCTGAAGGCCGAACTGAAGTACATCACGGTGCGCACCACGGAGCGTGAGTTCCTGATCGAGGAGTCTTTGACCTCGCTCGAGCAGGAGTTCTGCGATCGCTTTGTTCGCATCCACCGCAATGCCCTGGTGGCGCGGCCGGCGATCGCCGGTTTCGAGCGGGTGACCCCGTCCGGCGACGCCGAGTCGGGCGATCCGTACTGGCAGGTGGTCATGCGCGACATCGACGAGCGTTTGCCGGTGAGCCGGCGTCAGTGGTCTTCCGTGAAGAACCTTGTCAGCTGAAGCGGCTTTGCAGGACGCGCCGGCCCGATTGGTTCTCGCCTCGCGCGAGAGCCGGCTGGCGATGTGGCAGGCCGAGCATGTGCGCGATCGTCTCAAGGCCCTGTATCCATCTTGTGAGATCGAGATCCTCGGGCTGACGACCGAAGGCGACCGGGTACTGGATCGGCCGCTGGCCGAGATAGGCGGCAAGGGCCTGTTCATCAAGGAGCTCGAGGTGGCGCTGGCCGATGGCCGTGCCGATCTGGCGGTTCATTCCATGAAGGATGTGCCGATGCAGATGCCGCCAGGCTTCAGCATCGGCGCGATCCTGGCGCGCGAGGACCCTCGCGACGCCTTCGTCTCGAATCACCACGAATCATTGCAGGCACTGCCGCCAGGTGCCCGGCTGGGTACATCCAGCCTGCGCCGCAGCGCCCAGCTTCTGGCGCTGCACCCGCGACTGGAGATTCGACCCCTGCGTGGAAATATCAACACGCGGATGCGCAAGCTCGATGACGGTGAGTACGATGCGATCATCCTTGCGGCGGCCGGCCTGAAGCGACTCGGCTTCGCCGGCCGTATCCGCCAGATCATTCCGCCGCCCGATTGCCTGCCGGCGGTCGGGCAGGGCGCGCTGGCGATCGAGATTCGCGCCGATCGTGCGGACCTCTTTGCCTGGCTGGCGCCGCTGAACCATCGCGCCACCGAACTGGCCGTCACCTGCGAACGGTCGATGGCTGGCCGCCTGGCCGGCAGTTGTCGTGTGCCGTTGGCCGGCTACTGCGAGTCCATAGACGGCGGGCTCCATGAGTTGCGGGCGCGTGTCGCCGCGCCGGACGGCTCCGAAGTGTTGGAATCCGTGGTGCGCGAGCGGCTGACCGATCCGGGCGCGGCGTCGCGCATCGGACTGGCTGCCGCCGAAGATCTCCTGGCTCAAGGGGCGGCGCGGTGGCTGCCTTTGTCCTGACCCAGCCGCTGGGCCGTGTCGATTCGATGCGACGCGGCCTGCAGGCGGCGGGTCATTCCTGTGTCTGTCTGCCATTCTCCCGCTTGCATGCGCTTGCCGACGGGCTGTCGGCGCTGGCCAGGCTGATGCCCGGGGATCAGGACCGCATCATCTTCGTGAGCCCGGCCAGCGTGGCAATTGCCGCTTCCGTGCTCGGCAGCGCCTGGCACGGCGTTTCGGGCGTTTGCGCGATCGGCGCCGGTACCGCCGAGGCCTTGTTCGAGCACGGTGTCTTGGCGTCCGGAGATCGGCCGATCATGCCGGATCGGCCGCCGTACGATGCCGATTCGCTGCTACCCTTGGTCATGACCGAGGCGGTCGGGTCGGTGGCGGTGATCAAGGGTGAAGGTGGACGGCGCGACTGGCTGGATTCACTCAGGAGCCGCGGGATCGCGGTCAGCGAGTTCGTCATCTACGGCTCTCGACCAGTGACGCCGGACGCCGCCGAGCTGCCAACCCTGGCGCAGTGGCTGGCCGGGCCCGGTCTGGTGGTCAGCCTGCTCAGCAGCCGCGCGGCGATTGAAGCGCTGGCGGCCTGGCCGCCGATCGCGCCATCGCGTGCCGATCTGTTCGCGCGGCCCGCGCTGGCCGTGCATCCGAATGTGGCAGAGAAAGCCCGCGAGGTCGGCTTTACGGATGTGCGTCTTCTGGGCACGGGCCAGTCATTGCTGGCCGGTGCGCTTGCGTTGGCGGACGCGAGCGCCTGACGAACTGTGGACATCGTGTCCGCTCGGTAGCATGTTGCGGGAGAACCGGGAATCCGGCCGCTGTTCGGCTGACGGCGGGCCTTGAGGGCAGGCTAGAATGAGCCGTCACCTGGCTCAATGATGTCCTCCTCATGCGCTTGATCATCAAGCTGCTGGTCGTGCTGGCGCTGGCCGCCGGCCTCGGGCTGCTGATTCGTTATCACGAAGGCAGCGTCACGATCTCACTGCCGCCCGATACCTATGATCTGGCACCCAATGAGCTCGCGCTGGGCATCCTGGCCATGTTCGTGATCGGCTACTTCGTCATTCGCACGCTGATCCACCTGTTTACGCTACCGGAGACGCTTGCGTCGTGGATCGGTGGCAGGCGGCGTCGCAAGGCCCAGGCGGCCTTGCATGATCTCGTCCTGGCCATGCACGAGGGCGATCTGAAGCGGGTGGATGAACTCGCCGAGCTTGCACAACGCGATGAGAGCACCGCCGCGGCGGCGGCCCTGATGGCGGCGCGCGCTGCGCACATGAACGACGAACTGGTGCGCCGCAACGAGTGGCTGCAGCGCTCGACCAGCGTCGCCGGCGCCGATCGGGCGCGAATCATGTTCGCAGCCGAGACCGCGCTCGATGATCAACGTCCGGTCGAGGCACTGGCGATTCTCGCGCGTGCCCCCGCCTCGTTGGCCGCTTCGCTGCCTCTGCTGCGGCTCAAGCTGCGTGCGCTGCAGGGGGCCGAGCAGTGGCGCGATGCGCTCGAGACCGCACGTCAGTTGCAGCGCAAACGGGGCCTCTCGAACGAGGCCTTCGACCGCGTGCGCGAACAGGCTTTTGAATCCTTGTTCGAAGGAGCCACCGACGCTGCCGAGGTCGACGCCCTGTATCAGCAAATGAGCCGTGATGATGCCGGTTCGGCGCCGGTGATCGAGGCCGCGGCCGAAGCGTTCGCCCGCACCGGCGAGGAGATGAAGTCGCTGCGCGTGATCGAGCGAATTCTCGAGACCCGCTTGTCACCGCCTGCGCTGGTTCTGTTCACGAGGCTGAACACCATCCCGCCGCGCGAACGGCTCCGGCTGGCGGAGCGCTGGCAGCGGCAGTATGACGATGACGCGCTGATTCTGGCGACGCTCGGGCGGCTTTGCATCGCCGAGGGCCTGTGGGGCAAGGCCGAGGAATGCCTGCGGGCGGCCGATGCCAGATCGCCTTCGCCGTTCACCCGCCTGGCCCTGGCCGAGATGTATGAGGCACTCAGGCGCGAGCGCGACGCCTCACAGCTCTATAAAGACATTGCGCGCGATCCGGTGGCCAATCCGGTGCTCGCCCCGATGATCAGCGACCGACGTCTGCCCGGCTGAGTCTGCCGGGCCGCCCGCGAGAGCCGGAGCGCTCAGCGGTTGCGCAGGGCTTAGCGCTGGCGAGGGGCTCGGCAGCTGCGCAGCGCTCAGCGGTTGCGCAGCGCGAATGCGAGCGCCAGCAGCGAAAGGGTCACACCGATCGCGAAGTAGGTGGCCGATTGCGGATCGGCGGAACCAAAGCGGGCGGCGAAGCCCTGTTGAACCGTGGGCAGCACAATCGCGCCCAGCATCAGCCCGAACAGGCGGGTGACGCCGGCCAGACTGCCGGCCACGCCGCGCGCATGCGGGGGCAGGTTGGCCATCGTGCCCTCGAGGTGACCAATCTGGAACAGGCCGAGCCCGAGGCCGCAGGCGAACAGCAATGCCGCCAGGGCCGCCAGCCCGGGCAGCCACGGTAAGGCGCCGATGCCGGCCAGGGCGGCGCTGGCGAGCAGCAATCCGCTGGCCATCAGGCGATTGGCGCTGGCACCTTTGGCCAGGCGGGGCGCCCACTGGCCCGCGACGAAGGCACCGGCCGGGTAGAGGGTCAGGAGCAGGCCTGCCCAGGCGATGTCCAGTCCGGGCCACTGCGCCAGCCGGTAGGGCAGTAGGAGAAGATTCGCGAACGCCGCCAGATTGATGGCGACCGAACCGAGTTGATAGTCGCGAAACGCCCGATTGCGCATCCAGTCGACCTGCAGGATCGGATCTGCCGCGCGCCGTTCGATGGCGACAAAGGCCAGCAGTGCGATCGCGGTGGCCAGCCCCGTCAGAAGGGTTGCCGGCGCGAGCAGAGCGTCGGCGCGCCGAAATTGGCGCTCACCACCACCCCGAGCAGCCAGATGCCGAGCAATGTGGCACCCGCCGCATCGAAGGGCTTTCCGGCCAGCGACCCGCGCGCGGCGCGCGCCTCGGCGGATTCGCCGATCCGGCCCTGGAACAGCATCAAGACCAATGCGAGCAAGGCAATCGGTGTGCGAATCCAGAAGACCCCTGGCCAGCCGAAGGTGGCTACGAGCCAGCCACCGGCCAAGGGGCCGATCGCCATGCCGAAGCCGAACAGCGCCGTATACATCGCCATCGCCCGGCGCTGCTGGCCGCTCGGATACAGCCAGCTCAGCAGCGCGGGTGCCACGCCGATCACGAGACCGGTTCCGATGCCCTGAAACACCCGCATGATGACGAGAATCTCGAAGCTCGGTGCCCAGGCGCAGCCGGCGAGGGCGATGGCGGCAATCAGCAGACCGAGCATGAAGACCCGTCGATGCCCGACCCGATCGCCGATCTTGCCAAAGCTGATCGCCAGGCAGGTCTGGACCAGCGCAAACGGGATGATCACCCACTGGATCTCGGCCACCGACTTGGAAAACGCCAGGCTCAGTGCGGGGAAAGCCACATTGACCAGGGTATCCAGTGGGGCGATGGACGAGCCGAGCCCGAGCGCGAGCAGCCCGGCGAGCGTCGGGCCGCGATGGCGGATCTCGGGCACGTGCTCGACGGGCCGTGAATCGGCGCTCATGGGGCGGGTATCGGCGCCGACTCAGCCGTGGCGCATGGCGATGGTCTTCAGGGTGGTGAATCCGTACAGCGCCTCGAAACCCTTCTCGCGGCCGAAGCCCGAGTGCTTCATGCCCCCGAAGGGCAGTTCGACGCCGCCGCCGGCGCCGTAATTGTTGATGAATACCTGGCCGGCACGGATCGAGCGCGCCAGGCGCATCTGGCGGGCGCCGTCCGCAGTCCAGACGCCGGAGACCAGGCCGTACGGGGTGCCGTTGGCCAGTGCGATCGCGTCGTCCTCGCTCTCGAAGGGCGTCATCGCGAGCACCGGGCCGAAGACTTCCTGCTGTGCCACCGGATGACTCACCGGCACCTGACCGAGCAGGATCGCCTGCTGATAGAAGCCGCCCGCCGGGAGGTTCGCGGCCATCTGGCCACGCGCCAGCACGGGCAGCCCGTCGCGCTCGGCCTGCGCCATGAAGCTGGCGACGTGGTCTCGCTGCCTGGCATTGATCAGTGGCCCGAGATCCGCGTCGGCCTTCGCGGTGTCGGTGCGCAGCGCCGAGAACGCCGCCTCGAGGCGCTCGCCAAGTTCCGTGTAGCGCTCGCGGGCAACCAGCACGCGCGAGCCGGCCGAGCAGGTCTGGCCGCAGTTCTGAACGATCGCATTGACGATCACCGGCACGGCGGCGTCGAGGTCCGCGTCTTCGAACAGGATCTGCGCCGATTTGCCGCCCAGCTCCAGGGTGACCGGGCAGCAATGCGCCGCCGCCGCCCGGCTCACCAGTTCGCCGGTGGGGCCAGAGCCGGTGAATGAGATGTGGTCGATGCCGGGATGTTCGGCCAGCGCCTGGCCGGCCTCGGAACCGAGACCGGTCACGATATTGAGCGCGCCGGCCGGCAGATCGCACTCGGCGGCCAGCTCGGCCACGCGCAGCAGGCTCAGGCAGGCATCCTCGGCGGGCTTGACCACGCAGGCATTGCCCGCTGCCAGCGCCGCCCCGACAGAGCGCCCGAAGATCTGCATCGGATAGTTCCACGGAATGATGTGGCCGGTGACTCCGTGCGGCTCACGCAGGGTGAGCACCGTGTAACCGTTCTGATAGGGAAGGGTCTGGCCATGCAGTTTGTCCGCCGCGCCTGCATAGAACTCGAAGTAGCGCGACAGTGCCGCGGCGTCGGCGCGGGCCTGCTTCATGGGCTTGCCGGTATCACGCGATTCCAGCTCGGCGAGTTCGTCCTGGTGCGCGGCTACCCGCCCGGCCAGGCGCATCAGCAGGCGGCCTCTCTCGGCGGCACTGAAGCGGCCCCAGGGGCCACGAAAGGGCAGGCCGCCATGCTCGCCGTCGATCGCGCGGCGGGCAGCGCCGACCGCACGATCGATATCTCGTGCGCTGCCACGGGCGATCTGTGCGAAGACCTCCCCGGTGGAGGGATCGAGCACGTCCACACTGCGACCGTCGCTGGGGGCGACCGGGAGGTTGTCGATGAAATGCAGACGGGTGCTCATGCGGTACTCCGATCGTGGCGGGAAATGAGCCGATTATCGCCAACCGCCGCGAGAGCGTCATGTGGCGCACCACGGCCCCCGTTTCGCGCCGACCTTGCTGACCTACAATGCCGCAAAAGCGGCCCGATTCCGGCCTCGACACCTCCCCGAAAAATCTGGAACATGAATCTCGACAGAGTAGGCCCCGGCGAGAACGCGCCCGATGAAGTCAATGTGATCATCGAAATCCCGATGGCTGCCGACCCGATCAAGTATGAGGTCGACAAGGCCACCGGCGCGTTGTTCGTCGATCGCTTCATGGGTACCGCGATGCACTACCCATGCAACTACGGCTACATACCACACACGGTTGCCGATGATGGCGATCCGGTGGATGTGCTGGTCATCACCCCTTTCCCGGTGACCGTGGGCGCGGTGATCCGCTGCCGGCCGGTCGGGATCCTGAACATGACCGATGAGGCGGGTGGCGACGCCAAGCTGCTGGCGGTGCCGATCGACAAGATCCTGCCGATCTACAAGCACTGGCGCAAGCCCGAGGATATCGCCAGCGAGCGTCTTGCCCAGATCCAGCACTTCTTCGAGCACTACAAGGATCTGGAAAAGGGCAAGTGGGTGCAGATCCATGGCTGGAGCGGCCCCGAGGGTGCGAAGGTCGAGATCCTCGAAGGCATCGAGCGCTATCGTTCGGCGATGCCCAAGCCAGCATTCTGAGCGCCGCCGGCCGCGGTGTGAAGCGGGCGGTGTCTCAAGTGGGCGTCCGGGGCTGCGACGCGGTACCGGTTTGCGCGGCGATTGCGCCGCCGCCGGCGCGCCGAAACGGCGCGCGCTCGTTGAGCTCATCCAGGTAGCCGTCGATCATCCCGCGTTCGCGTTCGAGATAGCGATCGACCGCGTCCGCGAACGCAGGCTCGGTCAGCCGGTGCGCCGAGCAGGTCTGCACCGGTAGAAAGCCGCGCGCCATCTTGTGCTCTCCCTGCGCACCGCCCTCGATCACGGTCGCGCCGAGTGCGATCGCGGCTTCGATGCTCTGGTAGTAGGCGAGCTCGAAGTGCAGATGGGGTATGAAGCGACGCGCGCCCCAGTAGCGCCCGAAAAGACGGTCACCATCCCTGACCAGCAGGCTGCAGGCCACCGGCTCACCGTCCACGCGGGCGATATTGAGCACGAATGCCTGCGGCATGGCGCGCGATACCGCCTCGAAGAACGCCAGGTTCAGATAGGGCGTGGAGTGATGCTCGGCATACGTGGTGTCATAGCAGCCAATGAAGAATCGCCAGTCCTCGGGGGTGATCTCGGTGCCCACACGGCGCTCGCAGCGCACCCCGGCCTCGGCGACCTTGCGCCGCTCGGCGCGGATCTTCTTGCGTTTGGGCTGGCTCAGCGAGGCCAGGAACGCCTCGAAATCCGGGTAGTCGTCATTGCGCCAGTGAAACTGCACGCCGAGGCGGATCATGAAACCGGCCGCTTCGAGCGCGCGGCGCCCGTCATCATCCGGGAACAGCACATGCAACGAGGATAGATTCGCCCGCTCCGCCTGCTCGGCCAGCAGGCGGGCCAGCAGCGTACGGATCCGATCATCGGCGGCAAGCAGCCGTGGCCCGGCCACCGGCGTGAACGGCACGGCGCTGAGCAGCTTCGGGTAATAGGCCAGGCCATGACGGCGGTAGGCGTCCGCCCAGGCCCAGTCGAACACATATTCGCCATACGAATGCGATTTGGCATAGAGCGGCGCGGCACCGACCAGACGGCCCTGGGCGGTCTCGAGCAGCATGTGCAGCGGCTGCCAGCCCGAACCCTCGCCAACGCAGCCGGTGGATTCGAGAGCGGCCAGCCATTCGTGGCGCATGAACACCGCGCCGGGCGACTCCGGAAGCAGGGCGTTCCAGGCCGACGGCTCGACTTCGGACAGGTCGGAGACCAGCCGCATGCAATAATCGGTGTCCTCTCTCGAGCGGGTCATTTATGCGGGTTTCGTTAGCGCAGCTCAACCAGACGGTGGGCGATTTCAGCGGCAACGTGGATCGGATCACGGCCTCGGTTCAGGCAGCCGAGGCGGCCGGCGCCCAGGTGCTGCTGACACCCGAATTATCGCTTACCGGCTACCCGCCCGAAGATCTCCTGCTGCGGCGCGGGTTTTATGGGCAGTGCGAACACTGGCTGGACGTCCTGCGCGAGCGCACCGCCGGCTCGGATGTGCGCATTCTCGTGGGCGTGCCGCTGCTGCAGGGCAAGCAACACTTCAACATGGCGGTTCTGCTGCATCGTGGCCATGTGGTGGCGCGGTATGCGAAGCAGGAACTGCCCAACTACGATGTCTTCGATGAACGCCGATACTTCGTGGCCGGCGATGCGCCGCTCGTGTTCGAGGCCGAAGGCGTGCGCTTCGGCGTGGTCATCTGTGAAGACTTCTGGTTCCAGCGTCCCGCGCGTCTGGCTCGGGAGGCAGGTGCGCAGGTGCTTCTGGCGCTCAATGCCTCGCCGTACCACCGCGAAAAGCAGCATCTGCGTATCGATGTCGCGCAGCGCAACGTCAGCAGTCTTGGCATGCCCATTCTCACCGCGAATCTGGTCGGCGGGCAGGATGAACTCGTGTTCGACGGCTACTCGTTCGGCCTGGATGCGCGCGGCGACGTGATCGCCCAGGCGCGTGGCTACGAGGAAGACCTGCTCCATGTCGATCTGGCGCTGCATGACGGCGTGCCCGTGTTCGGGGCCGGACGCATCGAACCGGCGCTGACCGGCGAGGCGCAGGTCTACAGAACCCTGGTCACCGGGGTCAGAGACTATGTGCGCAAGAACGGCTTTCCGGGCGTCATCATCGGGCTGAGCGGCGGCATCGATTCCGCGCTCACCCTGGCGGTGGCCGTCGATGCGCTCGGCGCGGACGCGGTTCGGGCGGTGATGATGCCCTCGCGCTATACGGCCGACATCTCCCTGACCGACGCCCGCGCGATGGCCGAGCGCATCGGTGTGCGCTACGACGTCCTGCCGATCGGCGATTGCTTTCAGGCGTTCGAGCGCACGCTGGCGGACGAATTCAGCGGGCTGGCCGCCGATGCCACCGAGGAAAACATCCAGGCGCGGATTCGCGGCACGCTTCTGATGGCCTTGTCGAACAAGTTCGGCTCGATCGTGCTCACCACCGGCAACAAGAGTGAAATGGCGGTGGGTTACTGCACACTGTACGGTGACATGGCCGGGGGCTTCGCGGTCATCAAGGATCTCGCCAAGACGCTGGTCTACCAGGTATCGCGCTGGCGCAACCAGCAGGGTGATGGCGAAGTGATCCCGGAACGCATCATCACGCGCGCGCCCAGTGCGGAGTTGCGCGAGGACCAGACCGACCAGGATTCACTGCCGCCCTATGATGTGCTCGATGGCATTCTCGCGCTCTACATGGAGCAAAATGCCAGTGTCAGCGAGATCATCGCGGCGGGCTTTCCGGAGCCCGATGTCCGCCAGGTGGTTCGGCTGATCCGCATCAATGAATACAAGCGGCGGCAGGCGCCGGTAGGGGTGCGAATCACGCATCGTGCGTTCGGCCGCGACTGGCGCTACCCGATCACATCCAGGTTCCGGGACTAACAAACTGCTTCTACCCAGGGGAGACTCATGAAACTGATCACCGCGGTCATCAAGCCGTTCAAGCTCGACGAGGTGCGCGAGGCGCTGGCCGACGTCGGTGTCGCCGGCCTGACCGTGACCGAGGTCAAGGGTTTCGGCCGGCAGAAGGGGCATACCGAACTCTACCGTGGCGCCGAGTATGTGGTCGATTTCCTGCCCAAGGTGAAGATCGAGGTCGTGGTCGAAGACTGCCGGCTCGATGCCTGCGTCGAGGCCATCTCCCAGGCGGCCAAGACCGGGCGCATCGGTGATGGCAAGATCTTCGTCACCGAGGTCGATCAGGCGATCCGGATCCGTACCGGCGAAACCGGCGACCAGGCGGTCTGAGGCCGCTGCCTCAGCTGTCGCTCCGCGTGTCCGGGCGGGTCAACGACGCGGCCCGGACAGCAGCACGAGCAAGGCGCCGGCGCCGCCGTCGGTCGGGCGTGCCTGGCAGAAGGCAAGCACGTCCTGGCGCTGTGCCAGCCAGCGCCGCACCTTGCCTTTGAGCACCGGCTGGCGATTGGCCGAGCCCAGTCCCTTGCCATGGATCACCCTGACACAGCGCAGCGTGCGGCGGCGGCAGTCGTCGAGAAACGTCATCAAGGCATCGCGGGCCTCGTCGGTGCGAAAGCCATGGAGGTCGATCTGGGCGCCAACCGCCCAATGGCCGCGTCGTAGCCGGGGCAGCACATCGGCGCCGATGCCCGGCGCCGAATACGAGATCGAATCATCGATATCGAGGTAGCGCTCGATAACGATTTCGTCTGACATGGTCGAGCGTAGCGCCTGTTGTTCGTCGCGCTCGCGCTGAACCGGCAACGGCACCGGGCGAGGGCGCCGGCGTTCGGCGCGATCATGCCCCAGCAGCGGTTGCACCCCCTCGAAGGCATCACGCAGCAGCGCACTCTCGCGCTCTCTTGCGGCGCGCGCCAGGCGCTCGCGCTCGGCCTGTTCAGCCTGCTGGCGGGCCGCCTCGGCGCGCGCCCGCTTCAGATCGGCGAGCGCCTGGCCAGAGAGCACCGGCGTGCCGGCCCGCACGGGCATGTCGTCGGCGCTCGCGGGCACCGGCGGTTTATTACGGGAGCGGCGGGCCATCATGTCGCTCCTTGCGTGCGCTCAGGCCTCGGCCAGCGATTCCAGGTAGCGCTGGGCATCGAGCGCCGCCATACAGCCCGAGGCCGCACTGGTGACCGCCTGGCGATAGACGTGGTCCTGTACATCGCCGGCGGCGAACACGCCGTCGATGCTGGTCGCGGTGGCCATGCCGTCACGGCCGGCGCGGGTCGCCAGGTAGCCGCCGGCCATCTCGAGCTGACCCTGGAACAGCGAGGTGTTCGGACTGTGCCCGATGGCGATGAAGCAGCCGTGCAGGGGCAGTTCCCGGGTGCTGCCGTCGCGGTTATCGCGCAGACGCACACCGGTCACGCCACCGGAGTCGCCGAGTACCTCGTCGAGTTCGTTGAACCAGTGCGTCTCGATCTTGCCGGTCTCGACCCGCTGCATGAGCTTGTCGATCATGATCGGCTCGGCGCGCAACTTGTCGCGCCGGTGGATCAGATGCACCTTGCTGGCGATATTGGAGAGATAGAGCGCCTCCTCGACTGCGGTATTGCCGCCGCCGACGACGCAAACCACCTGCTCACGATAGAAGAAGCCATCGCAGGTGGCACAGGCCGATACCCCCTTGCCCTGGAAAGCCTGCTCGCTCGGCAGCCCCAGATACCGGGCCGAGGCGCCGGTGGCGATGATCAGGGCACGTGCCCGGTAACTGCCGGCATCGCCGAGCAATGTCGAGCCGCTGGCGCTCAACTGCGCGGTATGGATGTGATCATGAATGATCTCGGTACCGAAACGCTCGGCGTGGGCGGCGAAGCGGGCCATCAGTTCCGGACCCTGCACGCCGTTGGCATCGGCGGGCCAGTTGTCGACCTCGGTGGTGGTCATGAGCTGGCCGCCCTGTTCGACGCCCGTGATCAGCACGGGCGACAGATTCGCACGGGCCGCATAGACTGCCGCCGTATAGCCCGCCGGCCCGGAACCAAGAATCAGAAGTTGACATTGACGCGGCGCTTGGCTCATGGCGTTGCAAAAAGCTCAAAGAAATGATCGGGTTATGCGCGGTTCATCGGGAACGACTTGATTTGAGGACGCATTTGGCAAAATTATAAGGGCTGCTAGGAGGCTACCCACAGCCTTCGCGGCGTGGCTTTGGCCGCGACCGCCTCCGAATCCGACCGAGAACCACATGTCTCACGAAGAGAACAAAGCCTTTCTGCGACGCGTGCCCTTGTTCCAGGGCCTGTCCGAATCCCAGCTCGATCTGCTCGCCGGCGGCTCCGTGCGCCGCAACTATCCGAAGGGGCGCACGATCGTTGCCGAGGGGGAGCCCTCGACGTCGCTTTACATCCTGCTTTCCGGGCGAGCCAAGGTTCAGCGCTCCGATTCCGAAGGCAAGGAGGTCATCCTGGCGATGCTCTACTCGGGCGAGTTCTTCGGTGAGATGAGCCTGATCGATGATTCGCCGCGCTCGGCCAGCGTGATCACCGTTGAATCGTGTGATTTCATGGCGATCAACAAGGACGGCTTCAAATCGATGCTGGCGCAAAACAGCGAGATGGCCATGGCCGTGATGCGTGGCCTGGTCAAGCGCTTGCGCGAGGCCGACAAGAAGATCGAAACCCTGGCCCTGCTGGATGTCTATGGGCGCGTGGCTCGGGTGCTGCTCGATTTCTCAGAGCTGCATAACGGTGAGCGCATCATCCGCAGCAAGCTGCCACGTCAGGAGATCGCGAAGATGATCGGCGCCTCGCGCGAGATGGTCTCTCGCGTCATGAAGGGTCTCGAGGTCGATGGCTACATCGTCCCCATGCCCGAGGGCAAACTCGTCCTGCGTGAGAAGATCAGCGCATACCTGAACTAGGAGTTCTGCAGCGTATGGCGAGATCGACCACCGCGGGCGCGTCCCGACGCAGCCCGGCGCAGCTGCCTGCTGCATCCGGCTCGACGGCAACGCCGTTCGGCCTGCCCGAGCGCGCATTGCATCTGCTGCACGAGATCCGCTGGATCTCTCTGTCGGTGCTGGCGTTTTTCCTGTTTCTGATCCTGGCCACCTACGATCCGCAGGATCCCAGTTGGTCGCATGTCGTCGACACGCAGACCGTACACAACGCCGGCGGGCGGATCGGTGCCTGGTTCTCCGACCTGATGCTCTACCTGACCGGCCTGTCGTCGTATCTGGTGGTGATGATGCTGGTTGTGGCGGTGGTGCGGGGCGTGCATTACAAGCCGCTTGCCGAGCGCGACGAGGAGTCCGCCAGATTCGCCTGGGAGCGCTGGGTCGGCTTTGCGATGTTCTTCGTGGGCGCCACGGCGCTGGAGGCCTCGCGGCTGCATTCGCTCAATGCCGTGCTGCCTCTGGAGCCTGGCGGGCTGATCGGTGCCGCCGTGGCCGGAACCTTGCATCATGCGCTCGGCGCGGTCGGCGGCACACTGGTCATCCTGCTTGCGATGGCTGCCGGCTTCAGTCTCTGGACCGGCTGGAGCTGGCTCGCGATCGCCGAGCGTATCGGCTTCGGGGTCGAGTGGGCGGTGATGCGCGTTGCCGAGATGATCTCGACCTTCCGCGACCGGCGGGCGGGCGAGGCGGCGACCGCCGAGCGCGAGGAGCAGGTCGAGGAGCTGCGCCGCTATTTCGAGGAAGCGCCCGCACCCGTCAAGATCACCCCGCCCGTGGTCAAGGTCGAACCCTCCCCGCAGGCCCTGGCCGAGCGACAGACGATCCTGTTCTCCGAGTTGCACGGCGACGGAGACCTGCCGCCCCTGAACCTGCTCGATGCCCCGGACAACTCCGGCGAGACGGTCTCCGAGGAAACCCTTCAATACACCTCGCGTCTGATCGAGAAAAAGCTCGCGGACTTCAATGTCGCGGCCAGGGTGGAGGCTGCCTTCCCCGGGCCGGTGATCACCCGCTATGAGATCGAGCCGGCCACCGGTGTCAAGGGTAGCCAGATCGTCAATCTCTCCAAGGATCTCGCCCGGGCATTGTCACTGGTCTCGATTCGCGTTGTCGAGACCATCCCGGGCAAGAATCTGATGGGTCTGGAACTGCCCAATGCGCGGCGCCAGAGCGTCCGTTTGTCCGAGATCCTCGGATCGAAGGTCTATGCCAGTGGCGCCTCGCCCTTGACGCTGGCCCTGGGCAAGGACATTGCCGGCAATCCGGTCGTTGCTGACCTGGCCAAGATGCCGCACCTGCTGGTTGCCGGCACCACCGGCTCGGGCAAGTCGGTCGGGATCAATGCGATGCTGCTGTCGCTGCTTTACAAGGCAGATCCGTCGCAGGTACGCCTGATCCTGATCGATCCGAAAATGCTCGAGATGTCGATCTACGAAGGTATTCCGCACCTGCTGTCGCCGGTCGTAACCGACATGAAACAGGCCGCTAACGCGCTGAACTGGTGCGTGGCCGAGATGGAACGCCGCTATAAGCTGATGAGCAAGCTCGGTGTGCGGAATCTGTCCGGCTATAACACCAAGATCGCCGAGGCCGACAAGAACGGTGAGCCGATCGCCAATCCGTTCACGCTGACGCCGGACGAACCCGAGCCGCTCGGACGCTTGCCGCAGATCGTGGTCGTCATCGATGAGCTTGCCGACCTGATGATGGTGGTGGGCAAGAAGATCGAAGAACTGATCGCCCGCTTGGCACAAAAGGCACGAGCAGCCGGGATCCATCTGATCCTGGCGACCCAGCGTCCGTCTGTGGATGTGATCACCGGGCTGATCAAGGCCAACATTCCCACCCGGATCGCCTTCCAGGTTTCATCGAAGGTGGATTCCCGCACGATTCTCGATCAGATGGGTGCCGAGTCCCTGCTCGGGCAGGGCGACATGCTCTATCTGCCGCCCGGCAGCGGTTTGCCGGTACGTGTGCACGGTGCCTATGTGGCCGACGACGAGGTACACAAGGTTGCCGAGCACTGGAAGCTCAACGGGGAGCCCGATTACATCGAGGGCATTCTCGAGGGCGGGGTGCCGGAATCTGCCGATGCCGGCAGTGCCGTGGGCTTTGGCGGGCTGAGCGAACTCGGCGGCGAGGGCGAGGCCGATCCTCTTTACGATCAGGCCGTGGCCGTGGTTCTCAAGCACCGTCGGGCCTCGATATCCCTGGTGCAACGCCATCTGCGCATCGGCTATAACCGCTCCGCACGCCTGCTCGAGCAAATGGAGCAGTCAGGGCTGGTGTCGGCGATGAATGGCAATGGCAGCCGTGACATCCTGGTGCCAGCCACGGCAGGCGAGGAGTCCTGATCCCGAGGGCGCGGTTTCGCCAGAGCGAGGGCGGCCGATGCTAGGATTCGCACATGCGTTGATGCGCGTTCCGGTTTGCTGTGGTCAACAGGAACGGGTGGTCGCGCGTTGTGCAAATCATCCTCCTCCGATCTGCCCTCCCATGTCATTGCTTTCCCGTCGTCACACCACGTCGCGTTCGGCGCTGTGGTTGGTCGTGATCCTGCTGACCCTGCTTGCCCTGGCGGTTCAGGCGCGCGCCGCCGAGCCGGCTGATGATGCGCGCGTCCAGCTCGAGCGGTTCGTGGCCGGTACCCGCAGCGCCGAGGGCCGGTTCCAACAGGCGGCCGGGGACGCCGGCCAGGCATCCAGCGGGCGTTTCGCATTCGCCCGTCCCGGGCGTTTTCGTTGGGAGGTCGCGGCGCCCTATCCGCAATTGATGATTGCCGACGGCGAGCAGGTTTATTTCTATGATGTCGATCTGGCCCAGGTCACCGTGAGGCCCATGGGGCAGGCGATTTCGGCGACTCCGGCCGCCTTGTTGTTCGGCACCGGTGAACTGGATTCGGTCTTCGAGATCGAGCTCCAGGGCGAACAGGGAGGCCTGCAATGGCTGCATGCCACCCCACGCCAGAAGGACGCGGGCTTCGAGCGAATATCGCTGGGATTTGCTGGCGATCTGCCGGTGCGAATGATGGTGCTCGATGCCTTCGATCGCAGCACCTCGTTCACCTTCGAAAGCTGGCACCTCAATCCGCCGGAGGACCCGGCGCGGTTCCACTTCGATATCCCCGACGGGGTCGACGTCGTTCGACAGTGAACCCCTTGGCTGGCGGCCCTTGCAGGGCTGCTGCCAGGCTGACTTCCCGGAATGATGGACAATGCGAACGCGCGTCGATTCGGCGTCGGTTCGCCGCGCATGCAGATTGGCCGGCGTGTCCGATGCGGGAGATGAAGCGATGTTGAAAGTCAGGGTTCTGGGTTCGGCCGCCGGGGGGGGCTTCCCGCAGTGGAACTGCAATTGTGAGAATTGCGCCGGCATGCGCGCGGGAACGCTGAATGCGCGTGCGCGTACCCAGTCTTCCATCGCGGTGACAAGCAACGATGTTGACTGGTTGCTGATCAATGCGTCGCCCGATATCCGGCAGCAGATCCTGACCAGCCCCGGGCTGCAGCCGGCGCGTGCCAAGCGCGATATCGGCATTCGCGCTGTGCTGCTGATCGACAGCCAGATCGATCATTGCACGGGCCTGCTCATGCTGCGCGAGCACAGCCAGCGGCTCGAGCTCTATTGTTCCGAGATGGTTCATCAGGATCTGACCACCGGCTTTCCGGTCCTGCGGATGCTCGAGCACTACTGCGGCGTCAACTGGCATCCGCTCGATGTCAGCGGTGCGGCCTTCCGCATCGATGGCCTGGAAGGAATCGAGTTCGCCGCCTTCGCGCTGACCAGCAAGGCCCCGCCGTATTCGCCGCATCGCGAAGACCCGCATCCGGGGGACAACATCGGTCTGCTGATGACCGACCTCGATACCGGCCGGCGCATCTTCTACGCGCCAGGGTTGGCCTGCATCGAGCCGCATCTGCTGCCGGCCATGACCTCGGCCGATTTGCTCATGGTCGACGGCACCTGCTGGACCGATGACGAAATGGCGCGCCGCGGTGTGGGCAGCCGCCGGTCGCTGCAGATGGGGCATCTGCCGCAATCGGGGCCGGAAGGCATGATGGCTGCGCTGGCCGGCTTCGGGCGTCAGCGAAAGGTCTTGATTCACATCAACAACACCAATCCGATCCTGGTTGAAGACTCCGCCGAGCGGGCCCAGCTCGTTGCCGCCGGCATCGAAGTCTCATACGATGGCATGGAACTGACCGTCTGAGGTCCGAACCGGGGCGCTGCACATTGCAGGCTCCGTGGCTCTCAAGAACGGGCGGGCTCGCTCAACAACCGGCGCCAGGGCCGGGCTGCAAGGAGACACCAAATTGCAATCGACAGCATTGTCGCCGGCCGATTTCGAGGCGGCGCTGCGCTCGCGCATGCGTCGCTATCACATTCATCATCCGTATCACCGCATGATGGCCCAGGGCGAGCTCAATCCGGATCAGATCCGGGGCTGGGTAGCCAATCGTTTCTATTACCAGGTCACGATACCGCGCAAGGATGCCGCGCTGATGGCCAACTGCCCGGATCGCGAGACCCGTCGCCTTTGGATCCAGCGCATCGTCGATCACGATGGTGAAACCGGCACGGAGGGCGGTATCGAGGCCTGGGTGCGCCTGGGCGAGGCCTGCGGCCTGAAGCGCGACGAGATGTGGTCGATGGAGCATGTGCTGCCCGGCGTGAGATTCGCGGTCGATGCCTACTACAACTTCGTCCGCCATGCCGAGTGGCATGAAGGCGTGTGCTCGTCGCTGACTGAATTGTTCGCGCCGACCATTCATAAGCAGCGCCTGGCGAACTGGCCGAACGACTATCCGTGGATCGAGCCCGAGGGCCTCGGGTACTTCCGCAACCGGGTGCAGCAGGCCAATCGCGATGTCGAACACGGGCTGGCGGTGACGCTCGCCTGGTTCAACACGCCGGAGCGCCAGGAGCGGGCGTTCAATATCCTGCAGCTCAAGCTCGACATTCTCTGGACCATGCTCGATGCGATGTACATGGCCTATGTCATGGACATGCCGCCGTATTTCAATGAATCGGAGGTGGCATGAGCGGGCTCGATACGGCGGTCAGGTATGCGGTGGCACCCGGTCATCGGCTGCAGTACGAGCAAGCCCAGGAGGCCTGGGTGGTTTTATATCCGGAGGGCATGGTGAAGCTCAACGGCAGCGCCGCTGAAATTCTCCGCCGCTGCGACGGCGCGACGCCCTTGTCCGCCGTTATCCGCGATCTCGAGACCACGTTCGGCGAGAGCAACCTGGCCGACGATGTGTGCGCCCTCGTGCAGGCCGCCCTTGATCAGGGCTGGTTGGTGGCGCGCTGATATTCGGGCGGGCGGGTCAGGGGGCCTGCGGGCGACGCTGCCGACCCGGGCGCCGATTGACCATCTTGGTGCAATGATGAGTTATACTTTCCGACAATCGCACCACAGGCTGTCAACCACAGGTTTGTGGAGATGCGTGAAGAGGCAAGTTCTTCCGGCAGGTCGGTTAGACGGCAGCAGTGTCGGCAAAGCTCACGGGGCGCATGGTCTGGCTGACTTGCCCTTGGCGGGCTCAAACCTCCCGGCGGAGGAATTCGCACAAGCGATGAGTATTTCAACGCCTGCATAGGCACACCCACGGAGATGGCAACGATGACCACCTGGACCAAGCCCGAGTTCCAAAACCTGCGTTATGGTTTCGAAATCAACCTGTACGTCAAGGTTCGCTGAGCTGATTCCCGGTGTTACGCGCTAGGTAGCGCCGAATCCGTCGGGATTAAGCACGGGGGCGGGAGAGCTCGGCTCGACCGCCCCTTCTTATTTGAGGCCGCGAATGGCAAGTACCGCACAGGAAGCGCTGCGCCCGCTTTGGCTGCTGGCGGAGCTGACCTACCGTTGCCCGCTGCAGTGTCCGTACTGCTCGAATCCACTGAACCTGGGCCAGCGCGAGCGCGAGCTGTCCACCGAAGACTGGATTCGCGTTCTCGGTGAAGCGCGCAAGCTGGGCGCTGCGCAGCTCGGGCTGTCGGGCGGCGAGCCGCTGGTGCGCAAGGATCTCGAGGCGATCATCGCCGAGGCGCGCCGTCTCGGCTACTACACGAATTTGCTGACGTCGGGCATGGCAATGGACGAGGCACGAATCGCTTCGCTGAAGGAGGCCGGCCTCGATCACATCCAGGTCAGCTTTCAGGCCGATGATCCCGATCTGAACAACCAGCTGGCGGGCACGGATAGTTTTCGCCAGAAGACCAAGGTGGCCAGGCTGGTGAAGGCCTATGGCTATCCGATGGTGCTGAATGTGGTCATGCACCGGCACAATCTGGATCGCATTCGCGAGATCCTGGACATGGCGCTGGAGCTCGAGGCCGATTACATCGAGCTCGCGAACACGCAGTACTACGGCTGGGCGTTGCTCAATCGTGAATACCTGCTGCCCACGCGCGAGCAGTTGCAGGCGGCCGAGGCCGTGGCGCACGAGTATCAGGAGAAATTCTCGCACCGCATGAAGACCTACTTCGTGGTGCCTGATTACTTCGAAGGCCGACCCAAGCCGTGCATGAATGGCTGGGGGAGGGTGTTTCTCAGTATCGCGCCCGACGGAACCGCGCTGCCGTGTCATGCGGCGGCGGATCTCCCCGGCCTCGAACTGCCGAACGTGCGTGATCACAGCATCGACTGGATCTGGAACCAATCGCCCGATTTCAATCGTTTTCGGGGCGAGGCCTGGATGCAGGAGCCGTGCCGTTCCTGTGACGAGCGCAGCACCTGTTTCGGCGGCTGTCGTTGCCAGGCCTATCTGCTCACGGGCGATCCCTGTGCGACCGATCCAACCTGTTCACGCGCCCCGAACCACGAGATCATCCAGCAGGCGGTCGGGCGCGCGGCCGGCCCGCAGCAACCCCCGCCGGCGATCATGCGTAACAAGCGCAACGCCGAGCAGATCTCCATGGATTCGGTGCGTCGTGGGATGACCACGATCCCGATCATCCCGGCCGAGGGGCGGGTCTGAGAATTGACCGTCGCAGCCGTAATGGGGAGGAGATCCGGGATGTTCGCTCTGCCAGCCTTGTCGCGCCAGCCGGTCCGCAGATGTGTCGCGGCGATCCGGGCGAGCTCGCGGCGTCTGGCAAGCCGGCTTTCATGTGTTGCGTGCGGGTTTCTGGTCTTGCTGAGCGTCTTCTGTGTACCTGCTCAGGCCGTTGAGCCAGTGCGCGTCGGCTTGCTGCAATACGGCACCGTGAACTGGGAGATCGATGTCCTGCAGCGTCACGGGCTGGACGAGCGCCACGGCATTTCGCTGCAGGTGGTGCCCCTGAGTTCGACCAATGCGGTGACGGTCGCGCTCCAAGGCAAGGCAGTTGACATCATCGTCAGTGATTGGCTGTGGGTGAACCGGCTGCGTGCCGGCGGCCGAGACTATCAGTTCTTTCCGTACTCGCTGGCGGTGGGCGGATTGTTCGTCCGCCCCGATGCCGGGATCAACGGCCTGGCGGATCTGGTCGGCAAGAAGCTCGGGGTCGCCGGTGGCCCGGTGGACAAGAGCTGGCTGTTGTTGCAGGCATTTGCCCGGCGCCAGGGGATCGATCTGCGCCAGCAGGTGGAACCCGCTTTTGCCGCGCCGCCATTGCTCAACCGCCTGATGCTCGGTGGTGATCTGCCGGCTGTGCTCAACTTCTGGCATTACGGGGCGCGGCTTCAGGCGGCAGGCATGCGTCCGTTGATCGATGTCCGCCAGATGCTGGCCGGCCTGGGTGTCGATGAGCCGGTGCCGATGCTGGGTTGGGTCTTTTCCGGTGCCTGGGCTGCCGAGCATCCGCAGGCGCTGCGGGGATTCATCGAGGCAACTTACGAAGCCAAGCAGCTGCTGGGCAATGATGACGCCGAATGGCAGGCGATCCGGGAACTGACCCGCGCTGAAGATGACGCCACGCTCGCGCTCTTGCGCGATGGTTATCGCCGCGGCATGCCCGCCGCCCTGGTCCAGAACGGGCGCGATGCGGCCGCCAGAGTATTCGAGATTCTCGCGAGCGAGGGCGGCGAGAGTCTGGTGGGGCCGGCAGCGACCCTGATGCCAGAGGTCTTCTGGGACGGCGTCGATAGCGCCCGCCTGAGCGCGCCCGGCGCGGATGCGGCTCCGTCGGGCCGCCCGCAGCAGGCATCGAAGCCCGGCATGGTCCCGCATGCCAACGAGGGCCGGCGTGACCTTGCTCGGTAGCAGTTGGGGCCGATGGCTGTTCCTGGGCGTCTTTCTGTGTGCCTGGCAGGTGGCCGCGTTCGCGCTGCACAGCGATCAGTTGCCCGGGCCGCTCGAGGTGATCACCAGTCTATGGAAACACGCCAGTCAGGGAGACCTGCTCCCCAGTATCGCGGCAACAATGCGCCGGGTCGTGCTGTCCTTTGCGCTGGCGATGGTCCTGGGCGTGATTCTCGGTTTTCTGATGGGGCGCTTTCAGATTCTGGACACGATGTTCGACGGCGTGCTGATCATGGGTCTGAATGTTCCTGCGCTGGTGGTGATCATCCTCTGCTACGTCTGGTTCGGCCTGGTCGAGTCGGCGGCGGTTGCCGCCGTCGCGATCAACAAGCTGCCGCTGGTTGCGGTGACGGTCCGCGAAGGCGTTCGCGCCGTGGATCGCCAGTTGCTCCAGGTGGGGCAGGTGTTCCGGGTACCGCTGGTTCGTCGCCTGGCGCACATCTATCTGCCACAGCTCTATCCCTATCTGATGACTGCGGCGCGCTCCGGCCTGGCGCTGATCTGGAAGATCGTGCTGGTGGTGGAATTGCTCGGGCGCAGCGACGGGGTCGGCTTTCAGCTGGGCACGTTCTTCCAGTTCTTCGATATCACCAGCCTGCTCGCCTATACCCTGGCATTCGTGCTGGTGATCTACGTCATCGAATCTGCGTTGCTGCGCCCGCTCGAGGTGCGCCTGAACCGGTGGCGCGCATGATGTCCTGCGAGTTACATGTCGCACGCAAGGCCTTCGGTCGCCTGCTCGTCATCGATGATCTGCGCCTGTCGATTCCGCCTGGCTCCTTCACGGCCCTGGTCGGGCCTTCGGGCGCAGGAAAGAGCACTTTGCTGAACATCATCAGCGGCCTGGACACCGATTTCGAGGGTGAGATGAGCTGGTCTGACGGTGTGCGCGGACGGGTCGGCTATATGTTTCAGGAGCCACGCCTGATGCCGTGGCTTAGCGCGCGCGCGAACATCGAGCTGGTGCTCGAAGGCGATCGCGCGGATCCCGCCAGGGTCGAACGCATGCTCGAACGCGTGGGGCTGGCCGGCCGTGGTGATGCCTACCCGGGTCAGCTCTCCGGCGGCATGCAGCGGCGGGTCGCGCTCGCACGGGCGATGGCCATCGAACCGGACCTTCTGCTGTTGGACGAACCGTTCTCGTCGCTTGACGAGCCCACGGCCCAGGGTCTGCGACGACTGACCCTGGGTCTTTGCCGGGAGCAGGGCAATGCGGTTCTGCTGGTCACGCACAACTTGTCCGAGGCGCTCGCGCTCGCGGACCGTGTCTTGTTTCTGTCGCGCGGGCCAGCGCGCATCGTGCACCTGGAAGAGCTGGGCGGCTCTGTGGGTGGCGAGTTGCGTGACCCGGCCCTGGTCATGAAGGATCTACTGGCCCGTCACCCGGAGATTCTGTCGGGTGTGGCCACCATCGAGGGTGCCCTATGACAGTTCTGTCGGTCGTCGATGTGCACAAGCGCTATGGCAAGGTGCAGGCTCTGCGCGGCATCACATTGGAGGTTGGCGCCGGTGAGTTCGTGGCATTGCTGGGTCCCAATGGTGCCGGCAAGAGCACCTTGTTTCAGTTGCTGACCGGGCTGTTTGCTGCCGACAGTGGCACGATGACCGTTGCCGGTCAGGACATGCGCATGGCGCCGGTGGCGCTCCTGCGGCACATCGGCGTCGTATTTCAGCAGCCGCTGGATCTGGACCTGAGCGTCGAGGGCAATCTGCGCTTCTTTTGCGCCTGCAGGGGGTGCCGACGCGCCTGGCCAAAAGAGCGCATCGACGCTGCGCTGACCAAGGTCGGGCTGCTCGAAGGCGCCGCGACCGGGTGCGCGGTCTGAGCGGCGGAAACCGGCGCAAGGTGGAACTCGTGCGCGCATTCACTACGCTGAGCCCGTTGATCATGATGGACGAGCCCACGTTCGGTCTGGATCCGGGCTCGCGGCATGCGCTGCTTCAGGAAGTGCTCGAGCTTTGCCACGAGCGCGGCGTCGGTGTGCTTTGGGCCACGCATCTGGTCGAGGAGGCCGAGCGTGCCGATCGGGTGATCATCATGCATCGCGGCCTGAAGCTGACCGAAGGCCCGCCCGAGAAAACTCGTTGCTGATAGCCCGGTTGTGCCAATCTGGCGGCCGCTTTTTTATCCATGACCGAAAGAAAAAACAGAGGAGACCGCATCATGAGAACAATACTGACGCAGCTAGGGTTTCTGGGGGTCGGGCTGGGCCTGTCCCTGGCCGCTTATGCCGCACCGAAGGGAACGGTGCTGGTCAGCAGCGAGAAGGACGACGCCGTCTACATCCTGAAGGCGGACACGCTCGAGCGGGTGGGCAGGATCGCCACCCATGAGCGCCCGCGCGCGATGGCCTCGACGAAGCCAGGGCCCTGCTGTACGTCGCCTGTGGCGACAGCGACGCCATCGACGTGATCGACATTCGCACCGACAAGGTCGTCAGAGCCTGGATGTCGGTGAGGATCCGGAGATGTTCGCGCTCAGCCCGGATGGCAAGCGCCTGTACGTTTCCAATGAAGATGACGGTCTGCTGACCGTGTTCGATCTGGTCAGCGAACAGAAGGTCGCGGAGATCGAGGTCGGCGAGGAGCCCGAGGGGTGCTTGCCGACCCGAACGGCAAGCGTGTCTACGTGACACTCCGAGGTGGCCAACATGGTCCATGTGATCGATGTGGAGAAGAATGCATCGGTCGCCGATATCGTCGTGGGCAACCAGCCGCGCCGCTTCGCGTTGACCGGTGACGGCAGCCGCCTGTGGGTGACCAACGAAATCGGCGGCACTGTGTCGATCATCGACACGGGCGCGAACAAGGTGGTCGGTGAGATCCAGTTCGAACCCCAGGGCTTTCCGGACCGAGGGATGTCACGCCGGTGGGCATCATCATGAATGCGGCGTCGAGCAAGGCTTATGTGGCGCTCGGGGGCGCCAATCATGTCGCGATCATCGATATCGCCAGTGCCCGGGTCGAACAGTATGTGCTGGTCGGGCGGCGCCCCTGGGGCCTGAGTTTCAACAAGGCACAGACGCTGCTCTATGTCACCAACGGGCGCAGCGACGACATGTCGGTCATCGATGTCGGCAGCGCCAAGGTTGTTCGCACCGCACCGGTCGGCCGTGTGCCACACACCGCCGTGGTCTATGAGTGAGCGCAAATCGGCCGGATCCAGCCGTGGCTGGCGCGCCTGGATCCGGGGGGTCGCAGGGCTGGTGATCGCGGCCTGGGCCGGTTCGGCGCCAGGGCTTACCGTGGGCTATCTCGAGCTCGACGATGATCCCCGCTACGAGCGCGCCCATGTCGATCTGCGCCTGCCGCTGCACCCGTTGGGGCGTCCGTATGAGGCTGCGATGATCGCAGCGCGTGAGGGGCGCTTCGCGATGCGTCGGGCGGGCGCTGCGCTCGAGTTCGAGCGGGTGACGGTCGATGGCATCGCAGGCATCGGTGCCGCGCTCGATCGCCTGGCCCAGGCGGGCGTCGAATTCGTGATGCTGGATCTGCCGGCATCTGCGGTCAGCGCGGCCGCCGCCCATCCCGGCGCGGCCGGCATGAGCCTGCTGAATCTGACCGCGCTGGACGATGAACTGCGTCGGGCCTGCCATGCGAATCTGATTCACATCGCGCCCAGCCATGCGATGCTCTACGACGGGCTCGCCCAGTATCTGATCAGCCGCAAATGGCGCGAGCTGTTCGTGCTGACCGGGCAGACCGACGACGACAAGCCTTTGCGCGAATCCTTTGGTCGCTCGGCCAAACGCTTCGGGCTGAAGATCGTGGCCGAGAAGCCCTTCAAGCTCGGCCGTGATCCGCGTGATCGCGAGGCCAATAATGTGGCGCTGATGACCAACGGTCCCGACCATGATCTCGTGGTCGTGATCGACGCCAGGGGAGAGTTCGCGCGCGATGTGCCGTTCCATGTTCAGCGGCCGCGCCCGGTGGCCGGATCGGCGGGGCTCGTGGCCGACTGGTGGCACTGGTCCTGGGAGCGTCACGGCGCGCCGCAGTTGAACAACCGCGTGCGTGACAAGACGGGGCACCTGATGCGCGGACAGGACTGGTCGGCCTGGGCCGGGGTCAAGCTCTTGGTCGAGGCGGTGCTGCGAACAGGAAAGACCGAGCCGGCGGCATTGCGCGAATACATCCTTGGCGACCAGATGGTGCTGGACGGCTTCAAGGGCTATCCGCTGAGCGTGCGGCCTTGGAGCCGACAGCTGCGCCAGCCGGTGCTCCTGACCGCCGGCAACGTGGTGATCGAACGCGCGCCGATCACCGGTTTTCTGCACAAGGAGAACAATCTGGACACCTTGGGCATGGATCCGCGTGAACTGGACTGCCGCAAGGGATGGGGACAATGAGAGCGAACCACGCGCTGCAGGCGCTGATCGCGGTTTCCGGGCGTGAGCTGACCCGTTTCGCGCAGCAGCGCGGGCGGCTTTTCTCGGCACTCGTGCGCCCGGCGCTCTGGCTGCTGGTGTTTGCCGCCGGCTTCCAGAATGTTTTCGGGGTGGCGGTGATCGAGCCCTATGAGAGCTACATCGAGTATCAGGTGTATATCGCACCGGGCCTGATCGGGATGGTGTTGTTGTTCAACTCGATGCAGTCCTCGCTGGCGATGGTGTACGACCGCGAGATGGGCCTGATGCGCCTGCTGCTGACCGCGCCACTTCCGCGCTGGTATCTGTTGCTGTGCAAGCTGGCAGCCGGTGCGCTGCTCTCCGTGCTGCAGGTCTATGCATTCATCGCACTTTGCGCGGTGTTTGCCATCGATCTGCCCTGGTGGGGCGCGCTGCGCGCGCTGCCGGCAATCGTGCTTGGCGGCTTCATGCTCGGTGCGCTCGGCCTGCTGCTGTCGGTCAGCGTCAAGCAGTTGGAAAATTTCGCCGGCACGATGAACTTCGTGATTTTCCCGATGTTCTTTCTTTCTTCGGCGCTCTATCCGCTCTGGCGCTTCGAAGAGGCGGGGGCGCGCGTGCTGTATGCCCTGGCCCAGTTCAATCCGTTCACGCATGTGGTCGAGCTGGTCCGCTACTCGCTCTATGGCAAGTTCAACGCGGTGTCGTTGGCCGTGGTCGTGGGCAGCATGCTGGTCTTCTTTGCGCTCGCCGTCTGGGGCTACGACCCGCAAAAGGGTCTCGCCGCGCGCCGCGGGGCGGCCGGCTGATCAGGCGTCCGACCGCCCGTGGCGGGAAAGCGCCTCATCGATCCGCTGGCGCAGCGCCGCCTGAAGCTCGCGCCTGTCCAGCCCGTGGCCGGCGTGCGCGACCGGCTCCAGCGACGCGTGAGGCAGGTGCTCCTGAACCAGAAGGCGTGACCCGTCGATCGGGCAGACCTGGTCGTGCTCGCCGTGCACGATCGTGACGGCAATGCCTGCGATCCGATCGAGCCCCTCGAGCACCCCGTTTTCGCCGAGGAAGAACCGCTGCTGGCAGTAGTGGGCGTAGACCCGCTTGCGGGCAATGCGTGCCGCCCGCTCCGCAGGGTCGGCCTGCGCCGCGGCGGCGCCCACCTGCATGACCGCCGCCTCCCAGTGGTCCAGGGCAAGCGCGGCGGCATAGGCTTGATCGAGGTCGGCCTGTGCGCACAGTGCCGCGTACAGTCTCGCGACGATGTCATGGCCGTGCGCGCTTGACAGCGCCTCGCACAGGGCGGCGTAGGCCTTCGGATACAGGCGTGCCACACCCTGCGGCCCGAAGAAGGCGTCGAGATCGGCCTGGCGGGCGAGAAAGGGCGCCCGCAGGATCAGCTCGAGCACGCGCCCGGGATGGGATTTACTGTACTCGAGCGCCAGGGTTGCGCCCCATGACCCACCGTAGATCAGCCATTGCTCGATGCCGAGGTGGCATCGGAGGCTTTCGAGATCGCCGATCAGGTGGGCGAGATCATTGTGCGCGAGCCCGCCGGCCGGCGTGGACCGGCCGCTGCCGCGCTGGTCGGGCAGGATCAGCCGGCATCTGGCCGGATCGAACAGACGGGCATGCTCGGGCGAGCATCCCGAGCCCGGGCCACCGTGCAGGAACAGCACCGGAATCGCCTGCTCCGACCCCATCTGTCGGATGAACAGGCGGTGGCCTTGGCCGACGTCGAGCATCTCCTCGGCGAACGGACGCGTGGGCGGATGGAGCGGGTTCTCGGGCGCTTGGGCAGACGTCGGCATCGGCTTTTCGGGAGAATCGAAGTGCTTTGATGATAAGCATCGACGGAATTCGCACGCTACGTGGCGGCCGCCAAGCCGGCGGACTACGCGGACCGGGGCTGCGCTACGATTGATGATTGCTTCGACGCGGAGACCGCCCTTGAGCACCGGCACCCTCGATTCATCCTCCATCGGGATGGCGCCGCCCGCCGCCCCCTCCGGGGGGCGCGTGATCGCGCTCGTGGCGCTGGTTCATGGCCAGTCGCACTTCTTTCATCTGATCCTGGCGCCTTTGTTCCCGTGGCTGCTGGCGGAGTTCGGTTTCAGCTATGCGCAACTGGGGCTGCTGGTCACCACCTTTTTCGTGATCTCGGGCGTCGGGCAGTCGATCGCCGGCTTCGTGGTCGACCGTTACGGGCCGGTGAAGGCCTTGATGGCCGCGCTCGCCTGCTTCGCGATCGGCGCGCTGCTGTTGGCCACTGCCGACGCCTACTGGCAGCTCGCGCTCGGTATGGCGATCGCCGGCGCCGGCAATGCGCCGTTTCACCCGATCGACTTTTCGATCATCAACAGTCGTGTCCAGGGCTCGCTGCTTGGGCGCGCCTATGCGATTCATGGCATCAGCGGCAATCTGGGCTGGGCCGCAGCACCGGCATTTCTGGTGGGCATCGCGACGCTGAGCGGAAACTGGCGGGTCGCCTACCTGGCCGCGGCCGCGCTGGCCACGGTGCTCTTGCTGCTGGTGATCTGGCAGCGCCGGCTGCTGGATGTACCGCGCCGAACAGCCGAGCAGGACAAGACCGTCGGGGATCCGCACGCGACGCCCGGTAGCGTGCAGAAACAGAGTGCCTTTGCGTTCCTGCGGGTGCGCGCGGTCTGGCTCAGCTTCCTGTTCTTTGCCGTGTACGCGTTTTCGCTGGGTGGTGTGCAGACCTTCGCTCCTGCGGCCGCCGGGGTATTGCATCAGATGACACCGGCGACCGTGGGCTTTTGCCTGAGCGTCTATATGGTGGCTTCGGCAATCGGGATGCTTCCCGGAGGTTTCATCGCGGCCAGCCCGGAACGCGCGGAGCGGCTGATCGCCGTGGGCTTTGGCGGCGCGGCAATCGCGTCCTTGTCGATGCTGTTGGTTCCGTGGCCGGGTGCCTGGGTCCCGGCGATATTCGCGGTCATGGGTTTTTCGGCGGGGTTTGCCAATCCTTCCCGGGATCTCCTGGTCAAGCGCGCGACACCGCCTGGGGCGACCGGCCGCGTCTATGGGGTGGTCTACTCGGGGCTCGATGTGGGCATGGCGCTCGCGCCGGCCTTTTTCGGCGTGCTGATGGACCGGGGGCGGCCCGACGGGGTGTGGATCGCGATCGTCGCCTTGCAGGTGGGCATGATCGGTTTCGCGTTCGTGGCCGGCGCCGCCTCACGTCCGGGCAGGAACGTCGCCCCGCAAGGCCACTGGATGGCAGGCGATCCGACGCCGGATCTGTTCTCGGCGGCGTCACGCCCGGTGATCGCGCCTGGCCACAGGAACCAGCGCCCCGATCCGGTTCACCAACCCGCTGGCCGAGCTGATGCGGCCGCGGCACATCGATGAGGTCGTGGGCCAGCGGGAACTGCTCGGCGAAGGCAAGCCGCTGCGCGTTGCGCTCGCCTCGGGCGAGCCGCATTCGATGCTCTTCTGGGGCCCGCCCGGGGTCGGCAAGACGACGCTGGCCAGGCTGCTGGCCGATCAGTTCGATGCCCGGTTCCTGGCCATCTCGGCCGTGCTTGGCGGGGTCAAGGAGATCCGCGCGGCGATCGACCAGGCCCGCCTGGCGCAGGCCGAGGGCCGGCAGACGATCCTGTTCGTCGATGAAGTGCACCGCTTCAACAAGGCGCAACAGGATGCCTTCCTGCCGCATGTCGAAAGCGGTCTGATCACCTTCATCGGGGCCACCACCGAGAATCCGTCGTTCGAGGTCAGCGGGACGCTGCTCTCGCGCGCACGGGTCTATGTGCTGGAGGCACTGAGCCATGATGATCTGCGCGCTACGAGCGCGCCGCGGCGGTTGGGCGTGCCCTTCGACGACGACGCGATCGAGCGCCTGATCGCCTATGCCGATGGCGATGCCCGCCGCCACCTGCTCGAAATGCGGCCGAACTGGCCCGCCCAGGCGGCCCAGACTCAGGCGCTGGCGATGCTCAGGGCCCGCCGCCGGAAAGCAGGGTCACCCTGGCTCTTATTTGGGAACGCTGGGAAGCGACGTGCGCCGCTTCGACAGGGCGGCGACCAGTTTTACAGATCAGCGCCCGCACAGAGCGTACGTGGCTCGGACCCGGACGCCGCGCTGTACGTTGTGCCGGATGCTCGATGGCGGGACGGATCCGCGCTACTGGCCCGGCATCATTCGCATGGCCCGAAGTGAGGACATCGGTCTGGCCGATGTGCGAGCGCTGCGCCTCTGCCTGGATGCGGCGGGTCTATGAACGCGCAGGATCCCCGGAGGGCAGACTGGCATTGGCCGAGGCGGTTGTGTTCCTGGCCTGCGCGGCCAAGTCCGAAGCCAGTCTATGCGGCGTTCGGCGCCGCCATAGCCTGCGCGTGGAGAATGGCGATGCCCCGGTACCGATGCACCTGCGCAATGCGCCCACCCGGTTGATGAAGTCGCTCGGTCATGGCGAGGGCTATCGCTACGCGCACACGACGAGCCCGACGCGATCGCGCGGTGAATCCTATTTCCCCAAGGGCCTGTCGGCCAGGTTCTACGAACCTTCCGGATCGCGGACTCGAGGCGGCGATAGCGGACAAGCTGCGGCGTATCCGCGAAGAATGACGGGCTGGTGCGGGGTTCACGGGGTGAGCAGAATCTCCACCCCGTTCCTTACCTTTGCCGACATTGCGCCGCTTCCGAAAGGCGGCCCACTTCCGCTGGTGCAGCGCAGGTAAGGTGCCGCCGCAGATACCCTGGCCACGCCTTCGACCTCCCAGTAGCGACGCAGCGCGGCATCGTCGTCGAGAACGCGCTGATGATAGGCGGAATCGGCATCCACGATCTGCTGGGCGGCTGCTCGTGATCGCATCAAGTGCGCCGCGATGCTTCTGAGCCCAGGCAAAGTCGATGCGCGCCTTGTGGGCGCCGATATGGGCGCCGATGCGCTCGATGCCGGTGAACTGCCGGCAGATCGTTTCCAGTACCAACTCTGGCGGCGAAGTGCCCGCGCATCAGGCGGTAGCGCCGCTCCCAGTCGATGTCGATCCGCACCGGGTCGCCTACCGCCAGGCCGTGATCGGCACCCAGGCGATAGCGCAGGGCGCTGCCCGTCGAGTCGGGCCTCGTGCACTTCACGCTGGCGATCGTTCCGTGGTCGCTTTCCTGGCCGCCCCGAGAATGCAGAAGATCGTCCGATCCAGTTCCACCTCGTCGCCTTCGACCGAAACGATTCGCGCCTCGAGAGTGTGCTCGCGGTAGGGATCGGTCCAGAAACATCGATGCGTCATGGGCGGGGGGAGCGGTTCTCAATGAGGATGAGCCCGGGGGCGATGCCGCGCAGTGAGCGGCCGGTCGACGAAACAAACTGAACCGTGCCGGGGCCGTGGTATCGTCGGCTGCCGCGACAAGCGCGCAGATTCACGCCCGGCGCCGGCGATCGGCCTGCGTTCGCGAGCCTGCTCACCGGGTACAATTTCACTATGGTGATCCCGCACTTCTTGCAGGATCTGGCAGCGGTGTGGTCGCACGCCTGGCCAGCCGTGGTCCGCATGATGCCGCCGCCTTCGAGGCGCTGGAGGCTCGCCGCAAGGCCGTCCAGCAGCAGACCGAATCGCTGCAAGGGCAACGCCAATTCACTTTCAAGCAGATCGGCAAGCTCAAGGGGGTCGGCGAGGACGCCAGCGCCGTGATGGCCGAGGTGGCCGGAATCGGTGAGCGCCTGCAGGCGGCAGCGCCGAGAATGATGCGATTCCAGGCCGAGTTCCAGGCCCTGATGCTGGGTCTGCCGAATCTGCCACGAGAGCACCCCCGATCCGGGCGCGACGAGCGCGACAATGTCGAGATCCGGCGCTGGCGGCCTGTAAACGCGCCGTCGCTGGCGTTCGATTTCGAACCCGCGGGATCACGTCGAGCTAGGCGCTACGGGCTCGATTTCGTCGGCGCCAAGCTCTCGGGAGCACGGTTCGTGGTGATGAAGGCGCCATCGCGCGTCTGCATCGTGCGCTCGCCCAGCTCATGCTCGATACCTTTTTGCAGAACACATTATACCAGTGCTACACACCGTGCGTGGTCAACGCCCCAGCCTGCACGGAACCGGGCAGCTGCAGGATTCGCGGATGATCTGTTCGCGGCCAGGAAGGGCGGCGCAGGCGGCGATGAAGCGCCGATGTATCTGATTCCCACCAGCGAGGTGTCGCTGACCAACTTCGTGCGCGGCGAGATCCTGGCGCGCGAGCAACTGCCCATGCTGCTCACCGCCCACACGCCGTGCTTTCGCAGCGAGGCTGGCAGTTACGGCAAGGACACGCGCGGCATGATCCGCCAGCATCAGTTCGACAAGGTCGAGATGGTGCGGATCACGGAGCACCGATCAGAGCTGTCAGGCGCGAGGAGATGGTCGGTATTACCGAGATGATTCTGCGCAAGCTCGGCCTGCCGTACCGGGTGGTCGAGCTCTGTACCGGCGATATCGGCTTCGGTGCGGCAAAAACCTATGATCTCGAGGTCTGGCTGCCCGCGCAGAAGACCTATCGCGAGATCTCCTCGGTCAGCAGCTGCGAATCCTTCCAGGCCAGGCGCATGCAGGCCGCTGTAACGACAAGAACAAGCCGAGCTGGTGCACACACTCAACGGATCCGGTGTGGCGGTCGGGCGACACTCATGGCCGTGCTAGAAAACTATCCAGCATGCCGATGGCAGCGTGACCATACCGAGCAGCGGCCGTACATGGGCGGTATCGAGGTTCTGGGTGGCTGAGCGCGTCTTCGGCGCAACCGGGGTGTGTAGCTGCGGGCGGCCGGGGGCAGTACCCGGCCGCGTGAGCACGCGCCGCGTGAGCCACGCCGGGTCGCCGGCCGTTTCGGGATTCCGGCAATCATTGCTATAATTTTTGGCTGCACTCGCACCGGAGAGGTGGCAGAGTGGTCGAATGCGCCGGACTCGAAATCCGGTATACCCTTTCAGGGTATCGAGGGTTCGAATCCTCCCTCTACGCCAGCAATCAAGCAATGACGCGCCTGTGGGCGCGTTTCGTTGTACGCCCGGCACCGGGGCGCTCTCCTACGGTTGAGCACGTCTCCCGATTTGCCAAGCGCCGAGGCGGCAGCAAGGTGCGCAGTGACGGTGGCCTGCCCCTGCGCGCGGCATGGTGGCTTGATTCCGGCGAGCTCGCTGACGGTGGCGGAGCCCGGCTGGGCGAGGTGCAGGCACTCCGCCTGATGCGCACCATTCCCCGGGCCGTCGACCACCAGGCCACCTGATCAAAGTTGTCGCCGCTCGCCCAGAAGCGCAGCGCAGGTCGGGCTTTTTCAGCTGCTCCAGCCACCACTGCAGCGCCTTCGGCCTGGTCGGCCCGACCGCTCTCGCACCAGGCGTATCCCGTGCCTGCAGCGCGGGGCGTTCGACTCGTCTGGCTACCAGCCGCCCGGTGTCGATGAACGGTTGCGCGAGCCGGGTCGGCAGGAATCCGACGCCCAGACCCCGCAGTTGGGCATCGAGCTTGGCCCGCATCCCGGGCACGGTGAACACATCCTGACCGGCGAGCAATCCGACGGAGAGGCCTTCGCCCAGCGCGATCGTGTCGGCGATGGCAACGGCCCGATGCGCGCGGATGATTTCATCGCTCAGAGGTTCGAGCGCTTGCGCCAGCGGATGATGCGGCGCCACCGCGAACACAAAACCGACGCTGCCCAGGGTCTCGCTGCGCAGGTTGGCTGCCATGTCCGCGGTCATGATGACGCCCAGGGCGAGATCGGCCTGGCCCGAGGTGATTGTCGCCAGCGTGCCTGAGAGGGTTTCCGCCCGCAGCCTGACCCGTGTCGGTGGCTTCAAGGCGAAGAAGCGCTCGCACAGCTCCATCACCGTCGCGTTGTCGACGGTGCTGTCCACGGCGATGGTGAACTGCGGCTCCCAGCCGGTGGCCACCCGCTTTACCCGGTTGGCGATCGCATCGATGTCTGCCAGTACGCGCGCACCTTCGCGTAGTAGTTCGGCACCGGCGGCGGTGAGACGTGCCTGTCGTGAACTGCGATCGAACAGAAGGACGTCCAGTGCGTCCTCTATCTGCCGCACCCGGTAGGTAAGCGCGCTCGGAACGACATTGGCAGCGCGCGCTGCCGCAGCGAAGCTGCCGGTGTCGGCAATGGTCTGGATCAGCGCCAGTGCGTCGGGCGTAAGAGCGTCGCGAGGGGAAGGCATCGATCGACGAATGTTCAAAGATTTTGAATGATGCCATCGAATCGGCAGGCCCTACGACGATCCGGCGCGCTCAGAATGAGTATCGTCAGCAAGGAGAGTGAATATGCTAAAGCTTCGTAAATCACAGGACCGCGGCTATGCCGATCACGGCTGGCTGAAGAGTTATCACTCGTTCTCGTTCGCGGATTACTTCGATCCGGCGCATATGGGTTGGGGCAACCTTCGCGTGATCAACGAGGATCGGGTGGCGCCGGGTATGGGCTTCGGCACGCATGGCCACCGTGATATGGAGATCATCAGTTATGTGCTGTCACGAGAACTGGCCCATCGTGACAGCATGGGCAACGTCGAAGGCATTCCGCCGGGGGATGTACAGCGGATGAGTGCGGGCAAGGGCGTGAGGCACAGCGAGTTCAATCATGCCGAAGGCGAAACCACGCATTTCCTGCAGATCTGGATCGAACCGAATGTGACCGGGATCACGCCGAGCTACGAGCAAAAGGCATTTCCCGCTGAGGAAAAGCGCGGCCAGTTGCGTCTGGTGGCATCACCGGACGGTGCCAAGGGCTCGGTCAGCATTCATGCAGATGCAGCAATGTACGCCGGCCTTCTCGATGGCAACGAGAAGGCAGAGCTTGCCTTGGATCCGGCGCGCAAGGGCTATGTGCACCTCGTGCGCGGCACGCTCGAGGTCAACGGTATGCGGATTCAGGGCGGAGACGCCGTCTTGCTGGAGAACGAAAGCCGAATCGTGCTGTCCCAAGGTGGCGACGCGGAGGTCTTGGTATTCGACCTGGCGGCCTGACGGATCTGCTTCGCGGCGGCTCCATGGGGCCCGGGTCGGTCACAGATCAGGTCGCACCAGTAGGCGCCCGCTGATCGGCGATCAGGCTGCAACTGAAAATCGCGCTTTCGCCGGCGACACAACTGGCGTCATTTTCGAAAGGAGTACTCATGTCCAAAGTTCTCGTTCTCTACTACTCAACCTATGGTCACATCGAAACCATGGCGAACGCGGTCGCCGAGGGCGCTCGCGATGCGGGTGCGTCGGTCGACCTCAAACGGGTTCCCGAGACCGTGCCCGAGGAAACGGCAAAGGCCGCGCATTTCAAGCTCGAACAGGCCGCGCCTGTCGCGACCGTGGAAGACCTTGTCAACTATGACGCGATCATCGTCGGCTGCCCGACCCGCTTTGGCCGAATGCCGTCTCAGCTGGCGGCGTTCTTCGACCAGGCAGGGGCCCTGTGGGCGCGCGGCGCGTTGAATGGAAAGGTGGGCGGCGCCTTCACATCGACCGCGACACAGCACGGCGGTCAGGAGGTGACGCTCTTTTCAGTGATTACCAACCTGCTGCACTTCGGCATGGTGATCGTTGGCCTGCCGTATAGCTACCAGGGTCAGATGAGCATCGACGAGGTTGTGGGCGGCAGCCCCTACGGCGCGACGACCATCGCGGGCGGACAGGGTCAGCGCCAGCCCAGCAAGATCGAGCTCGACGGCGCGCGCTTCCAGGGCAGACTCATCGCCGAAACGGCTGCAAAGATGTTCGGCTGACCGGCTCTGCTTCGGCGCTTCGATCTACGGCGTCTTGCCGGCCCGTCGATCAGCCATGCGCAGGTGGCCGCGTGGGCGTTGCTGGGCCAGCACGCCCGACGCTGCGGTGTCGCGGCCACCGGCGATCCCAGCATTCCCAGCATTCCCAGCATTCCCAGCATTCCCAGCATTCCCTGCGACAATATCATGCAGGGGTTCCCCGACATGAGAATCGGGCCCCCCGAACTGCGAGACGATGACCTCGCCGGGCGACTCATCGCCCGCGGTCTGGGAAGAGGCGGATGCGCATCAAAGACTACGCGAAGATCGAGCGCGCGAGCTCGCTCAGCCGGGGCGAGGTCGGCCGGCTTGGTACGGCGATACTGTTTGTCATCGGGGTGATTCTGTTCACCGGAACACGCTTCGCGGATTTCGAGCAATCGCATCTGCTTGTCGCGGCCGCGGTGATCGGCGCCTACATGGCGATGAACATCGGTGCCAATGATGTCGCCAACAACGTCGGCCCGGCGGTCGGCTCGTTTGCCTTGTCACTGTCCGGCGCGATCGTCATCGCGGCCGTCTTCGAGGCCGCGGGCGCGATCATCGCCGGCGGCGAGGTCGTCAAGACGGTCAAGAATGGCATTGTCGACCCCGACGACATCGGTACCGGCCAGACTTATGTCTGGGTCATGATGGGCGCATTGATCGGCGCCGCGCTCTGGCTCAATCTCGCCACCTGGCTGGGGGCGCCGGTTTCCACGACGCATTCGATCGTTGGCGGCGTGATGGGTGCGAGCATGGCCGCGGCCGGCTGGAACGTGGTCAACTGGAGCTCGGTGGCGAGTATTGCGCTCAGTTGGGTGGTGTCGCCGGTCATGGGCGGCGTCATTGCGGCGGCCTTCCTGTTCTTGCTCAAACGCCTGGTCTTCTTTCGGGATGACCCCGCTGCACGTGCCGAGCGGGTGGTGCCGGTCATGATCGGGATTCTCGGCTGGGCCTTCACCACCTACATCGCGCTCAAGGGGATCAAGCAGATCGTCTCGGTGTCGTTTCCGATGGCAATGCTCGCCGGGGATCGTCGTCGGAGTCCTCGTCTACTTCCTGGTTCGTCCCGCGATCCGGCGTGCCCGGCCTGGTCTGAGCAATGACCGTGATGGGGTCAACCGCTTGTTCACGCTGCCGCTGATCTTTGCCGCTGCCTTGCTCAGCTTCGCTCACGGGGCGAACGATGTTGCCAATGCGGTTGGTCCGCTGGCCGGTATCGTCGACGTGCTGCTTGCCGGCCAGGGTGGTGGCAAGGTGGCGATCCCGTTATGGGTCATGTGTATCGGTGCGGCAGGGATCTCGGTCGGGCTGGCGTTGTTCGGACCAAAGCTCATACGCACGGTCGGCTCCGAGATCACCGAACTGGACCGAGCGCGTGGCTTCTGCATCGCTTTATCGGCCGCGATCACGGTGATCGTTGCGAGCCAGCTCGGACTGCCGATCAGCTCGACGCACGTCGCCCTTGGCGCGGTTTTTGGTGTGGGCTTCCTGCGAGAATGGCTGGACCAGAGGCTCAGCCGGGTTGCCCAGTCGGTGTTGTCGCAGCATGCGGATGATGCGGCGTTCGACCGTGTGGAGGCGGTTCTGCAGGCGTTTACCGGCGCCCCGGTCGAGGAGAAGCGCCGCATTCTCCAGCAGATCAAAGGGATGGGCACGGAGGCGGTGATCTCGGCTGCGCAGAGAAAGGAATTGCAAAGGGCCCTCAAGCGCCAGCTTGTGAGCCGCAGCTCTCTGCTCAAGATTGCGTCGGCGTGGGTGATCACCTTGCCGGTCTCGGCAGGCTTGGCCGCGCTGTTCTACTTCGCGCTGCGTGGCATGCTCCTGCCATGAGTGACCCGCAACAATGAGGAAGATCTATCTTCCCATTGCCATCACGGCGCTGTTGCTCGCCTTCTGGTTCAGTCCGAATTCACAGGAGATCGCCGCCGGCGTGGCGATCTTCCTGTTCGGCATGCTGATGCTCGAAAACGGCTTTCGTTTGTTCGGCGGCGGGGCCCTGGAGCAGATGCTGGAACGCGCCACGCTGTCCACGCCGCGCTCGATTCTGTTCGGTATCGTTTCCACGACCCTGCTGCAATCGAGTTCGCTGGTCTCGGTTATCACGATCTCGTTCCTGAGCGCCGGCCTGATTTCATTGGTTGGCGGCATAGGAATCGTCTTTGGCGCCAACATCGGCACAACTACCGGCGCCTGGATCGTCGCCGGGCTTGGCTTGAAGGTCGATATCGCCACGTATGCGATGCCGATGATCGCGGTGGCCATCATCCTCGTGTTCCAGAAGCCCACGTGGCTTCGTGGCCTCGGCTATGCGCTTGGCGGTCTGGGCTTTTTGTTCCTGGGTATCCATCACATGAAGGCCGGGTTCGAAGCGTTCAGGGATCAGATCGATCTGGTCAGGTTCGCTCTGCCGGGCATGCTCGGCCTGCTCGTCTATTCCGTGCTGGGTACTGTCGCCACCGTGATCATGCAGTCCAGCCACGCAACGATGGTTCTGATCATTACAGCGCTCGCGGCTTCCCAGATCACCTATGACAATGCGCTGGCACTGGCGATCGGCGCGAATGTCGGTACCACGATCACCGCTATTATCGGTTCGGTGGGGGCGAACCACCAGGGCAGACGGCTGGCGCTTGCGCACCTGATCTTCAATCTGGTGACGGCCACCGTCGCGGTGATGCTGATCTCGCCGCTGCGCGATCTGGTGGACTGGTTGAGCGAGGCCCTGCGGATCTCGGCCGGCGATTTCGCACTGAAGCTCGCCGTGTTCCATACGGTTTTCAATGTGCTCGGTGTGCTCTTGATGCTGCCACTCCTGGGGCAGTTGGTGCGCTTTCTGGAAGAGCGCATTGTGGAACCCGAGGGCCGATATCAGTCGCCCGCGCTATCTCAATGATGCGGTCGATGAGTTCCCGCAAACCCTGGAGAACGCGCTGCGCAAGGAGGTCATGCATCTCTATGAAAATGCGGTCGAGCTGATCCTTCACGGCCTGAATCTTCATCGGCACGAGGTCTATGCTTCGGAGAACATCGTCGAAACCGTGAATCGCAGCCGCTCGCGCTTCGATCTGAATATCGATGCCGGCTATGAACAGCGGGTCAAGACGCTGTACTCGGCCATTGTCGAGTTCGCGAGCCGGGCCGGCAGCAAGCGCATGCCCGATGAGATCGCCAACCGGATCTACGAGCTGAGGGACGTTGCCAGCGGCATCGTGCAGGCCGTCAAGTCAGTCAAGCATGTGCGTAAGAATATGCTGCGCTATACCACCCGGCCGCAGGGTGCGGTGACCGAACTCTACGACGGTCTGCGTTGCGAGTTCGCCCGGGTGGTGGTGCAGCTTCGCAAGCTCGAGCAGGCCGAGGCCGGCGAGCGCAGCGCGCTCTGGCTCGATCATGAACTGGTTCAGATCGAAGACGAGGCCAGATCGAGTTCCCGGCGTGTGGACGCGATGATCCGCGAGCGTCGCCTGGAACCTTCGGCGGCCACGTCGTTTCTGAACGACTCCGGCTATGCCTACGGTGCAATGCGTCGCCTGATCGAAGCGGCGCGCGCCTACTACATCGAAGCGGATGCCGGCGTCGCCGAGGTGGAGAAGCTGTTGTCACTGGACGAAGAGGAAATCCTGGCGGCGGCTGGCGCGCGCACGGCCGGCGCAGAGGGAGGGCGTCATGGTCATGACACATGAGGGCGATAAGATGGTCGTCCCGTCGTGGCGTCTTCCAGATGCGGAGGTTCATCCATGGGCCTGAAGAAGCTGGCCGCGAAATTGGCCGAGTACAACGAGCGCCTCGAGCGCGGTGCGGCGAGCAAGATAGAAGCCGACCATGTGCGGCAAGTGCTGGAAAAGCTGCGCAGGAAGGAGGCGTCGCTGCTCGCCGATGTGACCCAGGCGGAAGACGAGTTCGCGCGCACGCGTCTCGAGCGCAAGCTCGGTATCGCCCGCGATCAGATCGCGCGTGCGCAGTGGCTGCTTGGTGAAATCAGTTAGCCGCGTTCGACCTGGCGGCGCTGTGGCGTCGGCGCTCTGTACGGCTGCAGGTCATTGATCCGGGACACAGATCTTGTCGTTCCTGATTGCCAGGGTCGTATGCACAAGCAGCATGATCACTACCAGGCTCAACAGCGCGATCAGAAAGACGCCGATCCAGGTAAACGGGGCTTTTCCCGTGAGCTCGATCATCGACAGGCTGCCCGTCGTGATCGCCGCCAGCGGGAAGGAATACGCCCATGAGGACAGAAAGAACCCCAGACGGATGAAGCGCGCGGCCTGGGTGAGCATCAGCAAGGTCAGGAACAGGCCACTGTAGTAGAGCACGCGGCCAAAGGCGTCGAGTTCGCCGACCAGTCGAACATAGGCCAGAAATCCCACTGCCGGTGGTGCGATCAGGATGAACAGCGTCGGCATCAGTCGCTGATCAATGGGTGCATGGAACAGTACCCGGTAGAAGACGATGGTCATGAGCACGAGCCAGAACAACATGCCGATGCTGAAGAAGAACCAGGAGATCTCGATCTGACCGAGCGGAACGCCGGCGATGGGCGCACATTGCCGACGGCCGGAATGAACCATACCGGGTTGATATGCTGGATCTGAAAGCGGTTGGCATGGATCCAGGTATTGACGACGTAAAGCGTGAATACCAGGTGCAACGCCATCCCGGGCCACCACAGCAGACTGGCCAGCCACGGGTTCCAGTGTGAAGAGTGCGCCCGCGAGAATCAGCATGCTGATAGGGTGTCGGAAAGAAGTTCAGTTTGACCGGATGCTTCAACTCCTGCGCGACCGCACCGGGATGGCGAACGAGCTTGGTCAGATAGAAGCCGAGCAGGACCACGAAGACCGCGGCACTCAGCGCGGTCAGTGGCATGGCCAGATGGAGATCGGTGGCAAATACCTGCTGCGCCCTTTCCCAGGCGAGTGTCAAGCCACAGCCCCATGACCATGGCGAACAGGGAGATCCGGAAGTGGGGGAGCCGTGCTGCCGTGTGCCGGGGGCTGGGCCATGGGTCGACGCCTGGATGGATGCTCGGAATCCGGGATTCTAGTGCCGCATCTCTCAAAAGCCCCGCGTTCGTTGGCGCGCCCGGCCGGGCGTGCCCGCCATTGCTGGTGCGCCCATGCTGCTGCCGGGACACGCTGGTAAAGGCACGGCTGTCAATCAGGGATCGATAGCCGTCGACGGCGTGCCAGAGTGCCCTACTTCGGTGGCTGCTCCAGCCGTTGCCAATGCCGCCAGTTCGGTCTTCAGCGCATCGATGACCTGGGCCTGGCGGGTGACAGATCCGATAACCGCGCAGATCCCGTTCCATCGGCAGGCGGGACACCTCGCCGGTGGCCGTCTCCTCGAGGTAGAGTCCCTTTTCGTCCTGAACATCGCCAGACCAGCTTGTCGTCCTTGTGGAACAGGTCGCCGGTCAGGATTGCCTTCGCCTTGATCTGTCTTGCCTCGACAGTGGACAGTTCGGCGCGTTCGGTTCTCCCCGATTGTTAACGGGTTCAACTTATGCCGATACCGACTGTTGCCATACCCGGGCGGTCAGATTCACGGTAGAGACATCGCGGTCATCTGGGTGTCTGGCGCGGCATTATTGAGTTGCCCCGACTCCCCCGCGATCGTTGTACTCGGTGGCGCGGATGAGTTCTTCGCCTGCTGGACTGGTCGATATGATGATATCGTCGAACTGTTATCGATGACGATGTTTCGTGGTGCCGCCCGTCAGTCAATACGCTTGGTCGACAACACCGATGCCAATCGAACGACCATGAAGCATCGTGATCGAGCGTGATATCCGACAGACCGATTGGCTTCGAAGTGCGTACTCCTGAGATCACGGTGTTGGCCATGCCGTAAGAGATAGACGCCCATGCCCGGTGACGCCCTCGATGGTGCCGCCGTATATCTTCGCTGCCTTCGCCCCGCCGATGCTGTAGATCCCATTCACGCCTCCCTCGAGCTCCGGCGCAATGAATGTGTTGGCATTGGGTGAGATGTTGTTAGCGCTCGCCAAAAACCCAGTATTGGTTTGTGGAAAGCTGACCCGAGGCGAAGAAGCCCCCCAGATTGTTGCCACTACGAATGCTCACCAGGTTGTTGATCAGCGCGCCTTGCAGGTGGATGCCGTAGTAGCTGCCCAGCATCGTGATGTTCTGAAGCAGATTGTGCGAGCCGTTGGTCAGGCGGATCAGGGCGGCTCCAGGCGAGGTCGCCACCGAGCCAAGATACAAATCGCTGATGATCAGATTCGAAGGCGCGCCGCAGATGTTGCAGCGCTTCTCGAACACGAACAGGCTCTGATTGGCCGTTTGAAATATCTGGCTACCGTAGCCATCGCCACGAACATTGATCCGCTTCTGAATGACGAAGGTATCCGAGACCCGATAGTTCCCGCGTGGGAAGTAGAGCGTGCCGCCCACGGGCGCGGCCGCGATCGCGCTCTGGATCGCCGCCGAGTCGTCGGTCGTGCCGTCTCCCCTGGCGCCGTAGTGGCGGACATTGGTGTGGCTGTCGGCGTCGCCGACCAGGATCGTCACATCGATCGTCGAGTCAGACTGCAGCAGCCCGCCGATGCCGGATCCCACAGCCAGGCGGTAGGTGCCGGATGGCAGGCCCGGATAGTCGCAGCGGATCTCGTCAGTGGTGTAGCTCGGGCACTGCAACGGGGCGCCATCGAAGGTCACGGTGGCGCCCGATGCACGGAAACTGCCGACGATGACGAGTTGCTGGCTGCCCGGGTCCAAGCGGGCGTTGTAGATCGTGGATTGACCGTTGGCGTTCGCATTGCCATTGCCGCCGGGTGCGGCAACTGCCGGGGCCGCCACGATGGCGACGGCCGCCAGCGCGGCGCCGGCAATGCGGAGTTTTTGGATCGACTTCATGTTTCCCCTCCCAGGATGTCCGCGGTTCGTAGACCGTGTGATTGTCTTGAGAGCGATGACCCCGGTTGCCGGCGCCTCGCCCGGTGTCGTCCCGATGGCTCGAGTCGCGATTCCCTGACTGCGGATGAACGATGGCCCGCGAACCCTGCGTTGCGTGCCTGAGGGTCGGGATCGGGCCGAGCCATAACTTTCCACCTAGGCCGAACGGCCAGATGGTGGGCGACAAAATCCATTGTTTCATGGCCAAGGTTGATGACAGACCCGACTCATCCCAAGAGTTGGGTACAAACGGCCAAAGCCCCAGAGGCCCGGCGCGCACGGTGCTGGCCCGGGCACGAGACCGGCGGGCGGCGGGCTTGCCTATCATTACGGAATACCGACGGCCATGATGCCGTCTGTGCGAGCCCCACCCATTCTGGTAGACCACCATGACCGATCCTCTGCTGTTCACCCCGCTGACCTTGCGCGAGCTGCGGCTCAAGAACCGCGTGGTGGTCGCGCCGATGCATCAGTACGCGGGCGAGCAGGGCTTTGCCACCGATTGGCATCTGATGAATATCGGCCGCTATGCGGCCGGTGGCGCGGGGCTGGTCTTTGTGGAATCCACCAAGGTGCACCGGGGGGGTTGCGGCACCGTGGGCGATCTGGGTCTCTGGGATGACAAGTTCATTCCCGGCATGCGTCGCATGGTCGAGTTCGCCCATGCCTGCGATGCGGCGATCGGCATCCAGCTCGGCCACTCGGGTCGCAAATCTAGGATATCCCGGCCGTGGGAGGGCGGCCGGCCGCTGGAGCGAACGCCGGAGATCGAATCACTTGTCCCGGACTGGGAACAGTGGGAACTGGTGGCGCCCAGCGCGGTGGCGGCGGATGCACGCTCGCCGGTACCCCGGGCCCTCCAGAAGCCCGAGATCACGGCTTTGGTCGAGGCCTGGGCGAACGCGGCACGGCGTGCAGACAAGGCTGGGTTCGATGTCGTGGAGATTCACGGTGCGCATGGATTCCTGATTCATCAGTTCCTGTCTCCCGAGGCCAATCAGCGCAACGATGAATACGGTGGCAGCGAGGCCAATCGATTTCGTTTTGCGCTCGAGGTGGCCGAAGCCACGCGCGCGGCGTGGCCGGCGGGCAAACCGCTGTTCATGCGTCTGTCGGTCGATGACGACGCCGGCTGGACGCCGGATGCCAGTGCCCGGCTGGCGGCCGCATTGGCAACCCGTGGCGTGGATGTCATCGATTGCAGTGCCGGTGGCATGCGCGGCGGCTCGAGCGTGCCGCTCGGCTACGGGTACCAGGTGCCGTATGCCGAAAAGCTCAAGCGCGAGGCCGGCGTGCGCACCATGGCCGTGGGGCTGATCGTGCACGCCGAGCAGGCCGAGCGGATCCTGCGCGAAGGTCGGGCCGACCTGGTGGCGCTGGCCCGCGAGATGCTCTATAACCCCAACTGGCCGATGGATGCGGCGCGCAAGCTCGGTGTCGACGGCTTCGGCCTGATGCCGCCGGCGGCGGGCTGGTGGCTGGGCAAGCGTGCGGATGCCGTGCCGGGCGTGGAGCCCTCCACCTATCGGGCCGGCTAGGGTGCCGAAGGTCCCTGGCGCACGGATCTGATTTGTCGGGTAAACGGGCGTGCCCAACGGCATGGTCGCCGTCTATGACACGATGACCGCGCAGGGCCGAGGCCACGTGATCAACATTTCATCGATCTATGGCAATTTTCCGGTGGCGGGTGCCGGCGTGTACGGGGCCACCAAGGCCGCGGTCAACATGCTGTCCGAGTCCTTGCGGGTCGAGTCTCGAGGCAGGATCAAGGTCACCACCGTCAAGCCGACCGGCGTGCCCGGCACGGGGCTGGCGGCCGGGATCGTCAATCGGGAGGCGTTGATCGGCATCCTCGGCCACAACCTGGCTGAAATGAGCGAGGCCCGTCAGGCCTATGTCGAAGGGCGCCTCGATGCCTCTTTGACCAATCCCGAACTGCCGGGCTATCTGTTCCTGGATCCCGGCTTCATCGCGCAGGCGGTCATGCACGCGATCGATCAGCCGTGGGGTGTGTCGATCGGCGAGGTCACTGTGCGAGCAACCGGCGATCACTATCTGCTGTGAGCCGGGATGCCGGTTCCCGGCTCACAGTCGTCAGGCCGCCAGGCCGAGCATGCGCGCCCGCAGACGGCCGATCTCATTTGCATTGAGGCCGTGCCGGCTCAGATAGGCCTGGGCACCGCCGTGAACGCGGTCCAGGTGGCCGAGAAAGCCGCGCATCGTGCTTGCCTCGCTGCGCAAGAGTTTCTCGAACAGTGCCAGATCCCGGCCGCGCCCGGCAGCCTCCTGACGCAACTGATCCAGGAACGGCGCCAGATATCGCGCGGTCAGCGTGTAGTCGGCCGTGACCTCGTCGTGATCGACACCGGCCAGAAGCAGCAACATGGCCGACACCATGCCGGTGCGGTCCTTGCCGGCCGTGCAATTGACCAGAACCGCGCCGGGCGGGGCCTGGGCGATCGTGCGAAACACGCTGGCGAACACGGGCCCGTTGCCATCGAGGGCCTGACAGTACAGATCCAGCAGGGGATCATCACTGACGTAGACGTCGGCCCGGTGCGGATCGAGGGCGCCGAACAGGGGTATCGGGTGATAGGCGAAGGGTGCGCCGCGGGCCTCGAAAGCGCTCGGGGCACTCAGGCGTTCATCGTCGCTACGCAGGTCGATGATCGTCCTGCATCCCAGTTCGCGCATGCGCTCCAGGCCGGTGGCCGTCAGCCCGCTGGGCCGGTCAGATCGAAAGATCGCACGCCAGGCGGTGCTCGCGCCGCCGGCCCGGTAGCCGCCGAGATCGCGCAGATTGTGAGTGCCCGGCAGGGGCAGGTGACGGTGGCCTTGGACGTTCATGATGCGCATCTTAGATTGTCTGTGCAGATCCTGATCCGAGGACGTGACATTCTGATGAGCGAGCGCCCGGGCCATGGGTCACAATGCGCTTGATCGCCGCCCGGGCATGGTTCGCACTGCCCGGTGGCGCACCACCGATCCGAGGATTCCCGCTGATGAGCTCCACCGAAAACCGCCCGCTCGACGCCGCGGCCATCGCGACGCTGGAAAGCGTCACCACCGCCACGCTGACCACCATCCTGCTCAAGAAGGGCCTGCGCAATGTCTGGATGCGCGGCGCCATGCCTCTGCGCAGCGATCAGAAACGGGTGGTCGGCCCGGCGTTCACCTTCCGCTTCGTGCCGGCCCGCGAGGATCTGGCGACGCCGGCCAGTTGGGGTAACCCGATCTCGACCCGTGCCGCGATCGAGGCGATGCCCGAAGGGGCCTTCGCGGTCATCGATGCCATGGGTATCGCCGATGCCGGTGTGTTTGGCGACATCCTTTGTGCGCGCATGGTCAAGCGCAAGGCCGCGGGTCTGGTCACCGATGGCGTGGTCCGCGACCTCGAAGGCGTGCTGAAAACGGGTCTGCCTGTCTGGTCACGAGGCGCGGCCGCACCGCCGTCGGTGGCCGGTCTGACCTTCGTCGGCTGGCAGGAGACCATCGGCTGTGGCGGTGTGTGCGTGATTCCGGGCGACGTGGTGGTGGGCGATCGAGATGGTTGCGTGCTCATTCCGGCCGCCTGTCTCGAGGAGGTGCTGGCCGAGGCCCCGGAGCAGGAGCGGATGGAGGGCTGGATCGTGGAGGAGGTCGAGCGCGGCGAAAAGCTGCCAGGCCTTTATCCGATGAACGAGGCCACGCGTACCCGCTACGAGCGCTGGAAGAGCGGTGGCTAAGGCGCGGGATCCGGGCAGGCTGGTGGGCGCGTGGCTGTGTGCGCCGCGCTCGCCGCTGGTCAGGACAAGCGCTGTTGCAGCCAGATGATCGACGGATAGACCGACAACCAGGTCCAGAAGAAGCGATTCAGGCCGAACAGGCAGGCAATGGCCAGGTGAAAGCACCCCGCGATGACCAGCGCGGCGATCAGCGCGGGTGCCCAGAATAGCGTGAGCGGAAAAAGCAGCTCGAACAGCATGACCGCCCAGCCCATGATCCGCATGGTTTGGGGCCGGTCGGCCCAGCCGCGCAGACTCTCGCTGACGGGGTAGGTCGAGAAAAGAAACACGTCGCGCAGCGCCCGCCCGCTGCGCCAGTCCGGATTGATTACCTTGACCCATCCGGAGACGAAATAGGAAAGGGTCAGCTGGGCGGCCAGATAGGCGAAGAAGAGCTCACGCCACGCGGTCGTGGGCATCAAGGTGGCGATCGTCAGGCACCACAGCGAGAGCAGGCCCATGCGGTCACTGCCGCCGTTGTAAGGGCCCTGGAAGCGGTGCAGGATCCACAGCGACAGCGCGGCCAGCGCCGGCAGTATCCAGGCAGCGTTCACGCCGGCGATCAGCAGCAGGCAGAGAATCAGGCGCGTCCCGAACAGGGCCGTTCGCCGGGCCGTCCGCGGCCGCGATAGAGCAGATGCTCGAGGCTCTGCTGGGCCAACGCGAGACCGAGCAGGATCTCGGTCAGCCGCATCGCCGCGTCGAGGCTCATCGCTCGAGCAAGCCACGCAGATCGCGGATTTCCGAGACGAAGCGCGTCTCTCGTTCCAGCGCATGACCTGTGCGGCAGACCTGCACCAGCCTGAATCTCAGGTAGCCATGGTCTTCATCCGGCGGCAGATCGGCGGCGATCCGGCGAAAGATCTCCCGGCAACTATGCTCGTCGGGAGCCTCGAGCAGGCGCTCGGCACAACTGATCATGAACAAGGTCTCGTTCCAGCGGGATTCCACAGCAGCCGCTTTGTCATGCGCCAGGGCGGCAGGGTGGCCGGGATCGGGCGGAATGCCTGCCAGTGCTCGCTGGCATCGCCCGGCGTTCGCAGGCGGCTGAACTCGATCCGCGGAGATGGCGCGATCCAGTCGAAGAAGTTCCAGGCCGGAATCAGCGCGGGAACGAGCAGCCTGAGAATCTGCAGCATGGTCGGGCAGGCATCGGATGGCGATCGACGCGTGTGCGCCTGGGGCCGGTGAGGATGCCGTCGGTCGGGGTCAGAACGCAGCTTCGCGCACTGACGGGCTGCTGGTGGCCGGCTGTGGTGTCTGGCCGACAAGCGGGCGGCGTGGATGCCCCGCCGGGGGTTCCTGCCAGGGCTGGCGCGACCGGTGTAAAGTCTGAACGGCTCCGGCGGCGACCGGACCCGGACCATTGACCCGACGAGAGATCCGATGATGCTGCGCCATGTGCTTTGTTCTCTTTCTCTGACGCTCGTGATCGTGAATGCCCATGCCGCGGACAAGGCCCGGGAAGTGTCCTGGGAAGACCTGCTGCCACCGAGCGTGCGCCAGATCCATGAGCAGGCCGAAACGATCAATCGCGAGCTCTCCGCGTTGCACGGCGCCGAGCGTGAAGCCTTTGAACAAGTGCGCGATGAACGCGATCTGCGCCAGCGCATCGATCGCGGGTTCATCCGCGAGGCCGACCTCGACGACAAGAATCGTGCGATGCTCGCCGATCCACCGAGCCGTCGTCATCCCAAGGCCCTGGCCTTCTGGGAGCGGGTCGAGGCGCTGAGCGGCGCTCTGCGCGCCGAGCGCCTGAAGCCGAATCCGTCACTCAGTGGCGCGGCGGTTCGGCTGCCCGGCTATGTTCTGCCGCTCGAGTTCGAAGGCGAGCTGGTTAGGAGTTCCTGTTGGTGCCCTACGTTGGCGCCTGTATTCATTCGCCGCCGCCGCCGGCCAATCAGATGGTTTTCGTGCGGGCGGAAAAGAGTTTCAAGACGGCGGGCCTGTTCGAGCCGGTCTGGGTACAGGGCGTGATCAAGGCAGACCATGGCAACCACAAGCTGACATTGGTCGATGGCAGCGATGATGTCGAGGCCGGCTATTCGATGGCCGATGCCCGCATCGAGGCCTACCGCGCCAGGTAGGTCCGTGAATCCGCAGGTCGAAACCGGGGCGGACATGCTCTTGCGGCTCGAATCGGTGCGCTTCGGCTGGTCGCGCGCGCACCCGTTGATCGACATCGGGGCATTGGCCCTCGGCCGTGGCGAGGCGCTCTTTCTGGCGGGCCCGAGCGGCAGCGGCAAGAGCACGTTGCTGTCGCTGGTCGGCGGGGTGGTGGCACCGGATGCCGGTCGCATACACATTGGCGCGCACGAACTGACCGCACTGTCGCGCACGGCGCGCGACAGACTGCGCGCCGATGAACTCGGCATCATCTTCCAGCAGTTCAATCTCCTGCCGTTCCTGTCGGTGCTGGATAATGTCGTGCTGCCATGCAGGTTCTCGGCGGCACGCCGGGCGCGGTTGGCGAGCAGGGGGGTGACACCGCTCGAAGAAGCGCATCGATTGCTAGGCCGGCTCGGCCTGGCCGAGTGCGCGCGCGCGGGAGGCGCGGTCACCGAGCTGAGCATGGGGCAGCAACAGCGGGTGGCGGTCGCGCGTGCGATGATCGGTTCGCCATCGATAATCATCGCCGATGAACCGACCTCCGCCCTGGATGCGGATAGCCGGGAGCATTTTCTGGCGCTGCTGTTCGATGAGTGTCGGGCAAGCGGCGCGGCGTTGCTGTTCGTCAGCCATGATGAGCGGCTCGCTGAGCGCTTCGACCGGCGTCTGGCGCTGGGTCAGATCAATCGTGCCCCGGCCGGGGGCGGCCGATGATCGCGATGCTGCGACTGGCGCTGGCCAGCCTGTGGAACCGGCGGGTCACGGCCCTGCTGACCGTGCTGTGCATGGCGCTCAGTGTTGCCTTACTGATCGGGGTGGAGAAGCTTCGCCGCGATGGCCGTGCGGCGTTCGCGAACACGATCTCCGGCACGGATCTCGTGGTGGGCGCCCCGACGGGTGATGTCCAGTTGTTGCTGCAAACGGTTTTTCGGATCGGCAGTGCCAGCGGCAACCTGAGCTGGGAGGCCTATGAGCGCTGGCGAGACGATCCGCGCATTGCCTGGAGCGTGCCGATCTCACTGGGCGACTCGCATCGCGGCTTTCCGGTTCTCGGCACCAGCCGGGGCTACTTCGAGCACTATCGCCACGGTGCGCGCCAGGCCTTGCGGTTCGCCAGCGGCCGCGCGTTCGAAGCGCCGCTGGAGGCGGTGATCGGCGCCGAAGTCGCGCGCCGACTTGCCTACCAGCTTGGCCAGGAAATTCATCTGGCACACGGCGCCGGAGAGATCGCTGGCACCGAACACGCCGAGCATGAACTGCGCGTGGTCGGCATTCTTGCGCCAACTGGCACACCGGTCGATGCGACTGTGCATGTCGATCTGGCTGCGATCGAGCAGATCCATGAAGGCTGGGAACAAGGGCATGCGCCGAATGCGCTCGATAGGCTGCTGGCTGGCAAGCATGCGCATGAGCGCGAATCGACGCACCATGACGAGCCGCAGGCGATCACGGCATTCCTGGTCGGCCTGTCCAACCGGTCTCAGCTGTTTGCCGTACAACGAGCGATCAACACCGATCCCACACAACCCATGCAGGCGGTGATCCCGGGCATGGCGCTGCAGCAGCTCTGGGATGTCTTCGCGGTCGCCGAGAATCTGCTGCGCATCGTGTCGTGGCTCGTGATCGGGACGGGGATCGCCAGCATGCTGATCGTGCTGCTGTCATCGATGCAGGCCCGGCGTCGCGAGATGGCCGTGCTTCGCGCGGTGGGCGCCACGCCCTGGCATCTGGCTGGCTTGTTGCTCGCCGAGGCGGCGATGATCACCGTGGCGGGCATGCTTGTCGGTCTCGGCCTGCTGTTCACGGGCCTTGCCTTGCTGCGTCCGTTGGTGGCGGTGCGCTACGGGCTCGATCTGCCGCTGAGCGGCCTGACGCCTGGTGATGTGGCACTGCTCGCCCTGGTTCTGGGCGCGGCGCTGGCTGCCTCGTTGATTCCGGTGCTGAGCGCGCTCAGGCAGAGCCTGGCCGATGGATTATCGGTGCGGCTCTAACAGGCAGGTGCATTCTGCAGGCCAGAGAAACGGGCGAGCGCAGGCCGCGCGCTGGTCGCCGGCGTAGTCAGGTCAACGCATGCTCTTGAGCAATGCGTCGGCTCCGCGCGCCAGCAGGCCGGCATCGGAACCGCAGGCCACGAAGCTGAAGCCATCGTCAACCAGGGAACGGGCAAAGGCCGCGTCCTGTACCAGGGTGCCCACGGCCACGCCGGAATCGATGAGTTTGCGTGCGGCGGGGCGGATCAATGCCCAGACGGATTCATGCATGGGTTGGCCGAGCAGACCGATGTCCGCCGCGATGTCGGCCGGGCCGAAAAACACGCCGTCGACACCGTCGACCGCGCCGAGCTCCGAGGCTCGCTCGACCGCGGATCGAGTCTCCGCCTGAATCAGTACCGCGGTTTCGTCCTCGATGCGTGAGAAATAATCCGTGATGCGACCGAAGCGATTGGCGCGAGTAGTGCCGGACACGCCGCGGATGCCGCGCGGTGGGTAGCGGGTGGCGGAGACGGCCGCCGCCGCCTGCTCTGCGTTCTGCACCATCGGGAACAGCAGACCGGGGGCGCCCGCATCCAGCAGGCGCTTCACCTTCACGGGATCATTCCAGTCAGGGCGGACGATCGGCGTGGTGTCGTAGGCGGCAAATACCTGCAATTGCGCCATGACCGAATCGAGGTCGTTGGGCGAATGCTCCATGTCGATCAGAGCCCAATCGAAACCGGCGCCAGCGACCGCCTCGGCGGCGAAGGGGTGCGAAAGAGTGACCCAGATTCCAATCTGGCCGCGGCCCGCGCGAATCGCTTCAAGAAAAGGATTGACGGGTAGCTTCATAGCGCAGCTCCATAGGTGGAGCCGGCATTGTGCCCGATCGCGGGCTCAGAGTGCGTCTGCGCGGCTTACGGCGGGCAGTCGCCGATGCTGATCGGCACGCCGATCGACAGCGCGTTCGCAACCGGAGTCTGCGCGGGCCAGGCCAGTCCGGGCGTGCTGCCGATGGCATTCGTCGATCCGCTCAATCCGGGTTTCAGGTGCAAGCATGGGCCGGCCGCGCCTGGTATGACCGACAGATCTCCGTTGGCCGCGACCGCCATGGTGAGATCAAGGCCGAATACGGGCTTGGTGGAGAGCAGCTCGAGCCCCGGTTGGAACCTGATCCGCGGGCCGATGTCGATCGCGGGAAGCGTCGCCTCAGGCGCGGTGTCAGTTGCGTGATCAGCTCGCAATGCGACGGAACCAGCCAATGTCGGCGGGTCGAGCACCGGGCCTGCACCGGGTCCGAAACGCATGTTCGCGACGGCGCGTGTGTGGCCGTCGATGGCCAGTCTGAAGGGGAGCCGCCTATCGAGCGCGATGGCCAGGCTGATCGGCACCGTAAGTGATGCCTGGTGCAGCCCGACGGGCACGCCCGCGTCATCGAACAGGCGCAGGCTGATCGGAATCAACAAGGTGCCGAGTGCAATACCTGCCGAAGAGGTTCCCTCATCGGCCGGATCCAGCACGAGCGAGACCAGAAGATCAGTCGTGAACTGCAGTTCGCCGCGGGAATCGGACTCGTTGGCCGCATCAAACGCGTAGGTGATCCGGCCCTGAGTCGTCACGCTCAGCGATCCGTCGAGCCCCGCGCTCTGGAGAGGCAGCTCGTAGGGTCCTTGCGAGGTGCTCGTGATGTCGTGCACGGCAGTCGCTATGGTGCTTGATGGCGTGCGCAGGAAGCTCGCGTTCTGAGAGTCGAAGGGGGCGTCGATCGCGATACGGTCGAATAGCTTCTCCGCGCCCACGTCGACAACCCCGATCAGGACGCGTCCGTCGAAGTTCTGGATGGAGGTTACCTCGACCGCGGCATCATGCAGCAACAGCAGGCTACCGATGCTCAATTCGGGCGGATCGTTCTGCAGCGTCCAGAATGGTCCATGGATCGCAGTCGTCCATTTCGCCCGACTGCTCTTCACCAGCACGACGTTCTTGCGCAGCGTAGCTCGGGAGACCCTCGGATCAGGCAGCTGGCCGGCCGATTGCGCGACAATACCGGCCCCGGCGCTCGACCCGGCGTCGTCACCACCGCATGACGCCGTCATGCAGGCCGCCAGTGCGAGCACCAGCTGCGTCAATGATCGTGGCATGGGCTCCGGCCGAAAGATGCGTCATTGATATCGGCCCTGCACCCAGTGCCGGCATATATCTGACATTGGACAAGATTGACGGCCAGCGAGTGGTGATATTCGTCACCGAACCGGCGGGCGAGTCATGGGGTGACAGGCGAACCCGGTCCGATCGGTCACTTCGGTCTCGCTATCATTGACATGATTCCACCGACTTCGAGAGGGCCCTTGAAATGATTGCTGGCGGGTTGGATAGCATGAATATGGCCCTGGGGCCGTCCGATGCCGTGTGTCTGTACAGCCATGGCAACTGAGCGGCTGCTGGCCGATGGCATGGTGCTCGGCTCGATGAACCGGATGCTCAAGCACAACGCGGGCTATGACCTCAAGCAGTTGTTCATCGGTAGCGAAGGCACGCTCGGTGTGATCACACGGCTGGCGAGCGGTGGTGAGGCGCTCATCCATGCATTTCTCGAGGCTGCTCTGACCGACGGACACGCGCCCGATGCGGTGGCCGCGCATTCGGTCGCGCAGCGACAGGCGCTCTGGGCAGTGCGGGATTCATCGGGCGAGCTGCACAATACAATGGGTCCGTGCATTGCGTTCGATATCAGCATCCCGTTCGGCGACATGCCGGCGCTCGTGGCCGACTGCGCGCTGCGTATCGCAGAGGTGTTCCCGGGTGCCCGCCCGGTTTTCTTCGGGCACATCGCCGATAGCAATCTGCACATCTGTGTCACACGCGAGAACGTCGATCCGGATGCGCTGGATCGACTGATCTACGATGCGGTCGGCGCGTGTGAGGGATCCGTGTCGGCCGAACACGGAATCGGCCTGCTCAAGCGGGATTATCTTGATCGCGGCCGCAGTGCGGCCGAGATCGGCACGATGCGCCGACTCAGGCGCGCATCGGATCCGAACGGCATCCTCAACCCGGGCAAGGTGTTCGAGTCCCGTGAGCTGCGCTGAGGCATCGATGCACATCGGAATCCCTCGCATGCTGCGCTCGATCTGGCTCGCTGCACTGCTGTGTCTGCCAGGCGTGTACGCGGCTGCGTCGCCCGGGCCGCTGACCGTCTTCGCTGCGGCCAGCCTGGGCGGGGCAATGGCGCAGATCGCCAGGGCCTACGAGCAGGAGCGGCACACGCCCGTGCGCCTGGCGCTCGCCGGTAGTTCCCCGTTGGCACGCCAGATCGAGCACGGGGCCCCGGCCGATGTCTTCGTACCCGCGAATGCGGCCTGGGCCGATGCCCTGCAGGCGGGCCGCTTGATCGACGCCGAGACCCGTTTCGATCTGGTTGGCAACCGCCTTGTGCTGATTGCGCACGGCCGTTCGCAGCCACCGCTGCAATTGCATGCCGGGCTCGATCTGTCGGCACGGCTGGGAACGTCGCGCCTGGCGATGGCACTCGTCGATGCCGTGCCAGCGGGCATCTACGGTAAGGCGGCGCTCGAGCATCTGGGGCTCTGGGAGCAGGTTGCCGCGAAGGTGGCGCAAGCCGACAATGTCAGCGTGGCGCTGGCCTGGGTGGCGGCTGGGCAGGCACCGCTTGGAATCGTGTATTCGAGTGACGTGGTGAACGAGCCGCGGGTCTCGATCGTTGCCCGTTTCCCGCCCGGATCCCACCCGCCGATCGTCTATCCGGCGGCGGTGGTCAGCGCGAGCCGCCACCCGGCGGCGCGCGACTTTCTGGCCTGGTTGCGTGGCCCGACGGCGAGCACCATTCTCGAGGCACACGGGTTTATCGTGCCCGCGCGTTGAGCGCCGCCACCTGCGGGTCGACGCGCCGGAGTGGCGGCGGCCCCTACCGGCGGGCACGGGCTCGTCTGCCACTGTGAACGGGTGGTCGGACGCGCAGCCGCCCGGCCGGCGCGCGTGAATCCGGGTGGCAGGTAAACTGCGCGGCCATGGATTGGCTTGGACCTCAGGAATGGCAGGCGCTGGCGCTCTCACTACGGGTCGCGTTCTGGGCCACGCTCGTCAGTCTGCCCGCCGGGGTGTTTGTCGCCCTCGTGTTGGCGAGATGGCGCTTTCGCGGGCGTGAGTTGTTCAATGGGCTGATCCATCTGCCCCTGATCATGCCGCCGGTGGTGACCGGGTACCTGTTGCTGCTGGCGTTCGGCACCCAGGGGCGTCTTGGCGCGTGGCTGGCGCAGTTCGGCATCATCTTCGCCTTTCGCTGGACCGGCGCCGTGCTGGCCGCCGCCCTGATGGCGTTTCCGCTCATGGTGCGTGCGATCCGCTTGTCCATCGAAGCGGTCGATCCCAGGCTCGAGCAGGCGGCCGCCACCCTGGGTGCGTCTCCGCTGCGGGTGTTCATGACGGTGACACTTCCCTTGATCCTTCCCGGCGTGCTGGCGGGCGCGATACTGGCGTTTGCGAAGGCCATGGGCGAGTTCGGCGCCACGATCACATTCGTCTCCAACATCCCTGGAGAGACCAGCACACTCGCCCTGGCCATCCATGCCTTTCTGCAGATTCCCGGCGGCGAGTCTTCCGCGCTTCGCCTGGTCGTGATCTCCGTGGCGGTGGCCCTGGTGGCGTTGCTGTGTTCGGAGTGGGTCGCCCGACGCCTGGCCAGACGGGTGGCCGGTGGGGCCGGTGATGGCTGATACCGGTCCGCTGCCATGACACTATCCGTCCAGATCACGCACCGCTTCTCCACCTTTGCGCTCGATGTCCGTTTCGATGCGCCAGCGGGCGTGACCGTGCTGTTCGGGCGTTCGGGTTCGGGCAAGACCTCGGTCGTTCACGCGATGGCGGGCTTGTTGCGCCCGCAGCACGCGCGCATCGTGCTCGATGATGATGTCCTGGTCGATACGCAGCGCGGTGTCTGGGTGCCACCGCATCACCGCCGACTGGGGGTCGTCTTTCAGGAAAGCCGCCTGTTTCCCCATCTGGATGTGGAGCAGAACCTGCGCTACGGCCACAGGGGCGCGAGCCCGGGCCAGGCGGAATCCTGGTCGCGTGTGATCGAGATTCTCGGGATCGGCCATTTGCTCAGGCGCCGCCCCGGCGCGTTGTCGGGCGGCGAAAGACAGCGGGTGGCGATCGGTCGGGCATTGCTGTCCGGGCCGAGGATGATCCTCGCCGACGAACCACTGGCATCGCTCGACGAGGCGCGCAAGGCAGAGATCCTGCGCCTGTTCGAACGCCTGCGTGATGAGATCTCGGTGCCGATCGTCTACGTCAGCCATTCGCCCACGGAGGTGGCTCGTCTGGCGACCACCGTCGTGGTTCTGGAGCAGGGCAGGGTGCACCGTGCCGGCCCTGCGCTCGATGTGCTGGGGGATCCGGGCGTGATGCCGCTGGGTATCCGTGGCGTGGGCGCGGTCCTGGAGACCACCGTGCGCTGCCATCATGACGATGGCCTGAGCGAACTGGCGGCCGGCACGGAAACCCTGCTCCTGCCGCGAGTGCCGCAGGCGGTGGGTGAGCATATCCGGGTGCGGATTCCCGCCCAGGAAGTCATTGTCGCGCTGAAGGTGCCGCAGGCCATCTCGGCACTCAATGTTCTGGCGGCCACCGTCGAGTCGGTGCGCGAGGGGGCCGGGCCGGGTGCGCTGGTGGTCGCCAGCACGGGGGCCGGCAGGGTCCTGGCGCGGATCACGCGACGATCGGCGCTCGCGCTGGGCCTGGTCGAAGGCAGTCGATGCTTCCTGATCGTGAAGACGGTGGCGATCGCTCCCGAGGATATCGGCGGTGCGCGACCCTGAGAAGAATCCAATGAGCGAGTCCTGGGATGTGGTGATCGTCGGGGCGGGGGCGGCCGGTTGTGTGCTGGCCGACCGACTGAGCGCCGATGCGCGTCTGCGGGTTCTCCTGCTCGAGGCCGGCGGCCCGGATCGAAGCCCATGGATCAAGATTCCGGCAGGCTTCGCCCGCACGCTGTTCGATCCGGCGCTTGGCTGGGGCTATGTGAATGCCGCAAGCGCGGCAGTCGCCGGACGCGAGATCCCCTGCCCACGTGGCAGGGTCCTCGGCGGCTCGAGTTCGATCAATGGCCATCTCTATGTCCGTGGCCAGGCGCGCGACTACGATGACTGGGCGGCGCAAGGGGCGCGGGGCTGGGCCTGGGCCGATGTGCTGCCGGTTTTCAAGCGCAGTGAGACCCGGCTCGGTGGCGATCCGCGATGGCGTGGCCGCGACGGGCCGCTGCACGTCACAGATCTGCCGATGCGGCATCCGATCTGTGAGGCCTTTCTACAGTCGTTGGAGGCGCTGGGCGAGCGTCGCAATCCCGACTACAACAGCGGTGATCAGCAAGGCTGCGGGTATTACCAGACCCTGATCCGCGCCGGGCGCCGATGGAGCGCTGCCGACGCCTGGCTGCGTGCGGCCATGCGGCGCCCGAATCTGGCGGTTCGCATGCACGCGTTGGCGACCCGGGTGTTGTTCGACGGGCGGCGGGCCGTGGGCATCGAATACCGGGAGCAGGGGCGGATCCGACAGGCACTGGCGCGCGTCGAGGTGATTCTGGCGGCGGGCGCGATCAACACGCCCCAGTTGCTGCAACTGTCTGGCGTCGGCCCGCCTGAGCTACTGCAGTCGCACGGCATTGAGACGATCCACTGCGCACCTGGCGTGGGCGCCGGCCTGGTCGATCACTATGCGGTGCGGGTCGCTGCCAGGGTGCGCGGTCGGTCTTCGCTCAATGAGCGCTCGCACGGACTGCCGCTCTTGGGAGAGCTGGCCCGCTATGCATTGCGCCGGCGCGGTCTGCTGGCCAGTCCGGTGGCGCATGCCCATGCGTTCATTGCACTTGGAGATGCATCGCAGCGCCCCGATACGCAATTGCTGTTCACGCCTGCAAGCTACCCGTCCGGACGCATGGGGCAGGCCGGGCTGGAGCGGGAGGCGGGGCTGACCTGCGGCGTTTGCGTGCTTCGACCGCACAGCCGCGGGCATGTCCGCATCCGCTCGCGTGATGCCATGACCGCGCCAGAGATCCAGCCAAACTATCTGTCCGATCCACGCGACCTTGCCCTGACGATGGCCGCGGTGCGCTATGTTCGGCGCCTCTACCACACCCCGCCGCTGGCCGATATCGTCACCCATGAAACCTGGCCTGGCGCGCAAGTGCATGATGACGAGGCACTCGAGTCTTTCGTCCGGCAGACCGGTTCCACCGTCTATCATCCGGTAGGAACCTGCGCGATGGGCAGCGCCGCCGATGCCCCCCTGACCGATCGTCTGGCGCTCAAAGGGCTGGCTGGGCTGCGCGTGATCGATGCATCGGCGATGCCCTCGATGGTGTCTGGTAACACCTATGCGGCCACAATCATGATCGCCGAACGCGGCGCGGAGTTTGTGCTGGCCGATCTCAATCGTCACTGAATGGAGAGCATGATGAGCATCGTGATCAATCATGCCAGGACCCGGCTCGAGGCCGGCGCGCTGGCGCTGGGCATGGGGCTGCGCCAGGCGCGCACGGTGGATACCGCGCAGATTGCCCGCACCGCTGGCTTCGATTGGCTGTTCATCGATTGCGAACACAACTCGATGAGCATCGATGTCGCGGCTCAGATCGCCTCGGCGGCACTGGCGATCGGCGTGACGCCGCTCGTGCGCGTGCCCTCCGAGCAGCACTGGATGGCGAGCCGGCTGCTCGATAATGGTGCCCAGGGCATCGTGGCGCCGCACGTCGATACCGCCGAGGCCGCGGCGCGGCTCGTCAGCCACTGCCGCTTCCCTCCGGTTGGCCATCGCTCCATGGGGGGCGGCCTGCAGCAGCTGGGTTTCGAGACCCTGCCGATCGATCAGGCCTGTGAGGCGGTGGATCGTCACACGCTGCTGGTGGTGATGATCGAATCCCCGCAAGGCGTGGCCAATTGCGACGAAATCGCCGCGGTGCCGGGCATCGACGTGCTGCTGATCGGTACCACTGATTTGTCGATGGAGATGGGTATCCCCGGACAGTTCGAGCATCCGCGCATCGTGCAGGCCTACGAGAAGGTGATTGCGGCCTGTCACCGCCACGGCAAGTATCCCGGCATGGGTGGCATGTACACCGCGCCATTGTTCGAGAAGTATGTCGGTCTGGGGGCACGGTTCATCCTGGCCGGTTCGGATTTCGCATTTCTGATGCAGGCTGCCCGCGATCGTGTCGCGCTGTTGCGCGGCATCGAGCCGCGCGCCTGAGCGGGGAGGGGCGCGCAATGGACGCTGGAGACACGGACACGGTTCTCACCGAGGTCTTGGACGACATCCTGGTGGTGACCATCAATCGCCCCCAGGTGCGCAATGCGGTCGATGCACCGACCGCGCTGGCGCTGGCCAAGGTGATGCGCGAATTCGACCGTGATCCGCGCTTCAAGGTGGCGGTTCTGGAGGGGGCGCAGGGCAGCTTCTGCGCCGGCGCCGATCTCAAGGCGGTCAGCCAGGGGCGTTTGAACCGTGTCCCGGAGCTGAACGGTGAGATCGCGCGCGATCGGGTCGATGCTCCGATGGGGCTTAGCTATCTTCGTCTGGACAAGCCGGTGATCGCGGCCGTGGCGGGCCACGCGGTGGCTGGCGGCCTGGAACTGGCCATATGGTGCGACCTGCGCGTGGCCGAGGAGGACGCGGTCTTCGGCGTCTATTGTCGGCGCTGGGGGGTTCCACTGATCGATGGCGGTACGGTGCGGCTGCCACGCCTGATCGGTCACTCGCATGCGATGGACATGATCCTCACAGGGCGGCCCGTCGGCGCTACCGAGGCCCTCGCGATGGGTCTGGCGAACAGAGTCGTGCCCAGGGGACAGGCGCGCGCGGCCGCGATCTCGCTGGCGCAGTCGCTGTGCCGATTCCCTCAGACCTGCCTGCGCCACGATCGCCGCTCGGCGCTCGATCAATGGGGCGCGGACTTCGACGCGGCAATGGTCGAAGAGAATCGTCTCGGCCGGCTCACGCTGGCCAGCGGCGAGACCCATACCGGCGCAAATCGTTTTGCCAGCGGTCATGGTCGCGGTGGCTCGTTCGACGATCTCTGAGCGGCCCGGCCAGCCACCGGCCTCAGTCCAGGCGCTTGCGAAACCGTAGCGTTGCGATGCTTATCCCGATCACGAAGAAGGCCAGCAGCGGCCACATCTGCGGCAGCATATCGGCAAGGTCGGCGCCGCGCAGGATGATGCCGCGCACCACCCGCAGGAAATGGGTCATCGGGAAGATCTCGGCCAGCCATTGGGCCGGTTTGGGCATGCCCTCGAAGGGGAACATGTAGCCGGATAACAGCAATTGCGGCAAGAAGGTCATGAAGGTCATCTGGAACGCCTGAAACTGGCTACTTGCCAGGGTCGAGATCACCAGCCCCAAGGTGAGCACGGCCAGCACGAACACACCGGCGGCCAGATAGAAGTCCCAGAGGGAGCCGACGATCGTGACATGAAACAACGTCGTGCCCAGGAGCAGGATCAGGGTGATCTGCAGGTAGCCGATCGCGATATACGGCAGGATCTTGCCCAGCATCAGCTCCAGGGTTCGAACCGGCGTGTTGATCAGCAGTTCGAGATTGCCCCGCTCGCGCTCGCGAACGATCGCGATCGACGTGAACAACACCATCGTCAGCGTGAGAATGACCGCCGTGAGCGCCGGTACGATGAACACCGCCGAGCGCCGCTCGGGATTGAACCAGGCGCGCAGCGCGAACGGTGGTTCGAAGCTGGTTTGCGCGGAGACGATCGGGGAGGCAAAGGCGGCACGCGGCATGTTCATCAGCGCGCGCGCCGATGACAACACCAAGGGGTCGCTGCCATCGACCATCAGCTGAGCCAGTGGTTGATCGCCATGGCGCAGCCTGCGTTCGATATCGGCGGCGATGACGATGCCCAATGAGAGTTCGCCGCGAATCAGGCGCTGCTGCAATTGCTCCACCGAGGGTTCGCTTGCGACGATGTCGACCACCTGGGTGGCCTCGATCGCCTGCACCAGTGCGCGCGAACTCTGGTTGCCTGCGAGATCGACGACGGCCCCGGAAAGATGGCGGATGTCCTGGTCGATCGCATAGCCGAACAATAAGGTCATGATCAAAGGGATGCCCGCGATCAGGCCACCGGTGAGCCTGTCTCGGCGCAGATGGCGCAGCTCCTTGGCCGCGATCGCCAGGATCCGTTGCGCGAAGCCCCCGCCGTTGCCGTGCACTCGGTGCGTCGGGCGCTCGGGGGCTTGCGGGTTCATCGGGTGGCCATCACGAAGACGTCCTCGAGGTTCGGCTCGACGCGGCGGACCGATGCACTGAGGCCTTGCGCTTGTAACGCGGCCTGCACGATCCGCAGGGGGTCGGCCTCGCCCTGGCTGAGCAACACATGGAGCTGGGTGCCAAGCTGGGCGATGCTCAGCACACCCTGAAGGGCTCGCAGAGCGTCGTGCAGCGCACGCGGGCGCTCGCCGCGCATCTGCACCACGGCGGCATCGAGAGAGGCCTTGAGCTGTTCCGGGGCGCCGTCGGCAACCAGCCGGCCCTTGTCGAGAATCGCCAACTGATGGCAGCGCTCGGCCTCGTCCATGAAGTGTGTGGAAACCAGAATGGTCGTGCCCTGATCGGCCATCTCGAACAGAAGGTCCCAGAACTGCCGGCGGCTTTCGGGATCGACCGCGCTGGTGGGTTCATCCAGAAACAGCAGCTCCGGCCCATGCAAGGTGGCCGCCGCCAGCGCGAGCCTTTGCTTCAAGCCACCCGAGAGCGTGCCCGCGAGCTGATGCTCGCGCTCGCGCAGACCAAAGCGCTGCAGCTGACTCTCGATGTTGCGTGGCGCCACGCCATAGATACTTGCGAGAAACCGCAGGTTCTCGGCGATGGTCAGATCGTCGTACAACGAGAAGCGTTGCGTCATGTAGCCGATGCGCGCCCGCAGCGCCTCGGCCTGGGCCGGGATGTCGAGGCCGAGGACCCGGGCGCGTCCCTCGCTCGGTGTCAGCAGGCCGCAAAGCATCCGGATCATGGTCGATTTTCCGGATCCGTTCGGACCGAGAAAGCCATGGATCGTGCCGCGCGCCACCATGAGATCGACGTGATCCACCGCGGTCAGGCGACCGAAGCGCCGGGTCAGGCCGTCGGTGACGATCGTGGCCTCAGTCAAGGCGAACCTCGACCGGCTGGCCGACCGGGAGATCGCGGGCGCCTGCGTCCGTGAGATCGAATTCGGCGAGATAGGCCAATCGGCCGCGATCATGTTCGGTGAGCGCGTAGAACGGGGTGAAGCTGGGTTCGGCCGATATCCAATGCAGGCGTGCGTCAAAGGTCTGCTCGCTTCCCGCCAGCACCACCCGGGCGCTGCTCCCGGGCTGCAAGGTCGCTCGTGAGGCGGCGGGGACATAGACGCGCGCATAGACGCGCTGTGTGCCCAGCATGCTGGCGACCGGCGAACCCGGAACGGGGCGCTCGCCGAGTTCGTAGGGCAGGGTGTCGATACGACCATCGACCGGCGCGACCACGGTCAGCCGCGCCAGTGCGATCTCGAGTTCGGCGATGCTGGCGGCGGCGGCGTCGACCCGGCTTTGCGCCTGTGCGATGAGTTCTGGCCTGGCACCCGCGAGCAACTCGTCGAGCGCGGCATCGGCCTCGCGCACCCGCGCCTGGGCCTCGTCGAGCCGGCCCTGCGCGATGTCGACCTGCGATTGAGACGCGTAGCTGGAGCGCACCAGCTTGCTGTCGCGCTCGAACTCCAGCCGCGCGGTGTTGGCGGCGCTGCGTGCCGAGGCCAATCGGGCACGTGCCTGGCGGATCGTCTGCTCGCGCGCGCCGGCGCGCAGTTCGTCGAGCTGGGCCATCGCCAGCGCATGCTGGGCGCGAGCCTGATCGAGCCGGGTTCGTGCGCGCGCCGGATCCAGCCTGAGCACAACCTGCCCGGCACGCACCCTGTCACCCGGTGCCACCTCTATTGCGATGATCGCCTCGGCGCTCTCGACCGTCAGATCGTGGCGCGGGCGCTCGAGTGTTCCAAGGGAGGGCGGTGTGTCCGACGGCGTACAGGCGCCGAGCACTGCGAGCCCGACAAGCAGAGTCAGGGGTCTCATCGATGGGCTCCGGTGCCGTGCATGAACAAGGCCAGCGTGTGTTGGGCCCATTCGCGACCGAAGCGTTCGTCGATCCGATAGCCCAGTTGCGGCCCGAGCACGGGCTGTGCAATGAACGGGAAGACGCTCATGCCGATCAACGAAAGCACCGTCAGCCGGGGATCGAACTCCTTGCGCATGCGCCCGGCGGCGATCTCATCGGCCATCGCCGAGGGCAGCAGTTTCGCGGCTTCGACGGCGAAGCGTTGCACGAACTGCTCGCGCCCCGATCCGGCCCGGGAGAGCACCTCACGCACGAGCAAGGGCGCGATCCAGGGTGCCCGGGTCAGCGCATCGACATAGTTGGCAATGAAGGCCGCCAGCGGCGCCTCCGACGCCTCGCCCAGGCTTCGGGCGATCACCGATCGCAGCCGCTGCAGTGCTTCTTCCAGGGTGGCATGGAGCAGGCCTTGCTTGTCACCGAAGTGATAGGCGATCAGGGCGGGGGCGACCTGCGCCGCCGCCGCAATCTGGCGCAGCGAGACCGCATCCGCGCCGTTGTGCGCGAACAGTGCTGCGGCGACATCGATCAGTCGTTGCCTGGCGCCGCTGTCGGCCACGCCTGGCGGCCGGCCCACGCCTCTGCGCCCGCGCGGGGAAGTACGAGCCGATGCCTGACGCGTGGATGCCATGGTTGCCGCCGCTCCGGCTACAAATTGAACGCGTGTCCAATTTATACCCGGCCACCCGGGGAATCAAGCGCTGCGCCGTCGAACCCGCTTGGTTTGCTGCGCGTTCGATCGGGCGAACGTCGCTTGACGGCGATCAAGCCGGGCCCGGTCGGCCCCTCTATAGTGCGCTTAGAGATGCTTGGTTCAAGTCAGACAGAGGTGTCAGATGGCATTTGCGAAGCTTGCGATCGGTGCGTTGATCATCGGCGCGGCCACATTGAGCGACCCGGCAGGAGCGCAGGCGTATAAGGCGCTCTACCGGCCGATCGCACCGCCGAAGTCGATCGATATCGGTCTGGCCGAACTGGGCAAGAAGCTGTACTTCGACCCTCGCATGTCGCGCTCCGGCTTCATCTCGTGCAACTCATGCCACAACCTCAGCATGGGCGGCACCGACAATATTCGCACCTCGATCGGCGACCGCTGGCAACGGGGTCCGATCAACGCGCCGACCGTGTTGAACTCCAGTCTGAATGTCGCGCAATTCTGGGATGGTCGCGCGGCCGATCTGAAAGAGCAAGCGGGCGGCCCGATCGCCAATCCCGGCGAGATGGCCTTCAGTCACACGCTGGCCATCGACGTTCTGCAATCCATTCCGGCCTACGCACGCGAGTTTCATCTGGTCTTTGGCAAGGAGGGTATCGAGATCGGCCAGGTCACCGCGGCGATTGCGGAGTTCGAAAAGACGCTCGTGACGCCGAACTCGCGCTTCGATCAGTGGTTGCTGGGCGAGGAGAACGCGCTCAGCGCCGAGGAGCTGGCGGGCTATAACCTGTTCAATACCAGCGGCTGTGGCGGTTGCCACAATGGTCCGAACCTCGGCGGCAATGCGTATCGCAAGATGGGTGTGGTCGAGGCCTACAAGGGTGATACCTCGCTGGCCGGGCGCGCCGGTGTGACCCACGACGATCGCGACCGCTTTACCTTCAAGGTGCCCACGCTACGCAATGTCGAGTTGACTTACCCGTACTTCCACGATGGGGCTGCGGACACGCTGCGCCAGGCGGTTGATACCATGGGACGACTGCAACTCGGTCGGCGCTTCAGCGAGCAAGAGAACCGGCAGATCGTTGCGTTCCTGAAAACGCTCACCGGTGAACAGCCCACGTTCACGCTGCCGATACTGCCGCCTTCCACAGACTCGACGCCGCGCCCAACCCCCTTTAACTGAAAGGAATCCTCGTTGACCGATAACCCCCCAGGCATCGAAACCGAACGCTGTGGTAGCGGATTTCTCGGGGCATCGTTCGAGCGTCTCGGCCTGGACGAACAGTTGCGTCAGTTGCTGTTTCAGGCAACTCGCGAGATTTCCTTCGATGTGCCCATCCGGCGGCAGCACGGCGGCATGGCGGTATACCGGGGCTTCCGGGTCCAGCACAATGATAGCCGCGGCCCCTTCAAGGGCGGGATGCGATTCGCGCCCGGTGTCGATCTCGAACATTTCCGTGCGCTGGCGCGTGTGATGACATTCAAATGCGCGCTGCTGGATCTGCCGTTTGGCGGCGCCAAGGGCGGTCTTGCGGTGGATCCCCGTTCACTCGAACCCGACGAGTTGCAGGCGCTGACCAAGGCCATGGCCGAGCGACTCGATCCCGTGATCGGGCCAGACCTCGATATTGCCGCGCCGGACATGGGCACCGACGAACGCTTCATGGCCTGGATTTTCGATGCCTACAGCGCGCGTCATGGCTACACACCCGGTGTCGTCACTGGCAAACCGGTGAGTCTGGGCGGCATCGAAGGCCGAACCGAAGCCACGGGATTTGGCGCCGCGCATGTCGCGGCTCTAGCCTGGCGATCTGGCTCGCGCGACATCGCCAATGCGTCGGTCGCCGTGCAGGGGCTCGGCAATGTCGGTCGTCATCTCGCGCTGCGACTGACCGAGATGGGAGCGCGCGTGGTCGCGATCTGCAATAGTCGCTATGGTGTGCTCAATGAGCAGGGGCTGGACATCGCAAAGCTGCTCGGGAAGCTCGATGGCTCACCGCGCGCCGATCTCGCCTCCTTGGTGCCGGGGGAGGCATGCACGCCTGACGAGTTGCTCGGGCTGGACGTCGATATCCTGATACCCGCCGCAGTTGAGAATGTGATCACCTCCACCAATGCCGGCGCGGTGCGAGCGACGATGGTCGTCGAGGCGGCCAATCTTCCGGTGAGCCTCGAAGCCGATGCCATGCTGCGTGAGCGCGGTGTGACCGTGGTCCCAGATTTACTGGTCAATGCCGGGGGCGTGACAGTCTCATATTTCGAGTGGGCGCAGAATGCGGCCCGCGGACGCTGGACTCGGGAGCGGGCTCTGAGCCGACTCGTCGACAGGCTCGATCAGGCCTGGCATGCGGTGTTGAGCCAGGCCAGGGGTGATCACTCCCGCTTGCGCGAGGCGGCCTACGATGTGGCGGTGTCCAGGGTCAGCGAGGCAGTGGCCTTGCGCGGGATCTGAGACGCGCCGCGGCTCACGGCGCGGCCAGGTCGCGCGGATGGGTGCGCACCGGCACGGACAACACGGCCGCGCTCAGGCTCAGAGCGGCCAGGATCAGATAGCCCAGCCTGAAATCGGCGAAGCCCACCGTGTGCCCACCCACCAGTGCCACGGCCAGTGATGCGCCGATGGCGCTGCCAAGCTGGCGCACAGCATTGTTGACGCTACCACCCGCCGCGTAGCGCTGCGGCCCGAGCTTTGCCACCGCCGCGCCCGACAGTGACGGCATCACCATACCGATCGATGTGCCCAGGGCGAGCTGACCGGGAAGCCAGAGACCCAGAAAATCCGGAGTGGATTCAAGGCGGGCGTAGAACACGATCTGCACGGCGGCAAACAACAACCCGCCGCCGACCAGGAGCGGGCGGTGGCCGAATCGGCCGGCCAGGCGCCCGGACAGGATGGCTATCGGCAGGACGATCAGCGGGCCTGGCGTGATGGCGAGGCCGGCGACGCTCTGCGGGTATTGCCAGACTTCCATCAGCATGAGAAATGCATGCAGGAACATCAGCGACATCGCGGCACTGAAAAAGACCGTGGCCACGTTCACCACCCGATAGCTGACATCGTCGAACAGACTGAGGTCGAGCGCCGGATGCGTACGTGCGCGGGCCCAGAACACGAATCCGACCAGCACGCCAAGACCGGAGACGATGATTGCCCAGACGATCTGAGAGGCCCAGCCCAGGGCTTCGGTCCGGACGATGCCCAGAGTCAGCAGCCCCGCGCCCACGACCAACAGGATGATGCCGAACCAGTCGACACGCACGCCGTGCTCGTCACTGCTCGATTCGACCAGCCGGCGTGCGGCCCACAGACCAAGCACACCGACCGGGAGATTGATCATGAACACCCAGCGCCAGGACCCATAGGCGATGATCCACGAACCGATCGCCGGGCCGATCGCCGTGGCCAATGCGCCGACCGCGGCATACATCCCGACGGCAGCGGCGCGTTGTTCGCGCGCGAATGCCTGCAACAGCAGGGCGAGCGACGCCGGCATCATCATTGCCGCGCCGACTGCCTGGACGGCCCGCGCACCGACCAGGAGTTCGATGTTGCTCGAGGCTGCGCAGAGCGCGGAGCCGACCGTGAATACGCAAAGGCCCTGCATGAAGGTGCGCTTGCGCCCATGGATGTCGGCCCATCTGCCGGCCGGCACGAGCAGCGCCGCGAACACGATCGTGTAGGCATTGAGCGTCCACGACAGCCAGGTGGCCGAGGCGTCGGTGAACTCGGCGCGCAAGGCCGAATAGGCGGCAACCACCACCGATGTATCGAGGGCCACCAGAAACACCGCGCAGGCCGCGATCGTGAAGGTCTGCCAGGGGCCGATCGATTCTCCGGCTGGCCTTGCGGGACGGGCGTCAGTGGATGTCATGGTGTGAGCGTGCGTGTGCCCTGGGCGGCCATGGCGGCTCATGGACCGTGCGCTGGCGGGATGACCCTTTGCCGTGGATGGTGCCGACACCAGGCCGGGCCAACGGCGCCAGCCGGGGATCTTTCGGTAAACTGACCGTCGAACCGGGCGCCGTGCGCGTCACATGATAAGTGAGTCTTTCCGGCTTCGTTCCGCCATGTCCGACGACACGCGAATTCGATGATCAACAAGATTGCAGATACCGTGGCCGAGGCGATCGGCTCCGTGGCCGATGGCGCCACGATTCTGATCGGCGGCTTCGGCACCGCCGGCATTCCCGATGCGCTGATCGAGGGCCTGTTGGAACTCGGTGGGCGTGATTTCACCGTGGTTTGCAACAATGCGGGCAATGGCTACGAGGGCCTGGCCAGGCTGCTGCAACAGGGGCGGGTGCGCAAGATCATCTGCAGTTTCCCGCGACAGGCCGATTCCTGGGTCTTCGATGAGCTTTACCGCGGCGGGCGCCTGGAGCTGGAACTGGTGCCGCAAGGCAATATTGCCGAGCGCTGCCGTGCGGCCGGTGCCGGGATCGGCGCCTTCTATACGGCGACCGGGGTGGGCACGAGCCTGGCCGAGGGCAAGGAGGTGCGCAACATCGGCGGTCGTGACTATGTGCTCGAGTATCCGATCCATGGTGATCTGGCCCTGATCAAGGCCGAGAAAGGTGACCGCTGGGGCAACCTGACCTACCGCCTGGCGGCGCGCAATTTCGGGCCGGTTTTCGCCACCGCCGCGCGTCGCACCGTGGCTTCGGTGCATGAGGTGGTCGGGCTCGGCGAACTCGACCCGGAAACCATCGTCACGCCGGGTGTCTATGTGGATCGTCTGGTGAAGATTCCGTTCGTGCCCACCAAGGCCGGCGGCATCCGGGAGAACTGATCATGGCCGACTACCAACTTCTGAACCGCGATCAGATCGCCCGGCGTATCGCCGACGATATCCCGGAGGGTTCGCTGGTCAATCTGGGCATCGGCCAGCCCACTCTGGTGGCGAATCATCTTCCCGCCGAGCGCGAGATCCTGCTGCACAGTGAGAACGGCCTGATCGGCATGGGGCCGGCGCCGGCCAAGGGCGCTGAGGACTACGACCTGATCAACGCCGGCAAGCAGCCGGTGACGCTGCTGCCGGGTGCCGCGATCGTGCATCATGCTGACAGCTTCGCGTTGATGCGCGGGGGCCATCTCGACATCTCGGTGCTGGGTGCATTCCAGGTGGGCATGCAGGGCGATCTGGCGAACTGGCACACCGGTGAGCCGGATGCGATTCCGGCCGTCGGCGGCGCCATGGATCTGGCCGTCGGTGCGCGACAGACCTGGGTCAGCATGACTTTGCTGACCCGTGCCGGCGAAAGCAAGCTGGTGCGCGAATGCAGCTATCCACTGACCGGCAAGGCCTGCGTCAAGCGCGTTTATACGGATCACGGGGTCTTCGAACCCGCTGGCGCCGGCTTCCGCGTGCTCCATTTGGTTGATGGCCTGAGCCTGGAGCATGCGGGCAAGCTGATCGGATTGCCGCTGATCGATGCGCGGCCCGCCTGATTCCTCTGCCTGAAGGCAGGAGGCAGGAGGCAGGAGGCAGGAGGCGTGAGGCCTTCGCCGCCGCGCCGGCGGGGGCTGGCGACGGGCGCGATTCGCCCTGACGGGCTGCGTTTGGCGGCTTCGAATCGGCGCTTCGCGAACCGGGTCAACCCGGCCCGGCCCGGACGCGTTAATCTGCATTGGACGCAACGACCGATCTTCATCCGGGCTTCGCAGTTCTTAACAACGGCGCGCCGCCGTCGGCCTACGATGAGAGGGTCGTGATGCACGAAGCGCCGCAGCCGGCGTGAGCAGGAATCAGGCGCTATCGGGCATCGGGCGACGTCCCCCATCTTCATCCTCGGAGGCAACATGAACAGTACTACCGTCAACCCGAATGAATCGCCGGTCGACACCGCCGACAGCGCGGGCAGAGGCTGCCGACATCATCGCCGTCATCGTGGGCGCTGCGGTTCGATCGGCGGCTTGTATATCGCGGCAATCGTGGCCGGCTTCATCATCTTCTGGCCAATCGGTCTGGCCCTTCTTGCCTGGGCAATCTGGCGCGATCAGATCAAGGCACTGCCGTTCGTGCAGAAGCTTCGCGACGGCGATCTTCCCAAGCCGCAGGGTTTCGCCGGCTTCACCAGCGCACGGCGCCCGAGCAACAGCGCATTGGCCGAGTATCTGGCGCGTGAGCAGGAGCGCCTGAAGGCCGAGCAGGCGAAACTCGACGAGTTGGTGCGCGCCTTCGAGGCGTTCAAGCAGGCCGAGCGCGAGGCCGCCGATCGCCGCGACTTCGAAAGCTTCCTGCGCCAGCATGGAGAATCCGGTGAAACCCCGAAGGCTCCCGGCGACACCCAGCCGTCATGAGATCGGGCTGACAAGCCGTAGCAAAGGCCGCCGGGAGGGCGGCCTTTCACTTTCACGGGAAGGTCGGCCAGGAGGTGCCTCAGGCCACCGAGAACTGGGCCATCATTCCCGCATCTTCATGCTCGAGGATATGGCAGTGCAGCATGTACGGGAACCGCGCTGAGGCTGCGTGCTCGAAGCGCATCAGCAGCTCCGTTTCACCGCTCACCAGGACCGTGTCCTTCCACCCGCTTTGCTCCGGCCGGGGCGCCTGGCCATCGACGGACAGCACCGCGAAGCGTACGCCGTGCACATGAAACGGGTGGTGCATCATGTTCGTGTTCACCCGCCAGAGTTGCAGGCGACCGCGTTCGATGTGTCGATCGATGCGGGCCATGTCGAAGCTGCGTCCATTGATCGCGAAGCCGTCAGACATGCCGTGGCGCATGCCGCCGCCCATCATGCCCCGGCCCATGCCTGGCCCCATCCCACCGCGGCCCATCATGCCCCGACCCATGCCGCCCATCATGCCCATTTCGAGCGTGAACTCGTCTCTCTGGGCGTCGCCGGTGTCCGTGGGCGGTGTCGACCCGCCCAGATCGACTGGCAGACGGCTCTGGCGCGCTTTCCGCGAGGCGTCCACCACCATGGGGAGCACCGTGATGGCCTGTCCGCGCACCGCCGGGCTCGCGCGCCCGCCCATCATGCCGCCCATCATCGGTGAATTGGCGACCGTGTGCGCGATCAGCGTGTCGTCTTGAACGCGTGCCAGATCGATCAGAATCTCCGCGCGCTCGCCGGTGGCCAGCCGCACTGATGACAACTCCAGCGGGTTCGGCAGCATCCCGCTGTCGGTGGCGATCAGGTGCATCGGCCGGCCCGAGGCGAGCGAGAACTGCAGGATGCGGGCATTGGAGGCGTTCAGCAGCCGCAAACGCACGATGCCTGGCGGGAGCACGGCCTGCCGTCCGACCTGGCCGTTGACCATGATCATGTTGCCCAGAAAGCCGTGCATGATGTCCGGCATGAACGGCTCATAGACGAGTTGGCCGCGCTCGAAGCGCTTGTCCTGGACGATCAGCGTCAGATCGTCTTCGCCGTAGCTGGCTGGCAGGCCGCGCTCGTCGTCGCGACCGTCGCTGATCTGCAGGATTCCGGCCAACCCGCGGTACACCTGCCGGCCCGTATCGCCGTGCACATGTGAGTGATACCAGGTGGTCGCCGGTTCCTGGGTGATGGGCAGAACCGCACGCCAGGTCTTGCCGGGCGGGATCGGCTGATGCGGGCCGCCGTCCACCTCGCCCGGAATCAACAGGCCGTGCCAGTGGGTGGTGATGGTCTCGTCGATGCCATTGTCTATCACGGCCTCGGTCTCGCCCGGGCCGACACGGATCACCGGGCCGAGGTAGTCGGCGGAGAAGCCCATCGTTTCCCCGCTCAGGCCCGAGCCGAACTGATGTACGGCGCGGCGCGCCTGCAAGCGGAACCGGCCGCCCGCGCGTGCGTCGATCAGTTCCGGCATGCTCAGGCGCTCCGTGTCAGCGGACCGCGCGGGGCGTACGGCACTGAGCGCCGCGAGCGCGCTGGTGCTTTTGATGAACTCCCGACGCTTCATCATGATTTCTCCGTGGTCCGGCGTGATGCCGGAAAGTTGCGGGCGGTTTCGCCCGCCTGTGAAGGTTCAGCCTACACCGGTGTGAGAACGGATGCGCATAAACCCGATTGGACAAATCGCCTGCCGGCTTCGAGAATCGCGGGACCAACCACGTCGAGGAGACCCCCATGCCGGTGCATTTCGAAGCGCGCGATCATCTCGCGATCATCACACTCGACCGCCCGCAGGCCCGCAATGCGGTCAATGGCGAGATTGCCACCGGGCTGGAGGCCGCGCTCGACCGCTTCGAGGCAGATGATGCGCTCTGGGTCGGCATACTGCGTGCCGAAGGGCCGGTGTTCAGTGCCGGTGCCGATCTGAAGGAGGTTTCCGCCGGCAACCGGGGCGCACTGATCACCGACAGGGGAGGGTTTGGCGGGATCGTGCGGCGCCAGCGAATCAAGCCCCTGATCGCCGCGGTCAACGGTCCGGCGCTGGCCGGGGGCTGTGAGATCGTCCTGGCCTGTGATCTGGCGGTCGCCGCCGAAAGCGCGCGCTTCGGTCTGCCCGAGGTCAAGCGGTCATTGGTGGCCACCGCCGGCGGGGTGTTCCGGCTGCCGCGTGCGATCGGCCGGACCATCGCCATGGAGATGATCCTGACCGGTGAGCCGATCGATGCGCGCCGTGCCCATGAACTCGGCATGATCAATCAGGTGGTGCCCGATGCAGAGCTGATGGACGCCGCCTTGGCGCTGGCTGGCCGGATCACGGTGAATGCGCCGATCGCGGTGCGCGAGAGCCGGAAGATCGTTGCGGCCGCGCATTCGGAGTCCGACGAGGCGCTTTGGGCCATGAGCCAGGCGGCGGTCGAGGTGATGCGAGCCACTGAGGACTTCAAAGAGGGGCCGCGCGCGTTCATCGAGAAGCGCGCGCCACGCTGGCAGGGGCGCTGAGCAAAGCGGGTTGCGCCGGGCATGTGTGTCAGCGCGGCGCGATCGCCACGCCGTCGGCGATCAGGTCGCTCGGATACATCACGACCCGATCGCCCGCGCTCAGGCCCTGTCTGACCTCCGCATGCTCGGCATTGATTGCGCCCAGTTCGAGCCGGCGCTCGCGCGCGTGGCCCTGCTCATCCACGAATACCGACCATTGCCCGGCAACCCGAAACAATGCGCCGATGGGCACCCGCAGCACATCGGGGTGCCGTTCGATCTCGATGCTGGCCAGCGCGTGATAGCCGTGCCCCAGGGCCGCAGGGGGATCGGGCAGGTCGATCACGGTGATCACCCGCTGCTCCTCGATGCCCAAGGCCGAGACCTTGGTGAAGCCTGCGGGCTCGATGCGCTGAACGGTTCCGTGGATCATGCGCTCGCCGCCCCAGCCGTGAATCCGCACCTGCGCGCCCGGCCTGACCCGCGTGGCATCGGCCGATAGCAGCTCCACGACCAGCTCGAGGCGTGACGGATCGCCGATCTCGGCCAGTTTGGTGCCCTGGGACACCGGCTGGGCGCTGCGCACGAGCACCGACAGAATCACGCCGTCGGCAGGCGCGACCACACGCACACAGCAGTCGGTTTCTGCGGTCGGCGTGTCGGCCTGGCCCGGTTGCGTGAGCATTGCCTGCGCACTGGTGAGACGGGCGTCGGCGACCCGGATCCCCGCCTGCGCGCTCTCGACCAGTGCGTTTTGCAGAGCCGCCTCGCTCTCGGCCTTTTCCAGCGTGCTGGCCGAAACCAATTGGCGGGCCGCCAGTTCGCGGGTGCGCGTGAGTTCGGAGCGTGCCAGCGTCTGGGCGGTGCGAGCCCGCTGGTAGTCGACCCGCGCCAGCGAGACCTCTGCGCGGGCCGCCTCCAGTGCGGCGAGGCGTTCCTGGCGCGTGCGTGCGTCAAGAAATGGTGGGTCGAGCGGTTTGATCGACGCAATCACGCTCTGACCACCGGTCACCGGATCGCCTTCCTCGAGCGCCAGCCGGTCAAGGCGTCCGGCGATCGGTGAGGTGACCGCATACAGATCGCGCACACGTGTGCGGCCTTCTTCCTCGACCACCACGAGCAACTCGCCGCGCGAGAGTTCGGCAAGATCGACCGGTTGCGGTGGATCGCGCATGGCCCAGGCCAGGCCGGCCGCGATGGCCACCAGAGTCGCCAGCACGATGATTCGCTTGATCCAGCTTCGTTGCATGACTTACTCCCTGCTCTTGAGCACACGGATCAGATCGAGATGGTCGACCCGGCGTCGCACCAGCCAGGCCGATCCGCCGGCCGCGAGCAGCACGACGGCACTTGCCTGGGCAAAGGTGGCCGGCGTGACGATCAATGGAATGCGAAACAGATCGGTGGCCAGACCTTCGACCATGGCCGCTGCCAGCCCGTAGCCGATGGCCCAGCCCAGTGGTTGCGCAATCAGGATCAGCCCGCTGAGCTCGAGCATCAGCACGCGTGCCACCTCGTTGCGCTGGAAACCCAGCACGCGCAGGCTGGCCAGTTCGCGGGCACGCTCTGAAAGCTGGATGCGCGCGGTGTTGTAGACCACACCGAAGGTGATCACGACCGCGAGCACGATATAGACGATGGTCATGGTCAGGATGTTCTCCTCGATGGTGCGGCGGAACTGCGCGCGCGCCACGCCGTGCAGCGAGACCGCCGCCAGGGCCGGCGTCTTCTTGACCGCTGCATACAGGTCGTCCAGGCGGTCATCGTCGACCAGCAGGCGCACCCCGTTGACCCGCGGGCCGGTGCGAAGCAGCTCGTCCAGTGCCGGCAGTGACATCACGGCGGTCAGACCGATCAGATTCTGGGCGAGATCGGTCACGGTCACCTCGCTGACACGGTGGTCCTGTTCCAGCAGCACCACCTCGATCCGGTCGCCGATGCGCACGCCGAGCAGCTTCGCGAGCCTCGCCGAGATCATCAGGCCGGATGCTGGCGGCGCCACCGGTTCGATATCGCGGTCCAAGGTGCGGCCGAGCCGGCCATCCAAGGGCAGGCCGTTGATAGCCAGCTTGCGGCTTCTGTGGCCATGGCGCAGGCGCACGGCGCTGCTCCGGAATGGCTCGGCAAGCAGAACCCCCGGCAGGCGTGCCGCCTCGCGCGCGGCCCGTGGCGACAGCGCCTGCCCAAAGACCAGGGTGGCATCCTGACGCTCGCTGCGCGAGAAAATGGAATCGATCATGAAGGTGACCGAATCGATCGAGAACAGGGCGGTCACCAGCAGTGCGACCGACAGCGCGACGCCGACGCTGGTCAGCGCAGAGCGCAGGGGCCAGCGAATCATATGTCTGAGCGCCATGCGCTCCAGCGCGCTGATCCACGGGGTGCTCAGCGGTCGGCGCCCACCGAGGGTGCGATACCGGGTGGGCGCCGGCGGCTGCATCGCCGCCGCCGGACTGAGCCGGCCGACTCGGATGATCGCGCGCCCTGCGCCCGCGACGGCCGCGAGCAGGCAGATACCGGTGGCAATTGCGAGCAGGTCCGCGCTCGGCCTGAACAGCAGCCAGGGAAACGCGTAGTACTCGCCGTACAGACGGACCAGTGCCACGCCCAGCCATTGGCCGGCCAGCGCACCGATGATGGCGCCGAAAACGACGATCACCAGGGCGAACTGCAGGTAGTGCAGGGCCAGTGCGATATCGCCGTAGCCGACCGCCTTGAGCAGACCGATCTGCTCGCGCTCCAGGGTCACGAGGCGGCCGAGTATCAGGTTGACGAGGAATGCCGCAACCACCACGAATACCGGCGGCAGCACCCGCGCCATGCCGCGCAGCTGGGTCAGTTCACTATCGAGGAAGGCATGTGACATCTGATCGGCACGGGTGACCGCATCGCGGCCACCATAGGGCGCGAGAATCGAGTCGACCTGGCGGCGCACGGCGTCGAGGTCCGCGTCTCGCCGGGTAGAGAGTGCGACATCGTTAAAGGCCTGGCGCATGTCGAAAATTCCGGCCAGTTGCCCCTGCGCCGCGAAGAACACCCCGAAACGCCTGGGATCGGGTACCAGATCGCCGGGCGCCATCGCGAACACATATTCGGGCGAGAACACGATTCCGGTGATATGCAGGGCAATCCGCCGCCCATGGGTGATCGCCTGGACCCGGTCGCCGATGCGCAGCCGGTGGGCGTCGGCGAAGCGCGCGAGCACGGCAGCCTCGCCGCGCCGGTTGGCCGGCAGACGCCCCTCACGCAGAAAGAGCCGGTTTACCGCCGCTTGGCCCTCGTCGGGCAGGGAAACGATCAGGCCGCCGGCGGGCTCGCGCATGCCAGGCATGTCGAGGATCATCGACTCGACGATCCGCGTCTGGACCGCTGACACCCCGGCAATGGCCTGCAGACGGCGGGCCAGGTGTTCGGGTGCGCGGGTGGCGCCGGCAAACACACTGGCAAAGCGCTGGCGTTCGTAGAAGGTGTCGCGGGTCTGTTCGAGCGAGCGCGAGGTGCCGACCGCGGTCACGAGCGTGGCCACGCCACAGGCCATGACCAGGGCGACCGCCAGCGCCTGTGCCCAGAGGCGACGCAGATCCCGAAACAGCTTGCGGCTCAGCATCGACATGATTGGCTCACCACTCGATCTCGGCCGGTGTCACACGCTGTGCATTCTCGTGAATCTGCGCAATGCGACCGTCGCGGAACTGGACTACCCGGTGCGCGAGTCGCTGGATCCCGGCGTTGTGGGTGATGATCGCGATGGTGGTGCCGAGTTCGCGGTTGATCGTGCACAAGGCCTCGAGCACCAGGATGCCGGTCTTGGAATCGAGCGCGCCGGTCGGCTCGTCGCATAGCAGCACCTGTGGGCGCTTGGCGATCGCGCGTGCGATCGCCACCCGTTGCTGTTCACCGCCCGAGAGCTGGGTCGGGAAATGATCCGCGCGTGCGGCCAAGCCGACCATGGCCAGCGCCTGGTCGGGCGGCATCGGGTCGCGCGCGATCTCGGTGACCAGCGCCACGTTCTCGAGCGCGGTCAGGCTCGGCACGAGGTTGTAGAACTGGAACACGAAACCGACGTGATCGCGCCGAAAGCGGGTCAGTTCGCGCTCGCTCATGTCGCCCAGTTCGCGGCCGTGGAAGCGCACCGAGCCGCTGCTGGCGCGATCCAGCCCGCCCAGGATGTTCAACAAGGTGGACTTGCCGCTGCCGGATGGTCCGAGCAGGACCGCGATCTCGCCACGCATCAGGGTCAGGTCGACACCGTCGAGCGCGCGCACCTGGACTTCGCCGTTGGTAAAGACTCGGCGAAGATCTCGCACCTCGAACACGGGCTCGGGCGGCCTATCCGGATCGGTCATGTGAACAGCCTAGCTGTGTGCAAGCAGCACGCGTTGACGGGCATCAAGCCTACGCCTCGATGGTCTGCGCGCGCGCAACATCGTGCGAGCGACTAAGATTCGGCCTTATGAGTGAGCACCCGAATCAGGGCGGTGACGCCCGCCGTCAGAGCCCTTCCGTGGCGCGCAATCGCGAACCGATCCTGGCGCAGTTGCGCGAGCGCCTGGCACCGCAGGCGCGCGTTCTCGAGATCGCCAGCGGCACCGGCGAGCATGCGGTTTACTTCACGGCCAACTGGCCCGGGCTGACCTGGCAACCGTCGGACCCGGACCCGGATGCCCGTGCCTCGATCGCGGCCTGGCGGGCCCATGGCCCGGGCGATCGCATTGCGCCCCCCGCGGCCCTGGAGGTCGGCACGACCCCCTGGCCGGTGTCCGGGCCCTTCGACGCCGTGGTCTGCTGCAACATGATTCACATCGCACCCTGGCAGGCCTGCATCGATCTGCTCGCCGGCGCGGCCGGTCACCTCGATCCCGGGGGATGGCTCATGCTCTATGGGCCGTTCTTCGTGACCGGCCAGACGAGCGCCGCAAGCAATCTGCGCTTCGATGCCGATCTGCGCGGTCGTCACCCCGACTGGGGCATCCGCGCGCTCGATGATGTCGCCGCGCAGGCGCGCATCCACGGCTTCGCTGCTCCCGAAGCCGTGGCCATGCCGGCGAACAACCTGTGTGTCTGGTTCGAGCGCCTCAGATGACCGAGGCGGAGCATCCGTCCATCGGGATGATGGTGCCCGACAGGTAGCTGGCCTGGTCACTGGCCAGAAACGCGGTCAGGTTGGCGATGTCTTCGGGTTCGGCCATGCGGCCCATCGGGATTGCCGCCTCGGCCTTGGCCAGCAAGGTCTCGATCGATTCCCCGGTTGCCCGCGATGCGGCCTCCAGGCCCTCGGTCACGCGGGTCGTGCGGGTCAGCCCCGGATTGATCGCATTGATGCGCACGCCCTTGTCGGCATAGGCACGCGCAAAGCCCACCGTGGCCAGCATGAGCGCGGCATTGGCGGCGCCGCCGGCGATGTGCAACACGCCTGCCTGCTTGCCGCCCTGACCGATGATGTTGATGATGCTGCCGTGCCGCCTGGCCGCCATGCGACGGGCCACGGGCTCCATCATGTGCACGCCGGGCAGGTATTTGGCATCGATGCCCTGGGCGAACGCGGCCGGCCCCAGTTCATCGAGCGCGAAGCGCCGTGCCGCGCCTGCCGAACTGACCAGCACGCCGATGGGCCCGATCTCGGATTCGATGCTCTCGACCAGCGCCGCGGCAGCGGCGCCATCGCTGAGATCGGCACTGCGTGCTTCGAAGCGCCCGCCGTCGGCGGCCAGCATGTCGCGCGCCTGCGCCAGCCGTTGCGGATCTCGTGCCACCATGACCACCTGCGCGCCGCAGGCGGCGAGTGTCCGGGCACAGGCCAGGCCGATGCCCTTGCTGGCACCGGTGACCACGGCGATCGTGTTGGCGGGAACGGTCAACTGCATGGTGGGTCTCCGAATCAGGGCTGGGGAAGGGTGGTCGCACCGGCCAGCGCCCATCGGGCGCGGATCGGTTGCCGCCGGACTGCTAAAGTATCGCCCTTTTCGAGCCCGGCTCGTTGAACGATCACATCCCGGAGAGATCATGCTCAGCTACGACGTCACCGAATGGGGCAAGCCGCTGCAAAAAGCGCTGCGCGAAACCCCGACCCCTACCGGCACCGAGGTCCTGGTGCGGGTTCGCTATTGCGGCATCTGCCACAGTGATGTGCATATCCGCGATGGCTATTTCGACATGGGCGGCGGCAAGAAGTTCCACATGACCGAGCGCGGCATGAATGTGCCGCGCATCATGGGGCACGAGCCTTACGGCACGGTGGTCTCGGGCGGCCCGGACGCCGGCGATCTGCCGCTCGGCAAGGATGTGCTGGTCTACCCCTGGACCGGCTGCGGAAAGTGCGCGCGCTGCGCCGAGGGCATGGACAACTGGTGCATGCAACCGCAGTATCTGGGCATTCAGCGCAACGGTGGCTATGCCGATCATCTGATCGTCCCGCATTCGCGCTACCTGATCGATGCAAGCGGCATCGAGCCGACCTATGCACCGATCCTCGCCTGCTCGGGCCTGACCACTTACAGCGCGGTGCGCAAACTGGCGCCCACCACGCCCAAGGACTGGGTGCTGGTGTTGGGCGCTGGCGGGCTGGGGCTGATGGCCATCGCCATCCTGCGTGCGCTCGGCCATGAAAACATCGCCGTGGCCGATGTCGATGCGCGCAAGTTCGACGCTGCGCGCGAGGTGGGCGCGAGCATCACGGTCGATCCGTCCGATCCCAAGGCGGCAGCCACTTTGCAGGCGCTCGAGGGCGGGGTGGTCGGGGCGGCCGATTTCGTCGGTCTCACGCAGACCGCCCAGCTCGGCCAGGCGGTGCTGCGCAAGGGCGGGCGCTATGTGCTTTGCGGTCTCTACGGTGGCGAAATCACGCTCTCGCTGGTCGGCCTGGCCCAGCGCGCGATGACCATTCAGGGATCGTATGTCGGCTCCCTGGCAGAACTGCAGGAGGTTGTCGATCTCGCCCGCAGCGGCAAGCTCAAGCCGATTCCGGTGCAGAGCGTACCGCTCGAGCAGGTGTCAGAGGTTCTGGATCAGCTCAAGGCAGGAACCATCATCGGCCGCCGTGTGGCCAAGATCGACTGAGCAGGCGCTCATCACCCCCGACCCCGCAAGGGGCCGGGGAGAATCCTCCGAGCGGCGCGCGCTGCGCGGCCGCTGCCTTCAGGGCACCCTCCGGTGCGCCGGCCGGCCTCAGGCCCGTGAACCGAAGCGCATCACGCGCTCATTGCCAGCATTGTCCTGCGCCGATACCGCGCCCGAGCCCAGGGTGATCACATCACGGGTGCCGGCCACGCCGGTGACTTCGACGACATCCGAGCGGCCGCCGGTCGCGGTCAGGCCCCAATAGAAGACGCGGCCGTCCTCGCTGAGCGCATAGGCGCCATCGTCACCCATCACGAGCTTGCGTATCGGCGGCAGGCCGGGAACCGGCTCGGCGTGGCCGCGCTCCAGATTGGTGGCCGCACCCTGACCAAGCAAGCCGAGCGAATCATCTCCCCAGGCCCAGACGCTGCCGTCCCGACGCACCACGACGGCCGTGCGAAAACAGGTCTGAATGGAGACGACATCGGTCAGCGGCGCACCGCTGGCCGTGACCACCGGGCCGGGCGCGCTCAGGCGGGACACGAGGCTGCCCTGGCCGAGCGCGCCGAGATTGTCGCTGCCCCAGGTGTGGACGGTGCCGTCGTTGAGAACCGCCAGGGAGACATCGGCAGTGCCCGCCACCGCCCGCGCGCTGCCTGGCAGCGCCACGATACCCGGTGTCGGATCGACGGTTGCGGGGTTCGCGACTGTCAGCTGGCCACGCGAGTTGCTCCCCCAGGTAACCACCGTCCCGTTCTGACGCAGGCCGATCTGATGAGCGCTGCCATACCCGATCATCTTCAGGTCATTGAGCGCGGCCAGCGTGATCGGGTTATTGGCCAGCGTGAAGGCCGGGCTTGCCTGGCCGAACTGATAGGCGATGTCGTTCGGCGCCTGCGGGGGTGCTCCGTTGTTGCCCACGCCGATGAACGAGCCGTCTTCACGGCGCATGATCAGCGCCATGCGGTTGGCGAAGTTGTCCAGCCCCGAAAACAGCGCCCTTACGCCGGTGGCCACGAGCACCACTGGGCCGAGCGCGAGACCCGCTTCGGGTTGCGCCTCGACATGACCATTGGAGAGCAATACCGCACGGTAGTTCGTGACCGTGCCATTGCTGGTCGGCACCGAGAAACGGGCATGCTTGACCACCGATGGCACGGGCGCGATGGAGGCGGGGTCGGCATAGCGGTCCTGGCTGGCCGCCAGCGCCGTCACCAGTTGATCCGCCAGGCGCACCTGTGAATAGCTCATCTCGGCCTCGGGCGCGGGCGCGGCGCCGGAGGCCTGCACCCCGTTGATCCGGCCGTCGGTGAGGTCGGCGCCGATCTGGCGTGCGAAGGCAAGCGCCGGGCTCGCCAGCGTCGGATTGAAGGCCGCAGCATTGTCGGCCAGGGCCGCAAGCAGCAGCGCGTAGCGGCCTGCCGATGTGTTCGGAGCCGACCCCCGGCCCGATGTGTCATTCAGCAGCACGGGCAGGCGCGTTGGATCATCGATGTCGTAGCCGGCCGGAGCATACTGGCTGAACTCGCTGGCGCTCGTGTCCAGCGCACGTTTTATCTGGCTCGCCAGATCGCCGCTGGCGGGGCTCGCATCCTGAAGGCGCGCTGCGGCCTCTGTGACGGTGGTCACGCCGATGTTGCCCCGGACCACGGGTACGCGGGCCCGCAATACCTCGCCGGCCGGAAACGGTACACGCTGGCGCCTGCCTTCGTCGAAGTAGGTCGCGCCGGCTGCGCCGCGGACCTCGATCAGCAGCGGCCCGCTGTAGGTGCGCCCCGGCCTGACGGTGACCATACCGTTAACGTCATCGACGATCGCCCGCCCCAGCTCCGAGCCGTCGGGGAGGGTCACGACGACCTCGGCGCCGCGAAACTGGCCCAGTGATCCGCCGATCCCGACGCCACCGTCGCCGTCGGCACCGCCGCCGATGCCTTCGTTGTTGATGGATGGGTCAAAGAAGGCGAGATCGCCTGAGAATCCGCTGACCACCTCCTTCTTGTCAGTATCCGTGCCCACGGCCGTGCCGCCGCCGCCGCCGCAGGCGGTCAGGGTCAGCGAGGCCGTAGCAAGCGTGATCAGCGCGCCGATGCGGGCCCGGCGGCCCGTCAGCAGCGGTGCAATGGTGACGTTCATGGCCAGTTCCTCCTTAACAATACCTCACGGGCCCTTCATTCGGTGGCGCCGTCACGATGGCTGGCCGATCCTCGTTGGCATTCGCCGATTTCCAGCGACAATACGTGATCGGTGCCGGCTACGCGGCGTGTCGCTCTATCGTAGTCGCAAGATAACTTGTTGAAATACCTCGCGGGCCGACGACGGCGTTCCAGCGGTTTGGCCTCGCGGCATTGCTGATCATGTCATGAGCCCGGTCCGAGACGGCGATCCTGATGAGTCGTCGGCGCGGGGAGCGTGGTTCAGTCTCTCGAACGGAGAATCCCGATGCAAATACCCTCTCTCGATATGGGGCTTGGCGAAGATATCGACCTGCTGCGCGATGCGGTCGCGCAATTCGCGGCCAAGGAGATCGCGCCGCGCGCGGCCGAGATCGATCGTGACAACCAGTTCCCGGCCGACCTCTGGCGCAAGCTCGGTGAGCTCGGCATTCACGGGCTGACCATTGGCGAGGCCTATGGTGGCGCTGCTCTCGGGTACCTCGCGCACATCGTGGCCATGGAGGAGATCTCGCGCGCCAGCGCTGCCGTGGGCCTGTCCTATGGCGCCCACTCGAATCTTTGCATCAACCAGATTCACCGCAACGGCAATGAGGCCCAGAAGCAGAAGTATCTGCCCGGCCTGATCTCGGGCGAGCGGGTTGGCGCCCTGGCCATGTCCGAGCCCAATGCCGGATCCGACGTGGTATCCATGAAGCTGAAAGCCGAGCGGCGCGGGGATCACTACGTGCTCAATGGCTCGAAGATGTGGATCACCAATGGCGGCGACGCCGACACCCTGGTGGTCTACGCCAAGACCGATGGCGACGCCGGCCCGCGCGGTATCACCGCATTCATCATCGAAAAAGGGATGAGCGGCTTCAGCCATGGTGAGCACCTGAACAAACTTGGCATGCGCGGCTCGAACACCTATCCGTTGTTCTTCGACGATTGCGAGGTGCCGGTCGAAAACGTTCTGGGTATCGAAGGCGGTGGCGTCAAGGTGCTGATGAGCGGGCTCGATTACGAACGCACGGTTCTCTCAGGCGGGCCGCTCGGGATCATGGCGGCCTGCATGGATGTGGTCGTGCCCTATGTGCATGAGCGCAAGCAGTTCGGGCAGTCGATCGGCGAGTTCCAGCTGATGCAGGGAAAGCTCGCGGACATGTACACGATCTGGCAGGCGACTCGCGCCTATGTTTACGCAGTCGGCCGCGCCTGCGACCGGGGCGATCATGCACGCACCCTGCGCAAGGATGCCGCCGGCGCGATTCTGTACTCGGCCGAGAAAGCCACCTGGATGGCCGGCGAAGCCATTCAGACCCTGGGCGGCAACGGTTACATCAACGACTATCCCACCGGCCGTCTCTGGCGAGATGCGAAGCTCTACGAGATCGGCGCCGGTACATCTGAGATCCGCCGCATGTTGATCGGCCGCGAGCTTTACGCGGAATCCATGTGACGATGTGCAGCCTGCGCCCGGTGGATCAGATCTTGTAGATCCACCAGGCCAGTGTCGCACTGGCGATTGCGAGCACAGGCCAGCACCGGTGATCCCAACCGGGGTTCATGGCCGGGCTCGATCTCGAGGCGCGCCCGGCCGTGGATCATCGGCGGCACCAGCGCCTTGCCCTTCACGAACCGGTAAAAGACGATCGCGGCCAGGTGGAGCAGCACCAGGATGATCACCACATCATGATTCAGGTGGTGGCAGGGACGTGGCCAGGGACACGAACTCGCTGCTCACGAAGCGGGCCAGCGGGCCGGTGGTGAAGATCTCGTCATCGGAGAACAGGCCGGTGGCCACCTGGAACGACAGGGCGGCGAGCATGGCCAGCACGGACAGCGCACCCAGCGGGTTGTGACCAGGGCGGCCGGCAAATCGCGCCGGATTCTTCAGATACGCGAACAGCGTGCCAGGCCCGGGCACGAAGCGGCTGAAGCGCGCGGTGCTGGCGCCGACCAGGCCCCAGCAGAGTCGAAACACCAGCAGTCCCAGGACCACGATTCCTGAGGCGACATGAGCCGGCGTGTTCTCGAAGATCTCCACCGAGACGAATGAGAAGATGACCGCGCCGGCGAGCGCCCAATGGAACAGCCGGGTGGGCAGGTCCCACACGCACGGTCGGGGCTGGCGCAGGCTCTTGGGAGTTCATGGCGACGGTGGCTCCATTGTTTCGTGCCATGATAGCGTGTAGACAGACCACCTTGGTCGGCGCGCGTGTTGTGCGTAGACCGCATCGGGCCGGTCATCGGATCAATTGAACGATGGGGGAAACATGAGAGCAGCTGTCTTGAGGGAAGTCGGCAAACCTTGACGATCGAAGAGGTCGCGATCGACAAACCCAAGGGGCACGAGGTCCTGATCCGCACCTCGGCCGTCGGCGTCTGTCACTCCGATCTGCATTTCATCGACGGCGTCTATCCGTATCCGCTGCCGACCGTGCCCGGGCATGAGTCCGCCGGCGTCGTGGAGGCCGTCGGGCCCGAGGTGCGCACCGTCAAGCCCGTGACCGGGTCATCCTGTCTGTCTGCCCTATTGCGGCCACTGCGAGCACTGTCTTACCGGTCGCATGTCACTGTGCATCAGCCCCGAAACCAAACGCTCGAAGAAGGAAGAGTCGCGTCTGAAGATCGACAGCGGATCGATGATGCAGTTCCTGAATCTGTCTTCGTTTGCCGAACAGATGCTGATCCATGAGCATGCCTTGTGTGGCGATCAAGCAGGACATCCCGATGGACCGCGCCGCGCTGATCGGCTGCGCGGCGCATGACCGGCGTAGGCGCGGTCATGCATACCGCCGCCGTGCGTCCCAGTGAGACCGTTGCGGTCATCGGCTGCGGCGGGATCGGCCTGTCCGCGATCAACGGCGCCGCGATCGCGGGCGCCGGGCGGATCATCGCCGTCGACCGCTTCGCATCGAAGCTGGATCTGGCGCGCAGCTTCGGAGCAACCGATGTGATCAACGCCGCCGAGACCGACCCGGTCGAGGCCGTGCGTGAGCTGACCGGCGGCGGCGTGCATCACAGCTTCGAGGCCATCGGGCTGAAGGTCACGGCCGAGCAGGCGTTCGCGATGCTCGGGCGCGGCGGCACGGCGACGATCATCGGCATGATTCCGGTGGGCGTGAAGATCGAAATCGAAGGCCGTGAGTTCCTGGGCGAGAAGCGGATCCAGGGTTCCCTGATGGGTTCCAATCATTTCCCGGTCGATATGCCCAGGCTGGTCGATTTTTACCTGCGCGGTCACCTGAAGCTCGATGAACTGATCACCGGCGCCTCAACTCGAGCAGATCAATGATGCGGTCGATGAATTGCGCCGCGGCGACTGGCCCGCTCGGTGATTGTGTTCGATAACTGAACGCGGCCATTTCCCGGCTCACCGGGCTGAGCTGCCCCTGCGAGTGCTCGTGCGCCGATCCGCGTCGGATCGGCGCCGGTGCTCAGGGTGTCAGAACCGCAAAGCCGGGCTCGAACTCCTCGATCAGGGCGAACAGGTCAATGCATGCGGCGTCGCCTTCGTGGCCGATCATCTGCGCCTCGAAGGCCTCGGCAAGCCGCCTGCCCGAAAGGATCGTGTCCATCAGGATCTGACGGGTACAAGGATCCGTGCCTGCGCCAGCTCACCGTGGCTGCCCTGCGCATGATTGAGCGCGCCGTGACTCAGCGTGAGCCGGTTCGTGCCCGTCGTCGCATGTGCCAGTCGATGCGTAGCTCGTGCCTGTCACCGCCCGCGGCCCGTCAATACGAATCGCGAGATAGTCGAGGAACATCGATCGGCATCATCGCCACCACGCGTGGGGCGAGCATGTCCACGCCGCGCCTGAGCGCGGGCGGCCCGGCGCGAAGTTCATGAGCGCCGAGCGGAAGGTACTTGCGGTGCTCGATTCGGCCTGATAGCCCAGTTGCTCCATGGCGGCGGCGCGAGGTTCACGAGCGCGCGCTGTTCTCGCCGTCGGCGAAGATCACATGCTGCAGCACCTGCACACCCAGCGATAGTCGCCGGCCTCGTAGTCGTGTTCGGCATGGGCGATGACGGCATCGGCGCCGCCCATGTAGCGCAGATAGCGCTCGGCGGCGGGCTCTGGCGCATACGGGTGCAGGCTGGATGGGCGGCCGTCATAGGGCCCCATGTAGTGGCGGTAGATGGCACGCACGTTGTGCACGATCGCGCCGTAGTAGGGCCGGGCATGCCAGGCATTTTCGAGCCCAGGGGGCATGTCGACCTTCTCCGATCTCCTCGGGGTCAGGCCGTGACTCATCCAGCGCAGGGTCTGGTCGTGCAGATAGCGATAGAGGTCGCGCTGCTCGGCCACGAACCGGCGCACCCGGTCGCGGCCCCAGGTGGGCCAGTGATGCTGGGCGATCACGATATCGGTGTTCTCGACGAAGCGGTTGAGCGCGTCATCGAGATACTTGGACCAGGCCAGCGCATCGCGGGTCTTGGCGCCACGGATGGGGCATAGGTTGTGCATCGTGTGGCAGCCGTTCTCCGACAGGTTCAGCACCTTGTGCGCGGGGAAGAAGAAGTTCATCTCCGCCGGTGCCTCGGTTTCCGGTGTCAGCTGAAAGACGATCTCGACGCCGTCGATGACATGGGTCTCGATGGCCTCGGTGATCAGCCAGTTCGGCGCGATCAGGCTATGAGTGCCGCGCCCCGCTGCCTTGCCCAGACCACTGTCCACATGGGCGCGGGGGTCGCCAGGCAGGGTGTGACCGAACTGGAAGAGTGCTCGACGGCGGACGCCGCGCCAGCAAGGATGGACTCGGATATCGAGGCTTGCATGAAGCCGTCCGGTGCAATCACCCTGACCGCTCCGCTGGCGGCCGACGCGGGTGAGATCACGCCCTCGACGCCACCATAGTGATCGGTATGGCTATGGCTGTAGATGACCGTGTGAATCGGCCGATTTCCGGATGCCGGCGATACAGCTGCGCCGCGGCGGCGGATTCCACGAAGGTGAGCGGGTCGATGATGATGATGCCGGTGTCGCCCTCGATGATCGTCATGTTGGCCAGATCGAGACCGCGCACCTGATACATGCCGGGAACGACCTCGAACAGGCCGTGGATGCGGTTTAGCCGTGCCTGGCGCCACAGGCTCGGATTGACCGTGTCGGGAGAGACGGATTCTTCGAGGAATCGATAGAAAGACAGATCCCAGACGGTGTGGCCGTCATCGGTCTGGCCCGCTCGGTGATTGTGTTCGATAACTGAACGCGGCCATTTCCCGGCTCACCGGGCTGAGCTGCCCCTGCGAGTGCTCGTGCGCCGATCCGCGTCGGATCGGCGCCGGTGCTCAGGGTGTCAGAACCGCAAAGCCGGGCTCGAACTCCTCGATCAGGGCGAACAGGTCGCGAATGCATGCGGCGTCGCCTTCGTGGCCGATCATCTGCGCCTCGAAGGCCTCGGCAAGCCGCCTGCCCGAAAGGATCGTGTCCATCAGGATCTGACGGGTACAAAGGATCCGTGCCTGCGCCAGCTCACCGTGGCTGCCCTGCGCATGATTGAGCGCGCCGTGACTCAGCGTGAGCCGGTTCGTGCTCCCGTCGTCTTGCATGTGCCAGTCGATGCGTAGCTCGTGCCTGCCCGCCCGCGGCCCGTCAATACGAATCGCGAGATAGTCGAGGAACATCTCGATCGGCATCATCGCCACCACGCGTGGGGCGAGCATGCCCACGCCGCGCCTGAGCGCGGGCGGCCCGGCGCGAAGTTCATGAGCGCCGAGCAGGTAGGCATTGCGCCAGGTGCTCGATTCGGCCTGATAGCCCAGTTGCTCCATGGCGGCGGCGCAGAGTTCACGAGCGCGCATGTTCTCGCCGTCGGCGAAGATCACATGCTGCAGCACCTGCACCACCCAGCGATAGTCGCCGGCCTCGTAGTCGTGTTCGGCATGGGCGATGACGGCATCGGCGCCGCCCATGTAGCGCAGATAGCGCTCGGCGGCGGGCTCTGGCGCATACGGGTGCAGGCTGGATGGGCGGCCGTCATAGGGCCCCATGTAGTGGCAGTAGATGGCGCGCACGTTGTGCACGATCGCGCCGTAGTAGGGCCGGGCATGCCAGGCATTTTCGAGCCCAGGGGGCATGTCGACCTTCTCGCCGATCTCCTCGGGGGTCAGGCCGTGACTCATCCAGCGCAGGGTCTGGTCGTGCAGATAGCGATAGAGGTCGCGCTGCTCGGCCACGAACCGGCGCACCCGGTCGCGGCCCCAGGTGGGCCAGTGATGCTGGGCGATCACGATATCGGTGTTCTCGACGAAGCGGGTGAGCGCGTCATCGAGATACTTGGACCAGGCCAGCGCATCGCGGGTCTTGGCGCCACGGATGGGGCATAGGTTGTGCATCGTGTGGCAGCCGTTCTCGGACAGGTTCAGCACCTTGTGCGCGGGGAAGAAGAAGTTCATCTCCGCCGGTGCCTCGGTTTCCGGTGTCAGCTGAAAGACGATCTCGACGCCGTCGATGACATGGGTCTCGATGGCCTCGGTGATCAGCCAGTTCGGCGCGATCAGGCTCGAGGTGCCGCGCCCTGCGGCCTTGCCCAGGCCGCTGTCGACATGGGCGCGCGGGTCCGGTGCTAGCGTCGGTCCGAACTGAAACAGGGAGCGGCGGCGCATGGGCACGCCGGCGAGAATCGTCTCGGCGATCGCGGCCTGCATGAAGCCCTCCGGGGCGATCACCCGGACCGCGCCCGAAGCGGCCTGCTCGGCGCTGATCACACCCTCGACACCGCCATAGTGGTCCGGATGCGAGTGGCTGTAGATCACCGCGTGAATCGGCCTGTCGCCGCGATGCTGTCGATAGAGGGCGAGCGCCGCGGCCGCATTCTCGACGAACATCAGGGGATCGATGATGATGATGCCGGTGTCGCCCTCGATGATCGTCATGTTGGCGATATCGAGGCCGCGCACCTGGTACAGGCCGTTCGCCACCTCGAACAGGCCGTGGATTCTGTTCAAGCGCGCCTGGCGCCAGAGGCTGGGGTTGACCGTGTCCGGCGGCAGCGAATCCTCGAGGAATCGGTAAAAAGACAGATCCCAGATGGCCTGCCCGTCCCGCCCCTCGATACGGGCATCAGGAATCGAACCGATGAAGCCGCGTTCGGCATCGGCGAAGCAGCTGTCATCGGAAAAATCGAGTGCCGCCGTCACCGCCGCATTGGCACGGCAGGTATGGTCGGTGGCGGGACGCCAGGGCTTGCCGAGATCGGCTGCGGTGTCGCTCATCGCGAAGGTCTCCATTTGGGTACAGCTATTTTGCGCAAAAGCCGCGCATGTGCGAATCTTACGAGGCTGACCCGAGCATGATCTGCGCGCCGGCGGCGCCTGGGCTCATGGTTTCGGAGCGGCATCCGTCTGGCTGACGAACCGGTTGCAGGCCCGTGCCATCGCGGTGCGGGCTGTTGCGACGCAATCGACCGCCGCAAGGCGATCCGATGGCTCATGCGCGTACTGAAGCTCGATATCAGCGGCATTCCGCAGATGTGGATCAGCGTCGAGGATGCGGCCCGCTACTATGCGACCGAATCCATCGCTTACACGCTGGGTGAGCCCTGTTGCCGGCTTCACGGTGGCTTTTCGCGTCGCACCGGCAGGCAATCCGTGCTCGATATCCATCCGATCATGGCGGTGCAGGGCTCTTCCATGGCCGATCGCCTGCTGCGCTCTTCGCCACGGCTCACCCGGCTGAATCACAAGCTGTTTCGCCGTGACCGCAATCTCTGCGCCTACTGCGGCGGCCGCTTTGCCGATGACATCCTGGAGCGCGAACACATCCTGCCATTGTCGCGTGGCGGCAGCGACAGCTGGATGAACGTGGTGACCGCCTGCCGTTCCTGCAATCAGCTCAAGGCGGGTCGCACGCCCGAAGAGGCGGCCATGCCCTTGCTGTATCTGCCCTATGTGCCCAGTCGCTGGGAGGATCTGATCCCGCAGGCGCGCAGCGGTCACATCCTGGGTGATCAGATGAGCTTTCTGCTGGCCGGCCTGCCGGCGGGATCGCGGCTGATCGGCGCCTGATCGGTGCGCGCCGGGACGACCCGGCCTGCGTGATCCGCGGTAGCCGGCGGCCTCGCGAACAGCCCTGCCGATTTGATCCTCCATGCGAAAACGACTATGGTCGCGACTCGCTGCCGCCCGTCCGGAACCGCCCATGAGTGTCCAAACCCTTTTCCGTCGAGCCGGCGGGCGAATCCGTGCCAGGCCGATGCGCTTGCGCATTGGCTCGCCCGGCACGGCATCCGACGCCTGTATTCGCTCTCGGGCAATCAGATCATGCCGATCTACGATGCCTGCCTCGATGCGGGCCTGGAGATCGTTCATGTACGGCATGAGGGGGCGGCGGTGTTCATGGCGGATGCGGCCGCGCAGATCCATGATCGGCCGGCGATCGCCCTGGTCACTGCCGGACCGGGATTCGGCAATGCCCTGGGCGCGATGTATGCGGCCCGTTGCAGCCAGTCCCCGGTCATCCTGCTCAGCGGTGATGCCGATGACGGGCCCGGCGGGATCGGCGCATTCCAAAGTCTGGACCAATGTTCGGCGGCCGCTCCATTCGTCAAGGCCAGCTGGCGGCTGGACGAGACGCGCAGTGTGCAGCAACTGCTGGCGCTGGCCTGGAACACCGCCTGTCGCGCCCCGGCAGGACCGGTCCATGTCGCATTGCCCGCCAACGCACTGCTGAGAGCCGCGGATTCGGCGCTCTGGCCGGCGATGTCGGCTGAACCAGCGCCCGCGTCAGATGACACATCACGAGTGGCCGACCTGCTCGCCGCGCGTCTGGCCGGCGCCATGCGTCCTGTGGCATTTGCCGGACCGGCGCTGGCGCGAGGTCTGCGACACGATGGCCTGGGGGTTCGGCTGAGCAGCTCTTTCGGTTTGCCGCTGCGCGCTGCGATCAGCCCGCGCGGTCTGCGTGATCCGGCCGCCGGCGCGTTCGCCGATCTTCTTGGCCAATCGGATCTCATCGTCCTGCTCGGACAGCCGCCGGACTTCTCGGTGGGGCGGCTGCGGGGCACCCAGGCCGAGCTGATCTGTGTGCATCCCGACCCGGCGGTGCTCGCGCAGTCGCGCACCATGCTCGGTTCACGGCCGGCAACATACCTGCAGGCGGATCCACGGGGGGTCGTGAGCGCGATGGTCGATGGTGATGCGGCCCGGATCCCCGATCCGGCCACCCCGGCCAGTGCTGCGCGCACGCAGTGGAGCGCGCACCTGGCCATGGCACTCGCGCATCGCGGATTGAAGGATGACGAGCCTGCGTTCGTGGCGGGTCTGCGAACGGTGGCCGAGTGGCTTTCCCGGCTCGATGATCCGATCCTGGTGGTCGACGGTGGTGAGTTCGGCCAATGGGCGCAGGCCTTCGTCGGGGCGCCCACCCGACTGATCAACGGACCATCCGGCGGCATCGGAGGGGGCCTGCCGATGGCGATCGCCGCGGGCATCGAGTGCCCGGATCGTCAGGTGGTGCTGTTCTCAGGCGATGGCTCGATCGGTTTTCATCTGGCCGAGTTCGAGACCGCGGCCCGGCACGATGTGCGGCCGATCGTCATCGTCGGCAATGACGGTGCCTGGAATGCCGAGCGCCAGATTCAGATTCGCGACTATGGCGAGGATCGGCAGATCGCCTGTTCGTTGTCTGCGCTGGCCGCTTATGACGCCGTGGCAAGATCCCTGGGCGGCTTCGGCCGGCGGGTCGAATCCGTGGGCGATTTGTTGCCGGCGCTCGAAGAGGCACGCGCTTCGGGGCGGGTAGCGTGTCTGGACTGGCGGATTGCGGGGCGTGCAGCGCCGGCATACACGCCACTGGCGGGCTGAACTGCGGGCGGGCGAATCTGGAGGCGTGGATGTCGGAGCAGGACGAGAACGCGATCACCGTTCGCATCTGGCGCGGGCGTGACCAAGGAGCGCTGGTCGAGTATCGGGTACCGCTGCGCGAGAATCAGACCGTGCTCGATCTGGTCACCGAGGTGCAGCGGCGCCTGGAGCCGTCGTTGGCCTACCGGTTCGCCTGCCGCGTCGGGGTGTGCGGCTCGTGCGCGATGACGGTCAATGGTGTGCCGCGCTGGACCTGCCGCACGCATGTCAGCCGCGTCATCGGCGAGGATCGGATCGTGACCATCGAGCCGCTGCGGCACATGCCGCGCATCAAAGACCTGGCCTGCGACATGACGGAGTTCTTCGACAAATGGGCGCGTGCGGGTGGCCGCTTTCAGGGCGGGCGCACGCGCCATGACCCGCCCCAGTCTGTCGAGCCCCGGAGCAGGCAGCGGCGAGCGGTCGATGCGGGCATCGAGTGCATCAATTGCGCTGTCTGCTACAGCGCCTGCGACGTTGTCGGCTGGAACCCGGACTATCTCGGGCCGGCGGCAATGAACCGCGCCTGGACCTTGTTCAACGACGAGCGACATCAGGCCAGGCGCGAGGTTCTGGCCACGGTGATGGCCGACGGCGGTTGCGGCTCCTGCCACACCCAGGGACAGTGCGTGCGGCATTGCCCGGTCGGGCTGAGCCCGACGGGCAGCATTGCGGGTCTGAAGCGGGCGGGATTCTGGCTGGCGCTGACCGGCCGCGGCGATGATTCGCGTTGATCGCGCAGGAGGCCGAATGAGTGAGATGTTCGAAGCGCGCCTGTTCATGCTGCAGCGAGCCAGTGCGATGCTGCTCGCGCCGCTGGTGCTGGTGCATCTGGTGTTGATGTTCTACGCGGTGCACGGCGGGCTGAGCGCCGACGAGATCCTGGCGCGCACCCGCGGGAACATGCTCTGGGCGGTCTTCTACGGGGCATTCGTGGTGGCGGTGGCGCTGCACGCACCGATCGGACTGCGCAATCTGCTGCGCGAATGGACCGGGCTGGGGAGCGGCGCGGTCAACGCGCTGAGTCTGGCGTTCGGGCTGCTGCTGCTGTTGCTCGGCGCGCGTGCGGTGATCGGGGTGGTGGCATGAGGAACCGGGGCGAGCGTGGTTACTGGGCCTTCGTCGGGCACCGGCTTTCGGGCCTTGCCCTGGCCGCTTTCGTGCCCTTGCACTTCCTGTTGCTGGGCGAGGCCTTGAATGGCGCGCAGGCCCTGCAAGGCTGGTTGCACTGGGCCGAGCGCGGCTGGGTGAAGCTGGCGGAGTGGGGGCTGGTCAGCTTTCTGGTCTTGCACCTGATCTTCGGGCTGCGAATCCTGGCGATCGAGTTCGGGCCCCGTCAGGCACCGGTCAATCTGCGTCTGGGCTGGATCCTGCCGGGGTTGGTGGTCGCGTTGATCATCGGTGCATTGTTCTTTTGGATGGCGGCGGGGAGCGGTCGATGACCATGAACATCGAACGGATCAGGACCGACATCCTGATTCTGGGAACAGGCGGTGCCGGACTGTTTGCCGCGCTGCACGCCAAGCAGACCGACCCGTCGCTGCAGGTCACGCTGGCGGTCAAGGGGCTGATGGGCAAATGTGGTTGCACGCGCATGGTCCAGGGGGGCTATAACGTCGCCCTGGCCGATGACGATTCCATCGAGCGGCACTTCATGGACACGATCGTCGGCGGCAAGTGGCTGCCGCGCCAGGATCTGGCCTGGCGTCTTTGCGTCGGCGCGGTCGAGCGGGTGCGGGAGCTCGAGAACGAGATTGGCTGCTTTTTCGATCGCAATCCGGATGGCAGCCTGCATCAGAAGGCTTTTGCCGGGCAGAGCTTCGATCGTACCGTTCACAAGGGCGACCTGACCGGGATCGAGATCATCAACCGCTTGATGGAACAGGTTCGCGCGCTCGATGTGCATCGGCTGGAGGAGCATCGCGCGATCGAGTTGATCCCGGCTGCCGACGGCTCCGGGATCTCCGGGGCGCTGATGATCGACATGCGTGGCGGCGGTTATCGACTGGTCCAGGCCAAGGCCGTGTTGCTGGCCACCGGCGGCGGCCCGACGATGTACCGTTATCACACGCCCTCGGGTGACAAGACCTGCGACGGTCTGGCGATGGCCCTGCGCTACGGGCTGAAATTGCGCGACATGGAGATGGTTCAGTTTCATCCGACCGGCCTGCTCGGTGGGCCGTACACCCGGATGACCGGAACGGTTCTCGAGGAAGGCCTGCGCGGCGCGGGCGGCTATCTGCTCGATGGCAGCGGGCGGCGCTTCATGCAGGACTATGACCCGGGCGGCGAGCGCGCGACCCGCGACGTCGTCAGTCGTGCCATCTACGCCGAGATGCGTGCGGGCCGGACCACGCCAATGGGCGGGGTCTATATCGAGATGGCCCACCTCGGGCCAGAGAATGTGGCCAGGCGCTTCCCGGGCATGGTCAAACGCTGCGCGGACTGCGGCTTCGATCTTGCCGCCGGCCGCGTCGAGGTGGTGCCGACTGCGCATTACCTGATGGGCGGACTGGAGTTCGAGCCCGACTGCAGCACCGCCGAACCCGGCCTGTTCGCCGCGGGCGAGGATTGCGGCGGTGTGCATGGCGCCAATCGTCTGGGTGGAAACGGGGTTGCCAATTCCACCGTCTTCGGCGGAATCGCCGGCGAGACAATGGCCCGCTGGGTGGCGCGCGACGGGTGCTGGCGCGATCCGGACCCCACCGCGATCGACGCCGGCATTGCGCGTGCCGAGGTGCCATTCGGACGCCGCGCGGGAGATCTCCTGGGCCTGCGCGAACAGCTTTGGGAATCGATGTGGAATCACGTCGGTGTCCTGCGCACCCGCGAGGGTCTGCGACGCGGACGTGAGGAGGTTGGCGAACTGGCAGCAGGCCTGCGCGAGATGGGTCTCAGTGATGGTGACAGGGCGTTCAATCTCACCTGGCATGACTGGCTCAATCTGGACAACCTGCTGCAGATCAGCGCGGTGATCGCCGAGGCCGCGCTGGCACGCGAGGATTCTCGCGGCGCCCACTTTCGCGAAGATTTTCCCGAGACCGGCGTGCTCGAACACTCCACCTACACCCGGGTAGCCGCGGCCGGCGAGGCCGATGAACTGGCGATCGAGATGGTGCCGGTACAGTTCACGATCGTGCGTCCGGGCGAGTCCCTGATCGATGGCGAGGTCGGGATCGCGGGCCAGCAGGCGCACGATACGCATCGAGGAGAGCAAAGCGATGGTCGATCCTGATCAGATCGAGGCGGCGGCCTACGAGATCATGAAGCGGGCGGCGATCGATATCCCGCCCGACTATGCCGATGGTCTGCGCACCGTGATGCGTAATGAGAAGAACGGGTTGCCGGTGTTCGTGCTCAAGGCGATGTTCGACAACTGGGAAGCGGCCAGCGCCGATCGCCGCCCGATGTGCGCCGACACCGGCCTGCCTCGTTACTTCGTGAAGGTGGGTGACGGCTTCCCGCTTCGTGGCGGCTTTACCGGCATCGAGCGCGCGCTGCGCCGGGCCACCGCGCAGGCGACCCGCGACATCCCGCTGCGCCCCAACCGGGTTCATCCGCTCTGGCGCACCGAACACAACAACAATGTGGGGATCAACGCGCCCGAGATCGATTGGAGTTTCGAGCCCGAGGTCGACTGGATCGACATCACCACGGTTCATAAGGGGGGCCTGTTCGGCACCGATTACCGGATGCTCTTCCCGGGCGACGGCGTCGATGGCATCAAGCGCTTCTTTCTCGATGCGATGGTGTCGTTTGGCAAGCGCGGCCTGGCCTGCCAGCCGGCCATCGTCGGCATCGGGCTGGGCGGCTCCAAGGACACCTGCATGGTGCTGGGCAAGCAGGCGGCCTGCCTGCGCACGGTGGGCGAGCGCAACCCGGATCCGAAGATTGCCGCGCTGGAAGACGAATTGAAGGCCCTGGGCAATTCGATCGGCATTGGCGCGATGGGCTTCGCGGGCAATTCGATGGTGGTCGACTGCCACATCGAGGTCGGCTTCACCCATACCGGCGGCATGCCGATGAGCGTGCACAGCTTTTGCCTGTCGTCGCGACGGGCCACGGCCCGTATCCATCCCGATGGCCGCGTCGAGTACCGCAGCGAACCTCGCTGGTTCACCGATTACATGCGTAGGGAGACCGTCGAATGGGCACAGACCTAGAACCGTCGATGAGAGAAGTTTCTCTGGCATTGCCGGCCACTGAACAGGCTTTGGCCGAGTTGCGCATGGGCGATGTGGTCTATCTGGAGGGCGTGGTCTACACGGCCCGGGAGGGGGTCTATCAGCGCGTCCTGGGCGAAGGCCAGGCGCTGCCCGGGGGCGTGATGAGCGCTACCAACGCCAATTTCCATTGTTCTCCGGCCGCTGCGCCCGATGGCCATGGGGGCTATCGGATCGGGGGAGTCACAGCGACCGCCAGCTTTCGCTTTTCGAAGTGGCTGGCGCAATGGCTGGATCTGACCGGCACCCGGGTGGTGATCGGCAAGGGCGGGATGCGCGAGGCGGACTACCGGGACATTCTCGCGCCGCGCGGGGCGGTCTATCTCACCACAGTCGGCTACGGTACCGGCGCCTTGTTGGGGCGGGGGGTGCAACGGGTGCGGGAGGTGCACTGGCTCGACGAGCTCGGCATCGCGCAGGCCATGTGGGTGTTCGAGGTAAAGCGTTTCGGGCCGTTCATTGTCGATGGCGATGTGCTCGGTAATTCCTTGTTCGCTGCGCAGGGGGCATTGATCAATGCCCGCCTCGACGAGGTCTATCAGGGTCTGAAGGCTCCCGCGCTGCACCGTTATGGCGAGACCGACGATCGCCGTGACGAGCTGATGTAGCGCCCCGGCAGAGTCGGGCACTTTGACATCCCTTTGTCGGGCGGCCCGCCAGGCCCCCGATGCCCGCTGCTGCGTTCCCGATCGGGTAGCATTGGTCGGTGCCATTCGCACTGTTGACGAGGCCGCCGCAATGGGCTGCGGCCGTCGTCCGACCACCTGCAGCATGAACCAGATGCCTTCGTCGTCCGATCGTGGCCCCGGGTCCGCGTCGGCAGCCCCGCATGCGCTGCGTGCCGCGGCCGCCGACGGGGCGGCGCGCGCATTGGCGAGCAGCCCGTTGGCGCGTTCACCGGGCGCCCCGGATGCGCATGCCCTGCGGGCGCTGCGCCCGGTGGCGGAACTGGAGGCCGAGGCGGTTGCTTTCGCCCACGGGATCGGCCTGGTGCCATATGCGCGGGCCACCCGCACACGATTCTTCGACGAGGTGCGGGCCCGCCTTCATGCCTCTGGCGGCAGCCATGCCCAACTGGCAGTGGTCGATCTGGTGGCGGCCATGTTCGACTACGAGATCGATGATCAGACCTTGCCCGAGGCGGCGCGACCGCTGATCTGGCGTCTGCAGCAACCGGTGCTCGTGCTGGCCCTGATCGATCCTGGCTATCTTGGTGAGCAAGGCCGGTCACTGCGCGTCCTGATCGAGAACCTTGGAGCGATCGCCGAGGATTTCGGCGGGCAATGGCAGCGTGGCGGCGAGCTTCATCAGCGTCTGGAGACGGTGGTTCGCGCGCTTGAGATCGTGTCGGCGAATCTCTATGAGCGGCTCAGGGTGCTCGCGAGCCAGGTCGAGCGTGAACAAGCGCGTGCCGGGGATGGCGTTCGGCGCCTGGTGCAGCGCATGGCAAGACAGCGCAAGGCGCTCGAGTCCACGCCGGCGCAGCGCAATCGCCGCGATTATTCGCGCCGTCCGGGGCGTGAGCAGGAGCGCGCGGTCACCGAGCAGATCTCGAGCCGCCTCGAGCGCAAGACCCACCAGCGGCTGCTGCCCGATACCGTGGTCGGCTTCCTGGACACCGTCTGGTCGCGGGTGTTGCGGACCACCGCCTTGCGCGACGGGCAGGACAGTCCCGCCTTCGAGGATGCGCTGACGGTGGTCGATGAACTGCTCGACACGGTCGATGGCGATCTGCGCAGCGGGCGGCGCGGCCCGTTGGCCGCGCGTATTCCGGGGCTGATCGAGCGGCTGCATTCGGGCATGCGCCAGATCGGCGTGTCGCCCGATGCGCACCGCGACTTCTTCGATGAACTGTTTCTGCTGCATCTGCGCCGCCTGCATCGTGGCGACGATGCGGTCAGCCGGGGCGCCCGCAGCGAGATGCCTGCGCCGGCGGCGGGCGAGTTACAGGGCGCCACCTATTACGACGTCGACGCTTTGCCGGTGCTCGAAGAGCGCATCGCCTCGCTGGCGCAGCGGGCGCAGGCCTCGGCGGTCGAACGCGCAGTTCCGGCCGCGACCGAACCACGCCGGCCGCAGCCGCCACGGCGGCCGCGTGCATCCGCCCCGGCACGCCTGCCGGGCGGCGAACGACGTAGCCGCGATACCGGCGAGCGCTCCGTTGCCGAAGCGTCGGCTGAGTCCGGTGCCTCGCGTGCAACGGCCGACACGGCCGGCCAGGCAGGCCCGGACAAGAAGCATCCGTCCGTGCAGACGGCACCAGGCGGCGCGAGTGCGGACCGGCTACTGGCGCTGATCGAAACGGCTGACCTGGACGACCTGCCCCAGCCACTGAGTGTCTCGGAGGCACGCGCGAGTCAGCAGTTCACGCAGCTGCGGCCGGGTCAATGGCTCGAGTATCGCCCACGCGGCACACGCGCCATGCGCCTGAAGGTGCTCTGGATCAATGAAAAACGCACCGTGGCGATGCTGGTGCGCGCCCCGGACCGCCGGGCGGTCTCGCGACCGATGGCAGAGATCGCCGACCTGTTTCGGCGCGGACGCCTGCGCCGGCTGGTTGCCGTTGGCGCCGATGTCGGGCGCGAACCCGATCTGTCCCACGGCTGATCCTCAGGCGCAAGGAGTCTGGACGCCCGCGATCAGCTGTCGTCCAGCGGGAAGGTGACCACATGTTCGGCAGCGAAGCGGATGCCGATGTGCGCGCCGATCTGATGATCATGATGGCTCGGGACCAGCGCGAGCAGCGTACGTCCGCTAGGCAGCCGAAGCGTGTATAGAAAAGCGGCGCCTCGAAAAGACTTGCGGATCACCTCCGCACGGATCTCGCTGGTTTCGTCATAGACCACATCGTCTGGCCGAAGCAGCACCTCGACCCGGTTGTGGGCGTCGGCCTGCGCGGTGGCCAGTGAGCGGTCGGAGCGGCCCGGTACCGGCATGCGGCCGATTTCGAAGGCCAGCAGGGTGGCACCGCCCTCGTTCAGGATCTCCCCGGTGACAAACGAGCCCTGGCCGATGAAATCCGCCACTGAACGGCTCTGCGGACGGTGATAGAGCTGGTAGGCGGTGTCCCATTGCACGATCCTTCCGCCTTCCATCACGCCGATCCGATCGGCCATGGCAAAGGCCTCGTACTGATCATGGGTGACCAGCAAGGCGGTGGTGCCCGTGACCTTGAGCAGGTCTCGGACTTCCAGCGCCAGCCGCTCGCGCAGGTCGGGGTCGAGGTTCGAGAATGGCTCGTCCAGCAGCAGCACTTTCGGGCGCGGCGCCAGGGCGCGTGCCAGCGCCACGCGCTGCTGCTGCCCGCCGGACAGTTCATGCGGATAGCGCTGGGCGCTGTCGGCCAGGCCGACCAGTGCCAGCATTTCGTCGATTCGCTCGCGCCGCTCCTCTTCGGCCAGCGCGCGCAAGCCAAAACCGACATTGCGGGCGACATTCAGATGCGGAAAAAGGGCATAGTCCTGGAAAACCACCCCGACCGAGCGGTCTTCGGGCGGCGTGGAAATCGCCGGGCCCGCCACCTCGCGCCCCTCGATCACGACACTTCCGCGCTGCGGATCGACGAACCCGGCGATCGCGCGCATCGCGGTCGTCTTGCCACAGCCGCTCTCGCCGAGCAGGCAGCCGATCTCGGAGCGGCCCAGATCGAAGCTCAGACCACGCAACACCGGCAGCACGCCTGCCTCGGCCTGGTAGGCGAGATGCAGGTCGTTCACGATCAGCGCGCTGGCTTGTTCACGGTTCTGGGACATGGATCGGGATCGTAACGCGTTGATCACTTATGCTTGCCAGCGGAAATTCTATTCCCGGGTATCTATGTCGATGATGGTTCGAATCGCGGCCAGCCGCCTTGTTGTCCATGACTGATCGCAGTCTGGTGTCCCGCCCCGGCCGGCACGGGCGCGGGCCGATCGCGCGGCAGGGGGCCCTGCCGGTGTTTGCGGCGCTGATGGCGCTGGCGGTGGCGGCGCCCGTCATCGCCTTGCTGTTCACCTCCCTCGGGGTGGCGGAGGGCGTGGGGACGCTCAGCCACCTCGTGCAGACCGTCCTGCCCGGCTATGTGCTGACCACCGCGGGTCTGGCGATCATGGTGCTCGCGGTGTCGCTGTCGGTCGGCGTGGGCAGTGCCTGGCTGGTGGCCAGCTACGATTTTCCCGGGCGAGCATTCCTGGCCGTGCTGCTGGTGCTGCCGCTGGCGATGCCGGCCTACGTGATGGCCTACGCCTATACCGACTTTCTCGAAACCACCGGGCCGCTGCAATCGGCGCTGCGCGCGTTTACCGGATGGCAGGTGCGCGAGTACTGGTTTCCGGATTTCCGCTCCACCTGGGGCGCTGGTCTGTTCCTCGGACTGGCCTTGTTCCCCTATGTCTACCTGCTGTCGCGTGCGGCTTTTGCCGAGCGTCCGGTTTCTCTGGACGAGGCGGCCCGCTCGCTCGGACAGCGACCGATCGGACTTTGGTGGCGGGTGGTCCTGCCGGTGGCCAGACCCGCGATCGTCGCCGGTTCGGCGCTGGTGCTGATGGAGACCCTGGCCGATTTCGGGGTGGTCAACTATTTCGCGGTCGACAGTTTCACCGCCGGCATTTATCGATCCTGGCTTTCCCTCGGTGATCGCACCGGAGCGGCGCGCCTTGCCATCGTGTTGTTGGCGTTCATCGCTCTGCTTGCGCTGATCGAGCGTCGCCAGCGCGGCCGCATGTCCTTTGTGCAGCGCGCGGGGCGGCATCCCGTTCGCCGGCGCTTGGCCGGGGCCGGGGCGCTGGGCGCGGTTTGTGCCTGTGCCGCTCCCGCGCTGCTTGGCTTCGTCCTGCCGGCGGGGCTGTTGATCTGGCGCTGGCTCGGCGATGGCGCGGCCGTCGACCCCCGCCTGCCGCAGTGGCTGTGGAATACGGTCTCGCTGGCGCTGCTCGGTGCGCTCGCCACCATGACCGTGGGGCTGCTGGCCGCCTATGCTGTGCGCCAGGCGGCAGGCCGGGGCACCCGGCTGGCCGTGGCGCTGGCACTCGGCGGCTATGCCTTGCCCGGCATCGTCCTCGGTATCGGTCTGCTGCAGGTGGCGGGCAGCGTCGATCGCTGGTTGTGGCAGCCGTTGGCCGGTCAGGCGCTGATGTCCGGCACCGTCGTGGCTCTGGTCTGGGCCTATGCGGTGCGCTTTTTTGCGGTGGCCTATCAGGGGCTGGACGCGGGGCTGGCGCGCATCGCGCGCAGCATGGACGACAGCGCCCGTAGTCTCGGCCGCGGTCCGCTCGCGGTGCTGCTGGAGGTGCACTGGCCGCTGTTGCGGCGCAGCCTGGCGCTGACCGGTCTGCTGGTGATGATCGAATGCCTGAAGGAGCTACCGGCAACACTGGTCCTGCGCCCCTTCGACACCGACACGCTGGCGGTCGTCGCGTTCCAGTTTGCCTCGGACGAGCGGCTCACGCAGTCGGCGCTACCATCGTTGATGATCGTGATGGTGGGTGTGCTGCCGGTACTGGCGCTCGGGCGTGCTGCCTTGCGGGAGTAGCAGGGCGTTCATCAGTCTCGGTGGCGCGATTCAGACGATGTGCGTGCGAAGTGCTCCCAGAGTTCATGCTATACTCGACAGCTTCAGGCGCGTAGCTCAGCTGGTTAGAGCACCATCTTGACATGGTGGGGGTCGTTGGTTCGAGTCCAATCGCGCCTACCAGCTTTCAAAGGCCGCGCGCATCGTCTTGATGTCATTCCGTCTTGCCGCGGATGTTTTCGCGCAGGACCATGTGCGGCTCCTTGCCGCCGATGGCCGTGACGATGCGCGCTGGCCGCGTTTCCAGCGCAGGCGTGATCAAGATATCTCTCCCAGACGGCTCGGTTCGTGAATTCGATGCCCCGCTGACCGTCGCCGACGTCGCGTCGTCGATCGGCCCGGGGCTGGCCAAGGCTGCCCTTGCTGGCCGCGTCGACGGCCGACCCGTCGATCTCTCTCACCGGCTCGAATCCGATGCCAGCCTGGCGATCATCACGGATCGTGATGCCGAAGGGATCGAGATCATCCGCCACTCCACTGCGCATCTGCTGGCTCATGCGGTCAAGGAGTTGTTTCCGAGCGCCCAGGTCACGATCGGCCCGGTGATCGAAGACGGCTTCTACTACGACTTTGCCTTCGAGCGGCCGTTCACCCCCGAAGACCTCGAAGCGATCGAGAAGCGGATGGCCGAGATCGTGGCGCGCAACATCCCGGTGCAGCGTGAGCAATGGGATCGCGATGAGGCGGTGGCGTTTTTCCGCGAACAGGGTGAGGCCTACAAGGCGGAGATCATTGGCAGCATCCCCGCCGGTGAGCAGATCTCGCTGTATCGGCAGGGCGATTTCATCGATCTCTGCCGTGGTCCGCATGTGCCCAACACCGGGCGGCTGAAGGTCTTCAAGCTGATGAAGCTGGCCGGTGCCTACTGGCGGGGTGATTCGCGCAACGAGATGCTGCAGCGCGTTTATGGCACTGCCTGGCGCAGCAAGGATGATCTCGCCGCCTATCTGCATCGCATCGAGGAGGCCGAGCGGCGCGACCATCGTCGGCTGGGCCGCGAGCTCGATCTGTTCCACATGCAAGACGATGCCCCCGGCATGGTCTTCTGGCATCCCCGTGGCTGGGCGGTCTGGCAGCAGGTCGAGCAGTACATGCGCCGCGTGTATGAAGACAACGGTTACCAGGAGATCCGCTGCCCGATGATTCTCGATCGCTCGCTCTGGGAGCGTTCGGGGCATTGGGATAACTACAAAGAAAACATGTTCACGACCGAATCGGAGAATCGCACCTATGCGGTCAAGCCGATGAACTGTCCGGGGCATGTCCAGGTGTATCGATCCGCGCTGCGTAGCTACCGGGATCTGCCGCTGCGCTATGGCGAGTTCGGCTCCTGTCATCGCAATGAGCCGTCCGGCGCGCTGCACGGGATCATGCGCGTGCGCGGGTTCGTGCAGGACGACGGTCATATCTTTTGTACCGAAGCGCAGATCCAGCCCGAGTGCATCGCGTATACCGCGTTGCTGCAGAAGGTCTATCGCGACTTTGGCTTTGACGAAATCCTTTATAAAGTTGCCACCCGGCCGGCCAAGCGCGTGGGCACCGATGCGCAATGGGATCGGGCCGAGCAGGCCCTGATCGAGAGCCTGCGCGCCAGCGGCGCCGAGTTCGAGATCTCGGAGGGCGAGGGCGCTTTCTACGGGCCCAAGATCGAATACACGCTGCGCGACGCCATCGGCCGGCACTGGCAATGCGGCACGATCCAGGTCGATTTCAATATGCCCGAGCGGCTCGGCGCCGAGTACGTGGCCGAGGACAACACCCGACAGGTGCCGGTGATGCTGCACCGGGCCATCGTGGGCTCGCTCGAGCGCTTCATCGGCATCCTGATCGAAAATGCCGCCGGTGCGATGCCGCTCTGGCTGGCGCCGGTCCAGGCGGTGGTCTGCACGATCACCGACGACCAGCATGCCTATGCGCGGACCGTTGTCGAAGCACTGAAAAAACAAGGGCTTAGGGTCGAAGCCGATTTGCGAAACGAGAAAATCGGCTATAAAATCCGCGAGCACAGTCTGCAGAAGCTTCCGTATGTGCGGGTCGTGGGCGGCAAAGAAGCCGCCAACGGCCAGGTTGCCGTGCGAGCGCGCGGTGGTCGGGATCTCGGCAGTCTTAGCGTCGAGGCGTTTGCGAATCGCGCCCTCGGCGAGGTGGCCGAACGGGCCGCGCAGCCAGGCTGAGCGGCCCGTCGCGTTTTCGAGAGTTCATGGAGATCGAGTAATCGCTACATCATCACGTTCGCACCGCGTCAATGACGAAATCACCGCACCTCAGGTTCGGTTAAGCGGCATCGACAACGAGCCCCTGGGTATCGTCAGTCTGGCTGAGGCACGCCGCGCGGCGGAAGCCGCATCTGTCGATCTGGTCGAGATTGCACCGCAGGCATCGCCGCCGGTTTGCCGGCTGATGGACTACGGCAAGTACAAGTACCAGGAGCAGAAGCGGGCGCATGAGGCAAGAGCCAAGCAAAAGATCATCCAGGTCAAAGAGGTCAAGTTCCGTCCTCGCACCGAAGAAGGTGACTATCAGGTCAAGCTGCGCAACCTGAAGCGCTTCCTGGAAGATGGTGACAAGGCCAAGGTGACGATGCGTTTTCGCGGTCGCGAAATGGCGCATCAACGTTTTGGTCTGCAGGTGCTGGAGCGCGTGCGTGAAGATCTGCTCGAGTTGGCCAATGTCGAACTCATGCCGAAGATGGAAGGCCGCCAGATGGTGATGGTGCTCGCACCGCGCAAGAAGAAGTAGTCGTTCCCGAATCCGGAACAAGTTTCGCGGCCTTGCTTGCGCAGGGCCGTAGTGGGGCGGTTTTGCTGGCTCCATAGAAGAAGCCGAGCAGGGCGATAAGTGGTGGCCGAAGGGGTCACCCTCCTGACAAGGCAGACAAAGTCGAAGGTGGCACGATGCCCAAGATGAAAACGAAACGAGGCGCAGCCAAGCGCTTCAAGGTCCGCCCGGGCGGCTCGATCAAGCGTGGTCAGGCGTTCAAGCGTCACATCCTGACCAAGAAGACGACGAAGAACAAGCGTCAGCTGCGCGGCATGGTCGAGGTCCATGCGTCCGACGTCAAGGCCGTCAAGGCCATGATGCCGTACGCCTGAGGAGGATCAGACATGCCACGAGTCAAGAGAGGCGTTACCGCCCGCGCACGTCACAAGAAGGTGATGGCCGCGGCCAAGGGCTATCGCGGTCGTCGCAGTACGGTATTTCGCATCGCCAATCAGGCGGTGATGAAGGCCGGCCAGTATGCATATCGTGATCGCCGCGCGCGCAAGCGAACCTTCCGCGCCCTGTGGATCGTGCGGATCAACGCCGCCGCACGCGAGCACGGCCTGACCTACAGCGCATTCATCAACGGCCTCACCAAGGCCAACATCGAACTGGACCGCAAGGTTCTGGCCGATATGGCCGTGAATGACAAGCCCGGTTTCGGTGCGGTGGTCGAGCGGGTCAAGGCGTCCCTGGCGGCCTGATGCCGAGGCGGGCAACGGCCGAGTGTCGGTCCAGGCCCGCCGGTTCCATTCAGTTTGTCGGCCCGGGCCGCGGACACTCAGACCAAGGTCTGCGCGCTCGCTGCCCGGCCTTCGCAGGCTGCTCAAAGACATCGCGTGTTGCCCGTGTTTCGGGGGCGCGGGTTTTTCGGCAGCCTGATCTCGTTTCTGGGGAGCGTGAACATGGCGACGGATTCTGACGCCGACGCGTTGCTGCGCGATGCCGCTGCGCGTATCGCGGCAGCAGCCGATGATGCGGCGCTGGCGAATGTCAAGGCGAGCTATCTCGGTCGCGATGGCCAGCTGACCCAGCAGATGAAATCGCTCGGTCGTCTGCCAGCCGAGCAGAGGGGCCTCGAAGGCAAGCGCTTGAATGCCATCAAGGGCTCGCTCGAGGCGCTCTTGAACGAGCGCGAGAGTGCCCTGGCCGGCCAGCGACTGCAGCAGCAACTGGCCGCCGAGGCGGTCGATGTGACCTTGCCGGGCCGCGGGCACGGTGGTGGCGGGCTGCATCCGATCACGCTGACCATCGAGCGCATCGAGGCGATCTTCGGATCGATCGGTTTCGACATCGCCGATGGTCCGGAGATCGAAGAGGACTTCTTCAATTTCACGGCGCTGAACACACCGGAGAATCATCCGGCGCGTTCGATGCCTGACACGTTCTACGTCGACTTCGGTGACAAGCGTGGGGAGGATGGCGGCCTGCTGTTACGCACGCACACCAGCCCATGCAGATCCGCTATGCGCGATCGCATCAGCCGCCGATCCGGGTGATCGCGCCGGGTCGCACATATCGCGTGGATTCCGATGCCACACATTCGCCGATGTTTCATCAGGTGGAGGGCCTGTGGATCGATGAGAACATCAGCCTCACGGATCTGAAGAGCGTCTACGCGGATTTCCTCGCGCAGTTCTTCGAACGCGACGATATCGAGCTGCGTTTCAGGCCGTCGTATTTCCCGTTCACCGAGCCCTCGGCCGAGATCGACATGCGCTTTGGCGACGGGCCGCTTGCCGGGCGCTGGCTGGAGGTCTCCGGTGCGGGCCAGGTGCATCCGCAGGTGGTACGCAACATCGGGCTGGATCCCGAGCGTTACATCGGCTTCGCATTCGGCTCCGGCATCGAACGACTCGCCATGCTTCGCTACGGCATTGGTGATCTCCGACTCTTCTTCGATAACGATCTGCGCTTTCTGCAGCAGTTCGGACGATAGCCATGAGAATTCCTGAGCGTTGGCTGCGAGCCTATTGCAATCCGCCCTGGACCAGCGAGGAGCTGGCCGAGCGCCTGACCATGGCCGGCCTCGAGGTCGAGGACAGCGTGCCGTTCGCACCGACGTTTCGGGCGTCGTGGTCGGCGAGATCCGGGCCTGCCGGCCGCACCCCGACGCGGACAGGCTCAAACTCTGCGAGGTCGACGCCGGCCAGGGCATCACCGAGATCGTCTGCGGCGCGCCGAATGCGGTCGCCGGCATGCGCGTTCCATGTGCGCTGCCCGGCGCGGTTCTGCCCGGGGATTTTGTGATCAAACCCGTCAGGATGCGTGGCGTGCTCAGCAACGGCATGCTGTGCTCGGCGCATGAACTCGGTTTGTCCGAGGACCACTCCGGCCTGATGGCGCTGGCAGACGATGCACCGGTCGGGGCTGACCTGCGTGAGCTGCTCGCGCTCGACGAACCCATACATACACTCAAACTCACGCCCAATCTCGGGCATTGTCTGAGCGTGACCGGCGTGGCCCGCGAACTGGCCGCGATCAGCGGATCGTCGCTGACGCTGCCCGGTTTCGAGCCGGTCGCGGTAACCCACGACGAGATCTTGCCGGTCACGATCCAGGACACGGATCTGTGCGGACGCTTCTCGGGGCGGATCATCCGCAATGTCGATGCCCGTGCGGCCACCCCGGCCTGGATGCGCGAACGCCTCGAGCGAGCCGGTCAGCGCTCCATCTCTGCGCTGGTCGATATCTCCAACTACGTGATGCTCGAGCTCGGCCGTCCGTCGCACATCTTCGATCGTGACCGCCTGCACGGTGGCATGACCGTGCGCTGGGCGCGCGAGGGTGAGTCGCTCGAATTGCTCAACGGCCAGACGGTCGCGCTCGATGCGCGCTTTGGTGTCATCGCCGATGAAAAGGCGCTGGAGAGTCTCGCCGGCATCATGGGTGGCGAAGCCACCGCGGTCGACGACGACACACGCAATATCTATGTGGAGGCCGCATTCTGGTGGCCCGAGGCCATTGCCGGCCGCTCGCGGCTGCTGAATTTCTCGACCGATGCCGGCTACCGTTTCGAGCGCGGTGTCGATGCCGCGACGACCGTCGATCACATCGAGTACCTTTCCAGGCTGATCCTGGATATCTGCGGTGGTGAGGCCGGCCCGATCGACGACCAGGCACCCTCGATGCCGCAGCGCGCACCGGTCACCCTGCGGTTCGAGCGGGCCCGGCAGGTGATCGGCGTTGCGATCGACGATGACGCCATCATCTCGTCGCTCGCGCGCCTCGGCCTCGAAGCGGTGACCCGCGATACGGGGTCGGTGACCATCGGCATTCCGAGCAGGCGCTTCGATCTGACGATCGAGGAAGATCTGATCGAGGAAGTCGCCCGGATCTACGGCTACCAGCGTCTGCCGCTGCGTGCGCCCCTGGCCAGGGCCGCCATGCGGCCGGCCTCTGAATCCCGACGGCGTCCCAATGAGCTCAAGCGCGTCATCGCGGCGCGCGACTACCAGGAAGTGATCAATTACAGCTTCGTGGATGGCGCGCTCGATGAACGGCTGGGTGAGCGCAAGCCGATCGCACTGCTGAACCCGATCGCGCAGACGATGAATGTCATGCGCACCCACCTGTGGGCCGGGCTCGTTCAAACCATGGCGGCCAATCTCAATCGGCGCGCCTCGCGCGTGCGATTGTTCGAGATGGGGCGGGTCTTCTGGGCCAACCCGGATCATCGCGCCGGCGCGCTCGATGTCGCCGGTATCGAGCAGCCTGTGCGGGTTGCCTGGCTCGCCCAGGGGCCCGCGGCGCCGGAGCAGTGGGGCGTCGGCGCGCGCGCCATCGATTTCTTCGATCTGAAGGCCGATGTCGAGGCCGCCGCCGGTGACCAGCGCCTGAGTTTCGAAGCGGCCGTACATCCCGCGCTGCATCCCGGCCGATCGGCGCGAATCCGCCTGGCCCGCGATGGCCGCGAGGTCGGCTGGATCGGCATGTTGCATCCCGCCCATCAGCAGGCGCTGGACCTGCCCGGGCCGGTGGCCCTGGCGGAACTGGACGCGCAACCGCTGCTCGAGCGCGCGCTGCCGGTGTTCGTACCGATGTCGAAGTTCCCGCCCTCGATCCGCGATCTCGCGATCGTCGTCGGAACTCAGGTGGCATGGGCCGATATTGAACGTGAGGTTCGCGAAATCGCGAGCAAAAACTCTGCTGCCGGATTTATCAAGAACGTCAGGCTGTTTGACGAATATCGCGGTAAGGGGTTGGATTTTAAGGAAAAAAGCCTTGCCTTCAGGTTGTGGATGCAGGATACTGAGCGCACCCTGGAGGAGGCCGAGGTGACGGCGGCTGTCGAGGCGGTGCTGGCCGGTCTCGCCGCATGTTTCGGCGCCCGGCTGCGCTGACGGGCCGGCTGCCCGGGCTCAGCCCCTGCCAGCCGCTTGTTGATCCGTGATCTTTCTCTGCCATGTCCACTGACCTGTCTGATTCGTTCGAGCCGGCACCCAACCAGATGATCGAGGCCATCGATCCCGATTCGGATGATTCTTCGGCGAGCACGCTCACGAAGGCCGAGCTGGCCGAGATGCTGTTCGATCAGGTCGGTCTGAACAAGCGCGAAGCCAAAGACATGGTCGAAACCTTCTTCCATGAGATTCGCGCCGCACTCGAGCGCGGCGAGAGCGTCAAGCTCTCGGGCTTCGGTAATTTTCAGTTGCGTGACAAGCCCGAGCGGCCGGGCCGCAATCCGAAGACTGGCGAGGAAATCCCGATCTCCGCTCGCCGTGTGGTCACTTTCCATGCCAGCCAGAAGCTCAAGAATCTGATCGACCAGACCGCCGCGCCGATGCCAGGGGCCGGAGCATGAGTCAGTCTCCGAGGGCCGAAGGTGCGGTTGATCTGCCGCCGATTCCTGCGAAGCGTTACTTCACGATCGGTGAGGTCAGTGAGCTGTGCGGCGTCAAGCCACATGTGCTGCGCTATTGGGAACAGGAGTTCACCCAGCTGCGCCCGATGAAGCGTCGTGGCAACCGGCGCTATTACCAGCATCACGAAGTGCTGCTGGTACGTCGAATTCGTGAGTTGTTGTACGAGCAGGGCTTCACGATCAGCGGTGCGAGAAACCGGCTCGGCGAGACTGGCGTTGCGCGCGGCGACAATGGTGCGGCGACCACGCCCGACAGTTTCATGGTCGACGGGCAGGACATCGGCGCGATCCGCGGTGATCTGAAGGCGGCAATCGCGCTGTTGCGCGAGGCCTGACACCGTCTTTCCCGGCTCTTTCCCGACCCCGGCATCGTTGATGCATGTGGGCCCTAGGAGCCCGGATCAAGCTTCTCCCAAGCCTGTTATACTTGCGCCCGGTTCGGGGCGTAGCGCAGCCTGGTAGCGCACTTGCATGGGGTGCAAGGGGTCGCGAGTTCGAATCCCGCCGCCCCGACCAACTTCTTCTTTCTCAGCGGCATGCGCCAGGCCAGGCCTGGCGCTTCGCTCGGATGTTCCGCCAGTGCGCGGGTCGGCGCATTCCCAATCCGCGTTGCGCCTCTCAACATGTAAGTTCGCCCTCGGCGCCTGCGACTGCGCTGTCTCGGTGTGTTCGCCGAGCGTCATCGCAACGGCGATCGGCCGATCGCCGGTAGGTCGCTCGCTACAATGATCGAATACATGGTGTCGGACGGCACAGGGATCGATTCAACGGAATCGGCATCTGGTGTTGCGCCGACTGAACTGGTGAGGTTCTATGCACGCTGTTCTGCCCCTGCTGGCGGTTTCGAGTTTTCCCCGCCTGCAACGCCGAAAAGTCTCGACCCTTCAGGTCAATCTCGGCTATCTCTGCAATCAATCCTGCGTGCATTGCCATGTGAATGCCGGGCCTAACCGGCGCGAACAGATGTCGGCTGACACGATCGAGCAAGTGTTGTCGTTCGCGCGTCGCGCCAAAGTCTCCCTGCTCGACCTTACCGGCGGCGCCCCGGAGCTGAATCCTCGCTTCAAGCATCTCGTGCGAGAGGCCAGGTCGGCCGGTATCGACGTCATCGACCGCTGCAACCTCACCGTGCTGCATGAGCCCGGGCAGGAAGATACTGCCGAGTTTCTCGCCGCGCAGTCGGTGCGGATCACGGCATCCTTGCCCTGTTACCTCGAGGACAATGTCGATGCGCAACGAGGAAAAGGGGTGTTTGAGAAGAGCATCGAGTCGCTCAGGCGGCTCAATGCTCTGGGCTACGGAGACACGCTCGAGCTGAATCTCGTCTACAACCCGCAGGGGCCGTCGCTGCCGCCTGCGCAGGCCGAACTCGAGCAGGACTATCGGCGTTTCCTGGGCGAGCGATTCGGCATTCGTTTCTCGCATCTCTTCACCCTGGCGAACATGCCGATTCAGCGCTTTGGCTCCACGCTGATCAGCAAAGGGCAGTTCGACGGGTATATGCAGTTGCTGCGCAACGCGCATCGTGATGACAATCTCGAGTCGGTCATGTGCCGTGATCTGATCAGCGTCGACTGGCAAGGCGATGTCTACGACTGCGACTTCAACCAGATGCTCGGCTTGCCGCTGGGTGCCGGTGCGTCGCATATCTCTACCCTGGAGCCGGCCGGACTGACCGGGGCGCCGGTTACGGTTCGCGATCATTGCTTTGGCTGCACCGCCGGGCAGGGCAGTTCCTGCGGCGGCGCCCTCGAAAGCACGGCCGAATCTATCGAAGATCTGCTCTCCAATGCCTGAGACCGCAAGTCTCGAGGCGATCGGGGCGGGTCGCGTCTGTCCGCTCGATTACACCCCGGACTGGGCCCAGGCCTGGCATTACCCCGGCGCCGAGCTCGAGGTCGTGTATATCGTGGGCGGGCTGTACGGCAATGAGTTTGCCTTGCGCGCGATAGAGACCATGTTCGAGAGCGAGCCAGCCGGGCATCGCTTGATGGTCTTCAATGGTGACTATCACTGGTTCGATGTCGCCGATGATGCATTCGCCGGCATCGAACGGGCAGTCGGCGCCCATCGACCCATGCGTGGCAATGTCGAGACCGAGCTCGCGGCGATGCGTGGCGATGAGATTGGCTGCGGCTGCGCCTATCCGGAGCAGGTCGCACAGCATACGGTGGCGTGGTCGAACGAGATCATGAGCCGCTTGACGGCGACCGCGCGCGCGGTACTCAAGCCTGCGCAGCTCGATGCGCTGGGCCGCCTGCCGGCCACGGCGATTGTCGCGCTCGGCAATTGTCGGGTTGGCATCACCCACGGAGACGACCGTTCTCTGGCCGGCTGGGCTCTCTCCGAGGATCGTCTCGAACACAGCCTGATCGATGGCCTGACCGAGCGGATGCGTTTGCTGGATATCGATGTCCTGGCCAGTTCGCACACCTGCCTGCCGGTTGCCCAGTGCTCGACCGATGGCCACGGCGACAGGCGGATCGTGATCAACAACGGCAGCGCCGGCATGGCGAATTTCGCTGCCGATGCGCGGGGTCTGCTGACACGCATCGCAAGGTGCGAGCATCGAGCGCCGGTCGTCCCACTCTATGAATCCCACTTGGGCGACGGACTGGTGGTCCAGGCGATCCCCGTGGCTTTCGATGCTGCGGGATGGCAGGAGCGTTTCGCCTGGCAATGGCCGCCGGGGTCCGCCGCGCATGCGTCGTACTTCGAACGAATCTGTCATGGGCCGGGCTACCGTCTCGAGCAGGCCGTTCGCGACGGCTTCAGACGCCTGAACTGATGGGTCCCCGGTTGATTTGCAGGTAGATTGACAACGCCCGGCAGTGGGCGACGAGAGTCTCGAGAGACAAAGCCGGCGCGCGACGACGGCAACGGAGCGGCAATGAGCAGGGGCAAATTGCTCGTCCTGCTGATCATCTTGGGCGCGATATCGGCTTCTGGTACTTCGGGCTCGGCCGCTACTTCACCCTGGATGCGATCCAAGGCCCAGCAGGCCGTGCTGGCGGACACGCCTTCAAAGCTCGCCCCTTCGCACAAGCGATGCTGTTTTTCGGGGTCTATGTGGCGGTCACCGCGCTGTCGCTGCCGGGCGCAGCCTTGCTGACGCTGCTGGCAGGGGCGATCTTTGGCTTCGGCTGGGGATTGCTGATCGTGTCCTTTGCATCGAGCATCGGTGCCACGCTGGCATTCCTGGCGGCGCGCTTCGTGCTGCGTGACTGGGTCAAGAGCAAGCTGGGCAGCAAGCTCGCGGCAATCGACCGCGGCATTGAACGCGAGGGCGCGTTCTACCTGTTCACGCTCAGACTGGTGCCGGCATTTCCGTTCTGGGTCATCAATCTGCTGATGGGCCTGACCAGCCTGCCGACGCGTACGTTTTACTGGGTCAGTCAGCTGGGCATGTTGTTGGGCACCATGGTCTATGTAAACGTCGGCACCCAGTTGGCCCAGCTCGAATCACTGTCCGGCATCGTGTCTCCGGTACTGATCGGTTCGTTCGTCCTGCTCGGCGTGTTGCCATTGATTGCCAAGCGCATCGTCGACGCCATGAAGGCCCGCAGAGTCTATCGTCGCTGGACCCGGCCGCAGAGCTTTGACCGCAACCTGGTCGTGATCGGTGCCGGCAGCGCGGGACTGGTGAGCTCGCTGATCGGTGCGTCGGTGAAGGCCAAGGTGACGCTGGTCGAGGGGCACAAGATGGGCGGCGACTGCCTCAATTATGGCTGCGTGCCCTCCAAGGCGCTGATCAAGAGCGCCAAGATCGCACATCTGGCCAAACATGCGGGCGACTACGGGTTGCGTTCGGTGGATGTGCAGTTCTCGTTCGCCGAGGTGATGGAGCGGGTGCAGCGCGTGGTGGCGGCGATCGAGCCTCACGACAGCGAGGAACGATATCGTGGTCTGGGTGTGGACGTCGTGCGTGGTCATGCCCGGATCACGTCGCCGTGGACCGTGGAAGTGGATCTGCATGACGAGCAGGGCCAGCCCACCGGCGAGTCACGCTCCCTGAGTACGCGCGCGATCATCATTGCCACAGGCGCCCAACCGCTCGTGCCGCCGATTCCCGGCCTGGCGCAGATGGGCGTGTTGACCTCGGACACGATCTGGCAGATGCGTGAATTGCCAGAGAGGTTGCTTGTGTTGGGAGGCGGGCCAATCGGATGCGAACTGTCGCAGTCGTTCTCCCGGCTTGGCGCGCAGGTGACGCAGGTCGAGATGCTGCCCCGGCTGATGTCTCGTGAGGATCCGGAAATCTCCGAGATGGTCATGAGCCGGTTCCGCAACGAAGGGATCGACGTACGCGTCAATCACAAGGCCATGCGCTTCGAGCAGCGGGATGATGGCACCAAGGTGCTCATCGCCGAGCGGGTCGATGGTGGCCAGGAGCAGGTCGAGATCGCGTTCGACGCGGTGCTTTGTGCGCTCGGCCGCAGCGCCCGACTGACCGGTTTCGGCCTTGAAGATCTGGAGATCCCCACGAGCAAGCGGCGCACCGTCGAAGTGAACGAGTTTTTGCAGACCAACTATCCCAATATCTATGCTGCTGGTGATGTCGCCGGGCCGTATCAGTTCACGCATACGGCAGCGCACATGGCCTGGTTTGCGTCTGTGAACGCCTTGTTCGGGCGCTTCAGGCGTTTCCGGGTGGACTACCGCGTGATTCCGTGGGCCACCTTCACGGAGCCCGAGGTGGCCCGGGTGGGTCTCAATGAAACCGAGGCCAGGGAGCAGGGTGTCGCCTACGAGGTGACCCGCTATGGCATCGATGATCTCGATCGCGCGATCGCCGATGGAGTCGATCATGGCGTGGTCAAGGTATTGACCGAGCCCGGAAAGGATCGAATCCTCGGGGTGACCATCGTCGGCGAGCACGCGGGCGACCTGATCGCCGAGTTCGTCACGGCCATGAAGTAACTCCTGGGCCTGAAGAAGATCATGGGGACGATCCACATCTATCCGACCCTGGCCGAATCGAACAAATATGCGGCCTCGGAATGGCAGAAGGCCCATGTGCCGCACAAGTTGCTCGCGCTGGTCGAGCGTTACCACAGCTGGGAGCGCTCCTGAGCGCGGCCCTTTCACGTGGCGGAGAGATTTCATGCGATCACTGATTCAATGGCTTGCCTGCCTGACCCTGTTCACCCTATCCGGGCCCGCGCTGTCTGCGGGTTTCGATCATGACTACCGGGGCTTCGGTGAGCTGCTCGCCAAGCATGCGCGCTGGATCGGGGCCGGCGGCGCGAGCCAGGTCGACTATGCCGGGTTCAAGGCCGATTCAAACGCGTTGCAGGCCGAACTGGCGTCGCTCTCGGCGGTGACGCCGGAACAGTTCGCCGGGTTCTCTCGTGATCAGCAGCTGGCATTTCTGATCAATGCCTACAACGGCTTCACGATCGCGTTGATCCTCACGACATATCCGGATCTCGAGTCGATCAAGGATCTCGGCAGCTTTTTTCGCTCGCCCTGGAAGAAGTCCTTTTTTCGCCTGCTTGGCGATGAGCGAACGCTCGACTGGATCGAACATGAACGCATTCGTGCCGATGGGGTCTACAACGAGCCGCGGATCCATTTCGTGGTCAATTGTGCATCTGTCGGATGCCCGGCGTTGCGCCCGGAACCGATGCGTGCGACGACGCTGACCCAGCAACTCGATGACAGTGCCAGACGCTTCCTGTCCGATCGCAGCCGCAATCGCTATGATCCGCGCGCGGACCGGCTGCAGGTGTCGAAGATCTTCGACTGGTACGGTGGCGACTTCGCCAAAGGCCACCAGGGGATCGAGAGCCTGGCGGCATTTCTGGGCCGCTACGCGGAGCAACTGGCAGACGACGAGTCGGCGCGGTCGCGGATTCGTGCCGCGCGCGTGGAGATCGAGTTTCTCGACTACGACTGGTCGCTGAACCGACTTCGTTGAACCATGGATCTGATCGTCGTTGTGCCGGCGCTCAATGAGGCCGATCGCATCCGATCTCTGTTGGATCCGCTGACGCGAAACGGTGTCCCGGTCATCGTGGTCGACGGCGGCAGCGCCGATCGCACGGTCGAGGTGGCGCGCGCATGCGGTGCACAGGTGATCGTCGCCGAGCGCGGACGGGCCACACAGCTGCATGCGGGGGCGCAACGGGCGCTGGCAGCTGGCGCCAATCGACTGCTATTCGTGCATGCCGACAGCCGTTTGCCGGCCGGCTGGGCCGAGCAGGTGCGAGCTTGCCGTCGGCCGTGGGCGCGATTCGATGTCCGCCTGCAGAGCGAACATGGCAGCACGATGCTGCTGCGGCTGGTCGGCGCTTCGATGAATCTTCGCTCGCGCCTGACCGGGATCTGCACGGGCGATCAGGGTCTGTTTGTCGAGGCCCGCGCTTACCAGGCCTGCGGCGGGTATCCATTGCAGCCCCTGATGGAGGACATCGAGCTCAGCGCCCGCCTGAAGCGACACTGTGGGCGTCCCGACCGTCTGCCGGGGCCCATTGCGGTCTCGGCCCGTCGCTGGGTGGATCACGGTCCGCTACGCACGATTGTCTCCATGTGGTGGTTTCGCCTGCGCTATTTTTTCGGTGTGCCGCCAGCGCGGCTGGCCGCCGAGTACTATCGCGCGTCCGCGGCGCCGGCGGATCCCCGGGTACGGGGGCGGCCGCTGTGATGGAGGCCGTGATCCTGTTCGCGCGCGAGCCGCGGCTTGGCCGGGTCAAGCAACGCCTGGCACGTGATCTGGGCGAAACGGCGACGCTGACGGCCTACCGCCGGATGGTCGAGCGCGGTCTCAGGCTCGCCGATCGTTTCACCCGTTCGCGACCCGGTTGTCGCCTGTATGTGGCGCTGGAGGGGCACTGCGATGATCCGGGATCGCTTGCCGCAAGGGCAGGCGCCCTCGGTGCGAGGGTCGAACGGCAGGTCGGGGGTGGGCTCGGCAGGCGGATGTTGGCGTGTCTGCAGCATGCGCAGCGCGACGGCGCGGCGCGGATGCTTCTGATGGGCTGCGATTGCCCGTCCGCGCGTGCCGGCGACTTGCGGGCCGCGCTGGACACGCTGATCGATCATGACCTCGTGCTCGCCCCCACAGTGGACGGCGGCTACTGGCTGATCGGAGTGCGCGAGCCCGAGCCCTCGCTGTTTCGTGCCATGCCCTGGGGCGAGGATACGGTTGCCGCGCGGACGCTGTCGGTCGTTCAGGGCCTGGGTTGGCGCAGCCTCTGTCTGCCCCTTCGTGAAGACATCGACGACATCGGCGCATGGCGGCGCTGGCAGTCCGAGCGCGCGCAGCGCGGGTTGGCGGAGCGCCCGTGAGCACTGCCCCGATTCCCCGCCATGGCAATGGCCTGGGGCCCGCGAGGCGACGCCTGCTTCGCCTCGCGTCGCGACTACTGCTGCTGCCCGGTTTCGTCTCGCTCGCGCCGCTGGCCGCGCGAGCGGCCACGCACGCCTATCCCGTGGGTGCGTTCTCCCGTCTCGCCCCCGGCCCGCTGGCCGATGAGAGCGGCTGGGAGCATCGGCCGTTGAAGAACATCCGGCCGAACACGGCCGAGATCGTGCTCTCGGGAACGATGCCGGTATTGAGGATCCACTCCAATGCCAGCGCCTCGGGTTGGGCGCACGCGATCACCGGGGGCCTGAAGCGGGCTCACAGACTGCGCTGGCGCTGGGCGGTCAAGGGCGGGCCCAGACAGAGCGTGGTCGGTGAACGGAGCGCCGACGACTTCGCCGCCCGTGTTTATGTGGTGTTCGACTACCCGCTCGCCAAGGTGCCCTGGAGTGCCAGGCTTGGGATCCGCATTGCCCGGGCGTTGTACGGTGCCGAGGTGCCGGCGGCGGCACTCTGCTATGTCTGGCATCCCGGGATCGCCGACGACAGTCTCGCCGAGTCGCCGTATACCTCACGGGTTCGCATGATCCTGCCCGCCGCCACGGGCCCGCGAGATGGCTGGCAACGCGTGGCGCGCGATCTCGCGGAAGATTTCACGCGCGCTTTCGGTGCCGAGTACGGCCCCGGCATGCCGGAGTTGCAGGCGATCATCGTCTCCTCAGATACCGATCAGACCGGCGGCGTCGTGGACGCATTCTTCGGGGATATCGAGTTGCTGGACGGGTAGTCTGCCCCGGCCACGGCGCTTAGTGCTGGGTCGCGCTGCTGGGCGTGGATGCCGGCATCGACGATGACTTCATTCCGCGCGGCATCGGAGGTGGAGGCTGGCGAAACAGTTCGTCGATCGGCACCACACGGCCGAGGTGTTCACCTTGGAAATGGCCGACGCCGAGCGACATCAGGCGATCAAGAACTGCCTGATCCTGCACATGCTCGGCGACGGTCTGCACGTTCAGTCGACGCGCGACGCGCACGGTCGAGAGCACGATTTCTTCATCGATCGGGTTGTGGATCAGATTGCGCACGAATGAGCCGTCGATCTTGAGGAAGTCGATCGGAAAACGCTTCAGATACTCGAATGTGGCCAGGCCGACGCCGAAATCATCGAGGGCGATGCCAAAGCCATCGGCCTTGAGTTCGTCTACCAGGCGGGAGGCTGCGCTCGGATTGCGGATCGCTTCGCTCTCGGTGATCTCGAACACGATCGATTCGGCGGGAATGCCATAGCGCATCCGTTGCTCGCGGATGAACGATGCGATACTGCCGTCGCTCATGGTCAGGCCGGAGAGATTGATCGAGCATTTGTGGGTGCGCGCCAATGCATCCGGGTGCGCGGAAAGCCACTCGAAAACGCGGTCGATAACGCCGCGATCCATCGCCGGTGTCATCTGGGCCTGAACCGCCAGAGACATGAACTCCGGTGGCTGAATCAGGCCGCCGAAGTCATCGAGCAGCCGGATCAGGATCTCGAACGACAGCTTGCCCTCGGGGGCGTATGGATCGACGATGCGCTGGGCATGAACCTGGAATCGACGTTCGCGAATCGACTCTCGAATGGTCTCGATCTTGCCCTGATGCGCTCGACGGGCATCGATCATCGACTGCGAGAGCGGTTCCACGAACAATTGCGGCTCGCGCACGCTGGCGGCGATCGCCTGCGCCTCGGAGAGCGACACCAGGCAATCTTCGCTGTTGATGCGCGCGTCGCGCTCGATCAGCAGGCCGCCCACGCAGCCTTGCAAGCGGATGCTGCCATTGACCGTGCGAAAGACCTGGCCATTGGTGGTCGAGTAGATTTCTCTGGCAACGCTGCGAACATCGGACAGCGAATCGGTTTCAAGCATGACGGCATACCGGCCCGCGGAAAGTCGGGCCGCCGCCACCACACCGGGTTGACGTAGCAGCAGTCCGGCAACCGATTGCTCCAACTGCAACGCCGGCAGCGGTCCACAGAGATCGTTGAGCGTGTCGAAGTTGGTCAGGTGTAGCCCGAGCAACCCGAAGTTGGGACGGTTCTCGCGCGCCAGACGCTCACCAAACTCGGCCAGCAGGCCTCGGTCATTGAGCAGACCCGTCGACATGTCCTGGCGGGCCTGCTGGGCGACACGACGCAGCGCGATGCGGCGGTCCGCCGCCACGGCCTGTAAAAGCAGGACCACCAGCGTCGTCACCAGCCCGAGAATGATGGTGGCGACGGCCGATTCATCTGCCAACGGCGTATGGCGAACCTGGAAAGTGCGCACGCCGATTGCGCCGGTCATGATCAGGAGCATGGTCCATGCGGTTTCGCGCTCCTGGCCGCGAATCGCGATCCACGCGGCTACCGGAACCAGGAAGATGAGCAGCGCGGGGGCATGGCCAGGATTGCCGACCTCGAACAAGAACTGGCTCATCGCGATGATCACGGCGGCCACCGCCAAGGGACTCGGATCGATCCAGCGCGACGCCGGCCCGGTGCCGGGCAGCGTGGCGGCGACGACAGCTGGCGCCACCAACAGGGCTCCGAATGCGTCCAACAACCAGATCGCGAGGAATAGCTGGTAGGCCGAGGCATCGGCCACCAGTGGGTGGCCGCGCAGATACACCATGCCGATGGCCGCCGAGATCGGCGCGCTGACGCAGGTGATCGCCGTGATCAGGCGCAGCGCCGCCTCGAGCCGATACTGCTGGGTTTCCAGTGATTGAGACGCTCCAACAGGGCAAGTGCGACGGCAGGTCCGACGCCGGCCATGAGCCCGGTGGCAAGGCCGCCCGCCCAACTCGCCAGGCTCAACCCGGCCCAGACAGCGGCGCCGGCAGCGGCTGCGCACAGACCCAGCGCACCGTAGCGCCAGCCAAATGCAAAGGCGACACCGGCAGCGGGCCATAGACCGAGCCACTGCGCCTGTTGATCGGCCATCCACCAGGCAAGCGCGCAGGCAATCAGCGTGGTCGTGGCAATCGCGAGGCTCTTGCCAGCGGCGGCCAGGATGCCGATCGGTCGCCGTCCTCGCGCTGCGGGCGCCGGCGGTTTCGGATCGTCGTGGGGTGTTTGCAAGGGAGCCGCCTAGGAAGCTGTCAGCATTCGGAACACGTCCGACGACGTGGTCGATCGAGACCGACCACCCGCTGAAAGCGCCGTGAGGGTTCGACGAACCGTGCCGTTGACGATCGATTCCCCAGGGAAACGCTGTGGTGGCCAACGCGGCAGGCGGGCAGGGGGTGACTGCGCTCCATACTCCGACGGATTCCAGTGGTCGCAATCGATTCTAGACGAGCGCGGCCCGCGCACGTCGTGGCTGTTGCCCTCGGACGCCAGCGACCAGGCTGCTATGACCCGCCCAATGAAAAGGCCCGCCAGAGGCGGGCCCTTCGTACGAACCTGTGCCGGCAGCGCCGGCAACTCGTTCATCGTTGCCTCATGCCGCCAGCAGTTCCCGCAAGACGTAGGGCAGGATGCCACCGTGGCGGTAATAGTCGACCTCGATCGCGGTGTCGATGCGCGAACGCAGCTTGACCGTCTTCGATGTGCCATTGGCAAAGTGGACCGTCATCTCGATTGTCTGCTGTGGCCGCAGATCAGCCGGAACATCGATGTCGAAGGTTTCATTACCGGTGATGCCCAGCGACTGCCAGGAATCGTCGCCCTCGAACTGCAGCGGCAATACGCCCATGCCGACCAGGTTCGAGCGGTGAATGCGCTCGAAGCTGCGGGCGACGACGGCCTTGACGCCGAGCAACTGGGTGCCCTTGGCGGCCCAGTCGCGCGACGAACCGGTGCCGTATTCCTCGCCGGCGAGAATCACCGTCGGCACACCAGCGGCCATATAGCTCATGGCGGCGTCGTAGATCGATTCCTTCCTGCCGCTGGGTTGATGCAGGGTCACGCCACCTTCCTCGCGTGAGCCGTCTGCCATCGGCGGGATCATGAGGTTCTTGATCCGGACATTGGCGAAGGTGCCGCGCATCATGACTTCATGATTGCCGCGACGCGAGCCGTAGCTGTTGAAGTCGACCTTGGCCACGCCGTTGTCCAGCAGCCACTTGCCGGCAGGCGAGCTGTCCTTGATCGATCCGGCGGGCGAGATGTGGTCGGTTGTGATCGAGTCACCGAACAATCCGAGGGCCCGCGCGCCACTGATCGTGGCATCGGCGCCGCCGGGTGTCATCTCGAAGCCGTCGAAGAAGGGCGGCTGGGCGATATAGGTGGATTTCGGCCAGTCATAGACCTCGCCGGCCGCGCCCGAGATCTTCTCCCAGAGTTCGCCAGGATTGGACTTGACCTGGCCGTAGTTGGCCTTGAAAGTCTTCGGATCCATCGCGTGGCGCAGCAGCTTGTGGACTTCCTCACTGCTTGGCCAGATGTCGCCGAGCCAGACTTCCCTGCCATCGCTGCCGACACCGACCGGCTCGGTCATCAGATCGATCGTGACATTGCCCGCCAGCGCATAGGCGACGACGAGCGGCGGCGACGCCAGGAAATTCGCCTTCAGATTGGGATGGATTCGTGCCTCGAAGTTGCGGTTGCCCGAGAGCACGGCGGCGCAGACGAGCTGCTCATTCTGGATGGTTTCGTTGATCGCGGGCGTCAGATCGCCTGCGTTGCCGATACAGGTGGTACAACCGTAGGCCGCGACTGCGAAACCGAGTTCTTCGAGATAGGGGAGCAGCTTGGCCTTGGTCAGATATTCCGTTACGACGCGCGAACCGGGCGCCAGCGAAGTCTTGATATGGGGCTTGATCTTCAGCCCGCGTTCGACCGCCTTCTTGGCCAGCAGGCCGGCAGCCAGAAGCACGCCGGGGTTCGACGTGTTGGTGCACGAGGTGATCGCGGCGATCAGCACATCACCGTCATGGATCACGTCACCATCGGTTGTGGTGAACGCCTTGCCCAGACGCTCGGCCGGCTGATTGAAGCCGTTAGCGGCCGGCGGTGCGGAGAACAACTCGTTGAAGCTGCGCTTCATGCTGCCGATCTCGATGCGGTCCTGTGGCCGCTTCGGGCCGGCCAGAGACGGCGCCACCTTGGCCAGATCGAGCTTCAGCGTCTTGGAGTAGGCCAGCTCGCCGGCACCCGGAATGCCGAACAGCCCCTGGGCTTTGAAATAGGCTTCGAACGCGGCGATCTCGGCAGAGGTGCGGCCGGTTCCCTTGAAGTAATCGATGGTTCTCTCATCCACCGGGAAGAAGCCCATCGTGGCGCCATACTCGGGGGCCATGTTGGCGATCGTGGCGCGATCCGGCAGACTCAGACTGGCCGTGCCTTCGCCGAAGAACTCGACGAATTTACCGACCACCTTCTCCTGCCGAAGCATCTCGGTGATGGTGAGCACGAGATCGGTCGCGGTCACACCCTCACGCAGCTTGCCGGTCAGGTTCACGCCGACCACATCCGGGGTCAGGAAATAGACAGGCTGGCCGAGCATCGCCGCCTCGGCCTCGATCCCGCCGACCCCCCAGCCGACCACGCCGATACCGTTGATCATCGTGGTGTGGCTGTCGGTGCCGACCAGCGTATCCGGGTAATAGACGCCGTCAGCGCGCTTGTGAACGCCACGGGCGAGATACTCGAGGTTAACCTGATGGACGATGCCGAAACCCGGGGGTACCACACCGAAGGTGTCGAAGGCCTGCATGCCCCACTTCATGAACTGATAGCGTTCACGGTTGCGTTGGAACTCGAGCTTCATGTTCAGGTCGAGCGCGTTCTTGCTGCCGAAGTGGTCGATCATGACCGAGTGATCGACGACGAGATCCACCGGCACCAGGGGTTCGATCCGCTTGGCATCCTTGCCCGTGCGGTCCGCCACGCTGCGCATTGCGGCCAGGTCGGCCAGCAGCGGCACGCCGGTGAAGTCTTGCAGCACCACCCGCGAGACCACGAAAGGAATCTCCTCGACCCGTTTGGCGCGGGGCTTCCAGTTGGCCAACTGGCGGACATGCTCTTCGGTGACCTTCAGGCCATCGCAGTTGCGCAGCACCGACTCGAGCACGATCCGGATGGAAACCGGCAGCTTGTTGATATTGGGGAACTGCTTGGCCAGCGCCGGCAGCGAGTACAGCTTGCCCTTCTTGCCGCCGATCGGAAAGGCTTGCAGGGTCTTGAACGCGTCGCTCATGAATGAATCCTTGTCGGAACTTGTTGGACGGCGTGCGCGCATCGCGCATTGCCGAATCGACGATGGCCGGCACCCTGCCGGCCCGCTCGTGTTACTTCGATACGTCCTGGCCCGCCGCTCGACGGGTCAGGACGCGTGGTTGCAGTCATTGGCAAGCTGTTTGCCGTCACGCGAGTCGAGCAGGATCGACTTGCCCAGAATGGTCAACCAGACCAGGCCGGCCTGCGGGTCTTCGAGACGAAGCGCGCCCGTGGCAGCCCGAACCGCCTGCATCGGATAGTCCCGCCCCTGCCAATGCAGGGTGGCCGACAGCCCATCGGGATCGACCTCCTTGAGCTCCACCCGCCGCGACAGATCGCACTCATACTCACCGGAGCGCATGGCGGCCACCAGAACCGGCGCAGCGATCGGCCGCCGTGCCCGTTCGGCCGCGAGCCGGGCGGCCAACTCGGCGGCCAGTCGTTCACGCTGCGCGCTCTCCCATGCGAGGCGCTCCAGCTCACGCGTCAGGCGCGCCTGCTCAAGCGCCTCGGCCTGCAATCCGTTGTCGGTGGCGCAGGCGGCGACCGAAAGGCACAGCAGGATGGCAGGGGTGCGAAGGAAGAGACTGCGGGCGATCATGGGATCTTCCATGCTGGTGAGGTTGGGCAAGCCCTCGATTCTCGCCTATTCTCGGTGTCGCCGGGGGCGCTTGCGCAGGCTTCTTTGGTTCATTTGCGTCGCGCGAGTGGCACGAATTTCAGATTCTCCGGCCCGGTGTAGTTCGCGCTGGGGCGGATGATCTTGTTGTCCGCACGTTGTTCGATCACATGCGCTGCCCAGCCCGAGGTGCGCGAGATCACGAACAGAGGCGTGAACATCGCGGTCGGCACGCCCATCATGTGATAACTCACGGCGCTGAACCAGTCCAGGTTGGGGAACATGCGCTTGATTTCCCACATCACCGACTCGATCCGCTCGGCGATGGCGAACATCTTCATGTCGCCCGCCTGCTTGGAGAGCTTTTGGGCCACCGACTTGATCACCTGATTGCGCGGATCCGCGATCGTGTAGACGGGGTGACCGAAGCCGATGATCACCTCCTTGGCCTCGACCCGCCGGCGGATGTCGGCTTCGGCCTCGTCCGGGCCCGCGTAGCGCTTTTGCACCTCGAAAGCGAACTCGTTCGCGCCGCCGTGCTTGGGGCCGCGCAGTGCGCCGATGCCGCCGGTGATCGCCGAATACATGTCGCTACCGGTGCCGGCGATCACGCGCGCGGTGAAGGTCGATGCGTTGTATTCATGCTCGGCATACAAGATCAGCGAGGTGTGCATCGCGCGCACCCAACTCGCATCCGGTGCGCGACCGTGCAATAAGTGCAGGAAATGACCGCCGATGGAGTCATCATCGGTCTGTACATCGATTCGCCTGCCGTTGTGGCTGTAGTGGTACCAGTACAGCAGCATCGAGCCCATGCTGGCCATCAGGCGGTCGGCGATGCCACGTGCGTCGGCCGGGTTGTGATCATGGGTTTCGGGAAGCTGGCACCCGAGCGCCGAGACGCCGGTTCGCATGACATCCATCGGGTGCGCGCTGGCCGGCAGGGTCTCGAGGGCGGTCATCACAGCGGCGGGCAGACCGCGCAGGGCCTTGAGCTTGGCCATGTATCCGGCCAGCTCCGCCTTGTTGGGCAGATGGCCGTGCACCAGCAGGAATGCGATCTCCTCGAACAGTGCGGTTTCAGCGAACTCGAGGATGTCGTAGCCGCGATAGTGCAGATCATTGCCCTGGCGCCCGACGGTGCAGAGTGCCGTGTTCCCGGCGGCAACCCCCGACAATGCGACGGATTTCTTCGGCTTGAAGCCGGCGGGCGCTTCTTCCGCCGGGGCGGCGGCGATGGGTTTCTTTGCCATATTGTTCTCTCTCAAGGGGGCGCCCGGATCCGGCCAGATGGGCGCGGTGGCTTGCCGTGTTCAGCGCTTGCCGGCTGCGAAAAGTTCGTCGAGCTTGCGCTCGAAATCCCAGTAGCCGATGGCGTCGTAGAGTTCCTGGCGCGTCTGCATGGTGTCGACCACCGACTTCTGGGTGCCTTCGGCGCGCAGCGTGCGATAGACGTTCTCGGCCGCCTTGTTCATGGCGCGAAAGGCAGACAGCGGATAGAGCACGATATCGACATCGACCGATGCGAGCTCTTCGACCGTGAAGAGCGGCGTCTGACCGAACTCGGGGATATTGGCCAGGATCGGCACCGACAGGGCGTCGGCGAAGCGCTGGTACATCGGCAACTCGGTGATCGCTTCCGCGAAAATGCCATCCGCGCCGGCTTCCACACAGGCGCGGGCACGCTCGATCGCGCGCTCGATGCCCTCGACCGCCAGTGCGTCGGTGCGCGCCATGATGAAGAAGTCGTCATCGGTACGGGCATCGACGGCCGCCTTGATGCGGTCAACCATCTCGTCCTGCGACACGATCTCCTTGTTCGGGCGATGGCCGCAACGCTTGGCCCCGACCTGATCCTCGATGTGCATTGCCGCCGCGCCGAACTTGATCAGCGAGCGGGTGGTGCGGGCGACATTGAAGGCCGAGCTGCCGAAACCGGTATCGACGTCGACGAGCAGGGGCAGATCGCAGACGTCAGTGATCCGGCGGACATCCGTGAGCACATCGTCCAGGCCCGAAATGCCGAGATCGGGCAGGCCCAGTGAGCCCGCGGCGACACCGCCGCCAGACAGGTAGACCGCCCGATAGCCGGCGTGTCGCGCGAGCAGGGCGTGATTGGCATTGATGGCGCCTGGAATCTGCAGCGGACGTTCCGCGGCCAATGCGTCGCGAAAGCGGCGCCCTGCTGAATTGCTGGTCATGATCACTCCTTGACAGCCTGGGGGCGGGCTGGCAAGCCTGCCGCCGCCCGGTGCCGGCGCCGCTCCGTTCTCGTGCAGCACCGTCCGCGTGAAACGACGGGGCGCCGCGGCGCCCCGGTCAAGCCGCTCTCAGCCGAGCAGATGGGCGACGCCCGCCTGCTCTTCCTGGAGTTCGGCCAGGGTCTTGTCCATCATGCTGCGCGAGAACGCGTCGATTTCCAGGCCCTCGATCAGCGTGTAGTTCCCGTTCTCGCAGGTGACCGGCATACCGTAGATGATGCCCTCCGGGATACCGTACTCGCCACGTGACGGGATACCCATCGTGACCCAGCGGCCATTGGTGCCGAGCATCCAGTCGTGCATGTGATCGATTGCCGCATTGGCAGCCGAGGCGGCCGAGGACAGGCCGCGGGCCTCGATGATCGCCGCGCCGCGTTTACCGACGATGGGAATGAAGGTGTCCTTGTACCAGGCGGCGTCATTGACCAACTCGGGCATCGGGCGACCGCCGCTGCTGGCAAACCGGTAATCGGGGTACATCGTGGGCGAATGATTGCCCCAGACGACCATCTTCTCGATGCTGTCGACCGCGACGCCGGTCTTCGCGGCGAGTTGGGACAGGGCGCGATTGTGGTCCAGGCGCAGCATGGCCGTGAAGTTGCCGCTCGGCAGATCCGGTGCGGACTTCATCGCAATATATGCATTGGTGTTGGCCGGATTGCCAACCACCAGGATCTTGCAGTCACGCGACGCGTTGTCGTTCAGAGCCTTGCCCTGCGTGGTGAAGATCGCGCCGTTGGCCTCGAGCAGATCCTTGCGCTCCATGCCCTTGCTGCGCGGGCGGGCGCCCACCAGCAGCGCACAATCGGCGTCGCGGAAGGCGACATTGGGATCGTCGGTGACGACCACGCCCTGCAGGAGCGGGAACGCGCAGTCGTCCAGTTCCATGACCACGCCGCGCACCGCGCCCATGGCCTGCGGGATGTCGAGCAGTTGCAGGATGACCGGCTGGTCCTTGCCCAGCATGTCGCCATTGGCGATACGAAACAGCAGGCTGTAGCCGATCTGGCCGGCGGCGCCGGTGACGGCAACGCGCTTGGCGGGTTTGCTCATGTGCATCCTCGTGCGAGTCGGATTGGGAACCGGGCGAATTCTAGGGCTTTGCCGGAGATTTTGTCAAGCTAGTGCTATATCTTATATAAGACATAAGTTATCGACAGCAAACAGATTTCGTGCTTGAATCGCCGTCATGAACCATGACGCGCCCGTGCCATCGGCAGATGACCCGTCCTCCGGCGAGCCTCGCCACGAGGCGCCTCGCTTCGCGCCGCTCTATCAGCAGGTGGTGGGCTTCATCACGCGGGGTCTGCAAAGTGGTGAATGGCAGCCCGGGGAGATGATCCCGGGTGAGCAGGAACTGGCCGGCCGCTACCGGGTCAGTCAGGGCACGGTTCGCAAGGCGATCGATCGTCTCGTGGCCGAACACATGCTGGTGCGACGCCAGGGGCGTGGCACCTTCGTGGCCACGCACCAGGAGCCGCGTGCCCACTTCCGATTTCTGCGTCTGCGGGACAGCCAGGACAGGGTGCCCAACTTCGGCAGTCGGATCGTCGGTTGCCGACGTCAGCGCGCGCCGCAGGATGTTGCCCGTATGCTCGGTTTGCGCACCGGCGAGAGCGTCATTCATATCGAGCGGGTACTCGATTTCGACGGCACGCCCACCGTGCTCGATCACATCTGGCTGCCCGGTGCCCGGTTTCGTGGGCTGACCGCGGAGCGGGTCGGGTCGCACGAGGGGCCGCTGTACGCCTTGTTCGAATCGGAGTTCGGCACGCGCATGCTCAGCGCCCGCGAACGGGTGAGGGCGGTTGCGGCCACCCCGGAGCAGGCCGCCGCACTGGAGATCGCGCCCGGGGCTCCCTTGTTATTGGTCGAGCGCCAGTCCCATACCTATGAGGGAGAAGTGGTCGAATTCCGCTCCGGGCTGTATCGGACCGATACCTATCACTATCTGAGCGAAGTCGGCCGATGATTTTCGCCATGTGGGCCGCGAGCCGCTTTGTGACTGCCGGATTCGGGCTCCTTTGGCGCGCGATCCGACGGCAGGCGGTCGTGAGCAGTCGAAACGGCGGGCAACGAACGTCGGTCACTTTGTGCAACGCGGTAATATTCGTCACAATCCGGGATCGCCTGGCGCCCTCGCAACGAGGGCGCACGGTCGTTGATGATCGTGGCGGGTTCGAAACGGCCTAACCATCGAGGAAAAACATGTCGGAATCGTCAGGGGCGCGACGCACCCGGCCCGAGTTTCGCAATATCGGGATCGGTGACATTCGCAGTTACAGGTTGCCGCTCGCCGGCATCGCATCGATCCTGCACCGGGTCAGCGGGGCATTGATGTTCCTGGTCGGCATCCCGCTCACGCTGTACATCCTGCAGCTCAGCCTGGGCTCCGCCGCCACCTACCAGCAGTTTGCAGATCTGGCGTCCGGCGTGTTCTTCAGGCTGGTCATGCTGGTGCTCTTCTGGGCGTTTTTCCACCACCTTTGCGCCGGCGTGCGCTATCTGCTGCTTGATGTCCACATCGGCATCGACAAGGCCAGTTCCCGTACCAGCGCGATCGCGGTATTCGTGGTCAGCGGTGTCCTGACGCTGATCGCCGCGCTCAAACTCTTCGGAGGCCTCTGATGACCACCTCCCGTACCGTCGTTGGCGCCCATTACGGCCTCAAAGACTGGCTGGCACAGCGCATCAGCGGCGTGGTGCTGGCTGCTTACGCGCTGATCCTGTTTTTTGTCTGGGCAGGCTCGGGCCCGCTGGATTTCCACGCCTGGCGTGCGATCTTTGCCGGCAGCTGGATGAAAGTCCTGACCCTGCTGGCGGTTCTCGCCCTCATCTGGCACGCCTGGATCGGTGTGCGCGATATCTATATGGACTACATCAAGCCGACCGGCCTGCGTCTGAGCCTGCAGGTGGCGACCATTGTTGTCCTGCTCGGCTATGCGGTCTGGGCCGCGACCATTCTCTGGAGATTCTGAATGTCCGAGGTTCTGAACAATCTCGCCAATGGTCTGCCGCGGCGCAAGTTCGATGCCGTCATCGTCGGGGCCGGCGGCTCGGGCATGCGCTGCTCGCTGCAGTTGGCCGAGGCCGGCTTCAACGTGGCCGTGCTCTCGAAGGTTTTCCCGACCCGCTCGCACACGGTTGCCGCCCAGGGCGGGATCGGCGCTTCGCTTGGCAACATGAGCGAGGACAACTGGTATTGGCACATGTTCGACACCGTGAAGGGGTCGGACTATCTGGGTGACCAGGACGCGATCGAGTTCATGTGCCGCGAGGCGCCGAAGGTGGTGTACGAACTCGAGCACTTCGGCATGCCCTTCGATCGCAACCCCGATGGCACGATCTATCAGCGTCCGTTCGGGGGGCACACGGCGAATTTCGGCGAAAAGCCCGTGCAGCGCGCCTGCGCTGCGGCCGACCGTACCGGCCATGCCTTGCTGCACACGCTCTACCAGCGCAATGTGCGGGCGCGTACCCAGTTCTTCGTCGAATGGATGGCTCTCGATCTGGTGCGCAACAGCGACGGTGATGTGGTCGGAGTGGTCGCGCTCGAGATGGAAACCGGTGAGGTCATGATCCTGGAGGCCAAGGTCACGGTGCTCGCCACCGGCGGTGCCGGGCGAATCTGGGCAGCGTCCACCAATGCGTTCATCAATACCGGCGATGGCATGGGCATGGCCGCGCGCGCGGGTCTGCCGCTCGAGGACATGGAGTTCTGGCAGTTCCACCCGACCGGCGTCGCCGGCGCCGGCGTGCTGATCACCGAAGGGGTTCGCGGTGAGGGCGGCATCTTGCTCAACAGCAATGGCGAGCGCTTCATGGAGCGCTATGCCCCGACGCTGAAGGATCTTGCCCCGCGTGATTTCGTCTCGCGCTCGATGGATCAGGAGATCAAGGAGGGCCGCGGATGCGGGCCCGATGCGGATCACGTGCTGCTCAAGCTCGATCACCTCGGCGCGGACACGATTCTCAAGCGTCTGCCGTCGATCCGAGAGATCGCGATCAAATTCGCCAATGTCGACCCGATTCGTGATCCGATTCCCGTGGTGCCGACCATCCACTACCAGATGGGCGGCGTTCCCACCAACTATCACGGCCAGGTCGTCGCCCCGCGTGACGGCAACCCGAATCAGGTGGTCAATGGCTTGTACGCCATTGGTGAGTGCGCCTGTGTGTCGGTGCACGGTGCCAACCGTCTGGGCACGAATTCGCTGCTCGATCTGCTGGTATTCGGGCGTGCCGCGGGCAATCACATCGTCGCGGCCAAGCTCAACAAGGGTTCCCATCAGCCGCTGCCCGCCGATGCCGGTGATGCCACTCTGGCCCGCCTGGCTCGTTTGAATGGTTCGACCTCCGGCGAGCGCACGCAGGATGTCGCCAACGACATCCGGCGCACGATGCAGGCGCATTGTGGTGTGTTCCGCACCCAGGCGCTGATGGAGGAAGGGGTTCGTAAGATCGAGGAGCTTGCCGAGCGGGCACGCCACATTCATATGGCGGACAAGTCCCAGGTGTTCAACACCGCTCGCGTCGAGGCTCTGGAGCTGGACAATCTGGTCGAGACGGCGCGCGCCACCAGCGTATCGGCCGCTGCGCGCAACGAGAGCCGCGGCGCCCATGCGCACTCGGATTTCCCTGAGCGCGATGATGCGAACTGGATGCGCCACAGCTTGTGGTATTCCGAGGGCAGCCGGCTCGACTACAAGCCGGTCAATCTGAAGCCGATGACTGTCGAGACTTTCCAGCCCAAGGCTCGCACCTTCTGATTGCCGCAACCGGCACCGAAATTCTGGAGATTTGCTGATGAACGCAGTCGTCGAGGCCCCCGCAAAGAGCGCCGCGCAGGCTACCCGGGTGGTGAAGTTCTCGATCTATCGCTACGACCCGGACAAGGACAGCAAGCCGTACATGCAGGAACTGTCGGTCGAGCTCGCTCCAACGGACAAGATGCTGCTGGATGCCTTGTTTCGCATCAAGTCCGATGTCGATGATTCGCTCGCCTATCGGCGCTCCTGCCGTGAAGGCGTGTGCGGCTCCGATGCCATGAACATCAACGGCAAGAATGGCCTGGCATGTATCACGAATCTTCGTGATCTGGCCGAGCCCATTGTGCTCAAGCCCCTGCCGGGTCTGCCCGTTGTCCGCGACCTGATCGTCGACATGACGCACTTTTTCAACCAGTATCATTCGGTTCAGCCCTACCTGATCAACGATGCTCCGCCGCCCGAGAAGGAGCGCCTGCAGAGCCCCGAGGATCGCGAGGAGCTCGACGGTCTGTACGAGTGCATCCTCTGCGCATGCTGCTCGACCTCCTGCCCGTCGTTCTGGTGGAACCCGGACAAGTTCGTCGGCCCGGCAGGCTTGTTGCAGGCATACCGGTTCATCGCGGATTCGCGAGATCAGGCCACGGGGGCGCGGCTCGACAATCTCGAGGATCCCTATCGACTGTTCCGTTGCCACACGATCATGAACTGCGTCGATGTCTGCCCGAAGAGCCTGAATCCGACCCAGGCGATCGGCAAGATCAAGGAGCTCATGGTGCGTCGCGCCGTCTGACGAGGAGCCCGCATGTCTGACCATTCGGCCCACCAGAGTGATCCCGCCCGTCGGCGGCGGCTTCGCTGGCGGGCCAGGCGGGGGCTGCTCGAGAACGACCTGGTTCTGACCCGGTTTTTCGAGCGTTACGAAGCCAGCCTCAGCGATGACGATGTCGACGCGCTGACCCGGCTGTTCGATCTCCCGGACAATGATCTGCTGAATCTGATCATGGGCCGGCAGCAGCCTGAGGATGAGTTGGACCGCGCGTCGGTGCACGCGATCATCGAGAAACTCAGGACCGTATAGCCCTGCTGGCCGTCGGACCTGGGCCGGGCAGTGGATTTGTAGAGTGTCGCCACCCGTTTGGGCCGGGCGATAAAGCAAAGTGAGCATGGCGTTGCGACGCTCATGCAATCGACGAGGGTAGCCCACATGACTACTGAAAAGAAGGCCACGATGACGTTCTCGGACGGTACGCCGTCCATCGAGCTGCCGATCTACGAAGGAACGGTCGGCCCGGACGTGATCGACGTGCGCAAGCTCTACGGCGCTACGGGCAAGTTCACCTACGACCCTGGCTTCATGGCGACGGCCGCCTGCCAGTCGGCGATCACCTACATCGACGGTGACAAAGGCGAGCTGCTGTACCGGGGCTACCCGATCGAGCAGATCGCCGAGAACTGCGATTACCTCGACACCTGCTATCTGCTACTCAACGGTGAGCTGCCCAACGCCGTGGAAAAGTCGGATTTCGCGTACCGGGTCACGCATCACACGATGGTGCACGAGCAGATGACCCGCTTCTTCGCGGGCTTCAGGCGCGATGCGCACCCGATGGCAATTCTGGTCGGGGTGGTGGGCGCGCTCTCGGCGTTCTATCACGACTCGCTCGACATCAATAACCCCGAGCATCGGTTCATCTCGGCGATCCGCCTGATCGCCAAGATGCCGACCCTGACCGCGATGGCCTATAAGTATTCATGCGGCCAGCCGTTCATGTATCCCCGCAACAGTCTGAGTTATGCGGGCAATCTGCTGCACCAGATGTTCGCCACGCCGTGTGATGAGTACAAGCCCAATCCGGTTCTGGAAAAGGCGCTTGATCGCATTCTGATCCTGCATGCTGATCATGAGCAGAACGCCTCCACCTCGACCGTGCGCCTGGCCGGTTCTTCCGGGGCGAATCCGTTTGCTTGCATCGCGGCGGGAATCGCCACGCTCTGGGGCCCTGCGCACGGCGGCGCCAATGAGGCATGTCTGAACATGCTCTACGAGATTCAGGCGCAGGGCGGGGTCGAGAAGATCGGCCAATTCATCAAGAACGTGAAAGACCCCGATTCCCATGTTCGCCTGATGGGTTTCGGACACCGTGTCTACAAGAACTACGACCCCCGCGCCAAGCTGATGCGAGAAACCTGCCACGAGGTGCTGGGCGAACTCGGCCTGCATGATGATCCGCTGTTCTCGCTGGCGATGAAGCTCGAGCAGATCGCGCTCGAAGACGACTACTTCGTGCAGCGTAAGCTCTATCCGAATGTGGATTTCTATTCGGGCATCGTGCAGCGTGCGATGGGTATTCCGGTGGATATGTTCACCTGTATCTTCGCCCTGGCCCGAACGGTTGGCTGGATCGCCCAGTGGAACGAGATGATCGGTGACCCGGAGCAGAAAATCGGTCGGCCGCGTCAGTTGTTCCGTGGTCATGTTCGTCGCGACATGGCGGTCTGATTCGTCACCCACTTTGCCGAAGGAGCCGCGGCCTTCGGGCCGCGGCTCTGTGTTTTCCGGCTGCTGATGCCCTGCGCGGCCGTGTCGTGCATGGCGTTGTCGATCGAAAAACCCCCTGTTTCAGGGGGTTTATCCGACGAGTTGCAGCGCTGCAACAAGACTATTCAATCGTTCATGCAGTTCCGGCCCTGAAGGAGGCCGGCCGGCAGGGCCGTATGGTTCCCGTCAGGAGAACGAGCTATCCTTCGCCCTGTTCGCCAAGGTATGTTCTGATGGTCTGATTCCCTCACAACAATGCGGGCGCCGTGTTCGGAAAACCCGGGCGTGGCGCTTTTGTCGCTCGTACCCCGTGGCCTCTGGGTTGCTGACGCGTGACATGCATGCCTTAGACGAGAAACTCGTTTTCCAAGGTCAACCGCCCCATGATGAAATCTTTTCAGACCAACTCCTATCTGTTCGGGGGCAACGCGCCCTACGTCGAGGAGTTGTACGAGAGTTATCTCGATAATCCCAGCTCGGTTCCCGAGGTCTGGCGTACCTACTTCGACAATCTCCAGGCGCTGCCGGCGTCTGATGGCAATACCCAGACGCGCGACGTCGCGCATGCCCCGATCATGCAATCCTTCGCCGAGCGCGCAAAGGAAGGCACGCTGGCTCCCCGTCAGATGGGCGGCGATGCGGCCAGCGCGCGCAAGCAGGTGTTCGTTCAGAGTCTGATCGCCGCCTATCGTTCACTGGGCAATCGCTGGGCCGATCTCGATCCGCTCAAGCGTAATGAGCGGCCGTCGATTCCCGAACTCGAGCCGGCTTTCTACGACTTCACCGAAGGCGACCACGCCAATATCTACTCGACCGCCAATGCGTTTTTCGGCTTCGAGAGCGCGTCGCTGCGCGACATCCTGCAGGCGCTGCGCGAAACCTATTGCGGCACGATCGGCGCCGAGTTCATGCACATCACGGATCAGGCGCAAAAACGCTGGTTGCAGCAGCGCCTGGAATCGACGCGTGCCCGCCCGCAGCTGAGCTCCGAGCGACGCCTGAAGCTGCTTCAGGAGCTGACTGCGGCGGAGGGCCTGGAGAAGTATCTGCATACCAAGTATGTCGGCCAGAAGCGTTTTTCGCTCGAGGGGGCGAGGCTTCATTCCGGCGCTCGACGAGGTGATCCAGCGCAGCGGCGAGAAGGGCGTGCAGGAGATCGTCATCGCGATGGCGCATCGCGGCCGGCTCAATGTGCTGGTCAACACCCTGGGCAAGATGCCGCGCGATCTGTTCGCGGAGTTCGAGGGCCATCATCCCGAGGATCTCCCCAGTGGCGATGTCAAGTATCACATGGGCTTCTCCAGCGATGTGTCCACGCCGGGCGGGCCGGTCCATCTTTCGCTGGCCTTCAACCCATCGCATCTGGAGATCGTCAATCCGGTGGCTACGGGTTCGGCGCGTGCCCGCCAGGACCGTCGCGGTGACACCGATGGCTCCCAGGTGCTGACCGTTATCGTGCACGGTGATGCCGCCTTCGCCGGGCAGGGTGTGGTCATGGAATCGTTGAACATGGCCCAGACCCGGGGCTATGGCACCGGCGGCAGTGTGCACATCGTGATCAACAACCAGATCGGATTCACAACCTCCGATCCGCGTGACGCCCGCTCGACCCTCTATTGCACCGATGTCGCCAAGATGGTCGAGGCGCCGGTGATCCATGTGAACGGCAACGATCCCGAGGCGGTAGTCTTCGCAGTTCAGCTGGCGGTCGACTTTCGTACCGAGTTCCGCAAGGATGTCGTGGTCGATCTGATCTGTTATCGCAAGCTCGGTCACAACGAACAAGACACGCCGTCCCTGACCCAGCCGCTGATGTATAAAAAGATTGCCTCGTTGATTGGCACGCGCGCGATCTACGCCGATCGCCTGGTTGCACAGGGGGTGCTCACGCTCGATGACGCCAACAAGATGGTGGAGGATTTCCGCCAGGCGATGGATGCCGGCCGGCACACCGTCGACCCGGTGTTGTCCGACTACAAGAGCAAGTATGCGGTCGACTGGATGCCGTATCTGGGCCGCAAGTGGACCGATGCCGCGGACACCGCGATTCCGGTTGCCGAACTGAATCGGCTGGCCGAGCGCATCACGACCGTGCCGGACGACTTCAAGGTTCATCCGCTGGTTCAGAAGGTGCTGGCCGATCGGCGCAAGATGGGCGAGGGCGAGATGCCGCTCGACTGGGGCATGGGCGAGTCGCTCGCCTACGCTTCGCTGGTGGCCGGTGGCTATGGCGTGCGCCTGTCTGGACAGGATTCGGGCCGCGGCACGTTCAGCCATCGCCACTCGGTTCTTCATGATCAGAACCGCGAGCGATTCAACGAAGGTGTCTACATCCCGCTGCAGCACGTCTCGCCGTCTCAGGGGCGGTTCACGGTCATCGATTCCCTGCTATCCGAGGAAGCGGTGCTGGCCTTCGAGTATGGTTACTCCACCGCCGAACCGAACACGATGGTCATCTGGGAGGCCCAGTTCGGCGACTTCGCCAATGGCGCCCAGGTGGTGATCGATCAGTTCATCTCGTCGGGTGAGACCAAATGGGGCAGGGTCTCCGGCCTGACGCTGCTGCTGCCGCACGGCTACGAGGGGCAGGGGCCGGAGCATTCTTCGGCAAGGCTCGAGCGCTTCCTGCAGCTATGCGCCGAGAACAATATGCAGGTCTGCCAGCCCACCACGGCGGCACAGATCTTTCATCTGCTGCGCAGGCAGATGATCCGGTTGTTCCGCAAGCCCCTGGTGGTGCTCACGCCGAAGTCCCTGCTGCGCAATAAGGACGCCACCTCGCCGCTGGCAGATCTGGCCACCGGGCGCTTCGAGACCGTGATCGACGAAAGCGATGACACGGTTGCGCGCGACAAGGTCAAGCGCGTCGTGGTCTGCTCGGGCAAGGTCTACTACGACCTGGTGGCCGGGCGACGCGAGCGTGAGCGCAAGGACATCGCGATCTTGCGCCTGGAGCAGCTCTATCCGTTCCCACACAAGACCTTCCAGGGCGTGCTCAAGTCGTTCCCGGCGGCCACCCAGGTTGTCTGGTGCCAGGACGAGCCGCAGAACCAGGGAGCCTGGTTCTATGTCGCGCATCACATTGGCGAGCAGTTGTCCTCGGCTCAGAAGCTCAGCTACGCGGGGCGCCCGCCGTCGGCATCGCCTGCCGCGGGGTACTACGACAAGCATGCCGCCCAGCAGCGTGAACTGATTGCCACTGCACTGGGCGATCCCAAGGCACGCGCACGGAAATCCTCCTGATCGGTGCGCGATTTCCCGCGTACCGACGCCTGATACAAAAAATTCTCGAGGTCAGCCAACAATGGCGAAAATCGAAGTCACCGTGCCGCAGCTTTCGGAGTCTGTGGCCGAGGCCACGCTTCTGGAGTGGCACAAGCAACCCGGCGATCCGGTCTCGCGCGACGAGAACCTGATCGATATCGAAACGGACAAGGTCGTGCTGGAGCTGCCGGCGCCCGATAACGGCGTGCTGGTGAGCGTGCTCAAGGGCAATGGCGAGACGGTCGTGGCCGGCGAGGTGATCGCGATGATCGACACCGATGCCAGCGCCAAGGCGCAGAGCCCCGCACCGTCGCCCGCGGCAAGCGCACCGGCGCCCGCCGCTGCGTCGACCCAGGCACCCGGGTCGGGCAGTTCGCCGGCCCCTGATCGCTCGCATTCGATGCCCGCCATGCCCGCCGCGGCCAAGCTGATGGCCGAGAACAATCTCGGTCCCGGGCAGGTCGAGGGTACCGGGCGCGGTGGTCGCATCACCAAGGGTGATGTGCTCGGCGCCATGCAGGGGCAGGGCGGCGCGCCGGCGCCGAGCGCAGCCAAGTCGGCGCCCGCACCCGCGATTACAACCGGCGCACCGGCCAGCTCGCTACCACAGGCCAAGGCGCCGGTCGATCTCAGTTCGGTGCTCGAGGGGCGTTCCGAACAACGCGTGCCGATGTCGCGTCTTCGCCAGCGCGTGGCGGAGCGATTGCTGCAATCGCAGGCCACGAATGCGATCCTGACCACGTTCAACGAAGTGAACATGCAGCCGGTGATGACGCTGCGCAAGAAATATCAGGAGCGCTTCGAGAAGGAAAACGGCGTGCGCCTGGGCTTCATGTCGTTCTTCGTCAAGGCCGCAGTGCACGCGTTGAAGAAGTATCCGGTGGTCAATGCTTCCATCGACGGTACCGACATCGTCTATCACGGCTACTTCGACATCGGTGTCGCGGTCGGATCACCCCGCGGGCTGGTCGTACCCGTGATCCGCAATGCCGATCAGCTCAGCTTCGGGCAGATCGAACGCACGATCGGCGACTTCGGCACGCGTGCCGGCGAAGGCAAGCTCGGTCTTGAAGAGCTGACGGGCGGCACCTTCTCGATCAGCAATGGCGGGGTTTTCGGTTCGATGCTCTCGACCCCGATCATCAATCCGCCGCAGTCGGCGATTCTGGGGGTGCACGCCACCAAGGAGCGCCCGGTGGTCGAGAACGGACAGGTCGTCGTGCGCCCCATGAATTACCTGGCGCTGTCTTATGACCATCGCATCATCGACGGGCGCGAAGCCGTGCTGTTCCTGGTCAGCATCAAAGAGGCGCTCGAAGATCCGGCGCGCCTGTTGCTCGATCTCTGACCAGCAAGGCACACGGAGAACTCATGTCTGAACGATACGACGTCATTGTCATCGGCGCCGGGCCCGCCGGTTACATCGCCGCGGTGCGTGCCGCGCAACTCGGTTTCAAGGTCGCCTGCGTCGAGCGCTGGCGCACCCCGAACGGCGAGCCCGCGCTCGGCGGAACCTGCCTGAACGTGGGCTGTATTCCCTCCAAGGCCTTGCTCGCCTCGTCCGAGGAGTTCGAGAAGACTCAAACGGAACTGAGCGATCATGGGATCTCGGTGTCCGGCGTCAAGCTCGACCTCGCCAAGATGATCGCCCGCAAGGACGGCATCGTCGGCAAGATGACCAAGGGCATCGAATTCTTGTTCCGCAAGAACGGGATCACCTGGCTCAAGGGCCACGGCCGGTTCATTGGTCGAAGCGACGACTTCTTCGACATCGAAGTGTCCGATGGCCGCAATATCGAGGTCAATCAGGCCAAGAATGTGATCATCGCCACCGGTTCCAAGGCACGGCACCTTCCGGATGTCGCGGTCGACAATGAATTCGTCTGCGACAACGAGGGCGCACTCGCTTTCGGCGACGTGCCCAAGAAGCTCGGGGTGATCGGGGCCGGCGTGATCGGTCTGGAGTTGGGTTCGGTCTGGCGGCGTCTCGGCGCCAAGGTCACGGTGCTCGAGGCCCTGCCCGATTTCCTGTCGGCCGCGGACGAGGCTGTGTCGCGCGAGGCCCGCAAGATCTTCACGCGCCAGGGCCTGGATCTGCAGATGGGCGTGAAAATCTCCCAGGTGGCGGTGAGCAAGAAGGGCGCCAAGGGGCAGGTCCGCATCGACTATACCGATGCCAGTGGGGAGAAACAGTCGCTGACCGTCGATCGCCTGATCGTGTCGGTCGGACGCGTTCCGAACACCGAGAATCTGAACCTCGATGCGATCGGCCTGAATACCGACGCCCGTGGCTTCGTTCCGGTCGATGATCACTGTCGCACAGCCGTGCCGGGCGTGTTCGCCATCGGTGATGTGGTGCGTGGCCCCATGCTCGCACATAAGGGCGAGGATGAAGGCGTGATGGTGGCCGAGCGTATCGCCGGCCAGAGCACCCACATCGACTACAACTGCATTCCCTGGGTGATCTACACCTCGCCGGAGATCGCCTGGGTCGGGCGCACCGAGCAGCAGTTGAAAGCCGAGGGACGCGCCTATGTCAGTGGCCAGTTCCCGTTCCTTGCCAACGGACGTGCGCTCGGTATGGGCCACGCCGAAGGCTTCGTGAAGGTTTTGGCGGACGCGGCGACCGACGAGGTGCTGGGCGTGCACATCATTGCCGCGAGCGCGTCGGACCTGATTGCCGAGGCGGCCGTCGCGATGGAGTTCAAGGCCAGCGCGGAGGACATCGGCCGCGTGTGCCACCCTCATCCATCGATGTCGGAAGTCATGCGTGAAGCGGCGCTGGCCACGGCCAAGCGTGCGCTGAACATGTGAGCACCGCCGGTCCGGTCAGCGCCCGGTACCACGACCATCTGCGCGAGCACGGCTTTTCGGCCGACGCCGCCCAGCTGGCGGCGGTTGCCCGGCTGGACAAGCTCGCCCTCGAGTTGTCGAGGTTTCGCGAGATTCGCGAAACCTTGCTCGGCCGTTATGTGAAGCGGCCCGAGCCGCCGCGCGGTATCTGGATGTACGGCGGCGTCGGCCGCGGCAAGAGCTTCCTCATGGATTGCTTCTTCGGCGCGGTGCGGGTGCGGCGCAAGACCCGGCTGCACTTTCACGAGTTCATGCGTGGCGTGCATCGTGAACTCAAGGAGTTGAAGGGGCAGGCCAATCCGCTCGACGCCGTGGCCGAGCGAATCGCCAAGCGCTATCGGCTGGTGTGCTTTGATGAGTTCCATGTCTCGGACATCGCCGACGCGATGATCCTGGATCGCCTGCTGCGCGCCTTGTTTCGCGCCGGCGTGGTGTTCGTGATCACCTCGAATTACGAGCCGTCCGGGCTTTATCCCGGCGGTCTGCATCGCGACCGGATCCTGCCGGCTATCGCGTTGCTCGAGAAATCCCTGGACATCATCGCGGTGGATGCGGGCACCGACTACCGCCAACTCGGGCTGGCCGGGCTGAGAACCTATCACTGGCCGCTGAACGAGGCCAGCGAGGCCGCGCTCGAGGAGGCGTTCGCCGCCCTGGCCGAGGCGGGTGACGAGGATCCGGAACTGGAGATCGAGCAGCGCATCGTGCGCGCGTCGCCGTGCGGGCAGCATCGTGTGGTTCGATTTCGCCACCCTGTGCGGCGGACCACGCTCGCAAACAGACTATCTCGAGCTCGCCAGCCGCTTCCAGACGGTGATTCTCTCGGATGTTCCCGCGATGTCGCCAGCGATGTCCAGCGAGGCGCGCCGGTTCCTTTGGCTGGTCGATGTTCTCTACGATCAGCGTGTGAAGCTGATCATGTCGGCCGAACGCCCGCCCGACGAACTCTATCCTGCCGGGCAGATGGCCCATGAGTTCGTTCGTACCGCCAGTCGCCTGGCCGAGATGCAGACGGACGAATATCTGCGTCAACCCCGCCGCGGCGTGGCCGAGCGAATCGCCTGAGGCACGGGGCCGGCCCGCTCGGATACGCGCGATCCGTTCGCCCGTGCCGCTGCGCTCGTCCGATTCGCGGCGCAGTTGGTGCTCGGGCATGCGCTATCATGATGTTTTCCTGGGTTCCCGCCATGACGCCCGATGATCCGGACGCCATCAAGCAGCGAATCGTCGAACTGCAGCTCGAGCACCGCGGGCTCGATCAGATGATCTCGACCGCCTCGGATGGCCGCGCACTCGACGATCTCCAGCTTCGCCGCCTCAAGAAGCGCAAGCTGCAGATCAAAGACATGATTCTGGCGCTTCAGATGCGCCTGGTCCCTGATATTCCCGCTTGAGTCCTCTGCCTGTTCGGCCCATGATTTCCCGATGCGCGTGCGGCGATGATGCCGCGCGCCCTGCGCGGGGGTGTTCATCCGGGATCCCGCAACAGTGCCGCGCCTGCCGGCGAGCCGTCGGCGCCGCCCGATGCTGAGCGAGGCGGTCCGGCAGGTCTTGTCCGACCAGGGACCATTCGCGCGCCGGGGCGGGGGCTTCGTCGAGCGAGCGGGCCAGCTAGACATGAGCGAGGCGGTGGTCGATGCGCTCGAGCGCCGTCAGATCCTGGTCGTGGAGGCGGGCACCGGCACCGGCAAGACATTCGCGTATCTCGTGCCGGCATTGCTCGCGCACCATCGGGTGTTGATCTCCACGGGTTCGCGCACATTGCAGGATCAGTTGTTTCACCGAGACCTGCCGGCGGTGATGGCCGCATTGGGCGTGGCGCCGCGCACCGCGCTGCTCAAGGGCCGCGGCAACTATGTCTGTCACCACCATCTGGAGCGCAATCTGGCGCAGGGCCGGTTCGAGTCGCGCCGCGATATCGCCACGCTGCAGCGGATTTCGCGCTTCGCCGCGCTCAGTGAGTCAGGCGATCTCAGCGAGGCGGAGGGTGTAGGTGACGAATCGCCGGTTTGGCGGATGGCGAGCTCCACGCGCGAGAACTGCCTGGGTCAGGATTGCGAGTTCCTGGACAAGTGTTTTGTCTATCGTGCCCGGCGCAAGGCCATGACGGCCGATGTCGTGGTCGTCAATCATCATCTGTTCTGTGCCGACCTGGCCATGCGCGACGAGGGGGTGTCCGAACTCCTGCCGCAGACCCAGGCGGTGATTTTCGATGAGGCCCACCAACTGCCGGATGTCGCAACCAGTTTCTTCGGACAGGCCCTGAGCGGGCGGCAGTTGCTGGATTTCGCGCGCGACCTGATGCGCGTGGGGCGCGACGATGCTCCCGAATCGGCCGACTGGATCGAGCTTGCCCAGGGCCTGGAGCAGGCTCTTCGCGAGGCGAGACTGGCGGGCGGCCAGGCGGGGCGCCGCGACGAGCCGGCGCTGCGCTCGCCGGCTTCCCGTGGGCTGATAGATGCCGTGTTGGCGCTGGATGCGCCAGTCACGCAATGCATCGGGGCGCTGGGCGCTGCGGCCGAGCGAAGCCGTGATCTGCAGCGTCTGCATGAGCGTGGGCTCGGCTTGCGTCGGCGACTGCGCCAGTGGTTGCAGCGCATTGATGGCGAGCGCGATTGGCCGTTTGCCGAGGATGCGGAAATCGATCCCGTCCATGCCGATGACTCGGCGTGGCCCGAGCACGAGCCAGAGCGCGCCTGCGCCGGCGAAAGGTCGGAGCTCGGGGCGGGTGCGTCGACCAGGCCGCTCGAAGCGGGTCCCACCGTGGATCCGGCCAGGACCGGGCCGGCTGATCCGGATAGATCAGAGTCCGGTGCCGGCGACGCGAGCGATGACGCCGCTGACCCGGCAGCGCTGGTTGCCAACGCCGGGCCGAACGCCCAGGAGATCGGCTTGGAGCCCGACCAGGTGGTCGCCTGGGCAGAGATACATCGCCAGGGTCTGACCCTGCATCTGACGCCGATCGAGCTTGGGCCATTGTTCCGGCGCCAGATCGAGGCGCGCCCGATGGCCTGGATCTTCACCTCGGCGACGCTGGCGGCCGCTGACGGTTTCGGTCACTTCGTCCATTCCCTCGGGCTGGACGGTGCGCGTTGCCTGGCCGTGCCCAGCCCGTTCGACTACGAACACCAGGCCCTGCTCTATGTACCGCCCGTTCTGCCGTTGCCGCGCGAGCCCGGTTTCTCGGGCGCGCTCGCTGAGGCCATCGCCCCGCTCCTGCGCGAGAACGGCGGACGCGCGTTCCTGCTCTGCACCACCTTGCGCATGGTTCGCGAACTGGCCGATGCGCTGGCCAGCCGCTTTGCCGGCCTGGACCCGGCGCTCGACTGGCTGGTGCAGGGCGAGCAGTCGCGCGCCGTGCTGCTCGAGCAGTTTCGAAGCCGGCAGCGGCCGGTCCTGATCGGCAGCGCGAGCTTCTGGGAAGGCGTGGACGTGGTCGGGCCGCAGCTGTCGATCGTGGTGATCGACAAACTGCCGTTTGCGCCGCCGGACGATCCGGTGCTGCGCGCGAGAGCGGATGCGATGCGTCGACGCGGAGGCGACCCGTTTCGGGAAATGCACTTGCCCGGCGCAGCCATGGCCCTGAAGCAGGGGGCGGGACGCCTGATCCGCGGCGAGCATGATCACGGCCTGCTCGTGGTGGGCGACGTGCGTCTGGCGGAGAAGGCCTACGGGCGCAAGCTTCTCAAGAGCCTGCCGCCGTTCGCGCGCACCCGCGATCCGCAGGCCGCTGCCGCATTCGTGTCGATGATGCAGGCTCTGGCGGTTCCTGAATAAGGTGCGGTTCGGCTCTTGCCCGCGTCCGAATGAGTGAACTTCTGATTCAGGGTACTAGCGCCAGACCTGCCACCAGGAGCGATCATCGCCGATCAGTGTGTCCTCATAGCCGCCCGAATTCGGAAAATTCTGTTCGAGCACCCGCTTGGCGGCAGCCTGCAGCTCGGGCAGCGCGAGTTCTTCGTAGGCACGCATCTGTATGTACAAGGCCTCCTCGACCGCGGGTACCTGCTGGTAGTCACGCACCACGTCCTTGGCGCGATTGGCCGCCGCCAGATAGGCGCCTCTGTTGAAGTAGTAGCGCGCCACCGCGATCTCTCCGGAGGCCATGGCATTGAGCAGATAGCGCATGCGCAGGATCGCATCGGCGCGTACCGGCTGTTCGGGAAGCGCCGGACGACGGTGCCGAAGTCGTCGTAGGCGGCGCGTGGCTGCAGATCGCGCTCGGAGAGATCTTGCCCACCAAGCGCGAAAGAATCGTGTTGTGCGTGCTGAAGTTGATCAGACCACGCAGGTAATACATGTAGTCGACCACAGCGTGATCCGGGTGCAGCTTCAGGAAGCGGTCGACCGCAGCCAGGCCGAGGGCTCGTTCGCCGTCACGATAATGGGCATAGGCGATATCAATCTGAGCCTGCTGGGCCATCGGACCGAACGGATAGCGCGACACCAGCTTCTCGAGCAGCTTGACGCCATCGGTGTAGCGGCCGATCTCGATCTCGTCCTTGGCCTCCGCATAGATCTTCTCGGGGCTCCAGCCGATCGTTTCGTCGACCTCGTCGGGGCTCGCGCACGCGGCAAGCGCCAGGGTCATGATGGCGAACAGAATGTGCAGTGCGCGTCTTGGGAGCATGGCGGCGGGAACGGGCATCATGGGATTCGGCGGGGGCGCAGCCGACGCACCGGTGGCGTGCGGATCACTGCGGCATCAGAGCAGGAGTCCCATTATAAGATGCAGCGATGAGCACGCAGCCCGAGTCCCCCGACGCACCGGTCTCCGAGCCGGCATCGCCCGATTCCGTGCCCGAAACGATCGAGATCGAAACCGTTGGTGCGGCGGGTGAGCGGCTCGATCGCTTTCTGGCCAGCCGGCTGGACGGCGTGTCCCGTTCGCGGGTGCAACGCTGGATGATCTTGGCGCGGTCGTGTGCGCCGAGCGTCCGCTTGCTCGTGATACCCGGCTCAGCGGGGTCGAAACCCTGAGCGTGACGCCACAGCCGCTGGAGGCCGAGCGCGCATTTCGTGCCGAGCCCCATGATGCTCGACATGGTGGCGCGCGAGGATGATTTCCTGGTGCTCGCCAAGCCGGCGGGGCTGGTCGTCCATCCCGGACCGGGCAATTGGTCCGGCACCCTGATGAATGGCGCTGCTGGCGCTCGAGCCGGCGCTGGCGCGCCTGCCTCGCGCCGGGATCGTGCACCGCCTGGACAAAGACACCAGTGGCCTGCTGGTGGTCGCGCGCAACGAGCGCGCGCGGCTGCACCTGATCGATGAGCTGAGCCACCGGCGTGTGAGCCGCACCTATCTGGCCATTGCCATGGGGCGGATCGAGGGCAAACGCTCGGTGCAGGCGCCGATCGGCCGGGACCCTCGTCATCGTCAGCAAATGGCGGTCGTCGAAAGCGGTAAGCCGGCCCAGACGGATATCGAAGTGCTGGCCCGCGGCCTGTGCGAGGGGCAGGAATTCACCGTATTGCGATGTCGGTTGCGCACCGGGCGAACCCATCAGATCCGTGTCCATCTCGCCAGCATCGGGCATCCGTTATTGGCCGATTCCCTCTATGGCGGCAGACGCGTCGCCGGGCTTGATCGCCAGGCATTGCATGCCGCCCGGCTGGCCTTTGCCAGACCTGATGGTCGCGGTCAGGCCGGGCCGTTCGCCGCAGCCCTGCCGCAGGATCTTCGGCAATGGCTGCAAGGCCGGGGGCTCGATGGAGATGCCATGATGGCCGCCCCTGAGGAGGCTTGCGATGAGGGATGACAAGCGCTGGTTACGACCCCACTGGGACGGTGCCGGTCTCTGCGACACATGGATGAGCACACGGCAAGGGGGCGCGAGTCTGGCCGCGGGTTACGACGATGGCATGGGCGGCGGCGGCCTGAACCTTGGCACCCAGAGCCTTGACGATCCGCAGTCGGTGACCGAGAACTGGCGCTGTTTGCAGGCGCAGGTCGGGCGTCCGGTCGTGAGCGTGCAGCAGATTCACGGCACGGATGTCCGGATCGTCGATGCGGCGATCGATGTGCACGCGCATCGCGACGCGCTGCCACTGATGCTGGGGCAGGCCGATGCGCTGGTCAGCACGCGCAGCGATCTTGCGCTGGTCATCCTGTGTGCGGACTGCCTGCCGGTGATGATCACCGACGCCCAGGGGGGCGCTATCGGCATTGCCCATGCCGGATGGCGGGGCCTCGCCGGCGGGGTCATCGAAAATACCGTGGCGGCGATGCGGGCTCTGCTGCCCTCCGATGCGTCGCTGCTGGCCTGGGTGGGGCCGGGGATCGGTCCGCTCCATTTCGAGGTTGGAGATGAGGTGCGGCAGGCCTTTCTGGCTCGCGATGGCTCGGCTCAACGGGCCTTCGTAGCGGGTCGGCAGGCCGGCAAGTGGTATGCGGATCTGCCCGCTCTGGCACTGCGTCGGCTGCGCTCGGCGGGCGTGTCCCGGGTCGCGATGAGCGGCCTGTGCACCTTCAGCAACCGAGAGCGCTTTTACTCCCACAGGCGCGAGGCACCCACGGGACGAATGGCCGCCGTGATCTCACGATTGCAGGCATCAGCAAGGCGACCGTAAGTTCATACGGGCACAGTGCGGGTTGGTGCCCGGAGCATGCCTGAGCCGCCCGCTAGTCAGGATTCTCTGGCCGTTCCTGCGAAGCCTGCCGGCGGCGCCTCGCGCGGCGGGGAGCATCCAGCAGATAGAGCACGATTGCCAGCGGAAACACACCGTAGCCGATCAGGGTCGTTGCGGCGGCAAGCCAGCCGGGCTGGGTGGCGGCCATCAGGATCACGACATAGAGCCAGCCGATGGCGACGATCAGGGAAACAAGCATGTCAGGGGATTGAGACTTTTTGTGCGCCGCAATATAATCGCATTGTGCACCGCAGCAAACGGATGAGCAGAGACATTCGGCAGATGATCCGCGATCCCTCGATCGTCGGCATTCGGCCAACGCGGTGCGTCCTGCCGGCAACCCGGCGCGCGGATCGAACACCGTGCGCCCGCGGCCAATCCCGGCTATTCTGAACCCAGGAGCGTATCCGACCATGGCAACCGAAAAGCGTTCGGCGACAAAGTCCGCCAAGCGCCCAGGGCGCAAAACCCCGGCCAAGCCGGCGCCTGGCGCAACAAGGCGACCCTCGACGGCCCGGACCGCGGCCGATGATCCGGGTGTCGGGGCATCCGGCACGGATCAGTCCAAGCCCGTCGTCCCCGCGCCGCTGGCCATCGAGCCGGGCGCAATGATGCAGATCCAGAGTGAGTACCTGCAGCGTTTGAAGGGTTTGTTCGAGTCTCCCGAGTCCGCGCAGGCGCACGACAGGCGCTTTTCGGGCAGCGCTTGGCAGCAAAGCCCGTTTGGCTGGAATGCGGCTTTTTACGAATTGAACGCCCAGGCGCTGACCCGGATGGCCGATGCGCTGCAGGGCGATGAGAAATCGCGTGAACGCGTGCGCTTTGCGGTCCAGCAGTGGGTTGACGCGATGGCGCCGACCAATTTTCTGGTCAGCAATCCCGATGCCCAGCGCAAGCTGATCGACAGCGGCGGCAAGAGTCTTCAGCAGGGCATCGAGAACCTGCTCGGCGATCTGCATAAGGGCGGATCTCGCAGGTCGATGAGTCGGCATTTCTGGTCGGCGAGAATCTGGCGGTGACCCCGGTGCCGTGGTGTTCGAGAACGAACTCATCCAACTGATCCAATATTCGCCGAGTACCGCCCGTGTCGGCGCGCGTCCCATGCTGATGGTGCCACCGTGCATCAACAAGTTTTACATCATGGATCTGCAGCCCGAGAACTCTTTGGTCGCGCATCTGGTGGAGCAAGGCCACACCGTGTTCATGGTTTCATGGCGCAATGTCCATGCCGACCAGGGCTCGCTCACCTGGGATGATTACCTGCAGCTTGGCGTGATCGACGCGATCACCACCGTGCAGGAGATCACCGGCCAGGAAACCATCAATGCGCTTGGCTTTTGCGTCGGCGGAACCATCGTCAGCACGGCGTTGGCGGTGCTGGCCGCGCGCGGCGAGCGACCGGTGGCATCGCTGACGCTGCTGACCACCTTGCTCGATTTCGAGCAGACCGGCATTCTCGATATCTTCATCGACGAGGCGCAGGTCGCCTGGCGCGAGGCGATGCTCGGGCAGGGCGGCATCATGGCTGGCGCCGACCTCGCACAGACGTTTTCGGCGCTCAGGCCCAATGACCTGATCTGGAATTATGTGGTCAACAATTACCTGAAGGGCGAGACGCCGGCGGCGTTCGATCTGCTGTACTGGAACGGCGACAGCACGAATCTGCCCGGCCCGATGTATGTCTGGTATCTGCGCCACACCTACCTGCAAAATGAACTGAAGATTCCGGGCCGGCTGCAGTGCCTTGGCGAACCGGTGGATCTGTCGGCGATCGATGTGCCCACGTACATCTATACATCGCGCGAGGATCACATCGTTCCCTGGCAGTCCGCCTACGGTTCCACGCACATCCTGCACGGTGATCTGCGCTTCGTGCTGGGTGCCAGCGGGCACATAGCCGGTGTGATCAATCCACCGTCCAAGCGTAAGCGCAATTACTGGGTCAATGATGCGCTGCCGGCGCAGGCAGACGACTGGCTCGAAACCGCAACGGAGATTCCTGGCAGCTGGTGGCCGGACTGGTGTCAGTGGCTGGAGAAGGTCAAGGGGGAGATCGTCGCGGCCCGGACACCCGGGGCCTCAGGATTTCCCGTCATAGAACCCGCGCCCGGGCGTTACGTGAAGGAACGTGCCTGAGGTCGGGATTGTCACCGGCGCGGACAGCGCCTTGTCGTGAGTGGGCGGCGCGCCGGGACGGGCCGAGGCCCGCCAAAGGGAGAAAAGCATCATGAGTAAGAAAGTCGCTTACGTTACCGGGGGGATGGGTGGCATCGGTACGGCCATCTGCCGCCGCCTGCATGACGAAGGTTATGCGGTCGTGGCCGGCTGTGGCCCGAGCCGGGATTTCGACAAATGGCTGGGTGAGCAGCATGCGGACGGTTATGAGTTTCATGCGTCGGTCGGCAATGTCGGCGACTGGGACTCCACCGTGGCCGCGTTCAACAAGGTCAAGGATGAGCTGGGCAATCCGGACATCCTGGTCAACAACGCCGGTATCACCCGCGACGGCGTGTTTCGCAAAATGTCGCTCGACGACTGGAATGCGGTCATCAACACCAACCTGAATTCGCTGTTCTGCGTGACCAAGCAGGTGATCGACGGCATGCTCGAGAAGGGATTTGGGCGCATCATCAACATTTCGTCGGTGAACGGCCAGAAGGGTCAGTTCGGGCAGACCAACTACTCGACCGCCAAGGCCGGAATCCACGGCTTCACGATGGCCCTGGCCCAGGAAGTGGCCAGCAAGGGTGTGACGGTGAACACGGTTTCGCCCGGATACATCGGAACTGACATGGTCCGTGCGATCCGTCCTGACGTTCTCGAGAAGATCGTCGCTACGATTCCGGTCAGGCGTCTTGGCACGCCCGAGGAGATCGGTGCGATGGTCGCCTGGCTGGCGTCCGAGGACGCCGGGTTTGCCACCGGCGCAGATTTTTCGCTGAACGGCGGCCTGCATATGGGCTGACCGACGCCGCAAGGGCCCGGGCCCGGGCCCTTCGGCAACGGCGATTCGTTTCAAAGCAAGGAGACCGCCGATATGGCCAGCAGTACCCGTTTGATCAAGAAGTATCCGAATCGTCGGCTCTACGATACCGAGACCAGCGCTTACATCACGCTGGCTGACGTCAAGCAACTGGTGCTCGAGAACGAGCCCTTCCAGGTCGTTGACGCGAAATCGCGCGATGACCTCACGCGCAGTATCCTGCTGCAGATCATTCTCGAGGAGGAGGCTGGCGGTAAGCCCTTGTTCTCCTCGCAGATGCTTTCCCAGATCATCCGCTTCTACGGCCACGCGATGCAGGGCATGATGGGCGCGTATCTCGAGAAGACCATGAGCGCCTTCGTCGAGATCCAGGATTCGGTCCAGGAGCAGTCGCGCGGCGTACTCGAAGGCAATGTGGCCCCGTCGCCGGAGATGTGGACTCAGTTCATGTCGATGCAGACCCCGATGATGCAGACCATGATGAGCAGCTATATCGATCAGAGCAAGAAGCTGTTCGTGCAGATGCAGGAGCAGGTCGAGGCCAATACGCGCTCGATGTTCGACAGCTTCAATCGTGGCAAGCCGGATCAGGGTTCCGAGAAGTGACCGAACTGAGTCGGCCGGGCGCGAGCGCGCGCGTGGGTTTTGTTTCGCTTGGCTGCCCGAAGGCACTCGTCGATAGTGAACGCATCATCACGGATCTGCGCGCCCAGGGCTATGAGATCGTGCCGCAGTATGCCGACGCGGATCTGGTGATCGTGAACACCTGCGGCTTCATTGACGAAGCCGTTCAGGAGTCGCTCGAGGCGATCGGCGAGGCGCTTGACGAGAACGGCAAGGTGATCGTGACCGGTTGTCTGGGCGCGCGCGCTGACGCCGAAGGTCGTTCGATGGTCAGCCAGGTGCATCCGAGCGTGCTTGCGGTCACCGGCCCGCATGCCACCGCCGAGGTGTTGCAGGCGGTGCACGAGCATCTGCCGCGCCCGCATGATCCGTTCACCGATCTCGTACCGGAAGCCGGCATCAAGCTTACGCCGCCTCATTATGCGTATCTGAAGATTTCCGAGGGCTGCAATCACCGATGCAGCTTCTGCATCATTCCGTCGATGCGTGGCGATCTGGTCAGCCGGCCCATCGGCGATGTGCTGCGCGAAGCCGAGTCGCTGGTGCGTGGCGGGGTGCGCGAGTTGCTGGTGGTGTCCCAGGACACCAGCGCTTACGGCGTCGATGTCCGCTATCGCACAGGATTTGTCGGTGGCCGGCCGGTGCGAACCCGGCTGTTGGAACTGGCCCGGGAACTCGGCGGGCTCGGAGCCTGGGTGCGCCTGCACTATGTGTATCCGTATCCGCACGTCGACGAGATCATTCCGCTGATGGCCGAAGGCCGGATCCTGCCGTATCTGGATGTCCCTTTCCAGCATGCGGATCCCCGCGTCCTGAAACTGATGCGTCGCCCGGCGGCCACCGAGCGCAATCTCGAGCGAATCGCGGGCTGGCGGGCGATCTGCCCGGACATCACGATCCGCAGCACCTTCATCGTCGGTTTCCCCGGGGAAACCGAGCGCGAGTTCGAGGGCCTGCTGGCGTTTCTGCGTGAAGCGCGGCTCGACCGCGTCGGATGCTTCGCCTATTCCCCGGTGGAGGGCGCGAGCGCCAATGCGCTGCCCGACCCCGTAGCCGACGAGGTCCGCCAGGAACGTCTGGCGCGATTCATGGCGGTGCAGGCCGAGATCAGCAGTGAACGGTTGCAGCGCTTTGTCGGCCGCGAGCTCGATGTTCTCGTGGATGCCCACGCACTGGACTCCGGATGGCCAGGAGATCGCGATCGCGCGGGGCCCGGGTGACGCGCCGGAGATCGACGGCATTGTCGCGCTGCCGCTCGCGCCGTCGCTGCGCATCGGCGATTTCGCACGGGTGCGGATCACCGAGGTCGCCGGGCAACGATCCCGATCGGCGACGTGCTCGACTGAGCCCGGGCAGGGGCCTCGTTGGTTCAGTCCAGGTGCAGGGGAGGCACCGGCGAGGTGTCTGCGAACAGGTTCAGGATGGCGTCCAGCCCTGCAGTGGCTGATTGCCTGGCTGCTGCGGTGGCGCACGATCGGCTTGGCGTGGTAAGCGATCGAGATGCCGGCTTCGGCCATCATCTGGAGATCATTGGCGCCGTCGCCCACGGCGATGGCTCGCTTTGGCGGGACACCGAATCGTTCGCAGGTGGCCAGCAGCCAGTCGCGTTTGGCGCGGGCGTCGATGATCGGGCCGATCACCTCGCCAGTCAGATGCCCGTCGCGAATCGCCAGTTCATTGGCGATGGCGACGTCGAACCCGAAGCGGATCTTGAGCCGATCTGTGAAGTAAGTGAAACCGCCCGAGACGAGCAGCAGGCGCAATCCGGCACTCACGGCCGCGCAGATCAGGCGCTCCGCACCCGGATTCGGCGTCAGACGCCGCTCATAGACCTCGGCCAGGAGCGTCGCCGGGGCGCCGGCCAACAGGGCCAGCCGACGGCGCAGGCTTTCCGCGAAATCCGGAATCTCGCCGCGCATCGCGGCCTCGGTGATCCTGGCCACTGCCTCGCCCTGACCGGCAAGTGCCGCCATCTCATCGATGCACTCGATGTTGATCAGGGTGGAGTCCATGTCAAAGGCCAGCAGCCCGAAATCGGCGAGTCGGTGGCCGGGGGTGACCAGCGCGGCATCGACGCCGGCGCGCTCGGCAAGCGCTGCCACCTCGGCCGGATCAGCCGCGACCGAACGCCAGTCGCCGCCGCCTTGCCAGCGCCGGTCGGGTCGGCGCCCACCATCTGCGCAAACAACGCCAATGTCTCGTCGGTGAGCGTCGGATGCTGGACCACGAGACGTTTCATGTCTTCCTGCCGGCCTTGTCGAAGCGGCTCAATGCGGCAATGATCTCGCGAATGCGTTGCACGCGCTGAGCCAGATCCCGGCTCTCGACCTCGATCCGAAGCCGGTCCTCGCCGGCCAGTCGCGTGTCCTTGCGCGATTGCATGAACGCGATGATGGCAGCTGGCTCAAGTGGCGGGCGCGGCACGAACTGCAGCAGGATAAGGGATTCGGCGGCATCGATCTTGGCAATTCCGAGCGGCGTGCAGAGGATGCGCAGGCGATGGGTCTCGATGAGCGCGGCCGCCTGTTCGGGCATGCGTCCGAAGCGGTCGATCAGTTCCTCACGCAGTCGGATCAGATCGTCGTCGTCGTGGCAGTTGGCCAGACGCTTGTAGAGCACCAGGCGTCGCGCACATCCGGGCAGTAGTCGCCGGGCAGCAGGGCGGAGTACATGAAGCTTGATCTCGGTGGTGCTGGCCAGCGGTGCCTCCATGTCGGGTTCGGTCCTGCACGAAGCGCCTGCACCGCCTGTTCGAGCATCTCGGTATAGAGGCTGAAACCCACCTCCTGCATATTGCCGCTTTGGGAGTCACCGAGCACTTCGCCGGCGCCGCGGATCTCGAGGTCGTGCATCGCGAGGAAAAAGCCCGCACCCAGTTCCTCGAGGCTTTGAATCGCCTCGAGCCGTTTCTGCGCATCGCGCGTGGTCGCGGCCGGTTCCGGGGTCAGCAGATACGCATAGGCCTGATGGTGCGAGCGCCCCACGCGGCCACGCAGCTGGTGCAGTTGAGCCAGCCCGAAGCGATCCGCGCGGTGGATCACGATCGTGTTCGCCGTTGGCACGTCGATCCCGGTCTCGATGATCGTGGTGCAGAGCAACAGGTTGAATCGCTGCTGATGGAACTCCCGCATCACCCGTTCGAGGTCGCGCTCGGCCATCTGTCCGTGGGCAATCGCGATCGCCGCCTCGGGCACCAGCTCGGCCAACATCTCCCGCCGGTTCTCGATCGTCTGGACCTCGTTGTGGCAGGAAGTAGACCTGGCCACCGCGTTTGAGTTCGCGCAGGATCGCCTCGCGAACCACGCTCTTGCTTTCCTGGCGAACGAAGGTCTTGATGGCCAGGCGCCGCTCGGGCGCGGTGGCGATCACCGAGAAATCGCGGATTCCCTCCAGGCTCATGGCCAGGGTGCGCGGAATCGGCGTCGCGGTCAGTGTGAGCACGTCGATCTCGGCGCGCAGCGCCTTCAATCGCTCCTTCTGGCGCACCCCGAAGCGGTGCTCTTCGTCGATGATGACCAGGCCGAGACGGTCGGGGCGCACATCGGCAGAGAGCAGCTTGTGGGTACCGATGGCGATGTCCACGGTGCCCTTGGCCAGCCCGTCCAGGCTCTGACGGACCTCTTTGGCCGAGCGAAAGCGCGATAGCTGCGCAATGCGCACGGGCCAGTCCGCGAAGCGGTCACGGAAGGTCTCATAGTGTTGCTCGGCCAGCAGCGTGGTCGGCGCCAGAATCATGACCTGGCGGCCGCCGGACACCGCCAGGAACGCCGCCCGCAGGGCCACCTCGGTCTTGCCGAAGCCGACGTCGCCGCACACCAGACGGTCCATCGGCTTTTCGCTGATCATGTCCTGGATCACCGCATGAATGGCGGCAAGTTGGTCCGGGGTTTCCTCGAAGCCGAAGCCTTCCGCGAAGGCCTCGTAATCATGGGCATCGAAGGCGAACGCATGCCCTTGGCGCGCCGCGCGGCGCGCATAGAGATTGAGCAACTCGGCCGCGGTATCGCGGGCCTGCTTGGCCGCGCGTTTGCGCGCCTTCTCCCACTGGCCTGAGCCCAGCGCGTGCAGCGGCGCATCCTCGGGGCTGGCGCCGGCGTAGCGAGAGATCAGATGCAGCTGGGCGACCGGAACGTAGAGCTGCGCATCGTTCTGATAGGTCAGGTGCAGGAATTCGGTCATGCCATCACCGAAATCCAGGTCGACCAGACCGTGATAGCGGCCGATGCCGTGATCCTGGTGCACGACCGGATCGCCGATCTTGAGTTCGGAAAGATCGCGAATCAGTGTATTCGGATCGATGCTCGCGGCCGACGCGCGCCGCCGCCGCCTGGCGCTGCTCGAGAACAGCTCGGTCTCGGTGATCAGGACCAAGCCATCCGGCTGACGCACGAAGCCATCGTGCAGCGGACCGATGGTCAGCGCCGCCGGTTCGTCGCCGGATTCGAATGCGGCCCAGCTGGCGCTGACCGGCAAATGCAGCCCGCTGTCGGCGAACAACTGCACCAGTGTCTCGAGGCGGCCGGGTGACTCGGCCATGATCAACACCCGCTCGGCTGTCTGCTCGAGCAGTGTGCGCAGCCTGTGCATCGGATCATCCGCGCGGCGATCCACGCCGGGCCGCGGCGCGACTTCGGCCAGCGCGCGGCGTGAGCTGCGTGACCCCGTCTGGGCGGCGAGACCGCCGTGCGCTTCATCCGCGTGGGACGACCCCGCATTGGTCGAATCGGCGGGCCCGGGAGCACCGCCTTCCATGTCTGTCTCGGTGTCGGATCCACTCCTGCGCAGGCTCAGCCGGGCGTGCCTGCGAAAGCGTTCGAAGACCTGCTGCGGATCGAGATAGATCTCCTGCGGCGACAGGATTGGCCGCTGCGGGTCGTGCGAGAGGAATCGATACCGTTCGCGCGCATCCCCGAAGAAGCTCTGCATCGCGTTGTCGAGATCGCCGTGTACCAGGAAAACGCTGGTCTCTGGCAGGTAATCGAACAGATCCGCGGTTTGCTCGAAGAACAGTGGCAGGTAGTACTCGATGCCTGCGCCGAGGATTCCGGCGCCAATGTCGCGGTAGATCGGGGCGCGGCTGGGGTCGCCCTCAAAGCGCTCACGCCATCTCCCCCGAAACGCCTGTCGGCTGTCTTCGTCGGTGGGGAACTCACGCGAGGGCAGCAGCCGCACCCGCCTGACCGGATAAAGACTGCGCTGGGTGTCGGGGTCGAAGGTCTTGATGGATTCGATCTCGTCGCCGAACAGATCGATCCGGTAGGGCATGGTGGTGCCCATCGGGAACAGATCGATGATGCCGCCGCGCACCGAGTACTCCCCGGCCGCACCACCTGGGTAACGTGTTCATATCCGGCGCGAACCAGCTGGCGCCGCAGCGCGGCTTCATCCAGTGCCTGGCCCTGATCGAAATGGAAGGTGTACGAAGCAAGAAAGGCCGGCGGGGCGAGTCGCTGCATCAGGGTGCTTGCCGACAGCAACACGATGTCTACCTGGTTGGCCTGCAGCGCGTTCAGGCAGGACAGGCGTTCGCTGATCAGGTCCTGATGCGGTGAAAGCGCGTCATAGGGCAGGGTTTCCCAGTCGGCCAGCAGTGCGAGCCGAAGCCGTGGCGCGAAGTAGGCGATCTCGTCACGCAGGCGCTGCGCATCGACCGCGCTGGCCGCGGCCACCGCGAGAGGGCCGGGGCGATCGGCCCGGCTGGCGAGCGCGGCCACCAGCATCGCATCGGCGGAGCCGGCGGCATCGGGCAGGCGGTAGCTTCGGCCGGGCGCCGGCCAGGGTATCGCCGAGACGGCGTCGATTGCCGGCATGCCGACCCCATCAGGATCTGCATCCGGGCCGCTTGGTGGTATCGTGGCGGCCGATTTCGAGTCGGTGGTTCGGGTTGTCAAGTCAGCGTGCGTTCGAGATTGGCCATGGTTTGTTCACTGCGTTGCGATCAGGGCCCGGGCAAGCGGCGGGCCGGATCACCCGGATCGGCAGTGAGCCCTCGGGCACCATACCAGCATGGGAGAATGATCTGTCGAGGCAAGTCGGTGTGACCGCGGCATGCGCAGCGCGGCCTGTTCGGAGAAGGGCAGCATTCTAAATGACAGTGGCGAGCGACGAACATTGCATTGCTCTGGTGCCGGCCGCGGGGATCGGTGCCCGCTTCGGTGGCGGACATCCCAAGCAGTATCGCGAGATTCATGCCCGCCCGGTGATCGTGCACAGCATTCAGGCGCTGCTGGCTGCGCCCTGGTTGAGCCGGATTCACGTGGTGATCTCGCCTGACGACGAGGTTTGGCCCGGTGTGCATCAGCGTTACGAAGCAGACTGGGGCGGGCGCGTCGGCGTGCACCGCTGCGGCGGCGCGACCAGACGCGACACCGTGCTCGCCGGTTTGCATGCGCTGGCGGCCGAGTGCCGTGGCGATCCCTGGGTGTTCGTCCATGATGCCGCGCGCCCCGGGCTGCCTTTGTCCTGCCTGCACGCGTTGCGGGCAGCTCTCGATGATGAGGCGGTCGGTGCCCTGCTGGCGTTGCCGGTTGCCGACACGCTCAAGCGCGGTTCGAGCGCGCAGCGGCCGCCGCGCGTTTCGGCCACGGAGTCGCGCGCCGACCTGTGGCTTGCACAGACGCCGCAGGTATTCCGCCTCGCGCGCCTGCGCCAGGCCCTGCAGGCGGCCGAGGAGGTCACCGACGAGGCCTCTGCGATCGAGCGCAGCGGCGCAGCCCCGGTGCTGGTACGGGGCTCCTGGCGCAATGCCAAGCTCACGATGGCCGACGATCTCGAGATGATCGCGCTGGCGTTGTCCCTTCCGGAGAGTTCCGATGTCTGATCAGACAGATTCTTCGATCCGTATCGGACAGGGCTACGATGTACATGCCCTGGTGCCCGGGCGCCGTCTGGTGCTGGGTGGCGTCGAGATCGACCATCATCAGGGGCTGTTGGGCCACTCCGACGCCGATGCGCTGCTTCATGCGATCACCGACGCCTTGCTCGGTGCGCTCGCGCTGGGCGATATCGGCAACTGGTTCCCGGACGATGACCCGCAGTGGGCCGGCGCCGACAGCGCGCGTCTGTTGTCCGCGGTCGCCGACGAAGTTCGCGCACGCGGCTGGCGGGTGGCCAATCTCGACAGCACCGTGATCGCGCAGGCGCCGCGCCTGGCCGTTTACATCGGGCCGATGCGCGAGCGCATTGCCGGAATTCTCGGCATCGGCATCGACACGGTCAGCGTGAAGGCCAAGACCGCCGAGCGACTCGGAGCGATCGGGCGCCGCGAGGGGATCGCGACACAGGCCGTGGTGCTGCTCGTGCGCGCCGGTTCAGCTTAGATCCTTGCTCAGGGAGTCGCGGATCGGCGCGGGAACCGGCGAAACCGTGGCCTGATATGCCGGATGATCGATGCCCGCCGAGAGCTCGGCACCACGCTTCAGAGAAGCGGCCATTGCATCCGAGAGCGGAAAGCGCATGAAGTGCACCGATGAGGTTTTCTCGTCGTTCTCGCGCTCGAGGTCTTCGTCGGCAATTGCCATCACGCGCTCGAAACCGGCCACCTGCACCCAGGTCTGACGCTCGACTCCCTTGAGCCCAGCAAGGGCGACCCGACGCTCTTCGGCGTCCGGGTATTCGATCATCATGGTGGCCTTGAACTCGCGCCCGGTTGGCACCAGGGGGTTGTAGGCATCGAGTTCATCCCGAATGCCGGCCTCCTCGAAGGTCTTCTCGATGCGCAGCATCTCCTGGATCTGATAGCGCACCGTGAGCTCGTCTTCGAAGATCAGCGTGACATTGGGCCCGATGGCCAGCGTGCGGTTCTTCTTGTGGGCCATGACCTGTTGTCGGAACGCCGGGCGTTCCCTGGCGTAGCCTCGAGGGTCAACAGACTGTCGCGGGTGATCAGCGCCATGTGAGGCTTCTCCTGAATGAAAGCGGTTCATTGCTGCGCCCGCGCCGGATGGCGACGCGGGCGCCCGGCGGGTCAGCTCAGGCCATAGGCCATGCGCACCAAGGTGATCGGATGGGCGACCTTGCCGTCGGCCTTGCCCTGCAGACCCTCGGCGATGTGATGGCCGGCCAGCGGGCAATCGGAGGCAACATAGTCGGTACTGCCGCCAGGATGCTCGGCAGCCTGCCGAAACACCGGCCGGCCGGTCTTGAGCGCGGTGGCGTGAAACTCCTTCTTCACGCCCCAGGTGCCGCCGTGTCCGGAACAACGCTCGATCGTGTTGACCTTGGCACCGGGGATGAGCTCGAGCACTTCGCGGGTCTTCTGGCCGATGTTCTGCACGCGAAGGTGGCAGGCGACGTGATAGGACACATTGCCCAGCTCGGATGTGAAGTCGGTTGCCAGCAGGCCGTCGCGATGCCTGGCTATCAGATACTCGAAGGGATCGAACATCGCCGCCTGGACCGCCTTTGACATCTGCGTCGTCGGGAAACATGAGCGGCAGTTCCTGCTTGAACATGAGACCGCAGGAGGGCACCAGGGCCATGATGGCATAGCCTTCCCGGGCCAGCTTCGCCAGCGCGGGAATGTTGCGCTTCTTGAGGGTCTCGACGGTTTCCAGATCGCCCAGTTCCAGCTTGGGCATCCCGCAACAGGCTCGGTGCTCACGGTCACATAGGGGATACCGTTGTGATCGAGAATCTTGGTGAAGTCGTGGCCGATGCCCGGTTCGTTGTAGTTGACGTAGCAGGTCGAGAAGATCGCCACCTTGCCCGGCTGCGCTGGCCGTCGCGAACCTCACTGGCGCGAGCCGGCGCCACATGCTTGCGAAACGGTTTGCCGGAGTAGGGCGGCAGCCAGGCCTGCTGATCCACGCCCAGGGTCGCTTCCATCAGCTTGCGAGCCGCAGGCAACTTGGTGCTGGCATTCACGACCTCGACGACAACCGGAATCGTCGCCAGTTTGCCGTTGCGATCGGTGGAGCTGAGCTGGACATCGCGAAACTTGTGTGCGCCGCCCTTGCGGAACTGGATCGCCTTGGCGCGCAGCATCAGATGGGGGAAATCCAGATCCCATTCGTGCGGTGGCACATAGGGGCATTTGGTCATGAAGCAGACATCGCACAGGTAGCACTGATCGACCACCTTCCAGTAGTCATCACGTGCCACGCCGTCGATCTCCATGGTTTCGCTTTCGTCGACCAGATCGAACAAGGTCGGAAACGATCCGCAGAGACTCACGCAGCGTCGACAGCCGTGGCAGATGTCGAACACACGCTCCATTTCGTCCATGCAGGCCTTTTCATCGTAGAAGGCAGGATTCTTCCAGTCGATCGGGTGGCGGGTCGGGGCTTCGAGGGAGCCCTCACGCGGTGCTTGCATCGTCTGTGTCTCGCTGTGTGACGGTCATCGTTCGGGAGGAGGCCTGCACGGCAAGGGCTGGCCGTTGCCGAAAAGAATCGGGGAGCCACGCGGGCTCCCCGAATCGACAGCGTGTCGCCGATGCGCGCATGGCACGCACCGGAGATCCGCCGTTTTCGCTTCGCTCAGGAATTCAGCGAATCGAGGGCCTTCTGATACTTGTTGGCATGCGAGCGCTCGGCCTTGGCCAAGGTCTCGAACCAATCGGCGATCTCGTCGAAGCCTTCATCGCGCGCGGTCTTGGCCATGCCCGGGTACATGTCGGTGTACTCGTGGGTTTCGCCGGCGACGGCTGCCTTCAGATTGGCATCGGTCGGGCCGATCGGCAGATCGGTGGCCGGATCGCCGACCTGGGCAAGATAGTCCAGGTGTCCGTGCGCATGACCGGTCTCGCCTTCGGCCGTGCTGCGAAACAGCGTGGCGACCTCCGGATAGCCTTCGACGTCGGCCTTGTTGGCGAAATACAGATAACGACGATTGGCCTGGCTTTCGCCTGCGAAGGCGTCCTTCAGGTTCTGGTGGGTCTTGCTCCCCTTCAGATCAGCCATGAGTTCTCCTGGTTGTGGGCTTGAGTGAATGACTTGATGACTTTAACAAAATCGCCGTCGAAGTTGATTGCTATTTCAAATGTCTTCGATTGACGAAACCAATCAATCATGGGTGACTCGACGTGCGGGTACTGGCATCGCGCGCACCCGCTGGCGCGAGGTCATTCGGTGTCGCCAGCTTCGAAGGGCTGCCCGGCGTCATCGCGCGCATCGGGAAGCGTGACGATGGCGACCAGACCGCGGCGGCCGTCCTCGGCATTGCGAAGGACGAAGCTACCGTCATAGCGGCGCACGATCCGCTCGACGATCGCCAGACCAAGGCCGCTGCCCTCGCTGACGCCGCGCGCGCTGTCCAGACGGGCAAACGGACGGATCAGGCGTTGCAGCTGATCGGTGGGTACGCCCGGACCGTGATCGCGGATCACCAGGCGCAGACCGTCACTCAGGCGGCGGGATTCGATCTGGATCAGGGTGTGACCGGCATGCGGCAGGCCCTCGGGGACCTTCCCGTATCGCAGCGCATTGTCGATCAGATTCGACAGTACACGCTCGAGATCGGTGCGGTCACCGAGCCAGCTGGTGCGCGACGGGCAACGAACCGCCAGCCTCAGTTCCCCCGACTGCGCCTGGGCCCGATAGACCTGGCCGAGTTGGCTCAGCAGCGGGGAAATCTGCACCTCGGTGGCGGCGCCGGCCGTGCCCGCGCGGGCAAAGTCCACAAAGCGGTCGACGATCGCATCGATGCGTTCGATGTCCTCGATGATGGAATCACGCGTGCCGGGATCCAGCGGAGCGAGTTCGGCCTCCATGCGCATCCGTGCCAGCGGGCTGCGGATGTCGTGCGAGATACCGGCCAGCGTCAGTGCGCGATCACGCTCGAGTTCGGTCAGGTCGGCGGCCATGGCATTGAAGCGACGGTTGACAAGTGCGATCTCGCTGACCAGATCTTCGCGCAGAGGCTCGGGCTGCGCACCGCGGCGCAGGGTGGAGATCGCCCGTGCCAGGTCGGCCAGGGGCCGGTTCAGGGTACGGCTCAGCGCCAGCGCGCCCACCAGGGCGAGCCCGGCCGCGAGCGCGACGACGAGCCCGAGGTTGGGGCCGAAGTGACGCTCGATCCGTCGCCGCTGCATCTGCACCCAGTAATGATCATCGTCGATCGCGAAACTGACCCACAGGCCGTCCTGGTCATTGACCTTCGAGGCCACCAGGGTCTTGGGGCCGAGGAGGTTCTGAACCCGGGGTGAGAGCAGGGCGAGCCAGTCCGTGAGTTCGGGCATTTCGACGCGATCTGCCGGCTCCAGGGGTAGTACGCGAATGCCTTCCTCATTGGCCAGTTCGCGCAGCAGGGTGATCCGGCGCTCGGGCTGCGAGCTGACCAGGGCAGAGCGGGTCAGGTTGACGATCGAGGCCACCTCCCAGGCCAGCCGCTGCTCCGGCGGTGCGCTGTCAATGACCCGCAGGAGCACGACCAGCGTGGCCAGGCTGGCGCCAACCAGGGCAGCGAGCAGAATGAAGGTACGCCAGAAAAGGCTGATCCGCAGCCGACCGCCGGTTGTACTGGCGAGCAGCCGGCGCCAGAGCGCCTGATGCCGCGGAGCGCCGTCGGCCAGGCGCGCGCTTTTGGCGGGCGCGGAATCGTTCATGGGCCACCCGGGCACCGGGGCAGGCGCGGGCGCCGGTTCATGAACTCGTCAGAGCAGCGAACAAAACGTTGCGAACTCCATACTCAGGACATCGGCGGCTTGTTGAATCAGCTCACGGGCCCATGATTCGCCCGTCGAAGCGGTCTGGCTAGGCCTCGTCTGGCACGAACACATAGCCAACACCCCAGACGGTCTGGATATAACGGGGCTGTTGCGGATCGGGCTCGAGGATCTTGCGCAGGCGCGAGATCTGCACGTCAAGGCTGCGGTCGTAGGCGCCGTACTCACGGCCGCGCGCCAGTGCCATGAGCTTCTCGCGCGACATCGGAACACGCGGATGCTGCACCAGGACCTTGAGCACGCTGAATTCGCCGGTGGTCAGCGGTTGTGGCGCACCGTCGCGGCTCAGCTGGCGCGTGGATAGATTCAGATGAAACGGTCCGAAACTAACCTCCGAGGCCACGGCAGATGGTGCGCCCGGCGCCTCCGCGGCCGGTCGTCGGCGAAGGACCGCATGGATCCGGGCCAGGAGTTCGCGCGGATTGAAGGGCTTGGGGAGGTAGTCGTCGGCGCCGACCTCCAGGCCCACGATGCGGTCGACGTCGTCGCCCTTGGCCGTCAGCATGATCACCGGTGTTCGATCGTTGCCAGCACGCAGGCGGCGCAGAATGCTCAGCCCGTCTTCACCGGGCAGCATCAGGTCGAGAATGACGATATCGAAAGGCTCGCGCAGCATCAGGCGACCCATGGCCGAGCCATCCGGGGCAATGCTCACCTCGAACTGGTTTTCGGACAGATAGCGGCGCAGCAACTCGCGCAGTTTTGGGTCGTCATCGACGACCAGCAGGCGGGGCGAACGATTCGTCATGATCGGATGATAGTGACCGGGGCGAGCCATCCGGGGTTGGTGCCGGCACGGTATTACCGATGGTTACATCGCTTACCGACGCGCTCGGCCGGATGGCCCGATGCGGCCAGTAACATCGAGGGACCCTCGAACCGCATCCTCCCGCACTATAAATGAATTCGCTTCGCCCTCTGCTCCTGTTCGCCGTCGGCATCACCTTGCTCGCATTGCTGGCCTGGTGGCAGCGCCCACCGGGTACGATCGCGGAGGAGGCTGCGGTGGGTGACTCGGCCTCGGGCCTGAGTGAGCATGAGCGCAAGCGTTTGCGCGAGCAATTGCGCGATCATTCGGGGGGTATGGCCCGCGTCGTCGATCGCGGGTCCAATCTGGCCGAGCTGGAACGCACCAAGCGTTGACGGTCGGCTCGGCGGATGTCCGCCGATAACACGGGACGATCGTCGTGAGGGCGGATCTCAGACTGGCCATCGGCCTGCCGGACGGGCTCGCCGCGGTGGCTCTTTGCGGGCATCGGCAAGACGATCCGGTCGCCGCTGATGCGGTCGTGGTCGATGATCGTTCCGACGCCGGCATGCGCGATGGCCTGATCGCGGCGATCGGCGATTTATTGGCCCGCTGCGGGGTCGCTCGTGGCGATCTGAGCGCGGTCGCGTTCGAGGCTGGCCCGGGTGGCTTTTCCCGCATTCGGGCGGCCTGCGCCGTGGCGCAAGGGCTCGGCTACGGCCTGGACATCCCGGTCGGCGCGTTCGATTCGCAACTGTTGCGGGCCATGTGCGCGCGGGCCTCCAGCCTGATCGCTGGGCCGGCGCGGGTCCTGGTCGCACGCGATGCACGCATGGGCGAGGCCTATGTGTCGGCCTTCGAGCATCGCGACGGCGTCTGGTCGACCATTCTCGAGCCGGCAGTATGCGCGTTGGAAGCCTTGCCCGCATGGGCGGCCGCGCTCCCCGGCACGGAACTGCCGGTGCTGGTCGCCGGAGATCTTCGCCAGCGCCTGCTCGGTGCTGCCCACCCTGACTGGCGCGAGGCGCCCGAACCCGACCCGGTCGATTTGGTGCTGACCCTGGTGCGCGCGGCGCCGCAAGCAGCCAGGTGGGGCGACGCGATCTCGGCAGCCCCAACCTATATGCGTGAGAAGGTCGCGCTGGATATCACCGAGCAGGCGGCGCTGCGCGCCGCCCGCTCGTGAGAACCGCAGCTGGCCGTGCGGCGGCCTGTGCGACCATTGCGCCATGAGCTGTCTCAGCCCGCCTTTGACCCTGCGCGAGATGACCATGACGGATCTGCGCCTGGTCGTGCCGATCGAGCGCGAGATTTATGAATCGCCGTGGAGTTACGGCAACTTCCGCGATGCATTGCAAACTGGTTATCCGGCCTGGGTCGTCCAACTGGACGGTCGGCCGGAGCCTATCGGCTATACCCTGATCATGCACGTGCTCGATGAATGCCATCTGCTGAATCTGAGCGTGGCGCGCGACTGGCAGCGACGCGGAATCGGGCGGCAGATGCTCGGCTGGCTGCTCGCGCACGTCGCCGCCCGCGGCGCGATCGGCATGTTTCTCGAAGTGCGGCCGTCCAATTCGGCCGCATTGGCGCTGTATGAGTCAATGGGGTTCATGCGCATCGGGCTGCGCCGCGATTACTACCCCAGCGTGGCGGGCCGTCGCGAAGATGCGATCGTCATGCGTCGGCCCATCGGTGCCGGCGGATGAGCGCCATCGCTAGCAAGCAGGCGCATGCCTGGCGGGCGCTCGGGCTCGGCCCGCGCTGGCGGGCACGGGCGCTGGCGGTCCCGGCGTCCGAGCCGGCCGGGGGGGCGCCGCACGCGAGTGCCGATGATACGGCTGAGGCGCTGTCAACCGAAGAAGTCGAAGAAGCTGGCGTGCCAGCGCCAGTGGAGCAGGCCGCTGAGGCCACCGTGCCGATCGCCCGCACCGGACAGACTGCGCAGGCGGGTGAGCCGATGTCCGTTGATCTGGCCGCGCAGACAGCCGACGCGGACATCGGCATGGAGTTCGAGGCCGATCTGCCCCGAGCCGGCGCGGCACAGGTGCCGGTCCCGCGCGGCGGGAGTGCCCCGGCCGATCCAGAGCGTCGCTGGGCTCTGCTGCGCGAGCAGGTTCTCGGGTGCCGGGCCTGTACGCTTTGTGAGACGCGCCGCCAGGCGGTATTCGGGGTCGGCGACGAGCGTGCCGACTGGTTGATCGTCGGCGAGGCGCCGGGTGCC
>JAWKYG010000012.1:0-180084 GCA_041396585.1 Burkholderiaceae bacterium | reverse complement strand
CGCGCGAATGGTGGCGGTACGCGCGTAGCCGACCATTGGCGCCATCGTGGCGTCACGGCAGATCATGTGCTCGACCGTGAAACCGGTGGCCCGCCGTTCGGGCATGATCAGCTCGAGCGCATTGCAGATCGTCGGGGTGTCGAAGCGCGCCAGCATCGCGAGCTGCGCGTCGGAAATATTGCTCATGGACGAAGATTCTCCTGTGGCCGTTAGTGTCCTGAATCAGAAGTTCGCATCATTTTGCTGGCTCGAAACGGGGCGATGAGCACCGGCCGGATCACGATGCGTCGTCGGGGCCGAAGCCGTGGCCGCTGGGGCCGAACAGATTCTGCGCGCGAAAGCCCAGGCCCGGCACCCGCACCGGCGGATCGCAGGGCAGGGTCCATGGATCGAGCGAGCCGGCCTCGGTGGCGTCACGCACGGCCTCGGCGAGATCACGCAGCTTGGCCGCCGGCACACCCATGGCATTGAGCCGGTCTTCCCAGACACGCGCATCTTCGTCGGCGAAGCGCGCCGCCAGCAGCGCCACGATCTGCTCGCGGTGCTCGCCGCCGACGAAGGCACGATCTCCGCCACCGAGCAACGGCTCGATCCGATCGCGCAGACCAAGTGCCTCGGCCAGCCTCATCAGTTGTGCACGGGTATTGGCCGCCACCGCCAGCAGGCCGTCGCGGCAGCGAAACTGACCACCGCCGGGGCTGCCGGAATAGGCGCGGTTACCGATGCGCTCCGGCGCCTGACCGCTGGCCATCGTCGAGACCACGCTGGGGTACATGGCCTGCATCGCCGCGCTCAGCATAGACACATCCAGGGCATCGCCTTCGCCGGTGAGGTCACGACGCCGGATGGCCGACACGATCGCCAGCGCGGCCACCATGCCGGCCACGCTGTCGATCAACGGGAAACCCACCTTGATCGGGCCGTCACCCGCATCGCCCGGCAGAAAGTTCATGCCGCTGGCCGCCTGAATCACGTGGTCATAGGCCGGGCGGCGCCCCCAGTCGCCCTGCCCGCCGTAACCGCTGATCCGGCAATGAATCAGGTCGGCTCGCCTGGCCCGCACCTCGGCCGCGCCGAGCCCGAATTTTTCCAACACCCCGGGGCGCATGTTGTCGACCATCACCTGCGCCCCGGCGAGTAGCTCATGGGCTCGTGCCCGGTCGGCATCGCGGGTCAGATCGAGCCGGATGATCTCCTTGCCGTGATTGATCGACTCGAACCCCTCGTGCCTGGCACGCATCACGTCGCCGCCGTCGGGGTGTTCGACCTTGATCACGTGCGCGCCGAGCGCGGCCAGATGCCAGGTCGCGAAGGGCCCGGCGATGACATGTGAGAAATCGAGCACTGTGATGCCGTCGAGTGCCTGCACATGGGACGGTCGGGTGATCATGGAGCATCTTCCTGAAACGAGAGGGTCGGTCGGTTTTGAAATCTGCCCGCTGTCCGCGAACGACGTTGCGCCGGGCAGCGCAGTCGCGACCATGACGGGACCGCGCATCTGTGTCAACATCGTCTGGCAAACCGTGGGGCCGGCGAACCGGCCCCCGCTCGTCGTACCGGCCGGCGACCAGCCGGTCAATCACGGAGGCCGGCGTGAAACCACGCCCTTCCCTGGAGACAACCGATGACTGAATCCCTGCAGGTCCGGCGCCTGGCGAGCGCCCTCGGCGCCGAAGTGCGCGGTTTGTCGCTGGCCAGGGCCGGCGAGGCCGAAGCCGCCATCGTCAGCGATCTGATCCATGAGCACATGGTGCTGTTCTTCCCCGACCAGCATCTGAGCGTGGACGAACACGTCGCGTTCGGGCGGCACTTCGGGCCGCTGGAGCCGCATCCTAACGTGCGCAATGCCTATCTCGAGCATCCATACATCTTCGAGCTCGCGGCCACCAAGGGCGGGATTGCCGACGAATGGCACAGCGACATCACGTTCCAGGCCGAACCGTCGGTGTTTGCGATCCTGAACATGCTGCGCTGCCCGGAGGTGGGCGGCGACACCATGTGGGCGAATGCGGCGGCGGCCTACGAGAATCTGTCGGCGCCACTGCGCGAGATGTGTGACGGGCTCAGTGCGCTGCACGATGCCGACCCGCACAACCGCTCCGACCAGACCTGCATCCATCCGGTGGTGCGCGTTCATCCGGTGACCGGGCGGCGCTCGCTGTTCGTCAATGAGCACTTCACGCGGCGGATCGTCGAACTCAGCCACGAGGAAAGTGCGATGCTGCTGGGCTATCTCACCCGCTGGATCTCCAGTCCGCGCTTCACGGTGCGCTACCGCTGGCAGCCGGGCACGATCGCGATGTGGGACAACCGCTGCACCCAGCACTTCGTGCTCAACGATTTCGAGGGTGAACGCATCATCCAGCGGGTCACGGTCATGGGGGACAAGCCCGAGGCGGCCGTGCCCTCGCGCTGGCCGCCGTTCCGGCGCGCGGTCGGCGCCGGCGCCACCAGCCGGCTGGATCGCCAGTTGAACCGGCATCTCAAGGCCGAGCGCCCGGCGCTCGATGATCTGGCCAGAGCACAGGGCGAGACCGCATGATCACCGAGATCGTTTCATTCACCACGCCGGTGGGCATGACCCGCGAGCAGATGATCGCCGACGCCGAGGGCACGATCGCGCGCTGGTCGGATTACCCGGGGCTGGTGCGCAAGATGTATGTCTGGGATGCAGCCGCCCGCCGCGGCAAGGGAATCTATCTGTGGCACAGCCTCGCCCAGGCCGAGCAGGCGCATGACGAGGCCTGGCTCGGACGGGCCGAGCAGCACGGGGGCAATCGCCCGACGATCGAGCGCTACGACTGCTTCATGATTCTGGAGAACCCCGGCGGCGCCGTCACCCGGGTCGAGGCAGGCTGACTGCGGCCAGGCCCGGTGCGCTTGCATTCCGATCGGGCGCCCCCATCTGCCAGTGATCGTCGATGCGATCCCTGGTGAACGGCGCCGATCGCATCGACTCCCGAATCCGTTCCGGAGTGCCGAATGACCGCCCCCGACCCCGCCCAGATCACGGTTGTCTGCCCGTCCTGTCGCAAGACCAACCGCCTGCCCGCCACGCGCGCGGCGGAGGCACCGGACTGCGGTGCCTGCGGCCAGCCACTATTCGACGGCCATCCGCTGACACTCACGGACGCCGACTTCGACGCGGTCCTTGGCCGAACCGGTCTGCCGGTGGTGGTCGATTTCTGGGCCAGCTGGTGCGGGCCCTGCAAGATGATGGCGCCCCAGTTCGAGCGCGCCGCCCAGGCCCTGCGCGGCAAGGTTCAGTTCGTGAAGGTCGATACCGACGCCAATCCCGGGCTGGCATCCCGGTTCGGCATTCGCAGCATCCCCACGCTGGCGATGTTCGAGAAGGGTCGCGAGGTGAAGCGCAGCGCGGGTGCGATGAGCGAAGGGCAGATCCGTGCCTGGATCGGCTGACTACCAGCGCGCGTACTCGAATGCACGCAGGCGCATGGCGCCGTAGCCGACCAGCGCCACCAACAGGCCCACGAAGGCGATCGACGAACAGGTGAACAGGCTGCCGGTGACCAGAACCGGGCCGGCGAGCGCCTCGCAGGCCCAGGCCATCATGCCGCTGAACACGCTCAAGCGCAGATAGCGACGCATGTAGCAGGGTAGATAACGCAGGCCGCGGCTTCGGTTGGCACGCACCACTGCGGCGAGCACGAAACGATCGGCCCTGGCCGGAACCTCTTCGAACATCCAGACAAACGAGAAATAGCGCCAGAGCAGCTCCCAGAAGGAGCGCTGACGGGGTTCGGTGCTGGCTGATTCGTTCATGTCCGTTCTCGCGAAACCGGGCGGCGGGCGGTCCCAGTGTGCCCCTTTTCATCGGCGCCAGCAGGATATGCACCCGCGCTCCTCGGCTAAGCGGTTGTCTGCGCCCGCCGGGCGCGAGTCCGCTGTCGCGCCGGCCCGCCAGCACCGGCCACGGGCGCTACGGACATCTGCTGACTCGCTTGCACGAGACGCGCGCAGCCCGGGGAACCGCGAGGCGCCGCGGCGATCCAACGCGGTGGCCGGTCGGGCGCCTATACTGGCGCAATGAGTCACGATTCCCCTGCCCCCGCCCCCGACCCGGAACTGATCCTCTGGGGCCGGGCCACATCGGTCAATGTCCAGAAGGTGCTGTGGGCGCTACGGGAGCTGGATCGGCCGTTTCGGCGCATCGATGCCGGCGGCCGTCACGGCGTGGTAGACAGCCCCGAATATGGCCGGCTCAATCCGAATCGCCGCGTGCCCAGCCTGCAGCATGGTTCGCTCTCGATGTATGAATCGAATGCGATCGTGCGCTACCTTGCGCGCCGCTACGGGGCACCGCTGCTGCCGGCCGACGAACAGACCCAGGCGGTTGCCGAGCAGTGGATGGACTGGGCCGCCACCACGTTCATGCCGGCATTCACCGGGGTGTTCTGGCAGGTCATCCGCTTCGCCCCGGCCGAGCGGGACGCCGCCGAACTCGAGCGCCAGCATGCCCGTCTCATGGCGGCAGCCGAGATCGCCGATGCCCGTCTGGCCGAGTATCCGTGGCTCGGCGGCGACGCGTTCTCGATGGCCGATATTCCGGTGGGCTGCGCGATGTATCGCTACTTCGACATTCCGATCGAGCGGATCGACACCCCGCATCTGCGCCGCTGGTACGACGCGCTGAGCAAGCGTCCCGCCTTTCGGAACACGGTCATGACCTCCTACGAGGAACTGCGCGGGCTCGCTCCGAAGACCTGAGCCGGGCAACCGCGCCGGTTGGCACACGCGAGCCGGATCCCTCCGGGATGCCTGCTATCCTCGCCCGCGAACGTCGGCATCGCACGCACATCGAGACGCCGGCGCCCCCCGCACCGGCCGCAGCCCACCTTCGGAGACGCCCATGAGCAACAGCGACACCATTTCTCCCGCGATCGAGCCGGGCGCCACCATCGGTCTGATCGGCCTGGGCGCGATGGGCAGGGGCACGGCGGCCCGTCTGCTCGGCGCCGGCTACCGGGTGATCGGGCGCGATCTCGATCCGGCGGCCCTGCAGTGGCTGTCCGCGCAGGGTGGCACGGCCGCCGGCTCGGCCGCGGACATGGCGCCCTGCGATGCGCTGATCTCCTTCGTCGTGAACGACAAGCAGACCGAGGCGGCCCTCTATGGCGAACAAGGCGTGGTGCGGCATCTGCGCCCGGGCACCGTGATCGTCACCTGCTCGACCATGCCGCCCACCTATGTGCAGGCGCTCGCACCCAGACTGAACGCCGACGGCATGCGCCACGTGGACTCCCCGGTGACAGGCGGCCGGGTCGGTGCGCAAAAGGGCACGATGACATTGATGGTGGGCGCCGAACCCGCGGATCTGGCGCGCATTCGCCCGGTGCTCGAGAAGATCGGCGGGCGCATCTATCACCTGGGCGACAAGCCGGGCGCCGGTGCACAGATGAAGGTGATCAACCAGCTCATGTGCGGCGTGCACATCGCGGCTGCCGGCGAGGCACTGGCGCTGGCCAAGCGGCTCGGCCTGCCGCTCGATCTCACCCATGAAGTGCTGCTCAGCGGTGCCGCCGGATCATGGATGCTCGGTGACCGGGGCCCGCGCATGGTCAATGCCGACTGGGACGACGTGGCCTCGGCGGTGGACATCTTCGTGAAGGATCTGGGCCTGGTGCTGGAGGCCGCCGATGCCAGCGGCCACGCGGCAGCACTCGCCCGCACCGCCTACGACCGTTTCGTGGCCGCCAGCCAGGCCGGCCTGGGCGGCAAGGATGATTCCGCGGTGATGCTGACCTATCTGGACGATCTGCCCGGCAAGGCATCCTGAGCCGGGCAGAGTCCCGTCGCGATCAGACCTGCGGCTTGCCGACAGCGACCGGGCGTACCGGAGCGCCCGCCGCACCCTGGTCAAGCGTGGGCAGCACCATCGCGCACGACAGCCAGACCTTGTCACCGGCCATCTGCGCCAGCTTCAGGTTCTCCAGGTGGTAGATGCCGACCTGGGTGAGCAGATGATGATGAATCGCGAACGGCGGCCCAGGCGGCGTGCCCTCGGCCGGCGGCGCCTTGCCCTGCAACATGCCATTGCCGACCGGATCGATGAACGGGGTATCCAGCCCCACCGCCAGCACCGCCTGCTCACCCAGATACTGGGCCGCATCGACGCTCAGCCCCGGGGCCATCGCCATGCGGCGTCTGCCCGGCCGGATCCTGCCACTGATCGCTCCAGCCGGTGTAGACCCAGACCATGTCGCCCGGCAGGCCGCTTCACCCAGGCGCTTGTTCGGCCAGCATCGCCTTGATGTGCGCGGCGGTGACCAACTGCCCGTCTTTCATGCGCTCGCCACCACCCACGTGGGCCTTGGCATCGAGCACCACCGCCGTACTCACGAGCGGCGGAATCTTGTCGATGCTCAGGCGCTGCAACAGCGAATCGGCCGTTGGCTTGACCTCTGCCTGCGTGTGCCCACCGTAATAGACCGCATCATCGGCGTTGAACGGCTTGGCCGGATCCCAGGGCGCGCTCTTGACCGCGAAATGGCCGAGCGCATCGATCTGGGTGCCCTGCTGACCGGGCTCGGCGCCCGCCTCGAAGGCCTCGCTGTTGAACGCATGGCGCGAGAACGGCACACCCGCGGTGGGCTTGGCCTTCACGCCGGCGCCGCTGGCGAATGGTGACATGGGCATCGTGTTGCTGCGCGGGTGCGAGGCTTCGTACCAGCGCGCGCCCGGCTGCGCCATGTGCCAGGCGCAGCGCCGGTTGCTTGCCTCGCCCAGGGTATTGGCCATGCCGAGCTGATCGCCGGCCGGCCAGGGCGGGCGCGGCGCATTGCGCGCCGCCTCGAGCAGCTCCGGGGGTTCGGCGGCCTGCGCGACGGCACTGGCAAACGATAGTGCGATCGCGGCAGACCATGCCAGGATGCGGTGTTCCATGAGGGTCTCCTTGGTTATCGGTGTCGGTGAGCGTGAGCATGCGAACGCTCCGGCCCGATAAAAGCTTAACAGCCTGTCAATCGGGAAACCGCCCCGGCGGACAAATTCCATGCCTGCCCGCGTCCCGCTGGTCGATCAGCTCACCCGGCAGAAGACCACCAGCTTGTTGCCGTCCGGGTCACGGAAGTAGCCGCCATAGAAGCCACCGGTACCGCGCGGCCCGGGCTGCCCCTCGTCCTTGCCACCGAGCGACATCGCACGCTCGTAGATGGTGCGAACCACATCCACATCATCCACGCCCAACGCGATCATCGTGCCATTGCCCACGGTGGCCGGCTGCCCGTCCCAGGGCACCGCGATCCCGAACATCGGCGCGCCCTGGCGCGCCCAGAGCCGGATGCGGTCGTTGGGCTGAAGGCGCTTGACCCCCTGCCCCTCGAACAGCGCATCGTAGAACGCGGTGGCACGGTCCAGGTCGTTGGTGCCCAGGGTGATATAGCCGATCATGAAATTCTCCGAGAGATCGCGCCGCCCTGCCCCATGCGAGACGACGCGCCACGAACCCTACTCGAAAGCCGCGCGTTTGGGCCAGTGCCGCCTCGGCGCCACGCGGGCTTTCCGATCGACGGCCGATCCCGAGGCGCGATGCGCCGTACCGCCCGGTGGCCGAGCACAGCGCGAGCGGCCAACGCGCCCGCCTGCCCGACGTCCGGGTTCGGCCGGCCACACGTACGAGCGCCGGCTCTCAGCGATGGCTGCGCGCGAGCAGGCCGCCGATGATGACGAACAGGCTGCCCGCGCAGCGATTGAACAAACGCCCGTGCACACTCAGCCAGGGCGCGATGCGCCCGGCCATCAGGGCAACCATCAGTTCATAGAGCAGTTCGACCAGGGCGAAGGTGCCGCCAAGGATGACGAAGTGCATCCAGAGCGACATGCCCGGCACCATGAACTGAGGCAGAAAGGCGGCAAAGAAGATCAGCGCCTTGGGATTGGACACCGCGATCAGCAGGCCCTGGCGAAACAGCACCAGCGGCCGCGCCGCGGGCCGGGCATCGCCCCCGGCCATGCCGACGGCCATCCCCGGCGCGGCGGGCGCGCGCCAGAGCTGGATGCCCAGAATGATCAGGTAAGCGGCGCCGATCAGCTTGGCGATCCAGAATGCCCGCTCGGAGGTGGCCAGCAAGGCGCCCAGCCCGGCCAGCGATGCACCCACCAGGATCAGGAAACCGAGCACGCCGCCGAGCGCCGAATAGACCGCCGGCCGCGCGCCGAAACGGATCGCCTGCGTGAGCACCAGCAGGCCGTTGGGGCCGGGTGTCAGCGACAGACCGATCGCGGCGAGCAGATAGAGCAGCCAGTGTTGCAGTGACATGGGTGAAGAAGATGAGTTCGCGCAGGGAACCCCCCTGCCGAGACCGCGGGAAAGGCGCGCCAGGCGCTGGCGCAGCATGGCACCAGCCACCCGCGCGCAAGCGCGCTAAGGATAGTCGGCGAAAACGCTCGCGCGACCATCCTGCCCGACGGCGATCACCTGGTAGGGATCACGACGCGCGCCCATCTCCATGCCGGGTGATCCCACCGGCATGCCCGGCACGGTCAGGCCGCGTACCTGCGCGGCGGTGGTGTCGGTGAGCATCCGGCCGACCTGCTCGGCCGGCACGTGGCCCTCGACGAAGCGACCATCGATGAGCGCGGTGTGGCATGACGCAAGCTGCGGCTCGATGCCCAGCCGTTGCTTGAGGGCATTGAGCGCGCGCTGCGAGACATCTTCGGCGCGCACCTCGTAGCCGGCGGCCCGCATGTGCCCGACCCAGGCTGAGCAACAGCCGCAGGTCGGGCTCTTGAACACCCGCAACACGCGCTCGCCGCCATCCGCGGGGGCCGTGGCATTTGCCGGGGCCGCCCGCACGCCCGGCATGAGCAGGGCGGCCATCATCAACAGCACCAGACCGAGCACGAACTGACGGACATGCCCCACGCCCCGCGAGATCGGAACCGCTTCGATCATCCTGAACTCCTGCGATGTACTTTCAATGATGGGATGGACTCCCTCCGCCCGTTATTCGGCATCATCGTGCCAAGCCGGCAAATGCGCGTGGAAGTGCAGTCGGCTGTCAACCAAGCAAGGAGGGAGTCCGAGATGAATGCTAACCGTTGCCGTGGATTTGGCCAAGAACGTTTTTCGCTTGCGATGCCGATGAGCATCATCGATCAGCCACCAAGCGGCTGAATCGCTCGCAGTTCGAGCGTTTCTTCCACACGAGGTCGGTAAGATCGTGATGGAAGCTTGCGGCTCGGCCCACTACTGGGGCCGCAGGCTCGCGGCCAAGGTCACTCGGTTGGCTGCTGCCGCCGCAGTATGTTCGCCCCTACGTGCGCAACAAGCACGATGCGGCCGATACGGCGCATGCTGAGGCCAATCGTGCCCATGACATCTGCTCGGTGCCGATCAAGTCCGTGGAGCAACAGTCACCGCGCCTGCATCGAGTTCGCCAGCAGGGTAGCCACGCGCACGGCACGCACGCGCTGCGGGGGATCTGCCGCGAGTTGGGATCGATGTTCCGGTAGGTGCACGTCGCGCCCGAGATCGCTGGCGTTTGCGACCCGCAAAGCTCGGTCGGTGCGCTGATCCGGCCCACCTTGGTGAGCTGGTGCTCGAGATCAAACAGCTCGAGGATCGGATCGACCGACTGGAGCACGACCTGGGCAGGCTGGCGTCAGTCCTGCCTGCCAGGATTTGATGAGTGTGCCTGGTGGGCTGATCACCGCCACGGCCATGGTGGCCGCTACCGCAGGGTCAGTCAGCCACTTCAGCAGCGCGCGTCACTTCGCCTCATGGCTGGGGCTTACTCCCAGGGAACACTGGCAATCGGCAGCGCCTGGGGCGCATCAGTAAGCGCGGCGACAAGTACCTGCGCATGCTACTCGTGCACGGCGCACGGGCCGGTGATCAGCAACGCTGCGAACGAACAAGGGCCAGCAGCCCGGACCAATCGGGCACTGGGGGCAAAACATCCAGCGTCGAGGTGCTCACGCCAACAGGCGGCGCGCCGTGGCCAACGTCGCCCGTGTGTGCTTGTGGTGCTGCGTGATCAACAACCTATCGTGAGCACCATGCCGAGCTGGAGCCACCGTGGGATTACGAACACCCAGCACCCCGTGCTGGCTCATTAACCGCAGTACCCCACCACGCGTTACGCAAAGACGACTCGCCCATCATGGCACCCTTGGCGCACCACAACCCGTCATCGCCGGTAGCAGCTTCGGCCTCACAGCCGCTTCCAACGATTGGCGCCGGGTTGGCAGATTCCATGTCGGCACGGACCACTACGATCGGTCCAACTCAGTTGCCGGATATACGGCTGCATGCGAACCCAAGACGCCAATCAACGACCGTCTCTTGCTATCTGGTGGGAGTCCATATACAAGCTGCTGAGAGTACCAGCCGACCGGCATGGGGCCGGGCAGCCCGTCGCGCCGGCCATTTGCCGAATCGGACGGGCTGCGGGTATAAGCTTGCCCGTTGCACCCGTCCGAACCCCCTGACCGAAGCCGATACAAGCACGTGACCGAAAACAACCAGCGCTACGACTACCAGGCCCTGATGGCCGCCACCACCACGATCTTCACCCGGGCCGGCCTGCCCGAAGAGCGCGCCCGCTGCGTGGCCGAGTGCCTGCTCGAGGCCGATCTCATGGGGCATCACACCCACGGGCTGGCCTTGCTGCCCTGGTACCGGCAGATGCTCGCCGATGGCGACATGACGCTGGAGGGAGAGCCCGAGGTGGTCGGCGATCGCGGCGCCAGTATCTGCTGGAACGGCCGGCGGCTGCCCGGCGCCTGGCTGGTGCGCAAAGCGGTCGATCTGGGCATCGAACGTGCCGGAACCTATGGCACCGCGACGATCGTGATCGCCGATTCCCAGCACATCGGCGCGCTGGCCGCCTACCTGCGCCGCGCCACCGATCTGGGCATGATGGTGGTGGTGGCCTCGTCGACCCCGTCGGTCGGCGGGGTTGCGCCCTTCGGTGGCACGCGCGGGCTGTTCACGCCCGACCCGATCGCGGTCGGCATTCCCACCGACGGCACGCCGGTGCTGATCGACATCAGCGCTTCGATCTCCACCCTGAATCTGGCCAAGCAGCTGAACGGCCAGGGCCGGGATTTCCCGCACCCCTGGGCGATGGATGCCGACGGCCAACCCACCCGCAGCACCCAGGTGGTGATCGACGGCTCCGGCACCCTGTTGCCGGTGGGCGGGCTGGATCACGGCCACAAGGGCTTCGGACTGGCCCTGATGGTGGAGGCGCTCACCCAGGGCCTGGCCGGCTTCGGCCGCGCCGATGAACCCAGGGGGCCGCGCTCGAACATCACGGTGCAGGTGCTCGACCCGGCCGCCTTCGGTGGGCGCGATGCCTTCGCGCGGCAGACGAGCTGGCTGGCCGCCGCCTGCCGGGCGAACCCGCCGCGCCCCGGCGTCGACCGGGTACGCATGCCGGGCGAGCGCGGGATGGCCAACCGCGAGCAGGCGCTCGCCGATGGCGTGGCGCTCGGTGCGGCCGCCCACGCGGGCCTGTTCGATGCGATCCGTGCGCTGGGGCTGGCCGAACCGGCGCCACGCTGATTTCGCGCGCGCCGCGCCTGTCATTGTGCGCACGGCTCGGCCGTGCGGGATCGGGTTTCAACCGGAATCGGGGCAGCACCTATGCACACGAACCAGGGCATCCGACGGGCGATCGCCTTCGCGCAGGCCTATAGCCTGCAAACACCGGTCCTGCTCGCGCCGATGGCCGGGGCCTGTCCGACGGCGCTGTCCATCGCGGTCATGCGCGCGGGCGGTATGGGTGCCTGTGGTGCGCTGCTGATGACACCGAAAGAGATCCTCGACTGGGGCCGGCGCGTGACCGAGGCGGCTGGTACGGCCTTCCAGATGAATCTCTGGATTCCCGATCCGGCGCCGCGACGTGACCCCGCCAACGAGGCGGCAGTGCGCGAATTCCTCGGCCGGTGGGGCCCGCCCGTGGCGGCGCAGGCCGGCGATGCCGTCCCGCCCGATTTCGACGCCCAATGCCAGGCATTGCTGGCGGCACGGCCGGCCGTGATCTCGTCGATCATGGGTGTGTATCCACCCGGTTTCGTGGCGCAGTTGCATGCGCAAGGCATCCGCTGGTTCGCCACGGTCACCACCGTGGCCGAGGCACTGGCCGCCGAGCGCGCGGGCGCCGATGCGATCGTCGCCCAGGGCATGGAGGCCGGCGGGCACCGCGGCAGCTTCGATCCCGCGCAGGCACAGATCCAGATGGTCGGCTTGTTCTCGCTGCTGCCGGCGATCGTGGACGCGGTCTCGGTACCCGTCATCGCCACCGGTGGTATCGGCGACGGTCGGGGCGTGGCGGCCGCGCTCTCGCTCGGCGCGAGCGCGGTGCAGATCGGCACCGGCTTTCTGCGCGCGCCCGAAGCGGGCATCGCGCCGGCCTGGGCCGACGCCCTCGGACCGTGTCGGCCGGAGCAGACCCGGGTCACGCGGGCCTTCTCGGGGCGCGCGGGCCGCAGCCTCGCCACCCGCTATACGATCGCGGCCGCGGCCGACGACGCGCCCGAACCCGCCCTACCCGGTACAGCGCGGGCTTACCCAGGCCATGCGCAGCGAGGCGGCCCGGGCCGGTGACATCGAGCGGATGCAGGCGTGGGCCGGGCAGTCGGCCGCGCTCGCGAAGGCGCGCCCCGCCGCCGACACCCTGCAGCAGGTGTGGACGGACGCGCAGGCGATCCTGGCGGCCTGAGCATCCGATTGCCCGATGTCTCCGCGCGCGCAGGCTCCCTTGCGCGGATGGGAGGGCGGAGGTGGGAGGCGCGCGGACGGATGGGCGCGGTCGGGCGCGGGCAGCAGCGCCCCGGCTGCTCAGGCGCGCCAGCGCAACAGCAAACGCTCGGCGCGGCCGATCAGCCAGGCCACGCTCAGCCCGAGCAGCGACAGCAGCAGCACCCCGGCGATCAACTGATCGGTGGCATACAGCGCCCCGGCCATCAGGATATAGGCGCCGATGCCGTGTTCGGCGCCGATCATCTCGGCCGCCACCAGCAGGATGATCGCGATCGAGGCCGAGATCCGCGCGCCCGAGAGCATGGCCGGCAATGCGCCGGGCAGCAGGATGTGGCGCACGATCGCCCCGTTGGACAGGCCGAAGCTCTGACCCATGCGGATCAGATTGCGGTCGACGTTATCGATGCCGCCGTAGGTGGCGATCACGGTCGGGAAGAAGGTGCCGAACAGGATCGTGGCAACCTTCGATCCCTCGCCGATGCCGAACCAGACCACGAACAAGGGCAGCAGCGCGATCTTCGGAATCGGGAACAGGGCCGATACCAGCGGCGCCAGCCCAGCGCGGGCCATCGCGTAGAGCGCGATCACGAGGCCGACCGCGACGCCGGCCAGCGAACCCAGTGTCCAGCCCAGCAGCAGGCGCGACAGGCTTGCGCCCAGGTGCTGCCAGAGCATGCCGGTGCGCACCAGATCGACGAGCGCCGCGAACACCTCGCTCGGCGCCGGCAACGCCACCGGCGAGATCCAGCCGGTTCGCGAGCCGAGCTCCCAGAGAAGGATCACCCCTGCGAACAGGGCGGGCGCCACCCAGGGGCGCGATCGCGGCCGGAATCCGCGCCCACGAAACGGCACCGGGCGTGCACTGCCCGTGTCGCGAAGGTGGCCGTCGTCGTCGCCACCACCACCACGGCCACCACCACGGCCGTCGCCGCCATCGTCGCCGGCGGCTGGCTGCAAGACCGTGACGTCATTCGCGCCGCGCGCGCCGCTCGTCATGGTCAGGCTCCGCCGGCCAGCTCGCGCTCAGCGGCCACGGCATCATCACGCAGCAGCCGCCAGAGCCGGTCATGGATTTGCGCGAGCGCATCGGCCGCATGCTGGCGCTCTTGCAGGGGGATATCGATGTCGATGATCTCGCGCACCTGGCCCGGGCGACGCGACAACACGATTACCCGATGACCGATGCGCACCGCCTCGTGCAGATTGTGCGTGACATAGCAGGCCGCGAACGGTTCGCGCGACCACAGCGATATCAGATCATCGAGCAACAACTCGCGCGTCTGGCTGTCGAGCGCGGACAGCGGCTCGTCCATCAGCAACACGGCCGGGCGCACGCTCAGCGCACGTGCGATCGCGACCCGCTGGCGCATGCCGCCCGAGAGCTGGCGCGGAAAGGCCGACTCGAAGCCGGTCAGCCCGGTGCGTGCGAGCACCTCGGCGATGCGCGCATCGCGCGCCGCGCGCGACAGACGATGGGGCTCCAGCACCAGTTCGATGTTGCCGCGCACCGTGCGCCACGGCAGCAGCGCGAAGTCCTGGAACACATAGGTGAGCGCATTCAGCGTATCGGCCGGCGGCTCGCCCGCGATCATCACCCGCCCCCGGTCGGGCCGCTCGAGCCCGCCCAGAAACCGCAGCAGGGTGGACTTGCCGCAACCGGAGGGGCCGATCAGGCAGACGATGCGCCCGGGGTCGATCGTGAACGCCACATCACGTAGCACCTCGAGCGCGCCGTAGTGATGACTGATGTCTTCGAGTGTCAGGCGCATGCGCGCGGGCCGGGTGCTCAGTAGGTCTCGACGTATCGCGGATCGACGATATCGTCGATCTTCACGGTCTCGGGAACCAGTTTCTCCGATTTGAACCACTCGAGCTGATCGGCCACGCTGCCCAGGTTCAAGCGGGCATTCGGGCTGATCCGCATGGCACCGGCCTTGATCCGCGGTGCGGCCTTGTCGAGCGGCTGGTCACTGTAGACATACTGGTGCACGATGCCGACGACTTCATCCGTGGCCGCCTGATCCAGGGTCTTGTCCACGAAGGCCGCGTTGTAGACATCGACGCCCTGCGAGAAAGCCTTCAGGAAACGGCGCACCAGCGCGCCATGCTCGGCGGCATGTTTGCTCGAGGTGAACACCGTGGTGACCTGATAGTCCTTCACGTAGTCCGCCACCTTGCCGATCTCGACAACGTCGCCGCCCTTGCCGATGGCAGCCGCGATGTTCGGCACGATGCTCCAGGCATCGACCTGGCCGGTCTTCAGGGCCGCGATCACGGCCGGCACCTTCTGCAGCGGGGTGATCTGCAGCGATGAACGCTCGAAGCCGGCGCCGTCGGCGATCTTGTGCGCCATGTAGTGGAATGATGAGCCGGCCGTGGTCACCGCATAGCGGGCGCCGGCCAGTTTCGCCGGCGTGGTCATGCCCTTCTCGTAGGCCGCCTTCGAGACCAGGATCTTCTGACCCACCACATCATCGGACTCCTGCAGCGCCCCGCCGATCACCTTGACCGCCCCCTTGGCGGCCAGATTGATCAGCCCGCCGGAGATCGCGGTCACGCCGAAATCGATGTCGCCCGAGGCGATGGCCACGGCCATCGGCTGCGCGGCCTGGAACTTGACGAACTCGACCTGCAGATCGGCGGCATCGAAAAAGCCCTTGTGCCTGGCGATCATGCTCGGCGAATGCGAGGTAAACGCGAGGATGCCGACCTTGATCGGTTCGGCCGCAACGGATCTGGCGCCCAGAAGCGCCAGCGAGGCGCTCAGAAACAGGCTCAGGGTGACATGCCGGCGCAGCGGCGAAAGCAACTTGGACATGGATTGTCTCCGGATAATCAACGCGACACGCCGCCCGGCCACCCCATGATCGCGCCATGCCGGGCAGGCAGGCGGCGCCGGGCGACGGCGGCCGTCCGGCGCTGATGCCGGACTGCCCGCGATCGTAGCAGGCGCCGGATGGCGCGGAAGCCTGCTCGGATGCCTGCCCGGATGGCTGCTCGGATGCCTGCTCGGATGCCTGCTCGGATGCCTGCTCGGAAGCCTGCTCGGAAGCCTGCTCGGAAGCCTGCCCGGATGCCTGCCCGGATGCCTGCCCGGATGCCGATCGACGCGGATCCCGCGCGAATCGGCCTGCGCCGGCCAACGCCGGGCGGGGCCGGCGATGCGCGCGCCGGGCGCTCAGAGCGCGGCGACCTCGACGAAGGTGTCGTTGTAGCAGGCTCCCGAACAGATGTCGGTGCGACGGTCGGCATCCAGCAGCGCATTCACCGTCTGCCCGGTGGGACTCGAGGCCAGCCAGCAGCCCTTGGGCGAGTAGAGCACACCCGCGCGCACGGCGTCGGTGACCCGGGCCTTCAGATGCACCTCGCCCAGCGCATTGAAGACCCGCACGATGGCGCCATCGGCGATGCCGCGCGCACGCGCATCGTCAGGATGGATCTCGAGCCGCTCGAGCCCGGCCGAGGCCGGATGGGATCCAAAGGTGGCATTGGTGCGCCGTGACGACGACGGGCTGATCAGCATCAACGGGGCATCCCCGTGCGTCGGCTCATAGCGCGGCAGGCCGTAGCCCCAGGCGCTCTCCAGCGCCTGGGCGCGCAGTTCGATCCGACCCGACGCCGTGGCCGGGGTCACGTTGTCGCACATGCGCAGCACCCGGCCATCGGGTGCCCGCATCTCCAGCGAGGGCGGCAGCGAGCTGCCGCGCGCGCCACCCAGGCGCGGATCGGCATCATCGACCGCATCGTCCATCAGCTCGGTATCGCTGGCCTCGAAGATCGGCTCATGAAAGCCGAAACGCGCGGCCAGACGCCGGAAGATTTCGGTGTTCGGCAGGGCCTCGCCCACCGGCGGGATCACCGGCTGCGCGCGCTGCAGATAGTTCTGCCCGTAGGCGCCGTAGACATCGTCATGCTCGAAGTGCGAGCACGCCGGCAGGATGACATCGGCGAAACGCATGCTGTCCGTCATGACCACATCGGCACCGACGATGAACAGATCCTCGCGCGACAAGCCGCGGATCATCCGGTTCTGATCGGGATGTGTGCACACCGGATTGTGGTTGTAGATGAACAGCGCCGCGATCGGCGGATCGAGTTCGGGATCCAGCAGCAACCGGCCGACATCGACGATGTTGATGGTGCGGGTTCCCGCGGGCACGAGATCCGGCCGCTGCAGGCGCGCGGAGGTGAGCGGTGCCGCCAGCCCCGGTTTGGCAAACACACCGGCACCGGGCCGGCCCAGCTGGCCCAGCAGGACATTCAGCGACATGATGGCGCGCAGGGCCGAGCCGCCGTTGCGGCCGCGCTCGATGCCATTGCCGCACGACAGCGACAAACGCCTGGCAGTTGCATAGGCCTGCACCAATGCATCGAATGCATCGCGCCCGATCCCGCATTCATCACAGGCCGCAGACACCGACCACTGCCGCGCCTGCGCCATATAGGCATCGACATCATTCACCCAGCGGGCGATGAAGTCCTGATCGAACGCGCCGCACCGCTCCAGCTCCGCGGCGAGCGCGAAGGCGAGCACGACATCGGTGCCAGGGCGCGGCTGCACGAACAGATCGGCCATCTCCGCGATGCGGGTTCGCTTGGGATCGATCACCACCAGGCGCGCACCCTGCTCGCGCGCCTGTTTGATGACCCGCGCCAGATGCATGTTCGAGACCGTGACATTGTTGCCCCAGACCACGATCAGATCGGCATCGGCCGCCGCCTCGGGCGCCATGCCCGGCGCATTGCCGAACAGGCTCGTGTAGGCGGTGCCGCGCACCAGCCCGCACAGCGGGCCCCGATCGAGCAGACTCGCGCCGAGCCGGTGAAAAAAGCGCCGATCCATCGAGCCACCGGCGAGCTGACCGTGCGGGCCCGCATAGTTCAGGGGCAGGACCGACTGCGGCCCGTGCCGGTCGATCGCCGCGCTCAGCCCGGCGTGGATGCGCTCGATCGCCTCGGCCCAGGAGACCGCAGTGAACGCATCGCCGCCGCGCGGGCCGGTGCGCACGAGCGGGCGCGTCAGGCGGGCCGCGCCATGCACGAATTCCGGGTAGTAGTGAGCCACCTTGTTGCAGATTGCGCCGGCGGTGTAATTGTTGGCCGTCGAACCGCGCACCTGCACGATTCGGCCATCCCGGACACCGACCTCCAGGCTGCAGGTGTCGGGGCAATCCAGCGGGCAGACCGAGGGCAGGAGATCGGTGGCGGTCGCGGTTTCGGCGGAGGCGGTCATCGGCAGTCCAGGCAGAGGCAGGGCCGCACCGGGCGCGCGGCACTCTGGTCGGCCACTATGCCACACCGGCCCGGTCGATGAAACCGCCACCGGATGCCGGCGCCATGCGCGCGGATATCGTCTGCCGGCAGCCGCCCGGGCCATCGGATTCACAGGCGAAGCTGCGCCCACAGGTATCCTGCTACGACAGAGCCGCCGTGGCGGCACAGTCTCCCATCGGCCCTATCTGCCTCGAATCGTTCCTGCCCGTGTCATCTGCCTGCCTGAGCCGCCCGACCCGATCGATCGCCGCGATCCTGATCGTGGCCGCGCTGCTCTTGCCCTCGGCCCGGGCGGCTCAGAGCCTCGTCGACGACCCCCCGGCGCAGAGCCCGCCGAACGACCGCGCCGCCCTGCCGGCCCTGGTGGCGGCCTTCTATGACAGCAGCCCGCATGCGCTGGTCTGGTTCGATGAGCAGCGCTATCGCGATCTGCTCGATGCGCTGCAGGCACTCGAAACGCACGGGCTCGACCCGGATCACTATCATCTGGCCAGTCTGCGCCGGCTGGCGGGCAATCCGATCGCACGTGATCGCCTGGCCACGGATGCCTGGCTGTCGGCCGCGCTGCATCTGCTGCTGGGCAAGGTCGATCCGCTGCGCATCGAGCCCGACTGGACTGCGCGTGCGCGCCACGCCGATCTGATCGCCGCCTTGAGAACCGCGCTGGAACGCAACCGGGTGGCGCAAGAGCTGCTCGCACTGGCGCCATCGCATCCCGAATACCGGGTCCTGCAGCAGGAGCTGACCCGGCTGTTGTTCACCATCGATGATCCGACCCGTATCCCGACACCGAGCCGAGCGGCCGGTGACGAGACCCCGCTGGCGCGCGCCGATCGCATCGAGCGCCTGCGGGCCAATCTGGAGCGCTGGCGCTGGCTGCCCGCCGATCTCGGGCATCGCCATCTCCGCGTGAACATCGCCGGCTACCGGGTGGAGCGCTTCGAGGCCGGCCAACTCGTGGCCAGGCATCGGGCGATCGTCGGCCGCACCTATCGCAAGACGCCGGTGTTCTCGAATCTGGTTCGCTATGTGGTACTGAATCCGTGGTGGGAGACCCCGATGAGCATCGCGGTGAAAGACGAACTGCCGATGTTCCAGCGCGACCCCGGCGCCGTGCGCCGCCTCGGCTTCCAGGTGCTCGACCGTGAAGGAAGGACCGTCGATCCCGACGGCATCGACTGGCGCCTGGTGCCCGCCAATCCGTTCCCCTATCGGCTGCGCCAGGCGCCCGGCCCGCACAACGCGCTTGGCAGGGCGAAGGTCATGTTCCCGAATCCGCACAATGTGTATCTGCACGACACCCCCAGGCCGGAGCTCTTCGCCGAACAGCGGCGCACCTTTTCATCAGGGTGCGTACGCACACAGGATGTGATCTCGCTGATCGACTGGCTGCTGGTGGACGATCCGCAATGGACGCCGCAGCGGGTGCGCGAGACCATCGACGGCGGACGCGAGACCCACATCGCGCTGGCGCAGCCGGTGCCGGTGCACATCCTCTATTTCACGGCAATCGCCGAGTCGGGTCAGGCGCAGTATCTGGCCGATGTCTATCAGCGCGACGGCCCGCTGCTGGCCGCGCTGAACCGCGACCCGCATCAACGCTGATCGGCCGCCCGCGTCCGGCGTCCGACACCACACCCGTGATGCGCGGATATCGCAACGGATGGCACCAGTCCCGTTGGCGGCCTGCTGGAAAGCCTCACGGGCCCATGAGGCACTTCGACAAGCCGCAGGCTTCCCACCTTGATCAGATGACGGCACGCAACCCAGGACACCGACACAGCCGCGTCATGCGCCCCCACGACCGCGCCGGCCTTCGGCGCCGAGCGCCAGCCACCGGCGCGCGGCGGATGGGCATCCGCATCGCGGGCCTGGCCCTCTGGTGCGCAATGATGATCCCCTCGCCCTGGGCATGGCCGGCGGCCGCGCAGCCATCGCCTGGCCGGCCGGCGGCTGGCCGGACATCCGAGCGGCCCGCGCTGCCCGCATTGATGGCCTCTTTCGCGCGGCTGCGCGGCGATGCCCTGGCCTGGCGTCGCGATGAACAATTCGATGCGCTGCTGTCCGCACTCGATCGCCTGCCCGGGCACGGTCTGTGGCCGCAGCACTATCACCGCGATGCGCTGGCGCGGCACCGTGGCGACTACCGGCTTCGCGATCGCCTGGCCACCGAAGCCTGGTTCTCCGCAGCGACGGATCTGCTGCATGGCAGGCTGGATCCGCGCCAGTTCGATTCAGACTGGAGCGCAAGCGCACGGGCCGCCGATCTGCCGCATCTGCTCGAGCGCGCGCTCACCGATGGCGATGCCGGGCAGGCGCTGCTTGCGCTGGCGCCGAGCCATCCCGAATACCGGGCCCTGAGCCGCGCACTGAGCCAGCTGCTGGCAGATCCGGCAGGCTCCGTGGCAACGCCGGTTGCGCTGCCGGCGAGCCGCCCGCTCGATGAGGAACCCTTTCTGGTACGCCTGTTTCGCGACCGCGACGCATCGGCCGCCCCCCTGCCCGCCAGTCGCGCACCGATCAGCCGCGTGACCCCCGGCAGGGCGACCCAGATCGCCAGGCTGAGGGTCAATCTGGAGCGGTGGCGCTGGCTGCCCGATCAGCTGGGCGCGCGCCATGTGCGCGTGAACCTGGCGGCTTACCGGGTCGACCGCGTCGAGAATGCACGCGTGCTCCAGCGCCACCGCGCGATCGTCGGCGACACGGTGACACGCACACCGGTGTTCTCCGACATGATTCGCTATATCGTGCTCAATCCGTGGTGGGAGACGCCGCACAGCATCGCGGTGCGCGACGAGTTGCCGGTCTTCCGTGCCTACCCGGGTGCCGCCAGGGAATTCGGCTTTCAGGTGCTCGACCGTCAGGGCCGGGTCGTCGATCTGGCATCGATCGACTGGCGGCAGGTGCCGGCCAATCCGTTTCCGTACCGCTTGCGCCAGGCGCCCGGCCCGAACAACGCGCTCGGGCGCGCAAAGATCATGTTTCCGAACCGACATGATGTCTACCTGCACGATACCTCGGCGCCCGAACTGTTTCTCGAACCCGAACGCGGATTTTCATCGGGCTGCGTACGCACCGATGACATCGCCGGCCTGAGCGCCTGGCTGCTCGAGACCACGCCGGGCTGGAGCCGTGCGCGCGTGCAGTCGCTGATGGCCAGCGGGCGCACCGCGCGCGTAACGCTCGCGCAACCGGTGCCGGTTCATATCCTGTATTTCACGGCCGAGCCGGATGGCGCGCGGATCGACGGTGCGATCCATTTTCACGACGACATCTATGCGCGCGACCAGCGCCTGCTGGCAGCCCTCGGGCGGGCGCGCTGATCAGCGCGCATCAATCAGGCCAGCGGCACTCTGGCCAGACCAAGCAAGGCGCTGTCGATCCGGCGCACCGCGTACAAAGGCACCTTGCGCAACACATGGGCCATCCGCCCCTGGCCATCGAAGACCCGACGCATGCGTGCACCATCGAGCGGCACCGTGCCCGCTTCGATCAAGCCGCCGCCGATATAGACGCCGCCGAATGCGCCGCTCACCAGCGCCGCCTCGGCCGCAAAGCGTGCAAGCAGATCGGCGAAGCAATCGAGCGTTGCCCGTGCGGCTGCATCCGCCCCGGCCGCAGCCGCGGTGACGGCCGAGGGATCAGCCACGATCTGATGCAAGGCCTCATGCAGGCGGGCGATCCCGGCGCCGCTGAGTACATCCTCGGCCTCCAGCGGCCGCTGACCAACCGAAGCCTGCAGGCGCCCACGCAGGGCGGGATCATCGCAGGCCAGCGACATGTGGCCTGCCTCGGTCGCGACACTGCGATACCCCCCGTGCTCGAGCGGAACCCAGAGCGCCGCGCCCAGGCCGGTGCCCGGCCCGAGCGCGAGCCTGGGCAGACGCGCATCGCTCGGCCCGGGCGGCTCGCCGAGCGCTTGCAGATCATCGCCCTGCAGATGCGGGATCGCCAGGGCAACCGCCTCGAAATCATTGACCAGACGCACCGAGCCCGTGCCCAGCCGCGCGGCCAGGGCGTGTTCGGAGATCAGCCAGTCGGCGTTGGTCAGCGCGACCATGCCGGCACGGATCGGGCCGGCCACCGCCAGCACCGCCTCGCGCACCCGCGGATTGCCAAACTGCGCGAGCGCCGCATCGAGCGCATCATCGAAGGCGGGATACGCGACGACCGCCAGCTTGACCAGCGCCTGCTGCACACCAAGAGGATCGACCAGCGCGAAACGCGCATTGGTGCCGCCGATGTCCGCGATCAGCCGCATCTCAGACCACGGTCACTATCTGACCGACCGCTCCGCGCAGCGCCTCGAGGAAGCTTCGCGCCCAGTGCCGGTTGTCGAACATCATCACCTTGCCCAGGAGTTTGCGATGACGCTCGCAGCGTTCATCGAGCGGCATGCGTAGCGCGGTCTGCATCGCTTCGGCCACTTCATCGAGGTCATAGGGGTTGACGATCAAAGCCTCGGTCATGGTTTCGGCCGCGCCGGCGAATCGTGACAACACCAGCACCCCGGGATTGCTGGCATCCTGCGCCACCACATACTCCTTGGCAACCAGATTCATGCCGTCTCGCAGTGGCGTCACCAGGCCGACACCGCTGGTGGCATAGAGTGCGGCCAGCGTGCGCCTGGCCAGCGCGCGGTGGATGTAGCGGATCGGCGTCCAGTCGAAGTCGCTGAAGCGCCCGTTGATCGCACCGGACAGGCCCTCGAGCTGCGAGCGGATATCCGTGTAGGCATCGACATCGACCCGGGTCGGGGGTGCCACCTGGCTGAACACGACCTGACCTCGATTCTCCGGATAGCTCTCGAGCAGACGCTCGAATGCGCGCATGCGCTGGGGCAGGCCCTTGGAGTAGTCGAGCCGGTCCACGCCGATGATGCTGGTGCGCCCGAGATTGCGTGAACGCTGGCGCTCGACCAGTTCCAGTGCCTGACGGGAGTGGGTCAGTGCACGAAACGGTTCGGCATCGACACCGATCGGAAAAGCGCGCGCCAGCAAGGTGCGGCCATAGGCGACCAGCATGTTATCGCCAATATCCCGCCCCTTGGCCTCTTCGGTCACATAGCGCCGGAAGTGCTTGCGATCGACCTCGGTCTGAAAGCCGACGAGATCATAGGAGAACAAGGATCGAATCAGCCATGTGCTCTGCGGTACGGTGAGCAGGACCTGGGTCGGCGGAAACGGGATATGCAGAAAGAAGCCGATCGGATTGGCCACGCCCATCGCGCGCAACTCCGCGGCCAGCGGGATCAGATGGAAGTCGTGCACCCAGATGACATCATCGGGGCGGATGATCTCGCGCAACCGCTCGGCGAAGCGGCGATTGACCCGTTGATAGCCCTTCAGGTGGGCGCTTTCGAACTGCGCCAGATCCACGCGGTAGTGAAACACCGGCCAGAGCACCTGATTCGAGAAACCAAGGTAGTAGGTTTCGTATTCGTCGCGCGTGAGATCGGTGGTGATCAGCTCGATGTTGCCGAGCTCTTCGTGGTGCATGGCCGGCGTGCCGTCGTCGATGACCTCACCGCTCCAACCGAACCAGACCCCGCCGTGCTCACGCATCGCTTCGCCGAGCCCGACCGCGAGCCCGCCGGCGCTGGCCCCGGCCTTGGGATTACCCACCCGGTTGGACACGACCAGCAGACGGCTCATACCACGGAATCCCAGCTTCGGCTCAGTCTCATCGCACCGTTGATGATACCCACCATGGAATAGGTCTGGGGAAAGTTGCCCCAGAGCTCGCCGGTGCGCGGGTCGACATCTTCAGAGAGCAACCCGAGATGATTGCGCGCGGCCAGCATCGATTCGAAGATCTCGCGCGCGCGCTCGCGCTCGCCGATCTGTGCCAGCGCATCGATACGCCAGAATGCGCAGACCGTGAAAGAAGTCTCTGGCGCACCAAAGTCATCCGCCGCCTCGTATCGGCGCATGTGCGGGCCATCGGCCAGAACCGCCTCGAGCTGGCGCACCGTGGAGACAAAGCGCGGGTCTTTCGGGTCGATGATGCCAACCTCCGCCATCAGCAGCACGCTGGCATCGAGGGCATCGCCACCGAAGCTCTCGACGAAGGCCTGACGTTTCTCCGACCAGGATTCACGCAGGATGGTCTCGCGTATCTGCGCCGCATGACCGGCCCAATATGCAGCCCGATCGGCAAGGCCCAGAACATCGGCAATCTTGGCCAGGCGGTCACAGGCGGCCCAGCACATCAGCGAACTGGACGTATGCACACGCGCACGGGTTCGCAGCTCCCACATGCCGGCATCGGGCGCGTTATAGAGCTTCAGTGCGCGCTCGCCGACCTGTTCCAGACGCAGGAAATTGTCGGTGCCCGGACGGCGCAAGAGCCGGCGATCGAGAAAGGCCTGTGCGGCGCCCAGCACCACATTGCCGTAAACATCATGCTGAAAATGCTCATAGGCCTGATTGCCGGTACGCACCGGACCCATGCCGCGATAGCCCGGCAGTGAATCGACGATGTTCTCGACCAGATCCTCCTCGAGCCCGATACCGAACAGTGGCTGCAGACGATGTTCGTCCATCTTGTCCACGACATTGTCCAGCCAACGCAGGTAGTCCTCCATCGTGCCCACCTCGGCCAGCCGGTTCAGCGCACGCACCACGAAAAAGGCATCGCGCAGCCAGCAGTAGCGGTAGTCCCAGTTTCGTTCGCTGTTGGGCGCCTCGGGAATGCTGGTGGTCATCGCCGCGATGATCGCGCCGGTCTCCTCGAACACGCACATCTTCAGCGTGATCGCGGCACGGATCACCGCCTCCTGATACTCGAGCGGCACGGCAAGCCGGCGGGTCCAGGTGCGCCAGTAAAGTTCGGTCTTGGTCAGGAATTCGTTGGCCAGCTCACCGACGCTGGTCGACAGGGTTTCATCCGGCCCGAGCACGAACACCATCTGCCGGTCGAGCCGAAACCAGCTCTGATTCAGAACATAGTCCACCGGTGCATCTGTGGTCAGCCGCAGCGTGTGATGTTCGAGCACATAGCGGATGTGATTGCTGCCATGCGTGATCGTCGGCGACTGCGCGCCCCAGGCACCGCGCGGCGTGAGATTCACCCGCACCCGCGGCGCGCCGCGCAACGGGCGCACGATGCGCACGAAGGTTCGTGGCCGGAAGGTGCGGCCACGTTCGAAAAACCGCGGCGCGAAATCGATCACCTCGAAGCCGTTGCCCTGCTCGTCATAGAGGCAGGTGCGCAAGATGCCGGTGTTCTCGACATAGCTTTGCTCCGAATGCGCATAGCCGGCCATATCGACCATGAACACGCCCTCGGTGGGCTCGGTCGCATCCGTGAGCAATGACATGAACACGGGATTGCTGTCAAAGCGTGGCAGACAACACCAGACCACCCTGGCGCGCATGTCGATCAACGCGCCATAGGTACAGTTGCCGACGATGCCGACGTCGAGATTCGGTGTGGTGGTAGCGGTCATCTTGGGCTCAGGCCGCAAAGGCGTGGAAGGATCGGAAAAGCATGCGCAAAGCGCGCATGCCCATGTCGGCAGAGTCGGTCGTGCGCCTCAGGCATCGGTCCGGCTCAGGGATTCGAGCGACTCGGCCAGCCAGCGGCGCACATCGGCCGGCCCGGCCAGACGCTCACTGGCCAGCGTCGGGCCCTGACCCACTTTGATCGCCCGCCCGCCCGCGGCCAGAGCCACGCGAAAACCGTCTTCATCGGTAACATCGTCACCGATCATCAATGGCCGCCGACCGCGAAAGGCCGGCAGCTGCATCAGGCGCTCGATCGCCGCTCCCTTGCTTGCCCAAACCGGCTTGATCTCGCAAACAGCGTGCCCGTGCATCAGCTTCAGATCGGGCGCTTGTTCGACAAGGCGCGCCAGCTCAGCGTACACCTTATCTGCCAACGAGGGATCGGCCCGGAAATGCACGGCCAGGGAAACCGGTTTGGGTTCGACGAACAAGGCCGGATGGCAGCGCGCGAAGCGCTCGACGGCGGCGCGAATCGCGATCAGTTCGTCGCCCACCACCGGCACCTCGAGCATGCCCGAGCCGGTTCTCAACTGAGCACCATGCACCCCCGCGACCGGGATTCGCGCGGGCAGTCCGAGATAGCGATCGATCTCGTCGATCGGCCGGCCGCTGACGACGGCCAGCGCGCCACCGAGTGCATCGAACAGGCACTCGATGATGTTGGCGAGATCTTTCGGCACGACGATCGCTGACGGGTGCGCGGCAAGATCGATCAGGGTGCCATCGAAATCGATGAACAGCGCATCGCGTGGATCGATTCTCATGATGGCATGGTAGACGCGGAATCAGGGCGCCGGCACGCGCGCATGCACGGACGGCCCCACAGCCGAGTCTAACGGCCTGATCAGCGCGATCCGCGCATCGGCTGGCCGACATACAACGCTCTGTGCGACGACCGGCCGACGAACACCAAGGCGCTCCGCATGGCCCGATCGCTCAGCGTCGCAGCGTGTGCATCCCGGTGATCACGAGAATCAAAGCACCAAGCCAGGTCTGCCAGCCCGGCCAGTGATCGAACAGCGCCGCGCCGAGCAGGACCGACCAGATCAATATCGAATAGCGAAACGGCGACACGAAAGCGATGCGCCCCGAGCGCATCGCCATGACACCGCACAGATAGCCGACGATCACGAACACCGCCGCCGCCAGCAGGCCGATGCCGGCGCCCGCATCCAACGGCGGCCATGGGCGGAACAGCCCCACGAGCCCGCCCATGGTGGCGATCACCAGCGTGGTCAGAAGCGAGACGAATCGTGATGGCACCGCCGGCGAGAGCCGGCGCGTGGACAGATCGCGCAGCACGAAAAAGCCGATCGAGGCCACCGCCCACAGGGACTGCCGGTCAAAGCCATCGGCACCCGGGCGCACGATCAGCAGCACCGCGGCGAATCCGATCACGATTGCAAGCCAGCGATCGCGCCCGACCGGCTCGCGCAGCCACCAGGCCGCTCCCAGGGTGACCGCCAGCGGCATCGCCTGCAAAATCGCCGTGGCATTGGCCAGGGGCATGTTGACCAGGGCGGACAGGAAACAGATCGTGCCGCCGATCTCGCCGACCAGCCGCCAGCCGATCACGCGCATATCCGCGGGCTGCAATCGGGTGCGCAACTCGCCGGCCCAGGCACAGAAGATCACCATCATGATCGCCGCGAACAAACCGCGCACGAAAATGATCTGAAACAGATCCAGCCGGGCCGAAAGGAACTTGATGATCGCGTCGTTCAGACTGAAGCCGGCCATGCTGGCCGACATCAATGCGGCACCGCGCAGATCCGCCGATCGCGATGTCTCGGCCATCAGTCGGCCAGGGATGAGCGGTGATCGACTACCATGGCTGGCGCACCTCGGGAAATGGATGACATTCGATCATGATCCACTATGACATTGACGGCGAAGCGGGCCCATGGCTGATTTTCGTGCACGGCCTCACCTGTGATGGCCGCGATTGGCGCCACCAGGTTTCGGCCCTCGCCGGCGGACATCGGTGTCTGAGTGTCGACCTGCGCGGTCACGGCCGCTCGGCACACATCGACGGCCCCTATGATATGGAAACCCTGGCCGGCGACGTCGCGGCGCTCATGCACGGGCTGGCGATCGGCGATGCGGTTTTGATCGGCCACAGCATGGGCACCCGGGTGATCACCGCGCTGGCCCTGCAGGTGCCCGAGCGGGTCCGCGCCCTGGTCTTCGTGGATGGCAGCCAGCAGGGTCGCGGAGATCCGCTCCAGTCGCGCCAGGATGCCTTGGCGGTCCTTGGCGAAGGCCCGCAGCAGCAGACATTCACCAAGCGCATGTTCGAGGCGATGTTCACGCAACGCTGCGAAGATGCGGACCGACGCGCGATCACCGACCGCGCGCGCGCTATGCCCGCGCCTGTGTTTCGAGAACTGTTCGGCAATATGTCCGCCTGGGATGCCGGGCGCATGGAGTTCGCCCTGAGCCAGATCCGTCAACCCGTGACGGTTCTGCAGAGCACACGCGTCACCCCGGCGCGCGAGCGCTTCAGCCTGCGGGCCGATGAGCGCACGCCCTACCTCGACATGCTGCGCGCCCGTGTGACGAATGTCTCGATCGAGGTCATTCCCGAAGTCGGCCACTTCACCCAACTGGAAGCCGCAGCACCGGTCAGCCGGATCATCGCGGCGGTGGCCGCGGATCCCCCCGGAGGGTTCTGAACCGCCCGACCACCCAGGGCTTGCCATCGGTCGGCATGATGTGGCGAGCAGGCGTCGGAAAACGGATTGTTCGCTGGTTCGTGCGCTTCCCGAAGACCTGAAACGGAGCGTGCGCCATCGCGACGAATATCTGGAGAATGACGAATGCTTCGCACTGCCCTGGTTTCGGGCCTGGCCGGTCTATGCACGGTTGCTGCCGGCGCAACCTATTACAGCGCGCATTCGACGCGCAGCTCCCTGGATGCCATGCTGCAATCCAAGGAGCTCTCCAGAGGCGCGATCCGCTTCGTGGAAAAGTCGCGTGACACGAGCCTGATGGCCACCCGCGGCAGCATGGAGATCCAGTTCGATTCCAGCTGCATGGAACCGAACGCGCTGCCGCTCACCCTGCCGGTTCTGCTCTCCTACGAGGTCAGCCATCAGCCGGCGCTGGGCGCGCTCAGCCGCGTCAATGCCCGGCTCGAACTGACCGCCGAGGCCGACCAGCAGTTCCGCGACGCGGTTGGCAACAAGCCGCTGTTCGAACTGCAGGGCCATGTCGACTATGGTGGCAGCGTGCATGCGACCTTCAATACCGCAACATTCGATGCCGAGGCGCCCGACGGCAAAGCCCGCGTGCACGTCGCTGCCTCCAGCGGCCGGCTCGAGCAGCTCGGATCCGAGGTAGCGGTGGCCTGGTCATTGCCCGAAATCACCGGCGGCTCGCGCGAGGGCAAGCTCGCCATTCGCAATATCAGCCTGGCCGGCAAATACACCGATCTGAAGACCGGCTTCGGTGAGCAGACCCTCTCGATGGAGAGCCTGCGCGCGACCGATCGCCGCGACAACGAGGTGGCGCGACTGCTGGATCTGCGCATCGTACAGAGTCAGAAACTGGAGAACGGGATGGTCTCGGCCAGCACGAGCCCGAGCATCAAGAGCCTGTCCCTGGCCGGCCAGTCATTCGAAGACCTGGGGATGCGGGTCGGCTTCGAGCGCATCGACGCCAATGCATTCACACGCTTGCAGCAACTGATGCAGGTCGATTGCCGCGAGGCGCTCGACGAACGTCATCTGCAGGACGTGGAGCGCACGCTGCTCGATCTGGTCGAAGGCGGCATGCGCTTCAACATCGACGAGTTGCGCGGCCGCCAGGGCACCGACCACTTCAATGGCCGGATGCTGTTCACGCTGGCGCCAGCCTCGCCGAACACGCCCACGCTGCTGGAGCGCGCGCGTGTGGAGTTCGCGGCCTCCGCCAGCGAGGGTCTGGTGCCGCCGCCCATGGTGGAACCGTTCACGGCGCAGGGCTTCATGATCGCGGCCGACGGCGAACTGCGCTCCGAGGTGACCGTGGCCGATGGCCGGGTGCGTATCAACGGGCGTGCGGGACCGCCGCCGTTCGACGAGCAGGTGCAAGGTGTGCTCGCGATGGGCGAGGCCGGCTTGTCGGGCTGGCGTGATCAGATCCAGGCTGGCGAGGCACCGCTGGCATCGCTGACCAGTCAGTTGCTGCGCCAGGCGCGCGGATCGTGATCGGACGGCGCTGAGCCAGTGTTCTGCGGGGCCGGGCAACCGGCCCCTTTTCATTGCTGCGGCCTGGCACGCGTGGAGCCGCTACTCGAGATACTCGGGGTGGCTGACCCCTGACGGCGTGCGCAGGAACATGACCGCGACGACCGCAGCGACCACCGGGTAGATGGCGAGCAGACGCAGGGTCAGCAGCGGGCTGCCGAGGTAGTCGAAGGCCAGGCCGACCGGCAGCGGGCCGAGCGAGGCGCCGACCACCGCCACCATCTGCCCCGCGCCCTGCACCGAGCCCAGATGCTTGCGACCGAAGTAGCGCGGCATCAGATAGCCGAACATCGTCATGCTGAACGCATTGGTAATGCCGAACACGATCGCATAGAGAATCGCGCCGGTGAGATCGGTGACGAAGGTGATCGACACCAGTGCGAGCGCCAGCATGGACAGGCCCGCCGCGAACACGTAGCGGGTCTTGAAGCGATCGAACATGCGCCCTACGAAGGGCATCGTGATCACCATTGCCAGCGCGGCCACCGGGAACACACGGGCCGCGATCTCGCGACCGACGCCGATGTGATTGAGAATGGAAACCTGATAGAAATGCAGGGTGGTGACCAGCATCGCGATCGCGAACCAACCCAGCATCAGCAGATAGAAAGCCGGCGTGCGCAGACCTTGCTTGAGATCGAGGCCATCGATCTCGGGTTCGGCCTGGCCACTGGCCGGTGCCGCGTCGCCATCGGGGCGCAGACCGACATCTTCCGGACGATTGATCACCAGCAGCAACAGCGGTGGCAGCAGCAGGATCCAGGTCATCAGCCCGAGCACTACCCAGGCCCAACGCCAGCCATACTGCTTGATCAGCCATTCACCCAGCGGTGGGTGTACCGCCATGGACAGCGCAAAGCCCAACACCATCAGGCTGAGCGCGAAGCCGCGCTTGCGACTGAACCATTGCGCGGTCAGGTTGGCGCTGCCCAGCATCATCGAGCCCTGCCCGAGGAAGCGCAGCGCACCAAAGCCGATCGTCAGCGTGATCAGCCCGCCTACCGCGCCAAAGGCCAGACAGGCCAGGCCCAGCAACACGGTAATGACCACGAGCATCCGGCGCGGGCCGAAACGATCGACCAGCTTGCCCATCTGCGGCAGGAGAAAGGCGGCGACCAGCGTGGCAAAACCATAGGCCGAGGCTATCTGTGACTTGCTCAGGCCGAGATCGGCGCCGATCGGCCCGACGAACACACTGAAGGTGTGCGATTGCCCCGGGCCGGTCACGAACAACGCCAGGCCCGTCACGCAGAGAACGATCCAGCCATAGAAGAAGCGGGGGCGTATACGCGCGACGGCAGCATCGCGGGCGGCTGCGAACATGGGGTCTCCAGATCGGTATCGGGCGCACTCGGCGAACGCCAAGCCGACAAATCTAGCAGGATTCGCGCGCCATCGCGATCGCCCTTGAGATATGGGTTCGAGGTTGCTATGCTGCCCGCTCACTCGGCCTCGAGCCCGAGGCCACAACAAGGAGAGAGACGATGCGGATTGCAGCCCTGACTGCGGCCATGGCAGTCGCTTTGGCCACCCCGTTCGGCGCGCAGGCGGCCGACGTGAACGACGAACCCCTGACCCAGAAATGGGCCCCGACCGAATGGGGCGCAGACGACATGGCCGGCGCGGTCAATCGCACCACGCCGGAGATCGTGATGAAGGCGGTCGGCTTGGTCAAGCAAGGCAAGGTGGCCACGCTGGGCAAGGTCTATGCCGGCGATGCCCCTGCGTTCGGCAGCCGCGGCTGGCGCATGACCATTCCCGGCCTGCCCACCGGCGGCCCGTTCGGCGGCCAGCAACTGGTCTATAACGATGAATACCTGGCCACCGAGATCGGCCAGATCGGCACCCAGTTCGACGGCCCCGGTCACATCGGCGTGATCACCTCCAAGGGCATGTTCTTCTATAACGGCCGCTTCCTCGAAGACAGCAATGTGACGGCATACGGCATGGGTCCGCTCGGTGTGGAGCATGTCGGCCAGAAGGGCTTCGTCTGTCGTGGCGTGTTGCTGGACGCGGTCGCCCATCGCGGCGGACAACTGCCGATTCCCACGGAGAACAGCCCCGATGATCCCGGCATCATCACCGCCAAGGATGTCCAGGAAATGGTCAAGAAGCAGGGCATCGCGCCGATCGGTGAAGGCGACTGCGTGTTTCTGTACACCGGCCACGGCAACATCTGGCATCCGAAAGACTGGGACAAGTTCGATGCCGCGGAGAAGGCCAAGCGGGTGGCCAGCTTCAACGCCGGCGAGCCCGGCTTCGGGATCTCGGCCTGCGACTACATGGCCGGGCAGAAGATCATCCTGACCGGTTCCGATACCTGGGCCACGGAGGCCGTGGGCAAGGGCGCGGGTGGCGAAACGCCGCAACCGTTCGAATGCCACATCAAGCTGCAGACCAAGCGCGGGATCTGGAACCTCGAAAACCTGGATCTCTCGCAACTGGTGGCGGACAAGGCCTATGAGTTCCTGTTCGTCTGGGCGCCGCTGAAGATGAAGGGCGCCACCGGCTCGCCGGGTAATCCAATGGCGCTGTACTGAGTCGACGCAGCATCGCCCCATGGTGCGCACGCACCACGGGGCGGCTGGGTCACCGCGGCCAGGGTCGGCGCCTCGCCGCGGCTGGGGCTGACCCGCAACCTGCGGCACCCCCGGCCAACGGGCTCAGGCCTTGTCCGGAGGGCTGAGATCGAGCTTGGCAGCGGGATCGCGCGGATGATGCGGGCGCACCTCCTCGACGAACGGGAACCGGGCCTTCGATTTCGTGGCCGTGGTGTTCGGATCCACCGCACCGCGCACATAGCGGCGGGCCGATTCCACCTTCGGCTCGAAATCCCAGGGCGTGAACCTGCCCTGCAACAAGGCCTCCTGCGCAAACAGACGCCGCCGCTGCGACTGGCGGATCTCCTGATCGATGCGGTCGTAGTCCCAGCGGCTCATGACCTCGGCATGCAGCCGCGCCTCGGTCTGTGCATGCTCGGGCCGCCCGGCCCGATTCGTGACCTCATCCGGATCCCGGTTCAGATCGAACAGCATCGGCGGATCATTGCGGCAATAGACGTACTTGAATCCGTCCAGGCGCAGCATGATGGCCGGCGCATAGACGCCCTCGCCGAGAAACTCCATCATGACATCGTCACCGCGGGTCTGATCCTCCCCGTGCATCATTGCCGCCATGCTGCGGCCGTCGATCGGGTCGATGGGTTCGATGCCCCGACCGTCGGTGATCAGATCATTGAAGGTGGGCAGAAGATCCATCAGGGAGACGCCGCGCTCTTCGACGCGGCCCGCCGACACACCGGGCCCGGCCGCGATCATCGGAACGCGTACCGACCACTCGAACGGCTGGAACTTGAACCACGAGCCCCGCTCGCCGAGCATCTCGCCGTGGTCGGAGACGATGAACACATAGGTGCGCCCGGTCAGGCCGACACCATCGAGCGTTTTCAGCAGCCGGCCGACCAGCGAATCGAAATACGAGGTCATCGCGTAGTAGGCGTGACGCGCGGTGCGGATATGCTCCTCGCTGATGTCGTGCTCGTCGCAGCGGATCGTGTAGGCATAGCGCCTCGACCACGGATCGCGCTGCTCGATCGGGATGAACGGCACCCGCGGCAGATCGATCTGGTCGTGCGCATACAGATCCCAGAACGGCTTGGTGGTGACGAACGGATTGTGCGGATGCGTGAACGAGGCCCAGAGCATGAACGGCCGATCGTCGCCGCTGCGCACATGATCCCAGAGCCACTGCTCGGCGTGATAACAGACCTCCTCGTCATAGTCGATCTGCAGATTGCGCTCGCACAGACCGGCCTCGACGATCGAGCGCAGGCTCATCCGCGAAGGCGCATAGGGCTGATCGGTGCGCGACCAATCGGCGGTCCAGCCAAAATCGGACGGATAGATATCGGTGGTGACGCGCTCCTCGAAACCGTGCAGCTGCTCGGCCCCGGTGAAATGCATCTTGCCCGACAGGCAGGTGCGATAGCCCTGGTGACGCAGATAGTGGGCCAGCGTGAGCGTGGAAGACGGGAAGTCACCAGCGTTGTCATAGCTGCCCACGGCCGAGGACAGGCGCCCGGTGAGCATCGCGCCGCGCGAGGGCCCGCACACCGGGTTGTTGCAGTAGGCATTCAGAAAGGTGACGCCACGCTCGGCGAGTGCGCTCAGATGCGGCGTCTGCACCAACGCGTGGCCGTACATCGGCAACACCTTGGCGGTGAGCTGATCGGCCTGAATCACCAGGATGTTGGGCTGGGAGGTCACGGCTTGGTCTCCGGTTCGGTGAGGGCCCTTCGGCCCGGATGAAAGGCTTAGTTACGGGCGATCTTCATCGGGCCCTGCGGTCGCGGCGCGGGGCGGCGATGCGCACGATAGGTGCCAAGCACCGACCATTCGAGGATCTCGGCAACGGCACGGTCGCGGCGCGCCGCGAATGCCGGATCATGCCAGCGGTTGCGCGTCTCGCCCGGGTCTTCGCCGAGGTCGTAGATCTCACCCTCGCGCGTGCCCGGATAGATCACGAACTTGAGATTGCGATCGCGGCGCATGATCATGTGTTCGGCCGATGACTGGATATGATCGCGCGAGAGCTCGCCATAGACATGCTCGCGAAACTCGCTCGCGCTTTCGTCGCCGCTGGTCAGCATGCCGGCCAGCGAACGGGCCTCCCAATGCGGCGGCGGCTCGATGCCGGCGAACTGCAGAATCGTGGGCGCGAGATCCATCATCTGCACCGGCCGCGAGCACACCAGGCCACGCGGGGCATCGGCATGCGTGCCCAGCATGGACTGCGCGGGCAGACGGGCGATCAGCGGCACCCGGTTCACGCTGTCGTACATCGTCCATTTCTGGATGTGGCCGTGCTCGCCCAACGCATCGGCATGATCGGAGGTGAACAAGACCAGCGTGTTCTCGAGCTGGCCGCGAGCCTGCAGCACGGCCAGAATCCGCGCCACCTGGGCATCGATCAATGACACATTGGCCAGATAATGGCGCCGCAGGCGCAGCAGATCATCACGACTCAGGTTCTCGCGCCAGGCCACCGAATCGATGTTGAAGCGGATCATCGTGTCGCGCAGCGCCGCATGCATCGATGGCTGGGCGGCGAGCTCGGCCGCATCGGCCGGTGACAGCGGCAGATCGAGATCGGCATATCGCTCCAGCCAGCGGGCGGGCGGATCATACGGCGGATGCGGGCCCGGAAAGCCCACCTGCAGGAAGAACGGCGACTCGGCCCGCCGGTCCTGCAGCCACCAGGCGGCGGTCTCGCCGATGAAGACATCCGGATGGAAGTGCTCGTCCAGCTCCCATTCGAAGCAGCCCAGCGCCGACAGAAAACCCTCCGGGTCGGCCTGCGAGCGGGTGTAGCGCGACGGCTTGACCTGCCCGGCCGCCTTCAGCGACTTGTCCCATTCGTCGTAGAACGCGCGCTCATGCTCATCGAGAAACAGCGGCCGGTCTTTGTTCTCCACCACGAAACGCTGATGAAAGCCACCGGCGGCATCGTAGGGATTGATGTGCATCTTGCCGATATTCACGCAGTGATGACCGGCGTCGGCGAGCGTCCGAACCCAACTGGGCTGCCAGGGCTCGAAGTTGGTGTACACCTGGGTGCCGTGCGGGTACACCCCGTTGAACAGACTGGCGCGCGATGAAACACACACCGGCGAGGTCACGAAGCACTCGGTGAAGGCCACACCGGCGCCGGCCAGCGCATCCAGACACGGCGTGATCGCCCACGGGCTGCCCAGCGCGCCGATCGTGTCGGCGCGCTGCTGATCGGTCATGATCAGCAGGATGTTCGGACGCTGCGCCATCTCAGTTCGAGGTGCGCTTGACGAAGTCCTCGATCCCCGGCACACCGATCTCGCGGTAGTAGCGCAGGGCGCCCGGATGCAGCGGCGCGGCAAAACCGTTGAGCACGGACTCCTTCGAGACCCGGCCGAAGGCCGGATGCACGCCCTTGAGCTTGTCCAGATTCTCGAACACCGCCTTGGTCATGCGATAGACGAGATCCTCGGGCACCTTCTTCAGAATGACCAGGCCGTTGGACAGACCGAACGACGGCGTGGCCGCGTCCACGCCCTTGTAGGTCTTGGCCGGCACAGCAACCCGGAAGTACGGCGGATTGGCCGCCTGATGCCTGGCAAAGAGATCGTCCGGGATCGGCAGCAGCCGGATGTTGCGCTCGGCGGTCAGCTTCTTGACCGGCGGCAGCGGGTAGCTGCCGTTCCAGATCGCGACGTCGAGATTGCCGTCACCGAGCATGGAGGTCATGTTGCCCAGGCGCACGCGGAAGGGTTTGAAGTCCTGATCGGGGGTCAGCCCGAGGGTTTCCATGAGCGCGTCCGCATCGAGCATCGAGGTGCCCCCGGGCTGGCCCATGCCGACTCGTTTGCCCTTCAGATCGGCCAATGACTTCACCGGGCTGTCGGCCAGGGTGACCACGTGCATGACCACCGGGACGATCGCCATCCAGCTCATGATCTGGCCCTTCTCGCCGTCCTTGAAGTTGCCGGTGGCGGCATAGGCCTGATAGGCAGACAGCGATGTCGCCATCGAGGCCTCCAGTTCGCCACGCTGCAGCAGCTTCACGTTGACCACGTAGCCCTTGGTCTCCTCGGCGGTGACCCGCACGCCCTCGATATTGCGATTGATGACATCCGCGATGCCCGCGGCCCAGGTGTAGGCCGTGCAACCGACCGGGCACGAGCCGATCGAAATGTTGACGTCTGCCGCCTGGGCGGCGCCCAGCGGTGCCAGCACGAGCGCGGCGGCCAGTGACAGGCGGCGCGCAAACGCCATCTTGGTTCGCTTCTTCATGTCTTCCTCCGTTCTGACCGCTTGGGCGGCCATGGTGTTTGGGTGGCCGAATCGGCCGACCACCCGATTCCTTGCGCCCGGTGTCCTGTCAGATGAGCTTCCCGGCGCGCATTCGCTTGCTAACCCGGGCCCTCCGACGCCGCAACCCCCGCGTCACCAGCCTGGCGCTGGCGCCACGACAGGAGGGCCAGCAACGCGATGCCGGCGGCATCGGTGGTCCAGGTCGAGTGGATCAGCAGGGCGGCCACTGCGGCGAAGGCAATGCGCTCGGGCCAGGACAGACGACGCGTGACCCAGCCCTGCAACGCCGCCGCCAGCGACAGGCCGCCGAGAATCGCGGTCATGCCGGCCCAGACCACCATCGGCACAGAGACTCCGACACCGAGCATGGCCGGGTTGTAGGCGAAAAAGAACGGCACGATGAATGCGGCGGCGCCGAAGCGGCATGCCTGCACCGCGATCGCGACCGGATTGGCGCCGGCGATGCCTGCCGCAGCATAGGCGGCCAATGCGACCGGGGGCGTGATCGAGGACAGCATCGCCGCGTAGAACACGAACAGATGCGCGGCGAGCAGATTCACCCCGAGTTCGACCAGCGCGGGCGCGACCAGGGTGGCGACCAGGATATAGGCGGCCGCGGTGGGCAGGCCCATGCCGAGCACCAGCGAGGCGATCATTGTGAGGATCAGCGCAACCAGCAGGTTGCCGCCAGAGACCGTGACCACCAGCGACGAGAACTTCAGACCCAGCCCGGTCAGCGTGATGATGCCGATGATGATGCCGGCGGTTGCACAGGCCGTGGCCACGGGCACGATCGCCTGCGCCGCCGAGACCGCCGCCTCGATGAGGCGGGCCGGGGTCATCCACGAGGCGCGGCGCAGATAGCTGAGAGCAAAGCCCGCGACCACCGCCCAGAACGATGAGTACATCACCGAATAGCCGTTGACCAGCAGCCAGACGAAGATGACCATCGAGATCAGCAGGTGCCCGCCCTGCACGAGCGCCTGGCGGACCGAGGGCAGATCATGGCGCTCGAGCACGCTGATGCCGAGCTTGCGTGCCTCGAAATGCACGACCGCGAACAGCACCGCGTAGTAGACCAATGCCGGCACCAGGGCGGCGGCCGCGATGTCGAGGTAGTCGATCTCCGTGATGTCGGCCATCAGGAAGGCGGCGGCCCCCATGACCGGCGGCATCAGTTGCCCGCCGGTCGAGGCCACGGCCTCGATCGCGCCGGCCGAGCGCGCCTCGTAGCCGTTGCGCCGCATCAGCGGAATGGAAATCGTGCCGGTGGTCAGGACATTGGCGACCGCGGTACCGGAGATCATGCCCATCAGGCTGGAGCCGACCACCGCGGCCTTGGCCGGCCCGCCGCGCATGCGCCCGGTCAGACCGGTGGCGATGTCCATCAGCGTCTTGCTCGCGCCAGACTGCTCGAGCACCGCGCCGAACAACACGATCAGGATCACGAAGGTGGCCGACACCCCGAGAGGGGTGCCAAAGATGCCGCCGCCGCCCAGATAGAGTTGCGAGACCATGCGCTCGATCGAGTAGCCGCGGTGGCCGGCCAGCCCCGGCAGCAGATCGCCGAAATAGCCGTACAGAAGAAATATCAGCGCCAGAATCACGATCGCCGGGCCGATCGAACGGCGGGTGGCTTCGAGCAGAACGACGATCGCGAGCAGGCCGAGCGCGAACTCGAGCGAGGTCATCTCGCCGAAGCGGGCGGCGATCTCGTCGTGAAACACCACGTGATAACCCATGGTGATCACAGACACCAGCAGCAGGATCAGCGAGACCGCGCGCCCGGGGCCCCGCCCCGCCTGCCCCGGTGCCAGCACCCGGGTGGCGAACACCAGTACCAGCACCAGGCCGAGGTGCACGGGCCGCTGGATCATGTCGGGGAAGACGCCGTAGTAGGCGGTGTACAACGAGAACGCGGCCAGCGCCACGCCGAGGATGACCATCATCATCCGCAGCGCGGAGCCCGCCGGAGCCTGCCCGGGCGCCCCGGGCTCGACCAGCGATGTGGGTTCAGTCATGGGTCGTGGCCCGTTCCGGCCCCTCGAGAGAGCAGGCCGGCGAGTTCATGGCGTCGAGTTCCAGCGTCGGCGAAAAGACGTGATCGAGCAGCGCCACCAGGGCGGCGGCCCGGACCGGCGCCATCGTGCTGCGGGTGGTCTTGCGGCTGAGATCCGCACCCACCGCGCCGCCCTGCTGAAGCCCGCGCGACACGCCGGCGAAGTAGCTTTCGTTGCGCGCGAGCGATCCGGCGAGCACGATCAGATCCGGATCGAATGACAGATCGACATAGGCGAGCGCGCGCGCCAGCTCGCTGCCGGCATCGCGCAGCAGGCGACGCACGCGGGCGAGATGGGCGCGGTCATCGGAGTCGGGTTCGATCAGGGAATGGATCACGCGCGCATATGCGCCGACCTGCGAGGGCTGATACTTATCGCCGTCTGCGGCACCCAGCCGCGCCAGCACCGACCATCCCGAAGCCAGACAATTCAGGCAGTTCGATTGCCCGCACGAACAGACCAGGCGCGTTGCGCGCATCGGGAAGTGGCCGATGCGTCCGGCATGAAAGCCGGCACCGCGCATGACCGTGCCATCGAAGTACACGCTCATGCCCAGCGTGGTAGCCGCATGAATCAGCACCACGGCGCGCGCATCGGCCGCACACCCGCAGAAGGTTTCGGCGCGAACCAGGGTGTCGGCGACCCGTTCCACCGACACCGGCACACCCAGACGCTCGGCCGCCCGCGTGCGCAGATCGAACGGCTGCCAGCCCAGATAACCGCCACCCAGGACCAGGCCGCGGGCAGGATCGACATTCACGGCAACACTGAAGCCGGCGCCAGCCAGGCGCACGGGATCGAGGCCGAGGTCTGCGACCAGATCGGCGATGTCGGCGCAGACCCGACTGACCGCGGCCTCACCGTCACGGATGTCGCCGATTGCCACCGGACGAGATGCCATCAGGCGGCCGCGCAGATCGACCAGGGCGAGCTCTTGCGCATAGGCGCTGAGCACGACCCCGGCGACATAGGCGCCTTCGGCCCGCAGCTCGAGCGCAGACGCCGGCCGGCCGCGGCCCTGAGCCGACACGCCATGGGAGACCTCGGCAACCAGGCCTGCGGCCTCGAGCTCACGCACGATGCGGCCGATGGCCATTTGCGACAGCCCGAGGCGCTGCGCCAGATCGCCACGCGAGACGCCGGGGGAATCGAATACCCCCCGCAGGGCCAGCCCTCGGTGCACGCGCCGCAGCGAACTGGGCGTACCGATCGCGGACAATTTATTAACCATCGGTGAATATATATCGGTGCCACGCCTGCGTGTCAATCATCGGGGCAATGACGACGAGCGGGCGCGTGCTCGCGGCCGGCCCCGGGCTGCCAGCGCCCGGGAGGCGGGAACGGCCCGGTTGGCGGACCACGGTCTGCGATCAGCGGGCATGTGCCCGGGGCTGCGACGACGTCGTACACTTCAATCACCAATCAATCCGATGACATGCGCCATGCTTGCGGGCCTGGCGAGCGCCCCTGCGGAGACCCGGTTCGATGCTGTCGCTTGCCGCCTATGCCGATCGCCTGTCCGTACGCCCCGGCGAAACCATTCACTTCCATGTCGCCAACGAAGCGGACGAAGCGACCGAGGTCGACCTGGTGCGGGTGGTCTGCGCGGACGCCAATCCACAAGGCCCCGGGATCCTGCTCGAAGCCACTGATGCGCGGCTGACCGAGATCGAGGCGCCGACGCCCATGCCGGTACCCTGCGGCAGCTATGCGGCCGTGCCGGTGCTGCCGCGCCCGCCGAGCAACGACGGGATCGCGATCGTCTGCCGCATCATGCCGACGTCCTTTGGGCGCGAGCGCACCGTGCTGCACCATCATGATGGTGTGAGCGGCTGGAGCCTTGGCCTGGACGCGCGCGGCCACCTGTGCGCGCGCGTCGGTGAACTGCGCCTTCGGACCGAGCAATCCCTGAAGCTTGGTAGCTGGGCCTTCGTCTGGCTGTGCATCGACACGAACGCGGGCCTTGCCCGGACGGGATTTCGCTCGCTACATCATGGCGGGCCCGACCAGCGCCCCGGCGCGCGCCGGGCGCTGCCGATTCGCCGGTCACCGCGGCCGCATCCACGGCACCCGGAACGCCGCTCCATTTCGCATGCAGCGAGCCCGCGCTGCGCGATCATTTCAACGGCCGCATCGAACACCCTGCCCTGTTCGGCCGGCCGCTGGACGATCATGAGCTCGATGCACTCGCCCATGGCAGGCCCGAGGCCTTTGGCGCGGCGCTAGCCCACTGGGATTTTTCGCGCGAGCCGGGCTCCAGCCGCATCATCGATATCGGCCGCCACGGATGCCATGGCAGGCTGATCAACACACCGACCCGGGCGGTGACTGGCTCGCGCTGGAGCGGGCGCGACATGCGCTGGCGCGACGCCCCGGCGGACTACGCTGCGATCCACTTCCATGAAGACGATCTCACCGATTGCGAATGGCCGATCTGCTTCGCCTGGACCGTGCCCGAGGGCACACGTAGTTCTGCCTACGCGCTGAAGCTACGCTCGGGCGCGCACGAGGAGAATGTGCCGTTCTTCGTGGTGCCGCCCAAGGGGCAGGCAAATGCGCCGATTGCGGTGCTCGCCTCCACCTTCACCTACACCGTCTATGGCAATAATGTTCGCCCGGAGTGGGATCGGGATCCGGCCTGGCAGCAGAGCTGGCGTGATCAGAGCGCACAGTGGGGCGCCTATCCGCACAACCCCGGCGATCATCGCGAGTACGGCCTGTCCACCTATGATCTGCACACCGATGGCAGTGGCATCGGCATCGCCTCGTGGCACCGGCCGATGCTCAATGTGCGGATCGGCTATATCACCTACCCCGGTGAGCCGCTTCGGGGCTCAGGGCTGCGCCACTTCCCAGCAGACACCCACCTGACCGCCTGGCTCGAGAAGCAAGGCCATGCCTACGACATCATCACCGACCAGGAACTGCACGACGAAGGCATCGGGTTGTTGTCGCGCTACCGGGTGTTGCTGACCGGCTCGCATCCCGAGTATCACACCCGCCCGATGATCGACGCGATCGAACAGTTCCGCGACAGCGGCGGGCGGCTGGCCTACCTCGGCGGCAATGGCTTTTACTGGAAGATCGCGCTGGACCCGGAACGCGCCGGGGTGATCGAGATCCGCCGTGCCGAGGGCGGCATCCGCGCCTGGGCCGCCGACCCCGGCGAGTACTACAACCAGTTCGACGGCGAATATGGCGGCCTGTGGCGGCGTAACGGGCGCCCGCCGCAGATGCTTGCCGGCGTCGGCTTCACCGCGCAGGGCAACTTCCTCGGTTCCTACTACCGGCGCTGCGCGGAGGCCGAAGATCCGCGCGCGGCCTGGATCTTCGAGGGTGTCGATGAAGCCCTCATCGGCAATCACGGCCTGTCGGGCCACGGCGCGGCCGGCTTCGAACTCGACCGTGCCGATCATGCCCTGGGCACGCCCGAGCATGCGCTGGTGCTGGCCCGCTCGGAGAATCATCCCCCGGAGGCGCCGTGGATCCTGGTGCCCGAGGAGATGCTCACCCATCTGCTGACCGTGCCGCGCGTGCCCGCCCGCGAGCTGATCCATGCCGACATGACCTTCTTCGAGACCGCGGGCGGCGGCGCGGTGTTCTCGACCGGTTCGATCACCTTCTGCGGCAGCCTGGTCAGCAACGACTTCGACAATGACTGCTCGCGGATTCTGGACAACGTGGTCAGACGTTTCGTCGATGAAACCCCGTTCGCGCCTCCCGAGGGCTGAAACGCCCGACGCGCACACGGTTCGCGAACCCGGTCGCGCACAACCGGTTCGCGAACCCGGTTGACGCGCACCCGGGCGCGATCGGCGCATGATCGCGATACCCTCTGGGCGATGAGCCAGACCCCGACCTTGCCGGCCACGCCCATCCCCCTGACCGTTCTCGTATTAGGGGGCTATGGCAACTTCGGCGCGCGGATCTGTCGCGCGCTGGGCGCCGACCCCCGGATCGCACTGATCATTGCCGGGCGCGACGAAGGTCGTGCCCAGGCGCTTGCGAACACGCTGCCCGGCGCACGTCCGGCGCGGCTCGACAGCTCATCGTCCGACCTGGCGCGGGAGATCACCGCCCTGGGTGCCCGACTGGTCATCCACACCGCGGGCCCGTTTCAGGCACAGGGCTATGTCGTGGCCGAGGCTTGCGCCGCGGCCGGGGCCCACTATATCGACCTCGCCGATGGCCGGGAGTTCGTCTGCGGCTTCTCGCGGGCACTCGATGACCGGTTCACGCAGCGCGGCCTTTGCGCGGTAAGTGGCGCGAGCACCGTGCCTGCGCTGTCCTCGGCGGTGATCGATCATCTGACGCGCGGCTGGCAGCGGATCGATGCGATCGAGATCTGCATCGCTCCCGCGCAGACCGCGCCACGGGGCCTGGCCACCATGGCCGGCGTGCTCAGCTACTGCGGCGCACCGATCCGGGTCTGGCTGGACGGCCGCTGGCAGATCAGGCATGGCTGGGCCGACCCGCAGCCGGTCCGGTTCGCGCGCATGGCCGCACGCCTGGCGGCACCCTGCGACATTCCGGATCTGCAACTCTTTCCCGAACACTATCGGGTCTCACGATCGGTGCTGTTTCGCGCGGCGCTCGAGGTGGGCATCACGCAGCGGGCGCTTGCAGCCCTGGCGACACTGCGCCGGCTCGGCCTGTCGCCCCGCCCCGAGGCCTTGTCTGGCGTGATGCTGAACACAGCCTCGTGGTTCGACCGTCTTGGTTCCGGCCTTGGCGGCATGTTCGTGGCCGCCTGCGGCACTGACGACCAAGGCATGCCGATTCACCGGGAATGGCATATCGCCGCCGGCGACGACCACGGCCCGGAGATCCCGTGCATGGCCGCGATCCTGCTGGCGCGAGAGCTGGCGCGGGGCGCCGGGCCGGCGCCCGGAGCGCATGCCTGCGTGGGCCTGCTGCCGCTCGCGCACTTCCAGCCCGAGTTCGAGCGCTGGGGCATGGTCACCGATATCCTCGATCAGCGGCTCGGCGCGGCCGGCCGATGAATACCTATCTTGCCGTCAAGTGGATTCACATCCTGAGCAGTGTGATTCTGGTCGGCACGGGCTTCGGCTCGGCTTTCTATTTGTTCTTTGCCAACCGCAGCGCAAACATCGCCGCGCAGGCGGTGGTCGCGCGCCTCGTGGTGCGGGCCGACCTCTGGTTCACCGTACCCACGATGATCCTGCAGCCAGCCACCGGCCTGTGGCTGGCGGGCACGGCGGGCTGGCCATTGAGCACGCCCTGGATCAGCGGCGCGCTGGCGCTCTATCTCCTGGCCGGCGCCTGCTGGCTGCCGGTGCTCTGGTTGCAGATCCGGATGGCGCGCATGGCCGAGATCGCGGCTCGGGAGGGAACGGCGCTGCCGCCGGCATACGCGCGATATCAGCGTCGGTGGGAGTGGCTCGGCTACCCGGCCTTCGCGGCGATGCTGGCGGTGTTTTATCTGATGGTCTTCAAACCGGGTGGCTGAGTGGGCAGAGCGGCGGACCGGGTAGTCGGCCCGGCCCGCCGGACGCTCTCTGCACCCGAGGCTCACGGCGAAGAAATGGCTGCCTCGATCTCGGTCATCAGCGTGGGAGCCGGGGTATCGACAAGCAGGCCATTGCCAAAAGCGGCCTGGATCTCGGGCGCATCGGCCATCACGTTCGCCGCCACCACGACAAACGACTGCAGCTTCGGGTAGTAGTACAGATGCATCATGCCACCGAGCGTGAGTCCGCTATGGCCGATCTTGACGACCTCGCCGTCGCGCGAGATCAGAAACAGACCCAGACCGAAGGCCAGGGACTGATTGCCGACCTCGCCGACCATCGCCGGCTCCTGCATCCGGGCCAGGGTCTGTGCCGAGACCAGGCGCCCGTCGAACAAGCCCTTCATGGCGCGAAGATAATCGGCAACCGTGGCATAGATGCCTGCATCGCCCTGACTGCCCAGCGCATACCGGGCGGCCGGCGCCGAAACATCGGCCAGGCTGCCCTCGTCCCAGAGATAGGGCCTGGCCCAATTGCGGGGCTGCGGATAGTCGACCTCGTTCTTGTACCAGGTGTCGTGCAGACCGAGCCGCTGCAGGATGCCGATGGTGATCTGGTTCGAGTGGTGATGCCCGGCGACCTCGTCCATCACCAGCCCGAGCGCGACCGTGTGCGCGCTCGAGTACTCGGTGGCAGTGCCCGGCGCAAAGCGCGGCGGGTCATCGAACAGCGTCGCCAGTTGTTCCTGCGCCGACGGCAGACCGCCTTCGTGCTCGAGCACATAGGCCTCGAGAGCCGGATCATTGTCCTGATCCGGCATACCGGCCTGATGATTCATCAGCTGGCGCACCGTCGCATGACCGGCATTGGGCAACTGGCTGGCCAACTCCGACGGAAGATGTGGCGCAATCGGCTCGTCTAGCCCGAGAAGCCCCTGCTCGACCAACTGCAGGGCCGCCACAACGGTATAGAACTTGGCCACGCTGCCCGACAGGAACGCATGACACGGATGCATCGCGATCCGCTGATCGATGTCGGCCAGGCCGGCGGCGCCGCTCCAGGCGCCTTCGGGGCTGAGAATCGCGGCCGCCACCCCGGGAAGCCAGGCTTGCGCGGCGTAGCGCTCGAGAATGGCTTGAAACTGCGCGCCTTTCGGATGCGAACCGGATGCCGGCAGCTCGGCGCACTTTGGAGAACGGATGATCGGCCGTTCGGGATCGATCCTCTTGGCGAGCACATCGAGCGTCGGCGCCGAATCGGGGTCGGCGCAGGCGCTCAGCGCGAGGATGCCGATGGCCAGGGCGAGCGAGCGGGTGACAGGTTGCTTGAGCTTGAACATGACGCGGTCCATGATTGAAAGACCGCAGTCTCGGAAATCGATCTCAAGGCCGGGCAAAGCCCGTCCAAAGAAAACCTAAAGGCGGGGAGCGCGCGCACGGCGCTTGGCGATTACGAAGCCGGGGCATTTCCCTCGAACGAAAACCCAGGCACCTTCTTCGAGAGGCGGATCGGTGGCAGGATCATGATCGTGCCCGCCGCGAGGTTGCCTGGATCTTCATACGCGGTGCACAGTGCATTCTGATGAGCGCAAGCGCGCGCAAGGAGAATCGATCGGATGCCGGATGAACATGCATCGGCCCGGCCGGGCGACCCGACCGACTTACACATTGAACGGCTGACCGACTCACCGGACGATCTCGGCGAAAGCCCGCTCTGGGATCCTCGCGAAGACTGCCTCTGGTGGATCGACGGCGTTGCCGGGCAGGTGCGTCGCAAGTACCTGCAACGCGGTCGGTGGTCAGCTACGGAGAGCTTCGAGTTCGATGAACACGTCGGCTCGATCGCGCTGCGCGCCGAAGGTGGCCTCGTGATCGCGCTCGAGCACTCGATCATCGGCTGGAATCCCGACGCCGGCGACCTGACCATGCTGCTCGCCGATGCGCTCACCGACCAGCGTCTGCGTCTGAACGACGGCAAGACGGATCGTCAGGGTAGGTTCGTCTGTGGAGGCATGGGCAGGGAGCTGGAGCCGCTCGCCCCGCTTTTGCAATTGAATGTCCATGGCCAGGTGCGCGTGCTTGCCACCGGCCTGAAGGTCAGCAATGGCATTTGCTTCAGCCCCGACGGACGCAGCCTGTATTTCGCCGACACCCCGGCGCGCACGCTCTGCACCTGTGACTATGATCCCGCCACCGGCGTGGCGTCCGAGGCGCGCGTCCTGATCGATTGCTCGGCCCTGGGCACCGGCATCGATGGCGCCACGGTAGACGACCAGGGTCGACTGTGGGCGGCCCTGGTCCGGATCGGTGAGATCGGCTGCTTTGCACCCGATGGCAGGTTGCTGGCCCGCTATCCGGCGCCGGTCGATCTTCCGAGCGGCCTGGCCTTTGGCGGGCGCGATATGCGCACTTTGTTCCTGACGTCCATTCGCGATTCACGTACCGGACGAACCGTATCCAGGCACCCGCTGGGCGGGCATCTGTTTGCCATCGAGGGGCTGGACGCGCGCGGAATCCTGGAAACCCCGTTCGGCGCGGATACCGGCGCCGCTCAGAGCGCCTGAGCCGGCGACACGAACCGGTACCGTGTGCCGGGATCGACGAATCCATCCAGATCCGCGGCACAGGATCGACGAATCTACCCGGATCCGCGGCATGCCTTCCCAGGCGGTGTGCCGCAGGCCCGAAGCTCAGTGTTCGCTGCGAAACGAACGCGACAGCGGCACGAAGATGATCAGCGTGATCAGGAGCAGGATGATCGTCAGTGCGGCGGCCTCACCCATGCGGGTTTCAGACCAGAAGTGAAAGATCGTGACCGACAGAGTCATCGATTCGGTGGCGCCACCGCCCACGAACAACGGCGTGTTCAGATCACGCAATGCGGACAGAAACACCACCGTGAATGCCGCCAGCAGCACCGGCCGCATCAGGGGCAGGGTGACCGAGAAGGCCATGCGTGCGCGGCTCGCGCCACAGACCATGGCCGCCTCCTCGAGCGCGGTGTCGATCTGGCCCAGCCCGTCACTGATATTTCGGGTGGCGATCGGCATCGAGCGTGCCGCCTGCGTCATGGCGATCAGCAACAAGGTGCCATACAGGCCGGCCGGTGATCCGATCCAGGCCCACAAGACAGCCGCGAGGAACGCCACCGAGGGTACCAGCACCGTGTAATAGGCACTGCCCAGCAGCAGGCCGCGGCCCGGCAGCTTCGTGCGCCGCGCCACCCAGCCCACCGAGGTGGCCACCGTGAGCACGATGGCCACCTCCATCAAGGCCACCTTGAAGGTGTTGCCGGTGATCTGCCAGAAGGCCAGATACTCGAACACGATGTAGCGGAAGTTCTCCAGCGAGAGGTCGGACAGCCCGCCACCGCCGAACCAGTTCGTCTTCAGTGACATCCAGAGAATCACCGAGTACGGACCGACGATGGCCAGCAACCCGAGCACGACGACGAAGGCCATGGCGAGCCAGCGCCAGCGCCCCAGCGGCAGTGCCGCGGCCTTCACCCCCTTGCCGGCAATGACCGCGAAGCGATTGACCTGGCTCTGCCGGCGCACGGCCCAGACCAGCGCACCGAGCAGCACTGCCGTGATCACGAAGATCACCCCCATCGCGGCGGCCAGTTCCAGACGCGGCGGGAATGCGTTCAGGAACAGATAGAGCTGGGTGGCAAACACGTACACGCGCGAGGGCATGCCGAGAATCGCCGGCACCGCGAACAGCCCCCAGGAGATGATCAGCGAGAAGACGGTGGCCGAGACGATCGCCGGCGTCACCAGCGGCAGGGTGACGGTGGTGATCACCCGCCACGGGCTGGCACCGGAGACCCGCGCCGCTTCTTCGAAGCTGCCGTCCAGCGACACCAGTGCACCCTCGACCGTGAGAAACACGAATGAGAACAGGAACAGCGCCGAGACAAAGATCATGCCGGTCATGGTCTGCACATCGAACGGCTTGACTCCGAACAGCGTGGCCATCAGCTCGTTGATGTAGCCGGCATTCGGGCTGGCGAGGTAGACGTAGGCCATGGCCGTGAGCCACGGAGGCGAGACGAAAGCGAGCACGGCCAGCATCTTGGCAGTGCGCTTGAACGGCATGTCGGTGCGCGCCACCAGCACCGCCAGGGTGACCCCGATCAGCATGGCCGAGACTGCCGTGCCGAGCGCGAACACCCACGAGTTGACCAGCACATCGGCGAAATGGAACTTGTCCATCAATTCGCGATAGCGGCCGAAGCCGTGGCCATCGGGCTCGCTGAGGCTGCCCACCACGAGCCAGACCATCGGCCAGATGGTCAGCACGAAGATCGCCGCCGCCGCGGCCAGCGCCAGGCCGATCGGGCCGAGCCCGTGCCGGGAACGCAGACCGGCCAGCCGGCCGCCGGTCGGCGACTGTGGCGATACCAGCTGCGCGCTCATGCGGCCACCGGCTCCGGATAGATCATCAGGGCGCGCGCATCGACCGCGATCGTGACTGTCTCACCCTCACTGAACAAGCGGCCGGAGGCCGGCACCTCGATTGTCAGCTCGTGCCCGCCACAATGCACCAGATACTGGATGTGCTGACCGAGAAACTGCGTGAGCGATACCGTGCCCGGCCAGCCCTCGCCCTCGCCCTCGCCCGGCGCGAGCAAGCGCGCATCGGTTGGCCGGAAGATCACCTGCGCCGCTGCCGCCATGGTGGGCGCGCCCGCGGGCAGCGGTCCGACCCCCTCGACCATCAGACGGCCGTCGCGCGGCACCGCCGGCAGACGATTCACGCCGCCCAGGAAGCCAGCCACACCTGCAACCGCGGGCTGGCGCCAGATCTCCTGCGGCGAACCGCGCTGGAGTATCTTCCCCGAGGCCATCACCAGGATCTGATCCGAGATCGCCAGCGCCTCGGATTGATCATGGGTGACCGCGATCATCGTGGTGCCGGTTTCGCGCTGGATACGCTTCAGTTCCTGACGCATCTCCTCGCGCAGGTGTGCATCGAGGTTGGCCAGCGGTTCGTCAAGCAGCAGGATTTCCGGGTCATAGGCGATCGCGCGCGCGAGCACCACGCGCTGCATCTGCCCGCCCGACAGCTGCCCCGGAAGCCGCTGCTCGAAGCCGGACAACCTGACCAGGGCGAGCGCATCCTTCACCCGCTTCTCGATCTCGGCCTTCGGCCGACGGCGAACCTTCAGGCCATAGGCGACATTGGCTGCGATGGACATGTGCGGCCAGATCGCATAACTCTGAAACACCATGCCGAGATTGCGCTGCTCCACCGGCACGCGCGACATGCCCCCGGAGAACACCACCCGATCACCGATGACGATCTCGCCGTCGGTGGCGGTCTCCAGCCCTGCGATGCAACGCAGGATCGTGGTCTTGCCGCAGCCCGAAGGCCCGAGCATGGTCGTGATCCCACCGGGCGGCACGGTGAACGAGACACCGTCCACCGCGCGCACCGCACCGAAGGCCTTGACCAGATTGCGAACCTCGACGCCACGCATCAGCTCATGATCCTGCGCCAGTTGTCGATCACCTCGCCGCGCGTGGCGACGAGCTCGGCGAGATTGGGCTCATAGATCTTGATCGCGTCCAGCGAGGGGATGCCTTCGGCCAACGGGGTATTGCGGTTGGCCGGGTAGGTGCCGGTCGCCTGCGAGGAGATCTGATACTCGGCCGAGATCATGTGATTGACCAACACCCGCCCGCCATCCGGATGCGGTGCATTCCTGGCCACGAACATGCAGGTCTGCGCAAGCACCATGCCGTCGGCCGGGAAGATCATCTGGGTCGGCGCACCCTGCTTCTTGTACAGATAGCCCCAGGCCTGTGCCACCACGCAGATCGGCTTCTCGCCGCGCGCCACAGCCTGCATGGCCTCGGCCTGCAAGCGCATCTCGGCCACCTCGTTGGCACGCAGCTGCTTGACGTAGTCCCAGCCGTACTGCTCGACCAGGCCCTTGATCAGCAGGGTGGTGGAGCCGGCGTTCTCGGGCGCGCCGAACAGGATCTGGCCCTTGAATTTGGGATCGGCCAGATCGGCATAGCTTTGCGGCGCATCGCCGACCTTCATCATCTTCTCGTTGATGACGATCACCAGGCCGAAACCGCCCAGCGGGATCAGGCCGGCATCGCGCTTGGCGAAGCGCTCGCCGAGCTCCTTCTCGTTGGGCAGCGACACAGTGTCGGTCCAACCCTGGTTCTGTGCATGCAGGCCCAGTGCATAGTCGGTCAGCGTGCAGACGTCGGCCAGCGGCGCACCGTTCTGCACCTCCTGCCCGAACTTGCGAATCACGATCTCGCCGCCCCCTGGGCGCGAATAGTTGACCTTGACCCCGGAAGCACGCGAGAACGCCGCCATCCGAGGTTCTTCCTGGCGGGCCACCCCCGACGAATAGATGGTGACCTCGCCCTTTTCCTTGGCGCGCGCCATGGTCGCGTCCCAGTCGGACGCGGCGCTGCCCACCATCGGCCAACCCAGGCCGACTGCGCCGGCCGCCGTGGCGCTGCGCAGAAACTGTCGTCTGTCGTTCATCCTTGTCTCCTGTCGTTGCGGACGTCTGTGTGTTCTTGCGGGAAGGTCGCCTCAGGCAGGCGCGGCCATGAATTCCGAGGCATGCGCAAGCGCAAGCTGACGCATGACCTCACGATGATTACGCTCGACGATCATGCGCGCGATCTCGCCGGCCTCGCGCGCCTGGCGGGCGAGAATGGCGTCACGCAGGCGACGCCCCTCGCGCACGGTCTCGACGCGCCGCTCGGGCGTGCCGTGAGCAAGCGCCGCATAGTGGCGAAACGAGCGCCGTGTGAGCTTGCGCATGGTGTTGGTCAGGCGCTGGTTGCCACAATGCGCCAGGGTGAAGGCCGACACCGCCTGGGTGGCCGCGGCGAAGGTTGACGGCGCCACATCAGGCGACGCCGCCAGCTCGGCCGGCCGCCTGGCGATCTCGACATACTCGTCAAGTTCGGCTTCGGTGGCCCGGCGGGCGAACAGCTCCACGCCCAGGGCGTAGAGCACCGCCCGCATCTCGAACATCTCGGATGCCTCCTGCGGCGTATAGGCCAGCACGCGCGCACCACGACGCGGCTCGATGAGCACGAGCTCCTCCTGCGCCAGCAGGCGCAGGGCCTCGCGCACCGGTGCCCGGCTGACACCGAAGCGCTGGGCGATCGCTTCCTCGGACAGGCGCTCACCCGGCGCGATCGTCAGGTCTTCGATCTCGGCCATCAGCTTCTCGGCCAGAAAGACCGGCAGCGGCGGCGGGATGTCGGATTCTCTCGGTGCATTCATATTGTCGACAATATACAAACGACTATCGACACACAAGCGGAGATTTCCGGGGGCGCGTCGCGAACCCTCGCCAAGGGGTATCCCATGCGGGGACGCGGGCCCGGTCGGCCCGCGCACCTTCAGCCGTCCCGGTCGAGCAGGAATGCGGGCCAGCTCAATATGCAGTTCGGTGCCGCAGATCACCGGCTCGAGATCGATCGTGACGGTCATTTCGCCCGGCAGGCCGGGATCATCGAAGCGATCCTTGTGCTGGATACGACGACCCGGCAACAGCTCGGTGAACTCGGCACGGACTCGCCGTCGACGGCAACTGCAGATGCACGGTTGGGCAAGACGCTCAAAGCGGCAGTCGCGCGATCAGCGAGTCGGCGTGGATGGCCACGTACAGGAAGGTGGCCAGGTTGGCGAACAGCAGCGTGGGCAACAGCCAGAGCACAAGCACGATCGGCCCGCCATGCAGATAGACAACCAGCAGGAACAGCAGCAGGCCAAGATAGAGATCGATGCCAATCTGCCGGCCCCAATGCAGGCGCGACATCTGTCGGACCGTCTTGAAGAGATTCTCTTTCGCGCTGCAATAGATCGAGTAGCGGGTGAACAGCACGAAGACAGCCCAGGCGGCCATCTTGACGACGCCCAGGCCGCCACCGAATGACAGCATGCTGTCGTGCCAGCTGAAGATAAGCGCGACAGCGACAAAGGCGAAGTACATGCCCCAGGTGACCAGATTCAGTGGCATAAGCACTCCTTGGCAGGGCTTCGGGATCGCTCGGAGGCCCCTGAGCCTGCTCGGGCGCGGCGCGCGGGCGCGAAACAAAAAACCTCGGACGAACGCCGACTCGGCACGGACGGACGCCGATGCGGTACCTACAAAAACCTGTCCAGGATACGCCTGCTCGCCGGGTCGAGACCGGGCAAGGACCGGATCTGCCAATGCACACCATGGTTGTCGGTGATCAACAGCGAATCTGCCGGCAGTCGGCGAATGAATTCCTCGCCGGCCAGCACGAAGCGGCCCTCACCCCGATCGGTTGCCACAGTCCACGCGCACGGTGTGACATAGCCGGAGACCGAGATGATGCGCTGGATCACCGGAATGAACTCACGCTCTGCCATGGCCTCGCCGATCAGCGCACGCGCTGCGGCATCCAGTTGCGCGAGACGCTCGATCCAGAGCAGTTCGCGACCATCGGGCGCCACCAGGGCGATCCCCTCGTCGGGCGCGGACAGCGGGAAGGCCCGCACCGGCACCACGTTCCCGGTCACCGAGCCATCGGGCGCGGTGTAGATCAGACGCCCTAATGCGTCGCGCGCCAGCCCGATGACGCCAGCCGATGACGGATTTCCGGGCGCGCTCATAGGGGATGCGTACGGCCGGCTGCGGTATCGGCCGCCATCGATGCGCTCAGCATGAGTTCTTCCTCGGCATCCACCTGGCGAGCCTGCGCCTGGTAGAGCCGGTAGTAGGCGCCCCGACGCGCCATCAGATCATCGTGCGGGCCCACCTCGACGATCCGCCCGCCATCCAGAACCACCAGACGATTGGCGCGGCGCAGCGTGCTGAGCCGGTGCGCGATCGCGATGGTGGTGCGACCCTGCACGAGATTGTCGAGCGCCTTCTGGATCTCTTTCTCGGTCGTGGTGTCCACCGATGATGTCGCCTCATCGAGAATCAGCACCTTGGGATCGATCAGCAGAGCGCGCGCGATCGAGATCCGCTGACGTTCACCGCCCGAGAGCGTCTGGCCGCGCTCGCCGACCAGCGAATCGTAGCCTTGCGGCAGACGCAGGATGAACTCGTGCGCATTGGCCGCGCGCGCCGCCTGGACGATCTCGGCGCGGCTTGCATCCGGGCGCCCATAGGCGATGTTCTCGGCGATCGAGCCGAAGAACAGAAACGGCTCCTGCAGCACCACGCCGACATGGCGCCGGAACTGGGCAATGGGCAGCGATCTCACATCGACACCATCGACGAGGATCGCGCCTTCGTCGACATCGTAGAAGCGACAGATCAGATTCACGAGCGTGCTCTTGCCGGAGCCGCTGTGGCCGACCAGACCGATCATCTCGCCCGGCTGGATCGCCAGATCGACCCCGCGCAGTACCTGCCTGCTGCCATAGCGAAAACCCACCTTCTGCAAATCGATCCGCCCGGCCACCTGATCGAGATGCACAGGCCTGAGCGGCTCGGGCACGCTCGAGACATGGTCGAGGATGTCGAAGATGCGCTTGGCCGCGGACGCGGCACGCTGGGTGTGCGAAACGATGCGGCTCATGGAATCGAGCCGGATGTAGAAGCGGCCGATGTAGGTGAGAAAGGCGGTCAGCACCCCGACCGTGACCTGGTTGCGGGCAACCATCCAGATGCCGAACGCCCAGACCACGAGCAGACCGGCCTCGGTGAGCAAGCCGACGGTGGGCGAAAACAATGCCCACAGCCGGTTCACATGGTCGTTGACCGCGACATTGTGCTGATTGGCCTGTCGAAAGCGCCCGGACTCCCGCTTCTCCTTGGCTAAGGCCTTGACCACGCGAATCCCCGGAATGGTGTCGGCCAGCACATTGGTGACCTCGCCCCAGATGCGATCGGCCTTCTCGAAGCCATAGCGCAGACGGTCGCGCACGACCTGGATCATCCAGGCGATGAACGGCAGGGGAACCAGGGTGGCCAGGGCAAGCCAGGGATCGATGAAGAACAAGATCCCTGCAGTCATCAGAATGAGCAACAGATCGGTGGCGAAATCCAGCAACTGCAGCGACAGGAACAGATTCAGGCGGTCGGTCTCGCTGCCGATGCGTGCCATCAGGTCGCCGGTGCGCTTGCCGCCGAAGTAGGCCAGCGACAGCCCGAGCAGATGGTCGAAGGTGGCGGCACGCAGATCCGCACCGATGCGCTCGCTGACCAGTGCCAGCACATAGGTGCGGGCCCAGCCCAGGATCCAGGCCAGGAGCGCGGCGCCGGGCAGACCCCCCAGATAGAGCGTCACGAGCGACGTGTCGATCGGCTTGCCATTCTGATGCGGGATCAGAATGTCATCCATCAGCGGCATGGTCATGTAGGGCGGCACCAGGGTGGCGCCGGTGGCCAGCAGGGTGAGCACGAACCCCAGCGCCAGCCTGCCCCGATACGGATGTGCGAACCGCCACAGGCGCAACAGGGTGCGCGTGGAGGGCGACTCCGCCTCGTGATCTTCGTCGGCGGCATCGTTCTCGGCGTCTTCCGGCGACGCCAGCCCTTGCCGGAGATCATGCGCGGCCGGGCCGGAAACAGGCGCGCCGCTGCCGGCCGAGCGCAGCAGCTGGAAGCGTTCGATCAGGCGGCTTATCGCGGGCTGCGCGCCCAGCGTATAGCGCCAGTGCGCCAGGCGCGCAGCGGGCCCGATCAGTTCGAGCTGGCCGACGCCGGCATGATCGCGACACTCGAGCGAGAGCTCGTCGGTGATCGGCCAGGACCGCCATTGGAGATCGCCCTCGCGGCGCGCGAGTAGTCGGTCGGCAAAGAGGACGACCACGCCCGGCGCGAAGTTCAGTTGCGCATCGAGATCGGCTTCCGCCAGGGCGAGGACTGGTCCGGCCTGCGGCGGCGGGGCATCCCTTTGCCAGCGCTCTGGCAATCCGGCCGACGCGTCCGACCGGCGTCTTGCCCAACTGCGAAATCCGTCACATCGGTAGACAATTGTTTCATCGAAATTCAGTTTGAAACAGCCAGACTGCGTCGCGGTGCCGAAGCGTATCATCGGCGGCCCATGGCGGCGCCAGGTCGTTTCGCGTTTGCGCGGGATGCGCCGCACCGCTGCCAACGCCAGACCCGGATGAGCCGCCAGCCATGGTCGCGGCACCCCCGGGGCCAGACAGTGTCGGCGAAATTCACGGTTGTTCGTTCTTCACGCTTTCGGGGCCGGCACCCGCTCGGGCCCGCACCTCGGCAGGTTCTGGCGTCGCATCGCCGACCAGGGAATCATGGGACACAAATCGATTGAAATCATCCGGGTCACGCACCTGCGAGGCCCCAACCTGTGGACCTACCGGCCCGTGCTCGAGGCGCTCGTGGACATCGGCGAGCTCGAGGATCTGCCATCGAATCTGATCCCCGGTTATCCCGAGCGGCTGACCGCCATGCTGCCCAGCCTGATCGAGCACCGCTGCAGCTACGAGGAGCGCGGCGGCTTTCTGCGCCGCCTGCAGGAGGGCACCTGGCCGGGCCATGTGCTCGAACACGTCACGCTGGAGCTTCAGGCACTGGCCGGCATGCCGTCCGGTTTCGGACGCGCCCGCGAAACCTCCACCCAGGCGTTTACAAGGTTGTCGTACGCGCCTTCCAGGTCGAGGTGGCGCAGGTCGCATTGCGATGCGCCAGAGATCTGGTGATGGCGGCCATCGAGGACCAACCCGGCAGACGTCGCCGCCGCCGTCGACGCTGTGCGCGAGGCGATCGACGAATACGCACTGGGCCCGAGCACTGCGGCCATCGTCGACGCCGCCGATGATCGCGCAGATCCCGTCGATCCGCCTGGAACGAGGCAACCTCGTGCAGTTGGGCCATGGCTCGCGCCAACGCCGGATCTGGACGGCCGAGTCCGATCGCACCAGCGCGATTGCCGAGGGCATTTCGGTCGACAAGCCACTCACCAAATCGCTGCTGAGCGCCTGCGGTGTACCGGTACCGGAAGGCGAACTCGTCGACCGCATCGAGGACGCCTGGCCGGCCGCGGAATCGGTCGGCCTGCCGGTGGTGGTCAAGCCAAGCGACGGTAATCACGGTCGCGGCGTGTTCATCGATCTGAGCACGCCCGAACAAGTACAGGCCGCGTTCCGGGTGGCCATCGAGGAAGGCAGTTCGGTGATCATCGAGCGCTATGCAAAATGAGCACCGGCTGCTGGTGGTCGGCGGTGCGGTGGTGGCCGCGTGGCGCGCGGCGAGCCGGCCTGGGTGCAGGGCGACGGCCGCTCGAGCATCCGCGAATTGATCGATAGCCAGATCAACTCCAGCCCGCTGCGCGGCTACACCAATCATCCGCTGAACCCGGTACGCATCGATTCCTCGAACCGGCTCGAGCTGCAACGCCAGGGTTTCACCCCGGAGTCCGTACCCGGGCCCGGCGAGCATGTGCTGATTCAGCGCAACGGCAATACCTCGATCGACGTGACCGCCCGGGTTCATCCCGAGGTGGCGGCGCAGGCCGTGCTGGCCGCAACCATCGTCGGGCTCGACATCGCCGGCATCGATCTACTGGCCGAGGACATCGGCCGGCCACTCGAGGAGCAGCGCGGCGCGATCGTCGAGGTCAACGCGGGGCCGGGTCTGCACGTGCATCTGCAACCTGCCGACTCACCCCCGCAGCCCGTGGGCCGCGCGATCGTCGATTACATGATCCCGCAGGGCGAGGACGGCCGCATTCCGTTGGTGGGCATCAGCGGAAGCGATGGTCGCGACGCCTGCGCCCGCCTGCTGGCGCATCTGCTGATCGAGGACGGAAGGCGTCGGCCTGGCCTGCGAGAGCGGCGTGTTCATCGACAAGCGCTGCATCGATTCGCAGGCCGGCAACAGCTGGGCGGCGCGCAGCGCGTGCCTGGGCGAACCGGCTGGTCGATTGCGCGGTACTCGAAGCGTCGCCTGCAGAGCATGGCCACCGAAGGGCCTTGGCTACGATCGCTGCCTGGTTGGGATCGTCACCGGCATCGATACCGCGCAGTCGCTTCCCGAGAGTGACATCGCGGGTGCCGAGCAGCTCTACAAGCTGATGCGCACCCAGGTCGATGTCGTGCTCGCCACGGGCGCGGCGGTGCTCAACGCGGCCGATCCCCTGGCGCTCGAGATGGCAGATCTGTGCGATGGCGAGGTGATCCTCTACGCCGGCGCGCCGGCAAGCGATGCCATTGCGGCCCATGTCGCCAGCGGCGGTCGCGCCGTCTACGTGCGCGACGGTGCCGTCGTGCTTGCCAGCGAACGCGCCGAACGCCTGCTGGCCGAGCGCCTGCCCGACGCTTTTGCCGACACCGCCGGCAAGCAAGCGCATCCCGGCGTGCTACCGGCGATCACCGCCGCCTGGGCGCTGGGCCTGACCCCCGAGCTGATCGCGGCGGGCCTGGCCACCTACGGCATGAACCAACAAACGCCCGCGGCCCAGGCCTGCTGAGCGCGCTTGCATTCACGGATAGAACATCATGGAAATCTCGAGACTGCGCGCGCTTCGCGGGCCGAATCTCTGGAGCCGGCACACGTCGATGGCGATGATCGTTGCCTGCCAGGACGATGACTGCGCGATCGAAACCATGCCCGGCTTCGAGCAGCGTCTGCGCTCGCGCTTCCCGCGCATCGGTGCGATGCGCTCGATCGGCGCCAGCACGACACTGTCCATGGCCCATGTGCTCCAGCATGCGGCGCTCAGGTTGCAGGCCGAGGCCGGCTGCCCGGTGACCTTCGGCGCCACGGTGCGCACGGTCGAGACCAATGTGTTTCAGGTGGTGGTGCAGTACACCGAGGAGGCAGTCGGGCGGCTGGCGGTGGAACTGGCGCAGGCCCTGTGCGCCGCCGCCCTGCACGATCTTCCGTTCGATCTGAACGACGCGCTCGATCGCCTTCGAACGCTCGACGAAGACCTGCGCCCGGGGCCGAGCACGGGGTCTATCATCCAGGCGGCGGTGGCCCGCGGCATCCCGTACCGGCGCCTCACCGAGGGCAGCCTGGTGCAGTTCGGCTGGGGCAGCCGGCAACGCCGGGTGCAGGCCGCCGAGATCGACGCCACCAGCGCGATCGCCGAATCGATCGCCCAGGACAAATACCTGACCAAGCGCCTGCTCGAGGCCGCCGGTGTGCCGGTGCCGCCGGGCCGGCCAGTGCGCGACATCGACGATGCCTGGCAGGTGATGCAGGAGATCGGCGAGCCGGTGGTCGTCAAGCCGCTCGATGGCAATCAGGGCAAGGGCGTGACGGTCAACGTGGAAACCCTCGATCATCTGAAGGTGGCCTATCAGGCCGCGCGCGAATACAGCCGCAAGGTGCTGGTCGAGCGCTTCACGCCCGGGCATGACTTCCGGATGCTGGTGGTCGGTGAGCGGCTGATCGCCGCCGCCCGCCGCGATCCACCGCATGTGATCGGCGATGGCGAGCACACGATCGAGCAGCTGGTCGAGGAGGTCAACCGTGACCCGGCGCGCAGCGACGGCCACGCCACCTCGCTGACCCGCATCCGTATCGACGAAATCGCGATCGCGCGCATGAAACTGCAGGGCTACGCCCCAACGTCGATTCCTGCGCGTGGCCAGCGCGTGGTACTGCGCAACAATGCCAACCTCAGCACCGGTGGCACCGCCACCGATGTCACCGACGATGTGCACCCCGAGTTTGCCGCCCGCGCGGTCGAAGCGGCGCGCATCGTGGGTCTGGATATCTGCGGCGTCGATGTCGTGGCGCAGACCGAAACGCTCTCGCTCGAGAACCAGGGCGGTGCGATCGTCGAGGTCAATGCGGCACCGGGCCTGCGCATGCATCTGAACCCGTCCTTCGGCAGCGGGCGTGCGGTTGGCGAGGCGATCGTCGGTGAACTGTTCGCGCCGGGCGACGACGGCCGGATTCCGTTGGTCGCGGTCACCGGCACCAATGGCAAGACCACGACCGTGCGACTGATCGCCAGCATTCTCGCGGCCGACGGATTGCGGGTCGGCTACACCGCCACCGACGGCATCTACGTCGACGGGCGCCGGATCGACACCGGCGATTGCAGCGGGCCCAGGAGTGCGCGCAATGTGCTGCTGCATCCGCAGGTGGATGCCGCGGTGCTGGAGACCGCACGCGGCGGAATACTGCGTGAAGGCCTGGGCTTCGATCGTTGTCAGGTGGCGGTGGTCACGAATATCGGCACCGGCGATCATCTCGGCCTGAACTACATCCACACGGTTCAGGAACTCGCGGTGCTCAAGCGGGTCGTGATCCAGAACGTCGCCGATGACGGCTATGCCGTGCTCAACGCGGCCGACCCGATCGTCGCCGCGATGGCGCAGACCTGCCCCGGCGCGGTGATCCTGTTTGCCGCCGATCCCGAGCTCGCGCCGATGCAGGCGCACCGGGCGCAGGGCAAGCGGGTGGTGTTCCGTGACGGCGCGGATATCGTCGCGGCCCAGGGCGCCGAAACATTCCGGATTGCCCTGGCACGGGTACCGGTGACCCGCGACGGCACCGTTCCCTTCCAGGTCGAGAATGCGATGGCCGCCGTGGCCACAGGCTGGGCGCTGAACCGTTCCTGGGCGCAAATCTGCGACGGACTCGCGGCCTTCGAGGGCGATGCCGACACCGCGCCTGGCAGATTCAATGTGATGGCATACGGCGGCGCGACCGTGATTGCCGACTACGGCCACAACCCGGATGCGATCTCGGCGCTGGTGGCGGCGGTCGAAGCCATGCCGGCCCGGCGTCGCAGTGTGGTCATCAGCGGCGCCGGCGACCGGCGCGATGTCGATATCCGCGAACAGACTCGGATCCTCGGTGATGCCTTCGATAGCGTGGTGCTCTACGAAGATCAGTGTCAGCGTGGCCGGGCCGATGGCGAGGTCATCGCGCTGCTCAGGCAAGGCCTGGCCGATGCCCGCAGGGCCGCCGATGTCCATGAGATCCGCGGCGAGTTCCTGGCGATCGACACCGCGCTCGAGCGGCTGGAGGACGGCGATGTCTGCCTGATCCTCGTCGATCAGGTCGAGGAGGCCCTCGCCCACCTGAAGCAGCGAATCGACGCCCGCCGGGCGATGACGAGCACATCGCCCGCATGAGCGGATCGCCGTGCGCCCGGCGTTGCGGTATCGTGCACTTTGCGAAAACCGATAGTCGCGGGTCCGGGAGTCCGGCGCGGCCCACGCTTTACGACTGATGCAGATTCACGAAACGATCGAATCCTTCCGGACCGCGCGCGCCGGCTGCGGGCAACTGGCCTTCGTGCCCACGATGGGCAATCTGCACGACGGCCACATCGCGCTCGTGCACCGGGCCGCGGCCTCGGCCGAGACCGTGGCGGCCAGCATCTTCGTGAACCGGCTGCAATTCGGCGCCGGTGAAGACTTCGATCGCTATCCGCGAACCTTCGAGGGCGACTGCGCCAAGCTGCGCGCGGCCGGGGTCGCGCATCTGTTCGCGCCCGATGAATCTGTCATGTATCCGCAACCACAGACCTATCATGTCGATCCGGCACCGGGCCATGTGAATGATCTCGAGGGCGCCGCACGCGCCGGCCACTTCCGGGGTGTGGCTACCGTGGTGCTCAAGCTGTTCTCGATCGTGCGGCCCGATCTGGCGATGTTCGGCAAGAAAGACTACCAACAGCTGCTGATGATCTCGGCGATGGTGCGTCAGTTCGCGCTACCCATCCGGATCGTCCCCTGCGAGACCGTGCGCGCCCCCGACGGGCTGGCGCTGTCTTCTCGCAATGGATATCTGAGCGCACCGGAGCGCGCCGAGGCACCGCGCCTGCAGCGCGTGCTGGCACAGATTGCCCGGGCGGTACGCAGCGGCGAGCGACGCTTCGCCACGCTCGAAACACAGGCGCTCGAGGCATTGCGCCAGGCCGGCTGGGCGCCCGACTACGTCAGCGTGCGCGATGCCCAGACACTGAGCCCGCCGGGCGCCGGCTCGCATCGTCTGGTGGTGCTCGGCGCGGCAAGGCTGGGCCACACACGGCTGCTGGACAACATCGAGATCTGATCCCGGCCGGCCCCCTGCCCCGCGACGATCAGACCGTGGCCACCCCGGTGACCGGTGAACCGACCGCGCCTGGCAGGCGCAGCGGCGGCGCGGTGAGCAGAAAGCGCGAGCGCTGGTTGGCGCGCAACCAGTGCGCGAGCTCGGTCAGATACCAGATCTCGCCCAGCGGCAGGCCGAGCTTGAACAGACAGTGCTCATGCAGCGGCATCTGCGCGCACCGTCCCGAAGGTTTCTCGAGCATCGAGTCCTCGACCGCGTAGTTGTCGGCGATCAGCGCGGCGATGCCGCTGTCGGTGATCCATTGCAGCAATCGCTGATCGCGCCCGTCCAGCGCCGGGCAGACCGCGTGAATCAGATCGGGATCGGGCTTGCCCTGCCAGTCGATCATCTGCTGACCGAAGCCGGTGTGCAGCAACAGCATGTCGCCGGACGTGACCTCGACCTTGTCGGCATCCATGATGCGCATCAGCTCGTCATAGCCGACGATCTCGCGGCCGTTGCCCAGATGCGCGTGCAGATCGACCAGCACGCCGCGTCCCTGAATGGGCGTGGCCGCGAAACGATCGATGCTCAGCGCCCGCGCCGCGCTGGTCGGGTTCGGATCCTGCCGATCGACATCGGGCAATTCGATGCCACCGCGATAACCGTTATAGAACACCCGTTCGGGTTTGCCGTCGCCGTCGGCGTCGAACAGGCTGCCCACATGGGCAAAGCTGTCCCATTGACTGGAATACTGTGAGCGCAGCAGCACCGCATCATCGTTGATCAGGTCGGTGGCACCGGTCATGCTGCCGACCTGGAACATCCAGCGCGGCACATGGCCGGCGTGCCGGGCCCAGCCTGGGCGGATGACGGCGCGGATTGAGCACATTGCCACCGGGTAGATCCAGCGGCAGGCTCAGGCAAAAGCGCAGCCCCTCGCGAACCTCGGCCACGCCCTCACGCACCTTCTGTGGCGTGATCAGATTCAACCTGCCGAGCTGATCGTCGGGACCGAAATCGCCCCAGTTGGATCCCTCCGGGCGATTCACCTAGCGCCGGTTCGAAGCTGCACTCATTCTGCCTCCATGTTTGTTCATTCGCCGCTGCCGGCGACGATCACCTATTCTATGGGTGAGTCACCGAGGAAGATCAACATGAGCCGCCGTCTGTTCACCGCCTGCCTGGGCACCGAAACCAATACCTTTTCGCCGATACCGACCGGCATGGGTCTGTTCCAGAGCACGATGCTGCATCGTGCCGGCAAGTATGGCGAGCCACCCTCGCCATTCTCCTTGCCGCTGGTGGCCTGGCGCGAGCGCGCCCAGGCGCGCGGCTTTCGGACCGTGCTGCCCGGCCTGGTCGGCATTCGCCACGCCGGCCGGCACCACCACCCGGGCCACCCATGAGGCACGCGCGACGAGATCCTGGGTCCCGGATCTGGCGGCCGCCATGCCGGTGGATGCGGTGTTGCTGTCCCTGTGATGTGGAGCGATGATCGCCGATGGCTATCCCGACGCCGAGGGCGATCTGCTCACCCGCATCCGCACCATGGTGGGCCCCGATGTGCCGATCCTCGCGGAGCTCGACCTGGCACGGGCCATTACCTGACCCACGCCAAGATGGCGGCTGCCGATGTCATCGTGTTCTTCAAGGAGTATCCGCACATCGATGTGCTGCCGCGCGCCCAGGAGGTGTTCGATCTGGCCGAGCGCATGCTCGATGACGGACTGCGCCCGACCGGCGGCACCGCATGATTGCCGGATGCTCGGCATCTATCCCACCACCCGCGAAAACTTCGATGATCGGCTTGCAAGAAGATGCAGGAACTCGAGCAGTGCCTCGAGGTGCTGTCGGTGTCCCTGGCCCACGGCTTTCCATGGGGCGACACGCCTCGAGGTCGGCACGCGCGTATTAGTGGTCACCGACAATGATCAGGCGCTCGCGCAATCACTGGCCGATGAACCGGCGCCGAGGTCTGGGGCCGTTGCGACGAGTTGGTGGCGCCGATGCGCACGATCGACGAGGCGATCACCGACGCGGTTCTGGCCGCGCCGCCGGCCGGCGCGCCCTTCGTGCTCGCCGACACCGCCGATAACACCGGCATCGGCTCGGCCGGCGATTCCACCCTTCGCGCAGGTGGAAGGCTGATCGAGGCGGCGTCGGCGGCTTCGCGATCTCCCGCTCTGGGATCCGGTGGCAGTGATGATGGCATTCGATGCCGGCGGCGCGCGCCTGCCGATGCGCATCGGCGGCAAGCTGGGCCCGGGCTCCGCGCCCCGGTCGATGCCGAGGTGACCGTGATGCATTGGCCGAGCGCACGCTGCAGAAACTTCGGTGATGCCAGGGTGCCGCCTTCGGCGCGCGGCGTCTGCGGATCGGCCCGGTCCACGACGATGCCGCGGCGATCGACGTGATCGTCGCGATGTGCGCGTGCAGGCTTTTCGATCCGGTGTGCTTCACAGCCGTGGGCAGCGATCCCGCGCGCATGCGTGCCTGGGTAGTGAAATCGACCCAGCATTTCCATGGCTTCGCACCGATCGCGCGCGAGGTGATCTACATCTCCAGCCCGGGCACGAGCCCGATGGACATGCGCATGCTGAGTACCAGGCAGTAGACGCCATGCTGTGGCCGAGGTCGATCAGCCCACGCTGACTGACCCCGCGCTTTGCCCCCCATGCCGGCTGAGGCCCTGGCCGGGCGAGGCGCCATGCATGACAGTGCCAGGCGACGGACATTGCGCTATGCTGGCTGTTGCGCCTGACCTGGGCAGCGGCGCGGCGACAAAAGGAGACACCCCATGGCCCAGACACAAAGCATCAGCCGCCTTCCCACCCACAGCGCAGCCGAGTGAGCTTCGCGTGCATCTGGCGGCGGCCTATCGCTCTGCAGGTAGATCACTTTGGCTGGACCGAACTCATCTACGGCCACCTGACCGCGGCGGGTTCCCGGGCCTGATCACCACTTCCTGATCAACCCTGATGGCCTGGAACTACGACGAGGTCTGCGCATCCAATCTGGTCAAGATCGATCTCGAGGGCAACATCATCGGCCACAGCGATTACCCGGCGGGCCGGCTTCGTGATCCATTCGGCGGTGCATATGGCCGACAGCGATGCGCCAATCAGTGCGTGATGCACACGCACACGCGGGCCGGCATGGCCGTGGCCGCGCTCGAAGACGGTCTGCTGCCGATCCTCCATGACCTCGACCGGCTTTTTCGGCCAGGTGGCTCATCACGACTATGAAGGCGTGAGCCTGTACGAGGACGAGCACAGAACGCCTGCTGGCCAACCTGGGCGACAGGCGCGATGATCCTGCGCAATCACGGCTGTTGACCGTGGGGCGCACCGTGGCCGAGCCTTCCTGCGCCCGTACCGCTCGAGCGCGCCCGCCAGGTTCAGCCGATGCCAGCGCGGCCGGCCGTGCGCGTGCTGACGCCCGAGATTGCTGCCAGGTCGGGCCGCGACATGGATGTGTTTTCCGAGCGCGAGGTCAAAGACGGTGGTGGCGTGGGCTCGCTGGAATTCGCGGCGCTGATGCGCAAGCTCGACCGGCTCGACAACTCCTATCGCGCCTGAAGACCCGGCACCGGACGGCGCCGTCAGGCGTTGGCGAACCGGTTGCCGGCGTGATCGACGCCGCGCATCAGGAACACCGAGCGCTCGGCATGATCGGTGATCTTCATCTGCACCGACTTCGCGTGCGCCAGTTCGCGATCGAACAGGCTCGTGGTGGGCATGAAGCGCATGGTCATGCCGCGCCGTGAACGCGGCGAGCGGTTGGCCTCGAGCCATGCAGCAGGTACACATCATGGAGCGAGATCTGACCGGCCTCCAGCACCATGTCAACCGCCTGCGATTCATCATATTCGCTGGTGTCTTGCAAGCCGCGTGACCTCGGTGTCGTCCGAGGTATGAAGCGCTGGCGCAGGCGCTGATCCCGGTGCGAGCCAATGCAGCAATGCGCGCAGGCAACCGTTTACGGTGGAATCATCGATGGCCAGCCAGACCGTGCAGGTGGCCAACGGACGAATCGGCCAGTACTACGTCCTGGTCAGGGGGTGCGCTTTGCCATCGAGCGCCGGCTTGGCAAAGAAGCTGCTGTTCCAGAGCGCGAAGTCCGGGCCGATCAACTGGCCCACCATGTCCAGAATCTCGTCATTGCGGGCAGAACTCCAGAAATCCGACGTCATAGTCGAGCAGCGCCGGGCAGTAGTCGCGAAACTCCGGTGCTCGGGATGGTCGGCGAGCAGCTTCTGATGACGCGCCTTGATGGCCTCCAGCACGGGCCCGGGCATCCGGAAATCGGGGATGACGAAGCCGTTGGTGTGGTACTCGTCGATCTGCGCATTGGTCAACATGGCGGGCTCCGGGGGTGCGGTTCTGATCTGACTGGCGATTATTCGAGAGCATCGCCCGTTTGTCGAGCAAGCGCCGTTGCGGGGGTCAGAGCCCGCCAAAACCCTGCGCCGCGTAGCGGGATCCGCGCCGGGGCACGCGCACGCCGGCATAGTGCCAGTCAGACCCGTCAGGCAGAGTACCCATGAATGCCACCGAATGCGCACCGAATCCACCGTCGTTCGGGCGGTCATCCCGCGCGATCCGTTCGCCGGGTCTGGCGCGCGCGCCTGTCGCCCCGGCGCGCGTCCGCTCCGGCCTGCGCCGTCTGGGCACGGCCCTGGCCTGCGCGCTGCTGCTCGCGGCGGCCGCACCGGCCTTCGCCTGGGACAACCCACCGCAACGGCGCGCACAGATCGAGAGACTGCTCAATCGCTCGCCTGTTCGACTGGCCGCGGCAGCGCAACGCATCGATCAACTGATCTGGCAGCAATGGCTGCGCAGCGGCGATGTTCGGATCGATGGCTGGATGCGCCAGGCCTTTTCCGCGCGCCAGGCCGGCGACCACCCAAAGGCGCTCGAATGGCTGAACCGGGTGACCAGACCGCGCCCGAGTATGCCGAGGGCTGGAATCAGCGTGCCACCACCTACTACGAGATGGGCGACGACCGCCGATCGCTGCAGGACATCGCGCAGACCCTGGCCCGCCAGCCGAGGCACTTCGGTGCGATCTCCGGGCGCGCGCTGATCGCCATCCGCGCCCGTGATCCGCAAACCGCCATCGACAACATCGAGGCCGCGCAACGGATCCACCCGTTCGTGGGTCTGGCGCGCATGCTGCCCATGCTGCGGGGCATCAGAAACCGGATCGACGGCCAACCGGTCTGAGCGTCCCGCCTGCCCCGGCCGGGCAGCGGGGAAGCGATGTCAGGATGGCCGCTGGCCGGCGACCAGGCCAATCGACGGGCCAGCCCGATCGCCACTTTCTGTTAATGTCGGCCATTCTCGATCCAGGCATTGGGCGCGATGCGCACCGATGCGGCCGTGAGAGCAACAACCCCCCCGAGGAGAAACTCCATGCGTTCCACCCTCCGAAAAATCCTGACCATCAGCGCGATCGCGCTGGGTACGGCACTGCCCCTGAGCGCCCATGCCGAAGGTCAGCTGCGCGTCACCGCGATCCCGGACGAGTCGCCTACCGAACTGCAGCGCAAGTTCGAGCCGCTGGGCCAGTACCTGGCCGCCAAGACCGGTCTGGAGGTCAGCTTCGTGCCGGTCACCGACTACGCGGCAGCGGTCGAGGCGCTGGTCAACAAGCAGGTCGATCTGGCCTGGTTCGGCGGCTTCACCTTCGTGCAGGCGAACATCCGCTCCAAAGGCAATGTCGAGCCGATCATCCAGCGCGCCGAAGACGAAACCTTCAAGTCGGTGTTCATCACCACGACCGACTCCGGCATCAACGGCCTGGGTGATCTGAAAGGCAAGACCTTCGCCTTCGGCTCGCCGTCCTCCACCTCCGGCCATCTGATGCCGCGCTCGTTCCTGCTCAAGGCCGGGATTCAGCCCGATGCCGACATGCGTGTGGCCTTTTCCGGCGCCCATGATGCGACGGCGTTCTCGGTGGCCGGCGGCAAGGTCGCGGCCGGCGCATTGAACATCAAGGTCTGGGAGAAGCTGGTCGATTCCGGCAAGATCGACACCAAGTCGGTGAAGGTGTTCTACACCACACCGCCCTACTTCGACTACAACTGGACGGTCCGCAAAGACATGGACGCGGCCACCAAGAAGAAGCTGCGCGATGCCTTCCTGGCGCTGGATCCCGCTAGCGAACAGGGCAAGCAGATCCTTTCCCTGCAGCGGGCCACGAAGTTCGTGCCGACCTCGGCCGAGAACTATGCCGATATCGAAGCCGCCGCCAAGAGCGCCGGGCTTCTGAACTGAGTCGCTTCAGCGCGGGCCGCCAGTGACCGGACTGTCGTTCGAGTGCCGTTCGGCGACGATCCGGCACGGCCCGGCCCGGCCGGCCATCGATGCCATCGACCTGCGCATCGAGGCCGGCGAACACGTGGCCGTGATCGGCCCGAGCGGCGCGGGCAAATCCACGCTGCTGGCGGTGTTGGGCGCTTCGCTTCGCCCGCACGCTGGTGAGGTGCTGCTCGATACCCGGGATCCCTGGCAGCTAGGCGGGCGCGGTCTGCGCATGCTGCGCGCGCCGACCTGTTCAGCGCACCGCAGTCCTCCGTTGCCGCCGCGCCGGCGGTGGTGACCGCCGTAGCCGGCCGTCTTGGCCGCTGGTCGCCGGTCAGGGCGGTGGTCGCTCTGGTATCCGTCCGAGGCCCGGGCGGCCTTCGATGCGCTGGAGGTGTTTTCGCTCGGCGACCGGCTCTGGTCACGGGTGGACCGCCTCTCCGGTGGCGAGCGCCAGCGGGTCGGCCTGGCACGCGGGCTGGTTGCACAAGCACGCGCCCTGCTGGTCGACGAACCCCTGGCCGCACTCGATCCGGCGCTCGCCGACCAGACCATCCGCGCCCTCACCGGACACTGCGAGACCAGCCAGGCCACCCTGGTCTGCAGCCTGCACCAGGTGGATGTGGCGCTGGCCCATTTCCCCCGGGTGATCGGGCTGCGCGAGGGCCGGATCCTGTTCGATCGGCGGCCCGATCAGATCGATGACGAGATGATTCGCGATCTGTACTTCGGGGAAGTGCCCACTGCGGGCGCCGCCACGCCGATGCCGGTTGCGATGCCGGAACCGGTGGCCGCGATCGCCGCGGTCATGCCCGGCGGTCGCTGCGCCGGATGAGCGTGCCCGCGCTCGCATTGCGCGATCCGGTCTGGCCGCGCCGGCTCGGCCTGCTGCTGTTGATCCCGGTGCTGCTCTGGCCGCTGGTGGTGGCCAGCGAGTTCGATCTGCCGTCATTGTTCGATCAGCGTTCGCTGAAGATCACCGGGCGCTTTCTCGCGACCTTCTTTCCGCCGCAGATCTCACCCGAGTTCCTGCGCCTCGTGCTGCATGCCACCTGGATCACGGTGGCCACCGCCACCGCCGGGCTGCTGCTGGGATGGATCGCCTCGGTGCCGCTGACCCTGATGGCCAGTGCCCGCCTGTCGCAGTCCGCCCTCGGGCGCCCGATGCACAAGACCAGCGTGCTGGTGCGCCAGGGCGTGCGCTGGTTGCTGGTGTTTCTGCGCAGCGTCCCCGAGCTGGTCTGGGCGCTGCTGTTCGTGAGGGTGGTCGGCCTCGGGCCTACGGCCGGCGTGCTGGCGATCGCGCTCACCTATGCCGGAATGCTCGGCAAGGTCTATGCCGAGGTCCTGGAGTCGGTCGATGCCTCGGTCACGGACGGGCTGCTGCGCAATGGCAGCACACGGATCGGCGCATTTCTCTATGGTGCGCTGCCGCAGTGCGCGACCGAGCTTGCGTCCTACACGGTGTTTCGCTGGGAGTGTGCGGTGCGCTCGTCGGTGATCATGGGCTTCGTGGGTGCCGGCGGGCTGGGTCAGCAGCTCGATATGTCGATGAAGATGCTGGCCGGTGGTGAGGTGTCGACCGTCTTGCTGATGTTCATCGCGCTGGTGGCCGTGGCCGATCGGGTCAGCCTGTGGGTCAGACGCTCGCTGGAGGTGGGCCGCTGCCTTCATGCCGCACGCGCCCGTCGGTGGCGGAGCCCGTCTCGAGCTGCTCGCACTGGCGGCGCTCATCGTCGCCAGTTTCTGGAGCCTGGATCTGCGGCTGGGTGCGTTCTTCGAGCCCGGTGCGCTGAGCAAGATGCGCGAGTTCATCGCCGGCTTCTTTCCACCGGTGACGACCCCCGCTTTTCTTTCCCGTCTGGGGTATGCCGCGATCGAAACCGCGGCGATGTCGGCGCTCGGAACATTGCTGGCCGCGGTCTTCGCGCTGGCGCTGGCCATTCCCGCCAGTCTGGGACAGCATGCGTCGGGCGTCAGGCGCCTGCTGCGCGCGGCGATGCGCCTGCTGCTCAATGTGCTGCGCTCGATCCCGGAACTGGTCTGGGCCGCGCTGCTCGTGATCGCGGCCGGTCTCGGGCCCTTTCCGGGCACCCTGGCCCTGGCCGCACACACCACCGGCGTGCTGGGCCGGCTGTTCGCCGATACGCTGGAGAATCTGCCACCCGAGCCCGCGGCAGCTCTGCGGGCCAATGGCGCCTCGCCGGCTGCGGTGCTCACCTATGCCACCCTGCCGCTGGCCTTGCCGCAGATCCTTTCCTACAGCCTGTATCGCTGGGAAAACAACATTCGCGCGGCCGCGGTGCTCGGCGTGGTCGGCGCCGGCGGCCTGGGCCAGATGCTGCATGTGCACCTGAGCCTGTTCCAGATGCGCGAGGCTGCCGGCGTCGTGATCGCCATGTTGCTTCTCGTGGCCATCGTCGACGGGGTAAGCTATCTGGCTCGTAGATCCCTGACGCGTTGAGCGTGCACGCGATGACAGCCAGCTTCCAGCAGTTCCTGCTCGTCGAAGACCATCCGCTGTTCGCCGAAGGCGTGCGGGCGGCGGTACTGCGACTGCGCCCCCAGGCCAGGGTCGACTGGGTGGCCTCGCTCGAAAGCGCCACCCATCGGCTGGCCTCGCGCCAGTACGACATGGCCTTGCTCGATCTCGGTCTGCCCGACGGCTCCGGCATCATGGTCTATGAAACCCTCAAACGATGTGATCCGGCGCTACCGGTGGCCATTCTGTCGGCCAACGTGGATCCGATCACGACCCGCCGTCTGATCGAGGCGGGTGCCAATGCCATCATGGAGAAGGATCTGCCCACCGATGTCCTGGGCACGGCGATCGGCCTGCTCGAGGCCGGCGCGATCTATGTTTCCCCGCGCCTGCTGGCCGGCGGCAGTACCAGTGCGGCGCCTGCGCCGGCCGTGACCGGTGAGCGCCTGTCAGGCTCGGCGCGCACCCATTTGCGCGAGCGCGGTGCGCGCGATCAGGAGTTGCGGGTGGCCGAACTGATGTGCCTGGGCCAGAGCAATCGTGATATCGCCGACAAACTGGGCCTGCGCGAGGGCACGGTCAAGGTCTATGTCAGCAATCTGCTGCGCATGCTCGGTGTGCGCAATCGAACCCAGGCCACCCTGTTTCTGTTACGAGAAACACCGCCGGACACAATCTCGGCCGGCCTGGGTCAGGCGTCGGCCGCCTCCTGATCTGCCGAGGCGGGCCGCCGGCTCAGGCCGCGGCGAGCAACAGGCTGCGCAGCGCGGCGAGCGAACGCGGACGCCCGGCACGCGCCACCACCCCCAGCTCGCGCCAGGCCGTGTTCGCCGGCTCGCGCACCGATGTCGTCAGGTCACCGGTCAGCACCACGATCGGCACCCGCACCCGCAACGCATGACCGATGCCCATCAGCGTGGGCTGGATCGGCTCGCCGTTCAGCCGCGCATTGACCAGGATTCTCGAGGGTAGCCGATCGCCGTCGGTGACCAGCGCGGCGATCGCTTCGCGTGCACTGGCGGCCTGCCGCACCTCCACCCCCAGGCGGGTGAGCGCATGCGCCATCGCCTGACGAGGGCCGGCGTGGGCATCGAGCAAGAGAACACTGTCCACCACACCGGTGCTCGCGCGCGCGTGCGAATCGCCAGACTGATCCGTGCCCGCCGGCCCCACCCCATCGGGCATCACCTGCGCGTGGGAATCTGCGCTTGCCGCGAACGAAACGACCTCCGCCGGGCCGCTGAAACCAACGGGGACCTCACCGGCCGTGGCAACGGGCGCGATATCCGGCGCATCGGCATGCGCCGGCGGCGGATCCTGATCGCGGGCGTGCACGACGCGGGCGGGCGTCGCCTTCGCCGGAACCCGCGCCAGGGCGCGGACGGCGCCTTCATCGGTCGCCAGGCGTCGGGTGATGCGCAGATTGAGATCGTCGGCCGCCTCGGCCAGGCCGGCCAGCAGTTGGCCGGCCTGCGCCGGCCGATGCTCCAGGGCTGCCTCGCGCGCGAGTAGCGAGATCACCTGCAGCGGTTGACGTAGATCGTGAGCCAGTTCGGCGCGCAAGCGGGCGCTCTCGGCCTGCAGACGGGCGTCCGCATCCGCGCTTTGGGCCCGCAAAAGCGTGCCGGGAGCACCACCATCCCGCACACCCGGCTCGTGCGCCTGCCGGGTGGTGACAGTCACCCGATCTGCGTGCGTCAGCCTGCGCGCACGGCGCAACAGCGCTCGCCAGAGTTCCCGCACCGACATCGTATTCATCACGTGCTCAACCCGTTTGGCCGGCTTCGCATCGCTGGCTCAACGATCATCGAACAACGCCTGCCAGCCATTGATGCCAAGCTCCTGCAGGCGGCGCTCATTGCGCTCGATGATCTCGCTCACACGTTGCGGCGCGATATCCAGGCTCTCGCGGCGCAGCAGATGCAGCGTAGGCCATGGGGCGCGATGAACGCAATTCTGGACATCATCATCGGGGGTGCCGGCGAACCGGAATTGCGGATGAAACACCGCGATCTGGATGTCATCGTCCAGTGCCATCGATGCGAGCAGATCCTCGATGGGATCGAGCAGATCATTGAAATCTTCGAAGGCAAGGGCCGGATCTGGCAACACGACCAGCGTCGTTTCGAGCTCGGCCGGCGCGGCCATGATCAGCGCGCGTGCCTGCTCGGCGACCGTTTGCAGCCAGTTCTCCGCGCCCGCACCGGGAGCCATGACGATGCGCAACCTGCCGGCGGCCAGCACCGGCCCGGCAAACGGGCACAGACCCAGACCGACGATGGCCCGTTCGACCCACTGCCTGGTCTGCGCCAGCGCCTCGACCCGTCGCGCATCCGTTGCGGCGGAGTCAGTCTCGGATGCCATGGTGGGGCGCTCGTTTCAGGCGACAGCCAGGCCCGCCTGGGTCAGCGCACGCGCGCTGGCCGAGGGCTCGCCCAGCAAACGCCCCTGGAAGGCGTCGCAGCCACTGTCGCGCAGCAGATCGAATTGTTCGCGGGTCTCGATGGCCTTGGCCTGCACCTCGAGCCCGAGACAATGTGCCACCCCGATCACGGCATCGGCCACCGCACGGCCGACTTTCGGGCCGAAACGTTCGAGCAGATCACGCGAATCCAGCTTGATCGCATCGACCGGCAACTCACGCAGGGCGAGCAGATCGACGGCCTGTTCGCCATAGCCGTCGAAGACGATGCCAAAGCCAGCCGAACGCAACTTGCCGAGGATCGCCAGCGCCCGGGAGTCGATGCCGGTCAGCACGCGTGCGGGCAGCTCGAGAACCACCGAGCCGGAGGCCAGGCCGCTGCGCTCGAGCACCTCGCAGGCATGCTCGGCAAACCCCGGCGCGGCGAACTCGGCCGCGCTGATATTGACCGCCACCGGCACCTCGTGGCCCAGTTTTGCCTGCCATTCACGATGACGCGTGCAGACGGTTTCCAGCACCCAGCGGCCCAGGCGCTGCATCAGGCCGGCCCGCTCGGCCTCGGCCAGGAACTGCCTCGGGAACTGCAGCCCGCCGGCATCGCGGCGATGCCAGCGCAACAGCGCTTCGAGCCCGACGAGGCGGTTCTCACGACCCAGCATCGGCTGATACTGGAGCACGAACGATCCGGCATCGATCGCGGCCGTCAGATCCTCGATCAGGAGGGCCCGCTCGCTCGCCGCACGCTGCAGCGCGGGATCCACGAAGATCAGGTCCATGCCGGCCTGCACCGCGTGGCGCCGCTTGTGCTCCGCCTCCTCGAGTTGCACGGCCCAGTCGCCGCGCTCGCCGATCATGGTGACGGCCGCGGCCAGCGACGCGGCCCCAGGCAGACGCGGACGCAACCACTGCACGATCTTGCGCGCGATGTCGCCGGCATTGGCCGCGCCTTCGTCGAGTGCGCTGCCCAGATCGGTAATCATGATGACCGTGGGCGCATCATTGGGCGCGACGATCAGGTCGCTGCGCCGCAACAGACGGGCCAGCCGGCGCACCAGCGCCTGCCCTTTGTCTGCGGCCGAACCGGCCCAATCGATCTGCCCGAGACTCATGAACGCGCTGACGCCGCCATGGCGGCGGTCGATCACCCGCTGGCGGGAGATGCGCTGAAAAAATGCTGCAATGGCCGCCGGCTGCGCTCCTGCGGCGGCTTGCGACACGGCCCCGGCAGGCTGCGTCGCGGTCATCACCGGCGCGGACGTTCCCAGGGGTTCGGCGCTGGCGACCAGCCACTCGCCGGCAGCACCGGCATCACCCGCCGCGGGGGCGATCTGAAGGTTCAACGGGCGGTAGACGGAATCCGCGCGGCGCACCCGGACCTCGGTCTGCCATGGCCTGCCGCCCGCGATCGCCTGGGCGATCTCGTCGCGCAGGCGCTGGCGGTCGAGCACATGGAAGGCGGACCAGCAATCAGCGTCGTCCTGCAGCCCGGTGAGCGCCGACCAAAGCCCGCCGACACCCAGGCAGCTGCCATCGGCGCCAAGTCGCAGCAAAGGCCAGGATGCCTCAGGGGTCGCTGCGTCGCTACCCGGGGTGACATTGGCTGTCTCAGTCGTATCGGCCATTTCGAGCTCCCCGCCGCTCAACTCGCATCGGCACGCCCATCGAGCCGCTTGGGATTTCGAGAGGAGCGCGCAGGCACATGCGAACATGACAGCGATCGCATGTGCATCGCGCTCGACTATACAGCACCATCCCTATTCTTCAGGATTCCCGGGTCGCATGATCGCGACGCTCATCGACCCGCGCGATGCGCTCGGGCGGCCCCGGTTCGGGCCGACACCCGGAATGCGTGCCATCGCGCAAAAAAGCCGCAGCCATGCGGCGACAGAGAGCACGGAGAACAGCATGAAACAAGCCTCCCCCAGCGCACTCGAGCGCGCCACCGTCGATGCCGCACTGCGTGGCGAGCTGGCCCGCTGGCAAGTGATCGACACACATCTTGAACGTTGTTACCAAACAGGCGGCTGGCGCGCATCGCTGATGATCGCCAATGCCATCGGGCATCTGGCCGAAGTGGCCTGGCACCATCCGGAACTGCTGCTGGCCTACGGCTCTGTGACCGTACGTCTGCAGACTCACGAGACGGGCGCCATCACCAGACGCGACCTGGCACTGGCCAGACGGATCGAGGCCCTCATCTGCTGGCAACCGAACGAGGCCGATGATGACCTGACCGGGCTGCCGGATGAACCGTCGGCGCGCTACCTGATCAGCGAGTTGTGAAGCATCAAGGGGTTGTTTGCTGACGCTTCACAACCCGTGTGCTAGCGGCGATTGCCAGGTTCCGCCCGGTATTCGACGACCACGCCGACGCGCCGCGCGCCAGCGACCACACCGGTCTTGGCGATCTTGATGCGGATCGCCGGCGAGCCGAAGACCTCGCTCAGACGGCGGCAGAGGTGATCGGCCAGACGCTCGAGCAGGCGGAATCGTTGTGAGTGAAGTTCGTACTGCACCAGCGCGACCACCCGCGCATAGTCGATCGTGTCGCCGATGGCATCCGATTGCAGTGAGCGCTCATGCGCCAGGCTCATCTCGATGTCGAGCACCACGACCTGGGCATTCAGGCGTTCTTCGTCGGGCACCCCGATGACGGTCTCGACTTCGAGTTGCTCGATGAAAATACTGGCCATGGCTGCGTGGGCTGAAAAATTCGACGAAATCGCCATGTGCGGTGCATGGCCGGGCAAGCGGGGCCCACACACCGGAGGACGAACCAGCCCCGGGCTTGGCGGGAAACCGGGGCGACACGGATCGGTGCCGATCAGCCTCACCGGCGTCCCGGCCCGGCGCACGCTCGCTATGATACCGGTGGGGTCCGGTGCCGTCCGATCACCGGCCTGTCATGCACCGGCCCCGAACCCCGAACGGCCGCGCGCCCGATCCTGGCGCCGGGCCCTCGCACATCCGGGCGTTTCCGCGCTCGCATTCGGGCAGCAAACCAGATCGCAGGCATCGTGTGACCCCTGACAAGAGAGCCCGACCCCTCGGCTACAGCAAAGGCCGCCAGACCCGTGCCGCAGATCGCGCCCATGTGCGCGCGCTGCTCGGCACCATGCCGCGCCGGCGCGATCTGCTGATCGAGGCGCTGCATCGTCTGCAGGATCATGACCAGCACCTGAGCCCGGACACGCTGGCCGCCCTGGCCGGGGAGTTCGGCCTGGCCCAGACCGAGGTGTTCGAGGTCGCCACCTTCTATCACCACTTCGACGTGCTGGCCGACGGGCAGCCGGCGCCGGCGCCACTGACCGTGCGCGTCTGCGATTCCCTCTCCTGCCAGATGGCGGGGGCCGATGCCTTGCTGCATGCACTGCGCGACGGTCTGGGCGGCGAGGTGCGCGTGCAGCCGGTGCCCTGTGTCGGCCGCTGCGAGCAGGCGCCGGTCGCGATCGTGCATCAGCACCCGGTGGCCCACGCGGATGCGACGCGCGTGCAGGCCGCGATTCGGGACGGGCAACGGCAATGTGCGCCGCCCGGCAGCGCCGGCCCGGCGCAGGCCGCCACCCACCCGGCCTATGCCACGCTCGCGCAACTGATCGATGACGATCCCGATCGCGAGACACTGTTTGCACGGCTCGAGCAGGCCGGCCTGCGCGGCATGGGCGGCGCCGGCTTTCCGGCCGGGCGCAAGTGGCGGATCGTGGCCGCGCAGCCGGCTGCGCGCCTGCTGGTGGTCAATGCCGACGAGGGCGAACCCGGCACCTTCAAGGACCGGCACCTGCTCGAATCCGATCCCCACCCGTTCCTGGCCGGCATGCTGATCGCCGCCTGGGCCACGGGCTGCGAAGCCTGCTACATCTATCTGCGTGATGAATATGCGGGAATTCGCGCCTGGCTGGAGACGGCACTGCAGGAGCTGCGCGACGCGCCTCCGTTCGACACCACACGCTGGCCGATGCCCGAGATGCATCTGCGCCGCGGTGCCGGCGCCTATATCTGCGGCGAGGAGAGCGGGCTGCTGGAATCACTCGAGGGGCGTCGCGGGATGCCCCGGCTGCGGCCCCCGTACATTGCCGAGGTCGGCCTGTTCGGCCGGCCCACGCTCGCACACAATGTGGAAACCCTGCATTGGGTGCCGGCGATCCTGGCCGGCGACGACGCGGCATTCGCAGCTCACGGGCGTCGGGGCCGTCAGGGTCTGCGCCGTTTCTCCGTGTCCGGCCGCGTGGCCGAACCGGGCGTGAAGCTGGCCCCGGCCGGCATCAGCGTCAATGAACTGATCGCCGAGCACTGCGGCGGGATGGCGCCCGGCCACACGCTGTACGGCTACCTGCCCGGGGGCGCCTCGGGCGGCATCCTGCCGGCCTCCCTGGCCGATGAGCCGCTCGATTTCGACACCCTGCAAAGGCACGGCAGCTTCATCGGCTCGGCCGCGGTGATCGTGCTCTCCCAGGCCGATCGGGCACGAGATGCCGCGGCCAATCTGATGCGCTTCTTCCGCCACGAGAGCTGCGGTCAGTGCACGCCGTGCCGGGTGGGCACGGCCAAGGCCTGCACGATGCTCGAGGCCGCGCATTGGCCCGCGCAAACCCTGCAGGAACTGGCCCAGGTGATGTCCGATGCGTCGATCTGTGGTCTGGGTCAGGCGGCGCCGAATCCGTTTCTCACCGTGATGCGCCACTTCCGTCACGAGGTCAGCGATGACTGATCGAGATGCATCATTGCGCCGCAAGGCAACGGCGATCACCTTCACGCTGAACGGTCAGACCGTGCAGGCCGACGCAGGCGACACCCTGATCGAGGTGGCCGACCGTCTGGGCATCGAGATTCCCCGCCTCTGCCACAAACCCGGATACCGGCCCGACGGCAACTGCCGCTCGTGCATGGTGGAGATCGACGGCGAGCGCGTGCTCGCGCCCTCATGCTGCCGCCATCCCGCCGAAGGCATGGTCGTGCGCAGCGACAGCGAACGCGCGCGCGCGGCCCAGCGCGGCGTGCTCGAGCTGCTGCTCTCCGACATGCCGGAACAGGCCTACCGGGCCGACTCCGAACTCGCTCACTGGGTGCATCGGCTGACCGAACTGGGCGGCAGGCCCTTGAGCGCGCGCTACCCTGCGCGCGAACAGCCACCGGGCGACGATTCGCACCCGGCCATCGTGGTCAATCTCGATGCCTGCATCCAGTGCACGCGCTGCGTGCGCGCCTGCCGCGAGGAACAGGCCAACGATGTCATCGGCTATGCCTGGCGGGGTGATGCCGCCCGCATCGTCTTCGACAGCGACGACCCGATGGGACAGTCCAGCTGTGTCGCCTGCGGTGAATGCGTGCAGGCCTGCCCGACCGGCGCATTGATGCCGCGCGACCCGGCCACCGGGCGCATTGCCGCCCTGCAGGACAGCACCGCGGTCGACTCGCTCTGCCCGTACTGTGGCGTCGGTTGTCAGCTGCGCTTTCGGGTGCACGATGACCGCATCGTCGCGGTCGAGGGGCGCGACGGCCCGGCCAATGCCGGCCGTCTTTGCGTGAAGGGGCGCTTCGGCTTCGACTATGTCCGTCATCCCGAGCGGCTCACCGTCCCGCTGATCCGCCGCCCCGATGCGCCCAAACGCATGCTGCAGGGGCGCGTGCCGGCCAATTGGCGCGACGACTTCCGCGAGGCCGGCTGGGATGAGGCGATCGCAGTCGCCGCCGCCGGGCTGACGCGCATTCGTGACACACACGGGCCGCGCGCGCTGGCCGGATTCGGCTCGGCCAAGGGCAGCAACGAAGAGGCCTACCTGTTCCAGAAGCTGGTTCGTACCGGCTTTGGCAGCAACAATGTCGATCACTGCACACGGCTCTGCCATGCCTCATCGGTGGCCGCCCTGCTCGAAGGGCTGGGCTCGGGCGCGGTGTCCAACCCGGTGCGTGATGTGGCCCATGCGGAAGTGGCGATCGTCATCGGCGCCAATCCCACCAGCAACCATCCGGTGGCGGCCACGTTCATCAAGAACGCCGCGCGCCAGGGCACCTGTCTGATCGTGGCCGACCCGCGGCGCACGGATCTGGCCCGCCATGCCGAGCATGTGCTGACCTTCCGCCCGGGCAGCGATGTCGCGATGCTCAATGCCCTGCTCAACGTGATCGTCACGGAGGACCTGATCGACCGCAAGTTCGTGGCCGATCGCACCGAGGCCGTGCAGGCGGTGATCGACGAGGTCCGCGCCACCACGCCGGAGGCCATGGCCCCGATCTGCGGCATCGATGCGCAGACCCTGCGCACCGTGGCCCGGCGCTATGCCACGAGCCGCGCCTCGATCATCTTCTGGGGCATGGGCGTCTCCCAGCACACGCATGGCACGGACAATGTACGCTGCCTGATCGCCATGGCGATGCTCACCGGCCAGATCGGCCGACCGGGCACCGGTCTGCATCCGTTGCGCGGCCAGAACAATGTGCAGGGCGCTTCCGATGCGGGCCTGATCCCGATGGTGTTCCCCGACTACCGATCGGTGGCCGATGACACGGCACGCGCCCTGTTCGAGCAGCAATGGGGCGTGCGTCTGGATCCGGAGCCGGGCCTGACCGTGACCGAGATCCTGAGCGCGGCGATCGAGCGGCGGATTCGCGGCATGCTGATCATGGGCGAGAACCCGGCCATGTCCGATCCGGATCTCAATCATGCGCGCCAGGCGCTGATCGCGCTCGATCATCTGGTGGTGCAGGACATCTTCCCGACCGAAACCGCGATCCTGGCCGACGTCATCCTGCCGGCATCGGCATTCGCCGAAAAGACCGGTTCGTTCACGAACACCGACCGCATGGTGCAGCTCGGTCGTCAGGCCGTGAATCCCCCCGGTCAGGCGCGCCATGATCTCTGGATCCTGAATGCCCTGGCGCGCGCGATGGGCCTGGATTGGCGCTATGACGATCCGGCCGTCGTATTCGACGAGATGCGCCTGCTGATGCCGTCCATCCGCGGAATCGACTGGGCGCGACTGCTCGCCAGCGGGTCGATCACCTATCCGTGCACCAGCGCCGACGATCCTGGCCAGCCGATCGTGTTCGGCGAGCAGTTCCCGACAGCCAGTGGGCGTGCCCGCCTGGTGCCCGCGCATTTCGCCCCCGCCGACGAACTCCCGGACGACGACTATCCGTTCGTGCTCATCACCGGGCGACAGCTCGAGCACTGGCACACCGGTTCGATGACGCGGCGCGCCAGGGTGCTCGATGCCACCGAGCCCGAGCCCACGATAGCCATGCATCCGGGCGATCTCGCCCGCCTGGGCGCCGGCGCCGGCGACCGTTTGCAGGTGAGCAGCCGGCGCGGCAGCATCAGCCTGCGCGCACGCAGTGACCCCGGCATGCGCCCGGGCAGCGTGTTCATTCCGTTCGCCTATGCCGAGGCCGCCGCCAACATGCTCACCAATCCGGCGATCGACCCGGTCGGCAAGATTCCGGAGTTCAAATTCTGCGCGGTGCGCGTGTTTCGCGATACAAGCGCCGACGCCCCGCAGGCTGCCCCATAAGATTCCGACGGGCCGCCGGATGCGCGCCCATATTCGAACAGGAGACTTTCATGCGCGGTGTGGTTTTTCTTGGTGAACGACAGCTCGAGGTGCGCAACTTCCCCGATCCAACGCCCGGCCCGGGCGAGGTGGTGCTGAAGATCAAGGCCTCGGGCATGTGCGGCAGCGATCTGAAGTTCTACCGGCCCAGCCGCGCCGAAGCCACCAAGGCGCTCGGCCTCGGTGGTGATGGCGAACCGAATATCGCGGGGCATGAGCCCTGCGGCGTCGTGGTTGCGCGAGGCCCGGGCGTCACCGCGCAGCAGGCACCCGATGGTGCCCGCGTGATGGTGCATCACTACAAGGGCTGCGGCCATTGCGAGCACTGCCATGTCGGCTGGCAGCAGCTCTGCAGGGAACAGGCGATCGTCGTTTATGGCGCGACCGGAGACGGCGCCCATGCCGACTACATGAAGGTGCCTGCGTCCACCTTGGTGCCCCTGCCCGATGAGCTCACGTTCGAGACCGGCGCGGCGATCTCCTGCGGCACCGGAACGGCATGGGGCGCGCTCGATCGGGTCGGCCTCACCGGCGCGCACACGATCGCGATCTTCGGCCAGGGCCCGGTCGGGCTCAGTGCCACCCAGTTCGCCCATGCCATGGGCGCGCGCGTGATCGCGGTCGACACCTCACCCGAGCGCCTGGCGCTGGCGCGTAATCTGGGCGCCGATGCGGTGGTGAACGCGGCCAGCGACGATCCGGTGGCCGCGATCCTCGAGCTCACGCACGGACGCGGCCATGATGTCGGGCTCGACTGCTCGGGCGCCGAAGCGGGCCGACTGGGCGCGATCCGCTCGGCCAAGACCTGGGGTGTGGTGGGCCTGGTGGGCGAAGGCGGCACGATGACCATCGATGTCTCGAAAGAGATGATCCGCAAACAGCTGACCGTGATCGCCTCATGGACGTTCTCATCGCTGGGCCAGGCCGAATGCGCGCGTTATGTGGCCGAGCGTGGAATCGCCGTCGATCATCTTTTCACCGACCGCTACGACTCGCTCGATCAGGCGCGCGGTGCGTACGAGCAGTTCGATCGGCAGGTCACCGGCAAAGGGGTGTTTCTGCTCTGAGCGGAGCACGCGGGGCAACGCGCGCCACAGGCGCCCGCCCCGCGACGAACGGCTCGCCAGCCGGGTTCAGGCGCGGCTCAGGGGCAGTACGACCAACAGCGCCAGCAGCGCCACATAGGCCAGCCAGGGCGTGTAACGGGAGACCGTGGTTGTGACGGCCGGGCTCAATGACGCCATCGGGCTTCCTCCTTGGGTGGCTTGCAGTGTGCCATGGGGTGCCGGCAGCCGCAATCGAGGCCGGCCCCGGGCCGGCCCGGGCCCGCGCACGTCGGGCGCCGGTCAGCGACTACAATCTGCAGGCACGCGGCCATCACAGCGGTGGCCGATGCGCCCACTGCCGGAGATGTCGATGAATGCCCGCCTGTTGCTGTTGCTGTCCACCGCCGTGGCGCTTGGCGCCTGCTCGCCCAAGCCGACGGAAACCCTGATCGGCTGTTTTTCCACGAGCCAGGGTGGCAGCCAGGAATTCCGCATCGCGCGTGATGAGCATGAGCAATTCACGCTGGCATGGCGTCAACGCGATCACTGGGGCCAGGCGCAGGTGTTGAAACTGGCCGATCGCCAGTGGATCGACGAGCAATTCGGAACCGACGCCGGCAAGATCCAGGCGAGCCTGCTGGCGAGCGACGGCAGCTTCTCGATTCACCGGGTGCAGGCCGGCCAGTCGGTGGCCGGCGGCAAGACCGAGAGCGGTTTTCTGGGCCAGTTCTTCTTCGGCGCCGGCCAGGTGTACAAGTCGGCCGAGTGCGTCTGAGGCAGTCCGTGGCCGCTTCACGGCCGGCCCGCTCCGCGCCGCTCGCCGGCTCTCGGCCCGGGCTGCCCCGCGTGTGCGCATGTCAGGATGCCCGACCATCGCGCATCCCCTGGCGAGGATCCGGGTGGTCACCGAATCACGCCCTGCACGATCGCCCGGCGGCAGATCTGTAAAGGTTTTCGAGTCGCACGCGCGCGCCGCGCGCCCACAATCCTGCGCTCAGTCGCGCGCGAGATCCACCAGCAGACGGCCACTCACCTGACTGGCCAACAGACGATCGAATGCCGCGGGCAGATCGGCCAGGCCGATCTCCTCGATCAGCTGCTCCAGGTGCGGGGCGCGAAGATCGGTCGCCATCCGGGCCCAGACCTCGCGGCGCAAGGGCATCGGGCTGTTGGCATTGATGCCCATCAGATGAACCCCGCGCAAGATGAATGGCAGCACGCTGGTATTCAGGTGCAGGCCGCCGGCATTGCCAAAGGCGGCCACGAGGCCGTCCTGGCGCATCGTGCGCACCAGCCACGACAGCGCGTCGCCGCCCACGGTATCGATCGCACCGGCCCAGCGCGCGCCAAGCATCGGCCGCGCATCGGCACCGAACACCTCGCGTGGCAGGACCTCGCGCGCGCCAAGCCCGGCGAACCAGCCGGCCATCGCGGCCTTGCCACTGACCACGCTCACCTCGTAGCCGCGCCCGGCCAGGATATCGAGCGCGATGCTGCCCGAACCACCGCTGGCTCCGGTGATCACCACCGGGCCGTTCTGCGGGCGCAGACCAAGCTGCTCGAGGCGATGAACCGACAGCGCTGCCGTATAGCCGGCCACGCCGAGCGCGGCCGCCTCGCGCATGCCCAGCCCCTGCGGCAGGGGCAGCACCCAGGAGGCCGGCACACGTGCGCGCTGCGCATAGCCGCCGTCATGATCGACCCCGACGCCGAAACCGTGCACCACCACCTCGGTGCCCGGGCGCAGTGATGAATCGGCGCTGGTAAGCACCCGGCCGGAGAGATCGATCCCGCCGATGCGCGGCAGCTCGCGAATGATCTTGTTGTGCCCGCGGCCGGCCAGCGCATCCTTGTAGTTCACGCTGGCGAAGTGCACCTCGATCAGCGTGTCACCCTCGCTGAGCTGATCGATGCGCAGCGATTCGAGGGTGGGTTCGGGCGCATCTGCCCGGCCGTGATAACGCAATGCGCGAAAAGTCTCAGACACGGTTCTGGTTCCCTGGATATGAAGTTCCCGGCTGCAAGGAGCCGGCGATTTCACGCACCACCTCGAATGCCTGGCCGACGTCTTCTTCAGTGGTTTCGAACGGCCCCACCTGAAAGCGGATCGCCAGTTTGTCACCGACCTTGGTCTGCGTGAGATAGGTGCGCCCGTCATCATTGATGCGGGTGAGCAACTCGAGATTCAGCGCATTCAGATCGCCATTCGCGACGGGCGCATAGCGAAACGAGAACAATGACAGCACCGGCTCGGTGACCAGCTCGAACCCGGGTGTGTCGGCGATCCGCCTGGCCAGCGCCTGAGCCCAGTTCACATGATTGCGCATTCGCTCACGCAGGCCCTCCAGCCCCTGGTGACGAAGCAGGAACCAGAGCTTGAGGGCACGGAAACGCCGCCCGAGCGTCACCGACCACTCGCTGTAGTTGATCAGACCATCCTTGCCATGGGTCTTCAGATACTCAGGCTGGATCGCGAGCGTGCTCACGAGCAGATCCGGGTCGCGCACGAAATGGGCGGAGCACTCCATCGGCACACCCAGCCATTTGTGCGGATTGAACACGATGCTGTCGGCCTGATCGATGCCGGCCCATAGGCCACGGTACTCGGGAACGATCATGGCCGATCCGGCCCAGGCCGCATCGACATGCAGATAGAGATCTTCGGCGCGGGCCAGCGCCGCCAGCGCCGCGATGTCATCACAGCCGCCGATCGAGGTTCCGCCGACGCAGCCGATGATGCCCGCCGGCCGATAGCCCGCCGCGCGGTCGGCGCGAATCGCCTCGGCCATCGCCGGCACGTCGACCGGCCACGGATGGCCGGGCGCGCTGCGGATCTTCACCAGGTTGTCCTGACCGATCCCGGACAACCATGTGGCCTTGTCGATGGAGCTGTGGGTCTGCTCGGAGGCATAGATCCGGATCCGCGGGCCGCCGGCCAGACCGGCCCGGTTGCCCTTGCCCTGCAGCGCGCGCTCACGCATGCAGAGCATCGCGCAGAGCGTGGCCATGGACGCGGTGTCCTGCAGCACCCCCTGAAACCCGCCTGGCAGGCCCACGGCCTGACGCAGCCAGTCGGTCATGCGGGTTTCGAGTTCGGTCAGCGCCGGCGAGGTCTGCCAGAGCATGCCCTGGGCCGACATGGCGCCGGCCAGTTGTTCGGCGATGATCGATTCGAGGGCCGCATTGGACGGAAAGTAGGCAAAAAAACGCGGATGCTGCCAGTGGGTCATGCCGGGCGGAATGATCCGCTCGAAATCCGCGAAGATCGCCTCGAAGGGCTCGCCCTGCTCTGGCGGCGTGTCGGCGATCTGCGCAGCGATCTCGCCGGGCGCCACCTGTGCGCGCACCGGCCGCTCGCGCAGGCCCTGGTGATAGTCGGCCGCCCAGTCGGCCGCCTGATGCGACCAGCGGCGGAAATCGTCGATGTTCATGTGCGGATCTCGATGCGGTAAAAGCGTGCCGCGTTATCGTGAAACAGGCGGCGCCGGTCACCCTCGGACAGATCGGCGGTCATGCGATCGAAATCGTCGAACATCTGTCGAAATCCCACCCGCAGGCCGTCGACCGGAAAGTTCGACGCGAACATGCAGCGCTCGATGCCGAAGTGTCGATCGCCTCGCGCACGATAGCGCGATTGGAGGCAAAGTCCCAGGGCCCGTCGCGCAGGCACAGGCACGACAGCTTGCAGTGAACCTGCTCGAGCGCGGCGACCGCCTTCATGCCATGGCGCCACATGGCCAGGCCCTGCTCGCTGCGATCCCAGGGAAAGCCGGTGTGGTTCAGCACCACCGGGATGTCCACTGCTGCGCGCAGACCTCGGCGGCCTCGGGCAGATGCCACGCAGGAACGCGCAGATCCCAGGACAGACCGAGCGAGCGCAGGCGGGCGAATCCGGCCAGCCAGGCCGGATCCTGCATCGAGCCAGGACGGCCGGCCACCGACTCGCGCGGCGAGGCGCTGGTGAGCGGCTTGGAGCGGATCCCGCGCACCATCGGATGGGCCGCCTGGGCCTGCAGGACCTCGGCCGACTCCGGCGTGTGAAACCAGGCGTGTGCCACGATCGCATCCGGCATACCGTGGCGCTCGGCGACCGAGGCCAGCCAGCGGGTTTCATCACGCTGTTGGGCACGATCGCATTCGGCCTCGACATGCACGGTGGCAACGATGTTCAGCCCGGCGCTGTCACGCCGATAGTCATCGGGCAGGTAGGAATGCCGAAGGCCGCGTAGTCGCCAGAAGAATTCGTGCGGGACCGGATCCTGCAGCCACGGGTAATAGAGCGGGCCGCCGTCGAGATCCCACAGATGGTGATGCGCATCGATGATCGGCAACGAAGTCATGGACACCCCATGGTCTGGTAACGCGCCGGCGCGGATTGCGGCCCGTCAGGACCGCGAGCCGTTCTCGCCAACCGGCAACACGCGCCTCAAACCGTGCGCTTGCCAGCTGTTGGAAATACCTCACGGGCCCGAGAGGTACTTCAACAAGCCGTCAGGCTACCGGACTCAGCACATGAACCGCGCGCGAGGCGATCAGGTCCTTCACCTTGGCAGCATAGGCGGCCATATGCGGCGCTTTGGCATGAGCCTTGAGATGATCGAGACTGGCCCACTTCTCGATCACCACGAAGGTGTCCGGGCCCATCGGCGTCTGAATCGGCCCGGCATCGGCGGCATCCACGGCGGGGCCGTACTCGATGCAGCCATCCTCGGCATGCACGGCGGGGATATTGGCCCGAAAGGCCTCGAGAATCGCTTCGCGCTGGCCTGGCTTGGCGGTAATGATGGCAATCACGTGAATCATGGTCGTCTCCGGTGAGTTGTTTGATCCGCCAATCCCGGCGCAGGCGCTCAGCCCGGGGCGAAAGCGGCCCAGGCGGTGAGCCCGACCACCAACAGCATGGCCACGGCCATGCCGAGATTGACCAGGAATTGTGCCCGCTCGGTGAGATTCAGGCGATGCAGGCCGACGCCGGCACCCAGCCAGAGCAGGTGAATCGGGATCCAGATCACGTTGATGATCAGAAACTTGATCGCCGTCTCGGCCAACAGGCTTTGCGGCCAGAATGCGAATCCCGAAAACAAGGCGGTGTTGACCGCATAGGCCTTCGGATTGATCGCCTGCAGCGCCACGCCATTGATGAAGCCCAACGGCTTGCGCGACTCGATGAAGGCGATCCGCCGGCGCGAGAAAGCGATGCGCACCGCCAGATACAGCAGATAGCCAATCGAGATCACCATCAAGACCGTGCGCAACCAGGGCACGGAGAACAGGATCGCGGCCAGCCCGCTGACCACCGCCAGCGCCACGAGATTGGTGCCTACGAACAGACCGGTCAGGAAGCGCATGCCGGCCGACCAGCCATAGCCGGAGCCAATGCCCGCCGTGGTCAGCACACCGGGGCCCGGGGTGATCAGCAGAAAGAAGACGGCAATCGTGAAGCTGAGCATGTGCGCGCGCTGCAAAGGCAGCCCGGGAAGGAGCCGCAATGAAAGAGCGCGATCTTACCCCGGCCGCTTCCTGCGACCGGGTGGACATGCTTCGCGACCGAAACGCGGTGCGATCCAGCTCAGGGCGTGGGGCTGCCGGCCGACGACGGCGACAGGCGCTCGACGATGCTGGCCAGCATCGAGGCAACATCGATCGGCTTGACCCAGTAGTCATCGAAACCGGCATCGAGGGCCGCGCGTATCCGCTCCGGTGCGGTGGTGGCCGACAGGGCCACGATCGGCCGATTTTGCATGCCGCCGGCAGTACGCGCATGACGCAGGACATCCTGACCGCTGCCGTCAGGCAGGGACAGGTCTGTGACCAGCAGATCGGGGGTGAACCGACGAAGCAGCGTTCTGGCTTCGTCGACCGAGGCCGCAATATGCACCTGCCATTGCGGGAAACGCTCGCAGGCGGCGGCAAACACCGCCGCATTGAGGCGGTCGTCCTCGACGTACAGGATCTTCGCCTGCGGCGCCTCGCGTTGCGACAAGCCAAGCGGTGTCGATGGCTTGGTGAGCACCGGCTCGCCCGCCACCGATTCACGCACGGAGACATCGTCCACGCGCGCCAGCTCGACCTCGAATGTGGCTCCGTCGCCCGGATGGCTCCAGACCTGGATCGTGCCACCCATCGCCTCGGTGAGGCGCCGCGCGATCGTCAGGCCCAGGCCCGTTCCCTCGACCCCGCGACGCGAGCGTTGAAAGCGCCTGAACGGTGTGAACAACTGATCGATTTCATCCGCGGTGAGGCCCACACCTTCATCCGAAACCGCCAGACGAAGCCGCCCGGGGCGGCGGTGCACCGAAACCCGCACCCGGCCCCCGGGCCGGTTGAACTTGATCGCATTGGAGAGCAGATTGGTCAGGACCTGGATCAGCGCGCGCCGATCGCCCTGCGCCACCGCTGACAGCTCCGAGGCCTGAAACTCGAAGCGCACCCCGTGCGCGTCCGCCAGCGGCTCGAGCAGGGTCAGCGTCTCGTCGATGACCTCGGTCAGATCGACCGATTCCAGAACCAGCGTGTCTTTGCCGTGCTCGATGCGCGAGAGATCGAGCACACTGTTGACCAGCTCCATCAGCCGATGACCGGCCAGCTCGATCTGCTCCAGGCGCCGACGCTGAGGCTCGGACAGCGGATCGGCTCGATCGAGGTTCATGAGCTGGATATAGCCGAGCAGGCCCGCCAGAGGCGTGCGGATCTCATGGGTGACCCGCGAGACGAAATCACTCATCTTGCGGCTGTCACTCTCGGCACGCGCCTTCTCCTCGCGCAGCCGCATCAGACCGGTGGCATCGAATGCCATGCCATGCCAGACGATGACGTCATCGGCAACCACCGCGCTGGCGCAACCCATCAGCCAGACCAGGCGTCCGTCGGGCAGGCTCAGACGAAGCTGGCCACGCACGGGGCGACCATCCTTGCGTGCCTGCTGGAACGATTCGCGCATCTGCCCGACCTGCTCCTCACTGACCAGATCGAAAAACGGCTTGGCGCTCGTGGCCAGGGTTTGCGCATCGACACCGATCAGCTCACGCAGCCGTCTGGACACATACAGAAATCGCCCCGGCCGCTGCGTGGACTCTTCGTACTCGAAGACAAAGCCCGGCAACTCGCCCTCGATGCCGCGCAGCACGCTCTCGGCACGTTGTGCGCGGCAGAACTGGGCAAGCGCGCCTGCCACGAACGACTGCACGAACGACCAGTCGGGCGGCGGGCCACGCTCATCGGCATCCGGTGGCAGGGCCAATGCCAGCAGCAGTTGGACCCGCCCGGCCAGCGTGATCGGCAAGGCGAACAGACGGCCGCTCTGCGGAATCAGCCAGCCCGCAAGATGACTGCTCGCGGGGTCACGCGCTTCGAGACCCGGTGCGCTCGCCAATGCCGCCCGCGACCAGTCATCGGCGGCCACTGACGCAGGGAGCGAGACGCCGCAGGCCACCAGCACCGGAAACTCGCGCTCATGCACGACCAGCAGGGCGGCCGAGCGCGCATTGCAGACGCGCGCCACCATCTCCAGCATCGGATGCAGGACCGCATCGACCCGGCCAGCACTGGCCAGCAGACAGCGCAGCATCTGCTCGTGGGTCAACGGATCATCGACGGACGACGAATCGCTACTCATGTGACGAACCGTACGGTTTCCAGAGTCAACGTGCGAAAGCGACCGACAGGCGGACGAAGACGGCAGACCAATGATAGATGGTCCTGCTTGGCCTTGCTTTTTCCGGCCCCCTGCGTGGGCCCGCTGCGATAGCTTCGGATCATGTCGACCAATGCCTCCCCCGCCACCGAACCGATCGAAGACGCCCCCGCCCTGAAGCGTCTGCGGGCGGCCGTCGATGTGCAACGCGACCTGCCGTCGATCAATGATGCACCACGCCGCCTGGCCCTGATGGCCGGCAACGAGGATGCGCGCATGCAGGATCTCACCGAGATCGCATTCGCCGACCCCGCGCTGACGCTGCGACTGATCCGTGTGGCCAACGGGTCCGCCTATGGCAATCGCGACCGAACCGATGTGGTGCATATCTCCCGCGCACTGGCCCTGATGGGTGTTGAGCAGGCCCGGATCGAGGCCAGACGGCTCAAGCCGCTGACCGAGATGGTGGCCACGAACCGGCAGCAGATGGTGCGCGACTCGATCGGTTATGCGGTGTTTGCCGGCCATTTCGCCCGCAATCTGCTGGACACCCGCAATCCGCTGGTGTCCGACGAAGGCGCGATCACCGCGATGCTGGCCTGCCTGCCCGAGATCGTGCTGACCTTGCATGCGCCTCATGAACTGACCGCGCTGCGCTACGTCGAACGCCATCATCCGACCTATCTGGAAAGCATCAATCGCGAGTTGCTCAGCAAATCGATCCAGGATCTGGGACGCGAGGTCGTCGAACGCTGGTCACTACCCAGATCGGCGCTCGAGACCATCGCGACGATCGGCGCCAGGCCCTCGCCCGCGATCAATGGCCGCGACTGGCTGGGCCTTGGCGTCAGCCTGTCCCTGGCGGTGCTGCGTGCCCTGCGGGTCGCCGAACCGCATGACCGCGCCACGGCCCTGCAGGAAGTCGTGCGCCGCTTTCATTCGGCGATGAGTATCGACGGCGCCCGCCTGCACGCGTTGATCGAGTTCGTGATCCAGGAGGCCATCGGGCTCGAACGCTCACTGACCAGCGGCGACACGGCATCTGTGATGGACCGCCTGTTCGGCCCCTATCTGGCCAACGATGCCTTCGAGCCGGCCTACTGGGCGTCGCTGGAGATGCTGGACGCCACCGGCACGATCAGCCGGCTGAAAAACCGCTCGGCGATGAACGAGCACGGGCCGAGAATCGCCAACGTGGATCTGAACGCCGCCGGCAAGCCGGTCAATGCGGCCGACCAACTGGCGGCCCTGCTCGACGAGATGCGCACCACGATCGAGACCTATGATCATGGTGAACGCGACGGTGAGTTCGCGCATCTGACCAATACCCCCTATGAGCGGGTACGGACCCGCATCGTGCCACGGGTGCTGCACGGCCTGCTGGTGGCCCTGGGCTATGAACGCGTGGTCTGGTTCGAGCACCGACCAGCCAACGAAGACTGGTTGCCGACCGCCGCCGCCGGCGTCACCGTGACGCACTTGCAGGAGCTGGGCCGCACACGGATCGAGCCGAACAATCTGTTCGGGGCGATCCTGCGAAATGGCATCGACATGCACATCGCGGACTGCACGGAGCCCAAGATCAGCCACAACCTGCCCAAGTGGTTCAACATGCTTTATCCGAGCACGCGCAGCTTCCTGATCGTGCCCGTGAAAGTGGATGGCAAGGCGCGCGGATTCATCCTTGCCGATCGCGCCTGCACAGATCCCGCCGGGCTCAGCGAGAAGGAATTGCAACTGGCGCGTCAGATCCGCGACATGCTCGCCGGTCTGCTCGAGCGCTATCAGAACCTGGATGCCCAGACTGTCTGAACGGCACGCATCGGCAACGCGAACAACAAGGGGGCCGCATCACAATGATGCGGCCCCCTTCTCACAGGCGCCGGGTACCTCGGCGCAGACACGGACACGCTCCCGGACGCCGGGTGCTTCGCCCCCGCGCCCGGGTTGGGTCGGCCGCTCAGGACACGGTCAGGCGACGCGCGCGCGAGACAGCCTTCTTGGGCAGGGTCAGCTCGAGAACGCCGTTCTCCACCTTGGCGCTGGCCTCGGCCTCGTCGATCTCGGCACCGAGCGAGAAACTGCGCGTCATCGAACCCCGATAGCGCTCGGTGCGCAGCACCTTCTCGCCTTCCTTGACCTCGTTGTCACGCTTGACTTCGGCGGTGATCGAAACCACGTTGCCATCGACATCGACGTGGATGTCCTCGCGCCTGGCACCCGGCACGTCGGCATGGACCTGATAGGCCTTATCGGTCTCCTTGACATCGATGCGGATATCCAGCGCCTGGTTCTTCTCGCCACGCACCGGTGCGGCAAAGTTACGGAACAACTCGGGGAACACTTCGGCGAAAGGATCGTAGACGGTCAGACGGTTCATGTTGGCACTCCTGAAAGTGACAGATTGGATCTTCGGGGCGCTCTGTTCATGCCCCTACGCAATCCAAGATGGCGCCGATCGCGCCCTTTTCAAGAGCCACCGATGAACGGCCGGCGCGAGCCGCGTCGACGCGCGCGGTAACATTGATTTTTCGCAATGCAGCAGCTGTTCTCGGAACCGGAAACCTCATGTACGACATCCTCGCGGGCATGCGCGTCGTCGAAGCCTCATCCTTCGTCGCGGCCCCTTCCTGCGCACTGCATCTGGCCCAGCTTGGCGCCGATGTGATCCGCATCGACCCGATCGGTGGCGGCCCCGATTACCGGCGCTGGCCGCGCCTTGGCGAACACAGCCTGTACTGGGAAGGCCTGCAAAAGGCCAAGCGCTCGATCGCGGTCAATCTGCGAGCCCCCGAGGGCCGGGCGCTCGCGGTACGCCTGATCACCGCGCCCGGAGATCAGGGTGGCCTGTTCGTCACCAACTTCCCGCGCGAGGGCTTTCTGTCGCACGAGCGGCTGGCGCAGCACCGGGCCGACCTGATCACGGTGCGCGTGCAAGGCTGGGCCGACGGCCGATCGGGGCTCGATTACACGATCAATGCGCTCACCGGCTATCCGCTGAACACCGGCCCCGAGGGCACGGACGGGCCCGTCAATCATGTGATGCCGGGCTGGGACCTGCTCACCGGCGCGCTTGGCGCCATGCATCTGCTGGCGGCCGAGCGGCATCGCCGCGCCACGGGTCTGGGCCAGGAGGTGGCGCTGCCGCTGTCGAGCGTGGCCTTCATGGCGCTCGGCGCCCTCGGCCAGATCGCCGAGGTGGAAACGCTCAATGAAGACCGCCCGCGCCTGGGCAACAATGTATTTGGCGCATTCGGACGCGACTTCCGCTCCCGCGATGGCCGCGATCTGATGATTGTCGCGGTCACCGCCAAACAGTGGGCCGGCCTGATCGAGGCGCTGGGCATCGGTGAACAGATCGCGGCGATCGAGCGCGAACGCGGCGTCGATCTCAGCCCCGACGAAGGCCTGCGCTACGAGCATCGCGATGCGCTCAATCCGGTGGTTGCCAGGGCCGTGGCCGAACGCGATTTCGATGTCCTGGCCGAACGCTTCGAGGCCTGCGAGGTGTGCTGGGGCCCCTATCAGAACCTGTCCCAGACGCTGGCCTCGCATCCCGAGCTTCAGGAGTCGCACCCGATGATCGAGCGCATCACACAACCGAGTGGCGCCACCTATCGCGCGCCGGGTAGCCCGGGTCATTACTCGGCCAGTGCGCGCATTCCGCTGCGGCCGGCACCGGCCCTCGGCGCCGACACCGAAACCGTCTTGGGCGACCTGCTCGGACTGGACTCCGCCGCGGTGGCCGATCTCCGTGATCGCGGCATCGTCGCCGACGCGAACTGAGAAATCGATGAATCCTCGCGAACTGATCACCCCCTTGCGCCATGCTGCCGCGGCCGCACAGCAGGCGCTGCTGGCAAGTACCGATGCGGTCATCGAGCGCGTCCAGCAGCAACGCGATTCGGGCGTGCCGACAAACACCGGCGTGCGGCCCCTGGCGGCGGCGGATCGCGCGCAGCGCGCGGTCCACGGCCTGGCGTGGGCGGCCACGCTGACCCAGGCCATCGGCGAGATGGCCAATCGCTGCGAGCGTCTGCAGGCGCAGGGCGCGCTCGCCGAGGTCGATGCCACGGTGGCCGCGATCGGTGTCAGCGAGTATCTGAACCAGCTGGGCAGCGGCATCCCGATGAGCCAGCTGGAGATCGCGCGCCCGGCCGATCTGGGCGCGCGGGCGGCCGCGGCCGCACTGCTGGCCGATGACGCGGTCGGCACGATGATCGAACTGGGTGCGGACCCCGGCGCCCGCGCCCGGCTGGCGGTGGCGATCGCCGATGGCGATTACGGCAATGAAGCGCTCGGTGACGACACGCTCGACATGGTGCGAGAGACCTTCCGTCGCTTCGCCCGCGAGGCGGTGCGCCCGCACGCCCATGCCTGGCATCTGGCCGATGCCCTGATCCCCGACGAGACCATCGCCGCGATGAGCGCGCTGGGCACCTTCGGCGTGACCATCGATGAGCGCTACGGCGGCCAGGGCATGGGCAAACTGGCCATGTGCGTGGTCTCCGAGGAACTCTCGCGCGGCTTCCTGGCGGTGGGCTCACTGGGCACGCGCGCGGAGATCGCCGCCGAACTGATCGGCCTGAACGGCACCGACGAGCAGAAACAGGCCTGGTTGCCGGCCATCGCCAGCGGCGAGGTCCTTCCCTGCGCGGTGTTCACCGAGCCCGACATCGGCTCCGACCTCGCCAATCTGAAGACCCGCGCGCTTCGGCAGGCCGACGGCAGCTGGCGAATCCACGGCAACAAGACCTGGTCTACCCACGGCGCGCGCTCGGACATGATGACCCTGCTGGTGCGCAGCGAAACCGAGGTGGCGGGCCACGACGGCCTGTCGATGCTGCTCGCGCCGAAGCCGCGTGGCACGGTTCAGAATCCGTTCCCCGCCCAGGGCATGAGCGGTGGCGAGATCGGCGTGCTCGGCTATCGCGGCATGAAGGAATACGAGATCTCGTTCGACGGCTTCTCGGTCCCTGCGCAGGCCCTGCTCGGCGGGCAGCCCGGGCGCGGTTTCCGGCAGCTGATGCAGACCTTCGAGAGTGCACGCATCCAGACCGCCGCACGCGCGATCGGTGTGTCCTTCGATGTGCTCGATGTCAGTCGCCGCTATGCGCTGGAGCGGCATCAGTTCGGCCGGCCGCTGATCGAGTTCCCGCGCGTGGCCGACAAGCTCGCCCTGATGCTGGCCGAGGCCACGATGGCGCGCGAACTCACTTACTTCGCGGCCCGCGAGAAGGATCGCGGCGAGCGTTGCGACATGCAGGCCGGCATGGCCAAGCTGCTAGGCGCGCGCGTCGCCTGGGCCAATGCCGACTGCGGTCTGCAACTGCACGGCGGTAACGGCTACGCGCTGGAATACGAGATCAGCCGCCTGCTCTGCGACGCCCGCATCCTGAACATCTTCGAGGGTGCCGGCGAGATCCAGGCGCATGTGATCGGCCGCCGTCTGCTGGCCGGTCGCTGAATGCGACACGGCGCTCCAGACAGAAAACCAGGCGCGCCGCGGGCAAGCCCTTCACCGGGCTCGCGGACAGTGGGTCTGGCGCGTTTGCCCTGACTGCGACGGGTATCGGATGAGTGTAAACAGGCCCTAGAGAACCTGGCAGACCTCGTCGAACTCGAAACGCGGGCTGCGCGGGAAGGTCTTGTCCGGATCGCCGCGGCCCAGATTGACCAGGAAGTTCGACTTGAAGCGGCCGTCGGGGAAGAACTCGGCATCGACCTTGGCATTATCGAAGCCGGACATCGGCCCGCAGTCCAGACCGACCGCGCGCGCGGCCAGAATGAAATACGCGCCCTGCAGCGTGCCATTGCGAAATGCGGTGATCTCGCGGGCCGCGCGCTTGTCCTCGCCATCGAACAGATCGCGAAAGTTCGGCGCATGCGGGAACATACGCGGCAGATGCTCCTGGAACTGGGTGTCGTGGGCGATGATCGCCACCACGGGCGCCTTCAGGGTCTTGTCCAGGTTACCCGGTGAGAGCGCGGGCTTGAGCCGCTCCTTGGCAGCGGCCGAGCGCAGGAACACGATGCGCGCCGGCTGGCTGTTGGCCGAGGTGGGTGCCATCTTCATCAGGTCGAAGGCCTTCTTCAGCTGGGCATCGGTGACGTCGCCCGATATCCAGCCGTTGGCGGTGCGCGCGTCGTTGAACAGCTTATCCAGAGCTTCCTGATTGACCATGAGACTAACCTGACTTGAGAGAGGTCACGGGCAACGCCAGACGCTGCCGCGTGACACGAACGGGCCGCACACCGCCGATGCATTCAGCTTCGACACGAGCACGATCGAGCGACCGCGAAGTGTAACAGGCTGTTGGCGCGGCAGCGGCCTGGCGCGCGCCACGAACGCCGGGCCGCGGATGCCCCGGACGGCCCTGCGAGGGGCCCCGTCGGATGCTGATATGCACGGGCCGAACCATCGAGATCGCGGAATCGCGCCCGCTCAGGCGCTCGGCATCGGCGTGCTCTGCCAGGCGATCATCTGCCAGGCGCCGCCTTCATCGGCCCACACCTGCAGATAGCGGGAAACGAAGTTCTTTTCATTGCCGTTCACGACGACATGAATGGCAATGTCCCCGTGAACCAACACCGTCTCGCCAAAGCGACGAAACTCCCTGCGCGACACTTTCAGGCCGCGGTAGTCGTAGAAACCCTCACGCAGGCGTTGCAGGTAAAGGTCACGATCCTCGTCGGTGCCGCTGCCATGCACATAGCGCAGGGTGGCCCCGATGATGCCCGCCACGGAGTCGATGTCCTTGGCCAGGGTGGCGCGTTGACGCGCCTCATCGAGTTCGGTGATCTGTGCAAAGACGGATGCATCTGACATGCGGTTTCTCCAGGAAGGTTGTCACGGACACGTTTCCGAGATACTACCGCCGTCGCGCACCCTGCGCGCCGCCGTGCCCGATGGCGGCCGCAGGTCGCTCAGCGCGCCGATGGGTCAGAGTTTGCCCAGCAATCCGGGCAGCATCCGGTGGATCTGCATCACGATAAAGATCGCGCCCAGCGGGTCACCGAAGTGCCCGACGGTGACGGGCCCGACAAAGCGGATGCGCCCGGGCACGCCACCGTCGGCGGCCACCGGCCGGCAGTCGTCATCGAAGCGATAGCCAAAACCACAGGGATGCGGCTGCAGGCGGCCGTCCGCCAGCCAGTTGGCGGCCAGGCTGCCTGGCGCCGGGGCCGCGGCCATGTCGAGCCCGGTGCAATTGATCAGCGCGCCGACCTCGGCCTCGAGACGGCCATCGCGGCCGGCCAGGGATACCCGCAGGCGCTCGCTGCCGGCGCTGCTCACCGCCTCCAGCCCGTAGCGGGCAAAGCGCAGCCGGCCATCGGCCTGCGCGCGATCGAGCAGCGCCTGGGTCTGCGGTGGAATGCGAAACCGGTGCACGTCGTACCAGACGCGCACACGACGGATGAAACGCCGCTTCTCGGCATCGGCCATGCGCGGCCAGAATCGCCAGACCGCATCGCGCAGGTCGTCGAATGCCAGCTGCCAGGCCTGCCCCTGGGCCGCGGTCTCGCGAATGCGCTGGCGCAACGCACGGATCAGGAAACGCAGGGTGGGCGCGCCGCCATCGGGGGGAAGCAGAAAATCGGCCATCGGCCGCATCATCATCCCGAGCAGCCAGTCGTCGGTGAGATCCTCGACCCGGATGGAGGGATCGGGCGGACGCTGGGCACGTGGACGCAGACCACGCCGCGAGAACGCAGTGATCGGGCCACGATGGCCGCGCCGGATCAGGCTGGCCAGCGTGTCGGCCGCGGTCAGGCTGGTGCCCATGACCAGCACCGCTGCATCGGGATCGAGCGTATCCAGTGCCCGCTCGGCGAGCGGGTCGCTCACGCAGGCACGATGCCCGGCCACGGGCGCCAGCAGCGGCGGCACCCGTGGCGGAGGATTGCCGATGGCGACCACGACCGCATCGGCCTCGAGCGATGCGCCGTCATCGGTTTCGATGCGCACCCGCCCGCCCTGCTCGTGTAAATCCCGCACCATTCGGCGATCGTGAATGATTGTCGAGCCGCTCGGGTTGGCCGTCATGTGTGCCTGCACAGACTCATGCAGATAGCGGCCGAACTCCGCGCGCCGCGGGAACACCCCGAACGCACACAAGGCCTCCGGATCGCGCGCCAGCAGATCATCGGCCTGCAGCCAGCGCATGACCTGCCCGATGTCCGTCGGATCGATCGGATGAAACACCAGATGGGCATTGATCCGGTGATCGGGATCAGTGGTGCGATAGGCCAGACCGCGACCCAGTTCGGCACGCGGCTCGAACAATGTCACCCGCAGCGGCACCGGCGAGCGGCGCACGGCTTGCACCGCCGTGGATGCACCGGCCACGCCGCCACCGACGATCGCCAGATGATGAACACGGTCGGACATCGGGGTCTCCTGGGTCGGCCGTGCGCGCCGACCTGCGAGGGGCGCTTCCGGCCCCGGGGTTCGAGCACTGTGCCGGCCACGGCCGGCAGGCGCGAAAGCCGCTATGGTACGGAAGCGGAATCGCCGCCCCCACCGCGGGCATCGAGCCCGCGCACCGGGCCGCGCAACCCGTACAGCAATACCAGGCCCGGCAGCGCGGTCAGCACGGTCAGCGCAAAGAATGTGGGCCAGTCGTAGGCCTTGACCAGCACGCCGGCCGCCGGGCCGACGTAGATCCGCCCGACCGCCGATAGTGCCGAGAGCAACGCATACTGGGCGGCCGAAAAGCGGGCATCGGTCAGCGCCATCAGGAAAGCGACGAAGGCCGCCGTCCCCATGCCGCCGCAGAGGTTCTCCAGAAACACCGCGCCGGCCATCAGCGGCAGACTCTTGGGCAGGACCGCGATCAGCCAATAGCCGAAGTTCGATACCGCCTGCAGCAGGCCGAAGATCATCAGCGCTCGATACAGGTTGGTGCGCGCCAGCCAGGCCCCACCTGCCAGCGCGCCGATGATCGTGGTCACCAGACCAAGGACATGGTGATATGTGCCAACTTCTTCAAGACTAAAGCCTGCCCCCCGAAGAAGAAATGCGGTTGTTAAAGTACCGGCGAACGCGTCGCCAAGCTTGTAGAGCACGATCAGCGCAAGCAGAGCCCACGCGTGTGGGCGCGAAAAGAATGCATCCCAGGGATTGACCAATGACGGAAAGCCTACCGCGCGCGCCGCCCATAGGGCACCTACAAATGCGGTCAAGATCGACATTGTGTCGAAGGCCAGCGTGCCGAATCGCCCCTCTAGCGCCTGCGCGGCCATAGGCCACAGCTCTAGCCCGAGCCGTAACCCACGCGACGATGCCCATACCGCCACGCCAGCCACCAACATCGCCACGAAACCGGCAAGCTCCCGCCCAGCACCTGCCGCCGGCCCTGGCCGCGGCCCGAGCCCCGGCGCTAGCAAGCTGATGATCGCCATCGCGAACATCAGGACACCCATCCCGGCGAATGTGGCCGACCATCCGAGCCACCGGCCGGCTAGATATAGAGCTAGTGCGCCCGAGACCAGCATCGCCAGCCGATAACCGAGCACGGACAGCGCGGCGCCGGCACCGCGCTCTTCGGGGGCGAGCAGGTCGCTGCGATAGGCATCGAAAACCACGTCCTGCGACGCCGAGAGAAATGCCATCGCCACCGCCAGCATGGCCAGCCAGCGCGTGTGCAGCGCCGGGTCGAGCAAGGAATAGGCGATACAGACCGCGCCGATCGCGAGCTGCGTGAGCACCAGCCAGCTGCGGCGGCGCCCGGGCCGGGGCGGCTCGAAACGATCCATCAGCGGCGCCCAGACGAACTTGAAGGTGTAGGGCAGGCCCACCAGCGTGAAGTAGCCGATCGTGCCGACATCGATGTCGCTGACCGTCAGCCAGGCCTGCAGCGTGCCGCCCGAGAGCGCCAGCGGCAAACCGCTGGCGAATCCCAGCATCAGCATGAACAGCATGCGCCGACTCAGGAACAGCGCGCGAAGCGGGCTTGCCGCCGCACGCGCGGGATCCTCAGCGGCGGACCGCATAGTCGATGATCAGGGGCGCATGATCGGAGAAACGATCATCGATGTGGATGCGCGTGGCCCGCGCCTTTTCCGCCAGGCCCGGCGTGGCGATCTGATAGTCCAGACGCCAGCCCACGTTCTTCGCCCAGGCCTGCCCCCGGTTGCTCCACCAGGTGTATTGCTCTGGGCGTTGATCCAGTTGCCGGAACACATCGACGAAGCCGAGATCATCGAAGATCCAGCTCAGCCAGGCGCGCTCCTCGGGCAGAAAACCGGAGTTCTTCTGGTTGCTGCGCCAGTTGCGAAGATCGATCTCCTTGTGCGCGATGTTCCAGTCGCCACACAGAACGATCTCGCGCCCGGCCTGGCGCAGTTCGCGCAGATGGGTGCCGAAGGCCTCCATGAAGCGGAACTTCGCCTGCAGACGCTCTTCGGAGGAAGTGCCCGAGGGCACATAGACCGAGATCACCGCATAGCGGCCGAAATCGAGCTCCAGGTATCTACCCTCGTCATCGAACTCCGCAACGCCGAAACCACGCCGCACCGCCAGCGGCTTACGCCGGGCATAGACGCCGACACCGCTGTAGCCCTTGCGCTGGGCCGGATGAAAGTGACCACTCAGACCATCGATCTGTCGCAGGGTGTCGTCGATGTCGTCTTCCTGCGCCTTGAGTTCCTGCACGCAGACGATATCCGCCTGCTGGGTGGCAAGCCATGGCACCAGGCCCTTGCGCGCGGCCGAACGGATGCCGTTCAGGTTCAACGAGATCACCCGTATCATCAGCGCTTCCGTGTTTCTCGAGTCGATGAGCGTGCTGTCACACGCGGGAGGTCTGCAGCGGTATGGAACTGGAACGCCACCAAAAATCGTCCGCCGCAGTGCGCGCCGAGTTTATCCGCTTCTGCGTCGGGGCCGGAATCCTGCGCTTTGGCGAGTTCCAGACCAAGGCCGGTCGCCTCTCACCGTATTTCTTCAATGCCGGCCTGTTCAGCTCCGGTGCCCTGCTCGGGCGCCTGGGCGAGTTCTATGCGCGCACGCTGATTGACGCGCGCGAGCGCGGTGAGCTGTCCTTTGACATGCTGTTCGGGCCCGCCTACAAGGGCATCACGCTGGCCGCGGCCACGGCGATCGAGGCCGCACGCCTGGGCCATGACCTGCCGTTCGCCTACAACCGCAAGGAAGCCAAGGATCACGGCGAAGGCGGCAACCTGGTTGGCGCCCCGCTGCAGGGCAATGTGCTGATCATCGATGACGTGATCAGCGCCGGCACGTCGGTGCGCGAATCCGTGGCGCTGATCGAGCAGGCGGGCGCCCGACCGGCCGGGGTGCTGATCGCACTCGATCGCCAGGAACGAGGCCGCGACGAGCACAACCCGCGCTCGGCCGCGCAGGAGGTCACCGCGATGTGGTCGATACCGGTCCTGGCAATCGCCGACCTTTCCGACCTGCTGGCCGTGGTCGGTGAGGACGCCGCCGGGCCCCTGGCCGTCCATCGTGATCGCATCGCCGCCTATCGAGACCGCTTTGGCGTGGCATAGCCCGCCCCATACCATCGGCGGTCATGGTAAAGCCGGGCCAAACCACACTGATCGCGCTCGCCGCCCTGCTGGCATTCGGCCCGGCCCAGGGCCAGTATCCGGGCGCCGACGAAAAGCGTAAGGGCCCCTCGATCTACACCTGCGTGGATGCCCAGGGCCATCGCCACACGAGCGACCGGCCGATCGAGGCCTGCGCCAAACAGGCAATGCGCGAACTGCGCAGCGACGGCGCCACGAAACGGGAAATCCCGGCACCGCTCACGCGCGCCCAACGCGAGGCCAAGGCCGCGCAAGCGGCCGCCGACCGGGTGCGCGAAATGCGCGAGCGCCAGCAGCGAGCCCGCGATCAGGCCCTGCTCCGCGCCTACCCGACGCTGGCCGATCTGCACACGATGCGCGACCGGCGCATCGCCGAACTGCAGGAGCGGATCGAAGAGAACTACGCGCGCATGGTGGAGCTACACGAAACACTGCAGGCGACCCAGCGCGAGATCGCCAGCCATCCGGCGGGCAAGGCGCCCGAAGAATTGAAGATCCGGGTGGCCCGCCTGGCCAGTGAGATCCTGGCCGAGGACGCCCTGGTGAAGTCTCGCCAGCGCGAGCAGGGCGTCGTGCGCGAGCGCTTTGGCGAGGATGCCGCGCGCCTGCAGAAGCTTCTCAAGATGCAGGCCGAGGCGGACCGCCACTCGGGCTGAGCCTGCAGACAAGACGGAACTACAAACTAGCCGCGCTCGGCGACCTCCCGCAGCAGGGCATTGATGCGCTGCGGATTGGCCTTGCCGCCGGTGGCCTTCATCACCTGCCCGACCAGCGAATTCAGCGCCTTGGCCTTGCCGGCGCGAAACTCCTCGACCGGCTTGGGATTGGCCGCGATCACCGACTCCACGATGCTCAGCAGCGCGCCATCATCGCTGATCTGACGCAGCCCACGCTGCGCGATCTCGGCATCCACCACAGCCAGCGCCGCTGCCTGTGAATCCGCGTTCGCCGGCGGCTCTCCCCAGAAGGCCGCGAACAGCTCCTTGGCGGCGCGCCCGGAGACCGTGCCGTCGGCGACACGCGTGACCAGTGCGGCCAGCAGGGCCGGCCGCACCGCGGCCTCGGCGAACGAGGCCTCACTGCGATTGACCGCCGCCGACAGATCGGACATGACCCAGTTGGCCAGCGTCTTGGCGCGGGCGGCGCGTTCGTCGAGACACTCGAGCGCCTGTTCGAAATAGCCCGCGATGTCACGCGAGGCGGTCAGGGTGGCGGCGTCGTAGTCGCTGAGCGCGAGTTCGGCCACGAAGCGCTCGCGCATCGCGGACGGCAGTTCCGGCATCCGCGCACGCTCGGCATCGATCCAGGTGCTGGAGATCAGCAGATCCGGCAGATCGGGGTCCGGGAAGTAACGATAGTCATGCGCATCTTCCTTGCTGCGCATGGCCCGGGTCTCGTCGAGGTCGGGATCGTAGAGCCGGGTCTCCTGGATGATCCGGCCACCGTCTTCGATGATCTCGATCTGGCGGCGCACCTCGAACTGGATCGCCCGCTCGAGAAAGCGGAACGAGTTCAGGTTCTTGATCTCGCAGCGCGTGCCCAGGGGTTCTCCGTGGCGGCGCACCGAGACATTGGCATCACAGCGAAACGACCCCTCCTGCATGTTGCCGTCGCAGATGCCAAGCCAGACGACCAGGCCGTGCAGCGCACGCGCATAGGCCACCGCCTCGGCGGCAGAGCGCATGTCGGGCTCGGTGACGATTTCGAGCAGCGGCGTGCCGGCCCGGTTCAGGTCGATCCCGGAGCGATCTGCGAGCCCCTCGTGGACCGACTTGCCGGCATCCTCCTCGAGATGCGCGCGGGTGAGGCGGATGGTGCGCGTCTGCACGGCATCGCCCTCGCCGAGCAGGAAAGACAACGAGCCCCCGGCTACCACCGGCAGCTCGAACTGGCTGATCTGATAGCCCTTGGGCAGATCCGGATAGAAGTAGTTCTTGCGCGCAAAGACCGAGCGTGGCGCGATTTCGGCGCCCACCGCCAGGCCGAACCGGATCGCACAGGCCACCGCCTCGTGGTTGGCCACGGGCAGAACGCCCGGCAGCGCGAGATCCACCGCACAGGCCTGGCGGTTGGGCTCGGCACCGAACGCGGTGGATGCGCCGGAGAACATCTTCGAGCGCGTGGCCAACTGCGTATGGGTTTCGATACCAATGACGACTTCCCAACCCGACATGCTCGTGTCCTGCCTAGATCGCGTGGTCATTCAATATTCCCGCCCGCCGGGCACAGGGCGGGTGTGGTGTCCGATCAGCATCGTGCCGCTGGTTCGAGTTCTCGGGTGGATGGACGCCTGGCGCGACATCAGCGCTCGGTATCCGCGCAGCGCCCGGTTCGCGGATCGAACATCACCGGCCAGGCCTGGTCATAGACGCCGGGCGAACAGAATTTCGCACAGCCCGCATGGGCGAGCGTGATCCGCCGCGGATCGCCCCAGACCATCAGCTTGCAGCCCGAACCGTCGCGCGCCAGCAGTTCGACCGTTGGCGAGGTCTTGGTCTGGCGAAACTCCTCGCCCCGGAAGCGGCAACTACCGCGTTTGCCGATCGTGATCGACCAGTTCAACTCGCGAACCTCGCCGCGCGTGAGTTGCAGGGAGGCATCCTCGGCGAAGCCATCGACCTCGCGCTGCGCACAGCGCCCCACCAGGCTCAGGCCATCACCGCGCGGCGCGGCCTTGACCGCGGCGCCGCTGGGCAAGGTGCTTTGCACCGGCGGCGCCGCGACCGGCCCGCCGCGCCGCGATGAGGTCGAACCGCAGGCGGCCAGGGTCGCCAGCGCAGCGGCCATGACGGCCAGACCGATGAAACCGGGTTTGATCATTGCGCCTCCTCGGGCATGCGTCGATGCCAGTCGGTGAGCTGCTGATAGCGGTCGGCCACAGCCAGCAGCCGCGCCTCGTCGAAGTGCCTGCCGATCAGCTGCAGCCCCACCGGACGCCCGTCGGGATCGAAGCCGGCCGGCATCGACAGCCCGGGCAGACCCGCCAGCGACGCCGGCAGGGTGTAGATGTCGGCCAGATAGTTGCGCACCGGATCATCGGTGCGCTCGCCGATCGGCCACGCCGTCACCGGGCTCACCGGCCCGGCAATGACGTCCACCTGCTCGAACGCGGCCGCGAACTCATTGGCGATGCGTCGGCGCAGACGCTGCGCCTGCAGATAGTAGGCATCGTAGTAACCGTGCGAGAGCACATAGGTGCCGATCATGATCCGCCGCCGCACCTCGGCGCCGAAGCCCTCGGCCCGGTTGCGGCTGTAGAAATCGGCCAGATCGGTGGTGTTCTCGGCGCGATGCCCGTAGCGCACGCCGTCAAAGCGCGACAAATTGCTCGAGGCCTCGGCCGGCGCGATCACATAGTAGGCAGGCACCGCCAGCGCGGTGTCGGGAAGCGCGATTTCGATCAGCTTCGCGCCGGCCCGTTCGAGTTCCGCGATCGCGGCCCGCACCGGTTGCGCGACACTGCGGCTCAGGCCCTCGCCGAAGAATTCAGCCGGCAGACCGATACGCAGTCCCTGCAGCGACAGACCGAACTCGCGAGTGAATTCCTCGGGAGCGCGATCGACACTGGTGGCATCGCGTGGGTCGAATGCCGCGATGGCGCTCAGCGCTTGCGCGCAGGTACGCGCATCGCGGGCCATGACGCCGGCCTGATCGAGGCTGGATGCGAACGCGATCATTCCGTAGCGCGACACGCGGCCATAGGTGGGCTTGATGCCGGTGACCCCGCACATCGCGGCAGGCTGGCGCACCGATCCGCCGGTATCGGTGCCGGTGGTCAGCGGCGCCAGCCCGGCGGCCACGGCCGCAGCCGAACCACCCGACGAACCGCCGGCGATCAGCGCGTGATCCCAGGGATTGCGCACCGGCCCGAAATAGGAGTTCTCATTGCCAGAGCCCATGGCGAATTCATCGCAGTTCAGCTTGCCCAGGCAGACCGCGCCGGCATCGACCAGACGCTGCACCACAGTGGCGTCATAGGGCGAGACATAGTCGGCCAACATGCGCGAACCGGCCGTGGAGCGCCAGCCCCGGGTGACGAAGATGTCTTTGTGGGCGATCGGCATGCCAAGCAGGGGAGCGCGCTCACCTGCGGCCAGACGGGCATCGGCCGCACGCGCCTGGGCCAGGGTCAGCTGCGGCTGCACATCGATGAACACGTTGAGCCCGCTGGCCGCGATCCGCGCCAGAAAGTGCTCGGCCAGCGCAACCGCGCTGACCTCGCCCGCATCGAGCGCGGCGCGCAGTTCGGCGACGCTGCGCCGATGCCATGAAGCGGCGTTCGTCATTCGATGACCTTGGGCACGAGATACAGACCACCGGCGGTCTCGGGCGCGACCGCCTGCAGGGCCTCACGCTGATCGATCTCGGTGACAAGATCCTCGCGCAGCCGCAGCGGCTGCTCATGCGGGTGGGTCATGGGCTCGAGCGCGCTTGTATCGGTGGCGCGCATCTGCTCGATGAGCTCGAACACGCGGTTCAGATCGGTCAGCGTGCGCTCGACCTCGTCTTCGGAAATGGCCAGACGCGCAAGCTGCGCGATGCGGCGCACGTCATCGGCGCTTAGCGACATGGTGCAGGATTCAGGAGGCCTCGGGGAAAGGGCGATTATAGGTGAACGGGCCCTGCATGAACTGTTACCATGACAGTCCCCGCGGATCCGAGCTTGGTGCCTGCGACCACCATGCACCCGTGCCGGTCCGGGTCAACCCCTCGACACCGTCCATGATCGGCTTCATCCGCAAGTACCTGTCACACGATCTGGCGATCGATCTCGGCACCTCGAACACCCGCATCATGGTGGCCGAGCGCGGCATTACGCTCGACGAACCCTCGGTGGTCACGGTTCGCGAGGGCGAGGCCGGCCTGGCGGCCGCGGTGGGTCGTGAAGCGCGCCTGATGATCGGCAAGGTGCCCGGCTCGATCAGCGCGGTACGCCCGATTCGCGACGGAGTGGTCGCCGATCTCACCCTCACCCGCGAGATGCTGCGCGCATTCATCGGCAAGGCCGATCCGCAGCGCCGTTTCGCGGTCAGCCCCCGGGTCTTGGTCACCGTACCCGCGATCTCCACCCAGGTCGAGCGGCGTGCCATCCGAGAGGCCGTGCTCGGCGGCGGTGCCGCCCAGGTCTACCTGATCGAGGAACCGATGGCAGCAGCGATCGGCGCCGGTCTGCCGGTGGCCCAGGCCAGCGGCTCGATGGTCATCGATATCGGTGGTGGCACAACCGAGGTCGGCGTGATATCGCTCGGTGGCATGGTCTACAAACACTCGGCGCGGGTGGCCGGCGACACCTTCGATCAGGCCATCGTCAACTATGTGCGCCGCAACTACGGCATGTTGATCGGCGAGCAGACCGCGCAGACCATCAAGCACACGATCGGCTCGGCGTTTCCGACCGGCGATCGTCGCGAGCTCGAGGTCAAGGGCCGCAGTGTCGCCGAGGGCGTGCCGCGCAGCTTTCGCATCTCCAGTGCCGAGGTGCTGGAGGCACTCACCGAGCCCCTGAACCAGATCGTCTCCCTGATCAAACTCGCGCTCGAGCAGACCCCGCCGGAAATCGGCGCCGACATCAGCGAACGCGGCATCATGCTCACGGGGGGCGGCGCGATGCTGGCCGACATCGACCGGCTGCTGATGGAAGAAAGCGGCCTGACCGTGCTCATCGCGGATGATCCGATGCACTGCACGATCCGTGGCTGCGCCGCGGCACTCGAGAAGATCGACACCATCGGCTCGCTGTTCGCGCGCGAGTGACGCCGGCTCGCAGCGGCAGTCCCCGCACGCCGGGCCGCTCATGGCACCGACGGCCGCGCACCTGATCTGCGACCGGCCCGGGATCACCCCCGCCAACATGCTGCGCACCTCGTCCGGCACGGGTTCGGCGATGCATTCGCAGCAAGCAGATCACGCGATCGCCGCGCGCACCGGCGGCGCTTCCCCGACCCGACACGGACACCCCCATGGATGCCTTGCTGCTGCTTTTCCTGATCATTCTGAACGGCGTGTTCGCGATGGCCGAACTCGCGCTGATCGCATCCCGGGAGACCAGGCTGCAATCGGCCGCCGATGGTGGCGACCCGGGCGCGGCAATGGCACTGACGCTCAAACGCCAGCCGACCCGCCTGCTCTCGACCGTGCAGATCGGGATCACCTCGATCGGCATCCTGAACGGCATCGTCGGTGAGTCAGCTCTGGCCGGCCCTTTGGCCGGGATTCTGCGCGCCGCGGGCCTTGCCGAGACGCTGGCGGCCACCAGCGCCACCGCGATCGTGGTCATCGTGATCACCTATGCCTCGATCGTGATCGGAGAGTTGCTGCCCAAACGCATCGCCCAGAGCGCGCCCGAGAAGCTGGCGCGCTCCCTGGCCAGACCCATGGCCCTGCTGGCCAGGCTGGCCGCCCCGTTCGTCTGGCTGCTGAGCGTTTCGACCAATGCGCTGATGCGCGTGCTGCGTGTCCCCGAGGGCGATGACGAGGCGATCACCGATGAAGAGATTCAGGCCTTGCTGAGTGCGGGCGCGCGCGCCGGGCTGATCGAACCGGCGGAGTTCGAACTGGTCAGGCGCGTGTTCCGGCTCGACGACCGTCGCGTCGGTTCGTTCATGACCCCTCGCCGACAGATGCGCGTGCTCGATGCACGCACGCCGCTGATCGAGAACCTCAGACAGGCCGCCGATCAGGCACTCTCCCGCTACCCGGTGAGAGACGGCACGACGGGGGAATTTCTCGGCATCCTGCACACCCGGGAACTGCTGGCAGTAGCGATCGATCCGCAGCACAGCAGCTGGCCGCCCGCGATGCAGCCACCGCTCTATGTCCCTGAAACCCTGACCGGACGCGAGCTGTTCGAACGCCTGCACGAGGCCGGCACCAGCGCCGCACTGGTCGTCGATGAATATGGTGACCTGCAAGGTCTGGTCACGATCAGTGATCTGTTCGAGGCGATCGCGGGCAATCCCGAGAACGGCAATGGCGTGCAGGCGCTGGTACGCCTGGGCGAGCATGCATTCAGCGTCGATGGCCTCGTGCCCGCGCTGGATCTGCTCGAGCTACTGCAGATCAACGAACTCCCCGGCGGTCCTGCACCACGCTATGACAGCACCGGCGGCATGATGCAGCAGTTGCTCGGGCATCTGCCGCGCACCGGCGATGTCGCCCACTGGCAAGGCTGGCGCTTCGAGGTTCACAGCGCATCACCGCGCCGCGTTCGACGCGTGCTGATCAACCGTGACGAGCCCGCGCAACCGCCATCGCCCTGAGCTTTCACGCGTATGGCGATGCGGCGCGATTCGGCCGTGAAATCCATTGCCTCGGGCTTGACGATTCGCCACGAACGGCATATGGTTGAGTCGTTCCAGCTTTCGACGGCGAAGGCCTGGCGGTGACACGAAGCGAAGCGCTCCGTATGCCCTCGGTGCCCGAGCAGGTTGGAGAACGGCCATCACTCGTGGCCAATACCTCTGGAAGGCCACCAAGCGTGGCACCACGGGCGCGGGCAACCGCGCCCCTTTCTATTGGTTGATCCCTGAACGTGGTCGTCCGCATGTGTATGTCCTCGCCGGCACCCGCTCGATAACGCTCAGCCAAGCTGCCGTCGCTGCAATCTCCCATCCGTCCCGATGCGCCTGAAAGATTCCCCGATGCTCAGTGCCGTGGTGGCGATCGGCACGTTGGTCACGGTTGCCGGCAGCATCCATGACAAACCCGAGTTGGTCTGGATCTTCACCCCACTACCTCGGCCGTGATCCTCTGGGCTGCCTGGCGTCGCGGCACGCTCGCCGATCGCTATGCGCAAGGTATCTTCATCGGCCTGCTGTTCAGCTTGTTTGCCGATCTCGCCCTGATTCCGGCCGGCGGCCTCGCTGCCGGCCTGGTGTTGCTCGGTGCGGCCCACCTGGCGTTCGTGTCGGCCTGCGAGTCGGACGCATTCTCGACGCGCAGCTGGCCCCTGAGCACGCTGGGGGCCCTGCTCCAGGCGGCCATCTTCGCCACGGCGTGGGCGGGATTGTCGGCGCCGCTCACCGCACTGGTCGCCTTGGTCGGCCTGCTCGGAGCGATCGCCCTGGGTGCTTTCGGCGCTCGCGCGCGGCGCCTGGGACAGGCACGTGGCCGGGGCGCCGGCTCGGCTCCCCTGGCGGTGCTCGGGCAGGCGGCGCTGGTTGCCGCGGTGGCATTTCGGGTACTCGATCAGGCACTCCCCCAGGCGCTTGCGCCGTTATGGATCCAGTCGCTGCACTGGCTCGGCCTCACCCTGCTCGCTCTGTCGATTCCCTGGCATCCACAACGGATCAGCGACACCGAGGGTGTGGCCGGCAATGACGACAACGCCAATGCCGAGGTCTGAGTCCTCGTTGGCCGGCATGCCGGAACACGCCCTGACGCTGGAAGCGGCGGCACGGCGGCTTCGCGATGCGGTTCAGGCGCTGCGCTTTGCTTCGCCGGTACACACGGTCTACAACCCCCTCGACTACGCCTGGGCCGCGCACGCTCAGTATCTGTCGCGATTCGGCGCGAGCCCCAAGCCCGTCGTCTTGCTCGGGATGAATCCCGGGCCGTTCGGCATGATGCAAACCGGGGTGCCCTTTGGCGAGGTGGCGTTGGTGCGCGACTGGATGGGCATCGATGCCCCGATCCACACGCCGGCCAGGCAACACCCGAAACGCCCGATCGAGGGCTTCGCCTGTACGCGATCCGAGGTGTCCGGGCGCCGGCTCTGGGGCTGGGCGCGCGAACGCTTCGGCACCCCGCAGGCATTCTTCTCGCGCGCGTTCGTGGTCAACTATTGCCCCCTGGTGTTTCTCGAGGAAAGCGGGCGCAATCTCACGCCGGACAAACTTCCGGCCGCCGAACGCGCGCCACTGCAACAGGCCTGTGACGAGCATCTGCTGGCCGTGTTGAGCATCCTGCAACCGCAATGGGCGATCGGGGTCGGCGGCTACGCGGCCAAGCGGATCGCCGAGGTGATCACCGCCCTTGCGCCCGCGCACCGGCCGAACACGGGCCAGATTCTGCATCCGAGCCCGGCCAGCCCGCTCGCCAACCGCGGATGGGCCGAAGCCGTCGACGCCCAGTTGGCCGCACTGGGCACCCCGCTGTCGGCCTGAGCTCCCCGCCGGCAGACTTCAGCGGATCTTGCCCCAGGCACGCAGGCGGCTGATGGCGTACTGCGACGCATTGCCGTTGCCGCCCACCTTGCTCGCATAGTCGTAGTAGTGCTGCGCGGCGCCATTGCGATCGCCACTGCCCTCGAGCGCCACCCCCTTGAGAAACAACACACCGGGGTCGCCGGGCAACAGGCGATCAAAGCTGTTCAGACGGGCATAGGCGCCGGCGTAATCCTTGCGCGCCAGGCGCGTGACCCCCGCCAGCTTCTGTGCCTGCGCCTCTTGCGGATACACGCGCGATGCGACATCGGCAAAGCGCTGCGCATCGCCGTGGCGGTTCTGGGCCAGCAGCACCTTGGACATCAGCACATTGGCCGCGTAGTCCTCGCGCTGATGCTTGAGTGCGGTGGCGAAATGCTGCTCGGCCTCGGGCAGCGCCTTATTGGCGGCGGCACTTTCCCCCTCCTGACAGGCGCGGATCGTCGGGGCAAGCGCACGCACCGGCGCCGTGTTGTCCATGAAGCGTTCGCGATTGGCGGGCCGCGACACACTGGCCTTGTAGCGGGTTTCGGCCAGACGACGGGCGGTCTCGGCGCGTTCGGCCGGCATCGGATGGGTGGAGAACATCGTCTGCAGCAGATTCGGCTCCGATGAATGCTTGGACAGCAGTAACTGGTGCAGGCCGGTCATGCCGGTGGCCGGATAGCCCGAGCGCACCATGTACTCCTGGCCAAGCGCATCGGCCTCGCGCTCATTGTCACGCGAGTACGACGATAGCAGGGCACTGGCCCCCACCTGGCTGGCGATGCCTACCAGCTGCCCCCACTGCGATTCGCGCGCCGCGACATTGACACCGACCACTGCCACCTGGGCGACCATTGCGGCGCCCTGTCGCTGCGCCGCATGGCGGGCATTGACATGCCCCATCTCATGGCCGAGCAGCGCGGAAAGCTGGGCTTCGTCCTTCAGATCGAGCATGATGCCGCGCGTGACTCCCATCGCGCCACCCGGAAACGTGTAGGCATTCACGTAATTGGCATTGAGCACGCGATAGTTGTAGGGCATGTTCGGCCGATGGGTATTGGCGCTCATGCGCGCGCCGACCTCACTGACATAGCGATTGACCGAATCGGCCTGCACCGCGCCGAAATCCTGCGAGAACTGATGCGGGGCGACCTCCTGATCGACACGCCGCTCCTGCTCCTCGCTCATCCCCACGAGAATGGTCTCGCCGGTGACGGGCGACTTGGCGCAGCCCTGCAGACTGGCGATTGCCGCCGAGCCGCTGGTCACGCCCACCAGCCACAGCAGATCGCGCCTGGACAGCCGGGCGCGCGCGAGGCGATCGGCGAAACCCGGCGCCGCCGGCGACAGATCGGACGGTTGACGATTCGACATGATTCCTCCGCGGGTCGTGAATGCCGTAGAAGCGCGTCGCGCACCGAAGCGCACGCTCGGAGCGAACGGGTGTTCGCACCGAGATGGCCAGACATCAGTGTAGCGCCGCGCACGCATGCCGCGACGCGCGGCGGGTCAGTCCGAAGACGCTCGGGCGGGCTGGAGAAGCTGGTATTCGCGACGCCGTTCGACGAAGCCACTACGGATCAGCGAGCGATCGAGCACATCGGATGCGCAGACCGTGGCCAGCACCCGCTGCACGCCACGACGCTGGGCCTCGGCCAGGAAATGCGCGATCAGCCCACGTCCGTAGCCCGCGCCGCGCTCCGCCGGCACGACATAGACGGCTTTCAGAACCACGGCCTGATCGGCCGACTGATAGACCGGTGCGCGCTCATAGGCGAACTGGCAGAAACCGATCGGCTGCTCGTCACGCACCGCCACCAGTACCTGGCCCTTCTCGATCAGAAACTGAACCAGGGCGCGGCCGTCGGCACGGTTGAAGAATCCGCGCTCGACATTGGCGGGCATGAGATCGGTCATCTGCTGAACGATCTCCAGCAGACGGCGCACGTCCGACTGACGTGCCTTTCGTATCGTGACTTGACTGACGACGTGCATCGATCCGAAACGCGAACAAAATCGGGCTGTGGTGGCGGCCCCCCCGGACACGGCCGACCCCGCGCTTGATAGCCTGGGACGCAGCAAGTATGCCCTATCCGGGGCAGACCGAATTGCTAATGAGGCTCAAACGCGGGCATTACCCCCAATGCGGGAGGCTATACTCAGGGGTTAGACGGCGCGGCCCGCCCGACGAGCAAGTCCGTCACCCGGTCGCCGGCGCACGTCGCAGCCGCCGGCAAGCAGGCGCGGTGTCTGCGCCCAAGCCCCGATCCACGCGGGGTTTCGGCCGGTCGGCGATGGATTCGCTCCTGTTCGTGACACAAGACAAGCGCCAGCCGGGCGGCTTCGCGCAACATCCGAGATCATTCCGGGGCGACGCGCGCCCCCTTTCACCAATCTGATCGACATGCCCGAGTCAGCTATCGCCTCGGCGCGCAACAAGGCGGGCGCACGCTCGGGCGATGTTGCGGCCGAGATCGCGGCGACCATCCTCGCCGGTTTCGACAAGCACTATGCCTTGTTCCGCTATCACGCACAGCGGGCCAAGTCGCGCTTCGAGGTGGGTGACTTTCATGGCATCCGACGACTGGCCAGCGAGCGAATCGCGTTCTATGACCAGCGTGTCCGCGAAGCGGTGGAGCATCTGCAGAGCGAATACGCCGAGCAGGCGCAAAGTGAGCGGATCTGGCCAAAGGTCAAGCGCTACTACGTGAGCCTGCTGGCACGCGCCAATCAGCCCGAGCTGGCCGAGACCTTCTTCAATTCGGTGTGCTGCAAGATTCTGCACCGCACCTATTTCAACAACGACTTCATCTTCGTGCGACCGGCGGTGGCCACCGACCATCTGGACGCCAAGCCCTCGGCATATCGCAGCTACTACCCGCTGGCCAGTTCATGGCGCGAGGCGGTGCGCCAGATGCTGGCCGACTTCGGCATCGCCTGCCCGTTCATCGATATCGAGCACGACATCGATCAACTCCTGGATGCGGCGCGCCGGCATTTCCCGTCCAAGTTCGCGCCGGCTCCCGACTGTCAGATCCAGGTGTTGTCGAACCTGTTCTTTCGCAACAAGGGTGCCTATGTGCTGGGCCGGTTGATCAATGATGCCGAGATCACGCCGTTCGCGCTGCCGATCCTGCGCGATGCCCAGGGCAGGATCCATATCGACGCGGCGCTGTTCGGCAGCGAGTTGATGGAGTCCTTGTTCAATTTTTCGCGTGCGTACTTCATGGTGGACATGGAAGTGCCCAGCGCCTATGTGCGCTTCCTGCGCTCATTGATCCCGAACAAGCCCGATGCCGAGTTCTATACGATGCTCGGCCTGCAAAAGCAGGGCAAGACCCTGTTCTACCGCGACCTTCTCCACCATCTTGCCCATTCGCATGACCAGTTCGTGATCGCGCCGGGCATCAAGGGCCTGGTGATGGGTGTGTTCACACTGCCTTCGTTTCCGTATGTGTTCAAGATCATCAAGGATGTGCGCGGCAAGGACATCTCGCGCGAATTCATTCAGAGCCAGTACCAGCTGGTCAAGGTGCACGACCGCGTCGGACGCATGGCCGATACCTGGGAGTACTCCGATGTTCGCTTTCCGTTGCAGCGGCTGTCGCCAGAACTGATCGAGGAACTGGAGAAGACCGCACCATCACTGATCGAGCGTGACGGTGACAGCCTGGCGATCAGCCACATGTACATCGAGCGACGCATGACGCCGCTGAACATCCATCTGGAGCGCGTGGATGCCACCGAGCGCGAACGCGCGATCCGGGAGTACGGCCAGGCGATCAAGGACATGGTGGCGGCAAACATCTTCCCCGGCGACATGCTCTACAAGAACTTCGGCGTGACCCGCCAGGGACGGGTGGTGTTCTACGACTATGACGAGGTCGCCTACCTGACCGACTGCAATTTCCGACGCGTGCCGCCGCCGCGCACCCCGGAAGACGAGATGGCCAGCGAGCCCTGGTATTCGGTTGGCCCCACCGACGTGTTTCCGGAGGAATTCGAAACCTTCCTGCTCGGACATTCAGACATTCGCAAGCATTTCATGGCTCATCATGCCGAGTTGTTCGATCCCGCCTACTGGCAGGACCGCCAAAGACGCGTGCGCGCGGGCGAACTCGATGATGTCTTCCCGTATCCACGCCGTTACCGCTTTCAGCCCCAGACTCACGGCAACTGAGCAAACCGTCCACCCCGGTCGTTCGAAGCATCCATGACATCCAGACAGATCTCCCCTATCGTCACCGCCCGGTTCACGGGTAGGCCCGCGCCATGAGCACCGCGCTGATCATCGGCGCCTCGCGGGGCATCGGCCTCGAATGTGTGCGTCAGTATGTCGGCGACGGCTGGCAGGTTTTCGGTACCCATCGCAGCGAGCCCGATCGGCAGATGCTGCGTTCCGCGGGCGCGCACACCCTGCGTCTCGATGTCGACAAACCCGAGGATCTGGCCGGAATCGGTTGGCAACTCGACGACGAACGCATCGATGTGGCGATCATCAATGCCGGCGTCTACGGCCCGCGTGACAGTGCGCTCGGCCAGGGCCCGGCCGATGCCGAGTTCGACCAGGTCATGCGCACCAATGTGCTGGGCGCCATGCGACTCGTGCCCTTGATCGCGCCGCTGCTGGTCCCTCAGCGTGGCACACTGGCGTTCGTGTCCAGCAAGATGGGCTCGATCACTGAAACCCATGCCAATTTCGGTGCGTTGTATCGGATCTCGAAAGCCGCGGTGAACATGGTGGCGCGCCTGGCTCATGCGCAGTACGGCGATCAGGGCGTGCGCGTGCTCAGCCTGCATCCGGGCTGGGTGCGAACCGATATGGGCGGCCCCAACGCCGAGCTCGCCGTCGAGACCAGCGTCGAGGGCCTGCGTGCGGTGATCGCCGATCCGTCCTGTGAGAGCGGCGGCTTCTATGACTATCGAGGCCAGAGCCTGCCCTGGTGATCGGCCCGCGGAGACCCTCATGTTGCTCAATGATGACCAGAGAATGATTCGCGATGCGGTCAGGGCCTTCGTGAGCGCCGAGATCGCGCCCCATGCCGCGGACTGGGATCGTGACCACCGGTTTCCACGCGAGGCCTTGCGTGGCCTGGCCGAACTCGGCTGCTTCGGCATCACCGTGCCCGAATCCCTCGGAGGTGCCGGTCTGGATACCGTCAGTCAGGCGCTGATCCTGGAAGAGATCGCCGCCGGTGACGGCGCCACCTCGACGATCATCTCGGTCAACAACTGCCCGGTGTGCGCGATTCTGCAGCGCTGGGGCAATGCCGAGCAGCATCGGGAGTGGTTACGCCCCCTGGCCGGCGGCGCGATGCTTGGCGCGTTCTGCCTCACCGAGCCCCATGTCGGATCGGAAGCCTCCGGCCTGAAGACGCGTGCCCGTCGGGAGGGCGATGCCTATGTTCTGAACGGCGTGAAGCAGTTCATCACCTCGGGCAAACATGCGGACATGGCGATCGTGATGGCGGTCACCGATCCGGAACTCGGCAAGCGCGGCATCAGTGCGTTCATCGTGCCGACCTCCACGCCGGGGTACGAGGTGGCGCGCCTGGAGAGCAAACTCGGCCAGCATGCGTCGGACACGGCGCAGATCCGTTTCGTGGACTGCCGCATTCCCGCGAGCCATCTGATCGGCGAGGAGGGCCAGGGACTGAAGATCGCCCTCTCAGGGCTCGAGGGCGGGCGCATCGGCATCGCCGCGCAATCTGTCGGCATGGCCAGGGCCGCCTTCGATGCCGCGCGTGCCTACGCGCATGAACGCCAGGCCTTCGGCAAGCCGATTTTCGAGCATCAGGCGGTGCAGTTCCGTCTGGCCGATATGGCCACCCGCCTGGAGGCGGCCAGACAGCTGGTCTGGCATGCGGCCAGTCTGCGCGATGCCGGCCAGCCCAGCCTGACAGAAGCGGCCATGGCCAAACTGTTTGCCAGCGAAGCCGCCGAGCGCATCTGCTCGGACGCGATCCAGATCCACGGCGGCTATGGCTATGTCAACGACTTCCCGGTTGAGCGCATCTATCGCGACGTCCGTGTGTGCCAGATCTACGAGGGCACGAGCGACGTGCAACGAATGCTGATCGGCCGCGCGCTGGCCTGAGGCGCGTCATGCCGGACAGCACCGACAGACGGGCCCCGGGCGGCAACGAGCCGCCCTCAGCACAGAGCGGTGACCAAAACCGGCTGCTGGAACGGGTGCTCGAACTGGCACGTGCCGACACGCATTCGCGCCAGCCTCTGGCACGCGGGCGGCTGCAGGCGATGCGCGACTTTTCCGCCGGCCTGGTCGATCTGCTGGATGACGTGTTGTACCGCTTGCGCTGCACACGGACATGCTTCGCGCGCGTTCGGCCAACGCCGAAGACCCGGCCTGGCTCGAGATTGCCAAGGCTCATGATCATGCCGAAGCCCTGACCAATCATCTGCGTGCATTCGGTCGGAGGCTGCGCCCACGCCTGGCCATCTTTGCGCTCGAGACCTTGTTCGAGCGCCTGCATGTCAGGCACAGTGCGCGCCTGGCCGAAGGGTCCGGGCTTCAAGTGAGTTGCGCGCCCCCGGGGATGAAGATCGAGGCCGATGCGCGCCTGCTCGAATACGCGCTCGATCTGTTGCTCGATGAAGCCGGCCATGTTGCCGGCTCGGTCGGCGCGGTCGATCTGCACGCGTGTCAGCACCGTCTCGGTGAGATCTCCGCCGCCCGGCTCGGTCTGTCCGCCGGCGAGATCGTGCACGTGATGATCTCCGATCGGGCGCCCGGCTCCGGGCCCGGCCGGGCCGCATCCGGTCGCGCGGACGATTCCGCCCTGGCATTCGAACCGCTGGTCACGCCGGCGCGGACCGGGCTCCATTTCGGGCTTGCCTGGGCAGTAGCCGACGGCGTGATCGCCGCGCACGATGGGCGTCTCTGGGCAGAGCCGATCGGGCTCGGGGTACGCCTGCACATGCTGCTGCCCCAGGGTGCGCAGCGCGCGGCCGCCACGCCCAGGCGCGAAGACCACGGGCTGCCGATCCTGGTCGTCGATGACGAACGCCTGGTCCGCTTCTCGATCGTGCGCGTGCTCGAATCCGCCGGCTACGAGGTGCTGACCGCAGACCGCGCCGGTGAGGCACTGCAGATACTGGCACGCGAGCCCGTGTCACTGGTTCTGCTGGATATGAACCTTCCAGACATGACCGGCGAGGCCTGTCTGCGGGCCATTCGCGAATCGCGGCCGCAAATGCCGGTGATCGGCATGTCCGGCATGACCATTGGCCCCGACCATCCGCTGCGCAATGAAAAGGGCGTACGAACCCTCGAGAAACCCTTCCTGAGCGCCGAGTTGCTGGCACTGGTCGAAACCATGATGATGCAGGCCGGAAAGGCTGACGCCCGCGTGATCGACACCCTGTCCTGAGCCATCGCCCCGCCGTTGCCGGGAGGCGGGACCAGATGCGTTTCGAATCGGCCCCACATGCGGGATAATCGTCCGATTTGCGGGCGGGATGAGCATGGGATACGAAGCGCTTGAAATCGACAACGCACGTGGCGTGCGAACCATCTGGTTGAACCGGCCCGAGCGTCGCAATGCCATGAACGATGTGCTGATCGCAGAGATGAACGACGCGATCGATGCGGCCATCGCCGATGCCTCGGTTCGCGTGATCAAGCTCGCCGGGCGCGGCCAGGCTTTCTGCTCCGGCGCCGACCTGAACTGGATGAAGACCGGTCGCCAGATGAGCGCCGATGAATCCAGCAAGGATGCCGGCGGCCTCGCCCACGCGATGCGCGCCCTCTATGAAAGCCCCAAGCCCACGATCGCGCGGGTTCACGGCTCGGCCTTCGCCGGGGCGATGGGTCTGGTCGGTGCCTGCGATATCGCGATCGCCAGCGAGGAAACCCGCTTCTGCCTGTCCGAGGTCAAGCTCGGTCTGCTGCCGGCGATGATCAGCCCCTATGTCATCAAGGCGATCGGCGAGCGCAATGCGCGCCGGCTGATGCTGACCGCCGAGGTTTTTCAGGCCCCGATGGCCCACAGGCTTGGCCTGGTGCACGAGTCGGTGCCGCGTGACGACCTCGATGCCACCGTGGATGCTCTGGTCGAACAGCTGTTGCTTGGCAGCCCCGGCGCGCTCGGAGAAACCAAGCGCCTGATCCGCGATGTGGTGGGCAGACCGATCGATGACGCACTCACCACAATGACCGCCGAGCGTATCGGCGCGGCACGCACCTCCGACGAGGCCCAGGAGGGTATCAGTGCATTCTTCGAGAAGCGCAAACCCGCCTGGGTTCCCAAGGCCGACTGAAGCCGGTAAAGCGCCGCATTATGTCCACTGACCTTCGACACCGCTGGGCGGTCGCCCTGCTGTTCATCGCGCCGGCCCTGTGGTCGGCCAACTATCTGGTCGCCAGGATGGCGCCCGGGGTGATCGAGCCGCACCTGCTGGCGCTGTTACGCTGGGCGTTCGCCTTGTTGCTGATGCTGCCGATCGCGGCCGGCGAGCTGCGTCGCAACTGGCCGCGCTGGCGCGACGAGATCCCCGATCTGGTGGTGCTCGGGGCGCTTGGCATGTGGATCTGCGGGGCCTTCGTCTACATCGGCGGGCGCACCACGAGCGCGGCCAATATCGGCCTGATCTACGCGATGGCACCGGTCATGATCGCGGCGATCTCGGCCCGCATGTTCGGCGACCGGCTCTCCGGCGCGCAGAAGATCGGCGTGGCGCTGGCCGCCACCGGCATGGTGCTGATCATCGTCAAGGGCTCCTTGCAGAATCTGCTCGCTGTGCGCTTCACGGTCGGTGACCTGTGGATTCTCACAGCCGTCCTGTGCTGGACCGCCTATTCGATCCTGCTGCGCCGTCAGCCCAGTTGCCTGGGCCCGTTCGCGCGCCTGACCGCGATCACCATGGGTGGGGTGCTGGTGCTGATCCCGTTCACCGTGGCCGAGATCATCGACGTCGGCCTGCCCACCGACTGGCCGCGCGCGCTGCTGCTGGCCGTGATCGTGGCGCTGCTACCCGGCTTTGGCGCCTACCAGGCCTACTCGTTCATGCAGCGCGAGCTCGGGCCGGCCAGAACCGGGCTGGTGCTCTATCTGGGCCCCCTGTACGCGGCCTTCGTGGGCTGGTGGTTTCTCGGCGAGCAACCCACCTGGTATCACGCGCTCGGCGCGTGCCTGATCCTGCCGGGGATCTATCTGGCCAATCGTGGCGCAGCGGCGGCGGCTCGCCGCCAGGCCGATCCGCCGGCCCATTCCGGCATCGCCCCGGTGCGGCCGGCCGCGCGTGCGCTGGCACGCCGCCAGCCATCCCCGCCCCGTGACGCTCTGCTCGAGCAGGCCTCCACCCTGCCGGCATGGGCACAGAACCGATGAGCGGGATCACCGTCAGCGTCCATACCGCCGACCCGCCGGAGTGCGAACAATGGCGCGCGCAGCTGCAGTCTGCGCTGGGCGATGGCTTTCGGGTGGTGACCGGCGCCGACCCCCGGGCGCACTATGCGGTGGCCTGGGCTCCTTCGGCCGGGTTCTTCACGGCTCAGCCGGCGCTGCGTGCGGTCTTCAGCATGGCCGCGGGGGTCGATCACCTGCTCGGCATAGACACGCTGCCGCAGATGCTGCCGATCTACCGGCTCGAAGACGCCGGCATGGGCGCGCAGATGATCCGCTATTGCCGCCACGAGGTCGAACATCTTCTGCTCGACCGCCACCGATATGGGCGCCAGCAGCGCGATGCCAGCTGGCATCAGCATCCCGTGCGCGAACCGGCCGAACTCACGGTCGGGCTGTTCGGCTACGGGGTGCTGGGCCAGCGGGTCGCACGCGCGCTCGCCGACGAAGGCTATCGGGTGCGGGCCTTTCGCCGACGTGTCGATCAGCGGGTTCACGAAGACATCACCGAGTTCGCCGGCCAGGCGCAGTGGCCGTCGTTTCTGAACGGTCTGCAGGTCCTGATCCTGCTTGCGCCCCTGACCGCCCAGACCCGCGGCATCATCGATGGTGCGGTGTTCGACGCTATGGCCAAGAATAGCTGGCTGATCAATGTCGGGCGCGGTGCGCTGCTCGATGAACCGGCCTTGCTGGAGGCGCTCGGCGACGGCCGACTGGCCGGGGCCTCGCTGGATGTCTCTGCGCGTGAACCGCTGCCCGGAGACCATCCATTCTGGTTGCATCCGCAGATCCGGATCACACCTCATGTGGCGGCAGTCACCCTGATCGGGCCATCTGCAAGGCAGATCGCGGCACGCATCGCCGCGCTCGAGCGCGGCGAGCCGGTGGGCCGTTCGGTCGATCGATCGAGCGGCTACTGAGAGCCGCCCTGCACTCGCCCCCCGTTCGAGCCTCGTACGGAGCTCTCGACGAGGGCGGCGGCCGGGAGTGCGTCCCGGCCGAGTGCGCGCCGCCACCGCAAGCCCGGACACAAGCCTCGACGCCGTCAGCTTCGACGCCGTCAGCCTCGACGCCGTCAGCCTCGACACCCGAAGCCTCGACACCCGAAGCCTCGACACCGGAAGCGCGGACCCGTGAAGCGCCGCCAGCGTCAGCGCCATTTCGGCAAGCCGGCGAGACCCGCGTCAACCGAACTCGCGCAACACCGAATCGAGCCGATCGACTGTGATCGGCTTTGACAAGACGCGTTCGAACAGCTCGTGCATCGCTGCTTCGTCGGCGGCCGACAACTGGCTCGCGGTCAGGGCGACACGCCGCACCCGATGAATGCCGGTGCACAGTGCGCGGCCAAGCGCGAGCCCGCCCAGGCCAGGCATCTCGATATCGGAAATGACGATGTCGACGGTACGTACACCGAGCAAGCCGAGCGCTTCCTCGGCCGACTCGGCATCGAGCACATCGTGCCCGCGATCGGTGAGCCCCGCAGCCAGGGTGCTGCGAACCAGCCGATCGTCGTCAACCAGCAGTATTCGCATGACGCGAACAGCCCTCGAAACGATAGTTCATTGTGGTCGATCACCGGCAAAACCCCGCGCCAAGGTCATGATCGAACCTCTTTTGCCGTGACCCCTGTTGCGAACCCGTGGTTCGCGCTCAAGGTCCGGTCAGTGGCTTAGTATTACGGGCTATGCCCCGCGACGCCACGGCCGAAATGTAAAATCAGGTCAGGCCGAGACGCTCATCCCGCACCGTGTTTCAAGTGTTTGCCTCTTGTTCGCCGGTGAAACATTTCCATTCGCGACAAACGCCATGAGTTCATCCAATCGCAATCTCCCAGGCCGCGTCTGGCTTACCGAGGTCGGCCCGCGTGACGGCCTGCAAAACGAGAAGCAGCCGGTTCCGGCGGAAGTGAAGCTCGAGCTCTGCGAGCGGCTGCTCGCGGCCGGGGTTCAGCAGCTCGAGGCGACATCCTTCGTTTCCCCGAAATGGGTCCCTCAAATGAGCGATGCGGCGCAGGTCATGGCGGGCATCAAGCGCCGCCCGGGGCTGCGTCTGTCGGTCCTGACCCCGAACATGAAGGGTTTCGAAGGGGCACTGGCCGCCGGTGCCGACGAAGTCGTGATCTTTGGCGCGGCCAGCGAGGCCTTCTCTCATCGCAACATCAACTGCAGTATCGCGGAGAGCATCGAGCGCTTTCGTCCGGTGGCCGAAGCCGCCAAGGCCAACGGCATGCGTGTGCGTGCGGCGGTGTCTGTGGCCTTTGGCTGCCCGTACCAGGGCGAGGTCCCGGTGGCCGATGTGGTCGATATCACCGCACGCTTTCGCGACCTCGGCTGCGATGAAATCGGCATTGCCGATACGATCGGCGTGGGCACGGCCGGCCGCGTCAAAGATGTCTTCGAAGCCGCCGCGCGCGTGATGCCGCTCGAGCAGCTTTCCGGGCATTTCCATGACACCTACGGCCAGGGCGTGTCGAACACGCTGGCCGCCATCGAAGCGGGGGTCACGCACTTCGACACCTCGATCGCCGGCCTCGGTGGCTGCCCCTTCGCCAAGGGGGCCACGGGCAATGTCGCCACCGAGGACATTGTCTTTCTGTTGCACGGCATGGGCATCGAAACCGGCCTCGATCTCGACGGTCTGGTGCGCGCCGGCCAATGGATCTCGGATTTTCTCGGCCGCAAGAGCAACTCGCGGGCCGGCAATGCGATCGCGGTGAAGCTTCGTGAGGCCGATCAATCGGTCGCCGCCTGAGCGGGCCCGGTTCCTTGTCCAACGAGCCTCTGTCGCCCTGCATATCGGTCTGCCAGCTCGATCCGCGCACGCGCATCTGCAATGGCTGCCTGCGCACGATCGATGAGATCGCGGCCTGGGGCCAGCTGGATGCGCCCGCCCGGCATGAGGTGCTGGCGAGGGTGCGAGCAAGACGCGCGGCCGTCGAATCCGGCGGCCCGGCCGGCGACGACGACCGCTGAGTCGACCGACCCCGGGGCCACGCCCCGTCACCGCGCCGCCCGCGCCTGCCCCCATCTCTGATTGCCATGGCCCAGACACCCCAGGAACGCTTCGCCACCCCCGTCAGCGGCGATACCTATCGCAAGCCGGTCAAGATCATGGCGGTGCTGCTGACCCTCGTCATGTTCTCGGCCATCGTCGCCGGCCTGGGCAGCGCCGAAGCAGTCGACGGCGCGGCCTGGCTGCTGTTGATCGGCGGCGGCCTGGGGATGGGGCTTGGCTGCTACCACATCGTGCGCGGCAAGACCACGATCGACGCCCACGGAATCCGCCAGGACTGGATCTTTCCGAAGGTCTATCCCTGGGACGAGATCTACAAGGCCAAGCTGCTCAGACTGCCCTTCGGCACCCGGCTGATGCTGACCACATCGCGTCCGCCCTTCAAGGCGATTCACGGCGGCACCCGCGAACTCGAGGCCGCATTCGAAGAGATTGCCGCGATGCTGCCCGGGCGCACCGGCCCCGCGGGCCGATGAGCTTCCAGAGCGGTTGGCGCGCGACGGGCCGGGAACCCGCGGCGGTTTGGTCATGAGCCGGGAACACGCGCTGCCCGCGGGCATACGCTTCATCGAGCGCGACTGGCTGTCCGCCAATCATGTGCTGCTGTTCGACCAGCAATCGCTCACGATGATCGACACCGGCTATGTCAAACACGCGGCGCTGACTGCGGCCCTGGTGCGCGCGGCGCTCGATGGCCACGGTTCGCAGACCACGCTCGCCCGGATCATCAATACCCATCTGCATTCCGACCACTGCGGCGGCAATGCGCGTCTGCAGACCGAGCATGACTGCCAGACCCTGGTGCCGGCCGCCTCGCTCGCCGATGTCCGGTCATGGGACGACACGGCGCTCACCTATCGGGGAACCGGTCAGTGCTGCCCGCGCTTTCGTGCCGACGGCGCGCTGCGCCCGGGCGATCGGTTCGAGGCCGGCGGATTGCGCTGGGATGTCCACGCGGCCGAGGGTCATGATCCCAAGTCGCTGCTGTTTCACGCGCCCGGGCCGGGCTTGTTGATATCGGCCGATGCACTCTGGCGCCACGGATTCGGCGTCATCTTTCCCGAACTGGTCGATGCTTCGGGTTTCAGCGAGCAGGCCGCCGTACTCGATCTGATCGAAGCACTGGCGCCGCGCCAGGTGCTGCCAGGACACGGCCCGATGTTCGATCGCGTCGACCTGGCCATCGAGGAATCACGATCCCGACTGGCCGCCCTGCGCGCCGATCCGCGCCGCAACTGCCGTGGCGCTTTGCGCGCGCTCGTGATGTTCCGGATGCTCGCGCTGGAGTGCGTGCGCCGCGACGAACTGCAAACGGCCCTGGCCGGTGCGGACATCATGGCCTCGGCCGCGCAGACGCTGGGCCTGAGCCTGGCACAGGGCATCGATCAAACCATCGACGATCTGCTCCGCCAGGGGCAGTTACATGCCTGCGAAGATGGCCGTATCGTAATCCCCACGCAGCGGGATCAGGCGCACGCCTAGCAGGCTGTTGAAATACCTCACGAGCCAATGATTCACTCGCCGAAACGGCCTGGCAGGCGCCGGTTCCGCCCCGTATCGGGGATACGGGGCGGGTTCGGCAACGCGGCCAGCCCGTTTCGCCGAGTGAACCCGTAGACGGCGCCTGGCGCGCGATCCACATCGTTGGCATGAAGGGTCTGTATCCCCGATACAGACCCTTCATGCCGCCTCGCGGCTCATCACGCCAGAGCGCCGTCATGGGCTCGTGAGGTATTTCAATGATGGGATGGACTCCCTCCGCCCGTTATTCGGCATCATCGTGCCAAGCCGGCAAATGCGCGTGGAAGTGCAGTCGGCTGTCAACCAAGCAAGGAGGGAGTCCGAGATGAATGCTACAACCGTTGCCGTGGATTTGGCCAAGAACGTTTTTCAGCTTGCGATCGCCGATGAGCATCATCGGATCGTAGCCACCAAGCGGCTGAATCGCTCGCAGTTCGAGCGTTTCTTCCACAATCGCGAGGTCGGTAAGATCGTGATGGAAGCTTGCGGCTCGGCCCACTACTGGGGCCGCAGGCTCGCGGCTCAAGGTCACTCGGTTCGGCTGCTGCCGCCGCAGTATGTTCGCCCCTACGTGCGGCGCAACAAGCACGATGCGGCCGATACGGCGGGCATGCTCGAGGCCAATCGTGCCCATGACATCTGCTCGGTGCCGATCAAGTCCGTGGAGCAACAGTCACTGCAAGGCCTGCATCGAGTTCGCCAGCAGTGGGTAGCCACGCGCACGGCACGTATCAACGCGCTGCGGGGGATCTGCCGCGAGTTCGGGATCGATGTTCCGGTAGGTGCACGTCGCGGGCTCGAGCACATCGCTGGCGTGCTGCGCGACCCGCAAAGCTCGGTCGGTGCGCTGATCCGGCCCACCTTGGTTGAGCTGGTGCTCGAGATCAAACAGCTCGAGGATCGGATCGACCGACTGGAGCACGACCTGGGCAGGCTGGCGCGTCAGTCCTCGGCCTGCCAGGATTTGATGAGTGTGCCTGGTGTGGGGCTGATCACCGCCACGGCCATGGTGGCCGCTACCGCAGGGTCAGTCAGCCACTTCAGCAGCGCGCGTCACTTCGCCTCATGGCTGGGGCTTACTCCCAGGGAACACTCCTCGGGCAATCGGCAGCGCCTGGGGCGCATCAGTAAGCGCGGCGACAAGTACCTGCGCATGCTACTCGTGCACGGCGCACGGGCCGTGCTGCGATCAGCAACGCTGCGAACGAACAAGGGCCAGCAGCCCGGACCAATCGGGCACTGGGGGCAAAACATCCAGCGTCGAGGTGCTCACGCCAACAAGGCCGGCTGCGCCGTGGCCAACAAGCTCGCCCGTGTGTGCTTTGCGGTGCTGCGTGATCAACAACCTTATCGTGAGCACCATGCCGAGTTGAGCACACCGATTACGAACACCCAGCACCCCGTGCTGGCTCATTAACCGCAGTACCCCCACCACGCGTTACGCAAAGACGACTCGCCCATCATGGCACCCTTGGTCGCACCACAACCCGTCATCGCCGGTAGCAGCTTCGGCCCTCACAAGGCCGCTTCCAACGATTGGCGCCGGGTTGGCAGATTCCATGTCGGCACGGACCACTACGATCGGTCCAACTCAGTTGCCGGATATACGGCTGCATGCGAACCCAAGACGCCAATCAACGACCGTCTCTTGCTATCTGGTGGGAGTCCATATACAGCCTGCTAGTGTCGTGTCCCATAAGAATCTTGACGTTCGCTGGCCTGAGAACCGGGCGGGCGCAAGGCGCTCGCACGGGTTGCGCCGCGCAGACGCCGCGCCTTCGCGCAACCCTGCGGGCTCAACCGCGGCTGAACAAGGCCTGCAGCGCCAGCCGGAAATCATCGGGAATCTCCAGCGCCGCCAGACGCCCGCCCTCGTCGGGCAGCTTCACGCCGATGAAGCGGGTCTGCCAACCCTCGGCGAGCAAGGTTCCGTCGCGCTCGACGCGATGCTCGACCAGGAACACCTTGCGTCGCCACTCCTTGACCCGGGTGCGTACGACGATGTTTTCGTCGAAGGTGGCCGGCTTCAGGAAGCGTGCGCCAGCCTCGGCAATGGGGTAACCGACCCAGCCACGATGCGCGCGGACATCGGGCATCGAATAGCCGGCTGCCGCGCACATATCGTGGGTGGCACGATCGAACCAGCGATAGAAGTTGGGGAAGAACACGATGCCGGCCGGATCGCACTCTCCGAATTCGACCCGCATCGGTAAATCGAAGCTGCCTTGCTCAAAACCGCTTTCAGTGGTCATGAATACCTCGTTGAATCATCGGGGTGTCACGCGGGGCGAGGACCGGCAGGCGGGCTGAAATGCCGGCACGCCGACACCGGCCCGCGGGATTTCAATGGCCGGCCGGATCCGCTCGGATGAGATTGCCGCATGTCGCTGACGCGCTCACGCGGACCGTTGGGTGCCCGAGCGGCGCGGCATGAAGCGTATCGGTTGCGCCACCGGTTCGGGCTCTGGCAGACCGAGTTCGCGCGCCAGTGCGATCCCCTGGACATCGGCACGGGCGGCGGCCACGGCGCGCGTGATCGCGCGGGCGCGCTCGGCCGCTGATGCGGCGCCGTCCGCCTCGATGCGTTGCTCGAGCACCTGCACGAAACGGCCCCGCCCGCGCACATGAGTATCGCTGTAGCCCTTGATCAGCGATGGCGCGGCGGCAATCGCAGCCGCGAGCCCGGCATCCTGGCCAAGAGCCCTGCGCAGGGCTGCGTCCCAGCGCCCGATCAGGGCCATTTCATCCGCGAAGCGACTGCTCTTGCGGCGACGCCCGCGCAGCCCCGCAAGCATCCGCAACAACACCAGACCGAGCAGGCCGGTGGACTCGATGCGCATGCCGTTGCCGATCGTGCGCCAGTTGCGGCGCAGCGCGAAGCGTCGCAGGCGCTCGGCCAGGCCCGGCGGCAGGATCGCCGCGATTTCGTCGATTCCCGGCTTGAGGTAATCCCAGGTGCGGGTGATGCCGCCGGCACCAGCGCTGGCCTCGCGCTCGAGTGCCTCGAATCGCTGCGCGCGAATCTTCAGATCGGCCACCCGGATGACATCTTCATAGGCCATCCAGCGCGCCAGCTGACGGGCGGCCTCGCTGCTGATCGGCAGTTGCGGATCGGCGGGCTGCATGGCGCGCTCCAGCGCGGCCCAGGCGAGCACCCGGGTCTGAAACTCCTTCGCGTAGGCCTCATCCTGAAAATCACGCAGCCTGGCCATGCCGAGATCGATCAGTTGTGCGAGCGCGGATGGCAGGCCGGTGTCATGATTGGTAGCGGCAGCGTCTTGATCTTGCCCACCGGGCATCGGGGCGCAGGCGCCGGGGCCATGCGCGTCGATCTCGGGCAACGGGGCGCAGGCGCCGGGGCCATGCGCGTCGATCACGGGCGTCAGGGCATCGGCCGCGTCTACTGCCGACGGGTCCTGCGCGCCCGCGCGCGCCGCCTCGACCAAGCGCGCGCCGAGATCGAAGCCACGCAGGCTCGCCTCTGCGCTGCGCGAATCGGCACCGATCACGGCCACGCAGTGGGCGCGCTCGAGCGGCAGTCGGCCACTGGCGCAGATGGCACCGAACATCACCGACGAAATCACAGTGCCGGCCTCACGGGCAGCCGCCTGCATGTCGAACAGCACGAGCTCCGAGGCGGCCTGGCGCAGTTTCCCGACCAGCGCCGATTCGGCAATGCGACCATCGGCGAGCGCCGATTTCTCCGCCACTGTGAAGGTGCGTGAATCAGAACTGATCACCAGCGTTCGCTCTGGATCCGGCAGACCGCGCTCGGCCGCGCGCGCGCTCTCGAGCAGCTCCGAGGACACCAGCAGATCGAGATCGCCGGCCATCGGCGAGAGGCAGAGCACGGGTTCCTGGCCCGCCAGACGGGTGCGCTCGATCGGCAGCCACTCCAGGTAGTAGGAGGTGGCGCCGGTGCGCTGGGCGACGCCGGGAATCGACGTGGACTGCACCACGTGGCCCGCGCGAATCCCGGCCTCGACCAGCCAGCGCGCCAGCACCCCACCCCCCTCTCCGCCCAGTGCGAGGATCAGGATCTTGATCGGCTGCTCCGTGCCCGGCTGCGCCCCGCTCATGCCCGCGCCTCCTCGACGCCTCGGGTGGCAAGGCGCTGGCGTAACCAACGCGACAGGCGATCGCGCCAGCGATCGAACGCGGTCGGATTGCGCACCCATTCGGAGCGATAGAAGCTCGGGCACAACGTGGCCGCGTGAGCATTCTCGCCGCACAGACCGCAACCGACGCATTGATCGGAGACCTGGGCAACCGGGTCGGGCTTGAATGGATCGCCGCTGTCAGCCACGCCCAGCGCCGGGCAGCCGGAGATACGGATGCAGGCATGGTCACCGCTGCACACATTGGCGTCGATACCGAAGCGTGTCTTGACGCTGCGCTCGCCGCGCGCGAGCGCCTGCGCGAGCATGGGTCGCAGGCGTCGTTGCCGCTCGAGCTGGCATTCGCCCTCGGCGATGATCACCTTCAACCCGGGTTGGGGATCCGTGAAGGCATCTGTCAGTGTGCGCTTGACCTCGCTGACCCGATAGGTGTGCACGGTGCGCAGCCAGCCCACGCCGAGCCCGCGCAAGGTGTTCTCGATCGTGCGCTCGGTGTGGGTCGCACTGCCCTCGCGTGCGCGCCGGCGATGCTCGCTGCCCGGGGTCGAGATCACCTCCTGCGTGCCGGTGGCCGACGTGTAGCCGTTCTTCATGATCATCAACACGCCGTCGCCCTGATTGAGCAGGTTGGAAACCACGCCCGAGAGCAGACCGTTGTGCCAGAACCCACCGTCGCCCATGACCGCCAGCGGACGCGCGCCGGACAAGGGCGCGACACCGGCGGCGCTGGCCAGGCTCATGCCATAGCCGAGGATCGAGTTGCCCATCGAGAACGGTGCGAAGGTGGCGAAGGCATGGCAGCCGATGTCGGCCGCGTAATGCGTCGGGCCGATGGTTTCGCGCACCTGCTTCAGCGCCGAGAAGACCGGCCGCTCCGGGCAACCGATGCAGAACGTGGGCGGGCGCGCCGGCACCGGCGAGCCGCCCGCGGCGATCGCGCCCTGCCGGCGCTCGCCCAGGGCCTGCAGGCGCTCACGCGCGGGCTGGATCGCAACATCCTGCGCGCCATGAGCCTCCATGAAGCCGATCAGGCCGCGCAGGATGGTCTCGGTATCGAGCTCGCCCGCCATCGGCAGCATGTCTTTGCCATGCAGGCGGGCCTCGTTGCCCGCGCGACGCAGGAGGCTCGCCACGGCCTGCTCGATGTACTCGGGCTGCCCTTCCTCGACGATCAGTACGCGACGGCCGGCGCAGAAGGCATCGATCTGTTCCGGCACCAGCGGGTGCACCACATTCAGGCAAAGCACCGGCACCTCGGGCCGGCCCAGCCCGTCGGCGAGCCCCAGGTGCTGCAGGGCGCGTACCAGGTTGTTGTAGAGCCCGCCCTGCACGATGATGCCGAGATCTTCCCGCGGGCCCTCGAAGATCTCATTGAGCTGACGCTCGACGATGAAGCGACGCGCGGCCGGCAGGCGCACATCGGCCTTGAGCTTCTCCTGCACGAAGGTGGCCGGCGGATGCGCAAGGCGGTCGTAATTGAAGCCCGCCGGCGCCGCCAGCGGCGAGCGGGTGGAGATCGCCGGACGGCGATTGTCGTTGCAGATGAACGAGCCACGGACATGACAGGCGCGAATCCGCAGCTCCAGGAACACCGGCGTGTTCGAGGCCTCCGACAACTCGAATCCCTGCTCGACCATGCGCACGATGTTCTGCAAAGCGGGGCGCGGATCCAGCAACCAGATGGAGGATTTCAGCGCATAGGCGTGGGTACGCTCCTGAATCACGCTGGCACCCTCGCCGAAGTCCTCGCCGACGATGATCATCGCGCCGCCCATGACGCCGGGCGAACTCAGATTGGACAAGGCATCGGCGGCCACATTGGTGCCGACGATAGACTTCCAGGTGACCGCGCCGCGCACGGGGTAGTTGATCGAGGCGCCGAGCATCGCTGCGGCGGAGGCTTCGTTGGTACAGGCCTCGACATGCACACCGAGCATATCCATCAGCTCGCGCGCCTGCACCATCACATCGAGCAGGTGCGAGATCGGCGCGCCCTGATAGCCGCCGACATAGGCGACGCCGGCCTGCAGCAGCGCCTTGGTGACGGCGAGAATGCCCTCGCCATGAAAAACCTCGCCCGCGCCGCGCTCGAGCGCGGCGATCTCCTCGGTGAATGCGACTTCCATTCAGAACGACCAGCGGGTGCGCGGCCGATCGGGCTCGGGGCTGCTCAGGGGCTGCGCCGGGCGCAGGCCGCTCAGGCAACGGGCCGCCAGTTCGACATAGCCGTCGGTGCCCAGGCCCTTCCTGGCGATGTCCTTGGCGGTGAGCTCGCGCACCACCTTGCCCGGCACCCCGGCCCACAGCACCCGCGGCGGCACCTCGCCGCCCAGCTTGACCAGCGACATCGCGCCCAGAATCGACTGCTCGCCGACCTCGGCGCGATCGAGCACCACCGCATTCATGCCGACCAGCACATCGCGGCCGATGTGCGCCGCGTGCACGATCGCCCCATGACCGACGTGGGCGCGCGCCTCGAGCACGCAATCGAAATCGGGCAACGAGTGTACGGTGCAGTTATCCTGCACATTGGCCTCGGCGCGCAACTCGATGCGACCAAAGTCGCCGCGCAGCACGGCGTTGCCACCGATGTAGCAACGCGGGCCGATGATGACATCGCCGATCAGCACAGCCGAGGGATGCACATAGGCGCTGGGATCGATGACCGGACAAACACCCTCGAAGGCCCAGACGGTCGGACGCTCGTTCATGGGCGGCGCAACCACTGATCACGTTGGCAGGAGAACACATTCATCAGGGGCCTCCGGGCGGCATGTCGGGGAACGGGTGGGTCGGCTCGGGCCGGGACGGGATTCGACGCCTGCGCCAATGGTAACCGCGTGGCAGCGGTCGGTGCAGCCGGGCCGGTGGCGAACCGGCTCCGACACCGGGGCGCCTGCCGGGTTCAGGAAAGAAACTCGGCCCGGTTGTCGTGTCCGAGAATGACGTAGTTCACCCGGCGCAGATCACCCAGCACCCTGCCACCGGCATAGGAGACCGCGCTCTGCAGGTCTTCTTCCATCTCGCGCAAAGTATCGGCCAGGTGCCCCTTGATCGGCTCCAGGATACGTTTGCCCTCGATGAAGCTGCGATGCTCCTTGTTGTGCTCGGAGGCCGAGCCGAAGTATTCCTTGTAACGCCTGCCATCGACCTCGACCGTCTGTCCGGGCGATTCCTCATGACCAGCGAACAGCGACCCGATCATGACCATCGTGGCGCCAAAGCGCACCGACTTGGCGATGTCGCCATGCTCGCGTATGCCGCCGTCGGCGATCACCGGCCGGGTCGCCACCCGCGCGCACCACTTGAGCGCCGCCAGCTGCCATCCGCCGGTGCCGAAGCCGGTTTTCATGCGCGTGATGCAGACCTTGCCCGGCCCGATGCCGACCTTGGTGGCATCGGCCCCCCAGCGTTCGAGATCCATCACCGCCTCGGGGGTACCCACATTGCCGCCGATGACAAAGGCCTTGGGAAGGCGCGCCTTGATGTGGCGAATCATCGCCTTCACTGAGTCCGCGTGGCCGTGGGCAATGTCGATGGTGAGAAAGTCCGCGCCCAGTCCCTGCGCGGCCAGGGTATCGACCAGCGCCAGATCCGCTTCGCGCACACCGACTGACAGGGATACGGGCAGACCGAGATCGCGCATGCGCCGCGCAAAGGCCAGCGAATCATTGTCGAAGCGGTGATGAATGTAGAAATAGCCGTTGGCGGCCAGCCATTCGCAGATGCCGTCATCGACCACGGTACGCATGTTTGCCGGCACCACCGGTAGCCGGAATCGATGCCCACCCAGTTCGACCGACGGATCGCATTCGCGACGACTGGCAACCGCGCAACGGCGCGGCAACAACAACACATTCTCGTAGTCGAAGATTTCCATTGAGGCATCCCGCGGAATCGGCTGCTGCCGGGAATCGAGCCGCCCGGCCCGGTTACCGGGCGAGGGTACGATCCGCAGGATAGTCGGTCTGGGGCGCACTCACCGAAAAGCGCGGCTTCACGCCGACGACCGTGCCAGCACGTGATCCGGCGACATTGCCCGGATCACGCGGGCTCGAGCCCTATTGCGGCAGGGTCAGCTCCGAGCCATCGGCCTGGTACACCTTGCCGTCCGTGCCCAGAAAGACGAGGTCCGCGCCGCGATTGGAACGGGTGCGCCAGATGGGCACCGGGAAGCTGCGCGCGCTCACGCCGCTGATGGGGCCCCAACGGGTGTCCGTGCCATTGGTGTAGGTCGGATAGATCACCTCGCGCACGGAGCCGTCACAGCCCACCACATAGGGCGATTCGATCCAGCAGGCCTTGGGATCGGACAGCAGCTTGACCGGGTCGGCCTGCGGGCGCAGCAGCGCCAGCGAGTTGTCGCCCACCGAATGATTGGCATCCAGGTGATAGAGCTCGCCATCGCTGTTGATGCCCAGGCTCACCTGCTGATTGCTGCTCACCTGGACGATGTTCGCAACCGACATGCTCTGCCCGGCCACCGACTGCCCCGGCGTGAACACCGGCCGCCACAGACGCACGACGCCATCGATCGATGCGCCAACACAGAGACCGTTGTCGGCGGCCCCGTTGGGATCGGCGCCCAGCTGCGCATCCGAGGGCACCAATGCGCCCGCGTACTCGGGGCGGAAGGTGAAGTTGCTCACCCCCGGCGGCGTGGGCTCGTCATTGAAGCGCGGCGGGACCGCGGTGCTGTCCAGACGCCAGAACTTGCCATCCGAGGTTCTGATGACTGGCGAGCCGCCGTCCATCAACTCGGTGATCGTGCCGCCGGTGGCAGGTGAGGGTACTTCGAAAAAGGCCAGTCCGTCGCCCGGGTTGGTGAACACGAGCACCGAGCTGCCATCGCGACGCAGCGCGACCACCGGTTGCCCGCCACCGAAACCCATGACCTCGACGAACTGCACGCCGGACAGCGGCCTGGATACCGTGCCACCGTTGACATCCGGGTTCAACACGATGACCAGGTCACCGTTCGAGCGCACCACGTAGTTGGACTTGTTCGGACCACTGACGCCACTGACGAACGCAACCACCGCGCTGTCGGACTGCAGATTGCCGGTACCCACCTTCTTCGCCGTGTCACCCGCATTGACCGCAGCCTGATTCCAGAGCGTGTCATAGGTGTAGGGAAGTTTGTTGAGCTGCACCAGCAGCGCGGCGTTCTCGTCTTTCAGGTCGAGCTTGGCGTCGGTGAGGTCATTGATGAGCGTGGCTGCGATATCCAGCGCCGGCTTGGAACTGCCGGGAAGATTGGTGGCACCGGCCTTGGCCAGGCCCGCGAGCAAGGCGCCCATCACACCGTTTTCGTTATCGGTCAGTGCCTGCGAACCCGTGACGTCCTTGCTGGCATTGAGCGCTACCGGCAGGGTGCGCAGATCGCTGACCTGAAGCTGCTTGGGCAACTGATTGTTGACGATCGCGAGCAGTTCGGCATGAGCGATCGCCACCAGTTCAGGCACCTTCCAGCCCTCGGCATTGCCTGCCTGGCGGCCCAGTTCCATCGCGCGATCGAACAGTGCGTGGCTCAGCGGTGTGATGCCGACGTTCTTGGTATAGGAGGAGATCAGCCCGATGCGACGCTCGTTGAAGAAGGACACATCGCGCTTGAGGCCCTCGTCGTAGTAAACGGCGTCGACCGACTTGCCCTCGAACGTGACCTTGATCGGCAGTTCGGCATTGCAGCCCACGAACGTGACCATGCCCTTGGTGTCATCGACCCGCTTGGGCCCGTACACGGTGCCATCCCGGGTCTCGACCGTGACATCGACATTGCGATACTGGCCATCCGCACCACCGATGCCGATGCCCACCGCACCATCTCCACCGCCCGCGCCGTCGCCACCAATGCCACCGATTCCGTCATTGTTCAGGCCGCTAACCGCGGCAATCGGCGCGCTGTCGACCGTCTTTTCGAAGCCGGTGATCAGCCGGGCGCGCAAGTCTGCTTGGCAGGATCGCTGGCGGTTGCCGTACCGCCGCCGCCGCAGGCCGCGAGCACGCTCAGTGAAACGGCGCTGCCCAGCACCGCGACCCGTCGCCACACGCCACGGTTGACATGCCCCAGAGGCCGGCCCTCTTGCGTTGATCGATGCATCATTTCGCCTCCCTCTTACTCGGACTATTGCCGCAGAGCATACACATACGCTCGCAGTCGGGTCTTTCGGTCAGGTGAGTCGCGCCAATGCGAAATCGGGCACGCCCACCGGAATGTTGGTGACGGGCGTCTGCCGACCCTCCGTGAGCCGCTTGACTTCTTCGGACACGAAGTAATCGAGCGACTTGAAGGTGACGACCCCGGTCCTGCGGAAATCCGCGCCACCGTTCAAACCCTCGACAACCGCCTTGGTGAACGCGCCGTTGCCCCAGGCCTCGTCCTCCTCGGACAACTGCCGCCCCGAGCTCGACGCGAACACGATCACACCGTTCTCGGACGCGGCGAGATCGTTCGCGAATCTGCGCAGTTCCCGGTTCGAGGCGCCCGACCCACCGATTGCGCCCGCATGGCAGGTATCGATGAACAAGACCGTCCGGCCGCGCGCGCTGGCCAGCGTTCGCCGAAATGCCGCCTCGGGCACGCCGGTCTTCTGCAGGGCCTGAACGTCGGCATCCCAGGGCATGAAATAGTATTCGCCGGCCGGACCATTCAAGCCATGACCGGCAATGAAGAGAATGCCCGTGTCCTCGGGCCCCACGCTTTCCCGAAGCCATGCCAGCGCTTCCTGCGTGGCGCGGCGATCGGCCTGTTCATTGACCAGCAGGCGGGTTTGCACCGAACTATAGAGACGGCCTTCCTGCGAGCGGACCGTGGCCATGAAATCCGTCGCGTCCTTGGCCGGCAGGCCCAACTGGTAGTCGGGGTTCCGATACCGGCTGATTCCGATCGCGACCACGAACAGGCGCGAACGCGCCCCCGATTGCGGCGGCGCGCTCAGACCGCTGACGGCGCCCAACTCGGCGATACGGCCCGCGGCCGCCTGTGTGCTCGCGTCGGGTGACTGCGGATTCACCACCACCACGCCCTGCATCGATGACAATGGCGCCACCGACGCAGAAGCCGCGGACCCCGACAGTGCGGCAGGTTCGATCCTGAAGCTCAACGGCTCGGAGGCCCCGTGCTCATCGGCGGCGATCAGCTGGACGACAGCCGCACTGGAAATCCCGTCGAAGCGGGCGATACCGCGGGACTTGCCGTCGAAGGCCGCCGGCGGCTCGATGTACGCGGTCGGATTCGGCCGGCCATTGACGAGCACCTTCACAACGGGCCGACTCTGAGCGCGCACCGCGAACGGAATCTCGACCCGCCCGCCAGCGGCCGCAAGCTTGGTGGGCCCGGCGGGCTGGATAACCGGGGGCAGGAACATTTGCTCGCGGGGAATGTCCAGGGCGGGCACGCTGGTCGGCGACGCCGCCGCGCGCAGTGCTTCCTCGGCCTGCGCGTCACGGCGCGCCTTGTCCCTGAGCGCGCCCAGATTGACCGCGGCGAAGCCCAGCTCTGCGCTCGGTGGGCGGGGAGTCGTCCCGGCCAAGGGCCCCGGAGATTTCTCCACGGACGTGCCAGCCCGCGCGGCATCGGCCGCGGCGGGCCCGGGGCCGGCGGCCGATACCGACTGACTCGGCGCTGCCTGAGCCGGTGCCCCCTGACCGGGTGACGCCTGACTCGGTACCGGCTGAGCCGATGCCGACTGAGCCGATGCCGACTGAGCCGATGCCGACTGAGCCGATGCCGACTGAGCCGATGCCGACTGAACCGGCGCAGCCTGACTCGGCGTTGCCTGACCTGTCGATGCAGGCGCCTGAGCCAGCAGCTCGCTGGCCCGCGCACGGTCGGCCTGTTCGAGCGCGAGCGCGACATTGGCCGTATCGAGTATCCGATCGATCACGTCCGGGCGATTGAACTGCTCGCGAAAGCGGCTCAAGGTGAAGAAATCGGCCACAGGTTCCTGCGCACGATTCACCGCCCAGCCGATCATCTGATCGGCGCGGACGCTGGCATCGAAGTATCCCCCCGGTGACCAGAGCGCCCAGCGCCCGTCCGGGCGCGCGAACAAAGACATCAGGAGCATGCCGTCGGTGGTCCGCCACCAGCGGATCGTGCCGTCGGACAAGGCGGTCAGCGCAAGCCGGTCATCGGCACTGACATTGACCGCCCAGACTTCGGCATTCGTAGGCACCCGCCACAAGACGCGGCCCGAGACATCGATCCGGCGCAGCGCCAGGCTGGACCCGAGCAGCGCATCGCCACCGCGCAGATAGCTGATCGAACGGCTGACCTCGACCTTGTCGAGCCCGATCGGCCGGCCATTGACGATCGGCTGCCGGACATTCTCCCAGCGATCACCGCCAGGGCCCCGCGTTCCCGGCGCCTGCAGGCGGTCGCCTGGGCGCTCGTCACGCAAGACACGCTCGTCGAGGTCGAACACGGTGGGGGCGCGATCGAGCCCGAAGCGAAACGAGAGCAATCGGCCACGTGCATCCATGCGCAACGCATTCGGACCACGCAGGTCAGCGATGTCGCCGCCCACCTGCAACTCGAAGCGACGATCGCGCACACGCCCCCAGGAGCCATCGAAGCTCGAGAACAGCACGGCACCATCGCGACCAACCTGGAGATCAGTGATCGAATTGCGCGCGGTCGCGGTCGAGAAGATCTCGCGCCCGTTCGCCACCTCGAAGCCGTGCACCGCATGTCGGCCTTCGGTGGCATAGGCCGATCCGCCCGCAAACAGCGTGCGACCGTCTGGCGACCACGCCACCGAACGAAGATCCCCCGCCTTCAGCGCGGGCCGCAACATCTGACGCTGCAGCGCGCCCGAGGATGCATCGAATATGGTCGGCGCGCCAGGGTCGCGCGCAGAACCGATATAGCCCACGGCCAGGCGCCCGCCATCCGGAGAAAATGCGATATCGCGTGGCGCCGGCGTGTCGGTTCGCCAGCGCTTGAGCAGCACCAGGCCCGCACCCTCGACACGATAAACGCGCACCCAGCCGTCGAGCGAGGTGCTCGCCACCCGGCTGCCATCCGGAGAGACCGCCAGGCCATAGCTGGCCGCATCATAGGCATCCTCGAACACCCGCGCGCCGCCGGCATCGAATGCACGCAGCCCATGCTCGCCGTCATAGGTGGCCAGCAACAACGCTCCGCCCGATGCCCAGGCCATGCGCTTGATGTTGCCGCCATGCGCGTCAAAGGCCCGTTCGAAGGCACCGGTCTGCGTATCGAACAGCAGGATCCGATGCGCGCCACCTGACTGTGCGGTGGTCCCGGCCACTGCCAGCAACGGGCGCTGCGGATGCGCGGCCAGCGCATACATGCGCCCGATATCGGCATCGCCGAGTGCCGGGCGCAGCACATGACGCAATGCCCCGCTGCTGCGGTCCCAGATGCGTGCCGTTTTGTCGTCGGCCGCGGTAAACACAAGATCGCCGCTGACCGCGATTGCCCGCAGGGGCGCCGCATGCGAGCCCGTCTCTACCCGGATGCGCGCGCTCTGGCCCTGCGCCAGCTGCAAGCCGGCGTCGGGCGCGGCACGCGCGGACGCCGGAACCGACAGCGCGCCCTGCGTGGCCGCGCGTACTCCGGGCCGCGGCCCGATGTCGTTCGCGCATGCAGCGAGCGATATCGAGGCGAGCAACGCCATCATGGCCCCTACCTTGCGGCAGGGGCCCCGCAACCGTCGATCGATGGTCTCTCTCATGACCCTCCCGCCGTTCAGTGCGTGCCAACCGCTCGCAGAATCCGCCACAGCCACCCCGATGTCGAACCATGTTCGGAGCCGACACGGAATGCTCACGTGCGCTGCGCAGACCTGCCTCGAAGCCAAGTCACCATTCTGCCCCCCTTGGCGACATGAGGGTAGGCCCAATCCCAGGAACATGGGAGAAACCCGTCCGGCGATCGGCAAGCGATGTCGCGGGCCTCGACAACGGTGGACGCTTCTGCGGCGATCAAACCGATACCCCTCTCACCGGGAGGGTTCATCCGGCCAGGCGACGAGAACTCAGACCTCGAGCCACTCCTGACGCACCTGCTCATTCTCGCGCAGCTCGGCCGGGGTGCCCTCGAACACGATGTGGCCGTGACCCATGACCAGCACCCGGTGCGAGATCTTCAACGCGATGGTCAGTTTCTGTTCGACCAACAGGATCGACAGCTTGCGCGCCGCGATCTCCTCGAGCAACCTGGCCACCTGCTCGACCATCATCGGGGCCAGCCCCTCCGTGGGCTCGTCGATCATGATCAGATCGGGGTCTCCCATGAGCGTGCGGCACATGGTCAGCATCTGCTGCTCGCCGCCCGAGAGCACGCCGCCGGCGGTGTCCGCACGCCGCCCCAGGTTGGGAAACATCTCGAACATGTCGGTCATCTTCCAGCGCCCCTCGCGGCGCGCATGCTTCTGACCAAGCAGCAGGTTCTCACGCACGGTGAGCGTCGGGAAGATGTCACGGTTCTCGGGAACATAGCCGAGACCGAGGCGGGCGATCTCGTGTGGCTTCATGCCGACGATCTCCTGGCCGCGGAACTTGATCGAGCCCTGCGGGGCGACATCGCCCATGATTGCCTTGCAGGTGGTGGAACGACCCACGCCGTTGCGCCCGAGCAGGCTGACGATCTCGCCCTCGGCGACCGTGAAATCCACGCCCTGCAGGATGTGGCTCTTACCGTAGTAAGCATGCAGACCCTTGACATCGAGCATCATCACTCGACCTCCTCGCCCAGATAGGCCTCTCGCACAGCGGCGTTGCCGCGGATTTCATCAGGCGCACCGGTGGCGATGATCTCGCCATAGACCAGCACCGAGATGCGATCGGCGAGCCCGAACACCACGCCCATGTCGTGTTCCACCATGACCAGGGTGCGCTTGTCCGTGACACGGCGGATCAGTTCGACCACCTGATCGGTCTCGGAGTGACTCATGCCGGCCGTGGGCTCGTCCAGCAGGATCACCTTGGCACCTCCGGCGATCGTGATGCCGATCTCCAGCGCGCGCTGCTCGGCATAGGTGAGCACGCCGGCGGGCACCATCGCGCGCGCGGCCATCCCGATGTCATCGAGCACCTGGGCCGCACGCTGGTTGGCATCATCGAGCTTGTCGACGTCATGCCACATCGAATAGCGATAGCCCAGCGAATACAACACCCCGCAGCGCACGTTCTCGAACACGCTCATGCGCGGAAAGATGTTCGTGACCTGGAAGCTGCGCGACAGCCCCAGGCGGTTGATCTCGAACGGCTGCAGACCGGTGGTGGAGCGGCCGTGCAGCAGGATATCGCCCGAGGTCACCGGGAAGCGCGACGTGATCAGGTTGAACAGCGTGGACTTGCCGGCCCCGTTGGGGCCGATGATCGCATGCCGTTCCCCGTCTTCGATCGTGAGATTCACGCCGCGGATGATCTCGGTCGGGCCGAAGTTCTTGCGCACGTCCCGCAGCTCGATGGCGGCGCTCATTTGGCATCTCCGGAGAAGGCGCGTTGCAGCGCGCTCTGATAGGCATCGACCACCGATGGTGCGGCGCGGCGCGCGAACCAGAAACCCGCCACCAGCAGCACCCCGAACAGCAGCCAGGGCCACGGGGTGTCGGCATTGACCTCGATGCCGAACAGATTCTTGGTCGACTCACCGGTGCCGCGCACGCTGATGAAGTGCAGCAACTCGAGCATGCCAATGGCGCCAATCGCGCAGATCGCCCCCGGTAGCAGCACACGGATGTACGGCCCGATCAGGGTGCTCATCGCGCCGATGCGCCAGATCGGCTGATGCATCATGATGATGCCGGTCAGCCCCGCAGGCGCGTACATCACGGTGGCGACGAACACGATGCCCACGTAGAACGCCCAGATCTCGGTGTAGTTCGAGAGCAGGGTCTGCAGCAAGGTGTAGACCACGGCACCGACGATCGGCCCGGCGAAGAAACCCACCCCGCCGATATAGGCCTGCAACAACACCACGCCGGAGGTGATCGCGTTGACCGTTTCCTCGGTGACGATCTCATAGTTGATCGCGAACAAGGCCCCGGCGATACCCGCGAACATCCCCGAGACCACGAACGACACGAAGCGCACGCGCTTTTGCGAATAGCCGACGAACTCGGCACGCTCGGGATTGTCGCGAACCGCGTTCGCGATGCGTCCGACCGGCGTGCGCGAAAACCGGTACATCAGATAGACCGCGATCAGCATCCAGACCACGATCAGGTAGTAGACCTCGACCTCGGAGGCGAACTTCATGCCCATGAATGGCGGCGGATCCGTACGGTCGCCGGTGACGCCCTCTTCGCCGCCGGAGAACTTCACGAAGATCAGCGACGATGCCGCGATCAGCTCACCGATGCCCAGTGAGATCATGGCGAACACCGTGCCCGCACGGTTGGTGGAAAAGCTGCCGAAGATGATCGCGAACACCAGCCCCGCGAGCCCGCCGATCAGCGGCACGACGACCACCGGTATCGCCCACTCATTCGCGCCGATCGCATTGATCAGATGAATCGCGAAATAGCCGCCGAGCCCGAAATAGACCGCATGCCCGAACGAGAGCATGCCGCCCTGGCCGAGCAACATGTTGTAGGCCACGGTGAAGATCACCATGATCGCCATCTGATTGAGCACGGCGATCGCCACACGCGAGCTCAACAGCTGCGGCACCAGCAACAACACGACCAGTGCAACCAGCCAGACCAGATGGCGCCGCCAGAAGCCGGCCGCGCCGGGCAGCATGATGTTTGGGTTGTTCACGCTCATACCTCACGCGTCCCGAACAGGCCCTTGGGCCGGAAGACCAGGATCAGCACCAGCAGCAGATAGGGCAGGATCGGCCCGACCTGGGCCACGGTCAGCGAATACAGGTCGCTGAGCGCGCCGTCCGGATCCACAGTGAGCCCGATCGCGCCGAGCATGTCCTGAATCGAGACATCGATCGCCACCGCGAAGGTCTGCAGCATGCCGATCAGCAGCGATGCCACGAATGCGCCGAGCAACGAACCGAGCCCGCCGACGACGATCACCACGAACACGATGCTGCCCAGCACCACCGCCATCCCCGGGAAGGTGCCCAGCGACGGCCCGGCGATGACCCCCGCAAGCCCGGCGAGCCCGGACCCCACGCCGAACACCCCCATGAAGATCAGCGGCACGTTGTGGCCCAGCATCGCCACCATGTTCGGATGCGTGATAGCCGCCTGAATGATCAGCCCGACCCGCGAGCGCGTGAGCACCAGCATCAACCCGATGAAGATCAGGACCGACACCGCGAGCATGAAGGCCTTGTAGGCCGGAAACTCGGTGCCGAACAGCGTGAACAACGGGAACATCAGGATCTCGGGTTCGCGATAGTCGACATTGGCCTTGCCCCAGATCAGCTGCACGACCTCTTCGATCAGGAACGCGATGCCGAAGGTGAAGATCAGCTCGGCCACATGCCCGTACTTGTGCACATGGCGCAGACCATAGCGTTCGATCAGGGCGCCGACCAGGCCGACGGCGATCGGCGCAATCACCAGCGCGGGCCAGAAGCCCACCTTGAGGCTGATCGAGTAGGCGAAGTACGCGCCGAGCATATACAGGCTTGCATGCGCGAAATTGAGCACGCCCATCATCGAGAAGATCAATGTGAGCCCGCTCGAGAGCATGAACAGCAGCAGTCCGTAGACCAGCCCGTTCAGCAACGAGAAGATGATCAGTTCAGCCACGCGTCGGGCTCCCGTGTTTGGGCACGCTGCAGGCGCATCGCAACGCCCTGCAGGAAGAGATCGGGCCAACCCGCAAATCGCAGCCGCCCACGGATTGAAACGTCAGGCCGGCATCGCAGGACGGCTTTGGGCCGCATCGGCATCAGCCCGCATCGGAGGTAGCACCTCGACAGGCCGGGTTCGAGGCCGGCCCGGGCACGAACCGCCGCGCCGGGCCGGATCAACGGAACTCAGCGGCGCAGACCCGCCCAGGCGGATCGACGCCGTTCCCCGCTCGATCCGCCTCAGCTGGCGGGCCGCTCCATCTTGCAGGTGGTGGGCACCGAGGCCGCCTCGGCGCTCACCTCGGACTCGTTCAGAAGACCGTAGCCCGAGTTGTCCAGATCCCACTTGATGTTCTTGTCGGTATGCACCTGGATACGGATCGGGGCCTGGATCTGGTGATCATCGGCGCGCATGGTGAGCTTGTCGCCCCACCAGGCGGTCATGGTCATGCCCTCGAGCGCGGCGGCCACCTTGATCGGCGCGGTGGAGCCCGCCTTGTTCATCGCGGCGGCCACCATGCGCAGCGCATTCGAGGTGCGCGGCTGGGTCCAGTCTTCATCCGGATGCTTCTTCTTGTACTCGGCGAGGATGGCATCCCATTCGTCGGTCATCGGCGGATTCCCCGTGCCTTCCGAGACCAGGCGCACGCGGCCAACACCGCCGGCACCGATCGCCTTCGTGTTGCCATTGGCCGCCGCGTAGTAGGTGTAGAACGGGATTTCGAGGCCGGCATCATTGGCCGCCTTGATCAGGCCGAGCATGTCGGCGCCCCAGTTGCCGGTGATGATCGCTTGCGCGCCAGAAGCCTTGATCTTGGCAATGTAGGGCGAGAAATCCTTGACCTTGCCGATCGGATGCAACTCGTTGCCGACGATCTCGATATCGGGGCGCTTCTCGCCCAGATACTTGACCGCAGCCGCCGCCACCGCCTTACCGAACGAGTAGTCCTGGCCGATGATGTAGATCTTCTTCATGGCCGCATCGGCCTTGATGACATCGGTCAGCGCGTTCATCTTCATGTCGGCGTGCGGATCGAAGCGGAAGTGCCAGTAGCTGCACTTCTCGTTCGTGAGCGCGGGATCGACCGCCGAGTAATTGATGAACAGGATGCGCTGGTCGGGGTTGCGGCTGTTGTGCTTCTCGATCGCATCGATCAGCGCATTGGCCACGCCGGACGAATTGCCCTGGAACACCACCTGAATGCCCTCGGCGATGATGCGCTTGAGCTGGATCAGGCTTTCCTTGGGAGAGATCTTGTTGTCATACCCGACGATCTCGACATTCTTGCCGAGAATGCCGCCCGCGGCATTGATCTTCTCGGCCGTGAACTGGAACTGCTTGAAGCCGCTGGTGCCCACCGCGGCGAACGGGCCGAGAGCGGATCCATGAAGGCCATGCGGATGGTGTCGGCCGAATGGGCCGGAATGGCGGCTGCGCCCAGGCACAGGCCGAGAGCCGCACTGATGGCGGTGCGTTTCATTGTCATGAGTCTCCTCCGGTTTGGTCGTCGATCTTGCGACGTACCGGCGCATTGTGCACCAGATGCGAGGCCCGCGGCCAGGGGTCACGGCCGGCCTGGCATCTGGCGCAGGCCCCGCGTGCCGGCCGGCGGCCGGCCTCAGTCGTACTTGCGCGCGTCCTCGATCACCTTGCCGTCATTGGGCAGGCTGCCGATTGCAAGCAGTTCGACATCGGCGCGCAACTGGTGACATCCGCACCGCGGCGACCAGCTTCTCGGCCAGCGCATCCGATGGCGACGCGGTCTCGGCGCGCAGGCACATCTGATCATTGGCCATCTCACCGGTGATCACGATGCGTGCCCGGGCCAGCTCCGGAAAACGCGCGCGGATCTCCGCCACCTGTTCGGGGCGCACGAACATGCCACGCACCTTGGTGGATTGATCCGCGCGCCCCATCCAGCCGGCGATGCGCACATTGGTGCGGCCGCAGGGTGAGGGGCCGGGCATCACCGCCGAGAGTCGCCGGTGCCGAAGCGGATCAACGGATAGACGCTGTTGAAGGTGGTGATCACCACCTCGCCGACCTCGCCATCGGCCACCGGTTCATCGGTGCCGGGGCGCACGATCTCCAGGATCAGATCCTCCTCGAGGATCATGCCGTCGCAGGCTTCGGTCTCATAGGCGATCAGACCGAGATCGGCCGTGCCATACCACTGCAGCACGGTTTCCACCCCTTGCTCGCGAAACCATTGACGCAGCGACGGCGGCAGGGCCTCGGCCCCGACCAGCGCACGCTTCAGGTTGGAGATGTCGGTGCCAAGCTCACGAGACTTTTCGATCAGGATACGCAGAAACGACGGCGTGCCCACATAGGCATCGGGTTTGAACATGCGCACCAGTTCGAGCTGCTGCTCGGTCTGGCCGATGCCGGCCGGAATCACCGCGCAGCCCATCTTGCGCGCCGCATGGTGAACCATCCAGGCGCCCGGGGTCATGTGGTAGCCAAAACAGTTCTGCAGCACATGACCCTTGCGGATACCGGCCGCGTACAACGCGCGCGCGGCGCGCCACGGATCATCATCGTGGGCCTCCGGGTCGAACAGCGGCCCGGGTGACATATACAGGGCGCCCAGTTCATTGACCGGCACGGTGATCAGCTCGCCGAACGGCGGGCGCGCGCTCTGCAACGCATGCAGCTCGGACTTGCGCAGCACCGGCAGGCCGGCGAGCGCCTTGCGAGAGCAGATGGTGTCGGGGTCGACACCGTCAAGGCGCGCAGCCCAGCCCGGGGCCTTGTCGATCGCGTGCCGGATCAAGCCAGGCAGGCGGGCCATCAGCGCACCTTCGCGCGCCTCCGGCGAGCGGATCTCGAGCTCGTCATAGTGCTGGCTCATGCGGTTCTCCAGGTTCGCGAGTCAGCGATGCCGCCAACAGCGACACCACCGGCAGAAGCAGACGCCGCTCGCCACGCAGACGACATGAGCCGCGCCAATGATCCAGGCGGGCCGATCAGCCCAGCCAGCGCTTGCGGCGCTTGTAATGCTTGACATCACGGAACGACCTGCGGCCCTCGCCGCCGACACCCAGGTAGAACTCCTTGACGTCATCGTTCTCGCGCAGCGAGGCGGCCGGCCCGTCCATCACCACGCGGCCCGATTCGAGGATGTAGCCGTAGTCCGCGTACTTGAGCGCGATATTGGTGTTCTGCTCGGCGAGCAGGAACGACACGCCCTCCTGCTTGTTGAGCTTGTCGACGATGCCGAAGATCTCTTCGACCAGCTGTGGGGCCAGGCCCATCGACGGTTCGTCGAGCAGGATCATCTTGGGGCGCGACATCAGCGCGCGACCGATCGCGCACATCTGCTGCTCGCCACCCGAGGTATAGCCGGCCAGTGACGAGCGACGCTCGCGCAGGCGCGGGAAATAGTTGTAGACCATCTCGAGGTCTTGCCGGATACCCCGGCTGCCGTCCCGGCGCGTGTAGGCACCGGTCAGCAGGTTTTCCTCGATGGTCAGGTGGCCGAAGCAATGGCGGCCTTCCATCACCTGGATGCACCCGCGACGCACCAGCGCATTGGGCGAGAGCGACTGCACCTGCTCGCCTTCGAACACGATGTTGCCCTTGGTGACATCGCCCCGCTCGGCACCGAGCAGATTCGAGATCGCCTTCAGGGTGGTTGTCTTGCCGGCACCGTTGGCACCGAGCAGCGCGACGATGCGCCCCTTGGGCACCGCCAGCGACACACCACGCAACACGAGGATCACGTGGTCGTAGATGACCTCGATGTTGTTGACCGCGAGAACGGTCTCGCTCTGCGTCGTTGCCTCTGGCGCGTGGGCTGTAGCCTGAGCCGTTGCATTCACCTGGTGAACTCCGATTCGACGGATTGCCGGAAGGATCCGGCGAGAACCGGGCGGGCCCGAAGACCGCGCCCGGGTCGGAGCCGGTGCGAGACCGCTACGCACCGGCTCCCGGGTGACGAATCACCCGGCCCTGCTTACTTGCATTCCTGCGTCTGCCAGCCGGTGTTCTCGGCCACGTACTTGTCGGCAGCTTCCTGCAGCATCGGACGAACCACATCAACCATCACCGGGATGTCCTTCGTGATGCGCTTCCACTTGCTGCCGTCCCATTGCTGGATGAAGATCGGGTTGGAGCCGGCGTGATCCTTGCAGGTGACCTTGATGGTCGGGGTCAGACCGGTAGCACCGATCGCCTTCAGGCGGGCAGCGTCCAGGTTCAGGTTCTCCAGACCCTTGCGCATATCCTCGCCATTGATCACCTTCTTGCCGGTCATCTCCTGGGCGGTGCGGATCGCTTCGGCAACATAGATCGCGTTCACAACACCCCGGTTGTAGAGCACATTGCCGACGTCGGCCTTGTCCGCCTGGCTCGCGCCCTTGCTTACGACGTGTTTGATGATGTCCTGGATCGCCGGGAAATCGGTGCCGATGCCGGAGAAGTTGGCGGCCATATAGCCCTTGCCGTCTTTGCCGACCGGGCCCAGATCGACATTGCCGCCGGACCACCAGTTGCCGATGAAGCGGTCCATCGGGAAGCGCACCTTGGCCGCGGCCTTGACGGCGGTGGAGTTCATGGCGCCCCAGCCCCACATGATCATCCAGTCGGGCTTCTCCTTGCGCACGTTCAGCCAATGCGAAGACTGGTTCTGCATCTCCTTGACACCAACCGGCACCATCATCAGCTCGAAGCCATACTGCTTGGACAGCTGCTCGAGCAGCGGGATCGGCTCCCGGCCATAGCCGGCATCCAGGTAGATGAAGCCGATCTTCTTGCCCTTGAGTGCAGTCAGGTCCTTGCCACCCTCTTTCTCGGCGATGAAGCTGAGGATGCCCGACATCTGGCCCCAGTAAGTGGCCGGGAAGTTGAAGGTCCAGGGGAACTTGTCACCGATCGCGGCAGCCGACAGGCCATAGCCCATCGAGAGTACCGGGATCTTGTCGACGGAAGACTTCTGGATGATCTGCAGCGTGATGCCGGTGGAGTTCGGGTTGTAGACCAGCGCGCCCTTGCCCTTGGTGGCCTCGTAGCACTCGACACCCTTCTGGGCGTTGTAGCCGGTCTCGCACTCCTCGGGATTGACCTTCACACCGCCGATGCCGCCGTCGCGGGCATTGAGCATGTTCATGTAGTCGACGAAGCCGTTGGCAACCTGGGTGCCGTTGGCGGCAAAGGCGCCCGTGCGATAGCCAAGCCACGGCACATACAGCTCGTCGGCCATGGCGGTCGACAGCAGCGACCCCATCGCCACCGCGGCCAGCGTGCCGCGAATGAATGACTTATGTTTCATGAAACCTCCTCCAATTTGCCGGTCGGTGCCGGCGATGAGCCAAGCCAGGGAACACAGAACGAAAACGGCTCGCCTTTCGTTCGGATGACAAAACGAGGGCCCACGGGCCCGCCACGCCCGGCCTGTGACGGCCCGGTGTGGCCCAACTTCCAGTCCCGGATCAGGCGTAAGGGAACGGCCAGACCCGCAGTTTCTCCTTCAACAGCTGCCAGAGCCGCGCCAGGCCATGCGGCTCGACTGCCAGGAAGAAGATGATCAGTGCCCCGACGATCATCAGGTTGATGTGTTCGACGGTGGCCGCATTGACCTCGACACCGAGCGTCTCGGGCATGAACTTGATGAAGATCGGCAGGATCCAGATGAACGCGGCTCCCAGGAACGAGCCGATCAGACTGCCCATGCCGCCGATGATCACCATGAACAAAATCAGGAACGAGTGATTGATGTCGAAACTCTCGACCTCGGCGGCGCCGAGCCAGAAGAACACCATCATCGCGCCGGCAACGCCGCAGTAGTAAGACGATACCGCAAAGGCCGACAGCTTCGCCTGCAGCGGACGCACGCCCATCAATTCGGCTGCGATGTCCATGTCGCGGATCATCATCCAGGATCGACCGAGCCGGCCGTGCACCAGGTTGGAGGCGATCCAGGTCAGCAGCGCGACGATGCACAACACGATCACGTACTTGGTGACATGGTTGGCCGAGGCACCAGCGACCACGGTGCCCAGAACCTCTCGCTCGGGCACGATGATCGCGCCCGACGGCTCATAGTTGTACAGCCACTCGATGCGGATGAAGCACCACTCGAGAAAAAACTGCGCGGCCAGGGTCGTGACGGCCAGATACAGCCCCTTGATGCGCAGCGACGGCAGCCCGAAGAGCAGGCCGACCAGTGCCGAAAACAGCCCGGACACCAGGATCAGCACGATGATGTTGGCATCGGGGAAGTAGGTGGTCAGCTTATAACAGGCATAGGCGCCCACACCCATGAATGCGCCGGTGCCCAGCGAGAGCTGCCCGGCATAGCCCATCAGGATGTTCAACCCGATCGTGGCGAGCGCGAAAATCAGGAATGGCGTGGCGATGCTGTTGAGCAGGAATTCGCCCGACTCCGATACCAGCCCGACGAAGGGCACGACCAGGAAGGCGACCAACAAGATGACCGCCAGGCCGATCCGATCCTGAAGGATCGGGAAGATGGCCTGATCGGCCTTGTAGGTGGTCTTGAACTGACCGGTCTCACGGTAGAACATGGAATCGGCCCCTAATCAGATGCGCTCGATGATCTTCTCGCCGAACAGCCCCTGAGGCCGGAACAGCAGGAAGATCAATGCCAACAAATAGGCGAACCACGACTCGACGCCACCGCCGAGCAACCCGCCCCAGTAGATCTCGAAGAGCTTTTCAGAGATCCCCACGATCAGGCCGGCGATGATCGCGCCGGGCACCGATGTGAAACCGCCGATGATCAGCACGGCCAAGGCCTTGAGCGCGATGACCTCCAGCGCGAACGACACATCGGAACGGGCGCCCCACATGATGCCGGTGACCAGCGCGACGATCCCGGCCGCGAACCAGACGATCGCCCAGATCTGATTCAGTGAGATGCCCACCGACAGCGCGGCCTGGTGATCGTCAGCCACCGCGCGCAGTGCACGACCGATGCGGGTCTTGGAAAAGAACAGCGCCAGCGCGGCCACCATCAGACCGGCGATCACCACCGCGGCAACATCGAGATGCTCGAGAATGACCACGCCACCGAACAATTCGAAGTCGCTCGAGCCCGTTGGCAAGCCGATCTCCTCGGTGATCATCGACTTGTTCTCACCACCGAAGATGAACTGACCCAGCCCTGTCAGGAAGCGTGCCAGCCCGATCGTGGCCATCAGGAGAATGGCATCGTGCTGATTGACCAGGGGTCGAAGCACGACGCGCTCTATACCAACGGCCAACAGCGCCATGACCGCGAGCGTGAGAATGACCGCGAGCCATGCCGGCGCACCCGCCTCGTAGAGCCCGACCAGGGTCAGCGCGGCGAACACCACCAGAATACCCTGGGCGAAGTTGAACACGCCCGAGGCCTTGAAGATCAGCACGAAGCCGAGCGCGATCAGCGCATAGAGCGTGCCCTGCACGAAGCCTTCCCAGAGCACCTGGGTCAGGAAGCTCATGTCGCCGAACATGTCGACGAAGGGAGCGATCAGGATCGAATGAATGATTTCCATGACGCCGGCCTCAGTGCGAAACGCCGAGATAGGCATCGATCACGGCCTGGTCCGCCTGGACCTCGGCCGGTGTGCCATCGGCGATTTTTTTGCCGTAGTCGAGCACCACGACCCGATCGGAAAGATCCATCACGACACCCATGTCGTGTTCGATCAGGGTGATGGTGGTGCCAAAGTGCTGGTTCACATCGAGGATGAACCGACTCATGTCTTCCTTCTCTTCGAGATTCATGCCCGCCATCGGTTCATCGAGCAAAAGCAGCTCCGGCTCCATGGCAAGTGCGCGCGCCAGCTCCACCCGCTTTTGCAGACCATAGGGCAGGCGGCCCACCGGGGTCTTGCGGATCGCCTGGATCTCGAGGAAGTCGATGATCTCCTCGACCTTCTCGCGATGCTCGATCTCTTCGCGCTGCGCCGGGCCAAAGCGCAGACACTGCCAGAAAAAGCCGCGATTCATGCGCAGGGTTCGGCCCGACATGATGTTGTCGAGCGTGGACATGCCGCGAAACAGCGCCACGTTCTGGAAGGTGCGCGAGATGCCCTGGGCGGCCGCAACATACGGCCGCATCGCCTGCCGCACCTCGCCCTTGTAGGTGATGGTGCCCTCTTGCGGATGGTAGAAGCCGTTGATGCAGTTCAGCATCGAGGTCTTGCCGGCGCCGTTCGGGCCGATGATCGCGCGCACCTCGCCCTTGATGACATCGAACGAGATATCGGTGATCGCCTTCACCCCGCCGAAGGACAACGAAATGTTCTTGACGTCGAGCAGGACGTCGCCCGGGGCAATGTCTTTCGCCACTATGCGGCCTCCTGAACAGCGGCAAATGTCTTGGCGTCACGGATCTTCACCGTCGCCTTGAGGGATCCGGCACGGCCGTCTTCGAAGGTGACCGGCGTTTCGATCTCCTGCTCGGTGGAGCCGTCATAGAGTGCTGCGATCAATGGCGCGTAGCGTTCGGCGATGAAGCCGCGTCTGACCTTCTGGGTACGGGTGAGTTCGCCGTCATCGGCTTCCAGCTCCTTGTGCAGGATCAGAAAGCGATGCATCTGCGAACCCGACATCATCGGGTCGGCCGCGAGGTCGGCATTCACCTTCTCGACGCAATCGCGCACCAGATCGTAGATCTCGTCGCGGTTGGCCAGATCGATGTATCCGGCGTAGCCGATCTGACGTCGCTCGGCCCAGTTACCGCAGGCCGGGAAGTCGATGTTGATCAGGACCGTGGCCTTGTCACGGCCATCGCCGATCGCCACGGCCTCTTTGATATAGGGGAAGAACTTGAGCTTGTTCTCCAGATACTTGGGCGCGAACATCTGGCCGCTGGCCATCTTGCCCACATCCTTGGCGCGATCGATGATCTTCAGATGGCCGTCGTTGTCGAGGTAGCCGGCATCGCCGGTGTGGTACCAGCCCTCGGCATCCTTGACCTCGGCCGTGGCTTCGGGGTTCTTGTAGTACTCGCGCAGCAGGCCCGGGCTGCGGATCAGGATCTCGCCCGAATCGGTGCGGCGCAGTTCCACGCCCTTGATCGGCGGCCCGACCGTGTCGGCCTTTACCTGGCCGTTGGGCTGCACGCAGACGAACACCGCGGTCTCGGTGGAGCCGTAGAGCTGTTTGAGATTGATGCCCAGGGAGCGATAGAACACGAACAGATCGGGGCCGATCGCCTCTCCGGCGGTATAGGCCAGATGCACGCGGCTCATGCCCAGCGCATTGCGCAACGGGCCGTAGACGAAGAAGTTGCCCAGCCGATACCTGAGCTTGTCCATGGGCCCGACCGTGGCGTCGCCATTGAGCAGACGCTCGCCCACCTGGCGGGCCACGCCCATGAAGTACTCGTACATGCGCCGCTTGAACGGTGCCGCGTCTTCCATGCGGATCGTGACCTGGGTGAGCAGGTTCTCCAGCACCCGCGGTGGCGCGAAATAGAAGGTGGGCCCGATCGCGCATGTCCTGGGCCACGGTCTCGGCCGATTCCGGGCAGTTGACCGTATGCCGCAGACCAGCCACTGCGAGAACGAGAAGATGTTCTGACCGATCCAGGCGGGCGGCAGATAGGCGAGGATTTCCTCGTTCTCGCCCAACTGCTCCATGCGCGAGGCCTCGTAAGAGACCGATAGCAGCGTGCGATAGGTATGAATCACGCCCTTGGGGCGGCCGGTCGTGCCCGAGGTATAGAACATCGCAGCGATATCGTCCGGACTGCCCTGCTCCACCTCGTGCGAGACCAGCTTGGGCTTTTCCTTCAGCGTGGCCTGACCGGCGCCGACCAGGCTGTCGTAGCTGAGCAGGCCGGTCTGTTCGTAGTCGCGCAGGCCGCGCGGATCGTCATAGACGATGTGCTCGAGCTGCGGCCACTGCTCGCGAATCTCGAGCATCTTGTCGACCTGCTCCTGGTCTTCCACGATCGCAAAGCGCAGCTCGGCGTTCTCGAACACGTAGACCATCTCGCGCGCGACCGCATCCTGATAGAGCGGCACCGGAATCGCGCCCAGCGACTGCGCGGCGAGCATCGCGGCGGTCAGCCGCGGCCGGTTGTCACCGATGATGGCCACGTTCTCACCCCGGCGCAGGCCGAGATCCTTGAGACCGGCGGCCACCCGCTCGACCTCGGCGGCCAGATGGGCCCAGGTCCAGGTCTGCCAGATGCCAGGTCTTTCTCGCGCAGCGCCGGCCGCCGGGGGCGCGTGCGGGCATGCCCGGCGAGCAGTTTCGGGAACGTACTGATCGGGTCGCCGGCGGCGGCGCCGTCTTTGGCCATGACCTAACTCCTCCTGATTGGCTGGCGCACACCCACGGGGACGACAGCATCTTCTTGCCGGTAGGCGCCACAGGCAGCCGACCCGGCCACGCGGTCAAGGACAGAACACTGCCCCAGCCGCCGCGGCCCGAAAGTGTAACCGCTCGCTCACGGTATAGTTGTCATTGAGGCGACAAACCGGCGATCCGGCAGTGTGCGGGCCGGTCGAGCGTTAACAAGTTCACAGATCGCCGCCAAGGACACCGATGCGCGAACTGGACGATCTACTCGAAGTCAGCCCATGGTGGCACGCGCTGACCGCGCCTCAGCGCGAACGGGCGCGGGCGGCCATCCGGGTGGTGGATGTCGCCGCCAACGGGATGGTGGTCGACCGCGGGGAACCGGTGCTGTCCTGGATCGGCGTGGTCGACGGGCTGGTCAGTCTCTGCAATACCGACCACACCGGCAAGACCGTGGCGCTGGCCGGCATCACCCGCGGTGGCTGGTTCGGCGAGGGCTCGGTGCTCAAGGACGAGCCGCGCCGCTTCCAGGCCTTCGCCACCCGCGACAGCCGGGTGGCGCACATGCCCAGCGAGACCTTCCTCTGGCTGCTGGACAACAGCATCGGTTTCAACCGTTTCGTGATCCTGCAGCTCAACGAGAGGCTGGGCTTCTTCATTTCCGCCCTGGAGAGCCAGCGCCTGTTCGGCCCAGAGGCCCGGCTGGCCCGCTGCATTGCGCAATTCTTCAATCCGCTCTATCCGGCGCGCGATCTGCAACTGGATTTCACCCAGCAGGAGCTGGGCATGCTCAGCGGGCTGTCGCGCCAACGAGTCAATCAGGCCCTCAAGGTGCTCGAGGACGAGGGCCTGATCGAGGTGCGCTACGGCGCGGTGTCGGTGGTGTCGGTGCAGGGCCTGTTGCACTACGGCGAGCCCTGAGGTACGAGCCCGGCTTCGCGCGGGAACCGGCGCGATGACGATCGTCGCGCTCGCTTATGGACAGATCGCGATCTTGCAGCAGAAAAAAAAGGGGCCCGAACGAGCGGGCCCAACAAAGCGATGTATTTCTTTCACCGCTTGGAGACGGGGGCAAGACTATCGAGCCTCGCTGACGAATCGCTGACGGCGGGGGCACCGAAGCATTGACCGAGATCAAGCGGCGCACGCTTGTAACGCAATACAACGATTTGGGAATTGCACGGCCGGTGGATGCGGCGGATACGCGCACTCAACCGAGCAGGCGCCGTGCGAATGCCGACAGCGAACTGCGAATCGCTTCGAGATGACCAGGATCGGTGTTGAGCACGGGCTCGGGGGCGAACAATGCGCGGATCTCGTCGGCGCGCGCGAATGCGTCTTTCTCGCCGAGCTCGATCAGCTCGCTGGTGAATGCCGGCTCGAACAGCAGATAGCTGGCCAGCGCCATGCCATTGGCATCGGTGGCGCCGAAGGTCTTCAGGAAGCTGCGCACCCGCGAGGGCAATTCGCGCACATGGCGCAGGGCGATCGACTCGATGGGCTCGCTCGGGGAGATGGCCAGGACATCGATCGGCCGAAACGGAAACGCCTCGGGCAACTCACGATTGAGCAGTTCGAGCGCGTTGTTGATCCGCCGGATCTGGTCGATCTCCGCCGGCAACGCATCGTAGAAGACGCTGGCCAGCGCATGACCGGCCACCTGGGCCAGCGTGGGTGAGCGCTGCCCGGAATCCTGGCGCTGCGCGAACATCGAGGCCCGTTCCTCCGGCGCCACCGAGATCGCCAGGATCCGGTGTGCGCCGGCCTCGACCAGCGGCAGCAGCGGCGCGCTCTGGCGCATCGAACCGTCGCCGAACCATTCCCGGCCGGTATCCGTGGCCAGGGAAACCGGCGAGAACACGAACGGAATCGCGCTCGAGGCAGCAAGATGCTGGATGGTGATGCGCTGGCGCAGGGCGACCCGGTCGGCCGACTGCCACTCCTTGATCTCGTCGCGCGCCTGATAGAACGTGATGTGACGCCCCGAGGTGAAACTGGAGGCGCCGATGCACAGCGCATCGAAGTGCCCGGCCTCGAGATTGGCGGCGATGGCATCCGGATCGATCATCTCGCGCAAGCTGTCGATCAGCGGCGTGTTATCGAGAATCGATTCGGGTTGGCGGCGAACCAGGCGCGGCAAGGCCAGCCAGGATATCCAGCGGGCACCGCGCATGTACCAGTCGAGCATTTCGGTGCTGAACACGTCCTCGGCCCGCAACTCGCGCCAGACATCGCAGAGATCCTGGGCCGCCTGCGGCCACTGTGCGGCCCGCGCGGCGATGAACGCGGCATTGATCGAACCCGCCGAGGTGCCCGAGATCACGCCATAGGGAAACTGGAACCCCGGATGGATCTCGGTGATCGCCCGCAGCACGCCGGCCTGATAGGCGGTTCGGGCGCCGCCACCGGTCAGCAACAGACCAAAGCCACTCGCCGCGGACGGTGGATCGGTCGGCTGGGCCTTCTCGGGCATGACTGGGCTCGGTCGCAGGAGGTGGATTCAGGTGGCTCAAGATAGCACCGACGGCCGCATCGATCGTGAATCGCGGGATGGTCGTTGCACCAGGCCCGACAGTCGCCGGCCAGGACGGCCGCCCGGGCCGGCACCGACGGCGGGCGCACCCGCCGGGCGCGGCCACGATACGATCACGGGATGGGCAATCCGAAACCGGTGATCGACGACCAGCTGGCGGGCTTCGAGGTCGACGAGCAGTTCGAGCGCTTCGACCAGAAGGACGATGTCTTTCGCCGCTCCTGGCATGACCCTGCCGTGCGCAGCGAAGCAGCCATGCGCTTCTACCGCACCTATCGCGAGACCCTGCGCGACTGGCGCAAGGCCGATGGCTTTCGTCAGCAGGACTATGCGCTGCGCAACGCGGCCTGGCATGTCAGCGATCTGTTCACCGAGGCACGCGAACACGAGGACCGCCGCGAGGGCTTCTCCGATGCCTTCACACAGAATCGTGAACCGGCGCCCGAGAAGGCCGATATCGGCGACCCCGCCCAGGCGGCCAGGGATGTCAAGCGGGCGGCGCGCCTGTTCGGCGCCGCCGACGTCGGCATCACGACGGTGGACCCGCGCTGGCTCTATGCGCGCAAGTTCAGCGACATGAGCGGCACCTCGCGTGAGAACGATATTCCGGCCGATCTGGACCGGGTGATCGTGACCGTGCAGCCGATGGACGCCACGCTGCTGGACACGGTGCCTTCGGCACTGTCGGGTACCGCCACCGGCCTGGGGTATTCACACGACGCGCTGGTGGTGCTGGCCCTGGCCCAGTACATCCGCAATCTCGGCTATCGCGCTGTGGCGAGCATGAACGACAGCTCGCTATGCATACCCACCGCGATCCAGGCCGGGCTCGGGGAATACGGGCGCCACGGGCTGCTGATCACGCCCGAACATGGCCCGCGGATCCGGCTGGGCAAGGTGTTCACCGATATGCCGCTGAGCATCGATGCGCCGATCCGTTTCGGCGTGCAGGAGTTCTGCGAGCAGTGCCGGCGCTGTAGCGACGGCTGCCCGGTCAAGGCGATTCCCGATGATGCGCCGAGCACCAGACGGCACAACCGGTCGAACATCATCGGCATCCGCAAATGGTCGGTCGATGGCGAGAAGTGCTTCGGTTACTGGACAAAGCAGAACACCGACTGCGCGATCTGTATCCGCGTCTGTCCGTTCAACCGCGATTTCACGCGGCCGGCGGCCAGGCTGTGGCGATGGGCAGTGCGCCACGGTGTGCGGCGCTGGCCGTCGCTGGCCGCCTGGCTGGTGCGCCTGGATGATCGGCTCGGCCACGGCGCGCGGCGCAAGCCGGCGGACTGGTGGCGTCAGAGCGGCAAGCCCCTATGAAACCGTCGCCACGACCGTCCCGCGCGCCATCGGTGCCGCGCCGATGACCATCTATACGCTGGCCGCACCGGTGAGCGCGCAAACCTTGGTACGCAAGAGCCGGTTCATTGCACGCGTCGTGCCGGTGGCCGACCGCGCCGCTGCGCTGGCGCTGGTGCAGGCAGAACGCGATGCGCATCCGAATGCCACCCATGTCTGCTGGGCGCTGCTTGCCGGCGGGGATTCGGCCGCCAACGACGACGGCGAACCCGGCGGCACCGCCGGGCGGCCGATGCTCGACGTGTTACGTCTGCAATCGCTCGATGGCGTGCTGGCCACCGTGGTGCGCTACTTCGGGGGTGTGAAGCTCGGCGCCGGCGGGCTCACGCGTGCCTATGCCGGGGCGGTGGCCGAGGCCTTGCGCGGCGCGCAGAAGGTGCCCAGGGTGGCGATGAGCCCGTTGGCGTTTGCCGTGCCGTATGCGCTCGAGGGCCGCATCCGCCATCTGCTGGGCGAATACGGCGCACAGGACGTCACGGTCTCGCATGACAGTCTGGTCCGGTTCACGGCCAAGGTGGCGGCGCCGGTCGAAGCGACGCTGCGTGAAGCGCTGGAATCGGCCGGCGCCGGCAGCCTGGGCTGGGACTCGGGGCGCTGAGCGCCGGCTGCTCAGAACCGCACTGGGAACTGAAACCGCACTGGTCGCGGAATCTGCCAACGAGGTGTGGCCCCCTCGATAAGCCCGAATCGATACGAGATTTCGGTGGCCGCTGAATCGCCTGAGGGCAGCGCTTCGCCAAGCACGACGCGATCCGGGGTGAACGGCAGCGACTGGATCGACAAGAAGCCAGCAGACGAATGGATTTGCGCCGCACGATCGCCCGCAGCCACGGCGGTATCGCTCAGCTGCAGGATGCCGGCCCGGCCCGTTGGATCGCCATCGCCCGGGCTGCGATGAACCAGGGCATAGGCGCTCTGGCCCCGGACATAGACCGAACCAACGGCGAGGGATCCAGGCTTCGTCGAATCCGGGTCGAATCCCACGCGCGAAAACTGCGGGGGCGTGCCGCCATTGGCCGCCGCCACCACCGAAGGCGGCGAGGCGCGGTAGGCGGCCGTGGTGCTGAAGGCGAGCACGCCGATCTCGGGCGATGCCGCCAGCCGCCATTGTGTGGCTTCGCCGCCGGGGTGAGTACAGAGCCGGGTGGCGGAGTCATAGATGCAGCCCCGATCCGCGTCGGTTAAAAAGATGCGGTCCGAACCCCAGAACACGGCGCTCGAGACTGACTCCGGCACGAAGCCCCCCGCCTGGTTCAGACCGAGTGCGCGGCCATTGAGCCGGATGAGACCCGCGGCGGGATCGGCGCCGAGCTGCTGCTGTACGGCCAGCAGCCCCTCGGCCGCGCCACCGAGGTAGACATTTCGCGCCAGATCCACGAGCAACAACTGATTGCCATTCAAGTGCGCCGAGAGCAGGTCCGTGGGCGGACTCTGGTTCGGAAAACCCCGGCCCAGATCGAATGCCTGCAACCCTGCCAGGTCAACGGGTGCAGCCCAGTCGACGAAACCATTGTCGTTCGCACCGATGAGAAACGGCCCACGCCCGAGGTTCGGCCGGCTGCCACCAGAAGCGGCGCTGAGAATCGCATTGCGGCCATTGAGCGGATGCAGCCGCGCGCGCTCGAACAAGCGCAGCGGCGCGCTCAGAGACGCATCGGGCTGCAGTGTGGCCGAAAAGATCTCACCACCGATACGCTGCTCGACCAAAAATGACTGGCCGTTCGACACCACGGCGGCATTGATCGTGCTGATGTCCGGGCCCGGGTCCTGGCGGATCAGCCCGAGCCGATCCTGCAGCCATTGGGAGATCGAGGCCAGTTTCGCCGCGTCATCGAATGCGGCCATGCCATCGAATGCCCATTGCCGGCTCCGCGGCCAGCCGTTGATCTCGCCATCGCTTTCGAAGTCGCGCGCCAGCGCCAAAGCGACCTCGGTCAGGCCCGGCGACGTCGCCCCCGGCGCACTACCGCCGTCCCTGGCGGAAAACAGCGAGCGCGCATGCTCCTCGTAGAACGCCCAGTCGAGCTCAACCGTGTCATCGACCGCCTCGTCGGCAGGGGTCGTCCATGTCCTGGGCGGCGTCGCCAGGTTGATTCCGATGGTGCGTGGCCCATCGTCACTTGGCAGGCGCAGCGGCGGCAAGCGATGGAAGATCAGAGCACCGGCACGATGCGAGCGCGCCTTCTCGCGTCGCAGGGGTCTCTCGGCATCGACATGCAGCCTGCCAAAGTCGACCACCGGGACGTCCTTGGCCCGACGGGCCGCCTCTGCTGCGGGCTGCGATGACAGCCTGTCCAGGCGGGCCACGACCGCCTCGGTCAACGGACTGATCACGATGCTCGAAGCGACCCGCGGCACGAACGCGCGCCAGACCGTACCGGCCGCGAAGGGCACGACCGCATCCAGCAGCGGGTCGTAGATATCCGCTGACTCACTACCGGCCATCTGCACCAGGACCGGCGCCGTGGAGCCGGCCGCCGGACGGAAGGTGACCAGACCGTTCGCGTCGGTCACCGCCGAGCCGATCTCGAGGCCGCTTTCATCGAACACCGTCACCCTCGCCCCACGAACCCGATAGCGCCCCGCGATCGCAACGCCCCCCTGGCCGTCTGCGCCCGCGCCCAGGCTCGTGGCCGATCCCGCGAGCGCGAAACCCGGTTCGCCACTGAAGCCCGTCACCACCTCGCCCTTGGCCGCTGTGTCGGCTGCCACCGGCGTGGCCGGGTCGCCCGTGGTCGACGTTGCCTCGGTGCCGCTGGAACCGCCACCGCAGGCCGAGATGAGGGTCACGCCCATCACCGAGAACAGTGCCCGCCGGAACCGGACGCTGATCACTGGGCGAATGGTCGCGTGCGATGGGTGCGCGCAAATGGCCATCGGAACCTCCTCGTGTGGTACGCGGCACCCGCGTGCGTGGGCGACACCTATTTACCCTCGCCTGGCCGGATCAAAACGCGAAGAATGCGAATCGCGGATCCCGCCGGATACCCACTGTGTCATCGACCCCGGTCACGCCAAGGCCGAAGGTATTCCGATCAGCATCGGCCAGATCGGGTTCGTGAAAAAGCTCGGACATGATCAACAGGTTCGGGCTGAGCGCGAATGGCATCGCGATCAAAAAGGACTCGGCGCGATTGATGATGCGCACCCGACCTTCCCCCGAAACATCCTCGCCCATCTGCATGATGACCGTCTCGCCGATGGGTCGGGAGGAATCCGGCGACAGCCGGATCGTCACGTAGCCGAAGCGCTCGGTGAAATGCAGCGATTCGATATGCGCCGGCGCCACGGGCGTGATCTCCGCCAACGGCACCTGGCTCCAGACCTCGCGGTTGCGGCTGCCAGCGAGGGCCGCATCGCCCACTCCGCTGTTACCGCGCACATAGACGGCCTCGCCGGCAAACATCCACTGCCCCCCGTCCAGGTCGATCGCCATCCGCCAGGCCCGGTCGGCGCCGAGCGGCGCTGTGCACGTGCCCTTGGCGCTGTCGAGCAGGCAGTTTCGCCGTGCATCCAGCAGCCATAGTGAATCGGCATCCTTGAAGGCGAAGTCCCGGATGATCTGTGGGGCGGGCGCGCCGCCGGCGTGCAGAGGTCTGCCATTGACCTGGTGCAACTCGCCCGCGCGAACGCCGAGCGCGGCCCGTATGCCCTCGCTGGCCCCACCCAGGAACAGCTGGCCTTCACCACTGAGAAAACCGAACTGATCGCCCCACTTCCCGGCCCGCACGACGGCCACGCCGCGCGAGGCCGTCGGCAGCAGCGGATCTAGACTGACACCCGTGAAACCATTGCTCAGCGCCTGCGCCGGCCCCGCGGCGGCCACGGTTGCCGGATCGGCATCGCCGACGATGAACAGCCGGTTGCCGAGCAGATCGGGCTTGTCACGATCGAACAGCGTCACGAGCATCGAACGCGACCCCAGTTCGTGGAACTCGGCGCCCTGCGCGAGAATCGTCTGCGAGCCCAGACTGCCATCGCCGTTGATCTGCGCCGCCGCCAGTGCGCCGCCGAGATCCTGTGCGATCAGCTGCACGCTGTTGCCGGAAACGATGCTCGTGGTGCCGATGGCCACGTCCGTCAGGGGCACCGCTTGTGACAGACCCAGACCGCCAAGCACGGTCGTGATCCGGGCGTGGGTCTGCGCACCGAAGCATCGGATCAGCGGCCGAAGTTCACCCTGCAAGGGCTCGGCGCCATCGGCGCAGTCGAGCTCGCCGTCGCGGCGCAGATCATCACGAAGGATGTCGGTCAGGCGCAGCATGCGCGACGTGGGCGGCACCGGCTCGCGCCCGGCGATCAACGCCGGATCACGGGTCGGAACCTCGAAGGCTGCCAGCACCTCGAACAGCAGGCCGACGTCCACCCCGCCGGTCTCGGGGAGATCACCTCCGGCCTGATAGCCGCGCCGGCCACCCGAGAAGGTGGCGGCACGCAGCGCGCTCACCAGCGCCTCTCGATCACCCACGGGCGCCTGCCAGAGGCCGTTGTAGAGCTCGTTTGGCGCCTGCAGGCGCGCATCGAGCGCAAAGCCCAGCGCTTCCAGCACGCGCGCCGTATTGCTGGTGGCGCGCGCCAGACCCTGCTCGGCGCGCAGCAGATCGTCGAACGATATCGAGCGATCGGCGATCAGTTCGGCCAACTTGCGCTGCACCGCGTGATCGCCCGCCTTGGGTTGAATCGGCCGTGTGGGCGCCTGCGTCTCGTAGCGCGTGACCCAGGCCTCCGAGAGCGGCCCGAGCCCGACATTGGCGGTGATCATCGGTACCAGCGCACGCCAGCGAGCATCGGGCCCGAACGCCACCCAGCGATCCAGCGTGGGGTCATAGAGCTCGGCCGAGGCATTGCCTCGCAGTTCGACGCCGATCGCGGAGCGCGAGCCATCGACCGGCCGGAATGTGACCAGCCCGGCATCATCGGTCAGCGCACGACCGATCTCGGCGCCTGCGGTGTCGAACACGACCACCTCGGCGCCGCGAACGCGCAGGCGCGCGCCGATCGCGATGCCGCCCTCGCCATCGGCGCCGGCACCGATGGTTTCGGCCTCATCGGCCAGCTGAAAACCGAACTGCCCGGAGAAGCCGCTGCTTACGAGTTGCCTGGCGGCACTGTCCGACGCCACGGGCATGGGTTGACCGCCATCGCCGCCGCAGGCCTGTAGCAGCCATGTGCATGCCAACGCGGGCAATGCAGCGAACATCGGAACTCTGGCCATCTCTGCCTCCAGGCTGACAATTGGCGAAGCGCCTGGCCGACCATCTCACGGATTCAGCGTGCAAAAACCCTCGGTCGGATGGAACGACTTGTCTCGGAACTGTACAAGCGACCATCTTAGAGACTGCCGGCGCCCGGCTCAACGCATAGGCATGCGCAATCCCAGATTCCGGGGAGATAGCCGCGTCACGGGGCCATGAGCGCGCGCTCGAGGCTGAGGACGGCGCTGGACAGATGTAACAAGGCGGTGCCGACGATTCCCGGAAACGACCTCGTCGACAAGCAGACCGACATTCGCCGCTCACTAGCCGACATGCCGCGCCAAGGCGCGAACTGCGCATTCGCGACGGCCTCTTGGACAGCCGCCCGGCACGGCGACAGGCAAATTCGGCAGGAACCGGTCCGTTCGTGCCGTGATCGGAACAGAGCGGTGAGCGCGCGCCCGTCAGTCCGAACTGCACGGCAGGCCACAAATCCGCACGAGTCGTGATGGATTTCCTTGACCACAACACGCGGGTGGTCGCTGATTGTTGACCAGCGGCCGGTTCCAGCAAACGGACGGTCGGCCAGGCGCTGTCAAACACCGTGACCGGCTTGTAGATTGAGACGGTGGATTCGGCCCACTGATTGACCACCGCGCGGCAGGCTTGTCAGGCAAGAACAACAAGCACCAAGCGTCGCCATCAAAGCGGCCCCTTCCATCGGACCAATGCCTTCGGAAACGTCACCGATGACCGAGCTGACCGCTGACCCGAGCAATGCCTCCACGCTGCAATCGCCCGGCAGCGGACGCGCGCGCCGTAAGGGTGCGAACGACCGACTGATGCTGCTTTCGCTGCTCGCCCTGCTGCTTACAGCATGGAACATCTGCCAACATTTCGCGTTCGAGTCGGGCGACACGATCGGCTACTGGCTGGGCGCCGGCGGCGGCATCATGTTCGTGCTGTTGTTCTCCTATCCCTTGCGCAAGCATTGGCGCGTGCTGGCCTCGCTGGGGCGCCTCAAGCACTGGCTGACCCTACATGTGCTGCTCGGCATCTTCGGTCCGCTGCTGATTCTCGTGCACTCCCGCTTCAGCGTGGGCTCGGCGAATGCTGCGGTCGCCCTGGGCTGCATGTTGGTCGTGGCCGCCAGTGGGCTGGTTGGGCGTTTCCTGCATGTGCGCGTGAATCTCGGCTTGCACGGCGAGCGCAGCGACCTCGCCGCGCTCGAGCGCGAGGCCGGCTTCGCAGAGCAGCGGGTGCGTTCACAGTTGTTCTTCGTGCCCGAATTCGAAGAAGCCATGCGCGCACACGGCCGGCACTTCGCGCCCGAGACCATAGACCGTCCCATGCATGTGTGGCGGCTGTTCACGCTGGCCACCCGAACCCGGGCCCTGCGACGTAGCGGCGAGGCTCAGCTGCGTACCAGTCTCGCATCGATCGGCCGCGAGCGCGGCTGGTCCGAGGCGAAGATGCTGGCCCGGTTCGAGCGCTCGATAAAGTTGATCGAGCGCTATCTGGGCTCGGTCGCCCAGGTGGCGCGGCTCGCCGCCTATGCACGCCTTTTCGCACTCTGGCACGTCGCCCATGTGCCCTTTGTCTACCTGTTCGTGCTCAGCGCGGTCTTTCACGTCTTTGCGGTACACGCCTACTAAGCATACGTGTCACCGCACCGATTCCTCTTCCAACTCCTTCTCGCCATGCTCCTCTCCGTGTCGGGCCAGACAAGCTGCGCTCAAACATTGGAGTCCCTGCTGTCGCCGGGCGCGCTGACCGGCGCGCATCAGCGCTTCGAGGAGGAGTGTTCGGCCTGTCACGTGGCATTCAAGCCGCAGGCTCAAAAGGGCCTGTGCCTGCAATGCCATCAGGATATCGGCTTCGACATCGAGCATCGCAAGGGGCTGCACGGGCGCAATGCGGACAAGGACTGCAGGGATTGCCATACCGACCATCGCGGCCGGGACGCCCAGCCGACCGCCATGGACTTGCGGCGCTTCGATCATCGGCTCACCGAGTTCGCACTCTCGGGCGCACACACCAGGCTGACCTGCGTCGCCTGCCACCGCCCGGGCAAGAGCAAGCGCGATGCCCCGGGCGCCTGTCACGCATGCCATCGTGATGATGATGTTCACAAGGGCGCACTGGGCAAGGACTGCCAGAGCTGTCATACCGAATCCGCGTGGCGGGAGGCCCGCTTCGACCACGGCAGCACCGGCTTCGCGCTGGCCGGCGCACATGCGCCGCTGCGCTGCAATCAGTGTCATGCGAGTCAGCGCTTCGATGATGCCAAGCCACAGTGCGTGGCCTGCCATCGAAAGGATGACAAGCACCGGAACGCCTTCGGCCCCCTGTGCAATGACTGCCATACCGATCGCGCCTGGTCGGCGGTGACCTTCGATCATGCGCGACAGACGCACTTCGCGCTGCGCGGGGGGCATCTTTCGATCGGGTGCGACGCCTGTCACACGGCGCCGGTGGCCAAGCAGAAGCTCGCCACCCGCTGTGTGAGCTGCCATCAGAAAGACGATGTGCACAAGAACGCGCTGGGACCACGCTGCGAAAGCTGCCACAGTGAGCAGACCTGGCGCGGGGCGGGTGCCGCATTCGATCACGCGGGCACGGGCTTTCCGCTGCGCGGCGCGCATGCCGGAAAGGACTGCAAGTCCTGCCACGCGGCCAAGGACTTCAAGGGCGCCACGAGCGAATGCCTCGCCTGCCATCGCGATGACGACAAGCACGCCGGCACCCTTGGCACGCAATGCCAGAGTTGCCATGACGAGCGGGCCTGGAAACCCGCGCCCGGCTTCGATCACGGCAAAACCAGGTTCCCGCTTCGCAACGCCCATGCCAGTCGCAAGCTGGCATGTGCGAGCTGCCACCGTTCGCTCAAAGCCTTTCGCGACACCCCGATGGCGTGCGTGAGCTGTCACCGAGACGATGATCGTCACGAAGGCACACTGGGAGAACGCTGCGAGCAGTGTCACGATGACCGCGCCTGGAACAAGACCCGGTTCGATCATTCCAGCACCCGCTTTCCCTTGCTCGGTCGACACTCGGGCGCGCCGTGCAAGGCCTGCCACACGACGCCCGACATGCGCGCCACTCCTATGCGCTGCGAATCCTGCCATGCCAGGGAAGACCCGCATGGTGGGCGGCTCGGCAGCGACTGCCAGACCTGTCACAACCCGCGCGCCTGGGGCGCATGGCACTTCAATCACGGCCGCTCGACCGGCTTCGTGCTCGATGGCGCGCATCGCCGTACCGCCTGCGAGAGCTGCCGCCAGGAACCCGCCGCTGCCGGTGCGGCGCTACCGAAGGTCGAGACCCGGTGCGGTGCCTGTCATGCGGCTGACGATGTTCACGACCGGCGCTTCGGCATGACCTGCCAGCGCTGCCACACGACCGAGACCTGGTCGCAGCTGCGCGAAACCGCGGGGCGTCGATGAAGCTCATGGCAGATGACGATCGGCTCGCACGCATGCTCGCGCGGCTCCTGATGCGCGTCGCACTCATGATGTGCGCACTGCTGACGATGTCCGTGGCCCAGGCCGCCGGTGCCGATGAACCCTTCGATCATCTGCGTACCGGCTTCCGGCTCACCGGCGCGCATCGCCACGCCGACTGCGAGTCATGTCATGTCGGCGGTGTCATGCAGGGCACGCCGCGTGACTGTCGTGCATGTCACGTCAGCGGATCACGATTGTCGCAGGGCAATCCGGTGGTCGGACTCAATCACGTTCCGATCACCGAGCGCTGCGACAGCTGTCACACGACCCGGACATTCGTCGGCGCCCGCTTCCGTCACCTGGGCGTGATCCCGGGCAGCTGCAGCAGCTGTCACAACGGGATTCAGGCCGAGGGTAAGCCGGCCACGCATCCGCCCACCCAGGACAGTTGTGACAGTTGCCATCGCAGCGGCGCGAGCTGGGCAGCCGCACGCATGGATCACATGGCCGCTTCAACGCGGCCACCGTCTGCGCATCTTGTCACAACGGCACGAGTGCGAGCGGCAAGAACGCCGGTCACATCCCGGACGGCGGGCTGAACTGTTCCAGCTGTCACAGCACGCGCAGCTGGACGCCATCGAGTTGGAACCACACCCAGCAGGCGGTGGCCGGGCGCTGCGAGAGCTGCCATTCGGGCGCCTATCCGGCGGCGCGCGGACGCGGCGCCAGCCATGTACCGGTGCAGGCGGTCGCACAGATCGCCTCGGCCGGTTGCGACGCCTGTCACCGCAGCGTCGCGTCCTGGCTGCCGGCGGGCGTGCATCAAAACTTCTCGCTCGCCACCGACTGCCAGATTTGTCACAGCGGCGCGTTTCCGCCGGCGGTTGGCAAGCCGAACACCGCGATCCACGCCGGCGTGACCGCCTGCCAGAACTGCCACAGCGCCTCGCAACCGTGGTCGGGCGGCAACTTCGCCCACTCGGCAGCCAATGCCGTGGGCACGGGCGCCTGCGATACCTGCCACAACGGCTCCACGGCCACCGGCAAGCCCGGATCGCATATCCCGGTGGCGCTCGGTTCGCCCGCCTGTGACAGTTGCCATCGCTCGCAGAGCAGTTTCGCCGCCTCGGTGTCGATGAATCACGCCGCCATGGCCTCCTCGAACTGCTCGAGCTGCCACTCGGGTGCCTATGCATCCGTGACCGGAAAGCCGGTCAGTCACATGCCGGTGCAGGCGGTGGCGCAGACCGCGAGCGCGGACTGCAAGGCATGCCATGCCACCACCACGAACTGGCTGCCGGCCAGGGTGCATCAGAACTTCTCGATCGCCACCGACTGCCAGATCTGCCACAACGGCGCCTATCCGCCGGCCGTAGGCAAGCCCAACAACGCGCTGCACGCCGGTGTCACCACCTGTCAGGGTTGCCACAATGCCTCGCAGCCATGGACATCGGCCACCTTCGCGCACTCGCCCGCCAACGCCGTGGGTACCGGTACCTGCGACACCTGCCACAACGGCAGCACCGCCACCGGCAAGCCGGCATCGCACATTCCCACCCCGCTCGGCGCGCCCCCCTGCGACAGTTGCCACCGTTCACAGAGCAGTTTCGCCGTGTCGGTGACGATGAACCATGGCGCGGTCGCAGCCATGGCCTGCAAGACCTGCCACTCGGGCGCCTACACCGCACAGGGGGCCTCGACCAAGCCGGGCAATCACATCCCCGAATCGCAACTGCTCAACGGCGTCTCGCTGGACTGCAATGCCTGCCATCGCAGCACCACGAGCTGGCCGTCGATCACCATGAATCACAACGGCAGCCAGGGTTCCGGGGCGGGCTGGTGCAAGGGCTGTCATCTGTCGGGAACCAGCTATCTCGGGGGCATGCGCAAACGCACGCTGACTCACGAACGATCGACCGGCGCGATCGACTGTTCCACCTCGGGTTGCCATCGGCCGCTGGGCAACGAAGGCCAACCCTACCGCGAGTGGTAAGCGATGACAGGCGACGCGATCTCTTTTCGCTTTCGAATCGACGGGCACCGTCCAGGCCTCCTGCGGGCGCTGGTCGCGTTGGCCCTCCTGCTGTCGCAGGCGCTCTGGATCCAGCCCCTGCAGGCCCAGACACTGGATGGCATCGAGGTGCGCCGCGATGGCGACGATGCCCTGATCGTGCTGCAGTTCGCCACCGATGTTCAGCTGCTGCGCGCGATTCAGACAGCCTCGCGAGACCGGGCACAGATCAGCTACCGGGTGGTGGGCGAGCGCCCGCGAGGCATCGACGCCGGCCGCACGACCCGCCGGCTCGGCCCGCGCGACGGCCTGCCGCACATGGCGATCGAAGATCGGGCGGCCGCCGACGAGAGCCTGCGCGAGGTGGTCGTCGTGGCGCGCCAGCCGCTCGAGCTGCAGGCGCGATCCGGCCGTGACCGCAAATCGCTGATCGTGCGCCTGAAGGGTCTGGGCGCGGGCGTGCACGCCTCGCACGCGGCAATCGCGCACGGCGCCGACACGGTCATCGGCTCACGCGAGCGAGCCGGTGAATTTGCGATCCGGCTCACCACCACGAAGCCTGGTGACGCGCCGGTCATTCCTGCCAGCCTGCAGGGCCTGAAGATCTTCACCCGCAGCGTGCAGCGCGCCGATGGCGCCACGCTCGAGTGGTTCGCCGGCGCGTTTCCGAACAAGACCCAGGCTGAGCACGTGGCTCGATCCTTGCGCCAGTTTCCGGACGCGAAGACGGTCTCGATGAAGGACCTCGGGAGGACTGACCGCAGGGCCGCAGCACCCACCGCAGCCCCTGCGAGAAGTGCCGTCCCGGCGCAGGGCGCAGCCTCGCGTCAGTCGGAGATGGCGCCCGCCGCCTCCGGCGCGCCCGCAAGCCCGGAATCCACCGACCGGCTTGCCGAGGCGCTCTATGCGCAGGCGCGCCAGGCCATGGACGAACAGGCCACCAACGATGCCCTGGATGCCCTGGACGAGCTGCTCAATCTGCCGCCCAACAAGATGACTGCGCCGGCCCTGGAGCTTGCCGGAGAAGCGCGGCTCGCGGCCGGTGACACCGCCCGCGCGAAGATCGAGTTCGAGGCCTATCTCGAAGCCTATCCGAACGGTGAGGCGGTCGAGCGCATCCGCCAGCGCCTGGCGAACCTCGACAGCGCCGTCGCGCAGCCCACCAGACGGCCGGTGGCCAGGAAGCTGCGCGAACGCAAACCCGAGACCACGGTGACCGCATCGACCTCGCTCTACTACTACGGCGGCAACGGCCGTTATCGCAGCCAGGAGTTCGAGGACTCGCCGATCAGCGGCCTGCCGGTGGCCGCCGGCGAGGCGATTCTGACCCCGGACACCAGCCGCCAGATGATTGCCGACGCCGACCTGCGCTGGCGCAACCGGGACACCGATCGCGAACTCGGTTTCGTGTTTCGGGATTCCTATCTACGCGACCTGGCACGAGCAAATCGCAATCGTCATCGACTGTCGGCCGCCTATTTCGATTACAAGTCGTATGCGAACAAGTTCGATCTTCGCCTGGGGCGCCAGTCACCACGAGGCGGCGGCGTCATGGGGCGCTTCGACGGCGCGCGCCTGGCCTGGCGTGGCCTGCCCGACTGGACCTTCGGTGTGGTCGCCGGCCTGCCCTCGGACGATCTGTTCGACACGCGACGTGACTTCTTCGGCGCGTCGGTCGACGTCGATGGCCTGGCACCGGGCGTCGGCCTCGGGCTGTACACGATCCGACAGCGCATCGACGGTTCCACCGATCGCAATGCCGTCGGCCTCGAAGGCCGATACCTGAAGAACGGCTTCTCGGTGTTCGCCCAGTTCGACTACGACATCGACTTCCAGCGCTCGAACATTGCCAGCGTGCAGGGCTCGTGGCTGCACGATGATGGCACCACGTTCAATCTGCTCTATGACCGGCGCGCGCCGACCATGCTCAGCCTGGGCAACTCGCTGGCCTTCCTGGATCCGACGAACCCGGTGCTGCCGGCGACCCTCGATGATCGTCTGGCAGGCACCACGATCGCGGCGCTGCGTGCCGATGTGCTGGCCACGACGCCGTATGTGAATCAGGCGAGTGTGGGTGTGACCCGCCCGTTCGGTGAGCACTGGCGGGCAAGTGCCAATCTGCAAAGCGTCGAGACGGGTGCGATCCCACCGCTCGCGCACCTGAGCGGATTCGAGCAGGGCCGGCCGGCGAGCGGGCGCACACTGACCACCACGCTGTCGGTGGTCGGACGCGAACCTGATGTCCAAACGCGATGTCCACGTGCTCACGGCGAGCAGGATATCGGGCGCCACGATCAGCGGATTTCTGCTGTCGTTCAATGGCTCTTACAGCGTTGGCACGGACTGGCAGATCGAGCCGACCCTGCAGTTCTACAGCGACGAGTCAATCGCGGCGACACCACCCGGCGCCTGACCCCGGGCTGCGCCTCACCTACCGCGGCTGGAAACACTTCTCGCTCGAGAGCAATCTCACCTGGGAGCACGGCAGCAATCATCGCATCGATATCAATGATCCGAACCGCTGGACCGACGAATCCACCAGTCGCGTGGGCTACTCGCTCGGATTGCGCTACGACCTCTGAACTTCCTACCCATCCGGCATCCAATACCATGCAAGAAGACCTCGCCTCGCTGCGCGACGGTATCCACAAGCTGGACCAGCTTCATGAACGGGGCATTCTGTCCGAGACCGAGCATGCCAATGCCCGCCGGGAACTGGAGCAGAAGCTGATCGCCAACGTTCTGGGCCAGTCCGGAGCCGCCGGCGTGTTCCGGCGCTGGCTGGCACCCGCGGCGATGATGGTGGTGGTTGCCGCAAGCGCGAACCTGGGGACGGTCGCGGTGATGCAGAACCCCGACCCGGCGCCGCCGCGCCTGTCTGCCGTCCGGTTCGCTCGACACCGACTGGACGGCCTCTCTGGGTTCGTTCATGAAGCCCGGGCAGGCGCTCGAGAGCGGCGAGACGGCACCACATGCCACCGGCTTCGATGACATTCGCCGGATGGTGGACGGGCTTCGCGCACGACTCGACAAACAACCCGACGACACCCAGGGTTGGGCGATACTGGCACGCTCGTACTCGGTGCTTGGTGAACATGCCGAGGCGGTCAAGGCGTTCGAGCGGGCCAGCCAGGGCGCGGGCGACGATGCCGGCCTGCTCGCCGACTATGCCGATGCACTGGCCATGGCCAACGGGCGCACGCTGCAGGGCGAGCCACTGTCGCTGGTTCAACGTGCGCTGGCGATCGACCCGACCCATACCAAGGCACTGTCACTGGCGGCCAGCGCCGCCTTCGATGATGGCGACTTCAAGGGCGCGATCGCCTACTGGGAGAACCTGATCGCAACGGCATCATCGGACCATCCGTTGCGCGCCGCGGCGCAGAAGGCGTCGAAGAGGCGCGCTCCGTGGCCGATATACCGAGCGCCGCGGGCAAAGCCGACAAACGCAATCCTGGATGATCGAAAGCGCCCTCTACCTGGTCTTCCTGGCCGCCGTACTTCTGTTCTACCTGCGCCGGCGCAAGAGCGCCCAGGCGAGCGATGCCGGCCGCCTCGAGCAGGCCCGAGCGGCCGGCCTGACCGAGCCGCCATCGCTGCATCCGGTGATCGACCTGGCAAGCTGCATCGGCTCGGGGGCTGCGCCCGTGCCTGCCCCGAGAAAGCGCTTGGGATCGTCGACGGCCGCGGCGTGCTGGTCGACGCCTCGGCATGCATCGGCCACGGCGCCTGCGCCGCCGCCTGTCCGATGGATGCCATCAAGCTGGTGTTCGGCACAACCACGCGCGTGGCATCGACATTCCCGCGACTGAGCTGCGATTTCGAAACCAATGTGCCCGGCATCTTCATCGCCGGTGAGCTCGGTGGCATGGGGCTGATTCGCAAGGCGGCCGAGCAGGGCAAACAGGCGATGCAGGCGATCGCCCGCAGCTTGGGCGGGCAGGCGGCCGATGGCGCCGACTGCGACGTCCTGATCGTCGGCGCCGGGCCGGCCGGACTCTCGGCGGGGCTGGCGGCCAAGGAGCTCGGCCTGCGCTATCGGATCGTCGAACAAGAGCGCTCGCTCGGGGGCACGATCTTCCACTATCCGCGCGGCAAGATCACGATGACCTCGCCGGTACAACTCGCGCTCGTCGGCAAGCTGAAGATCGGCCAGATCAGCAAGGAGGAGTTGCTCGAGATCTGGCACGACATCGTCCGCCGGACCGAGCTGGCGATCGAGCTGGGCACGCGCATGCTGGGCATCGAACGCGATCCGGCCGGCGTTCTGCGAGTGAGCACCGACAAGGGCAGCATCACGGCGGGCACCGTGCTGCTGGCGATTGGCCGGCGCGGCACGCCCCGCCGCCTCGACGCCCCGGGCGAGGAATCGTCGAAGGTGGTCTACCGGCTGATCGATACTGAGCAGTATCGCGGGCAGCGGGTGCTGGTGGTGGGCGGCGGTGACAGCGCCCTGGAGGCGGCGATTGCGGTGGCGCAGGAAACCGGAACCAAAGTCACGCTGTCTTATCGGCGCAGTGCATTCTCGCGCGTCAAGCCCGGGAACCGGGAGCGCTGCGAAGAACTGGTCGCACGCGGCGCGATCCGGTTGCGCCTCGAATCCGAGGTGCTCGCCATCGGGGCCGAGCATGTAAGGCTGCGCACCCGGGATGGGGAAAAGCGCTTGCCCAACGATGTGGTCATCGTCTGCGCGGGGGGCGAGCTGCCGATCCCGCTGCTGCGCGGGATCGGTATCGCGTTCGATACGCATTTCGGGGCCGCTGTCACGCGCTAGCCGCTCGGGCGTGCGCTTGCTCGCGCACGCCGCGGCTGCATCACCGGCCGCCAACACGCGGGTCGTACGAGCCCTCGACGACGGATGAGCCGCGAAGGAGTGTGTGCGAGTTCCTTGACATCGCTGCGCTCAGAGCCGGCCGTGGCGATCAATGGCCGATTCCGATCTACCGACGGTCACCGAACAACTATCCATCGTCACGCAGGCCGGATACATTGCTCCCCGGGACCCGGCCTGAGTGGACAACGCCGCTCGATGAGCGGTCAGCGCCACCGACAAGGCCCCACGAAAAGTTGGCGCCGGCGCGCCGGGCCCCCCTCGGCCAGGGACTTTGGAATGTTTCTTCCGGAGCCCGCCCAATGGACGAGAAAACCACCGACCCGACTGCCGCCGCATGTTCGCGCGCGTCGGGCCGGTGTGTGCGCCGGGATCTGGCGCATGACCAGTCGGCTGGCACCCGAGATGCCCGCGACCGCAATCGCGGCACGCGCCGCGCGAGCAACGCATGATCCGTCTGCAACGGAAAGCGCTACACGATCGATCTGTCGCCTCGATCGTGGTCAGCGTGCTGCTCTGGCTGGCCGTGTGTCTTGTCCCACGCCCCGCGGGCGCGCAATCTCTCGAAGACATCGATGTATCGACCCGCGAAACGAGTGCCAGAATCGTGCTGCGGTTCTCGGCCGAGCTGCAGTTGATTCTCACGGATCGCAGCGCTTCCCGTGACATGATCCGAATCAGCTATCGCATGATCGGCGTGCACCCTCGCGACATCGATCCCGGTCGCACGACATGGCGGCTCAGCCCACGCCAGCACCTGCCACCGTTGCTGATCGAGGACCGCGATGTCGCCGTGGCGGGCCTTCGTGAACTGCGACTGACGTCACGCCAGCCTCTGGATCTGCGGGTCACTGCCGGTTCGGATGGCCGATCGCTTGTGGTTTGGCTCACCACGCCCGGCAGGAATCCGCCCGCGCCAGCCGCGATCGAAGAGCCGGCCGGGCCAATCGGCAATGCACAAGCTTTGGCGCGTCCGGATGAATCCGGGCGGGCCGCAGACCTGCGAGTTCGCGAAGACGAGATATCGATCGATGCGTCGATGTCCGCCTATTACTTTGGCGGCCATGGACGACTTCGCAATCAGGATTTCGAAGACTCGCCGATCAGCAGCCTGCCCGCTGACGCGGCAGAAAAGACCCTGACCGCTGAAACCAGGCGACAGGTGATCGCGGATGCCGATCTGCGCTGGCGCAGCAAGGGTCTCGAGCGCGAGCTGGGATTCGTCTTCCGGGATGCTTACCTGGCCGACTTCGCACGCGACAAGCGAAACCGCCATCGACTGACGGCGGCATACCTCGACTACGTGTCGTATGGGGGCAAGTTCGACCTGCGACTCGGTCGCCAGTCACCGCGCGGCGGTGGCGTGACGAGCCGATTCGACGGCGGCCGTCTGAGCTGGCGCGCAAGACCAGACTGGACGCTCGGTCTGGCGGCGGGTTTGCCGTCGGAAGACCTGCTGGACACGCAGCGCGATTTCGTGGCCGCCTCCGTCGATATCGAAGGCATCCTGCCGGGGATGGGCGCCGGGCTGTATCTGATCAACCAGCGGCTCGACGGCGAAGCGGACCGGCGGGCACTCGGTCTCGAGGGACGCTATCTGAACGATGGTTTCTCCATGTTCACGCATCTGGACTATGACGCCGACTTTCAGCGCTCGAACGTGGCAAGCTTGCGCGGTTCATGGATGGATGGCGACGGCACGGGTTTCAATTTCCTGGCCGAGCGGCGCGCGCTGACCACGCTCAGTATGGCCAGCTCGCTGACGTTCGCCGACCCTGGCATTGCCGTGCCGGCAAGGTCGCTGCATGAGCGTTTGGCGGACACGACGATCGAGGCTCTGCGCGCCGATGTTCTGGCAACCACGGCGTATGTCCGCCAGGCGAGCCTCGGAGCGAGCCGGGCTCTCGGCGAGCACTGGCGCGCCAGCGCCAACCTGCAGCAGGCCGAGACCGGCGCCATTGCACCGCTGCCCCATCTGACCGGCTTCGAACAGGGTCGCCCCGCCAGCGGCCGCACCCGGACGACGACCCTCGCGATGACCGGGCTGAATCTGCTGACCAGACGCGACATCAATGTGTTCAGCGCAAGCCGGATCTCGGGACAGACCCTCAGCGGCTTGCAGATCGCCTTCAGCGGGACATACCGCCTCGGCACAGACTGGCAGATCGAGCCAACGCTGCAGTACTACAGCGACGAGAGCACGAGCGGCGATACCACGCGACGCATGACGCCCAGCCTGCGATTCACCTACCGTGGCTGGAAACGCTTCTCGGTCGAGAGCAATCTCACCTGGGAGCGCGCCAGCAGCCAGCGGCACGACATCAACGACCCAGTCCAGCGGACCGAGGAAATGACGAGCCGTGTCGGCTATTCGCTGGGCCTGCGCTACGACGTGTAACCGAGAGACAGAGAACACCACCATGCATACATCCGTAGACATGCTGCGCGAGAGCATCCGCAAGCTCGACAGGCTGCATACGGCGGCCATTCTGTCCGACGACGAGCATCGCAGCGCGCGGCACGAACTCGAGCAAAAGCTGATCGCCCGGTGATGGATGAGCCAGGCTTCGTGCGGGCCGCGCGCCGATGGCTGATGCCGGCGGCGATGATGGTCCTGGTCGCCATGGGTGCCGGTGTGACGACTATCTCGTGGATCACTACCTGAGCTCCCGCCGAAGCTTTCGGCCACCGGCATGATCGGTCAGGGACGCGATCGGCCGCAGGATCCCGCGCCCGACCGGGCGGCAGATCCTGGCGCCATTCAGCGAGGCGGCTCGCCGCCCCGCGGATTCGAGGATTCACAGCGTCTCGAGGCAGGCGCGCAGACGTACTGAAGAGCGCATTTTTGCCTCGCTCGTGATCAGGCGGCCAGGCGGATCGCCTGCGCCGGATTACCCTCCCGGCCCGTTGCTGCCTGCGCGTCGGTGCCACCGCGAATCAGATACTCGAACGCCCCAGCGCAGCGCGGCCCCTCGCCGGCTGCGATCACGATCGCATGAACGGCACCGTGGTCGCATCGCCGGCCGCGAACACGCCGGGCGCGGAGGTGCGGCCGTGGCCGTCGATGATGATCTCGCCAAAGCGGTTGCGCTCGACCGTGCCTTCCAGCCATCCGGTATTGGGCACCAGGCCTATCTGCACGAACACGCCGGCCAGCGGCACCTCGTGTGCGGAACCGTCGCGCCGGTCGGTGTAGCGCAGGCCGGTCACGCGCTGGCCGTCGCCGACCACCTCCGTCGTCTGCGCACTGGTGATCACGCTGACATTGGTCAGGCTGGCGAGCTTGCGCTGCAAAACGGCGTCGGCCTTGAGCTCGGCGGCGAACTCCAGCAAGGTGACATGGGCGACGATGCCGGCCAGGTCGATGGCAGCTTCGACGCCTGAGTTGCCCCCGCCGATCACCGCCACGCGCTTGCCCTTGAACAGCGGCCCGTCGCAGTGCGGGCAGTAGGCCACGCCGCGATTCCTGTATTGCTGCTCTCCCGGAACCCCGAGGTCGCGCCAGCGGGCACCGGTGGCGATCACCACCGAGCGCGCCTGCAGACGCCCGCCGTCGTCGAGTTCGATGCCCAGCAGGGCGCCAGGGTGGGGCGCGGGCTCCAGCGCGGCCACCCGGCGCCCGCCGATCATCTCTACGCCCTGCTCGCGAACCTGGGCCTCGAGCGCGCGCGCGAACTGCGGCCCTTCGGTATGCAGAACCGACGCGTAGTTCTCGATCGCCAGGGTATCCAGCACCTGCCCGCCGAAGCGTTCGGCCACCATTGCCGTGCGAATGCCCTTGCGCGCGGCATAGATGGCGGCCGACGATCCGGCCGGGCCGCCGCCGATGATCAACATGTCATACGGATCGCGCTGGCCGGCGGCTGCCACCACCGGGGTGCTGCCGTTCGCGGCCTCGATCCGCGCGACGATCTGCTCGAGGGTCTGATGGCCGGTGATGAAGATTTCTTCACCGCGGAACACGGTCGGCACGGCCATCACGGCGCGCGATTCCACCTCGGCCGGAAAACGGCCGCCATCGATCATGGTGTGCGTAATGCCCGGGTTGATGACCGCGAGCGCATTGAGCGCCTGCACCACATCGGGGCAGTTCTGGCAGCTCAGAGAGATCACAGTCTCGAAATCGGTCGACGGCAAGGCCTCGATTCGGGCCCGCAGTGCAGGCTCGATCCTGGGTGGGTAACCGCTCACTTGCAAAAGCGCGAGCACGAGCGAACTGAATTCATGGCCCATCGGGAGACCGGCGAAGGCGATGCGTGGCGGCTCGCCCGGGCGGCCCACCGTGAAGGACGGAATCCGGGTGGGGATCGCCCGGGCCGCAGGCGCGCCCGCATCGGCCGTCGGATCGGTGGATGCAGTGTCCAACTCGCGGTAGGCGATGGCGCCACGTAAGTGAGCGATCGCTGTCAGCGTGTCGCGCATTTCAGCGCTGGCCGGCGAGTCATCCAGCCGGGCCACCAACTCGATCGGACCGGCAAGCCGCTGAAGATAGTCATTGAGGGATTGGCGGATGGCAGGATTCAACATGATCATTTCCAGGTCGTTGGCCGGGCAAGTTCCGACCACTCACACGTAGGTGAATGCTTACACCGGCCCCGCAGTTCGGGGCCGGAAGCGGTTCTCAGAGCTTGCCCACGAGATCCAGCGACGGGGCGAGCGTCTGCGCACCGGGCTGCCACTTGGCGGGGCAGACCTGGCCCGGGGTGGCCGCAATGAACTGGGCCGCCTGCACCTTGCGCAGCAGTTCGCTGGCATCACGGCCGATCCCGTTGTCATGGATCTCGCAGAGCTTGATCATTCCCTGTGGATCGATCACGAATGTGCCGCGCAGGGCCAGACCCTCTTCCTCGATCATGACGTCGAAATTGCGGGTCAATGTGCCGGTGGGATCACCGATCATCGGATAGCGGATCGTCGCGATCGAATCGGACGTGTCATGCCAGGCCTTGTGCGTGAAGTGGGTGTCGGTGGACACGCTGTAGACCTCAACGCCCATCGACTGGAAGGTTTCGTACTTCTCGGCAAGGTCGGCGAGCTCGGTCGGGCAGACGAAGGTAAAGTCGGCAGGGTAGAAAAACACGATCGACCATTTGCCCTTCATCGATTGGTCGGACACTTCGATGAATTTGCCGTTGTGGAATGCCGTGGCCTTGAAGGGCTTGATGGGGGTATTGATCAGGGACATGCGGGAACTCCATTGGGTTCGAGGTTGGGAGGAGAGGCGACCGTGAATCTCTGAGCACTCATCAATCACCACGAGCTCGATCTTAGGAATTCACTATTCATTCGTCTAATTGATTGTTTTTAGTACTTTCATAGAAAATCCCAAACGGAGCGCCCATGAAGTTCTACGACTGCAGCACCGCCCCATCACCCAGGCGGGTACGCATGTTCATTGCCGAGAAAGGGCTGGAGATCCCCACGGTGGAGATCAATCTTCGCGAGCGCGAGCAGCTGACCCCGGAATTCCTGGCGATCAACCCCCATGCCACCGTGCCGGTGCTGGAACTGGATGACGGCACCCGCCTGGTGACCACCGCCGGCTGCCGCGCCTACCTCGAGGCCGTGCATCCCGAGCCGCCGTTGATGGGCCGCACCCCGGCCGAGCGCGGCCGGGTGGCGGACCTGATCTCGCGCATCGAGGCCGACGCTCTGGGCGCCGTGGCCGAATGCCTGCGCAATACGGCCAAGGCCATGAAAGACCGCGCACTGACCGGGCCGCTCGACTATGCGCAGATCCCGGAGCTGGGCGAACGCGGCCGGGTTCGTGCCCAGCACTTCTTTCCGCAGCTGGACAAACTGATCGGCGACAAGCCCTACCTGCTCGGCGATGCGCTGACTGCCGCCGACATCGACGCCTTCATCTTCGTGGGCTTCGTGAAGTGGATCAAGGTGGAGGTGCCTGCCGATTGCGGCAATGTGGCACGCTGGGTGGACGCGATGAGCCTGCGGCCAAGCGCCGCCCTATGAGCCCTGCCCGGCCGTCACCCCGAACAGATGCCCCCAGCCCCTGACCCTGGCCGGATCGACCCCGGCCAGCCGCAGGCCACCCCACAGGGCGGCCGAGGTGGAATCGATCACTGGGATGCCCAGTTCGGCTTCGAGTGCGGGTGCGATTCGCGCACCGCGCATGTTCGTGCACATGATCGTGATCACATCCGGCTTTGCCTGGGCGACCTCACGGATCTGGGCCGCCACGGTCGCTTCGTCGAACTGCGCGAAGGCAAAGTTGACGGTCTCGTTCAGGTGCCGCTCGGCCACACACTCGAAGCCCAGCGATGCATAGTTGGCCACAATGCGATTCTGGATATCCGCCACGTAAGGGCTGACCAGACCGAAGCGCCTGGCACCGATTGCCGCGAACAAGGCATTGATCGACAGCACGGCCGAACCTGCGGCAATACCCGTGCGCTCGGTGATGCGCGCGCACAGGGCACGGTCGGCCTCGAAGCCGAGCCAGCTCGCCGAGGTGCCGCTCCAGACGATCGAGTGCACGCGCGCATCGGCCAGCAATTCGGCCGCCGCCAGCTGCGGCTCGCCGGTGAATTGCGACTGCGAGCCTTCGCCCATCGAGATCTCGGTGACCCGAAAGCGCCCGAAATGCGCGCTGAGATCATCGAGACCTGCGAGCATCGCGCTGGTGGCGGGCTCGAGCACCGAGTTGGACGAGGGCGTGAGTACGCCGATCCGGCGAGCGGTCATGTCAGGCAGCATGGGTGGCGTTCGAAGGAATTCATGAAACACGACTCTTGCGTTGAGCAAGTTCAGGGCCCGACCCGCGCGCGCCAGTGATCGGCAATCTGCGCCCGCGTGGCAAACCAGACACCTTCATGCTCGCGCATGACCTGCAGCAGACGACGCAGCCCGCCGATGCGGGCCGCCCGGCCGATGATTCGCAGGTGCAGCCCGATCGAGATCATGCGCGGCTGATGACGCGACTCGCGTAACAACTCTTTGAAGCCATCGAGCACATAGTCGGCGAAATCCGCACCGCGCACGAAGGCGTGGTGGCCGAAAAAGCGCATGTCGTTGGTATCGAAGGCATATGGCAACACCAGGTGTGGGCGAGCGCCAACCGTCACGTAATAGGGCAGATCGTCATTGTAGGCATCGCTGTCGTAATCGAAGCCGCCATGCTCCACCAGCAGCCGCCGCGTGTTCACCGAGGGGCTCGATTTGGTATGCCAGCCGCGCGGGGCGACTCCGCAGACCTCCCGGATGACCGCATGAGCGCGCGCTATGAGCGCGCGCTCATGCGCCTCCTCCATGCCGGCATGGGACTCCCAGCGCCAGCCATGACAGGCGATCTCGTGGCCGCGCGCGATCGCATCCCGTGCCAGCCAGGGCGTGGCCTGGACCGCGCGCGCGCAGGCATTGAGCGTGACCGGTACCCGGACTTCCTCGAGCACGCGCGCAATCCGCCAATAGCCCGCCCGAGAGCCATACTCGAAGTGCGATGCCAGGCACAGATCGGGCACCCCCGAGACCGGTTGCTCGACCTCATGCACGGTCTCGTTGCGCTCATCGCCATCGGCCACCGACAGCTCGGCGCCCTCTTCGATGTTCAGCACCAGCGACACGGCCAGACCGGCGCCGCCGGGCCAGCGCACATCGGGAACACTGCGCCCATAGACGCGCAGATCACGTGCACTCATGCCCGCTCTCCGGCGCCCCGTACCGGGCGGGCGCGACAAGACTCCGATCGCGCTCCAGCCACCTCTGGGAAGATGTCGTGCATCGCCGCTCAGCGCCCGTGATCACGCGCAATCCAATCACCGAGCACGGGCGCCAGGCCCTGATTGGGCTTGCCCACGGGCCGCGCGAAGCTGCCCGCGGCGGCGCCCCGAGGGGCGACCCGGGTGAGTGCCTCCGCCTGCTTGAGCGCCGCGCTGATCGGGTCCACGAGCACGGCCGGCGCCTCGGGAACCTCCTGTGCGAGCCCGGCCAGCGGCGCGCCACCGAGAATCACCACATCGGCCTGGTCTTCGCTGACCGCGCGGCCGACTTCGGCGACCAGCGCGCTGCGCAACTCGTTGCGCACATCGAGCACCGAGCGGAATGATTCGTCGGGAATGCGGATGCTGGCCAGGCGCGAACCGAGCCCCGCCGCCTGGACGGACTCCAGATACCAGGGCGCGAGATTGGCGGTGAAGGTCACCAGGGAGAAGCGTTCGCCCAGCATGCAGGCCGTGAGCATCGCGGATTCGGCCATGCCCACGACCGGGATGTCGAACAACTCGCGCGCCGCACGCAGCCCGGGATCACCATAGGCGGCGATGATCACGGCATCGATCTGCGTGATGCGCTCGGCGATCATCTCGAGCACCAAGGCACCGGCGATCTGCGCCTCCGCGCGAGACGAGATATACGGAAACCCCCGGCTCGCCGTGGCGCTGAGCAACTCGGTATCGGGCGCGGCCACGGTTTGCGCCACCGAGACCATGCGCTCGGTCATGGCCTCGGTCATGTTGGGATTCAGGATCAATATGCGCATGAGCTCTCCATTGCCGGCCGGCTCGCTCATGAACGGCGCCGGCGCTGCCGGCCCGACCGAGACGAGCGGTCGATCACTGCACCATCCGGTTCAATCCCACCGAACGCGAACCGATGATCAGGACGATCACCGCGATCAGAATGAGCCCGGACGATATCGCGGCGAGCGTGGGATCGGGCTGCTCTTCCAGGTACTGAAGCATCTTGATCGGGAGCGTCTTGTTGCGGGCATCGGTCAGGAAGATCGAGATCGGATAGTTATCCATCGAGGCCAGGAAGGCGAACAGACCACCGGTCAGGAAGGCCGGCGCCAGATTCGGCGCAAGCACCTTGAGCACCGCCTTGACCGGATGGTAGCCGAGCGTGCGAGCCGCATCGACCAGCGAGAAATCGAATGACTCCAGTGCCGCCAGCAAGGTGCGCATGATGAACGGCAGCGTGACGATCACGTGCGCGACCAGCAGGCTGGCATAGGCATCGCGCAGGCCCAGCTCGCGAAAGAACTGCAGCATGGCCACGCCGACCACGAGACCGGGCATCATCAGCGGCGAGACCGCGAACGTGGCGATCGCCTCGCGCCCTGGGAAGCGGCCGCGCACCACCGCGATCGCGCCCGCGGTGCCAAGCACCAGCGAGATCAGGGTCGAGATCACGGCCAGATTCACCGACAGCCAGACGGCATCGGCGAACCCGGACTTGCGCGCGAGGCCCTCGTACCAGCGCAATGACCACTCGGGTGGCGGCAATGAATACACCGACGAGGCATTGAACGAGACCACAACCGTGATCAGCAGCGGCAACAGCAGAAAAACCACCACCAAGGCGGCCAGTGCCCAACTGAGCATCATGAAAAAGCGATCGGTCGCGGTCACCGGCGGGCTCCGGAAAGACGCCTGACCAGCGCACTGCTGCCGACCACCACCGCGATCGCCACCAGCAGCAGGATCGCCGACATCGAGGAGCCGAGCTGTTCATCACGCAGATACAGGAACGATCTGGCGATCAGCATCGAGACGGTCTGATTGCGCTCGCC
>JAWKYG010000011.1:0-181786 GCA_041396585.1 Burkholderiaceae bacterium | reverse complement strand
GGCAGCGAAATGCCCTCGTTCTTCGCGGGCAAATTGCGTGCCGCCGGCGGTGATCCGAAGAACTCCGTGCTGGTGCGCTTCGGCGCCAGCAAATCGGTGGGCGGCGTCAAGATCACCACTGTGCCGGCAGTGCACAGCAATGGTCTGACCTCGAACTTCCTGAGCGGCCCGATCGCCGAGTCCATGGCGCAGGCCGGGATCACCGCCTATGTCGGCCCGCCCACCGGCTATGTGCTGACCTTCTCCAACGGGCTGGTGGTCTATCTGTCGGGCGACACCGGCATCACCGCCGAGCAGGATCTGGTGGTGCGCCAGTTCTACGGCGCGAAGCTGGCGGTCATGAACATCGGCGATACCTTCACCACCGGTCCGACCGAGGCCGCGCATGTGATCAACAATCTCGTGCAGCCGAATGCGGTGATTCCCTCGCATGCGAACGAGGTTGCCACCGAGGGCGGCAAGCTCAAGGCCGGCACGCGCACCGAGGCCTTCAGCAAGGCGGTGAAGGTGCCCGTGCATCTGCCGCTCAGCGGCCGCACCATGTCGTTCGATGCGAGCGGCAAATGCGGCGACGGTTGCTGACAGGCAATCAGCCGCCTTGGCGGGCCCGGCGTCGGCCGGCCCGCCGCGGGCACGGCGGTCATGTTCAGGGGCGTGGCGCCGCGACCCGCCAGATCGTGTTGCCGACATCATCGGCCACCAGCAGCGCGCCGTCGCCGGCGATGGCCACCCCGGCCGGGCGCCCGCGTGCCTGTTCGTCGGTATTCAGAAATCCCACCAGCACATCGAGCGGCTGGCCGCTGGGGCGACCGTTCTCGAACGGCACGAAAATCACCTTGTAGCCGCTGCGCGGATCGCGATTCCATGATCCGTGCTGGCCGATGAACGCGCCCCGTGCAAAGCGTGCGGGCAGCGCCACCGCCTGACCCGAGAATGCCAGGCCCAGCGAGGCCGTGTGTGCGCCGAGTGCGTAGTCGGGCACGAGCGCGCGCGCCACCAGATCGGGCCGCTGCGGCTGCACGCGTTCATCGACATTGGCACCGAAGTAGCTGTACGGCCATCCGTAGAATCCTCCCTCGCGCACCGAGGTCAGATAGTCGGGCACCAGATCGCTGCCGATCTCGTCGCGCTCGTTGACCGTGGTCCAGAGAACGCCCGTCTCGGGCTCCCATGCCAGGCCGTTGGGATTGCGCAGCCCGGTGGCAAAAGGTTCGAGCGTGTATTTCTCGAGATCCAGACGCAGGATCGCGGCGCGGTTTTCCTCGGCCGCCATGCCGTGCTCGGCCACATTGCTGTTCGAGCCCACGCTCACATAGAGCACATCGCCTGCAGGGCCCGCGAGGATGTTGCGGGTCCAGTGCCGGTTGATCGGCCCCGCGGGAAGCGCCGCGATCGCCTCGGGCTTTTGCGCGATTTCGGTCTGCCCGGCGCGGTACGGAACACGCACCACCGCATCGGTGTCGGCCACATAGAGATGGCCGGCAACGATCGCCATGCCAAATGGTGAATGCAGGCCCTCGAGCAGGGGCTTGCGCAGATCGGCGACGCCATCGCCATCGGTGTCACGCAGCAGGGTGATGCGATTGGCGCTCTCCACACCCGCACCCGCATAGCCCATGACGAGTCTCGTCACCCAGTCCAGGATCGGATTGCCCGACGCTTCGGCATGTGTGCGGTTCGACTCCGCGACCAGCACATCGCCGTTGGGCGCGACATACAGCCAGCGCGGATGATCGAGCTTGTCCGCGAACACGTTGACCGCCTAACCTGCGGCGGCGCTCGGCATCTCGCCGTCGGCCCAGCCCACGGCCTTGGCCGGGCGCAGTGTCGGCAACAGCCCGACATCGGGAGGCGGTAGCGTCGGATCGGGGCCTATCCCGGCCTCGAGCGGTTGCCGCGCGGGCTGGCCGCAGGCCACCAGCACCAGGATCACGCTCAGAACAGGCAAAAGTCGGGACGCAGTCATCGGTACCTCGCTTGCGGATCTCGGGGCCCGGCCTGGCGCCGTTCGGGCTCGGGGAAAACTCAGGTAGACGGCGACCGCGACGACGGCCCCTGGCCGGACAGGCAGTGCAGCACCAGCTCCGCGCAGGCGCGGGGCTTTTCCATCGGCACCAGGTGCCCGCCGTCGATCTCGTGCCAGCGCTCACCGAACAGGCGTTGAACCGCGTGGCGGCCGGCCATGCGTGTCTCGGCCGAGTAGCGCCCGGCGATCATGTGCATCGGAACGCCGCGATCACGCAGACGCCGATAGGCACGTAGCGCCCGGCCGGCCGGCAGTTGCGCATAGATGTCGCGCTCGGCCTCGCGCGCGATCCGTAAGCATACGCGGCCCTCGGGATCGGTGTTCAGACCGTGCGCAATGAAGTCATCGAGCACGCCCGGCGCCCAGCGTTGGGCGAATGTCTTGGATTCGAAGTGCTCGCGGGCCTTCTGCGAGGATTCCCAGCGATCGCGCCGGCGCGCCGCGATCGGAGCCGGCCCGCCGCGCTGGGTCAGCCCGGTCACGCGCAAGGCATCGAACACCGTGCCACGCCAACCGGTCACCAGCGGCGAATCGAGTAACACGATGCCCGCCAGCGGCGCGCTCTGACGTGCCCCGGCCATGAGCGCCAGATAGCCACCCATCGAATGACCGACGACGGCCAGCGAACCGTGCTTTGCGACGGACTCGGTGATGATGGACTGCACCTGCTCGACCATCTGCGGCCACCGCTGGGATGCGCGCATGGCGGCCGGTGTGTCGATGACCTGAGGCGCGATGACCTCGTGGTGCTTGCCCAGCACTTCCAGGAACTGGCGATAGGCGCCACTCGGGAAGCCGTTGGCGTGCAGGAACAGAATGGGCGCAGCGCGGGACGTCGAAACCGGCATCCCGGTGTCAGAGGACGACATCTTCGGATCGTTCGGAGAGGGAGGATTCGATGTTATCGCAACGACACTCAGGGGCGTCGCGCCTTCACCGCCGCACGCAATTCGAGCAGCATCTGATCCGCCTCGTCGGCCAGGCGTTGCGCGACGATACTGGCGATTCGCGGCAATGTTCTACGCGCATTCACCGCCAGACTGATGCTCTGGGCGGCGACATTCGCGCCGATGACAGGAATCGCGATGGCCGTACCGGCAATGAGTTCGGGCGCCGCGTCCATCTCCGAAGTGAGCGCCACGTGACTGCCGTCGGTCACCAGGCGCTTCAGGAGCTGCAGGGAGTTGGTGGCGACGGGCGGCGGGCTCTCGGAGAACATCCAGGAATGGCGGGCTTCGAGCATGCGCCGAATCGACAGCGCCCGGCTCTGCACCACGATCGCATGGCGACGCACCTCCTGCAGGCTGACCTTGGCCCGCTCCGCAAGCGGATGCCCGGGCGCCGCGATGCAATGCAGCGGCAGATCGACGCGCCATATGACATGCCGGTCGCGATGCGGGGCCAGGTTGAAGCTGAGCGCCATGTCGCATCCGCCTTCGTCGAGCAATTCCGCCGCGCCATCGGGCGTCGCGATCTCGACGTCGACCCGCACACGCGGATGTGCGCGCGTGAGCGAGGCCAGAAATGTTGGCACCACCCCGTTCACGAGGCTGTCCATGGTCGCCAGGCGGATATGGCCGAGATCCTGCCCCATCATCTGTTTCACATCGGAAATGATCCGCGATTCGTCGGATCGCCAGCGACGCGCCAACAGAACGAACATTTCGCCGGCCGGGGTCAGCTCCATGCCGCGGCTCTGGCGATCGAACAAGACGGTGCCCAACCTGTCCTCGATCAGCTTGATCTGACGATCGATGGCCGAGGCGGCAATGCCGGTCGCGCGGGCCGCGCCCTGGATCGAGCCGTGCTCGGCGACAGCCTCGACATACAGAAGCCCGCGTGGGACCAGGTGCAGAGCCATGCAATCTCCATACTAATTATCAGAACAATCTGCTACCGGGAGCATTATTGTTTGCAATGCCGCCTTTCGGCCAGCCTGTTCGTGACGCCCACTGGAGCGCAGGCGATACCCCTACAATCGCCTGATCATCCATCCAGCCCGCAGGAGTTCACCATGAAAGACCGCATCACCATCGACATCAAGGACGGCATCGCCGATGTGCGCATGATCCGCACAGACAAGATGAATGCGCTGGATGACCCGATGTTCGATGCGCTGATCGAGGCCGGTCAGACCCTGGCCGCCGACACCTCGATTCGTTGCGCGGTGCTCTCGGGCGAGGGCCGCGCTTTCTGCGCCGGCATCGATCTGGGCCGGCTGGCCAGGCGCGCCGATCAGGGCGAGGCCGCCCAGGCCCAGGGCAAGAACATCGTCAACCTGATGGAGCGGGTGCACGGCATCAGCAACCGCGCCCAGTACGCGGCCATGGTCTGGCGTGAGCTGCCCGTGCCGGTGATCGCCGCGGTACACGGGGTGGCCTTCGGTGGCGGCTTCCAGATCATGCTCGGCGCCGACTTCCGCTATATCCACCCGGAAACGAAGCTGGCCATCATGGAGGCACGCTGGGGGCTGGTGCCCGATATGGCCGGCACCTTGCTGCTGCGCGGCCTGATGCGCGAGGATCAGATCCGCGAGCTGACATACACCGCCCGGGTGTTCAGCGGTGCCGAGGCCTATGACTACGGCGTGGCCACGCGCATCACCGAGTCGCCCTACGAGGAAGCGCACGAGACCGCCCGCCAGATCGCCGGCAACAGCCCGAGCGCGATCGAGGCCGCCAAGCGCATGTACAACGCCTGGCCGATGACACCGGCCGAGGCCCTGCAGATGGAGAGCGACGAACAGGTGCTGCTGATGGGTTCACCGAATCAGCGCGAAACGCTCAAGGCGCATCAGGAGAAGCGGGCACCGGTGTTCGTGAATCCGCGGTCGCGGGATCAATGATCGAAAGGAGAACGCCGTGCGAATCGAGTCGATCAGGCTAAAGAACTTTAAAGCGTTCAAGGACGTTCATCTCAAGGACATCCCCGCATTTCTTGTCGTTGTGGGCGCGAATGGGTCGGGAAAGTCGACATTGTTCGACGTCTTTGGGTTTCTGCATGATTGTCTAAAGGGCAACGTTCGACATGCGCTTGACAAAAGAGGCCGGTTTGGCGAGGTGCTTTGCCGCGGTTGCGATCCCGTTAAGGACTCGATCCAGATTGAGATCCAGTACCGCATGGAGATCACGGGAGTGGAGCGACTTGTCACCTACTCAATTGAGATCGCAGATCGACAAGGTGGGCCCATTGTCTTAAAGGAGTTGTTGCGCTACAAACGCGGGCGTCATGGCAGCCCATATCACTTCCTCAGCTTTTCGAACGGCGAGGGATATGCGATTACCAATGAAGAAGATTTCAACAAGTCAGACGAAGAACTAGATCGAGAAACCCAAAAGGTGTCTCCGGACACGCTTGCAATCAAGGGCCTTGGCCAGTTTGAGCGATTCAAGGCCGCCAATGCTTTTCGGCAGTTGATTGAGAACTGGCACGTCTCAGACTTCCACATCAGTGCGGCACGTGGTCGCAAAGATGCTTCGGGTGATTCAGAACACCTTTCGGAGAGCGGTGAGAATCTCCCGCTGGTCGCGCGCTATCTCTATGAGCAGCACCCTAGCACCTTCGAACGAATTTTGAAGACGATGGCCAAGCGTGTCCCGGGGGTCACCAGTGTCGAACCCAAGTTGATGGACGACGGCTACCTCACGCTTAGATTTCAAGATGGCTCCTTCAAGACTCCGTTCTTAGATCGGTATGTATCTGACGGTACGATCAAGATGTTCGCCTATCTCATCCTTCTCAACGACCCAAAGCCGCACCCGCTCTTGTGCGTGGAGGAGCCTGAGAATCAACTCTATCCGCAGCTGATGGCGGAGCTCGCCGAGGAGTTCCGAAGCTATGCAGAACGCGGTGGACAGGTCTTTGTGTCCACGCATTCGCCAGACTTTCTGAACGCAATAGAACTCAATGAAGCGTGTTGGCTAGTCAAACGCGATGGGTACACCGAAGTTCGCAGAGCAAAGGATGACCCTCAGATCTCTGCATTCGTAAGCGAGGGAGACCTTCTGGGCTACCTTTGGAAGCAGGGGTTCTTGGACGGAGCAGACCCTCAATGAAGGAGCTCGTCTTTTGCTGGAGGAGCGATCTGCGGGGGCAATGCTTGCCTCTCTTCTCCCCCGCATGCTGGACGAGCAGATCGGATTCCGGATAATTCCATTCGAGGGCAAACAGGACCTTGAACGGCAAGTTGCCCGAAAGCTGCGTGCTTATAAGAATGAGCTAGCCAGATTCATCATCGTTAGAGATCAAGACAGCCACCCAGAGTGCACGGTCGTCAAGCAGCGACTGATTGATCTCTGCACGCAATCTGGCAAAGCCGCGCATTGCCTCGTGCGCATTGCATGTACTGAATTGGAAAGCTTCTATCTAGCAGATCTACGGGCGGTAGGCGCGGCTCTCGGTATGCCGGATTTACATCGATTTCAAGGCAGGCGAAAATTTCGATCCCCGGACTCGACTCAAAATTCTTACCGCGAGCTGAGAAAGCTGACGCAAAACACTTATCAGAAGATCGCCGGATCACGCGCTATTGGCGAACATCTCTCATTGGACAATGCTCGTTCGCCGAGCTTTCAGAACCTGGTCGCAGCAATTCGCCGCTTTGAAGAAGAGCTGATGCGACTCTAATTCCAGGAATGACGACCTCAAAAAGGCACTTATGTGGGTCGAGCACGCGGTTTGTCACGGAGCATTCATCGCCGAACCCGACCGAGCAACCCGCTCGGCGATCGCGATCACCCGCTGCATCTCGCGCAGCACCGGCTTCTCGATCAGCTTGCCATCGACCACCACCAGGCCGGTATCGGCCTGCGCGAAGGCATCGAGAATGCGCCGCGCCTGCGCGACCGCGGTCTCGTCGGGCGTGAAGACCGCGTTCAAAGCCGGGATCTGTTTCGGGTGGATGGCGCCCTTGCCCGAGAAACCGAGATCACGCGCCTGCCCGGCCGCGCGGGTCATGCCCTCGAGATCGTCCAGATCCAGATAGGGCACATCGATGACGTCGAGGCCGGCCGATGCGGCCGCATGCACGACCCGCGAACGCGCATAGAGCAGCGGCTCCCAGGCATTGCGGCAGCGCAGCTCCGCGGCCATGTCCACGCCCCCGAAGAACAACGCATCCAGACGCCGGCTGCAGTGCGCGATCTCGTAGGCGGCCTCGAGGCCGGCGTTGGTCTCGATGATCACATGCAGCCGGGTGGGATGGCCACGCTCGCTGAGCAGATCATCGAGCCAGACCACCTCCTCGGGCGTGCGCACCTTGGGCAGCATCAGCGCCGGTGGCGGCGTGTCGGAGGCCAGCACCGCCTGCACATCGGCCAGGCCGAAGGCCTCGCGCAGGCAGTTGATGCGCACCACGCGCTCCACGCCGTCATCGGCCTGCGGCTGCGCGAACAAGGCCAGCCCGCGTTCGCGGGCCAGGGCCTTGTCCTTGGGCGCGATGCCGTCTTCGAGCTCGACACAGACGATGTCGGTGCCGCTGGCCAGCGCCTTCGGAAACATGTCCGGGCGCAGGCCCGGGGCGAAGATGAAGCTGCGCCGCGGACGGATGTGACGGTCGCTGACGACGGTGGCCATGTCAGCTCGGATCATCGCCGTTCAGCACTACCCGCCCGGTCACCTTGCCGGCCCGCAGATCATCGAGCGCCTCGCTGGCCGCCGACAGCGGACGGGACTCCATGATCAACGGCTTGACCTTGCCGGTGCGCACCAGGGCGATCAGCTCGCGCAGCTGCGGCGAACTGCCCACGAATGCGCCGCGCACGGTCAGCGCCTTTTGCGGCAGCATCGGCAACGGCATCTTGAAGTCGCCCCCGTGCAGGCCGACCACCAGATAGCGGCCGGTCTTGGTCAGCGCCATCACACCCAGCTGAGAGGTGGCCGGCAGCCCGACCGTATCGAGCACGCCCATCAGCCGGCCCTCGGCCAGCGTGGCCAGGTTCTTGACGGCATCGGGCTGGGAGGCATCGAGCACCTTGTCGGCACCCATCTCCGTGGCGGCCTCGAGCTTGTTCGCGTCGGCATCGACACCGATGATGCGTGTGAAGCCCATGGCGCGCGCGATCGCGATCGCATTCAGGCCCAGACCGCCGCAACCGATGACCGCCAGCCATTCGCCATCGCGCAGCGCGCCGAGCTTGCCCAGCGCATTGAACACCGTGAGACCCGAGCATGCGTAGGGCGTGACGGCATCGAGATCGAGCCCTTCGACATCGACCAGGAACTTCGGATGGCGGATCAGCACATGCGAGGCATAGCCCCCGTCCTGCGCCACGCCGTAACTCTGCATGTTGATGCAGTCATTCTCGCGGTCTTCGTTGCAGGCCTCGCACTTGCCACAACCCACCCACGGGAAGATCAACATGGTCTTGCCGGGCGTGACGCCGTCGGCCTTGGCGTCGGGACCGAGCGCGACCACCTCGCCGAGCATCTCATGGCCCATGGCCACCGGCAGCTTCAGGCCGCGCTGCGCGAGGCTCATCTTGCCCATCGAGCCGAGGTCGAAGTATCCGTCCTGAATATGGATATCGCTGTGGCACACGCCGGAGCGGCGAATCCGCAGCAGGACCTCGGTGCCTTGCGGTTTGGGCATCGGCCGCTGGCGGGCTTGCAACGGTTTGCCGAATTCGACCAGGTCATAGCTGGTGTAGGTGTCGCTCATCTGTTGTCTCCCATGAGTAGATCCGGATGGAGCGCATTGTGCGACAGAATCGGCCGGGCTCCGATAAGCGGTAAGAGAGACGCGCGACCCGGAACGCCCCCTGATCTCGGTGACTCCGTGCACCGGTCATTTCCGGGCGACCCGTCACGGCAGGATCGTCTCCGGCTTGCGCCTGGCGCTGGGGGCGCTGGGCGCCGTTGTCGGCGACGACGGCGTCACCGGCTCGCTCTCCCCCTGAGCGGACGAAGCGGCGACAAGCCTTTCGACCAAGCACGTGCCGGAGCCCGGCACCAAGGCCCTCACCAAGCTACCATTGGGCGCCTCCCCACCCATGTGCAGGCCGTGCCACGACGATGAAGACCTCGACCCTGATCGGGCTGTTGCTGGCCGCCGCCGCGCTCGCGGCCGGCGCCTGGTATGCGCACCGGCAGGGACTGTGGCCGGGCGGCTCGACCGGCAGGCCAGGGAACGCACCCACCGAGGCGCGCGAGGCGCGGCGCGATCGGCCGGTACCGGTGCTGGTCAGCACCGTGGCGCGACAGGATGTCGATGTCACCCTGGATGCGCTGGGCAGTGTCACCGCGCGCAACACCGTGGCGGTGAAGTCGCGGGTCGACGGACTCCTGACCAGGCTCGCGTTCGCGGAGGGTCAGCTCGTGCGCAAGGGAGACCTGCTGGCCGAGCTCGATGCGCGCCCGTTCGAGGTGGCGCTGGCCCAGGTTCGCGGCCAGCTCGCGCGTGACATGGCCCAACTCGCCAATGCCCGCACCGACCTGCAACGCTATCGCGGTCTGCTGGCCAAGGATTCGATCGCGCGCCAGCAGGTGGACACCCAGGCATCGCTGGTACGACAACTCGAGGGCACGGTCGCGATCGGGCGTGCCGCCGTGCAATCGGCCGAGCTGCAGCTCGAATACACGCGGATCACCGCGCCGATCCCGGGCCGGGTGGGCCTGAAACAGGTGGATGTGGGTAATGTGGTGCGAGCGGGAGATGCCGATCCGATCGTGGTGATCACCGAGGAGCAGCCGATCGACGTGATCTTCTCGGTGCCGTCGGACCGGATTGCCGAAGTGGCCGCCGCGCTGCGCGCGCCGCAGCCGCCTGCGGTGGCGGTCTTCGATCGCAGCGGGACGCGAGAGATCGCCCGCGGCCTGCTGGTGTCGCTGGATAACCGGATCGACCCGGCCACCGGCACGGTCAGGCTCAAGGCCGAGTTCGCCAATCGCGATCAGTCGCTGTTTCCCAATCAGTTCGTATCGGTGCGTCTGTGGGTGGGCCGGATCACCGGCGCGCTGACGATTCCGGCCGGCGCGCTGCTGCGCGGCTCGGGCGGGCCCTTCGTCTTCGTCGCCGCAGCAGACCAGCATGCGCGAGTCCGCCAGGTACGGCCCGGGCTGGTTCTCGGTGATCGCGTGGTGATCGAAGCCGGGCTGAACGACGGTGAGCGCGTGGTGGTCGATGGCGTCGACCGGATCAACGATGGCCGGCGCATCGAGGCAGTCGATGCTGCGCGGGCGGGCAGCGAAGCCGCCGCCGCGCGCGCGCCCGTGCCGGCTGCGGGGCGCTGAATCCGGACACGTCCTTGAACGTCTCGCGCCCCTTTATCCTGCGCCCGGTCGCCACCACCTTGCTGACCCTGGCGATCGTGCTCGCCGGCCTGGTCGCCTACCGCCTGCTGCCGCTGTCGGCGCTGCCCGAGGTGGACTATCCGACGATCCGGGTGGCCACGCTCTACCCGGGTGCCGGCCCCGAGGTGATGACCACAGCGGTCACGGCGCCGCTGGAGCGCCAGTTCGGGCGCATGCCGGGTCTGAAGCAGATGTTCAGCACCAGTTCGAGCGCAGCCTCGGTGGTGACCCTGCAGTTCGAACTGAGTCTGCCGCTGGATATCGCCGAGCAGCAGGTGCAGGCGGCAATCAATGCGGCCGCGAGCTTCCTGCCCGGCGATCTGCCCTCGGCGCCGATCTACAGCAAGGTGAACCCGGCCGACGCGCCGATCCTCACGCTGGCGGTCAGTTCCACGAGCATCGACTTGCCCCGGCTGCAGGACATGGTCGCCACCCGGCTGGTCGGCCGCATCTCGCAGGTCGGCGGCGTGGGCTTCGTGAACATCGGCGGCGGTCAGCGTCCGGCGGTGCGGATCCAGGTGGATCCGGGCATGGCCGCCGCACGCGGCTTGAGCCTCGAGGACATCCGCGCCGCGGTCACGGCCGCCAATGTGAATCAGGCCAAGGGCGGATTCGACGGGCCGCTGCGATCATCGGCGCTGGAAGCCAATGATCAGCTTCGTACCGCCGCCGAGTATCGCGAGCTGATCATCGACTTCCGCGACGGCGCACCGGTGCGCCTGCGCGAGATCGCCGATGTCATCGACGGGCCCGAGAACCCCTATCTCGCAGCCTCGTCATTCTGGCGCGATGACAGCGGCGTCGTGCGCCAGGCGCCGGCGGTGATCCTGGATATCCAGCGCCAGCCCGGCGCGAACGTGATCGAAACCGTCGCGCGCGTGCAGGCGCTGCTGCCCTCGTTGCGCGCAAACCTGCCGGCGGGCGCCGAACTGCGCATACTGGCCGACCGCACGACCACGATCCGCGCCTCGGTCGACGACGTGAAGGCCGAGCTGATGCTGGCCATCGGCCTGGTGGTGCTGGTGATCTTCCTGTTCTTGCGTACCTTGACCGCCACCCTGATTCCGGCCGTTGTCGTACCGGTATCGCTGATCGGCACCTTCGGCGTGATGCTGCTCGCCGGCTTCTCGGTGAACAACCTGACCCTGATGGCGCTCACGGTGGCCACCGGCTTCGTGGTCGATGATGCGATCGTGATGATCGAGAACATCTCCCGCTACATCGAGCGGGGCGAACGCCCGCTGGCGGCGGCCCTGCGCGGCGCCGAGCAGATCGCCTTCACGATCCTGTCGCTGACCCTGTCGCTGGTGGCGGTGCTGATCCCGTTGCTGTTCATGGGTGATGTGGTCGGGCGGCTGTTTCGCGAGTTCTCGATCACGCTCGCGGTCGCGATCCTGATCTCGGGGGCGGTCTCGGTCACCCTGACACCGATGATGTGTGCCTATCTGCTGCGACGCCAGCCACCGACGAACGTCGCCGTCGGATCAGGCGAATCGCGCCGAGCGGACGCATCCGCGACTGCGGCTTCCGGCCTGGCCGGCGCATCCGCGCGTACGGCGGCCAAACGCTCGAACACGGAATCACGCTTTGCCGCGTTCAGCCGCCGGGCCGTGGATGCCATGATCGGCATCTATGCGCGGATGCTGCGCAGTGTTCTGCGCCACCAGGGCCTCACCCTGGTGCTGGCGATCGCGACGCTCGTGGCCACGATCGCGCTCTATGTCGTGATTCCCAAGGGTTTCTTTCCGCTGCAGGATACCGGCCTGATCCGCGGTGTCACGCAGGCGCCGCAGACCGTTTCCTTTGCGGCGATGCAGCGCCAGCAGCAACAGGCGGCACAGATCGTGATGCGGGATCCGGCGGTGGCCAGCATCGCATCGATCATCGGCGTCGACGGTGTCAACATCACGCCCAACAGCGGACGCATGCTGATTTCACTGCTGCCGCGTGCCCAGCGCGATGCCTCGGCCAGCGAGGTGATCCGCCGGCTGCGCGACGCCCTCGCAGCGGCGCCCGGGGTCACGCTGTACCTGCAACCCGTGCAGGACCTCACCATCGAGGACCGGGTCAGCCGGACCCAGTTTCAGCTGACCCTGACCGCGCCCGATCCGGCGCTGCTCTCGATCTGGGTGCCACGGCTGGCCGAACGGCTGCAGGCCCGCCCCGAACTGGTCGATGTGGCGTCCGACCTGCTCGAAGAGGGTCTGCAGGCCCATGTGGAGATCGATCGCGAGCGCGCCAGCCGCTATGGCATCACGACCGCGGCGATCGATGCGGCACTCTATAACGCCTTCGGCCAGCGCCAGATCTCCACGATTTACACACAGTCCAGCGTCTATCGGGTGGTGCTTGAAGTCAAGCCGGCGTTTCGCGCCGATCCGTCCGCGCTTGGGCGCATTCACCTGAGGGGCACGGACGGTGCCCAGGTGCCGCTGTCTTCGGTGGCCCGCTTCACCGAGCGCACGGCGCCACTGTCGTTCAACCGCCAGAACGAGCTGCCGGCCGCGAACCTGTCGTTCAATCTCGCGCGCGGTATCTCGCTCGGCGAGGCGGTGGCCGCGATAGACGCCGAACGCGCGGCGCTGCGCATGCCCGCATCGGTGCAGGCCGGCTACCAGGGTGCCGCACTCGCCTTCTCGGGCTCCCTGAACGACATGGCCTTGCTGATCATCGCCTCGATCATCACGATGTACATCGTGCTCGGCGTACTCTATGAAAGCTTCGTGCATCCGGTGACGATTCTGTCCACGCTGCCGTCCGCGGCGGTGGGCGCCTTGCTGGCACTGCTGCTCGCGGGCCACGACCTCGGTGTGGTGGCCGTGATCGGCCTGATCCTGCTGATCGGCATCGTCAAGAAGAATGCGATCATGATGATCGATTTCGCCATCGACGCGCAGCGCAACCAGGGCAGAAATGCCCGGCAGGCGATCTACGAAGCCTGTCTGCTGCGGTTTCGGCCGATTCTGATGACCACGCTGGCCGCGCTGCTCGGCGCCCTGCCGCTCGCGCTCGGCGGCGGCACCGGTTCGGAGCTGCGCCAGCCACTGGGCATCGCGATGGTCGCCGGGCTCATGCTCAGCCAGGTGCTGACCTTGTTCACCACCCCGGTCATTTATCTCGCCTTCGACCGGCTCTCCGCGCGTCTGCGCAGACGCACCGTGGCCGCCGATGACTGAGCGCAGCGTCTATGAGGTCTTCATCCGACGGCCGGTCGCCACCACGCTGCTCACGATCGGGCTGGTGCTCGCCGGGCTGCTGGCGATGCGTCTGCTGCCCGTGGCACCGGTGCCCAATGTCGAGTACCCGACGATCCTGGTGGGCGCGGTGCTGCCGGGCGGCTCGCCCGAGATCATGGCCAGCACGGTGGCCAATCCGCTCGAGCGCAGGCTGGGCACGATCGCTGGTCTTTCCGAGGTCTGGTCATGGAGCCGCCAGGGGCGCACCACCTTGTCGCTGCAGTTCGATCTGGATCGCGACATCAATGCGGCGGCGCGCGAGGTCCAGGCCGGTATCCATGCCGCCGCTGGCGCACTGCCAGGCGGCATGCCACGCCTGCCCTGGTACTGGAAGGCCAATCCGGCGCGCTCCCCGGTGCTTATCCTGCAGCTGCGCTCGGATGTGATCGCGCGCGAACAGATGTACGACATCGCCTCCACGCTGCTCGTGCCGCGGATCGCGCAGGTGGAGGGCGTGGGCGAGGTGTCGCTATCGGGCAGTTCACTGCCGGCGGTTCGTGTGCGGGTGAACCCGCTCGCCCTGGAAGCCCTCGGCATCAGCGCCGAGACCGTGCGCCGCGCGATCGTCACCAACAACAGCAACCGGCCCAAGGGCAGCGTCGAGAGTGGTGATCGCCGCTGGCAGATCGGGGCCAACGACCAGGCGCGCACCGCGGCCGACTACGCACCCCTGGTGATCGCGTTTCGCAATGGCGCGCCGGTGCGCTTGTCGGACATCGCCGAGATCACGGACTCGGTCGAGGATGTGCGCAACGTGGGCTATGCCGACGGCCAGCCGGCCGTGCTGATCGTCGTGCGCAAGGAGCCCAACGCGAATCTTCTCGAGACGGTCGGGCGCATCCGCGCGATGCTGCCGTCGATGCAGGCCTCGATCCCGGCCTCGGTGTCGCTCGATGTTGCAATGGAGCGCACCGCGACGATCCGCGCCTCGCTGTTCGAGGCCAAGCGCACCCTGTGGATCGCCATGGCGCTGGTGGTACTGGCGGTATTGATGTTCCTGCGCGATCTTCGGGCCACGCTGGTGCCGGCGATCGTGGTGCCGGCCTCACTGGCCGGCAGCTTCGTGGTCATGTATTTCGCGGGATTCTCGCTCGATAACCTCTCACTGATGGCGCTTACCGTCGCGACCGGTTTCGTGGTGGATGATGCGGTGGTCGTGGTGGAGAACATCCTGCGCCATCGTGACCGCGGCCTGTCGCCGGTCGATGCGGCGATCGCCGGCGTGCGTGAGGTCGGCTTCACCGTGTTCACGATCAGCGTGTCGCTGGTGGCGGTGTTCATCCCGGTGCTGGCGATGGGCGGGCTGGTCGGACGGGTGCTGCGCGAGTTCTCGGTCACGCTCGCGGCGGCGATCGGCATATCGCTGCTGATCTCGCTGACCACCACGCCCATGCTGTGCGCCATGTTGCTGCGTGCCCGGCCGCACGCTCGCCCGGTCGGCCGCCTGTCGCGCGCCTTCGGCGCCGGCTTCGATGCGCTGCAACGGTGGTACGGGAGCAGCCTGTCCTGGGCCCTGCGGCACCGACGGCTGATGATGCTGATCCTGCTGGCCATGATCGGCCTGAACATCAGTCTGTACATCATGATCCCGAAGGGCTTCGTGCCGCGCCAGGACACAGGGCGGCTGGCCGGCTATGTTCGCACCGACGAGGGCAGCTCTTTTCGCAACACCCGTGAGAAGTTCGAGCGCTATCTCGAGATCCTGCGCCAGGACGAAGCGGTTGCCGGCGTGGTCGGCTATGCCGGCGATCGCCAGGCCAACCGTGCCACCTTCTACGTCACCTTGAAGCCGCTTCGCGAACGCAACGCCACCGCCGACCAGATCATCGACCGCCTGCGCCGGCCGCTGTCGCGCATCGAGGGCGCACGCCTGACCCTGGTACCCATTCAGGACTTCCGGGCCGGTGGTCGCGAAAGCTCGAGCGAATACCAGTACACCTTGTTTGCCGAGGACATCGCGGATCTGCGCACCTGGGAGCCCAGGCTTCGTCTGGCGCTCAAGGCGTTGCCGCAGCTGCTCGATGTCAACACCGACGAGGACGCCGATGCGCCGCAGACCCGTCTCGTGGTGGATCGCGACGCCGCCGCACGCCTGGGCGTGAAGCAGCGCGATATCAGCGCCATGTTGAACAACTATTTCTCGCAGCGGCAGGTGGCCACGATCTACGACCAGCAGAATCAGTATCGTGTGGTGATGGAGGCCGACGAGCGATACCTGGCAGACCCGTCGGTGCTCGCGCGGATGAACGTGGTCACCGATGCCGGTGGCGTGGTGCCGCTGTCGGCGGTCACCCGGGTCGATACCTCGAAGGCGCCGATCTGGGTCACCCACTACCGGATGTTCGCCTCGTCGACGATCTCGTTCGCGCTCGCCCAGGGTGTGTCGCTGTCCGAGGCCGCCACCCTGATCGAAGACACCATGGCCCGCATCGGCGTGCCGCCGACGATCTTTGGCGAGTTCGCCGGCACCGCCGGTGTGTTCCAGAAATCACTCGCCAATCAGCCGATCCTGATCCTCGCCGCCCTGCTGACGATCTATCTCGTGCTCGGCATCCTCTACGAGAACCTGTTGCACCCGATCACGATCCTGTCCACGCTGCCCTCGGCCGGCGTCGGTGCATTGCTCGCGCTGCTGGCCACCGACACACCGTTCACGATCGTCGCGATGATCGCCGTCGTCCTGCTGATCGGCATCGTCAAGAAGAATGCGATCCTGATGATCGATTTCGCGCTGCAGTTGCGCCGACGCGAGGGGCTGGCGGCACACGAGGCGATTCACCGCGCCTGTCTGGTGAGGCTGCGCCCGATCCTGATGACCACACTCGCGGCCATCTTCGGTGCCCTGCCGCTCGCCGTGGGCGTCGGCGACGGCGCCGAGTTGCGCCAACCCTTCGGCATCGCCATCGTGGGCGGCCTGCTGCTGAGCCAGTTGCTCACGCTGTACACGACACCGGTGCTGTTCATCTATCTGGACCGGGTCGGTGATGCGACGCTGCGCGTGCTGCAACGCTTTGCGGCATGGCGCGGCCAGGCCGGGGAGCGCGAGCCATGAGGGCGACCCGGCGCGCGCTGAGCGGCCTGCTGACGATCGCCCTGAGTGCATGCACGGCCGTGGGACCCGACTACCGGCGCCCGGACGCGCCGGTGCCCGCGGCCTTCCGGCATGCGCCGGCGGCCCCGAGCGGCTGGAAGTTCGCCGAACCGGCGCAAGCCGATGCCGAGGCAGCCTGGTGGCGCGACTTCCAGGACCGTTCGCTGGATGCGCTGGTGGCCGCCGCGGACCAGGCCAACCAGGATCTGCAGGGCGCGGCCGCCCGGGTGGCGCGCGCCCGGGCGCTGCTTGGCTCGGCACAGTCGCAAGGCGGGCCAAGCGTCGACGCGAGCGCCTCGGCCGCTCGCACGCGCATCCTCGGCGGGCCCGATGGCAATCGCTTTCGCGCGGGGCTCGAGGCCGGCTGGGAGCCCGATCTCTGGGGTCTGCACCGGCGTGCGATCGAGAGCGGTGACGCCGAACTCGCCGCCAGCGAGGCCGATCTGGCGGCGGCCCGCCTGGCGATCCACGGCCAGCTGGTACGCGCCTATATCCGGCTGCGCGCCGATGATGCGCTGCGTCGCCTGCTGGAGACCACGGTCGATGCCTACCAGCAATCGCTGCGCGTCACGCGCAACCGCTACGAGGCCGGCGTGGTGCCGCGCTCGGACGTGGCGCAGGCCCAGACCCTGTTGCGCAGCACGCAGGTTCAACTGATCGAGGTTGGCATCAGCCGCGCACAGACCTTGCACGCAATGGCCGTGCTGCTCGGTCGTGCGCCCTCGGCGCTCACGATCGCCGCCGACGACCGGCTGCCGTCGGCGCCGGCCGTGCCCGTTGGGCTGCCCTCCGGGCTCTTGGAGCGCCGCCCGGACATCGCCGCGGCCGAGCGCCGCGTGGCCGCCGCCAATGCCCGCATCGGCGTTGCCCAGGCCGCCTGGTATCCGACGATCACACTCGGCGCCAGCGTCGCCACCCAGGGCACGCGGATCGGCGACCTGCTCGCGCTTCCGAACCGGGTGTGGTCGCTCGGGCCGGCGCTGGTCGCCTCGCTGATCGACGGCGGCGCACGCGAAGCGCGCCGCGCCGAAGCGATCGCCGCCTATGACGAGGCCGTCGCCGGCTACCGCATGACGGTGCTGGAGGCGTTTCGGGAAGTCGAGGATGCGCTGGTGGCGATGCGCCTGCTCCAGTACCAGGTGTCCGTGCAGCGACGCGCCGAGCAGGCCGCCGCCGAGGCCCTGGAGCAAGTGAGCAACCAGTACGAGGCGGGAACGGCGAGCTTTCTGAATCTGCTCACCGCGCAGACCGCACTGTTGGCCGCGAGCCGGACCCTGGTCGAGTTGCGCGCCCGCCTGGCGGATGCCGGCGTGCGGCTGACCGTGGCAGCGGGTGGCGGATGGCGGCAGTCGGCGGCGTCAGCGCCGCGCCAGGGCCAGCTGGACACCGAGCAGGATCAGCGCGGCCGCACTGGTTCTCGCGATCCAGACCAGCACCGCCGGCCGGGCTCTTAGGGCCCCGGCCAGGTGGCCGGCAGCCAGCCCGACCGGCGCCTTGATCAGAAACGTGAGCCCGGCGAACACCAGCCCGAGCACGAAGATCGCCAGCGTCGGACGGGCCGCATCCGCGGCGACGAACTGCGGCAGGAACGCAAAGTAGAACACCGCGATCTTCGGATTGGCGATGTTCGAGAGCGCGCCCTCACGAAAGCAGCGCCAGCCCGTGCGGCCGCCGCCGGTGGCGGCCGTGAACTCGGTGGCACCGGCACGTAGCAGCGCGAACCCCAGCCAGACCAGGTAGGCGGCGCCGATCAGCTTCATCATGATGAACAGGCCGTCGAAGGCGCGCAGCAACGCACCCAGGCCGAGGCTTGCGAGCACGGTATGACCGACCAGGCCGACACCGACGCCGGCGGCCGTCGCCACGCCGGCACGCGCACCGTGGGCGAGCGAGCGAGACATGACCAGAACCATGTCCTGACCCGGCGTGATGATCAGCAGCACCGAAGCCAGGATGAACAGCCCCCAGGCGATGTCAGCGCTCATGGACACCTTGGACCGCTGACATCGCCGCCTGCGCCTTGCACCGGCGCGGGATCACTGACGAGCCCCGACCGCGGCGCCCGCCCGCACCAAACCGCCCGGCAGCTCGCCGGTGGCCTGCCCGTCACGATAGGTGATCCGCCCCGACACCATGGTCGCATCGTAGCCGGTGGCGCGCTGATGAAAGCGCCGCCCGCCCGCGGGCAGATCGAAGCGGATCTCGGGGGAGGTGATCGCCAGGCGGTCGGGATCGATCACGTTCAGATCGGCCTTCAGGCCGACCGCGAGCCTGCCGCGATCGCGGAGACCGACCGCGCGCGCCGTACGCGCGCTGAGCCGCTCGACCAGCATCTCCACCGGCAGGCGGCCATGGTCACGGCGAAATCCCCAGTGCGCGAGCGTGAACGTGGGGAAGCTGCCATCGCAGATGATGCCCACATGCGCGCCGCCGTCGCCCAGCCCCGGCACGGTGAACGCATGGGCGAGCATCTCGCCGCAGCAATCGAGGTTGCAGTCGTTGTAGTTGGCAAACGGCGCCAGCAACAAGCCGCTGCCATCGCGCGCCAGCATCGCCTCATAGGCGAGCTCGCGCGCGCCGGTGCCGCAGGCGGCCGCGCGCGCGGCCAGCGAGGCCTGCGGCCCGGGTTCGTAGTTCGGCGGATCGCCGAGTTCGAAAATGCGTTCGTAGTCGATCTTCAGATTGCCGATGATCTCGACCTCGCCGCGATCGGCCTCGGCGAGAATCGCGGCCCGGCGCGCCGGCTCGCGCATCGCAATCGCCTTGTCGGCAGCCGGCAGGCCCTCGAGCGCCTGGAAAGACGGGCAATGTGCGAACGGATTGCGACTGGTCATCAGACCGAACAGCACGCCGATCTGGCGCGGTGCCACCTGCGCGAGAAAGCTCACGCCCTGGGCATTGGCCCGCTCGATACGCGCGAGCATCTCGCGCCAGGCATCGCTGCGGCGCGCATGTCTTTGCGCCAGCGAGATCGAGATCGGCCGCCCGGCGCCACGTGCGATGCGCTCGAGCATGGCGAACTCGGCATCGGGATCCGGCGCAAAGTCGGAGATGAACTGCAGCACGCCGTGGCCGGCATCGGCCAGGCCCATGGCGATGCCGGCCAGCTCGGCCTCCTGGGCGCGCAGCGTTGGCGTGGGCGCGCCGGCCACGGTCTTGTGATTCAGTGATCGGGAGCTGGAAAAGCCGATCGCGCCCGCGACCATCGCCTCGCGCGTGAGCCGGCGCATGCGGGCGATCTCATCGGCATTGGCCGGCTCGAGCGCAAGCGCCCGTTCGCCCATCACGTACAGACGCAGTGCCGCGTGCGGCAGCTGGGCCGCGATGTCGATATCGCGCGAGCGCGCGTCGATCACGTTCAGGAAATCGGGGAACGACTCCCAGTTCCAGTGCAGGCCTTCGTGCAGGGTCACGCCGGGGATGTCCTCGACACCCTCCATCAGCTCGACCAGGCGGTCTTGATCGCCACCGTGCACCGGTGCGAAGCCGACACCGCAGTTACCCATGACCGCGGTGGTCACGCCATGCAGGCTGGATGGCCAGAGATGACTGTCCCAGCAGGCCTGGCCATCGAAATGGGTATGGATGTCGACGAACCCCGGCGTCACCAACCGGTGACGGGCATCGATCTCCTCATGCCCGGCCGCAAGGTTGCGCCCGATGGCCGCGATGCGACCGTCCTCGATCGCGATGTCGGCCTCGAAAAGCGGTCCGCCGCTGCCGTCGGCGATGGTGCCGCCGCGAATGACCCAATCGGCCATAGGTGTCTCCTGCCTGACTCGAACGCGCAGTATAGGCGTTCGATGGCGCGCAACGGCTGCGCCCGCGGCGGCCCGGCCCGGCGCTGCGTGGCGCGGCAAACGACACCGACGACCACCGGCACGCGCATGCCGCGCGCCGGTCAGGCCGGGCTACGCCGCGGATGACGCCCCCCGGAAAATGGCAGGACCGCCATTCTCCGATCGACCGGCTTCGCCCTGGCATGAACCCGCTTGCACCGCTGCGCCGTGGCGCCGCGCTCACCCTGACCACCTCGCTTACGCTTACGCTTACGCTTGCGCTCGCGCCTTGCGCCGATGCCGCGGCAGAGCCGGCACCCCCGTCGCGCTGCGCCGGCTGGTCGGAGGACGTCGCGGGGCTGGCGCCAGAAGCGCTCGAGCTGCTGCTGAATGAGGATTACGCCGGCATCGAAGGCCGCTTCAACGGTCAGCTGCGATCCTATCTGGGTGGCGCTATCGATGACGACAGGCTGTTCCAGGCATTCGACGGATTTCGGCTCGCGGATGCCAGGATCGAGCCGGCCCTGGACGCCTGGATACGCACCTACCCACAGAGCTATGCAGCGCGACTGGCGCGCGTTCACTACCGGATAGGTCTGGCCTGGAGTGCCCGCGCCGCTCAGGACGGCGGCAATGGTGATCTGGCCGGATTCGAGGCCCACCTCAGGGCCGCGCTGCCCGATCTGCAGGCGGCGGTCGAGATCGATGAAACGCGTCCGATCAGCCTCTTGCAGACCATGCTGCGGATGGCGCCATGGCTGGGCATGCCGGCCGAGAAGATCGATGCGATCCGCGAGCGTACGCTGGCGATCGACCCCTACTCGGTACGCACCTGGCGGATCGCGTTATGGGGCGCCGGGCAGCCGGACGAGATCGACCGGCTCGCCGCAATAGCATCATCCGTGGCGTTGTCCGAGCCCCAGAAAGCGAGCATCGAGCACATGCGCATCCGGCTGCACGGCGAGCATCTGAGCCGCGGGCGCACCGGGCCGGCTGCGGCGGTGCCGCTCTATCAACAGGCGCTGGCCGTCTGCGAAACCGCGGAGGTCTGGCAGTTGCTGATCCGTGCACATGCATCGCTCGGGCAATGGCAACCGATGCAGGCCGCCGCGAGCCGGATGATCCGCCTGGCGCCGCAACAGGCCTGGGCCTGGCGCCAGCTCGGCTGGGTGCTGGAGAAGCAGCGCAAGCCGCTCGAGGCGGTCGCTCCCTATGAAAAGGCCAGCGCGCTCGGCGACACCTGGGCCCAGGCGCGACTCGGCCGCTGGATGCTCGAGGGGCGGATCGTTCGCCGCGATCTGTCCCGAGCCATCACACTGCTGCAATCGGCCGCGGCAGGCGGCAATGACGACGCCCGCCAACTGCTCGCCGAACTCGATGCGCGCCTGCGCCGTGAGCCGCAAAGTGCGCGAGCGCCCAAGGCCGGATCGATCGTTCAGGGCGATTGAACCGGCCGCCGCGGCGGAGTCAGGCGTCCTTGACGAACATCTCGTCCATCGGCCCGTTCGGCCCCCAGATCGACAGCGGCGGATTGCCGATGCGTGGCCGGGCCGCTAGATGGACATTCGTTTCCATGACGGGCAACACCGGCATGTCATCGACGATCAGCGCCTGGAACTGCGCATAGAGCGCCTTGCGCCTGGCCGGATCCATCTCCTTGCCCGCCGCCTCCATCAGCATATCGGCCTTGTCATTGCGATACTGCTGGGTGTTCGACCAGATCACCCCCTTGCGGATATTGCTGCTCAGATAGGTGCGATGCACTCCAATCACCGGGTCGCCCCAGTTCCACGCCGAATCGATGCAGAGATCGAAGTCATAACTTGAGATGCGCCGCGCCCAGGTGGGGAAGTCAGGCGCATTGCGCAGCGCCAGCGTGATACCGATCTTGGCCAGTTCGGGCCTGACATACTCGGCCAGCGCCTTGTATACGGCCGACGGAATCCAGTCGATTCGGAAGTTCAGGCGTTCATCACTGCCATCGGTCTTGTAGCCTGCCTCGGTCAGCAACGCCTTGGCCTTGTCGATGTCGTACGCAAACCCGGGCACATCGGCGCTATAGAGCGGGCTGTGCAGCGAGATCGGGCCGGTGGCCACATCCGGGCCGTTCTGGAAGACATTGGCGACGATGGTCGGCTTGTCGATCGCATGAGCGATCGCGTGACGCACCCGCTTGTCTGCCAGCACCGGATTCTCGAGATTGAAGGCCACCCAGATCAGCGGGCCGAGCGCGGCCGCGGCATTCGCATGCACCGTGACATCGGGCGCGCGCTTCATGCGCGCGATGTCGACGCCATTCGTGATGTACGGATGCACATCGATCTCGCCCTTTTCCAGGGCCAGCATGATCGATGCCGTGTCGGTGAAGTTGCGGATGATCAGCCGATCCAGATAGGGCCGCCCCTCGAGGAAGAACTTGTCATGGCGCTCCATGATGATGTGCTGACCCGGCTTGAACTCGACCAGCTTGAACGGGCCCGAGCCGATGGGCTTGCTGTTCATCGAGTGCTTCTTCATGTCCTGCCCGTCATCGAACACATGCTTGGGGATCACCGGCAACAGACCGGTCGACATCGCCAGCAACAGGGCCGGATGCGGGTCAGACAGATGAATCGTGGCCGTATGCGCATCCGGTGTGTCGACACCGGTCACCGGTGCGAACATGCTCTTGAACGGATGATGCGCCTGCACGGTGCGTACCGAGAAGGCAAGATCTTCGGAGGTGATCGGCCTGCCGTCGTGAAACACCGCGTTGCGGCGCAGCTTCAGCGTGATGGATTTGCCATCATCGGAGAACGTCCAGCTCTCTGCCAGGTAGGGCTGTGGATTCCACTTGTCGTCGAACCTCAGCGGCGTGGCGAACAACTGGGCACCAGGCATGATCGTGGCGATGCCTGACTGAACGGCCGGATTCAGATGGCGGGGTTTCTGGTCCGTACCGAGTACCGCCAGGCCGCCGCGGCGCGGCTTGTCTTCGGCCGCCATGCCCAGGCCCGGCATGGCGGCGATCGGCGCAGCGCCGGCCAGAGTCAGTAGCCGCAACACCTCGCGGCGCATTTCATGGTTCATGTCGTCTCTCCTGGTTGAAGTGCAGGCCGACTCACCCGGCGTGTTCATTGAATGAGTCGGCATGGTCTCGAGTGTCATGGCGCCGATGCGGCGGCGTCGTTCAGGCTCGTGGCGCCGAGCCATTGGCGCCCCTGCAGCGCTAGCTCGCGCACGAGTGCGCAGTGATCACCGGCCACGCCGCAACAGAGCGCGGTGAGCGGCCGATACCTGTGCTTGTTGCGGCTCACGGATGCGCCCAGCCGCGCGAACAGGCCGGATCCCGCGGGCCGCTGCGCGATCGGCATGCGTGCGGCATGCAGACTCGCCCTGGGCGAGGGCAGCATGTGCACCTGGCCATCGATCACGGTGCCGGCGACGCGCACCTCGCGCAGACGGTCGGCGCCCAATTGGTGCGGATCGTCTTCCAGAACCGTGAAGTCGGCCCGCTTGCCGGCCACGATCGATCCGATCTCATCGTCCATGCGCAGCGCGAATGCGGCATCGATCGTGACTGCGCGCAGCGCCTGATCGAGCGTGACGCATTCTTGCGGCGATATCGAGTTGCCGCCGCGGGTGGTTCGGGTGGCGGCACACCAGGCCAGGAACAGCGGCTCGGTTGGCGCCATCGGAAAGTCGGAGTGAAACGACACCCGCATGTGATTGCGCAGCATCGACCCGACGCGAACGATCTGCGCGGCGCGCTCGGGGCCGAGGCCGTTCACCGCATAGCTGTCGGCCAGCGCGTGGATATAGAACGGGTTGACGCTGGCGTGCGCGCCCAGGGCCGCCAGGCGGCGCGATTGTGCATTGCTGTGAAAACCGACGTGATGCACGGTGAAACGGTGATCGAAGCGCGGGCGTTCGCGCTGTGCCGCCTCGAGCGCCGCGAGCACCGCATCCATGCCGGCATCACCATTGACATGTACATGGATGCCGAGCTCATGGTGCCAGAAGGCTTGCACCGCCTGGCGTAATACCTCGGGTGTCATCAACCATTCGCCATGATGACCGTCGGTGTAGCCCGGCGCGCGCATCTGCATCAGTTGCGAGAACATGGCACCGTCGGCGAACAGTTTCACGGCATGCGCGAACTTCACGCGTTCGGTGCTGCGCTCGGGCAGCTTCAGGATCGGCGCCACCGCCAGCTCGAACGGCGGGAGGTCGTCGGGTGGCCCCATGCCCTTGCCCACCGCACGATTGGCGAAGCCACGGCCGTCGGCAATGTTCACGATGCGCAGCGGCCGGTTCGGCCGCTCGATCACCGCATCGAGCGCCTCCAGCTCAAAGTCGACCCCCATTGCGCCGAATAACATGTCGCCGGCGGTGGTGATACCGCCCTGATGCATCAGGCTGGCCAGCATGCCCAGCCCCTTGTGATACCACTCCTTGCGCAAGAAATAGGGCATCAGGCGCGCCGTGACCAGCTTGTTGCCGGTTTCGAAGAAGTGACCATTCTCGAGATCTATCTGCGGATGCGCCTGTGCCTGGGCGTGATCGATGGCCAGCTTCTCGATCGCGCGGCTGTTCATATACGTTTCGTGAAACGAGCGCTGCCAGAGAATCACCGGCCGGTCGGGACACAGCGCGTCGAGTTCGGCGCGAAACAGGCGGCCGTGCTCGCTCGGCTGATAGCCCCAGGAGATGAACCAATCCTCCTTGTCCGGTTTTGCCGCAAGGCGCGCGCGCAGCCGGTCCAGATATTCGTCGGGCGAGTTGGCCGCCGGACACACGCTGCCATCGGGCATCAACCAGGGCTCTGGCGCGATGATCTCGGTGGGCAGAAGGATGGCGCCCAGAAACGGGTGGACATGGTTGTCGATGAAGCCCGGCATCAACACCTTGTCCGCAAAGCGCTCATCGACGGTGACCGTGCGCCCCTCGCGCCAGGGCGCCATCGATTCGAGCGAGCCAACCGCGACGATACGCCCGTCGGCCACCGCCACCGCGGTGGCGTGCGGCAATGACTCGTCCATCGTGATCACCCGCCGCGCGGTGTAGATCGTCATCTGCGACCAGGGAAGCCTGCCTCGATTACTCATCACCGCGACTCCTAGGGCTGGCGCGACGCCTCATGCCTGCATGCGCCATGAAATCAGTACGACGAACGTGAGATCACCCACAGCACGACCGCCACGCGCTTGCCGGGGTTGATGCAAAGATGCGAACCCGGCTCGTCGAGCGAGAAACTGTCGCCGGCGGCGAGCTCGAATGTCCGGTCACCATCGATGAGGCGCAAGCGCCCGCTGAGCCCCACGCCGGCCTCGGCCGAATGTCGCTCGCGCGGGGTATCACCGGTGCTGGCGCCCGGATCGAACACGGTCTCGATCAGCTGCAGCTCGCCACTCAGGCCGGGTGACAGCAAGGTCTCGTGAACGCCTGCGCCGCCGAACTCGAGGCGGCGTCTGTTTGCCTTGCGAACCACGACGTCGGCTTCGGCCGCGGGTACCGGAGAAGCCGCCGAAAAGAACCAGGAGATCTGCACCTCCAGAGCCGCGGCCAGTTCCTGAAGCGTGGTGATCGACAACGGGGAGATCGCCCGCTCGATCTGGCTGAGCCAGCCGACCGAGCGACCGACCCGGGCCGCCAGCGCAGGAATCGTCAGGCCTTTGGCGCGGCGCAGATCGCGGACCTGGCGCCCGAGCCGGAGCCGCTCGGCCTTTGCCTGCTCCGGCGAAGAAGGCGCCGCAGACGCAGCCCGGCCCGGGCCCGGACTCGCCCCGCGCCGCCTGGAACCGGTCTTCGCGACATTTTTCATGGTGCCTCTGCAGGCCCGCCGAAGACCGGAGGCCGATCAAGGCAAGGGCACAATCGCCGCCCCGGCGACGAGGCAATCGATCTCCGGCCGGTCGCGCAAACCACCTGGCCAGCGGCGGGACACTCGACAAGAGGCCCGCTGATGCGTGAAAATTTGCACTAATTTTTCACGCATGACAAGCCCAGGAGAACCCGGCCATGAGCGACTGCCCGGAGCGCGCGGATGTCGTCATCATCGGCGGCGGCATCATCGGCTGCTCGATCGCCTACCACCTCTGCAGGCTCGGGATCACGGATGTCGTGCTGCTCGAACGCCGCCAGCTCACCTGCGGCACCACCTGGCATGCGGCCGGGCTGGTGCCACAGCTGCGCGCCACGCGTAATCTCACCGACCTCGCCCGCTACTCGGCCGAGCTGTTCGCCACCGTCGAGGCCGAGACCGGCATGTCCACGGGCTTTCGGCAAAACGGTTCGCTGGGCGTGGCGCTCACCGACGCGCGCTTCGAGGAGCTGCGCCGCGGCGCGGCCATGGCCCGAGCCTACGGCATCGCGGTCGATGTGCTCGGCCCGCGCGAAACCGTCGACCGCTATCCGCTGCTGCGCACCGATGATGTGGTTGGCAGCATCTGGCTGCCCAATGATGGCCAGACCAACCCGGTGGACACCACGCTGGCGATCGCGCGGGCCGCCCGGCAGCGCGGCGCGCGGATTCTCGAAGGCCACGCCGTGGAGCGCATCGTGCACGAGAACGGCCGCGCGGTCGGCGTGATGGTGCGCGACGAGGGGCGCGAGGGGGAGCGCCACGCTTTGGCCGAGTCGCGCTTCGTGCGCGCCGGGTCCGTGGTGCTCGCCGCCGGCATGTGGTCGGCCGAACTCGCGCGCCCCCTCGGCATCCGTCTGCCCCTGCAGGCGAGCGAGCATTTCTATGTCGTGACCGAGGCGATCACCGGCCTGCCGCGAGATCTGCCTGTGCTGCGTGTGCCCGATGAATGGGCTTATGTCAAAGAAGACGCGGGCAAGTTGTTGATCGGCGCGTTCGAGCCCCATGCCAAGCCCTGGGCGCTGGCGGGCATTCCAAAGACATTCTGCTTCGACAGCCTGCCCGATGACATCGAGCACTTCGAGCCGGTGCTCGAGAAGGCGATCGCGCGCATCCCGGTGCTTGCCGACACCGGCATCGCCACCTGGTTCAACGGCCCCGAGAGCTTCACGCCGGATAACCAATACCTGCTCGGCGAGACCGCCGAGCTGCGCGATCTGTTCGTGGCCTGCGGCTTCAATTCGATCGGTATCCAGTCGGCCGGCGGTGCCGGCCGCGTACTGGCCGACTGGATCGCCAACCGGCGGGTGCCCATGGACCTGCCCGGGCTCGAGCTGCTGCGCATGCATCCGGTGCAGGGCACGCGGCGCTACCTGGCCGAACGCACCACCGAGAGCGTGGGCATGCTCTATGACATGCACTGGCCGTTCAAGCAGCCGGTCACCGCTCGTGGTGTGCGACGCAGCCCGTTCCATGACAGGCTGCTCGCCGAGGGCGCCTGCATGGGTGAACTGGCCGGCTGGGAGCGACCGAACTGGTTCGCCGCCACCGGCCAGCGGCCGCAATACGTCTACAGCTACGGGCGCCAGAACTGGTTCGAGAACTGCGCGGCGGAATGCCGCGCGGTGCGTGATTCGCTCGCCTGGTTCGATCAATCATCGATGGCCAAGTTCCTGGTGCAGGGGCGCGATGCGATGCGCACGCTGAACCGCCTGGGCACCGCCGATGTCGATGTCGAGCCCGGGCGGATCGTCTACACCCAGTGGCTGAACGAGGCCGGTGGCATCGAAGCCGATCTCACCGTCACCCGCCTGGCCGAGGACCGCTTCTGGGTGGTGAGCTCGGCCGGCGCGCAGATCCGCGACCTGGACCGACTGAACCGGTCGATCCCCTCCGATGCGCACTGCATGGTCACGGACATCACCGCGGGCCTGCCGATGATCGGGCTGATGGGTCCGAACTCGCGTGCGCTGTTGCAGGAGCTCAGCGGCGAAGACCTGAGCCACGAGGCCATGCCTTTTGGCACCTCGCGCGAGATCGAGATCGGCTGCGCGATCGTGCGCGCCAGCCGCATCACCTATGTCGGCGAGCTGGGTTGGGAGCTCTATATCCCGGCCGATACCGCCGCCCATGTGCTCGAAACCCTGCTCGCAGCGGGTGAGCGCTTCGGGCTGCGTGCCGCCGGCATGCATGCGATGAACGCCTGTCGGATCGAGAAGGGCTATCGCCACTGGGGCCATGACATCGGTATCGAAGACACGCCCTTCGAGGCCGGCCTGTCCTTCACCTGTGCCTGGGACAAACCCGGCGGCTTCATCGGCCGCGAGGCGCTGCTGGCCGCACGCGAGGCCGGGCCGCCCAACAGACGTCTGGTGCAGATCCGGCTGGCCGACGACACACGATCGATCTATCACGAAGAACCGATATGTCGGGGCGATACCGTGGTCGGACATGTCACCTCGGGCATGTATGGCCATCGGGTGCAGGCCTCGCTGGGCATGGGCTATGTGCGCCTGGACGAGCCGGTCAGCGCGGCCTGTCTGGCCCAGGGCGGCTTCACGGTGGACATCGGCGGCGAGCATGTGCCGGCCGAGCTGCAACTGCGGCCGTTCTATGACCCGGCCATGGCGCGGATTCGCTGCTGAGCCCGGCCCGCGCATTGCGCAGGCTTGACCCCGCCGGCCCGCGGTCGCAGGATCGCTTATCGCCCGCACCGATAGGGAGGACTATGCGATGAGCATCGCCGATCTGACGCTGGTTCGCGACGGGATCCACAACCCGGCCGAACCCAGACACTACATGCGCCTGAAGCCGGTTGCCGGTCACGTGCGTATTCGCCGCGGCGATGAGCTGCTCGCCGAGAGCGACGCGGCGATGCGCCTGCTGGAGGTGGGCCGTGACCTGTATGACCCGGTGATCTATGTGCCGCGAGCCGATGTCATCGCGCCGATCACACAGATCGAAGGCAAGTCCACGCACTGCCCGCTCAAGGGCGATTGCAGTTATTTCGCGCTCGGCGCCAATGATGTGCCGATTGCCTGGAGCTACGATCGGCCGCTGCCGTTTGCCGAGGCACTGAAGGGCCTGATCGCGTTCTATCCCGACAAGACCACGGTCGAGGAAGCCGGCCCGCTCGCCTGACCAGGGGTCATAAAGCGGTTTTCAGGCGCTGCGATAGGCCTGGCTGATCGATTCGGCCAGTTCATCCACCAACTCATGGCGTTCGCCAGGACGCACATAAAGCACGATGGCAAACGGCGGCAACTCTGGCAGACGCCCGCGCGGCAGGATAGGCGCCACGCCGTTGGCATGGTCCGAACCCAGATGTGCGCGTACGGCCATATCGGCCGCAGCGGCCACCAGTCCGGGGTCATCGCTGGCCTCGAGCACCGCGTCGAACCAGGGGATGCCGGCGGCATCGAGCGCCTCGATCGCCACACGCCGAAACGCACAGGTGGCCGAGAACGCGATCGGCAGCGGATCGCGTTCATAGGCCCTGCCTTCCGGCGCACCCACCCAGACCAGCGGCTCGGTCTTCAGGACCCGCCCACCCCGGCGCGCCTTGCGCTCGGTGGTGAGAATCAGATCCAGCTCGCCGCGCTCGAATTCACGCAGCAGATCGACCGTGTTCTCGACCGTCATGCGCACCTGCATGCGCGGATAGTCGGCCCCGAAGCGCCGTAGCACGCCGGGCATGCGCGGATGCACGATGTCATGCGGCACACCGAGCGTGATCGAGCCCTCGAAGCGCGGGGTCATCAGCCGGTCGAGCGCCTCGTCGTGCAGGCTGAGCATGCGCCGGGCATAGTCGATCAGCTGCGCGCCCTCGCCCGTGGGGCTGATCTTGCGGCCCTCGCGTGAGAACAAGCGCAGGCCCAGGGCCTCTTCGAGCCGCTTGACCTGCATGCTGACCGCCGACTGGGTGAGATGTAGCCGTTCCGCGGCCGCGGTCATGCCGCCGAGTTCATCGACGGCGAGCAGGCTGCGCAGCGCAGCGATATCGAGATTGCGTCGCATGGGTACTCCGATGCAGCAGGCCCGGGCGGCCCACCCATCCTGGTGGATCGGCCGCACATCGCGCCCTCCGAAAAAGCATCACGATCCGTGATCGAAAGGATCAAAACAATTCGTTTCCATCATTCCACAGGCCTGGATGAAAATCAATCATGGTTGCCTAATCCTCCCTCTCGATCACAATCTTTGATATCAGGTGCGCCATGGCCATCGACTCCTCCGCCCTCTTCGATTCCACTCTACCGAGCCCCAGACTGCGCAGATTCGCGCGCGCATCGCTCGGGTTTCTCGGTGGTTCATTGACCCGCTTCGCGGCCCGCCTGGCGCTGGCCGAGCAGGTGGCCGACGAGCGTCGCCAGCTGGCCAGGCTCGATGACAGTCTGCTGCGCGACATCGGCATCGACCGCGCCTGTGCGCATCGCGAGTCCGGGCGCCGCTTCTGGGATCTGCCGACCGACCGGGATTGCTGAGCCGCCCGCGCCACCTCATCCGGCGCTGCGCTTGCAGGCGCAGGTCGCTACGGCCGCCGTCGGGCACCGCAAGCGCGCGGGCGCCGCTATCATCGGCAGACATTTCGCACCCGCCCTCAGGCGGCCCGTCATGCCGGCATGGCTGAGGGGCGCGCAGGGCACGTGATTCACCCGCCCTGGAAACCGGATGAACATCAGCAATCACAGCGTCGTACTGATCACCGGCGCCAGCCGCGGCATTGGCGCCGCGGCAGCCCGCGCATTCGCCGAGCGAGGTGCCGCGGTCGGCCTGTTCGCACGATCGGCCGATGCGGTTCACGCCCTGGCCGACGAGATTCGCGAACAGGGCGGACGCGCACTGGCACTGGCCGGCGATGTCGGACGCTACGGCGACCTGGCCGATGCTGTGGGCCAGTGCCGGGATACCTATGGCCGGCTCGATGTGCTGATCAACAATGCCGCGGTGATCGATCCGATCGCGCGCCTGGACGAATCCGATACCGATGCCTGGGGGCAGGCGATCGACATCAACGTCAAGGGTGTCTACTACGGCGTCCATGCCGTGCTGCCGACCATGCTGCGCCAGGGTGCGGGCGCGATCATCAATATCAGTTCGGGCGCGGCCAACAATGCGCTCGAGGGCTGGAGCGCCTACTGCGCCTCCAAGGCCGCGGTGCTGTCACTGACCAAGTCCGTGTATCTCGAGTACGCGAGCCGCGGCGTGCGCGCGGTCGGCCTGAGCCCGGGTACGGTGGCCACGGAAATGCAGGTGGCGATTCGCCAGTCCGGCGTCAATCCGATCAGCCAGCTGGACTGGTCGGCGCATATTCCGCCCGAGTGGGTCGGCCGGGCACTGCTCTGGCTGGCCGGGCCCGACGGTCGTGAGTTCGACGGCGGTGATTTCTCGTTGCGCAGCGAGCGTGGACGGGCCCTGCTGGATAGCTACCGGCAGTTGCTGAACTGAACTGCCGATGCCGGGCCAGGCAGACCGGCAGTCTCCGGTTGGCGGTCAGGCAGGCAGTGGTGCCTCACGGGCCGGCCCCTTCTCGGAATACCCCACGGGCCGGCGATTCCTTCAGCGCGCCCGCAGCCCCATGCCGATCCGCTCGCCGATGCGCAGCCCCTCGTTCCACTTCACCATGCGTTCGCTGCGCGCAAACGACCCCACCTTCAGGTATGGCACACGCCAGCCGATCGCCAGGTGCACGATGGTGACGTCTTCGGTCTCGCCCGAGCGTGCCGAGACGATCGCCTGCCAGCCGTGAGCGCGAGCGGCCTCGAGGGCGGCGCGGGTTTCGGTCAGCGTGCCCGCCTGGTTCGGCTTGATCAGCGCGCAATTGCAGGCACCCTGCCCGGCCGCCGCGTCGATGCGCCGGGCATTGGTGCAGATGAAATCATCGGCAACCACCAACACATCATCGCCGGCCGCGCGGGTGAAGGCGGCCAGCCCCTGCGCATCATCCTCGGCCAGCGGGTCTTCGATGGCACGAATCGGATAGCGCCGCAACCAACCCAGCAGCATCGCGGCCTGTTCGTCGCTGCCGATCTCGCGACCATCGCGCGCGAGCCTGTAGCGCCCGCCGCGGCCGAAGTCGGTGGCCGCGATATCGAGCGAGATCGCCATGTCTTCCCCCGGCCGCAGGCCGGCGCGTTCGATCGCGCGCAGCAACATGTCGAGCGCGTCTTCGTTGCGATCGAAGGCCGGCCAGAAGCCACCCTCGTCGGCCACGCCGGCGAGCAGCCCCGCATCGGCCATCAGCTCACCGGCGGCGCGATAGGTTTCGGCCGTCCAGTCGAGCGCCTGCGCGTAGTCGGCCGCACCCACGGCCATGACCATGAAGTCCTGCACATCGACCCGCCGGCCGGCGTGCGCGCCGCCGCCGAAGATCTGGATCTCCGGCAGGGGCAGCGCGAGATCATCATCGCCACCGGCCAGGGTGCGCCAGAGCGGCTGCCCTTGCGCCGCCGCGGCCGCATGGGCGACAGCCATCGAGGTGGCCACCATCGCATTGCCACCGAGCACCGCGCGATTCGCGGTGCCGTCGAGCGCAATCATGGTGTGATCGATATCGGCCTGATCGGCGGCGTCGCGGCCGATCAGCGCCGGCGCGATGCGTGTGCTCACGGCCGCCAGCGCGCCGCGCACATCATAGCCACCGAAGGCGGAGCCGCCGTCGCGTTTGTCGGTTGCCTCGGCGCTGCCCGTCGAGGCGCCGGCGGGTGCGATCGCCCGCCCGCACGCCCCGCCCTGCAGGCTGACGTCTACCTCCACAGTAGGGCGGCCACGCGAATCCCAGACACGTCGGGCATTGAGGGACTTGATGCGGGTGTTCATCGTGAGGGCTCGATCTCGTCGGTCTTGGAGACGGTCGGGGTCACCGACCGGGTTCAGGCCTGCGCCCGAACGGCAAAGCCGTCGCGGTGCAGTCGGGCGCGCCAGGCGGCGGCCACTGCGGCCAGCGTCGGCGGCGGCGAAAACAGCAGTGCCCGTGCCACCGCGCGCACGCGATCGCGATCTTGCCCGGGGGTCAGATACTCGGCCGGCGACTTGCCGTCGACGCGGGCCAGGAACAGCCCGGGCAACAGACTGGCCACACGCGCCTCCAGGGCATCGCGGGATTCCCAGCTCAGCCGCGCGAAATAGGCCTCGGTCAGCGTCGAGAAAGCTGCAAGCAATGCCTCGGCAGCGGGCGGACACCACAGGCACTTCAGCATCAGGTGGTTCAGGCAGAACGCGAGGTCGAAGGCGGGATCGCCGATGCACGCACACTCGGCATCGAGGAACACGGGCCCGTTGGCACCCACGAGGATGTTCTTCGGACTGATGTCGCCGTGGATCATGGCCCGGCGCTGCGCGCCGGTGCGCACACTGAGCGCGAACAGGCGATCCTGCAGATCCGGATGCCGCAGCGCGGTGGCCTCGAGATAGGGCTCGAGCCGTATCGCGTGAAAGATCTCGTTGGGCGGAAACACCGCATCGAGCGAGCGATCATCGGCGGTGGCCGCATGAATCCGGCCCAGCCGGTCTCCGACCTGCGCGGCCACGCCCGCATCCACGCGGCCATCGCGCAGCTCGCTCTTCCAGAGCGCATGCTGATCGGGCGCCAGCCACTCCATGACCAGGATCATCGCGTGTTCGTCGTGCCAGATCACCTCGGGTACAGCCTCGGGCACGATCGTGCGCACCTTGCGCAGCCAGGCCACCTCATAGCGGTTGCGCTCGATCGGCGCCAGCCATTCGGCGGCCACCTTCAGGCGCGCCAGCGCGCGTTTCACGCAAAAGCTGCGCGCGCCGGATCGCACCAGCCAGATGTCGGATGACACGCCCCCGCTCAGGGCGGTGAACTGCGTGTTCCGAGGCGATTCGATCAGGCCCGCGCCCAGCAGTGTGTCGACCAGCGATTCATCGGGCGTCGGTGCGCAGTCTTGTGCCATCGTGTCTAGGGCCTGTTAACACTCATCCGATACCCGTCGCAGTCAGCCAAGAACAGGCCCTAAACGACCAGTGCCGGCTCGGACATCGCCGCGATCTGTTCACGCAACTCGAGCACTCGGTCCTGCCAGTAGCGTTCGGTGCCGAACCACGGAAACGCGGCCGGGAACGCCGGATCATGCCAGCGCCTGGCGATCCAGGCACTGTAGTGGATCAGGCGCAGGGTGCGCAGCGCCTCGATCAGATGCAGTTCACGACGATCGAATTCGCAAAAGGTTTCGTAGCCTTCGAGCACATCGGAAAGCTGCATCGTCATGTCGGCGCGATCACCGGACAGCAGCATCCACAGATCCTGGACGGCGGGCGCCATGCGCGCGTCATCGAGATCGACGAAATGCGGGCCGTCACCCGTCCAGAGCACTGCCCATGTGCACATCGCCATGCACGCGAATGCGCGTGATCGCGCCGGCACGCTCGAATGCGGCCTGCACCGCCTGCAGACACTGATCCACGGCCACCTGCCAGGGTTCGCGCAGCGATGCGGGCACCAGGCCGTGGCTGAGAATGAACTCGCGCGGCTCGCGCCCGAAATCCTCCAGATCGAGCACCGGCCGGTGCAGAAAGGGCGCGCGCGCACCCACCGCATGGATGCGCCCGAGAAACCGACCGAGCCACTCGCGCACCTCGGGATCGTCGAGCTCGGGCGCGCCCGCCGGCGCGCGGATACACGGCCAGGCGAAGATCGCGCACATGATGCAGGGTGCGGCCATCGATCACCCGCGGCGCGACCACCGGCACCTCGGCCTGCGTCAGTTCGAGCGCGAACGCATGCTCTTCCAGGATCTGTTCATCGCGCCAGCGCTCGGGGCGGTAGAACTTGACCACATGATCGGGCCCGTCCTCGCCATAGGCCAGATAGACACGGTTCTCGTAGCTGTTCAAGGCCAACAGCCGGCCATCGCAGCCCAGGCCCAGTTCGGCAAGCGCATCGAGCATCGCCTCCGGTGTCAGAGACGAGAACGCGCCCGGCGCCGACTCGAAGCGCCCGGGCGGCGCCGGCGGCTCGCCATAACCCGGCGGTGGCTGATCGTCGTCGGGCACCCGGGTGGTCATCAGCGGTGCCTGAACAGCGGCGGGCGTTTCTCGAGAAACGCGGCCACCCCTTCCCTGCGTCTTCGGTCTGAAACACCCGTGTCACCGCGGCATCCTCCACGGCCAGCCCGGCCTCGGTGACGACCGCCCCGGAGGCATCGACACAGCTGCGAATCGCATCGATCGCCGGCTGACTGTAGACGGTGAACTCGCGGGCAAATGCCAGCGCCTGCTGCACGAGATCCGCCTGCGCGGCAACCATGCGCGTGATCAGGCCGATGGCGAGCGCCTCCTCGCACGAGACGGCACGCCCGGTGATCATCATCTCGAGCGCGCGGTCGCGACCGACGATCGCGGGCAGGAACTGCGTGCCCCCATAGGCGGGCAGCAGGCCCAGCTTGATCTCGGGCAGGGACACCCGCACATGCGGCTGCGCCAGCCTGAACGAGCAGGCCATGGCCAGTTCGAGCCCGCCGCCATAGGCCAGCCCGTTCATGGCCGCGATGGAAATCAGCTTCGAGCAGGACAGCCGATGGAACAGCTCACGCGCCATCTTGTTCTTGGCCAGCCGTGCCTCACGCTCCATCCCGCGTATCTCGGCCAGATCGGTGCCGGCACAAAAGCTCTTCCCGCCCTCACCGGTGATGATGAGCACGCGCACGCCCTGCGCGGGCAGGGCATCGAGTGCCGCGGCCAGACCCTCGAGCATCGCCTTGGTGAGCGAGTTCAGCTTCTGCGGGCGGGCCAGCGTGAACAGCGCGATATCGTCATCGAGCCGGCTGAGCCGGAAACCGGGGTCGGCGATGTCGGTCATAGGTTCCTTCCAAGGAGAACGATCGTGCGCGGCGGCCACAAAGCGCGACGACGGTTCAGGACGCGTCGTCGATCGGCATCTGGCCAGCGGCAATGGTAAAGCCAACCGCCACGCCGCCCGGTTCATCGCGTGCGAAGGGCTCGCCGCCGTGGAACTCGGCGATCAGCCGCACCAGATACAGACCCAGGCCGAGATGGCTGTCACTGGCGCGACCATCGCCACGCACCGAAACCATGGAGTCGAACAGACTGTCGGCCATCAGATCCGGCAATGGCCCACCCTGGTTGTGCATCGCGATCCGATAGCCCATGGCACCGGCCGCGGTCGGCGCAACGGACAAGCGCAGGCGGACCACCGAACCCGGCTCGGCAAAATCACGCGCATTGGAAGCGAGCTTGTCCAACGCCTGCGCGATCGCCTCAGGCACCACCGCGGCCTGCGCCTGTACCAGTGCGGTGTCGAACTCGAAGGCGGGCGCCGATCCGGCGCTGCCGCCGCGGGCGCTCCAGGCCTGGTTGTAGGCGGCCACCAACTCGCGCAGGAGCAGCACCAGGTCGATGCGCTCGAGCGGACTGTCCCCGAGCATCGACTCCAGATTGGCCGCTTCGCTCATGCTCGCAACGATGCGCTCGAGCCGCAGGGCGCCGCCCAGCGCGCGGGTCAGATAGGCATCATGACCGGGATCATCGGGCCCGGCATCATTGAGGTTGTCCAGCGAGCCACGCACCACCATGATCGGCGTGCGCAATTCATGGACCAGCCGTGCGCGCAGATTGGCCAGATACTGCTGATGCTCGCGCAGGCGGCCAAGCACGCGCGCATAGCCATCGGCGAGGCTGGCGATCTCGTCGCGCAGCCTGAATCTCGGGATCTCCGCGATCACCCTGCCGCGCAGATCGATGGCCCGCTCGGCGGCGCGCTTCAGTGCACGGATCCGCATCACGGTGAGCGTGGCAAAGCCGAGCAGGGTCAGCAGCGTGGCCAGGATCGCGATCGCCGTGAACATGGCCAGCCACTCGAAGGCCGCCTGCGCACGCGCCAGATCGCTGTCGTCCGCCTGTTCGAGCAACAGGGCTCCGGCGACCCGGTCTTCGAACCAGATCGGCTGCCCGCTGGTGGTCAGCCAGTCGGTGCGGCCATCGGCATGCTCGCGTCGCTCGCTGACCGTGACCGGAAAGCCGTGCAGGGCCTGCGCCAGCGGCACGCCTGCCTCGGAGCGGGCGCGGCCCCATTCACCGAGCCCGACCGCCCAGGACACCAATGCCTGGCCAAGCCCGCCTGGCACCGGCGCGGTCTCGGCCTCCACCTCGCCGAGGCGCGCCATCACCTGGCCCCCGGCATCGGTGACCGTCACCCGGCCACCGGCGCGCGCGAACCCCTTCAAGGTGGCCAGCAACTGGGCCTCGCGCGCATCGGCCCTGAGCACGGCGCTCACATCGCTGCCATCGGCCAGCGTGGCCAGGGCCAGCAGGCCCGAATCGGCGCTCGCCTCCAGACGCCTGCTCGCCTGGTAGTCCACATCGCGCACGCGCACGCGGATGAAGCGGGTGTCGGCGGGTACGATCATCTCGGCGCGCCAGCCGTCGTCATCAACCGTCACGCCGGCGTCCAGCGGGCGCAAATCATCATGCGCGGAGCCGGCCGTGACCAACAGAACATCTCCGGCACGCCCCTGCCCCGAGGAAGGGCCGTCCGGCTGCGCGAAGGCCGCGGCGATCTCGGCACCGAGCACCAGCGGCGGCTCGGGCTCCAGATAGCGCTCATCGAACACCTCGACCAACAGATAGAGCCTCGCCTGCGCGGCAGGCACCCGCGCCATCGCCATGCGCACCTGCAGGGTATCGGCCGGGGCGCCCGCCTCGGGCCGGCTCGGCACTGTGACACGGGCGACATCGGTCCATTCGTCAGGCACCCCGTCGACGCGTACGGACTCGAGCGTGACCACCGGTAGCGTGTCTGAATCGCCTGGCAGCGGCGCACGCGGGCTGGGTCCGAACAGGTCGCGGCGCTCATGCAGGGCGGCGGCGAACCCGCGCGCCGTGGCATCGAGTTGCGCGCGGCGCTCGTCGCGGGTCTGGGCGGCCATTTCGGAGAGGAACTGCAATCCGGCCACCGGCAGCAGAAGCATCGGCACCATGGCCAGCAGCATCGCCCAGCGCAGACCCAGGCGAACCCGCACATGGGTGAACCAGCGCGGGATCTCCGACCGCACAACCGCCGCCGGCGCATCATCGACCGGCGCGCGGCGCCGCGGCTGCGGGCGGGTGGCCGGCTCGGGCTCAGTCACCGGCACGAAAGCGGTAGCCCAGCCCGTAGACGGTCTCGATCGCCTCGCAGCCCGGATCGAGCGCCTGCAACTTGCGGCGTATGCGCTTCACGTATGACGTGACCGTGTGGTCATCGACCACCAGATTGGCCTCGCGCATCAGCGCATCACGGTCTTTGACATGGCCCGGATGGCGCGCGAGCGCATGCAGCATCCAGAACTCGGTCACCGTCAGTGACAGCGGCTGGCCGCGCCACTGGGCCACGAAGCGATCGGTATCCATCGTCAACGGGCCGGACTCGAGCATCGACTGTTGCCCCGGCGCCTGCGCCACCAGCTCCGCGCGCCTGAACAGCGCCGTGACCCGCGCCAGCAGATGCGGCAGGCTGACATTCTTGGTGACATAGTCGTCCGCACCGAGCCGAAGGCCGGAGACGATGTCGATGTCGGAGTCACGCGCGGAGAGCATCAGGATCGGCAGCGCCGAGGCCTGCGAGCGCAGCCATCGGCACAGCTCGAAACCGCCATCGGGTTCATCGCCCAGACCGACGTCGATGACCGCCATATCCGGCAAGCGCTCACCCGCCGCCCGCTGGGCATCGGCGCGATTGGCGAAGAGCTCGACCACGTAGCCATGCCGCGAGAGCGCATCGCGCAGGTTCTCGGCGATGGCCGGGTCGTCCTCGATGACGAAGATGCGTCGGGCGCCTGGCTTCATGAGAGTCGTCTTCGACGCATGCATGTGTTCGTGACATTCATTGCGGGCAATCCTACCCCGGGCGCCGCCCTGACCGACAGCGCCGCCAGGCTCGCCGTGGCGGCATCGACCCGCCTGTCACCAGATTGCCCCAATTGATCACCAACGCGCCCGAACTCGGCCCGCCTGCTGCCCGATCGCTTCGCTTCAATCATCGGTGAGACGCCGATCTGCCCGCGCATCCTGCGCATCGCCAACCCGGAACGGCTTAGCGCGCGGACAGATCGGCGTCTCACCCGCGAACCCGAACGAGGAATGCATGGTGAATACCCTCTCAGAACAAGAAACCGTCGGCATCTCACTCGGAGGCTGGCGACCGTGGCTGGCGCTGGCCATGCGCGCGGTCGGCTACGCGCTCGGGATCAGTTCCGTCCTGATGGCGCTGGTGGCCCTCGCGGCCGGCGCTGCGCAGGCACAGACCCTGCACGACTCCTCCCCGACGGCCGCCCCCTCCTCCTTCGTGGCGGCCACAACGGCGGCGGCCGGCACCGGTGATGGATCACCCGCGCCGGCCGCCCGCACGTTGGCCCGTCCGGTGGACGCGGCGCTGGCGGGCGCAGACGCGTTCGACGGGGCGGCGCTGCTGTTTCGTACCGAACAGGGGCCGCTCGCCGCGCCGCTGCAATCATCGCGGGTCAGACTGCGCATCGCAGGCAACGCGGTGCGCGCGCGGATCGTGCAGCGCTTCGAGAATCCGGGCAGCGAGTGGCGCGACGCGGTCTATCAGTTCCCGTTGCCCGAGGATGCCGCGGTCGACGCGCTCAGCCTGAAGATCGGCGAGCGCCTGATCACCGGCGAGATCCGCGAGAAGCAGGCCGCCCGCAGAACCTATGATCAGGCGCGCCAGAGCGGCAGGCGCGCCGCGATGGTGAGCCAGCAGCGTCCGAACATGTTCACCGCCGATGTCGCCAACATCGGGCCCGGTGACATGATCGAGATCGTCATCGAGTATCAACAGGCGCTCGGGCTGCGCGATACCGGCTGGACGCTGCGCCTGCCCACCGTGATCGCCCCGCGCTACGAGACCGTGCCAGACGACGGCGCGGTGCACACCGGGTTGCCGCAGCCACCGACCATCCTCGATCGCGACCCGCGCGCCAATCGCCTGATGCTCGAGCTGGACCTGATGCCGGGGCTGCCGGTGACCCGGCCCGAATCACCGAGCCACGCGATCATGGTGAGCGACCAGGCACTGCCCTCGGCCGGCGGCCCGCTCACCCCCCATGGCTATCGGGTGAGCTTTACCGGCGAGGCGCTCGCCGATCGTGACTTCGTGCTGAACTGGCGACCCTTGCCGGCCAGCGAGCCCGAGCCGACGCTGCAGCTCGAAACACACGAGGGCCAGGCCTACGGCCTGCTGACCGTGGCACCGGCGGACTCGCTCGCACAAGACGCCCGGCAGGCGCGCGAGATCGTGTTCGTGATCGATACCTCGGGCTCGATGCACGGCGACTCGATCGCCCAGGCCAAGGCGGCGCTGACATTCGCGCTCGAGCGGCTGCACGCCGATGACCGCTTCAACATCATCCGCTTCAATGACCGCTATGAAACGCTGTTCCCCGACAGCCGCGCGGCCGATGCGCGCCATCTCGCACGGGCCAGGCGATTCGTGTCGTCGCTGCAGGCCGATGGCGGCACCGAGATGCGTGCCGCGCTCGAGCGCGCATTGCTGCCTGCGATTCCTGCCGGCATGCTCAGCCAGGTGGTATTCATCACGGATGGCGCGGTCGGCAACGAGGCGGCACTGTTCGGTATCGTGGACAATCTGCTCGGCCAGCGCCGGCTGTACACGGTCGGGATCGGCAGCAGCCCGAACAGCTACTTCATGCGCCAGGCCGCGGTGGCGGGCAGGGGCAGCTTCACGATGATCGAGGCCGGCCACCGCGTGGAAGCCACGATGGCCAGGCTGTTTCGCCAGCTCGGCGAACCGGTGCTGACCAATCTTCGCCTGCGCGATGAACACGGCGAGATCGTGGCCACGCGCGACCCCCTGCGGGATTTACACGCCGGCGATCCGATCCTCACGGCACTGCAGTTCGAATCGCCTCCTGCCGCGCTGACCCTCGAAGGCGAACGCGGCGGACGCCCCTGGCAGCGCGAGATCGCGATCGTGCAGGCAGCGGATGTCGGCGTGCACAAGCTCTGGGCCCGCGCCGAACTCGAGCGCCTGGGCGCGGCGCTGCGTCGCGAGCACGATGATGCCGAACGGCGCGAGTCGCTGCGCGGCGAGGCCGTCGCTGCGCTGCGCCACGGCCTGGTCAGCGCCTACACCAGCCTGGTGGCGGTCGATCACACGCCGGTGCGCCCGGCCGATCAACTTCCTCAACCACAGGTAGCCGTGCCGCGCCATCTGCCCGCCGGCTGGGACGCCGCCAAGGTCTTTCGGCGAGAGCAGCACACGCATGGCGCTGGCCGGCACCGCCAGCGGTGCCTGGGCGCATCTGCTGGTGGGCTTGATACTGTTGCTGATCGTGAAGCGCCTTCGTGCCGTGGCGTGCTGTGTCGCGCTCAGGATCTGTTCGACCGATGAATGCGCGACGATTCATGGCCGCGGCCGCGGTGCTGTTCGGTCTGCTGGGGATGACGCCCACGATCGAGGGTGCGGCCATGCTGGCCAAGGCACACCTGGCCCAGTGGCTGATCGCCGATGCCTGGCAGAAGAACCGTGCCGGGCGGCCTGCCGGGACATCGCCCCTGGTCGTGGGCCGATCTGAGTCCGGTGGCCAGGCTGGTTTTCGAGCGCCAGGGAGTCGACCTGATCGTGCTCGACAATGATGCGCCGCGCACGCTCGCATTCGGTCCCGGGCTGCGTGCGGGCACGCCGGCCCCGGGCATGGGTGGCAACAGCGTGGTCAGCGCGCACCGCGACACACACTTTGCGGTACTCGGCTCGGTGTTGGTCGGCGATATGCTGAACGTGCAGACCTTGGATGGTCGCGAGATCCGTTACCGCATCAGCGAACAGAGGATCGTCGATGTCGACGATGCCTGGATCGCCGAAGACCAGGTAGGCGTGACCAGCTCGCTGGTCACCTGCTGGCCGCTGGACAGCGCTGACCGCGGGCGGCAGGCAGCGTCTGATCGTGACCGCGCTACGTGAGGCGGCCGGCGGTTGATGCCGGGCTCGTCCCGAGCGCCTCGAGCACTCAATCGTTGACCACCGGCAGCGCCGCGAGCATCGTGATCAGCTCGCGAATCGAGCCCACCCCGGCCTTGGTCAGGATCCCCCGCACCTGCGAACGCACGGTACTCAGCTTCACATGCCGGGCCTCGGCAATGGCCCCCGGTGAGTCGCCTACCATCAGGCGCTTCAAGACCTCGCGCTCCGCGGGCGTGAGTTGCAAGGTGGCGGAGAGATCACGCAGCATTCCGACGGCATGCTCGTCACACGTGACGAACACCGCGCGCAGCCGCGTTTCATCGTGGGTATCGTCGGCGCCCGGTATGTGCAGGGGCATGAGATTGGCACGCAGGCCGTCGACCCAGATCAGGGCACGCCGCTGGGCCGAATGCCGCAGCGCGTGAGCCCAGAGCTCGCGGTTTTCCGTGCACCGGCACCACACGATGGCCGGCACCCAGCCTGGATGGCCCATGCGGGCGGCGAGCCTTGAGTCCGGCGCGGTTCGCCCAGTGCAGACAGCTCTGACCATCTATCACCAAAAGTGGCATTCAATCAGGTCGGCGACGAACGCTGGCAGGATACCCACCACATCATCATCAATATCGTCGATACCGCGCAGGGCCGGCGACTCCGTCTGGCGGCGATCCACCGATGTTCGCTGGTTAGCCTGACGCGATCCTCCCGCCATCGCGAGACCGTAGGCATACCCGCCGGGCATCGGCTGGTAGCCCGCATTCGCGGTTGCATCATTCGCTTCCATGAGCCTGTTCCAAGCCGCTATGGCCAGTCGAGATGACGCCATGGTTCCGGATTCGGCCGGTCCAGGTCCTGAAAATTAGACGAAAGTTAAACGAAAATCGCCGAATCCCGCGCCGCGGCGTCAACAGGTTCGACGATGAATCAGTCGCTTACCCCAAAACTCGGTACAAACTGCGCAGAACTCGTGCAAATCCGAGATGCACCGTGATGGGTATCCCGAAAAACCCGCATCCGTCGTCATGATTGGGGATCGCGAATCTCCGCTGGCGAGGTATCTTCATCCCATCTGATCCATAGACATACCCTAGACGGTAGAAGAACCATGGATGGCATCCACGAACCGCAGCCACGGTTCGGAGGGGCTTCAATACTCTGGACGAGAAAAGTGCCTGATCGATGAGCAGGGCATCGAACGATCGCTGCGTCCGCAATCATTGGCGGTATTTCGGGCCCGCCGAGCGCCGCGATACCGTGGTTGCGAAGGGCGGTGCTCTTCGAAGCGGTCTGGCCGGGACTCGGTGACCGATGATTCTCTCGTGCAGTGTGTGGCCGACATCCGCCGAGTGCTGGGCGCAGACGCGCACGGGATTCTGCGCACCGTGCCGCGCCAGCTACATGTTGCGCTCCGATCCGCCGATGCCCGCGCCGATCGCCACACCCGGATTGACCGGGCAGACCGAGTCCGATGACACTGCAGGCTGGCAGTGCACGCAGGCCGGCCGACACCGGTTCTGCGCCGGCTGACCGCGATGCGCCGGTAACCATGGAACACACCGCCGACGATGGACCGTCGGCACCGCGAATTTCGACCGGGATCACAGATCTGGCCGGCGCGACGGGCCCACCTCAGCGCCGACTGGCCCAGCTCGGCCTCGCGCTCATTCTGGTGGCGGCAATTCGAGTGCATTGCTGCAGTGGTTCTGGATACAAAATGGAACCGCAGTCGGCGGCGTCGAAGCCAGTTCGTCCGAGCCTGTCGCTCCATCCCCCATAGCGCCAGCCGTGCCCGCGTCGGACCCTGTTAACGGCGCTCCCGATCCCACCTGGAAAGGCGGCGCGGGCCCCCCCATGCGTATGGCGGCTTCGAGTCGCACCAGACCCTCGACCCCGGGCTTGACCCAGGACGGATCGTCGAGCGTGCCGGTCTTGATGAAACTCATGGCCGGCGTGACATCGAACGAATAGCGCACGGCGCCGCACAGGCAACCGCCTTCGTGCTTACTCATGATGCATCTCCTTGGTGACATGATCGGTGCTGCCGGACGGTGTCGCCAGCGCCACACTGATGCGCCGCAGCACGCGACCTTCGTCGGCGATGAGGCTGCATTGGTCACGCGGGTGCTTCCACCAGGCGGGCAGATCGGCGCAAGATCTGACATTCGACACAGCGCGCTCACCCATCCGGCGAGCACGATGGTCGCATAAGTCCTGCGTCGCACGCTGCCTTACCCCGGCGGCGATCGGCGTACGGTACCCGCTTCCGGCGAGCGCGCCACAAGCGCAATCGCCCTGATCGAAGGAGCCAAACGATGCCCATATCCGACCCGGTCGTCGCCCACCCGTTCGCCAACCCCGAACATCCGGATTCCCCTCATGAACGCGTGACCTTCGTCTCGGACGAGGCCAGCGGCATGCAATGCGTGATCGCCATCCACAGCACCGCGCGCGGTCCCGCCTACGGCGGCTGCCGGTTCACCCGCTATCCCGGCGCCGGCCATGCGCTGACCGACGCGCTGCGCCTGGCCGAGGGCATGAGCCTGAAGAATGCGCTCGCCGGCCTGCCCTTCGGCGGCGGTAAGGCTGTGCTGATCCAGCCCGAGGGCAGCCATGATCGCGGCGCCGTGCTGCGCGCATTCGGCGATGCGGTCGAGTCGCTGGCCGGGCGCTACATCACGGCCGAGGATGTCGGCACCAGCGTGGCCGACATGCAGATCATTCGCAGCCGCACCCGGCATGTGGGCGGCCTGCCCGAGGCCGACGGCCGCGACGGAGACCCGTCACCCTACACCGCGCGGGGTGTGCATATCGCGATGCGCGCGGGCGCTGCCGAGGTCTTTGGCAGCGCCGATCTGCATGGCCGTGTGATTGCGATCCAGGGCCTGGGCTCGGTGGGCTATTCGCTGGCCCGGCAGCTGTATGCCGAAGGGGCAAAACTGGTGGTGGCCGATATCGATGGCGCGCGCACGGCCCGCGCCGCCACGGAACTCGGGGCCAGCGTGGTCGGTGTCGAGCAGATCTCGGCCGTGGCCTGCGATGTCTTCGCGCCCTGCGCGCTGGGCGCAATCCTGAACGAGCGCTCGATTCCGGCGCTGCGCGCCCGGCTGATCTGCGGCGCGGCCAACAATCAACTGGCCACCGCCGCCGACGGCGAGCGCCTGGTGGCCCGCGGCATCACCTATCTGCCCGATTATCTGGTCAATGCCGGTGGGATCATCCGGGTGGGCCTCGCGCACCTGGGGCGCGGCGACGAGGCCACGGTGCTGGCCGAGATCGAGCGGATCGCCGATCGCGCGCACGCGGTGATGGCCATGGCCGCCCGAACCGGTCAGACCACGGCCCGGGTGGCCGATGCCTGGGCCCGCCAGCGGCTGCATGATCACGATGCCGAACTGGACCGGGCCCTGCTCACGCCTGAGTGCAGTTGATGTCGTGTTGGCAGCTTGTTGAAACACCTCACGGGCTCATCACGCGAGAGCGCCCTCATCGGCCAGTGAGGTGTTTCACAAGCCGTTAGGCAAGGCTGCGCGAATACCGGACAATCCCCGCTTCGAACCTTTCCTCGAGGCGGGCGCGCATGTCCTGGCAGCAAACCTTCATGGTCGTGTTCACGACCGTTTTCGTCGCCGAGATCGGCGACAAGACCCAGATCGCCACCATGTTGTTCGCGGCCGATGGCCAGACCAGCAAGTGGGTGGTGTTTGCGGGCGCCTCGGCGGCGCTCGTGCTGGCCGCCGGCATCGGCGTGCTCGCCGGCGCCGCCCTGGAGCGCGTGATCTCTCCCGCCACGCTCAAGTTGATCGCCGGCATCGGATTCGTGCTGATCGGCATTTGGACGATACTGTCGCGCTGACATCCAGATCGCACGGAACGAGATCATGAGCGAGACAAGTAGCGACATCGCCGGCGCCGACATGGCCGGGCATGACTGGGCCGCCCTGGCCGGCGAGCTCGAGAGCCTGTTGAAGCTGCGCAGTTTTCCCTTCGGCATGAAGCTGTTCGAGACCGTGGAGCAGATGCAGGCAGTGCCGCGCATCCGCCGCCCCGGCAAGATCCATACTGTGGACCAGGTGGTGGCGCAGGCGGCGCGGCTGGGCCGCACTGTGGGCATCACCGGCGAAGACCTGGTCGGCGACCAGTGCCGGGCCGTGGTCGGGCTTGGTGATCAGGGACCGAAGTGGCAGTCGGGCCAGCACATGGTCGGCGTCTGGTATGCCACGCTGGAAGATGCCAGCGGCCATCAGAGTGCGATGAACATCGTGCCGGCCGGCAGGTACCAGGCCCTGGCCGTGTCACCGATCGCCCAGGGCCGGCTCGATCCGCCGGACATCCTGCTCTTCTATGCCACGCCGGGTGCGATGATCTATTTCATCAACGGCCTGCAATGGTCGGGCTATAAGCGCTTCGACTGGAGCGTGGTGGGTGAGTCTTCCTGCGCCGACTCCTGGGGCCGCGCACTCTCGACCCGCACACCGAGCCTGTCGATTCCGTGCTTTGCCGAGCGCCGCTATGGCGGCGTGCTCGATGACGAGATGCTGGATGGGCACTACCGCCCGGGCGGAAGTGCCCAAGCGCGATCGCCGGCATGAAGGCGCTGGCCAAGAATGGTTTTCGCTATCCGTTTGCCCAGTACGGCGTGCAGATCGACGTGCGCGAGGGCATGGCGGCCAGTTACCCCGACCGCGCCTGAGCCCGCCGGCAGATCAGCGGGTCTTGCCGCAATCGGCCTTGATCCACTCGCCGGTGAAATTCATGCTCATCGGCGAGCCGTCCGCGCCGGTGAGCTTCATCTCCGTGCGCACGGCCTTGGGGCTGCTCACCGTGATCCGCCCCTGACCCCGGGCCCCATCGCGACACTGCATCGTCACGGCGCCCACCTTGCCCTGCCAGGTGATGGTCTGCTTGCATTCATCGTCGGCGGCGCTGCCCTCCTGCTGAATCATGTGAGTCAGGCCTTTCTTGAGATCCTCGGCGGTGATGCAGGTCATCTGGGGGCCGCCGACGTTTTTCATCTGCTCGGAAAGCATCGCGCGCATCTGCGCCTGCGTCTCGGGCGGCATCGTGGCCAGCTGTTGTTCGAGCATCTTCATCTGTTGCGCCATCTGCGCGGCGAATTCACCCCCCGGTGTCATCTTCCAGAGACCGGGCTCGATACGGGGTTCGGCATACGCCGATGAGGCCTGGCCCAGCAGGCCAAGGCCGACGAAGGTGGCGAGCACCGCGCGGTGCAGAACGCAAGACATACGAATCTCCGAAACGAACGAGAACGACGAGCGGGCCGCGGCATGCGGCACCGGCTCGCCGGGCTGCCGGACGATGCCGGACACGGGCGGATTCTATTGGAAAGCATGCGCCCGCAGGCGCCGGCTCAGCCCTGCAGCTGTTGCTCGAGCTTGTGCAGTATCTCGTAGCAGGGCAGCACCGACTGCACCGACGAATTCGGTTCGCGGCCTTCGCGGATCGCGGCGATGAACTCCCGGTCCTGCAGCTCGATGCCGTTCATGGAGACGTCGACCTTGGAGACATCGATCGCCTCTTCGCGGCCGGTGACGAGGTCGTCATAGCGCGCGATGTAGGTGCCGTTGTCACAGATGTAGCGAAAGAAGGTACCCAGCGGCCCGTCGTTGTTGAACGATAGCGACAGCGTGCAGATCGCGCCGCCGGCGGTCTTGAGCTGGATGGACATGTCCATCGCGATTCCGAGCTCGGGATGAATCGGCCCCTGGAGCGCGTTGCAGGCCACGATCGGCTCGCCCACCTGATAGGCGAACAGATCCACGGTATGGGCCGCATGGTGCCAGAGCAGGTGATCGGTCCAGGAGCGGGCCTGACCGAGCGCATTCATGTTCGTGCGCCGAAAGAAATAAGTCTGCACATCCATCTGCTGAATTTTGAGCTCACCGGCCCGCAGACGTTTGTTCAGCCATTGATGCGACGGATTGAAGCGGCGGGTATGGCCAACCATGCAGACCAGCCCGGTCTCCTTCTGAACCCGCGCCACCTCCTGGGCGTCGGCCAGCGAATCGGCCAGCGGAATCTCCACCTGGACATGCTTGCCGGCGCGCATGCACTGGATCGTCTGCTCGGCATGCATCTGTGTGGGCGTGCAGAGGATCGCGGCGTCAACGCCCGGCAGCGCCAGCGCTTCGGCCAGGTCGGTGCCGGCATGGCCGATGCCGTACTTGTCCGCCATTTCCCGTGTGGGCTCCTGACGGCGACCCACGAGGCCGACGACCTCGACGCCGTCGATGTTGGCCAGGCCATCCAGGTGCTTGGCGCCGAATGCGCCGCCGCCGGCAAGAATCACTTTCATCGATGGATCTCCGTTTGACTTGGAATGACCGGTGCGCGTGAATCCGCACCAACCCCGGTCATTGCTTCGGGAAGGCCGGCTCACGAACCCGCTCGCTGGTGCACCCAGCCGCCGGGATCGCGAGACCGGGCCGTTGGATGACTACTTCCGTTCGACCGCGTGTCGCTGGCCGGCTTCGCAGGATTATCCGGCTTGGCAGCCTTGGCCACCTTGGCGGATTATCCGCCTTGGTCGTGCGTTCGGACTTGGCGGCGTTTGCCGATTTGGTGCTCTTCGTGTCCTTGGCATTGGCCGCGCCGGCGACCGCCTTCTCATTGCTGGCGCGCACCTCGGTCACCTTGCCCTTGGCGCGTTCGCCCTTGCCGGCGGCCGCGCCCGCGCTCTTGCCTTTGTCGCCCGAGCCTTGACCACGCCCTTGCGGATGTTCTCGGCCACGACATCGCCGACGCCCTGCACGCGGGCCTTGAGATCGTCATCACTCTTGAACGCACCCTTCTTGCGCTCGGCGATGATGCGCTCACCGATGACCGGGCCAACGCCCTTGATGGTCTGCAACTCCTCCAGCGAGCCTTGTTGACGTCCAGAGCGAATGCAGAGGACAGGCCGATGGCCATGACGGCCAGAACAGTGAACAACCCACGGATGAAGCGATTCATGATTCCAAAGACTCCGAAAGCGCCGCATCGCGGCAAAGAACGGCTCAGGCCGCCTCGAGAATCATGTGCCCGACCGCCGTGTTCGAGGCCGGCACATGATAGAAACGATGCTTCTGCGTGACCTTTGCGCCCAGCGCGCCACGCGCCACCAGCCACATCACCAGCTCGATCCCCTCGGAGCCGGCCTCGCGCAGATATTCGATATGCGGCATCTTCGACAAGGCCTCGGGATCGGGGCCGAGCTTGTCGAGGAAGGCATTGTCGAAGGTCTTGTTGATCAGGCCGGCACGCGGGCCCTGCAGTTGATGGCTCATGCCGCCGGTGCCCCAGATCTGCACCTTCAGATCCTGGTCGTATGACTCGACCGCGCGCCGGATCGCCCTGCCCAGCTGCAGGCAGCGATTCCCGGTGGGCGCCGGATACTGCACCACGTTCACGGCCACCGGAATCACCTTCACGGGCCAGCGTGCCACCTGGCCGAACATCAGGGTCAGGGGCACCGTGAGACCGTGATCGACCGCCATTTCATTGACAATGGTCAGATCGAACTCGTCGAGGATGACCGACTGCGCGATGTGGGCGGCGAACTCCGGATGGCCCTCGACCTCGGGCACCGGCCGCGGGCCCCAGCCCTCGTCCGCAATTGGAAAGCTCGCCGCGCAGCCGATCGCGAACGTGGGAATCATGCTCAGATCGAAGGCGCTGGCGTGGTCGTTGTAAACCAGAACCACCACGTCCGGCAGGTTCTCGGCCATCCATTGCTTGGAAAACTCGTAGCCCGCGAACAGCGGCTCCAATAGTCGTCACCGGTCTTGCCGAGGTCGACCGCCGCGCCGATCGCCGGCACGTGCGAGGTGAACATCGCCGAATGAATGCGTGCCATCAGTCCTTCTCCCCCACGTATCGGTTGCCCTCGATCGAGCGACCGCCCGAGATCATCATCGCGCGGTAGTCCGGCTGCGCCATGCCGGTCATCTGCGCCGCGGCCCATTCGAAGCTTTTCTCGTCGGTGAAGAACAGCTTGGCGAGAAAGTACACATTGCCGCCCAGAGCCAGCAGGCCGTTGTAGTCGCGCGCGAGCACACCCTGCTTCTGCGCGTCGGTCATCGGCCATTCATCCAGATAGGCGCGCTCGTCGCTCTTGAAGCGCTGGCGGTTCTCGGCCTTCATCAGCGACATGCAGAACTGATTCAGGTGATAGCCCTTGCGCGACTGCTCGGCATCGAAGATGGTGGTGCCGGGAATATCGGCATACGGTTTTTCCAGTGCCATGGATTCTCCTCTGTGCGCGCGCCCGGCTCAGGCACCCTCGCCCCAGTAAAGGCGCATCGGGTTGGCCACCAGCAGCTTGTGCTGCAGCTCGGCCGTGGGCGCGATTCGCGGAATGAAATCGACCAGCCTGCCGTCATCGGGCATGTGGCTCTTCATGTTCGGATGCGGCCAGTCGGTGCCCCAGAGTACGCGATCGGGGAAGGTCTCGACCAGGTATCCCGCGAACGGCACGACATCGTCATAGGTGGGCGGGCCGGATCTGGACAGACGCTCGGGGCAGGACACCTTCGACCAGATGTTCTCGTGCTCTTGCATCATGCGCACGAAGCGCTGGAACTGCTCGCCCTGCACGGGCAACGAAACATCCGGGCGGCCCATGTGGTCGACCACCACCGTGGTGGGCAGGCTGGTGAAGAAATCCTCGAGCTCGGGCAGATCCTGCGCCTCGAAGTAGATCACCACATGCCAGCCCAGCGGCGCGATGCGCGCGGCGATCTCGGACAGCACCTCGCGCGGGGTGAAATCGACCAGCCGCTTCACAAAATTGAAACGGGTGCCGCGCACGCCGGCCGCATGCATGGCCTGCAGCTCTTCGTCGGTGACATCGGCGCCCACGGTGGCGACACCGCGGGCCATGCCGTTCGAGTGCTCGAGGGCATCGACCAGCGCGCGATTGTCGCTGCCGTGGCAGGTGGCCTGGACGATCACATTGCGCGAGAAACCGAGGAAATCGCGCAGTTCCCAGAGCTTGTCCTTGGGGGCATCGCAGGGCGTGTACTTGCGCTGCGGCGCATAGGGGAACTCATCGCCGGGGCCGAACACATGGCAGTGCGCATCGACCGCACCCGGCGGCGCCTTGAATGCGGGCTTGCTCGGGTTCGGGTGAAACGGCAGCCAGTCGGGGTCCATCTGGAACTTGGGCATCGGTTCGCTCTCGGGGAATGGGGGAGGCCGACGCAACCGCCGGCCATGCTTGGGCGTCGATGACCGGTCAGCGGCCCTGCGACTTCAGCAGGGCATCCAGCCGCGGATACACACGGCGTGCATTGCCCGCGAACACCGCCGCCTTGTCTTCGGCCGAGATCGCGAGCTTGTCCACGTAGCGCTTGGTGTCATCGAAGTTGAATCCGGTTTCGGGATCGATGCCGCGCACCGCGCCAACCATCTCGGAGCCGAACAGGATGTTCTTGACCGGAATCACTTCGAACAGCAGATCGATGCCGGGCTGGTGATAGACGCAGGTGTCGAAGAACACGTTGTTCATCACATGGCCATCGAGCAGGGGCTTGTCGAGCATCTGTGCCAGACCACGATAACGGCCCCAGTGGTAGGGCACCGCGCCGCCGCCATGCGGAATCACGAAACGCAGATCCGGGAAGTCCTTGAACAGATCGCCCTGGATCAGGTGCATGAACGCCGTGGTGTCGGCATTGATGTAGTGCGCGCCGGTGGCATGGAAGTTCGGATTGCACGAGGCGGACACATGGATCATGGCCGGCACATCGAGCTCGACCATCTTCTCGAAGAACGGATACCAGCTCTTGTCGGTGAGCGGCAGCGAAGTCCAGTTGCCGCCGGAGGGATCCGGGTTCAGATTGCAGCCCACGAAGCCCATCTCGCTGACGCAGCGCTCGAGTTCGGCGATCGAATTGGCGATCGGCACGCCGGGCGACTGCGGCAGCTGGCATACCGGCACGAAGTTCTCTGGATAGAGATCGACCACCCGCTTGATCAGATCGTTGCAGGCACGGGTCCAGTCGCTGCTGACTTCCTCGGTGCCGATGTGGTGCCCCATCGCCGACGCGCGCGGCGAGAACAAGGTGAGATCGGCCCCACGCTCGCGCAACAGCCTGAGCTGGTTCTCTTCGATCGATTCACGAATCTGGTCGTCGCTGATCCGGCCATAGGTGGGCGCGGGCAGAGAACCGTCCTTCAGGCGGGCCTCCTGGGCCTCGCGGTAGGCCTGGTGGGGCCCCGGGGCGGTCGTGTAGTGACCGTGGCAATCGATGATCATCTGGGTTCTCCTGTGCCGACGCCATGGCCGGCCACGTCTTTATATAGCGGTATTGTCACCGAACGGGGCGCGCGAACCAATCAGGCGCCCGTCTCCCCGGCCTTCGGCGTCTGGGCGCGCATCGCGTCCAGGAACGGGGCGATGGTCTCGTGTTCGAGTGCGGCCCAATGGCGCGGCGCCCATTCCTGGCGCTCGACACAGGCGCGGGTCATCCACGGCTCGATCCCGGCCTCCTGCACCGTGCGCGCGACCTCGCGCATTTCCTCGGCGCGGCGCACGCCATGCTCGATGGAACGCGAGATCATGTAACGCGCCAGCTTGTGCCAATCGCCCACCGGCAACAGATCCGACAGCGAGTTCAGCACATCGTCTTCGACGCCATAGTGGCGGGCGGCCAGCATCGACTCGGCCAGCAGCGCCTCGATGCCCTTGATCATCACGCTGCGGCACATCTTCGTGGCCGAGGCCGGGCCGACCGTATCGGCATAGGCGCGCACGCCGACGAAGCCCAGCGCATCGAGCCGGGGAGCCAGTTCGCGGGCGCGCGCACCACCGAGAAGGATCGGGCTGGCGATACGCCTGGGCGCGATCGGCGCCATGACCGCGGCCTCGAGGTAGGAGCCGCCGCCGGCATCGATCATCGCCGCGGCGGCCTGCTTGGTGCCCGGCGAGGCGGAGTTCAGATCGAGATACGGGGTGCCCTCGCCGATGCCCTCGGCCACGGCGGCGGCGGCATCGAGATCCGCGGCCGCGGTCACCGCACAGATCACCCAGTCGGCTTGTGCGACCGCCTCGGCGGCACTGCGGGCAACCTGAACCGGCGGCCGGTTCCGGGCCGCCATGACGGGAAGACTGTCGGCCTCGGCGAACTTGATGTCCCAGGCGATCAGCCGGGTCTGGCCAAGGGCCAGCAGATCATCGGCCAGCGTCTGGCCGACTTCGCCGAAACCGATCAGGGCGATTGTCGTCATCGGTGACTCCTTCGAGATCGGGGATCGATGCCCGGCCGGCGCCCGCCCGGGGCGGGCTGGGACCCTCGCGGGATCAGGCGCCGGTGTCGTCGGCCTGATCCACCCAGACCAGGCCGCGCTCGGCCAGCTTCTCGCGCATGTTGTACATGTCGATGCCGAGTTCGCCGGCCTTGAGCCGCTGACGGGAAACGGCCTCTTTCTCCTCGCGGGCGATCGAGGCCTGCAAGACCTCGGCGGCCTTGGACAAGGGCACGATCACCACGCCGTCATCGTCGGCGATGACCACATCGCCCGGATTCACCAGCTGGCCGGCACAGACCACCGGCACATTGACGCTGCCCAGCGTCTCCTTGACCGTGCCCTGGGCCGAGACCGCGGACGACCAGACCGGGAACTTCATCTGGGTGAGATCGCGCACATCGCGCACACCGGCATCGATGACCAGGCCGAGCACGCCGCGGGCGGCCAGGGAGCTGGCCAGCAGCTCTCCGAAGTAGCCCGCATCGCTCGCGGAGGTGGGCGCCACCACCAGCACATCGCCGGCCTGGCACTGCTCGACCGCGACATGGATCATCCAGTTGTCACACGGGGCGACACTGACGGTGACCGCGGTGCCGCCGATATGGGCCCCCGGGTAGATCGGCCGCATCGACGGCGCCAGCAGACCGGTGCGCCCCTGGGCCTCGTGAATCGTGGCCACGCCCAACTTGGCCAGCCCGGCGACGGCCTGGGCATCGGCGCGGCGGATGTTGGTGACAACCTTGTGCATGATGTGGGCTCCTGCAAATGACGAAGAAGGGCCGGCCCGGCGGGCGGCCCTGTGAAGTCGGTGGCTGATACGGGGAAGCCTGCCTGGCAGGCTGTCGGACGGCCGGCCCGGAAACCAGCGAAACCCGAATCATTGCACAGGAATGTCCGCGCCCGTAGGGCCCGGGCTCATGCGGCGCGCGGATCGTAGGGCCTGAGTTCCTCCATGTGCTGGCGCACATGCTCGATCACCCGGCGCCTCTTCTCGGTGCCACGTTTGCCCTGGGCGTCGCTACGCTCGTCGAGCAGCGCCGGATCCAGTTCGTCGATGCGTTGGAAGATACCGTTCCAGGTCTGGCGCACCGTGTCGTAGCTGATGGTCAGATCGGCCGCCAGTTCGCGATCCGAGCGCCCCTCCAGCGCATGCAGCAACAGCCGCTGCTGGGCGCGCGAAAACAGAAAGCGCGGTCTGGGAGCATTGGCGAAGGTGGAGCCGAAGATGCCGCTCAGGCCCTGCGGCGGGTCGCTGGCCCGCCAGTAGAACGCATACGGCGCGAGCGCCTCACCATCGGTCTGGCGCCCCTGCCAGTGCGGCGAGTCATTGTGGCTGCGATAACCGAAGGTGCGCATGACCGCCGCCGACGCCTTGCCATAGACCTCGTAGCAGACGATCTCGGAGAACCGGTAGCCGCCAATCGACGCCCCCCAGGCAGAGGGCACCATGCTCAGCACGCGCGCGGTCTCCGGGTGCAGCGGATTGGCATGACGCACGCACCAGTGCAGCACCACCAGGCGCAGATCACCCCGGGCATTGGCAATGGCCGTGGCCGCGCGATCGAGCAACACGGATCGGCCCTCGCGCTCGAGCGCCCAGATGCGCGCCGAGAGATCGGCATGCGGCGCCGCGAAGAAAGACTGGGCGAAATGGGCGTCGACGAATGCCGCAATCCGAAATGCCACGATCTCGGGGTTGTCGCCGCTGCCGGCGTCGAACACCTGGAACGAGGCCAGGCGCTCGTGCCGCATCGCAAACTCGAGCAGTGTCGGCAGGTCGTGCCAGACCTCCTCGGAGGGCCGGAAACCGCCCTCGGCGCGCAGCAGGGCCAGACACGGGGCGATATCGGCCACCACGGCCTGTCGGTATCTCATGTCGGGGAGCGGTCTCTGACGCCTGGGTGCGGAATCGGAACGTAGCCGGACCGGATGATCGGAAATTGGTTCGCGGGTATGCGCTCGAACACACGCTCGATCGGTCGCACACCCCCTTTTTCAGGGTAGAGTTTAACCAAAAGGAGAGACCCCTATGCAGATGCGCACCATCGGACAGACGGCCCTGCGGGTCAGCCCCTTGTGCTTTGGCGGCAATGTGTTCGGCTGGACACTGGACGAAGCGGCCTCTTTCAGCATGCTGGATGCGTGGCTGGATCGCGGCTTCAATTTCATCGATACCGCGGATGTCTATTCACGCTGGGCCCCGGGCAACCAGGGCGGCGAATCCGAAACCATCATCGGCAAGTGGCTCGCCGCCACCGGCAAGCGCCATGACATCGTGCTGGCCACCAAACTCGGCATGGACATGGGCGATGGCCGCAAGGGTCTGCGCGCCGCCTACATCGAGCGTGCGGTGGAGGACTCGCTGCGCCGCTTGCAGACCGATGTGATCGACCTCTATCAGTCCCACAAGGATGATGAAGACACACCGCTGGACGAGACCCTGGAGGCGCATGCACGGCTGATCGCGGCCGGCAAGGTGCGCGTGATCGGCGCCTCGAACTACTCGGCGGCCCGCCTGGCCGAGTCGCTGGCGGTCAGTGCGGACTTCGGCTGGCCCCGATACGAGTGCCTGCAGCCGCACTACAACCTGATGGAGCGCGGCTTCGAGCAGGAGCTGGCGCCGCTCTGTGTGCAGGAAACGATCTCGGTCATCCCCTATTACAGCCTGGCCAGCGGGTTTCTGAGCGGCAAGTACCGCAGCGCGGCCGACGCCGGCAAGAGCGTGCGCGGCCCGAAGATCGTCGAGACCTACCTGAACGACCGTGGCCGGCGGGTGCTCGATGCGCTCGATGCCGTGGCCGGCGCGCACGGAAGCACGGCCACCGCGGTGGCGCTCGCCTGGTTGATGGCCAAGCCCGCGGTGACCGCGCCGATCGTCAGTGCCACCTCGATCGAGCAACTCGATTCGGTGGCCGCCGCGGCCACGCTGAGCTTGAGCGCGGCGCAGATGAAGGCGCTCGACGACGCCAGCGCCTGACCCGGCGATTCCGGCCCCCGGAAGACGCGCCCGGTGACCCGGGCGACCCGGCGCGGCGTTGAGCGAACGTATGTTTCGCGACCGCGCTGGTTGCGCCTGGGGATGTCGGCCGGTCCCCGGTCCGACGAAACCTGCCGCGCTGAACCTGCCGCGCTGAACCCGCCTCGCTGAACCTGCCGTGCTGAACCTGCCGTGCTGAACCTGCCGTGCTGAACCTGCCGTGCTGAACCTGCCGTGCTGAACCTGCCGTGCTGAACCTGCCGTGCTGAACCCGCCGCGCCGAACCTGCCGCGCCGGACACACCGTGCCTGCAACGCCTGCCGCCACGCGCGCCAGTTTGTTGCACATTGAATTCTCTTCGGGTGATAATTATTCGAATTTCTAACCCGATTGGTTAAGCTGCGACTAGAAGTTTATTTCCTGGCGACAATAAGGCGCACTAAATGACCTCCATCCCCGACATCGCCTTCAGCCACCTCGGCATCCATGTCATGGATCTGCCCGGCATGCGCGCGTTCTACACCGGCCTGTTCGGCTTCACGGTGACCGACGAAGGCCTGCTCGAGCGCCCGGACGGCAGCCGGGTCGACCTGGTCTTCATGTCGCGGGATCCCCGCGAACACCATCAACTGGTGCTGGCCGCCGGCCGCCCGGCCGACCTGCCCTTCAACATCATCAATCAGATCTCGTTCCGGGTACCGGATCTCAACGGGCTGCGCGCGCTGCATGCCCGCCTGCCGTCATTCGGGGTGAGCGAGGCGCGGCCGGTCACCCATGGCAATGCGGTCTCGATCTATTTCACCGATCCGGAAGGCAACCGCATCGAGGTGTTCTGCGACACCCCCTGGTATGTGCAGCAACCGCTCGTGGTGCCGGTCGATCTCGGGCAGGATGACGCGCAGGTGCTCGCGCAGGTGCAGGCGCATGCGCGCAGCCTGCCCGGCTTCGAACCGATCGAGCAGTGGCGCGCGCGGATCGCGCAACGGATGCGCGCCGACCAGGCGGGGGCCGGCGGTGAACGCTGAGGGCAGCCAGGGTGACGCTGCGGCCGCAGCCGCAGCAGGCGGACCGCTGCACGATGTCGCGATCATCGGCCTCGGCCCGACCGGCGCGGTGCTGGCCAACCTGCTCGGCGCCATGGGTCTCACAGTGCTCGCGCTCGAGCGATCCCATGATGTCTACCCCCTGCCGAGGGCTGCGCACTTCGACGGCGAGACCATGCGCGTGTTCCAGTCCCTGGGGCTGATGGACGAGATCCTGCCCACGGTGCGCGCGGGCAACAAGGGCATGCACTTCGAGAATGCCCAGGGTCAGACACTGCTCGTGCGCACCGGCAGCGAGCTGCCCGGCCCGCACGGCTATGCCAACAACTGGTACTTCCATCAGCCCGATCTGGAGCGCATCCTGCGTCGCGGCCTGACCCGCTATCCGAATGTCGTGGTGCGGCTCGGCTGCGAGGTGCGCGCGATCGAACCCGGCCCCGACCGGGTGCTCCTGAGCCTGGCCGCCACCGGGCCGGACGACTGGGGCGCGCTTGCCGGCACCCAGGCGGGCGAGACCCCCGCCACGCTTCCCCACCCCGCCGCCGCGCCCGCTGCGCACATCCGCCAGACGGAAGCGACCGTGCAGGCCCGCTATGTGATCGGCTGCGACGGTGGCCGCTCGAGCGTGCGCCGCATGATCGCCAAGGCGGTCGATGACCTGGGCCTGCATCAGCCGTGGTTGTGCCTGGACATGATCATGGAGCGCGATGTCGCGCTGCCGGTTTACACGGTGCAGCTCTGTGATCCGGCGCGGCCGATGACGATCGTGAACATGGCCGGCCGCCGCCGGCGCTGGGAGATCATGCTGATGCCAGGCGACGATCATGCGACGATCGCCGAACCCGGGTCGGTCTGGCGTCTGCTGGCGCGCTGGATCAAACCCGGTGATGCGCGCATCGAGCGCTCGGCGATCTACACCTTCCATTCGCTGATCGCCCGCGGCTGGCGTCAGGGCAGGCTGCTGATCGCGGGCGACGCGGCCCATCAGACCCCGCCTTTCCTGGGTCAGGGCATGTGCGCCGGGGTGCGCGACGCGGCCAATCTCGCCTGGAAGCTGGCGCGCGTGATTCGCGACGGCGCAAGCGACGCGCTGCTCGACACCTATGAGAGCGAGCGCGAACCGCATGTGCGTGAGTTCATCGCCCTGGCGGTGCGGGTCGGCGATGTGATCCAGACCACCGACCCGGCAACCGCCGCCGAGCGCGACCGCCGTTTCGCCGCGTCCGGGCCGGAGCTGTTCGCGTTTCCGCAGCCGGTGCTGGGGCCGGGAGTTCATGGCGGCAACGGCGGTGTCGCGGGCACGATCTTCGGGCAACCCAGACTCGCCGACGGGCGCCTGATGGACGAACTCATCGGCCATGCATTCGCGCTGATCGTCACCGACGCCCTGATCGCAGATGCCCGGCGCGCGCTCGACGCGCTTGGCGAACGCAGCTGCGCAGCGTCGGTGCCGGTACGCATGCTGGATGCGCGGACACACGGCATCGGCGATGCACTGGCCGCGCTGCCCGCCGCCGCGGTGTTGCTGCGCCCCGATCGCTATATCGTGGGCACGGCCGATGACGCCGCCGGGCTCGCCGCGCTGCTGGCGCGCATCGCCTGAGCCCGGCCCGAGTGCATCGCACGATGTCCGCACCCGGGATCTTCGAGCGCTCTCGATGCACGCGCTGTCCCCCTGCCCCGATGACCCGGCGCGATTCGCGATGTCCAGCCTGAACCGCATCCTCGCCGTGCTGGATCTGCTGACCGCGACACGGCCCGAGGTCAGCGCCGAGCAGATCGCCGAGGCGCTGGCGATATCGTTGCCGACCAGCTATCGCTATGTGCGCGAGCTGGTTGGCGCCGGCCTGTTGCGCCGCGCCTCGGAGGGGCGCTATGCGCTGGGCGCACGCATCATCGAGCTCGACTATCAGATGCGCACCACCGACCCGCTGGCGCGTGCCGCCCAGGCCGAGATGAGCATGCTCGTGCCGCGCATCGGCTACCCGGCCACCCTGGTCTCGCTGCTTGGCGAGCGCATGATCACCCTGCACCTCGAACAAGGGTCCGAGCCGCTCGACATCTCCTATGGTCGCGGGCGACCGATGCCGGTGCTGCGCGGCACACCGGGGCTGACCCTGCTCGCACATCTGCCGCGGGCGCGCCAGCGTGCATTGTTCGAGACCGAGACCGCCGAATCCGCGACGCGCGAAGCCCACTGGGAGGCGCTGCGCACCCGCCTGAAGGCGATTCGTCGAGCGGGCTTCGGAATCAGCGAGGGTGAACTGGATGCGCACAATGCCGGCGTCGCGGTGCCGGTGGCCGACGCCGATGGCCGCACAGTCGCGAGCCTGTGCGCGGTGCTGCCGCGTGCGCGGCTGGAACTGGTGAACACCGACCGGCTCGTGCAGAGGCTGCAGGAGAGCGCGCGTGAGATCGCTGCCCGTCTGGCCGGCTCGAGCGGCGATCTGACCTTGCCGCCACCCGCACTGCCGCGCGCCGGCTGAACACGGACATGCGACGCGCAACTCACGGCCCTTACTCAAAGGCGCACTCAAGCGGCCCGACCGCGGAAAGGCCCACTCGCGCGGGCTGAACGCTGAAAGGCCTACGCAAGGGGCCCGAACGACAATGCGTCAAACCGGTACCTGGCAGGTCTCGAACCGTGCCGCCTGCGCCGGCTACGCCCGCACGCCCGCCGGCCTGCACACCTGTCGCAACCGGATCATCCGATGCTTTCTTACACGCCGCCACTGCGCGACTTTCAATTCGTGATCGAAGAGGTGCTCGATCTGCCCGCCCGCTGGGCTGCCATGCCCGCGTTCGCCGAGGTAGACACCGATATCTCTCGCGCCGTGCTCGAAGAAGCCGGCAGGTTCGCGGCCGGTGTGCTCGCGCCGCTCAACGCCAGCGGCGATCTCGAGGGCTGCACGCTCGACAACGGCGAGGTACGCACACCCGCAGGCTACCCGGGCGCCTACCAGGCCTTCGTGGATGGCGGCTGGGGCGCGCTGGCCTGCGACCCGGCCGATGGCGGCCAGGGGCTGCCCGAGGCATTGAATGTCGCGCTCAACGAGATGATGGCCGCCGCCAACCACGGCTGGGTCATGTATCCAGGCTGCTCCATGGTGCCTACGCATGCATCAAGGCGCACGCCAGCGAGGAACTCCGGCAGCGCTATCTGCCGCGGGTGGCAAGCGGCGAATGGCTGGCCACCATGAACCTCACCGAGCCCCAGGCCGGCAGCGATCTCGGCCTGCTACGCACGCGTGCCGAGCCACAGGCCGACGGCAGCTATCGGCTCACCGGCAACAAGATCTTCATCTCCGGTGGCGACCATGATCTGACCGAGAACATCGTCCACCTGGTGCTCGCCCGCCTGCCGGACGCACCGCCCGGCACCAAGGGCATCTCCTTGTTCCTGGCACCGAAGATCCTGCCCGATGGCAGCCGCAATGCGATCCGTTGCACGGGCATCGAGAAAAAGATGGGCATCAAGGGCAGCGCCACCTGCGCGATGAGCTTCGATGAGGCCACCGGCTGGATGATCGGCGAGCCCAACCGCGGGCTGGCGGCGATGTTCATCATGATGAACTCGGCCCGTCTGCATGTGGCCATGCAGGGCCAGGGTCATCTCGATACCGCGCAGCGCAATGCCCATGCCTATGCGCTGGAGCGCGTGCAGGGCCGGGGCAAACCGATCGCCGAACATCCGGCCGTTCGCCGCCTGCTCTGGAAGTTGCGCGCACTGGCCGAGGGCCAGCGGGTGCTGGCGCTCTGGATGGCCAATCTGATCGATGAGTCCCATCAGCATCCGGACCCCGCCCGGCGTGCACGGGCCGAAGCCATGGTCGGCCTGCTGACGCCGGTGGCCAAGGCGATGTTCACCGCCAATGGGCACCATGGTGCGGACGAGGCCTTGCAGGTCTGGGGTGGCTACGGCTTCGTGCACGAGACCGGCATCGAGCAGGTGGTGCGTGACAGCCGCATCGCGATGATCTATGAGGGCACGAACGAGATCCAGGCCATCGATCTGGTGACGCGCAAGATCCTCGGCGACGGCGCGCACAACTTCGCGACGTTGCTCGATCTGCTGGCCGGCGATGCCGGGGGCGAAGGCGAGCCCGACCAGGCGCTGTCCGAACAGATCGCGCTTGCCCGCCAGGCCTGCGCCGCACTGCTGGCCGCGCCGGCCACGGACACCGAAGCCGCGCTACGCGTCGCCGATGATTTCCTCGCGGCCTTCGGACTGCTGCTGCTCGGCTGGGCGTGGCTGCGCAGTGCACGTGCCACCGAGGGCCATGGCGATGATCCCTGGTACAAGGCGCGCCGCACGAGTGCGCGCTTCGGCCTGCAATGGCTGCTGCCGCCGGCGAGCGGGCTGTGGCGACGGATCATCGATGGTGCGCGTCTGGAACTGCCCGCAATCGCGCCGCAATAGCATCAGCGCCAGCGGAACGCGCCGAACCGCAACGCTTCCGTGGTTCAGACGCGCCCGAGGGCGGGCGCGGTGGAACCGCGCACGATCAGCTCGCACGGCAGCGTCTGCGCCACCGGCACCGGTTCGCCCGCCAGCCGCGCCATCAGACGCCGTGCGGCCTCGAGCCCGATCCGCGCAGAAGGAATGCGCATCGTGGTCAGTGGCGGATCCCATTGCCCGCTCAGTTCGATGTCATCGAAGCCGACCACCGAAAGTTGCTCGGGCACGATGATCGAACGCTGCGCGCACTCGATCATCGCGCCGATGGCCAGCGGATCATTGCCGGCGATCAGTGCGGTGAAGCCCGGTGCCTCGGCGAGCAGACGGCGCATCGCCTCGCGCCCCTGCAGCAATGAGAACGGCGCCTCGATGATCCGCCTGCCAGGCAGCCGGATACCGTGTTCGGCCAGCGCATCATGCACGCCGCGCAGACGCGCGGCCGCGCGGTCATTGCGATCGGTCTGCCCGGCGATGACCGCGAACTCCCGATGTCCGAGTGCGAGCAGATGCCGGGTGACCGTTGCCGATGCCTTGCGGTGATCGATACCGACGCTGTGCATCGCCCCGTCGGGGTCTGAAGACCAGGTGCATTCGAACGGCACCCGGCTGGACTCCAGCAGCGCGAACAGCGCCGGCCGGTGCTCGAGACCGACCAGCACGAGGCCGTCGACACCGCGCTCGATCAGGCGGCGGGCCGCACTCAGTTCGGCATCGAGATCATTGTCATGGGTGGCCAGCAGCAGCGTGTAATCGTGTGCCTCGAGCGTCTGGGCCAGAACGTGGGTGCCGGTGGCGAAGATCGGATTTTCGAGCGGCGGAAACACCGCTCCGATCGTGCGGGTGCGCTGCGAGGCCAGCGCCCGCGCGGCGCCGTGCGGCACGTAGCCGAGCCGGTCAACGGCGGCCTGCACCTTCTTGCGGGTTTCGTCGCGCACCAGATCCGGTGACGACAGTGCGCGAGACGCGGTGGCCAACGACACGCCCGCGTCCCTGGCAACATCGGCAAGGCGCGCTGCGCCCACCCGCCCGGGGTCTGCCAAATCGGTATCAGGATCCGCGCTGCTCATGGTCTGCCCATTTGTGCGGCCTGCGAACGCCGCGCCCCAGGGTCGGCCCGGGATCATGCGAAAGGAATCGCCACCGCTCGAATGAATTCGTTTCCCGGGCCTGCAACCATAGCAGGCCTGAAAGGCCTTGCAAGCCTTGTTGCAGTGCACATTGACCCGGGGCGGATCGCACGCGTAAGGTCATGGAAGCGCTTTCATTTTGGTTCGGCGCAACCCCAGGAGGAGACACCCCTATGCTGAAGCTCTCACAATGGCTGCAGTCGGTTCCGGCCGGCCTGCGCCACGGTTTCGTTGCCGGCGCCGTTGGCGCCGCCATCATCGCCAGTCCGGTCGCCCAGGCCGCCGACAACAAAGTCAAGATCCGGGTGCAGTCGGTGATCCCGACCAGCGCCGATGAAGTGATCATGCTCAAACAGTTCGCCGACGATGTCAGCGGCCTCACCAATGGCACGGTCACCTTCGAGGTGCTGCCTGCCGGTGCGGTCGTGCCGGTCAGCGAAACCCTCGATGCGGTTGACAAGGGGCTGATCGAAGGCGGTTTCGCCTGGACCCATTACTGGTCGGGCAAGCATCCGGCCGCGATGCTGTTCGGCTCGCCATCGGCCGGTGCCGGGGTTGGCATGGACAACTTCGCCTGGCTGTCCTGGTACATGAATGCCGGCGGCAAAGAGCTTTATAACGAGCTCTGGAAGGAGATGAAGGTCAATGTCCACGGCCTGATCCTGCAGCCGGTCGGCCCCGAGGCGCTCGGCTGGTTCAAGACGCCGATCAACTCGATGGACGACTTCCGCAAGCTGCGCTTTCGCACCCCGCCGGGCATCCCCGGGCAGATCTACAAGGACATCGGCGTCGCCTCCGTGGCCATGGGCGGCGGCGACATCCTGCCCGCGCTGGAAAAGGGCGTGATCGACGCGGCCGAGTGGTGCTGCCCGAAGCCGGACATGACCTTCGGCTTCCAGAAGGTGCTCAAGCATTATTACCTGCAGGGCCTGCACCAGAACATCGTCAATGCCGATCTGTACATCAACGGCGATGTCTGGAAGAAGCTCTCCGATGGCCAGAAGCGCGCGATGGAAGTCGCCGCCGATGCCTCGCTGATGAAGGCGGTGTCGTACCGCATCGCCGAGAACGGCAAGGCGCTGAAGGAACTCACCGAAAAGCATGGCGTGCAGCTGCATGACACGCCGGCCGAGTACTTCGAGACCTACGGTGCCGCGGCCATGAAGAGCTTCGAGAGAAACGCCGCCGAGAATGCGTTCTTCAAGAAGGTCTGGGACAGCCAGCGTGCATTCGCGGAGTATGCGATCCCGTTCTGGGCCGGCGCGCAGAAGTCCAACGCCGGCATCGGCGCCGCCTATGCCAAGGTGCTTGCCGAGAAGAAGTAAGTCGACGCTCGATGATCCCGGCGGCTCGAACTTTCCTGTTCGCACCGCCGGGTGACTCGGACGATGCTTTGCACAAGGAGTCGCGGGCCGCGCGCAACGCGCTGATCGCCGTATCGGGTGCGCCGAAATCCCGTCGCTGATCGCAGCGCCCTCACGCGGGCAACCGGGCAACCGAGCAACCGGGCAACCGGGCAACCGGGCAACCGGGCAACCGGGCAACCGGTACAGCGTCTGAGACCCGGCCGATCCTGCGTCACCTGCCCGCCCGGGGATCCGACACATCCCGCCGACTGATCATCTGCCACCGCCCTGCCCCTGCGCCGAGCGACGGCCAAGCGGACCACCTGCCGTCATGACCGAGAAACTCGAAACCGCCGATGAGTCGATTGCCAACCGGCGAAGCGACGACATCGACTCGCTCGCCACCGACATGCCCGGCTGGGTGCGCCGAACGATCATCATCATCGAGCGCATCAGCCTCTGGAGCGGACGCCTGTTCGGCTGGCTGGTGGTGCCGCTGATCTTCGCGATGGTCTACGAGATCATCGTACGCCGCACCGGCAATCCGACCGCCTGGGCCTACGACCTGAGCCGGATGCTCTACGGCGCGCTGTTCATCCTGGGTGCCGGCTACGCGCTGGCCAAGGGGGTGCACATCCGCTCCGACTTCCTCTACCGGAACTGGTCGGTTCGCAATCAGGGCCGCGTCGATCTCGCGCTTTACCTGATCTTCTTCCTGCCCACGATGATCATCTTCTTGTGGGTATCGACCGAATGGGCCTGGCAGGCGATCGATCGGGGCGAGCGCGGCATGGATACCGCCTGGATGCCTCTATTGGGCCCGATCAAGGCCTGCCTGCCGCTGGGCGTGTTGCTGTTACTGCTGCAGGGGATCTCGGAGACCTTGAAGAGCTGGTATGCCGCCACCCGCAACCGCTGGCCTCAGGAGTAAGCCATGACCCCGGAAATGATCGGCCTGCTCATGATCGGCGGGATGCTGTTCGGCATCTTCATCGGCTTTCCAATCTCCTTCACCCTGATCTTCCTGGGCATCGTGTTCGGCTACTGGGGGTTTGGCGATCTGGTGTTCTATCTGCTGACCCTGCAGTTCTACGGGTCGATGATGGAGCAGACGCTCGCCGCGGTGCCACTGTTCGTGTTCATGGGCATCATGATGGAACAGGCGAACCTCATGGAACGCCTGTTCGATTCGATCCAGAAGATCCTGTCGCGGGTCACCGGTTCGCTGTACCTGGCCGTGGCCTTCGTCTCCACGGTGTTCGCCGCCGCCACCGGCATCGTAGGCGCCTCGGTGACCATTCTCGGGATCATGGCCGGCAAGCCGATGATCCGCAGCGGCTACGACGTCAAGCTGTCCTCGGGCCTGATCGCGGCCGGCGGCACCCTGGGCATCCTGATCCCGCCATCGATCATGCTGGTCGTGATGGGCCCGGTGCTCGAGGTGCCGGTGACCACGCTGTTCGCCGCCGCGATCGTGCCGGGCATCCTGCTGGCCGTGCTGTTCACCGGCTACGCGATGGTGCGCTGCTGGCTGAATCCGGCGCTCGGACCGCCGCTGCCCAAGGAAGAGCATCCCGAGAACATGGCCGCGGTCTGGGGCGAGTTCTTCTTCGGTCTCGTGCCCCCGGCGGCCCTGGTGCTGGCGGCCCTCGGCTCGATCCTGTTCGGCTATGCCACGCCCACCGAGGGCGCCGGTTGTGGTGCGGCCGGTGCGCTGCTGCTGTCGCTGCTGTATGGCCGGCTGAACTGGCCGAATCTGCGCGATGCGGTGATCAAGACACTCGAGATCTCGGTGCTGATCCTGTTCCTGGTTGCGGCGAGCAATTTCTTTGGCGCCGTGTTTGCACGCCTGGGCACGCCGACCATGCTCACCGAGCTGCTGCTGGGGCTGGATCTGAACCGCTATGTGCTGCTGTTCATCATCATGGCGCTGATCTTCCTGCTCGGCTGGCCGCTCGAGTGGGTGCCCATCGTGCTGATCGTGGTGCCCTTCCTGCTGCCCCTGGTGACCAAGCTCGGCTTCGACCTGACCTGGTTCGGCATTCTGGTGGCGGTCAATCTGCAGACTGCCTGGCTCTCACCACCCGTCGCCCTGTCGGCCTACTTCCTGAAGGGCGTGGTGCCACAGTGGGATCTGACGGATATCTACAAGGGCATGCTGCAGTTCATGGCGCTGCAGCTGACCGCCCTGATCCTGATCATCGTCTTTCCCGAGATCGCGCTCTGGCTGCCACGCTGGATCTACGGCGAGTGATCCGATGCACGCGCGCCCGGTAGCGTGCGCAATCGGAAAGGGCCAGGTGATTCACCCGGCCCTTTCTCTATGCCGGAGGCAGTCTCTGCCCCTTTGGCAGTCTCTGTCCCTTTGGCAGTCTCTGTCCCTTTGGCGGTCTCTGTCCCTTTGACGGTCTCTGTCCCTTTGACGGTCTCTGTCCCTTTGGCGGTCTCTTTGCCGTAGGCGGTGTCTTTGCCTGAGCAGGTCCGCTCCGATCCGCTGCCCCCGAACCGCCTGCTGCCTGCCCGGTTTTGCAGTGGACCGGCCACCGCACGTCTAGGCGGTGGTGGTGCGCGGAGACTGGGTCGGACGCCCGGTGACCTCGCCGAGTTCCGAATCACCGAACATCTCCGGATCGGAGTTCGGCCCCATTTCGGTCGACTCGTCGAACAGGAAGTCGTCGTCGTCTTCGAACTCCTCGTCTTGCTGGCCGGCACGGCGGCGACGCAGGCGCAGCACGATCATGACGATCACCAGCGCGATCAGGATGCCCGCGGCGAAAGTCCAGAATCCCTCGGGCAACTGGAAGCCGCCCAGCAAGGGAGAGCCCTCGGCCGCCGCCGGCGGTTGCGCATTCACGCCGAGCCCGCCAGCGCCATCGTCAGGTTTGCCGCTCTGCACCCCCTCGGCCGCCCGACGCGCAGCGTCCACGGCCATCTGCACGGCCGAACCACCGCCCGCGCCCGCCGCAGCCTCACCGGCAGGTGCCGCAGTGGCGCCCGCGACTGCGCCGGCCGGGCCCGCAACGCCGACTCTCGGCATCATCACGCCAGACGATCCCCCACTGTCACGCTCGGTGGTCACGACCGGCAGGCCGGGTTGCGCCAGCGCCGGGGCCGCGTTGCCGCCGGCAGTCGCGCGGTCGACCCCGGCCGCCTGCAGGCGCTCGCGCGCATCGGCGATCTGAATCTCCTTGAGCTGGATCAGGGTTTCGAGCTGCTCCACCTGGCGCGTCAGGTCATCGATCCGGGATTGCGCCTCGGCCATCGCCATGTTGTAGGCGGTGTCTCGCTCACGCGCGGCGGCCGGATCCCTTTCATCGACGCCGACTTCGAGCTGGTCGCCGCTGCGGCCCGTGCTGGCGGCCACACTCGTACGCGCCGCAGCATCCGGCCGGGCCTCGGCCGAAGCCGTCGGCACGACCCGCGAGTTGGCGAGGAAGGCCCTCAGCGCCTGCTCGGGAGCGAGGCGGGACAAGGTCTCGGTCGCGGGCAGGTTCAGGCGCGCGCCGCTACGCAGGGTATCGACATTGCCAGCGAAAGCCGAGCGATTCGCGTCATAGATGCCCATCATCTTCTGATGCTGGGTCAGGCCCGGAAGATCCAGATTCTCCGCGATGGTCCAGAGGCTATCGCCACGACGCACGACGATCTCGCGCTCGCCACTCCGGGGCGTCGCGGCAACCGGTTCGACGCGCGCGGGTGCTTGCGCGGCGACGCCTTCCGACACGGGCGAATCGACAGCGATCCCCGGCCCGGGTCGCTCCGTGGAAGACGCGCCGACCTGGGCGCTCTTGCTGGACCCGGAGTCCGCCATCCCGGCGCGGGGCTGCGGCAAGGCCGGACTCTGCTCCTTGGCCGCGCCCGCATCCACCTGCTGTTCAATCGCCCGCGGCGCCAGCACCGGTGAAGACTCGGCCGCACTCGAGAGGCGCGGATCGCGAACCTCGTCGGCGGCGCCCTGGACACTGCCAAGATCGTAGGTGCGCCGGAACGTGCCGTCATGCCAGTACAGCGCCATCATGACTTCACGCGCATTCAACGCCGGGCCGGAGAGCACCAGCTGAACGACCCGCTGGCCGTCGCGCCGGGTGATCACGTCGACCCGTGCAGCGCCCTCTGGCACTTCCGGCACGATCCGTAACGTCTTGGCCACCGCCGGCGCATCACGCTTGGAATCGGCGGGCTCGTCAATCGGTATCTGGTAGACGGCTCCGGCGGCTCCGAGCGCCACACGCTCGGCGGCCCCCAGCCGCATCGTGTATCCGGTGCCGGAGGGGTCGAGCGTCAACTCGCCATCGTCGGCCAAGGCGGGAGTCGCCACGAGCGCCAACATGAGCGACGCCAGTGCCAGTACAGACAGCAACCATGCCCCGACGACATTGCGCTGATTCTTATTTGATTTCGGCGCCGCTTTGCGCATGGTCGCTCCATCATCGCAGGGTAGCCGGCCGGGCCGTCGGAAGACGGCCCGGAGTGGCGTTCCGGTCACCCATGGAAAGCGCGCAGACGATGACAGGTCGTCTAACGACGACTGCGATTGCCGCGCGAGCATCAGTCCTTGTTTATATCTACGTCCTCGCGGCTGAGTATATCGAAGCCGGCCACGGCTTCGCGGTGATTGGCACGGAAATGCGGTTCGCAAGCAACGTCTTTGTGGCAACGGCATACGCGCCTTCGCACCCGATTCACCAAAGCGCATCATGCGATGCATACCGGCAGGCGGCCCGGCGGCAGGCCCGAGTCGGCGCATGCGACGGCGCACCTCAATGGCAATCGGACGCACCTGCGCGGCGCGCCGACGCACCACGACCCGGCGTCGGCAGGCGACCTGGCCAGCCGCCGCCCGCTCGAGGTTGGCCGCGCCTCAAGCCGCCTGCGCGCGTTCTATCAAGCTGCGTGCCGCCGGCAGCGAGATCGCCATCAGCGCCGCCAGTTCCTTCAGATCATCGAGCACGCTGGCATGCGTCCAGCCGCGTTCGGCATGTTGCGCAAAGCGAATCGCCAGTGACGCGATGCGCGACGAGCGGCCGTGTTCATCGGGCCGGCTGCTCAATTCAAGTAACACGGATGGCAACTGCCAATAGTGGAGCAAGCGCATGCCGATTTCGACCAACGTGCATCCAAGCACGGCCCGTTGCGCCTGTTCGGGATCCGAATGCAGCGGCAGCGCCTCCAGCAGGCTCTCACCCATCGCCGGCTCGACGATCCAGATCAGCATCTCGACCACATCATGAACCAGCGCCGCCTCATAGATCAACAGCGCATCCGGATCCTGACGTTCCACCGCCAGGGTGAGGCCGATGCGGCCGGCCCGGCGCGCGCGGCGTAGCAGGTGTCGGATGCGGCGCGAGACATCGCGGTTGTGGCCAACCAGATCTTCCAGAACCGCAGTGGCGTCAACGATTCTTCGAAATGCGTTCAGGCCAAGAAGCAGGATTGCCGCGCAGACCGTTTCCGGCGAGGTGACCACACGTTCCGAGCGACTCGCGTTCGCATGCGAAAGCACACGCAAGGTGAACAAAGGATCCCGCAGGATGATCTCGGTGAGCATGTTCGCATCGACCCGGTCAGGCTGACGCCATGCCGTGTCGATCTTGCGCCGGGTGACCCTCAGCATGGGCAACCCATGCCCCAGACGGGAGGCCCAGCTGTGGGCAAAGTCGACCGTGTTCATTGAAGTCTCCAATTGGCAACGAGGATCATCCTCAACTGCGCCAGCCGGGCCCGTTCGGACATCGCACGACGCGGGCGAGAGCCCACCCTGCGACCAGGACATCTGGCTTCAATATCGGCATGCGCAGCAGGGGCATGAAAATTGCGTCTCTCCAATGTGACAAATTTGGTTTAGAGGCGGCGTAATCTTGAAACCAATCCCTACTCACTCGATTCCCATCTTCTCAGAATCATTGCACCGACCATCGAACGAATTGCCGCCCTTGAGGCCGCCTGTCGGCCGCAATACGCCACTCGAACGTAGCCGGTATGAATTGCGCTTGTCAGAACCGCCAAGGCGCGGCGGTTTGCAGTTGGCGCGCCTGAAGTGGTCTGCATGAAGACCGTAAACGCAGTACCGGCCAGGGCCGTTAATGGATCAAGATGGGTCGCCTGAATTCGGCTGTGACCGCCGCGTTACTTTCGCGATGGCGTTGCGGATTTGGAATGACGATGACTGTCAGTCGTCTCAGGAGACGACTAACCGATCCGAACACTCAGGAGGTTCGACCGTGAAACTGTTTGATCGTTACCGTGAGGCATATGTCAGTGCCCGCGACGAAGAAATGTCCTTGCTTGAGTACCTCGAACTCTGCCGGCAAGAACCTCTCGCCTACGCCTCCGCCGCGGAGCGCATGCTGGCAGCCATCGGCGAACCAGAGATCATCGACACCCGCAACGATCCGCGCCTGTCGCGCATCTTCTCCAACCGCGTGATCCGACGCTATCCGGCGTTCAAGGATTTCTACGGAATGGATGATGCGATCGCTCAGATCGTCGCCTATTTCAAGCATGCGGCCCAGGGTCTGGAAGAGCGCAAGCAGGTGCTCTATCTGCTTGGCCCGGTCGGAGGCGGCAAGTCGAGCATCGCCGAGAAGCTGAAGTCGCTGATGGAAGCCCACCCGATCTATGCTCTGAAGGACTCGCCGGTTCATGAGTCACCGCTCGGGCTGTTCAATCCCGAGCGCGATGGCGAGGCCCTGGAGAAGGAATACGGTATTCCGCAACGCTACCTGAGCGGCATCATGAGCCCGTGGGCGATCAAGCGCCTGCAGGAGTTCGACGGCGACATCACCCAGTTCCGGGTCGTGCGCGTGCAGCCTTCGGTGCTGCGCCAGATCGCCATCGCCAAGACCGAGCCGGGCGACGAGAACAACCAGGACATCTCCACCCTGGTGGGCAAGGTCGATATCCGCAAGCTCGAGTCGCTTGCGCAGGACGATCCCGACGCCTACAGCTACTCCGGCGGCCTGTGCCTGGGCAACCAGGGCCTGCTGGAGTTCGTGGAGATGTTCAAGGCACCGATCAAGATGCTGCATCCGTTGCTGACCGCCACCCAGGAGGGCAACTTCAAGGGCACGGAGGGATTCTCGGCAATTCCGTTCCAGGGCCTGATCCTCGCGCACTCGAACGAGTCGGAGTGGCAGACGTTCCGCAACAATCGCAACAACGAGGCCTTTCTCGATCGCATCTACATCGTCAAAGTGCCCTATTGCCTGCAGACCTCCGAAGAGGTTCACATCTATGAGAAGCTGCTCGCCAACAGCTCGCTCGCCGATGCACCCTGCGCGCCCGGCACGCTCGACATGATGGCGCAGTTCGCGGTGCTCTCACGGCTGGTCGAGCCGGAGAACTCCAGCATCTTCACGAAGATGCGCGTCTATGATGGCGAGAACCTCAAGGATGTCGATCCGAACGCGCGCTCGGTGCAGGAATACCGCGACTTCGCCGGCATCGACGAGGGCATGACGGGAATCTCCACCCGCTTCGCCTACAAGGTGCTCTCGAGCGTCTTCAACTACGACCAGACCGAGGTGGCGGCCAACCCGGTGCACCTGATGTACGTGCTCGAGCAGCGCCTGCTGCGCGAGCAGTTGCCCGAGGACACGCAGCGTCGCTACATGGATTTCATCAAGGGTGAGCTCTCGCCACGCTATGCGGAGTTCATCGGCAAGGAGATCCAGACCGCCTATCTCGAGTCCTACGCCGAGTACGGGCAGAACATCTTCGATCGCTATGTGACTTACGCCGACTACTGGATTCAGGATGAAGACTATCGTGACCCGGAAACGGGCGAGAGCTTCGACCGGGCCCAGCTCAATGGCGAACTCGAAAAGATCGAAAAGCCCGCAGGCATCGCCAACCCGAAAGACTTCCGCAACGAGATCGTCAATTTCGTGCTGCGCGCCCGGGCCAACAATGCCGGCAAGAACCCGTCGTGGACCAGCTACGAGAAGCTTCGCGAAGTGATCGAGAAGAAAATGTTCTCGAACACCGAGGAGCTTCTGCCGGTGATTTCGTTCAGCGCCAAATCTTCCAGCGAGGACAAGCACAAGCACGACAGCTTCGTGGCACGCATGGTCGACAAGGGCTACACCGAGAAGCAGGTGCGGCTGCTTTGCGAGTGGTATCTGCGCGTGCGCAAGTCTCAGTAGCGACCGCTGACCGGCGCGCGTGTTCGCGCGCCCGAGCCCCTCGTTTCCGGAGACAGCTGTGTCCGTGATCATCGACCGTCGTCTGAACGACCGCAACAAGAGCGCCACCAACCGGGCGCGCTTTCTGCGCCGCTACAAGGCACACATCAAGGCTGCCGTCTCCGATATGGTGGCCGACCGCTCCATTCGCGACATGGAGCGCGGTGGAACCGTGCGCATTCCCACCAAGGACATCTCCGAGCCGAGGCTTCGCCACGGCGATGGCGGTGATCGCGAGTTCGTGCTGCCTGGCAACAAGGAGTTCCACCCGGGCGACAAGCTGAAGCGCCCCAAGGGCCAGGGGCAGGGTCAGGGCGAGGGCGAAGGGGGTGAAGGCGGCGACGGCGAAGACAGTTTCACCTTCGCGCTCTCGCGCGAGGAGTTCATGAATCTGTTCTTCGATGACCTGGAATTGCCGCGCATGGAGCGCACCACGGTCGGCAACATCTACGAGACCCGTCCTCAGCGGGCCGGCTATACCAAGGAAGGCGCACCCACCAACCTGTCGGTGGCGCGCACGATGCGATCGGCCCTCGGGCGTCGGATCGCGCTCAGTGGTGCGGCCAAGCGCGAGCTGGCCGAGCTCGAGGCGCGCGTCGCGGAGCATCCACTGCAAGCCGAAGCGCTCGAGCCACGCATGCTGGAACTGCGCGTCAAGATCCGGCGGGTACCGTTCCTGGACGACATCGACCTTCGCTACCGACACCGCATCATGGTGCCGCGGCCGATGAGCCAGGCGGTGATGTTCTGCCTGATGGATGTGTCGGCGTCCATGGATCAGCACAAGAAAGATCTCGCCAAGCGCTTCTACACCCTGCTTTACATGTTTCTGTCTCGTAAGTACGAGCATGTGGAGATCGTGTTCGTGCGTCACACCGACGATGCCGACGAGGTCACCGAGGAACAGTTCTTCAATGATCGCAAGACGGGCGGCACGGTGGTGTTGTCGGCGCTGCAGCTGATGCGCGAGATCATCGACGACCGCTTCTCGCCGACCGAATGGAACATATACGGCGCACAGGCCTCCGACGGTGATGCATTCGGTGCCGACCCTGAAAAGAGCCGCGGCTTTCTCGAAGACAAGCTGCTGCCGCTGGTGCGTCACTTCGCCTATGTGGAGGTTGCCGAGCAGCGTTCGATGCGCCCGTCGACCTTGTCCGCCGCCTATGGTCGGATCGAGCACGAGGCATTTGCGATGGTCAAGGCGATCGATCATCGTGACATCTATCCGGTGTTCCGCGAACTGTTTTCGCGCAACGCCCAGGGGCGCATGCATGAGCGAAAGCAAGCTGCTTTCAACCGGCCCGAACTGGACCTTCGATCTGATCGACCGCTATGACGAGGCGATCCGTGAGATTGCGGTCGGTGAGTTCGGTCTGGATTGCTATCCGAACCAGATCGAGATCATCGCCTCTGAGCAGATGCTCGATGCCTATGCCTCGGTGGGGCTGCCGATCACCTATCCGCACTGGTCCTACGGCAAGGAGTTCATCAGCAACGAACATGCGTATCGCAAGGGTGCGCGTGGTCTGGCCTATGAGATCGTGATCAATTCGGATCCCTGTATCTCGTACCTGATGGAAGAGAATTCCATGCCGCTGCAGGCATTGGTGATCGCCCATGCCTGTTACGGACACAACTCCTTCTTCAAGGGCAACTATCTGTTCCGACAATGGACCAATGCCGATGCGATCATCGACTACATGGTCTTTGCGCGGCGCTATGTGCTCGAATGCGAGGAGCGCCACGGCATTGGTGCGGTCGAGGATGTCCTCGACGCCTGCCACGCGCTGATGGACTTCGGCGTGTCGCGTTACCAGCGTCCCAAACCCCTGTCCGCCGAGGAAGAGCGGATGCGCCAGATCGAGCGCGAGGAGTATCAGTGGCAGCAGCACGATGAAATCTGGCGCACGCTGCCGGCATCGACCGTGGCGCGGCGCACACTCGGTGCGCGGGGCTTTCCGGAGGAGCCACAGGAGAACATCCTGTACTTCGTGGAGAAGTTCTCGCCACGCCTGATGCCATGGCAGCGCGAGCTGGTTCGGATCGTGCGCAAGCTTGCACAGTATTTCTACCCGCAGGGCCAGACCAAGGTCATGAACGAGGGCTGGGCCACGTTCTGGCACTACACCATCCTGAACCGGATGTACGACAAGGGGCTCGTCAATGACGGCTTCATGCTCGAGGTGCTGAGTTCGCACACCAATGTGGTTGCCCAGCGAGGCTTCGATCAGCCCGGCTACGGGGGCCTCAATCCCTATGCCCTCGGTTTTGCGATGTTCTCCGACATCCGGCGCATCTGTGAGGCGCCCACCAAGGAAGACCACTACTTCTTTCCCGACATCGCCGGCGGCAACTGGCGCGAGGTGCTCGACTTCGCGATGCGCAACTACAAGGATGAGTCCTTCATCTCCCAGTATCTGTCACCGCGCCTGATTCGTGAGTTCCACCTGTTCGCGATTGCCGATCATGAACAGAACGACTTTCTCGAAGTAGACAGCATCCACAACGAGGCCGGCTATCGGCGCGTGCGCAAGCTGCTCGCGCAGCAGTACAACCGGGATTCGCTGCTCCCTGATGTGCAGATCGTGCGCTTCGACAAAGACAATGACCGCAGCCTGACGGTCGAGCATCGCCAGCAACGCGGGCGGCCGCTGGCCAAGTCGGCCGAGGCGGTCATGAGCCATCTGCAGCGACTCTGGGGCTTCAAGGTGCGGCTGGAAACGGTCGACGCGGACGGCAAACTGCTGCACCATCAGGATTTCGACGGCTGAACCGCCCGCTGCCCGAAGATGCTGCGGCGGCCGGCCGCGCATTTGGAGGCCACATGAACGCGAGCGTGCAAGAGCTCACCATCGACGTCGTTTCAGATGTCGTCTGCCCATGGTGCTTCGTCGGCAAGCGGCAGCTCGAACAGGCGGTAGCCGCACTGGCCGAGGAAATGCCCGGCACCCGCATCAACGTGAGCTGGCATCCTTTCCAGCTCAATCCGGACATCTCCTCTGACGGCATGGCCCGCTCGGAGTATCTGAGCGCCAAGTTCGGTACGCACGACACCGGCGCGATCTACGAGCGCGTCAAGCAGGCGGCCGCGCAGGTCGGGCTCGAGCTTTCCATGGAGCGGATCAGCCGCCAGCCGAACACGGTGCGCCCGCACGCGCTGATCGCGGTCGCCGGCGAAGATCATCAGCCAGCGATGGTCGAGGCCTTGTTCAAGGCCTATTTCGTCGAGGGCCGCGACCTCACCGACGATGCCACCTTGATCGAGGCGGCCCGGGCGGCCGGCCTGCCCGAGCCCGCCATCGAGTCGGCAATGCATGACGAAGGCCTCGCCGACACGATCCGCAGCGCCGACACCAGCGCGCGCCAGATGGGGGTCAACGGGGTGCCGTTCTTCATCTTCAACCGCAGCCTGGCGGTCAGTGGTGCGGCCGGTGCCGACACCCTCAAGAAGGCCGCGCGCCAGGCGCTGGCGCAGGCGAGCGAAGACGCCGACTGAGCATGTAACAGCGCCGCATGACCTGGTTTCAGGAGATCATGCGGCGCCGCCGGAGCCGGTGCACCGACCTGCGCCCTCGCCCCGCCCGGGGTCACTGTGGCGAAAGCTGACGCATGCGGCGGCGCAAGCCCCTGGGCGAACGATCATGCACGCCGGCCGGCTGCTGGGCGACCCACGCGCAAACCATGGCCGCCAGATAGGGCAGCGACTGCAGGGCCAGGATCCACATCCACAACGCGCTCTCGAAGTGGTTGTCCAGCCGGATGACGCTCATGCCGACGATGCAGAGCATCAGCGCCAGGAACATGCCGGCCTCCTCCCGGGTTTCACGCAGGGCCGCCAGGACGGTCGAGCCCTGCTTGGCGCCGCGACCGGCCTTGGCGGTGATTTCGAACACCGCCCGACGCCCGGAAAGGCCCGCGAACACGCCAACGGCGATACCGTGCGACAAGGCCATGCCGGCCAGGGCCGCACCGAGCACATCGGCCACCGAACCGGGTACGCGGCGAAGATAGAGCAGCGGCCCCAGTAGTGCCTTGCAAACGAACAGCAACAGGACCGGGATCATATAAAGCACGATCGGCAGGCTGAAGATGTGCTGGGCAGCAATCATCCCGATGGTCCAGAACATGGCCGCAAAGGTGAACACCAGATGCATGGCATCACCGAACCAGCCCGTCCAGCCGGCGACGAAATGGAAGCGCTGGGCGCGATCCAGGCCGGGTTCGCCCGGTTTGCGCCTGCCCAGGAACAGCGCTGCCGCATGACCGCGCAGGATCTGCATCGCCCCCAATGCCCAGCGGCGGCGCTGACGCCGGAAGGCCGCGAAACCGTCCGGGGTGAGCCCGCGGCCCATGACCTGGTCGACATAGATCGTGCGCAGACCGGCGCGCATCAGCCGCAGACCCAGCTCGCTGTCCTCGCAGATGCACCAGGTGGACCAGCAGCCGTGCTCACGTAGCGCGCTGGCCCGGATGATCGCCATCGTGCCATGCTGGATGATCGCGTCGCGCTCGTTGCGATGATGCATCCCGATCCGAAAGAAGCCGTCGTACTCGAAGTTCATCATCCGGCGCCACAGGCTGCCGCTCCACTGCCGGTTCGCCTGCGGCGACTGCACGACCGCGACATCGGCCGCCTGGAAGTGACCGACCAGATCGCGCAGCCAGTTGGGCTCCACCAGGTAGTCGGCGTCGACGACGGCGATCAGCTCGGCCTTCGGATCGGTTTGCTCGAGCGCGAAATTCAGGGCGCCGGCCTTATAGCCCGGCCAGCTTGGCAGGTGGAAGAAGCGAAAGCGCGCGTCCAGCGTCTCCATGAACGCTTTCACCGGCTCCCACAGCGCCGGATCACGCGTGTTGTTATCCACCACCAGGACCTCGAAATCCGGGTAGTCGAGCGCACGCAGGCTTTCGATTGTCGCAATCACCATCTCGGGCTGTTCATTACAGCAGGCCAGATGGATCGAGACCCTGGGGGCGCGCTCCGGCATTGGCACGGTACCGAAAACCCGGCGCAGATTGCCGGCCCAATAGAGCTCGGCGAATTCCAGCCCGTGTACCAGCAGCAATGCCACCATGATGCTCACACTGGGCACGAGAACCAGCAGGCTGAGCCAGTCGAGCGCGCGCATATAGAGCTCGAAGGGGATCGCCACCATCCAGACCACCAGCGACATGCTGTCCTGGATCAGACCGGCCATGAACACCCGGCTGGCGACCCGCCAGTGGGCGAAGCGACGTGCGAACAGGACAATGGGAATCAGGGCGAGCGCACCGGCCAGCAGGGCCTTGAACATCCAGGCCGGATCTGCAACCACCGCCCGACTGAGATCGAACTTGGCATGGCGCTCGGCATCGAAGATGCCCCAGTAGGCGCCCACTCCGACCTCCGTGGCCCGCTTCCAGGGCTGATCGATTGCTTCCATCAGGAAGTAATCCTACCCTGGGCCGCGCGCCCGGGCGAGAAATTCGCGGATGAAGGTGGCCTGCTCGACACGGCCCGCGGTGGCCCCCTCGTAGCGGTCGCCCCGACTCGGCCAGCCGATCTCGCCGATCACGATGCGTTTGCCCGAAGCGCTTCTTCATCTGCTCCAGCCGCATCAGGGAGTAGTCGACGGCCGCCGCGTGCGGCACGCCCTCCCAGTAGGGCAGCAGATGGACGGTGATGAAATCGACCGCGTCGACCAGCTCCGGATAGCGCAGCCAGACATGCCATGGCTCGGCCGTGGACACCGGCACCGAGACCTGCTCGCGAACCTGGCGCAGATAGCTGGCGAGCGCTTCGGGCGTGAGCAGACCGTGCAGGACCGACTCGTTGCCCACGATCAGGCGCTCGACATTGCGGTGGTCGAGGGCCGCCCTGACCAGCGCGGCGATCTCCTGCTGATTGTTGTCCAGCCGGGTGTCCAGCCAGGCCCCCAGCGTGAGCTTGATGCCATAGGCCTGGGCGATTGCGGGCAGGTTCGGCAGTTCGCTCGCGCCGTAGGTTCGGATCTGGCGGGTGACCTGGGAGAGCATCGCCATGTCGGAGGCGATGTCCAGCGCACTTGGATAACGGCGTTCGAGCGGGCTGTCCCAGCGCTGATAGGCGTTATAGGCCAGCCCGTTGATGATCCCGCCATGCGCCGGTGGGGTGACCGCCGGATGGGCGACCCACCAGATCGACAGATTCAGCAGCACCATGCTCAGTGCCAGGGCGAACGCCCGAGCCCAGTGCCAAGCACGCGACCTGCGCTCGCGGGTGGGATCGAGAATGGCCGGGCCACCGCGCCCCAACGGGAGGTCAGTGACGAAACCGTGACTATGATCGTTTTTCATGTTGCAGCCAGTCAGCACGAAAGACCGCCGAACTCGGGCGGAACGACAAAACGGTGCGACGCACGCAGGCGCCGACAAGATGTTGTCGTCCGTGATCCGCCCCGGCGGTGAACAGGTCAGAAACCCCAGGCGGGGTTGACCGGAATCAGAGAGCGATTGCTGCGAGCCGTAGCATGTAGCGTGCCCGCCGCAGGGAAAAATAAGCTATAAAAAACCCTGCGAATACGCGCGGAAAGTGTACGCTGACTTCCCTGGAAAACCCGTCTCGATGTGTAAGCGATCGTATCCAAGCCATAGGCCCTCCTCTCGCTGGCGCCAGCCCGCGGCCGCACTGCTGGCGGCCGCATCGTTGCTGGCCTTGATTGCCCTGGCAATCGATTGGGGACGTGACCATGACCTGCTCGATGTGCGCGCCGGACAGCCGTTTGCCTGCCTGTCGTACTCGCCATGGACAACCGGAAGTGAGTCCCCACTCAGGAATGACTTCATTCCGCCCGAGCGCATTGAACGCGATCTGCACCGTTTGCGTGCGCTCACGCCCTGCGTGCGCACCTATTCGAGTCAGCTTGGCCTCGATGCAGTGCCTGCGATCGCGGCCCGGCTCGGGATGCAGGTATTGCAGGGGATCTGGATCTCTCGCAACCCCATCGACAATCAGGCCGAGATAGACACCGCGCTGGCCGCTGCATCGGCGAGCCCGCAGGCGGTGCGCGCGCTGGTCGTCGGCAATGAAGTCTTGCTGCGTCGGGAGCAGACACCGCAGGCGCTGCTCACGCTGCTCGAGCAGGTACGCGCCCGCTCTCCGGTGCCGATTACCTATGCCGATGTCTGGGAGTTCTGGTCGCGCCATGAAGAACTCGCCAGCGCGGTCGATTTCGTCACCGTGCACATCCTGCCCTACTGGGAAGACCACCCCGTCGGCATCGATGCCGCGATCGAGCACGTGGCCGACATCCATGCCCAGATGCAGAAGCGCTTCGCGCCGAAAGACATCCTGATCGGAGAAACCGGCTGGCCCGACGTTGGCCGGCAACGCGGCCCGGCACAGCCGGGGCGGATCGCCCAGGCCCGCTTTGTCCGCCAGTGGATGGTCGCCGCTGACGCCAAAGCCATTGACTACAACCTGATCGAGGCCTTCGATCAGCCATGGAAGCGTGCCCACGAGGGCGCGATGGGCGGTGGCTGGGGGGTGCTTCATCCCGATGGCAGCGCCAAGTTCGCGCTGCGCGGGCCGTTGGCCGAAGCGCCGGCGCTATCCCGCTCGATGTGGATCAGCGGGCTCACCGGGCTGGCCCTGGGCGTGCTGAGTGTGATCGGCATGCGGCGCGCCGGCCTGACCGCGAGCCCGGCGAATCGCTGGTCTGCCTTGCTCGCGACCGCCGCCTTCGCGATCGTCGCGCTGTTGCTGCCCTGGCAGATCGAAACCTGGCGCACCTGGAACCGTGATGCGCTCGAATGGATCATCAGCGCCGGGTTCACCGTTCTCGGCGATGCCGCACTGCTGATTGTCGCGCTCAGAAGCCTCCGGAGCGCTCCTGGTGCAAGCACTCACTCACTCGAACAGTCTCATGTGAAAGGGTTTCCAGGCAAAACCGATGCGCTTACGGTGATCGCGACCCTGCTGCTTCTGGGGGCCGCCTACTTCGCCCTGTTGCACGCACTCGACCCGCGTTACCGGGGGTTTCCGGTCAGCCTCTACCTGGCGCCGACGCTGGCTTTGCTGATTCAGAGAATCGTGCTGCCCGGGCATGCCACGCTGCCGAGCCATGCCGGCTGGCTGCCGCCCCTGATCCTGGCCGGCGCGATCCTGATGGCCTGGCGCGGCTGGCCAGAGAATCAGCAGGCACTGAGCATGGCCGCCCTGTTGCTGGTCATGGCCTTGGCGGGTCGGGCAAAACGATCGCCTGGCTCATCCGGGCAGGCACCTGCCGCTCACTGACCAGGGCCCGTCAGCACTCATAGGATACCCGTCGCAGCCAGCCAAACCTAGGCGCCGCAGTTCTTGGCACCGCCCTGACGCGACGATGCCAACCAGAGTGCGGCCAAGGCCGCGGCCACACCAGGCTCGGGGCCATAGAGAAGGGCACCCAGCGCGCCCAGGGCCGCGCCCACGATGAGCAACACGATCCCGAACACCCTGCCCGCGCCGCCGGCGCCACTTTGCGTGAGCCCCCAAAGGCCGCTCACGAGCACCAGCAACAGCCCCGCCCAGGACAGCGCCTGCCGTTGAAACGAAGCGATGGTCAGCGCTCGCAGCTGGCAGGCCAGCCCGTCTTCGCCGACGCAGGCCAGCGCCACGGCCTGCGGTTCCACCAGACCGAATCGTAGCCAGGCACCGAGCGCCGCCGCCGCCAGCACCGATGCCCCGACGAGCAAGATCGGATAGCGCATGGGAATCCTCGCCGGCGCTCAGTAGGACTTCGGCAGCCCGAGAACCTTCTCGGCCAGGAACGAAAGAATCAGCTGCGGACTGACCGGTGCGATTCTCGGGATCATCGCCTCGCGCATGAAGCGCTCGACATGGTACTCACGGGCATAGCCCATGCCGCCGTGGGTGAGCACCGCGGTTTCGCAGGCCTTGAAGCCCGCTTCGCCGCCCGCGTACTTGGCCGCATTGGCGTGTGGCCCCGCCGGCTCGCCGCGGTCGTATGCCCATGCGGCGCGCCAGACCAGCAACTCGGCGGCCTCGAGCTCGACCCAGCGCTGGGCCAGCGGATGCTGAATACCCTGATTGCGACCGATTGGCTGACCGAACACGACGCGCTCGCCAGCATAGGCAGCCGCGCGTTCCAGCGCCGCCTGACCCAGCCCGACCGCCTCGGCCGCGATCAGGATACGTTCGGGATTCAGGCCATGCAGGATGTACTCGAAGCCGCGACCCTCCTCACCGATCCGGTCCTCGAGCGGTATGACCAGGTCATCGATAAACAACTGATTCGAATCCACCGCCTTGCGACCCATCTTGTCGATCTCCCGCACCTCGATACGTTCGCGATCGAAACGGGTGTAGAACAGGCTCAGGCCGCGGGTGGCGGGCAGGCCGGCCTCGGCCAGCTCCTGCGCGCTGCGGGTGCGGGCCAGGAGCAACATCCGATCTGCGACCTGGGCGGTGGAGATCCACAGTTTCTGGCCGTTGACCCGGTACACATCCCCATCGCGGCGCGCAAAGGTCTTCATCCCCAGCGTGTTCAGGCCGGCATCGGGTTCCGTGACCGCAAAGCAGGCCTTCTCACGGCCGTCGATCAAGGGCGGGAGAAACCGCTTCTGTTGCTCGAGCGTGCCAAAGCGGATCACCGGCTGCAGCCCGAAGATATTCATGTGCACGGCCGAGGCGCCCGAAAAACCAGCACCCGACCGTGAAATCGTATGCATCAAAAGCGCGGCCTCGGTGATGCCCAGACCCGCGCCGCCGACCTCGGCGGGCCTCGCGATGCCCAGCCAGCCACCGGCCGCGCAGGCACCATGGAACTCGTGCGGGAACCCGCCCTCGCGATCGAGCCTGGCCCAGTAGCCGAGGTCGAAGTCTGCGCAGAGGCGGCCAACCGCCTCACGCAACGCCTGTTGATCTTCAGTGAAATGAAAGTCCATGCCGGTGACGGGTCATTGAAATACCTGAGCGGCGCGCGCAATGCCCTGCGCCGCTCAGGTATTTCCACTGACTGATAATCTACCGCAGTGGGTATTCGGCTCGATGGCCCGGACCTGCGACGGGGAACACGCGGGCCGGATGCCGTCGTGGCGAGCCGTATGCATCCGGCGATCAGGCCTCAGGAGAAGCGTCATCAATCCAACCGTCGAACCGTCCGGTCAAGCCCCTGACCCGCGCTGGCGCGAGACCGTCGAGTATGTGCTCGCCCACCAGAGTGAATGGTCGCGCGATCCTCAGACCGATGCGCAATCTTTCGGCATTCATCACCTGGATGATCCGCCCCACAACCGCCTGCTCGGACCGGTCTTCGCGCGCGGACCGGCCAGCGGCCTGATTGCGATCGATGGCCAGACCGTGTGCGCCTGGGGCGAACCCGACCGCCCCGACATGACCTTCAGCGTCACCAAGACCTACCTTGCCCTGACCGCCGGCATCGCCTTCGATCGGGGCATCCTGCCGCCGCTCGACGAGCCGGTCTACCGACGGCTGCCCGGCCTGGGCTTCGATGGCGCACAACCGTCGCGTCACCCTGGGAGCATCTGCTGCAGTTCACCAGTGAATGGCAGGGCAGCTGTTTCGGAGTGCCCGAGCGCATCGATCGCTATCGGGTGGCCGGTTTTCAGCCCACACCGGAGCACGGCGGCCGCAAGGGCGACGCCAGGACCGCTGGCCGTGCCCGGCAGCTACTGGGAATACAACGATGTGCGCATCAACCAGTTCTCGCTGGCATTGCTGCATTTGTTTCGCCGACCGTTGCCGGAGGTCTTCGCCGAATCGATCGCGGCGCCGCTCGGTCTGTCCGACACCTGGCGCTGGTCCGGCTATGACAACAGCTGGGTGGAGATCGACGGCCGGCCGATGCAAAGCGTGCCCGGCGGCGGCCATTGGGGTGGCGGAATGCGGATCAGCGCGCGCGATCAACTCCGGATCGCGCAGATGATGCTCGATGACGGCCGCTGGCAGGGCAGACAGGTCATCTCGGCCGACTGGTTGCGAAAATGCGCACGCCGTGCGCGATCGCGCCGTTCTATGGCTACTTCACCTGGCTGAATCATGGGCATCGACCGGTACCGGCGGCGGATGTCGATGACTTCTTTGCGGTAGGGGTCGGCTCGCAGGTGATCTGGCACAGCCCGGCGCGGCGTCTGGTCGCCGCGATCCGCTGGTTTCGGTTCGAAGCCTTCGACGGTCTGGTCGCCTGCGTGGATCGCGCGGGCTGACTCAAAACAGCGCGCGGCGCACCGCGCGCGCATCATTTGCTGCCAACCCGTGCCGGGTGTTCTCGCCCAGATTGACGAAACAGGCCGGGCACGATCGATGCCGCAATTCATTGCACCACGAGCCTGTCCCACGAGACCAAACGGGCGCGCGATCACCGCGCGACGGGCGCGCCTGCACGCGCATCGGGAATCATTCTGCTTACCGTCGCGAAGAGTTCACACTTCGTGTCCTGTCGTATCGTCCTTTCGTCAAAGTTTTCGCTGCACCCTCTTGCAAATTGGCGCCAGCGGACGGACGATACGAATATGTAACGAAATATGTCGTTGCATCGCAGTTGCGCTTAACAACTGCCGATTTTTCCTTTCTCGTCGAGTCCCTGGCACATGGATATCGCATCCGATCCCGAGCTGGCCGTTCCTGCCAAACCCCGCGCATTGCCCGCCTACCTGCCGCGGGCGGCCTCATTCGGGCGTTGCCGATTCTGCAATCACGAACTCAGGCATGTCATGGCGGATCTGGGCATGCAGCCGGTCGCCAATGCCTATCGCGCGTTCCATGAAGTCAATCGCATGGAACCGTTCTTTCCGCTGCGGGCGCTGGTCTGCCAGAACTGCCTGCTCGTTCAGGCGCAGGAGTTCGAAACCGCCGAGAACATGTTCTCGGAAGACTACGCCTACTTCTCCTCGTTCTCGGATTCCTGGCTTCGCCATGCGCGCAACTATGCAGACATGGCGATTCAGCGCTTCAACCTTGACGAACACAGCCGGGTGGTGGAAATCGCCTGCAATGACGGCTACCTGCTGCGCTGGTTCGTGGACAAAGGCATCCCGTCGCTGGGCATCGAGCCCACGGCCGGCACCGCGCGGGCCGCGGCGGCGCTGGGCATTCCCGTGCATACGAGCTTCTTTGGCGCCGACACCGCCTATGAGCTGCGCGCCGCCGGTGTCCAGGCCGACCTGATGCCGGCCAACAATGTGGTCGCGCACGTACCCGACATCAACGATTTCATCGAAGGTTTCCGTGTCCTGCTCAAGGACAATGGCGTCGCCACCTTCGAGTTCCACCACGTGATGAATCTGCTCGGACTGAATCAGTTCGATACGATCTATCACGAGCACTACTACTATCACTCGCTGGCTACCTTCCAGAAAATCCTGGCGTCGCACAGCCTGGCCGTGTTCGATGTCGAGCAACTGCCCACGCACGGCGGCTCGCTGCGGGTGTATGCGCAGCACACGGTCACCGGCGTCCATGCCATCAGCCCGCGTGTCGGCCATGTGCTGGCGCAGGAGCGGGCGGCCGGCCTGGACCGGATCGAGACCTACCTGGGCCTGAACGAGCGGGTCCGCTCGATGAAGCTTAACCTTCTGGCCACGCTGATCGAGGCCAAGCGGCTTGGTAAGCGCATCGCCGCCTATGGTGCGCCCGCCAAGGGCAATACGCTGCTGAACTTCGCCGGCGTTCGCAATGATTTCATCGATTTCACCGTGGATCGCAATCCGGCCAAGCAGCAACACATGCTGCCCGGCACGATGATCCCGATCCTCTCACCGGATACGATCTTCGAGTCCAAGCCCGACCTGCTGCTGGTTCTGGTCTGGAACCTGCTCGACGAGGTCCGCGAACAGATGGCGGGCATCCGCGAGTGGGGCGGCAGGTTCTTGGTGGCCATGCCCGATGTGCGCATTCTGGATTGATCCGGCAGGCGGTGAATTGACAGACTCTGGCGGCGGCTCCGGCCGCCGTCGTGCCTTGCGGCACTGAACGCCGGGCGAACCGTGGTTTCTTTTCCTGGGATCTTCCCGGTGTCAACCGGCTGTTGGCCCGATTCCGATGACTGATTCACCTGCAGTGTTCGACGGCCCGGCGTTGTTCGCCCTCTGCGAGCGGCTCTACCCGATCGCACGCAGCCTGACCGGCCCGGGCGTACGGGCCAGTCTGGCCGAGCTCTCCGAAGCGCTGGCCGCGATGGCACCCCGGGCGCCCGCGCTACAGATGATCGAGGTCGCCAGCGGCGAGACGGTGTTCGATTGGAACGTGCCCGATGAATGGGTGGCCCGCGAGGCCTGGATCAAGGGCCCGGACGGGCGCAAGCGGGCGTGCTTCAGCGATCACTCGCTGCATCTGCTCGGCTACAGTGAGCCGGTTCACACCACGATGCCTCTGAGCGAGCTGCAGGGGCATCTGCACTCGCTGCCGGACCGGCCGGACTGGATTCCCTATCGGACCAGCTACTATCGTCGCGCCTGGGGCTTCTGCCTGACCGACCGTGAGCGCGCGGCACTGCCCGATGGCCGCTACGAGGTATTCATCGATGCCGATCTCGGCCCGGGCTCCCTCACCTATGGCGAGCTCGTGTTGCCCGGTCAGACCGATGACGAGATTCTCATCTGGACGCATGTCTGCCATCCGTCGCTGGCCAACGACAATCTTTCCGGCATGAGCGTGGCGATAGCACTGGCCGCGGCCTGGGCCACGGCAGATCATTTCCATACCCTGCGGTTCGTGTTCGCGCCGGGCACGATCGGCGCGATCACCTGGCTGGCCAGGCATCCCCAGGAGCGCCGTCGCATCGCGCACGCCCTGGTGATGTCCAATCTTGGCGATGCCGGCCCGTTCCACTACAAGCGCAGCGAGAAGGGCGATGCGGTGCTCGACCGCACGTTCGCCCATTTGTTTGCGACCGAACCGGATCTGGCCGGCGCAGTGATCGAACCGTTCGAACCCTATGGCTATGACGAACGCCAGTTCAACAGCCCCGGTATCGGCATCGCCGCCGGCTGTCTGACCCGCACGCCGCACGGTCGTTATCCGCAGTACCACACCAGTGGCGACGACCTCTCCTTTATCAGCGGCGATGCATTGGCGCAGGCCTGCTCGCTGCTGTGGCGGGCCACGCGCGTGCTCGATGGCAACCGGCGCTATCGCAATCTTTCGCCCATGGGCGAGCCGCAGCTGGGCAAGCGCGGCCTGTACGACACCGTCGGCGGCGAGAACGAGCGGCGCCAGCGTCAGCTTGCGATGTTGTGGGTTTTGAATCAGTCCGATGGCCAGCGATCCCTGCTCGACATCGCTGCGCGCGCGGCGATGCCGTTCTCGCTGATCGAATCCGTGGCCAATGCGTTGCGCGATGGCGGTCTGCTGGCCAGCGCGGGGCGCTCATCAACATCGTGACGTTTTTCAGAGACCCTGCCCGGAGCGGGTCACATCATATCCTCCCATCCTCGTCGCAGACGGCCGCCAAGTTAACGAACCATGTGTGAAGTCACTCAATCCCCCTCGGGCGATGCCGAAGATCAGGCATGGCGCCAGCGTGCGCACGCCGTGATTCCTGGTGGCTGCCACACGGCGGCCAAGGGCGATGATCAGTATCCGGTCACCGCACCCGCATTCATCGCCCGCGGCCAGGGCTCGCATATCTGGGACGAGGCCGGACGCGAATACATCGAGTACTCGCCGGGCCTGCGCGCGGTGTCGCTCGGGCATGCATGGCCGAGCGTGATCGAGGCCGCCTATCAGGCGATGTGCAAGGGCAACAATTTCAACCGCCCGACCCGGCTCGAGGTGGCATGCGCCGAGCGCTTCCTCGAGCTGGTGCCTGGGGCCGAGATGGTCAAGTTCACCAAGGACGGCTCGACGGTGATGACCGGCGCACTGAAGCTCGCGCGCGCCTATACCGGGCGCGACCTGGTTGCGATCTGTTCGGCCAGCCCTTTCTTCTCGTATGACGACTGGTTCATCGGCACCACCGGGATCGATGCCGGGATCCCGCAGGCGATCAAGGATCTTACCGTTCGCTTCGGCTTTAACGACATCGACTCCCTGAGCCGCTTGTTCGATCAGCATCCGAACCGCATCGCGGCGGTGATGCTCGAACCCGCGCGGACCGACGAACCGGCGCCCGGCTACCTGCAACAGGTCGCAGATCTCTGCCGCCGCAACGGCGCGGTGCTGGTATTCGATGAAACCATCACCGGGTTTCGCTGGCATCGTCACGGCGCCCAGCATCTTTACGGCGTGCAGCCCGATCTGAGCTGCTTCGGCAAGGCGATGGGCAACGGATTCTCGATCTCGGCGCTGGCCGGCCGGCGCGAACTGATGCAGCTGGGCGGGCTGCATCACAAGCATGCGCAGCGCGTCTTTCTGCTGTCCACCACGCACGGCGCCGAATCGCCCAGCCTGGCCGCCGCGATGGAGGTGATGCGCATCTACCGGGACGAGCCGGTCACCGAACACCTGCATGCGATCGGCGAGCAACTGCGTGCCGGCCTGCAACCGGTCATCGACCGCCACGGACTGCAGGCGCAGGTGAAACTCGCCGGACGGGGCTGCAATCTGGTGTTCTCGACCCTGGACGCCACGGGTCAGCCGTCGCAGCCGATGCGCACACTCTTCTTGCAGGAAATGATCAGGCGCGGTGTGCTCGCGCCCAGCCTGCTCACCTGCTATTCGCACACGCGGGAGGATGTGGCGCACACGGTGGCGGCAGCCGATGCCGCCCTGGGTATCTACCGGCGGGCGCTCGAGGACGGCGTCGAGAACTATCTGATCGGCCCACCGAGCGCGACGGTCTACCGACCCTACAACTGAGGCGGCTCATGCGTGGCGCGCCACACATGAGCCCCGGCAGGCAAACGGCCCGGCGATTCCGGCCGTGGCCGCCGACTCAGGCGCCGTACTGGCCGATGATCGTCACCGATGACACATTGGAGCTCGGGAAGCCCCCCAGGTTGTGGGTCAGCCCGAGCACCGGGTCCGGCCGCTGACGCTCGCCCGCGCGGCCCGAGAGCTGCAGATACATCTCGTAGAGCATGCGCAGGCCGGAGGCACCGATCGGGTGGCCGAAGCACTTGAGACCGCCGTCGATCTGGCAGGGCACCTTGCCGTCGGCATCATAGAAGCCGTCGAGCACGTCGGTGACGGCCGTGCCTTCTTCCGACACATGCAGATCCTCCATCGTGACCAGCTCGGTGACCGAAAAACAGTCGTGGACCTCGATCATCGATAGCTGCTCGCGCGGCCTGGAGATGCCCGCTTCCTCGTAGGCGCGCCTCGCCGCCACGCGGGTGGTGGCGAAGTGGCTGCCGTCCCACTGGCCAAACTGCATCTCCTCGCCATTGGACACCGACAGCTGCAGGGCCTTGACCGAGATCAGCGGGTTCTTGCCCAGGCCGCGCGCGATGTCGGGCGTGGTCACGATGGCGCAGGCCGAGCCGTCGGAGACCCCGCAACAGTCATACAGACCCAGGGGCTCGGCGATCATCGGTGCATTGATCGCCGCCTCCTCGCTGATCGGGTTACGCAGATGCGCCTTGGGATTGCGCGTCGCGTTATCGTGGCTCTTGACCGAGATATGCGCCATCGCACGCTTCAGATCATGCGCCTGGGTGCCGAACTTGGCGCGGTAGGCGGCAGCCAGCTGCGCGAATGAACCGGGCGCCGAAATATTCGCCCAGAACAAATCATTGACGCTGCCGCGGGTACGCTGCGGCAGCCCGCCATAGCCGGTGTCCTTGAGTTTTTCGACACCCAGGGCCAGGGCGATATCCACTGCCCCGGAGGCCACCGCATAACAGGCTCCGCGAAATGCCTCGGTACCGGTGGCACAGTAGTTCTCGACGCGGGTCACCGGTATGAACGGCAGACGCAGGGCCGCGGCCAGCGGAACGCCGGACTTGCCCACATGCTGCTCCTCGATCGCGGTGCCCAGCCAGGCAGCCTCGATCTGCTGACGCCCGACCCCGGCATCGGCCAGGGCCTCCTCGAACGCATCGACCATCAGATCGGGGGCGTCCTTGTCCCAGTGCTCACCGAACTTCGAGCATCCCATGCCGAGAATGGCGACCTTGTCGCGAATACCCTTGGCCATGACTGGCTCCTTTGCAGCTTGTTGCGATACCTGGCGGGCACGAGAGGATCTTCAACCGACCGCCGGTTCGAGCAGACGCGGCCACGCTCAGGTGCGCGGCACCGCCTTCCAGAAATATTTGACGAAACCGCGGCGCTTGTCGATGTCCTTGATGCGAAACGACATCTCGACCGGCAGCCCGACCGCGATCTGGTCGGTCTCGATGTCGGTGATGTCAGCCATCATGCGCCCGCCGCCGTCGAACACGATCATGCCGTAGTAGGCCGGCGGATTCGGCGAGTAGGTGAGCTGATCCGCGGTATAGCTCATGATCGCGGCCGGTGTCTCGGCAAAGCGATGCTCGTCCTGCGAATCCAGCGCGTTGCACTGCGGATTCACGCAGTAGCGGTTGCGCGGAAACTGCAGGGTGCCGCAGGCGCGGCATCTGCCGCCATGCAGACCGAGCGTCATCTCCTGCTTGCGATTGAGCAGGGTCATCGGCGAGCCCTTGTCGACCTCGGCACGCATGCCGTGATCGAGTGCGATCGTGTCGTTGAAGGCGAGCATCTTCTGATAGACGCCGAGCGCCTTCGAGCGTGCGAGCATCGTACCGACCGCACCGGCCGCGCCCAGATACTCGTCACGCCAGGCCGGCAGCGCATCCGTGGCCTCGAAGACCAGCACATCGGCGCCACTGCCGAACGCCGCCACCACGATCAGATCGCCGGCCCGTGCCTGATCGAGCGCCTGCGCCAGCATCAGCAACGGATGCGCGGCGCCGGTATCGCCCACCACAGACAGCAAGGGGTCGCGCACAGCCGACTCGGCCACACCGACCCGCTTGGCGACGCCGACCGGTACGCGCGGCAGCATCGTGGGCACACAGAAATGCGCGACCTCGGCGGGGCGGACACCGGCGCACGCCAAGGCCTTGCCGATCACCTCAGGCAGCAGCTTGAGCAAGCCCTCGTCGCGGATCCAGCGCTCTTCCCAGGCGTAGTCGAACTCGTGATCGGCCGCGCGGAACTGGGCATTGAAATCGCGCGCCATCGTGGCCGAGCCGCGCAGGCGGGCCAGCACGCGACCGGGCCCGACGCGCACGGCCGCCGCACCATCGCCATAGCGCATCTCCTGCACGCTGGCCACCTGGGACTTGCGCTTGTCTGCCGCACTGACCAGCACCGACATCGAGCGCGAGCGCGCGGTATCGAAGGCCAGCCGCAGCGCGGTGGTGCCGGCACGCAGGCTGCCGCCGGCATCGAGCGTCTCGGCATCATGCAGATCGAGCGCGCCCGCCAGCACGCCGGCATTTTGTCGATCGGCGAACGGGTGGGTGGTGGAAGCCATGCAGACCAGGCCGATCCCGCCGCCCGGATCCCGGCGAACGATGCTGCGTGCCGCCTCGACCGCCATGGTCGTGGCGTCTTCGTCCCAACTTGCCACGGTGCGCTCACCGCGGCCGAGCCCGTTCAGGGCCGAATTGAACCAGCTGTTGGCGCGAGCGATCTCCTCGCGCGCCAGCCGGTAGCGCGGCAGGTAGCAGCCATAGCCGGTGATGCCGATCTGTTCAGTCATGATTGCCCTCTCGCTGGATGAGGTTTCGGCCCGCGACGCTCAGCGCGCAGCCATGGTCGCATCGGCAGGCGCGCCGACCATGGCCGCTATCAGATCGCGATCTCGGCGATACCGTTCGAGAGCACCAGCTTGTCGCGCTCTTTCACACGCGACTGGAACTGGACCCGCGAGCCATCGCGCCAGATCTCGGTGACCAGGGTCTCGCCCGGAAACACTGGTGACGAGAAGCGCAATCCGATCGACTTCAGGCGCTGGGCGTCGTAGTCGCAACAGCTCTTGATAATCGCGTGCGCGGCCATGCCATAGCTGGCCAGGCCATGCAGGATCGGCCGCTCGAAGCCGGCCGCGGTGGCCACGGCCGGATCCGCATGCAGCGGATTGAGATCGGCGCACAAGCGGTAGATCAGCGCGGCCTGCGGCAGGCTCGGCAACTCGCAATGCAGATCGGGTTCGCGTTCGGGCACCCTGGGTTTGGCGGCCGGCGCCTCATCGCCACCCGCCGGGCCGTTGCCGGGCAATGCTGAGAAACCACCATCGCCGCGACAGAAGGTGATCGACTCCAGCGTGGCGAGCAACTCGCCGCTATCGGCATCATGCAGATCGCGAACCTGAACCAGCAATGCCCCCTTGCCCGCGCCCTTGTCCACGATGCGCTCGATCCGGTTCGTGCTGACCACGGTGGCCGACGGCGGCAGGGGTCGGTGCAGGATCAGGTTCTGCTCGCCATGCAGGACCTTGACCCAGTCGATGCCGGATTCCGGATGCTTGGGCCAGAAGCCGGGCGTGGCCAGCACCACCGCCATGGTCGGGACCGTGGCCAGCTCCATCCTGGTGGCATCGACCGCACCATCGCGCCCCTCGTAGACATAGCGCAGCTGCCGTGTGTCCAGCGGATCATGACCATAGCCCACGCCCAGCGCATAGAGCGCCGCATCCTGCCAGGTGTAGCTCTGCCGAACCGCTTCGAACGGCCAGGACTTCAGCTTCTTGGTGTCGATGGTCATGGCGGCCTCAGATGGGATCCCAGCAGAACACATCGGCAGAGCGCTCCAGCGGCTGCAAGGATGCGCGCAGTGCCGGCATGCCATGCTCGGCGAGCGTCTGCGGCGTCCAGCCCTCGCTGCGATGCACGGTGCGGATCGGCCGGTTGTGATTGAACAGGAAGATCTCGTTGGCGCGCACGCCGAAGATCTGACCACTGATATCCGCGGCCTGATCGGACAGCAGATATACCGCCAGCGGCGCGATCTTGCCCGACTCCATCCGCTTCATGCGCTCGACCCGTTCCTGCTCGGCCGGCGTGCTCGCCGGGATGGTGCCGATCAGACGGCTCCAGGCAAAGGGCGAAATGCAGTTCGAGCGCACATTGGCCCGGGCCATATCCAGCGCGATCGACTTGGACAGGCCGATGATGCCCATCTTCGCCGCCGCATAGTTGGCCTGCCCGAAGTTACCCACCAGACCGGAGGTGGATGTCATGTGAATGTAGGCGCCCGAGCCCTGGTCACGGAAGTAGTTGGCCGCGGCGCGCGAGACGAAGAACGAGCCGTTCAGATGCACATTGATGACCGACTGCCATTCCTCGAGATTCATCTTGAAGAACATACGGTCACGCAGGATGCCGGCGTTGTTGATCACGCCGTCGATACGCCCGAAACCATCCACCGCGGTCTTGATGATGCGGTTGGCCGACTGCCACTCGGCCACGCTGTCCGTGCTGGCCAGGGCCTCACCGCCGCCCGCCCGGATCTCCTCGACCACTTTCTGCGCCGGGCCGGCGTCTTCGCCCTCGCCACTGGCCGATGTGCCCAGATCATTGACCACGACCCGGGCCCCTTCGGCCGCCATCGCCAACGCGAAATCGCGCCCGATTCCGTTGCCGGCACCCGTGACCACGATCACCTTGCCGTCGAGCATTCCTGCCATTGCACTCCTCCATGAGCGGCCAGAGACGCTCGACCCGGCGATCTAGCCGATGGCCGGCCCGGCCTCGCTGCGGGCGCGCGTCATAGCGTTGGTTCGTCCCCCCGGGCCTCGCCGGCGGGCAACTGCCTGGAAGTGTAGCGGCTAGCCGGATTCGGCCGGTTCAGACGAACCGGTAGAGCAGCCGGGCGTCCTCGAAGTCGTGCTCATCGAGCACATGGCGGATCAGGTTTCTGGCCAGCAGCGCGCGCCCTACCGCTGTCGCGCCGTCGCGATCCAGCGCGGTCTTGTTGACGATCCAGTCGACCGCCTCGGCACCCACGAAGCTCTGGGGATAGTCGATCAGCCAGTGACGGTGACTGCGCACGCTCACCCCGTCGCGCGTACGCATGCTCAGCGCCAGTTCGACCAGGGCCTCGCTGGAGATGTCAGGCACCGAATCCGTGTTCGCGCGTGCGCCGGGACCGCCGAAGACATAGAAAAGTGATTCGTCCTCGAAATCGTGTTCGCCCACCACGTGACGAATCGATTCATGAGCCAGCAGCCTGCGCCCCAGCCGCACCGCCTGCTTGCGCGAGATGCCGAAATGGCGAACCAGCACATCGACCAGCTCGGTGCCCTCGAAACACGACGGATAGCGGCGCAGGTTGTGGAAGCGGTCGCGGACGGCGACACCGCCCGGACCGGTGAGCAGGCGCAGCAGACCGTCGAGATCGACGGTCATTGGATCGAAGCGATTGTCCAGATCGACGCTCATCCCGGCTCCCGGCGCTCAGATCGGCAATAGCCGGGCGGTTTTCGCCCCGGGCACACCGGCCGCACGCGCGGCTTGTGTCTCGGAGGCCGCGCCCAGCTGCTTTCGGGCATGCATGGCCATCGAGACACGCAAGCGGCGCTCGAGTACCCGTGCCGGCCCATCATAACCCGCATCCGCCGCTTGTCCCGCGGTCACGCCGGGCCGAGCTGGCGCCGCGCCTGGCTGCCAGGCCTTTTCCGATCGGCCGCCTTCATCCGACCCATCGAAGCCGGTTCCGTCCTCCCCGTTTGCGTATGTCGGGCGCACGCGATTGCGCTGCAACCAGCTCTCGAACTCGGAGATCGGCATCGGCCTGGCGATCAGGTAACCCTGCAGAACATCCACCCCGCGCGCCAACAGATATCTGTGCTGCTCGATCGTCTCGACGCCCTCGGCGGTGGTACGCACGCCGAGCCGTTCGGCCAGATCGATGATCGCCGTGAGTACCGGACGATTCATCGAATCCCCATCAATGGCGCGCACGAACTCGCGATCGATCTTGAGCGTGTCGAATCCGATCTGCGACAACAACGCCAGGCTGCTCTGGCCGGTTCCGAAATCATCGATGGCCACCTTGTAGCCGGCGCGACGCAGGCGATGCAGCATATCGATCGAGCGATCATCGACCGCGTCGCGCTCGAGCAATTCGATACACACATTCGCCGGTCGTAGCGCGCAATCCCGGAACTCCTCGTCGAGTCGTGCGACAAAGCTCGGATCGCGCAGCATCTGAACGCCGAAATTGAAGCTGAACAGCAGATCGGGGTCGCGCCGCACGATCGGATCGAGCCGGTCACGCGACTTGGCCAGAAGCTGCCAGGTCATGTCCGTGATCAACCCGGTCTGTTCGGCGATCGCCAGGAACTCGGCCGGCACCAGCAATCCGCGAATCGGATGCCGCCAGCGCATCAACACCTCGGCGCCGACACAACGCCCCGACGCGGCATCGACAAAAGGCTGCACCACGGGTTCGATCTCGCGCCGGCGCAGCGCCCGCCGCAGGCGGCGCACGATGCTGAATCGATCCTGCACCGCGCGATTGATGCTGGCTACCCCGGCCAGCGACAGCAAGGCGGCGACCAGCCAGGCCGCCGCCACCCGCTCGATGATCATTGCCGACAATGCATGGGTCGACGGTGCCAGCTCGAGAACGAGATGAAAGGAGTTGCTGACAACCGTGCTGCACAACTGGCGTTGCAGCATGGCCATCATGATCGGCCAGAGCCCGCTCACCGGCCCCGGTCGCTCACCGTGCAGCAAGACGCCGCGACCGTCCATGAGCGTGAGCATCTCATCGGGCACGCTCACGAAACCGCCCAAGGGCCGACGCCAGCGCGCCTCGGAAAGCTCGGCCACCAGATTGCCGGCCTCGGTCGGTGCGGCGACCAGATACAACCGGTTGGTCATGGAGCGAACGATACGCAGACCCTTGGCGGAGTTGCGCGCGGCCTCGCGCAGATCACGCTCCGCGCTCGCCTCCAGACGATCGCCTCCGGGCACACAGGCCGGCGCGCCATCAGCAGCGAGCCACAGGAAACGGCGTGCATGGTCGGAATGCAGACTCATATCGAGCAACGCGCGCCGCATCGATACCCGACACGCCTGCGGCGCACCGTTCAGGGCCCGCGACTGCGATGCGAACCGGTCGAACTCGGCCTGCACCGCGCCGAACACGATCTCCAGCTCTTGCATACGTCTGGCGGCATCCTGCCGCTGACCCTGACCGACATCGAGCACCATCAGAAACACGGCCAGTGCCGATCCCGCGATGCCGAGCAGGCCAAACAGCAAGACCGCCCCGACCCATGACAGGCGAGGCGTCAGGCTGTCGGCCGGAAGCGCGAGCAACCGCGCCAGGAACCCGACGATCGGCTGCAGACGTACCGGCACTTGCGAGCGACGTTGCATGACATGGTTTTTAGCAGTCCGCCCCACCGCCACGCAGCGGGAGGCCGATGAAAGCGCCGCCCACGGCCACGAGTGGCATTGCGCAACGACACTTGGCGACGCCATGGTGTCCAGGCCCGACAAACGGTCGATCGAGCGTGATCACCGGCCGGAAAGGCGGCGCGCAGGCAGGCACGCAACGCCTCGCTTGCCGATCGCTGCGCAGGGCACCAATATCGCGCAGGATGATTCCCTCAGAAAGACGAGCAGGCCGCACTCGGGCGGCAGGCAGCCGAATGCGACCAGGCATGCTGCCTGCACTGCTGCTCGCCCTGGCCGTCGCCTGGCCCGGGTCGGCGCAGACCCGGCCCGCAAGCGATCGCGCCGACGATCGTCCGGTGCTGCGCAGCGTGATCGATAACGATGAATTCGTCGGTCTGAACAAGAATGACCGCTGGTATAGCAGCGGCGTGGTGATCATGCACGACCAGGCAGATCAAGGCATGCCGGACGGGCTGGCCGCCCGCCTGCCCTGCGCACCGGATGCGGCACCCGAGTTGCAGGCGCGGCGCGGATGGGCGTTCGGCCAGGTGATCGGGATGCAGAATCGCCGGGACCTGGCCACGGTGGCTGGCAACGATCGCCCGATTGGCGCATTGCTCTGGCTGTCGCATCTTCGCGCACGCTTTTCTCCCCGGGCCGATGCCGGTTGGGCGCTCTCGCTCGGCACCACCGGTCCGGCGGCGCTGGGCGAGCCGGTGCAGAACGGCCTGCACCGGATGCTCGGCGTGCAGGAAGTGACGACCTGGGATCACCAGCTGCGGCCACGCACCGGCGTCGAGTTGCGTGTGCACTGCCAGCATCGTCGGCCACTTACCGACGGGCAGGGGCTGGTACTCGGTGGCGGCTGGGAGCTGGTGCTGGGCAACCGGTTCAGCCAGCTCGAGGCGCAGGTGAGCCTGGCCCTTGGCCCGGCAGCGGCGCAGATGCGCCCGGTACGCGAGGCCAGACTGGCCTGGCCGACGCCGCCGCTCACACGGGGTTGGGCCGTGATCGCAGGCATGCGCCTGCGCCTGGTGGCCCGCGATGGCCTGCTCGATGGCGCGACCTATCGCTATGACAATGCCATCGAGGCTCGCCCACTCGTGGGCGAGGTGTTCATCGGCGCGCAATGGCGCGCAAGCCGACTCTGGCAGATCGGCTACGGAGCCGTCCACCGCACGATGGACTTCAATGGGCCGGGCGTTCGCGAGGCTCGCTATGAGCCGCAGACATTCGGCCAGCTGACGGTGTCACTGAGCTTCTGATGACGGCGTCGGAGATTGCTCACCCATGCAACGCCATCGGCATCATCATGAGCTCGAACAAGGGATGGCGACAGGCCCGGGCGAATGCCCGGGCCTGTCGCCTCCGATTCAACTGAAGCAGCCTACTCGCGATCCGGCAGCCCGTCTGCGGTGAAGCCACCCGTGCAGACGGAATCCGCGCCGGAATCGCGTCAGACTGGCCCGCTCAGCCGCGTCCGGAGCGTGATCCACCCTCACCATGGCGGTGATGACCCTCGCCATCGTGGCCCCGGCCGCGTTCACCGCGCTCGGCCCGCCGCTTGATGAGTTCGGCCTTCTGCTCGTCGGTGAGAATCGCCATCATCTGATGACCCATGCTGGCTCGCTGCATGGCCATGGCCGAGGCGGTGGCGCCGATCTGGTCGGCCAATGCCTGCGCCTTGGCCTGATCGAACTCACCCGAGCGCATCAGGTCTCGCATGCCCTCACGGGCAGCCCGCATGGCTTCGTGCTGGCCCTGCATCGCCGACTTCTGCGACTCGCGCAACTCGGTCAGCTTGGCCTTTTGCTCGTCAGTCAGATTCAGGCCCTGAAACATCCTCATGCCCTTGCCTGCGTGCTCGCCGCGCTCGCCACGGCCATGCTTGCCGCTCCAGCGGCCGGGCTCACAGCGTTGCTCGCCCTGCTCGGCGCGAGCGCCGGGGCCGCGGTCGTCGGCGAACGCCGGAATCTGCACCAGGGCGGTCAATGCGATCGCGCCGGCGGCCAGCGCGGTGACGGTTTTCTTCGGGAAGCTGCGCAGACTGCGCGAGGTGTGTCGTTGCTCGTTCATGATCCGTATCTCCTGCGTGGAATTGACCGTCATGCGACGGATGAGTCCATTGTGTTCAAAGGCCATGCAAACTTGGTGCGGTGGCGGGTAAAGTTGGGTAAAGGCCCGCCCCTCGTCGCGCCGGCTGCGCGCCGTTGGTGTTTCATAGGAAGCCCGGCTTCGTGACATCGTCGGCCAACCTCGGGCATGCCCTCACGGCCGACCTGTCTCAACGCCGCATTTCGGGTTCAGATCCATGGATCGAGTTCTGATCGTCGATGACGATGCCGGTCTGGCCGACCTGCTGGCCGAATACCTGCGCAGCGAAGGCCTGGACGTGGCCTGCGCGCGCGATGGTCCGCGCGGGCTCGAGCGCGCGCTCGCCGACAGGCCCGATCTCGTGGTGCTCGATGTGATGATGCCCGGGATGGATGGCATCTCGGTCTTGCGCGAGCTGCGCACCCGTAGTCAGGTGCCGGTGCTGATGCTGACCGCCAAGGGCGATGATGTCGACCGCATCGTCGGGCTCGAGCTGGGCGCCGACGATTATGTGCCCAAGCCCTGCACCCCGCGCGAGCTGCTGGCCCGGATTCGGGCCATCCTGCGTCGCCATCGTGGTGGCGATCCGGCCCGCCAGCAAGCCGAGCCGCTGGTGAGCGGACCGTTCAAGATCTGGCCCTCGCAGCGACGCGCAAGCTTCGAGCGCCAGGCCCTGACGCTGACCGGCGCCGAGTTCGGCATTCTCGTGCGCCTGCTGGAAGACCCTGGCCAGGTGATCTCGAAGGCCGAGTTGTCCGAGCGAGGCCTTGGCCGCCCCCTGGCCCGATACGACCGCAGCGTCGATGTGCACATTTCCAGCATCCGCCAGAAGATCGCGCCACGCGCGGACGGCAGCTCCTGGATCCAGACCGTGCGCGGCCAGGGCTACCTCTTGGTCACGGGCTGATGGGACGCCTGTTCTGGAAGGTCTTCTTCGGCTTCTGGTTGACCATGCTGATCGCGGCGATCGTCGCCGCGCTCCTGGTTCGGGTACAGCAGAGCCAGCAGGCCGATGAGCAGCAGCCGGGCCCGCGCAGCCTGCAAGGGGAGCTTTTTCAGAGCCCCTGGGTCACCGACCGCCTGCTGCGGCATGCACAGATTCTTCGTCACGGCGGCAGTGGAGCGCTGCGCGCCTACATCATGCAAAGCGCACAAAGACGTCGCAACCAGGGCCGGCCGGATCTGCCTGTGCTGGTCGTGGATGCGGCAGACCGCGACCTGCTCGATCGCCCGATCCCTGCGCGTGCGCTCGAACAGGCGCGGCGCGTGGTTGTTCCGCTGGGACAGCTGGCGGAGCATGAGCATCGCCGTGAACCCGGCAGGCACGGTGATCGCGAAGACATCCTGCGCGCATCGGCAGCCGCGCTCGGGGTGCGCGCCGCAGATGGCGGCGAATTCCTGTTGTTCGTGCCACGCCCGGCCGATGGCCCATTGTCGCGGCGGCAGATGCCGCTCTGGGCACGCCTGCCGGCATGGTCACTGGTGGCCGCCGGCGTGGCCTTCAGCCTGTTCTTTTCCGGTGCGCTCGCCTGGTATCTGGCACGTCCGATCCGGGCTCTGCGAGCGGGCCTGCGGCGCGTGGCCGAGGGCGATCTGGACACGCGGGTGGCCCCGGTGATCGGCGCGCGCCGGGATGAACTGGCCGACCTCGGCCGCGATCTCGATCGCACCACCGAACGCCTGCAGCAGCTGCTGAACTCGCAGCGCCGCCTGCTGCACGATGTCTCGCACGAACTGCGCTCGCCGCTGGCCCGTCTGAGCGCCGCGGTCGGCATCATGCGTCAGACTCCCGCCCGGTTCCCCGACATGCTCCAGCGCCTCGAACAGGAGACCAGCCGCCTCGACCACCTGGTGGGCGAGATCCTGACGCTGGCGCGGCTCGATGAAGATCAGGGCCAGGGTAAGCCCGAACGGGTCGACCTGCGTGAACTGATGGCCGATGTCGCCGCCGACGCAAGCTTCGAGGCACAGGCCCGGGGGGTGCGGGTGGAAACCGCCGACGGGGCGCCGGCGCTCTATCTCGGCCATCCCACGCTGCTGCTGCGCGCGATCGAGAATCTCGTACGCAATGCGGTGCGCTTCAGCCCCGAACAAGGGCGGGTCGACATTGCTCTGGAGATCGATCGGCGTACATGGCGGATCCACGTGCTCGACCGCGGACCCGGCATCTCCGACGATCTGATCGAGAAGGTGCAGGAGCCCTTCGTTCGTGGCGGCGCGGAAAATGGCGACGGTTTCGGGCTCGGCCTGGCCATCGCGCGCCGCGCCGCGCAGATCCACGGCGGCTCGCTCGAACTGCGCAATCGCGATGGCGGCGGGCTGGTGGCCACGATCGTGCTGCCGGCGCCGAGCGATACCCGGTAAGCAAAAAACCCCGCCGAAGCGGGGTTTTTTGCGAGGCCCGGCGCGGTGTGACCCGCGCCGGGCCAGCAGAGGCGATTACTTCTTCTTGGCAGCGGTGCCGGCGGCGGCGGCGGCAGCCTTGCCAGCGTTGGCCAGATTGGCTTCGGCCATCTCGACGACCTGCTTGCCGGCCTTGCTGGCCTGCTCATAGGCGGTACGGCTGGCGGTCAGCGCCTGCTTCATCAGACCGATGGCGCCTTCGGTGCCGGCCGGGGCGTTCTTGGCCATGCCGTCGATCATCGTCGACAGTTGCTTGTGGCCTTCCTCGACCTGCGCTTCGAACATCTTGGTCACTTCGGCGTTGGCTTCGGTCGTGATCGCGTAGGCGTCCTTCGCATACTGGCTGAAGGCCTCCGAGCGCGGCTGGGCCAGCGTCACGAGGGTCTCGTTCAGCTCTTTGATGTCCTTGACCGACATCAGCGACTTCATTTGCTCAGCGCCGGACTCGAGCGAGGACTTCATGACTTTCATGTTCAGCTCGGCCAGCTTCTGCATGGCTTCGATGCCCTTACCGGCCAGGGCGTTGCTGGCTTTGATCGCGTCGGATTGGAAGGTCATGTAATCGTTGGTGTTCAGCATTTTGGTACCCCTTGGGGAGAATTTGGAGAGACGTGGCTGGTTACGCTGTTCAAGGCCGCCGGATTCGGCGTGGCCCGGACGGCGCCAGAAACCAGTTTTGTTGCGCCGCACAAAACACATTATCGGCAAAATGCTGCGCCGCGTCAAGCGCTTTTTTGTTGCGATGCAGCAATTGTTTGTGCCTGCTACGGATGCGTCTAGGTCACTGATTCTAAGAAGGTTAATCCCCAGCCCGCACCAAACCCGACAGCGCCTGCGGGTTCTTTTCGCCACATCGTATAGGGCCGGCGCTGTCGAGCAGACTGACAACCCGCCCCGCACTGCGGGATATCGTTGGAGCCAGGGCCCCGGAAGATGGGATCAGGCCAGGGAGCCCGGGTTGTCGCAATCCGGCGGGCGCTGATCTGACACCGGCGCACCAGCACCGCCCAGGCCGCGAACGATCCGCGCAACGAGCATGGCGGCGAGCCCGTCCGGAGCGCCCTGTGCCGCCGCGACCCGCCCCTGGCGCAATGTTGCCGCGCCATGAATCGTGCTCCAGGCGAAGATCTCGTCGGCGGCGCTCGGCGCCGTGGGGATGACACCGGTGACGAACAGCGCGGCCAGTGCGGCGGGCAGATAGGCGTAGCTGTTCGGGCGTCCCGTGCGCGGTTCGTCCGTACGCGAGCGCGCCCCATGGGCGCCGAACATCAGCCGCCAAAGTGCCGGCGAATCATCGGCAAAGCGCAGATACGCCTCACCCAGACGGCCCAGCTGCGCCATGGCCTGCGCGGCGTCCGCCGGCTGTTCGGCCATGGGACATACGGCCTCGAACCGGGCCTGCAGGGCGGCAAAGCCGTCTAGTGCCAAGGCATCCAGCAGGGCCTCGCGGTTCTCGAAGTGGCGATAGGCCGCGGCGGCGGTGACGCCGATCCCGGCTGCCAGTTCGCGCAGGGAAAGATTCTCGAGATCGGCAAGCCCGGCGGCGGCGGTCAGTAGCGCGCGCCGAAGATCGCCATGGTGATAACGACTGCTTGCGCCGCGGGTCGTGCCTGAAGCCTGGCCTGGCGACGCGCGCCGCCGACCTGGGTCAGTGAACGCATCAGCGGCGCGTCCGAGGTCGCTGTCGGACCGGGCTTTGCGGCGCCCAGGCTTATGCGTGGTCGATGTCATGGCTCGATGTTATCACCGTTGACTTAAATGTCTTCGGGCCTTAAAGTAAACAGCGTTAACTTGCGTTCCGAGAGATTTCCGGCGGGTCTGCGGCCCGCGTCACTGAAAGGACAAGACCATGAAGGTTCAGCATCACGCAGCCGCCGCCGCCTCGAGCGCCCTCTGCCAGCCCGACACCGGATCGGCCTTGACAGCCCTGCGGACTCGGAGCGGGCGACGGCGTTCGATCCTGGCCGGGTTGTCGGCGCTGGCGATGACCGCGGCCGGATGCTCGGCGAGCCCGCTGGCAGACGACACCGCAACGCCCGCGGACACCGTTTCCATGCCGGCACCGAGCCCGCTGGGACTGCCCGCGCAGAGGGTGCAAACCGTCGTCGGCGCTCTGGCCGTATACGACAGCGGCCCGCCTCAGGGCGACGACACTGCGCGCGTGCTGGTGCTCTGGCCCTCGATCCTCGCCGACCACAGCATGTATCGTGCACAGCTTGCAGCCTGGAAGCCGCGCCATCGTGTGATCCTGATCGATGGGCCTGGGCATGGCGCCAGTGGTCCCGCCCCAGGGCCGTTTCGGCTCGCCGACTGTGCAAAGGCTCAGGCCCAGATCCTGGACAGACTCGGTGTCGGCCAGCCCGTGGTGAGCATCGGCACCTCATGGGGTGGGCTGGTGGCCGGCGAATTCGCGCTCAGCTATCCGCAACGCACGGCTGGCGTGGCGCTGCTGAACACCCCGGTCTTCGCCTCCGAAGGTGGCTTCGGAGAGCACTTCGTCGCCTGGGGAGCACGTTGGATACATGGCATGGACCTGTACATCGATGGCGTGGCCCGCTCCTTCTTTCTGCCAGAGACCCGTGCGCGAGGCGGCCAGGTGCTCGACGACTTCCGCGCGCAGCTGCGTCGCGCCAACGGCGCGGCGCTCGCGACGGCCGTGCGCTCGGTGCTCATCGAACGCGAACCGCTGGCACCCCGGATGGCGCAAATCCAGGCACCGGCGCTGGTGGTGGCCGGCGACAGAGACACCATGTATCCCGCGGCCAGACTCCGGGACGCGGCCTCATCCCTGCCCGATGGCCGCTTCGTCACGCTCCCGAGCGCGCATATTTCCGTGGTGGACGCGCCGCGGGAGACGACAGAAACCATCGATGATTTCCTGAACCGACTCTGATGCGCGCCTTGCGCAGGCGTCGTGTGTGCGCTCACAGCCGTGCCCATGCCTGGACGAGATCGACCGCAATGACAGCGTGCAGCGCACGTTCCGGCACCTGCGCTACCAATCGCTCGTCGCCGCGCCGCTGGCCAGGACCGTGGAATTCATGGAGACATCCGGGCCACGCTCGGCTTCGGGGCGCGACCGACCCTGCCAGCGTTCACGCATTTTTCGGGCGACACCGTGGGGATCCGGCGCGGCCGCTGCCACCGGTGGCCCGCCCGGGTCCGCGCCAAGCGTGCCGATCATCGCCGCACTGCCCGCCGCGTGTGGATCCGACCCGGCGGCATCGTGCGTGCTCGCGGCGGCCTCGGGCCAGTGATGGTGGTCCAGGCGGGCAAGCACGGCATCACTGAGGAAGCGGCTGCGCGCGCCGCTGACATGGCGTGCACCCAGACGCGGCTGCGCGGTGACGTGATAGCAGCGCGGCTCGATCAGATGCAACTGCCGGCGCGCCCGTGTCATGGCGACATAGAGCAGGCGGCGCTCCTCGGCCAGCGCGCGGCGGTTGCCGGTGGCGTATTCATTGGGGAAATTGCCGTCGCTGACCTGCAGCAGGAACACATTGCGCCATTCCTGCCCCTTGGCGGAGTGGACGGTGGACAGCACCAGCATGTCGTCATCACGGTGGGCACGATCGCCGAGATCGGACGCGGCCTGGGGCGGATCGAGGGCCAGCTCTGTGAGCATGGCACGCACGCTGCCGGCGCGCCGCGCCGCGCCGGCCAGCATATCGAGATCGGCCAGGCGGGTGGCCGGATGTTCGTAGCGCTCGGCGAACAAGGGCGCGAACCAGGCGATCAGGGCGTCGAACTCGCGCAGACCGCGGGCCGCTCGCGACAAGGCATCGAGCAGGCCGAGGAGCTCGCACAGCGGTTCGCGCGCCGGCTCCGGCGCCGCAGCGGCATCGATGCGTGAGAACAGCTCATTGCCGTGGCCGGCCGCCATCGCCAGCAGACGCCGCGCATGAGCGGTACCCACCCCGGGCAACATCTGCAATGCGCGCATGGCAGCCAGGCGGTTGACGGGATTGGTGGCCCAGCGCGCGCAGGCGAGGACATCGCGTACATGGGCGGCATCGATGAATTTCAGGCCGCCGTGCTTGACGAACGGAATGCCTGCGCGGGTGAGTGCGAGCTCCAGCATGTCGCTGTGATGCGCACTTCGAAAGAGCACGGCCTGATCCTGCAGGCGCACACCGGCTTCACGCTCGGCCAACACCTGGGCGATGACATAGTCGGTCTGCGCCGCCTCATCATGGACACTGACCAGACGCGGACGGCTGCCGCCCAATGCATCGGCCGCCTGCAACTGCACGCCGATCGCGGGCCGGGCATCGGCGAGCAGCGCGTTGGCCAGATCGAGCACCGGTTGTCGTGAACGATAGTTCCGGCTCAGCGATAACGTGCGTGCGCCCAGATCACCGACATAGGCATCGAGGTCTTCGATGCGGGCCCCGCGAAAGCCATAGATGCACTGGGCCGCATCGCCCACCAGGAAGACGCCCCGGCCCTGCGGCGCCAGCGCTCGCAGCATCTGCCACTGCAACGGATTGCAGTCCTGGGATTCGTCGACGATGATGGCGTCAAAGCGCTGCTGCCAGGCAAGCGCCAGTGCCGGCACCTGCAGGGCCGTCACCAGCCACTGGAGCAGGTCGTCGAAATCGAGCAGGGCCTGGTCGGCCTTGGTTTGCGCGAACTCGGCGAATAATTCGGTCATCAGCGCCTGATCACGCACACACCACGGATAGCGATCGCGCAGAACCCCGGCGAGCGGTTCGCCCGTGTTCACGCAATCGGACATGACCGAGAGCATCGTGGCCGCGCTTGCGATTCGCCGTTGCCGGGATCGCCCCAGATAGTGCTCGCGCAGCGCACCGAGCAGGTCGAGCGCATCGCCACGATCGAGCACCGTGAACCCCGGATTCAGGCCGAGCTCGGGCGCGAGTTCGCGCAACATGCGCGCGGCTACCGAATGAAAGGTGCCGGCCCACGGCAGACTCAAACCACGGTGTTGAGCCACGGCCCCGGTGGTGATCCCGCGCACGCCCGCAGGCCGCGCAGCGGCAGCCCTGTGCGAGCAAGCCGGCGGCACGGCGCACCATTTCGGCAGCCGCGCGGCGACTGAAGGTGAGCAAGAGCACGCGCTCCGGCGCATAGCCGTGGCTCAGCACCCGCGCGACCCGTGCCGCCAGCGTGGCCGTCTTGCCCGTTCCGGCGCCCGCATTGACCCAGATCGGCCCGTGCGCACAACGATTGGGGCTCAATCCGGCGGCGACCGCAAGTTCTTGCTCTTCATTGAGAACGATGGCATTCATGCGATCACTGTCGCGGGCCGGTGGCTCACCAGACGAGCTTCTGTGGTGACCGGCTGCTCGCGCCGCCCCCTGATTCGATGCTCGCCTACAATCGATGCCCCTGGCCAATGACAGTGCGGATGGCCACGACCCTCCGCCACCTGCGACCGGACTCTCTCACGGCAACACGCATGCGCCTTCGCTCACGGCTTCTGGGCATCCTGATGCTCGTCATCCTGGTAGCGGCCGTCGGCGCGACCTGGTTGGCGATGCAACGCCAGTGGCCTGCCGCGCTGGCCGGCTTCGTCGCCAAGACCGCCTGTGGCGGGATCTTCATTGCCGGGCGCTCTGCGGACGAAGCGATCCGCGAGGATCTGCTCTCGCTATCGGCAGTAATGCGCCTGATCGACATCGCGGTCGACAGCGAGAACCAACGGGTCAGCGCCAGCATGCCGGGCGCGGGAACCCGTCATGCGCTCTGGCGCCCGGGCCGGGGCTGCGTGCTGCTGCCGCCCAACGAGGTTCCCGAGATCGCGATGCTGGCCAACGCCGATGAACCCACACCCACCGCGGCCGGGCTCACCGGGGCGGCCGCCAATCTGCGCAGTGAGCGGCTGCAACCCCCGGATACGCCCTGGCCGCAGGGGAGCGGCCCACTGCCCAGGGAGCAGTGGCCGGCCAAAGTGCGCGCCGCCATGCTCGATGACGCGATTGCGCATGCATTCACCCGGCCCTCGATGAGCAGCGTGCGCCCCGGCGCACCAACGGGCAATGGTCAGGGCACGCGAGCGGTTCTGGTCGTGCATCGCGGACGGCTGCTGGCCGAGCGCTACGCGCCCGGCTTTGACGCCCATACACCCCACCTCGGCTGGTCGATGGCCAAGACCGTGATCGGTGTGCTGGCCTGGGCAAGACTGCAGTCGCAGGCGATCGATCTGCGCACGCCGGTGGTCGAGCTGGTCAATCGGGTGCCACGGCCGCAGTGGGCGGGCGAGTGGCAGCGCGACGAACGCGCCACCATCACGATCGATCAACTGATGACCATGTTCGACGGGCTCGCGCACCCTCCCGACGGCAGCTGGCTGCAGACCGACCTGCCGCGCATGCTCTGGGTGAGCGGAAATGTCGGCCGCTTCGCCGGCGAGCGCACGCTGGATCATCCACCGGGCAGCTACTGGCGCTATGCAAGCCCGGTCAGCAATCTTCTCTCGCGTGTGTTGCGCGATCAATTCGCCTCGCACGAGGATTATCTGAACTTTCCGTACCAGGCTCTGTTCGATCCCATCGGCGCACTCAGCGCGACCTTCGAATCCGACGACGCCGGCAACCTGATCGGCTCCAGCTATCTCTGGGCCTCGCCTCAAGACTGGGCCAGACTGGGCTGGCTGCTGGCCAATGACGGGCTCTGGCAGGGACAGCAGGTGTTTCCGGCCGGCTGGCGCGACTATGCCAGCGCCGCGCGCCATGATGCGGACGGCAGGCTCAGCCCGTATGGCGCACAGGTCTGGCTGGCAGCGAACAATCCCGCCCTGGGGTGCGCTGCGGATCGGCCCCTGCCGGCAGACTCGCTGATCGCCACCGGCGTATGGGGGCAAGTCATGGCCATGTTCCCGCAACGACAAACTGTCATCCTGCGTCTGGGCTGGAAGCCCGCCGATGACCCCGAACCGCCATGTCGCCTGCTGACCGACATTCTCGCCGCGTTGCCCTGAGGCGCATCGATCCCACGCGTCGCCGGCCGCTGGCCGGATCTGGCGCGCTGGCGCCGTGGCTGGCCGGCTGCTCGTTCGGGGCCGGCACCGACCACAGCGGCCGCCATGCACCCGCCGCCGATCCCACGCCCTTGGCGGGCCTGCCCGCAAGACCCTGGGCCCTGGTACTCAGCACCGGCGGACCGCGGGGTTTCGTCCATGTCGGCGTCTTACGCGCGCTGGACGAGCTCGGTGTGCGGCCCGATCTGATCGTCGGGGCGTCGGTGGGCGCGCTGGTCGCCGCGCTCTATTGTGGTGGCCTGAGCGGCGCGTCGCTGACCAGGATCGCCCTCGAGATGCAACCATGGTCGATGTTCGCGCTGGCAATCGGCGCCGAGCAACGCTTCAGCGGCGCACCGATCGCGCGCTTCGTGGCTGAACAGCTCGATGACACGCTGCTGCAAGACCTGCGGCCGCGATGTGCGATCGTCGCGTTGCGCCAGGCAAGCCGCGAACCGGTGGTGTTCACGCGCGGAGATGCCGGCGTGGCAGTCCAGGCGTCCGCGGCAATCGAAGGCCGGCTGACGCCGGTCTGGATTCACGGCCAGGCCCATGTCGACCCCGATCTCGTCATGCCGCTACCCGTACGAATCGCGCGCCGCCTCGGAGCCGCGCGTGTGCTCTCGATCGATGCCTCGGCACATGAAGACAAGGCGCCGGCCGGCGCCGAGCGCTATCGCGACGGCGACCGGATCAAGCGAGCGCTGACCGAGCCCGATGCCCGAGCGGCCGATCTGAACCTGCATCCGGACTTCGGTTACTGGGTCAGCCTGGGGCGGGAGTTTCGCGAAAAGGCCATGGACGCCGGCTACCGGGAGACCATGGCGCAGCGCGAGAAGATCCTGCGCCTGACGCGCGCCGAGAACAGCGCGATCTGAACGCTGGATGTCGGCGGCAACAGGCTATTTCCTGGCCCGTGCAACTTCTTCGGCGAGTTCGGCACCCGATTTGTAGTGCGGCACCCGGAACACCAGGCGCCACGCCCGCTGGAACAACGGATTGGCATCGGCGATCTCTTCGCGCCAGTATTTGTTGGCCAGCGCCATGTTGCCTTCGGGATCGAGCATGAATGCGTCTTTCGAGGCCTGGCCACCGAAGATGTAGAGCTTGCCGTCGAGAATCGCCCAGGTATCGGCGTCGCCCCCCCAGGGAATGCCATAGCCGATGCCGTTCGTGCAATAGCCACCGAATTGCGGCAGATAGCGCTCGGGCTCGGCGTCGAAGGCCTGCTTGTGCTCGGCAGAAGCGAACCACAGGGCGACCCCCTTGTATTCGCTGCGATACTCGCTCGAGCCCATGCGCTGACTGCCGTCGGTAAAGTAGTTCACGACATCATGGCCCTTGAGCAGCAGCCGCGACTCGCCCTCGGCAGACACCGCGTTCACCGGGCTGTAGCCCTCACCGGGACTTTGCGTGATCAGCGGGCCACAGCCGGCAAGCAGGGTCACGGTGGCAAAGGCAAGTGGGGCGACGAACTTCATGGAACTCTCCGGAAAATGGGCGCCGGCCGGTGCGCCGGGTGCCCGCAGCGAGCGGCGCCCGCATCGCGTGCAGCCGCGATCGTACCCGGCCACGAATGCGCAGACGACTGCGACACACGTCTGCGCACGATGTCTCGGTGATCATGGTCGTCCGGCGTTGCGGCCGCTTACATATGCGCAAGCCACCTACTGGAAGGCCACCTCGTCGAAGCTGCGCAATTTGCGACTCAGCAGGCGAACCTCTCCGAGCGCGCGCATGCGCTCCACGGCGCGCACCCCGATGCGCAGATGCTGGTCGACGCTGTCACGGTAGAACTGATCGGCCATGCCCGGGAGTTTGATCTCCCCGTGCAGGGGTTTGTCCGAAACACAGAGCAAGGTGCCGTATGGCACGCGAAAACGCAGACCATTGGCCGCGATCGTGGCGCTTTCCATATCCAGGGCGATCGCCCGACTCTGGCTGAACCGGCGCATCGGCGTCTGATTCGGCAGCAGCTCCCAGTTGCGGTTGTCCACCGAGGCCACGGTGCCCGTGCGCATGATCTTCTTCAGCTCATAGCCCGAGAGCTGCGTGACATCGGCCAGAGCGCCCTCGAGCGCGACCTGCACCTCGGCCAGCGGCGGAATCGGCACCCAGAGCGGCAGCTCGGCATCCAGCACATGGTCTTCACGAACATAGCCGTGCGCGAGCACGTAATCGCCCAGGCGCTGGGTGTTGCGCAGACCGGCGCAGTGTCCGAGCATCAACCACGCATGCGGCCGCAGGACAGCGATGTGGTCGGTGATGGTTTTCGCATTGGCCGGCCCGACGCCGATGTTGACCATCGTGATGCCATTGCCGTCGTCGCGCACCAGGTGATAGGCAGGCATCTGCGGAATCCGGCCCATCGGCGCATCCACCGCCCGGGTGCCGGCCGGGGTCATCCGCTCACCCGGCTCGACGAAGGCCGTGTAGCGCTCGCGCTCTTCGAGCACGACCCCGTCCGGCGTCTCGCCGGCCATCAATGCCCGGCCCAGCCGGACGAACTCGTCGACATAGAACTGATAGTTGGTGAACAACACATAGTTCTGGAAGTGCTCGGCGCGGGTGCCGCAGTAGTGCTGCAGGCGATGCAGGGAATAGTCGACCCGCGGCGCGGTAAACAGCGACAAGGGCAGCGGCCTGCCCGGCTCGGCGATCCAGCTGCCGTTGGCGATGCCATCGTCCATGGCCGCGAGATCGGGGGCGTCGAACCACTCCCGCAGCCCGCTGGCGCGCGTGCGATCCAGCCGGCCCTCGACATGCTCGCCGGCGCGCAGCGCAAAGTGCAGCGGCATCGGCTCGGTACTGTCGCCGACGCGCAGCGGCACGCCGTGATTGGCCAGAAGCAGGCGGAACTGCTCCAGGTAATAGCGCTCGAACAGGTCCGGGCGGGTCAGGCTGGTGGCATAGGTGCCCGGCGCCGCCACGAATCCGAATGACAGCCGCGAATCCGCGCGCGCTTCGCGCTCCACATGCACGGAGACCGACGGATAGTAGGCCCTGACTTTCGCGCTGGGCTCGGCGCCACCGACGAAGGCCTCGAAGGCCACGCGCAAGGTGTTCTGCGCCTGCTCGTAACGCGCCCGCACGCAGGCCAGCGCGCTCGGCGCATCGTGGAAAACCTGCTCGCCACTGCCGTTCATCGCCTCGTCCCTCGTGCCAGCCGATCGCCAGGGGGCGGATAGCCCCGCATTCAGCGTGCCCGCGCGGCCCCCGGTGGCGACTCGCTCGGTTCCAGGCCGAACATCAGATAGCCCCCGAATAGAACCAGTACTGTCAGTGCCGCCACCGTCGGATTGGCGATCAATGCATCGATGTAGCAAGCCAGGCCATCGTTGTGCATGGTGCTCTTGCTCTTTTTTGTTGTTCGACAATGCCAGCGTATCGGATGGCTTTCGCCACTGTAATGATTCGCGCAACAATTGTCGTGTTTGTCATACAGGCCGCGAGGCGACCTGCCCCAGCAGACGGCAACGTCAATCCGGCAAACACGCGGCTCGGACAAGAGTTGCACCCGCGCATCGCCGCCCGCAGACCGGAATTGCGCCGAGCCCTCCGGCCCGGTGATATCTTGGCGACCCTGTATTCATTGGTGCCGTAGCCGCTACCCGCCATGACGCGCGGCGCACATCGCAACGTGTCCAGGGCGCGCCTCGAGCGCCTGCTGGGTTCTAGGCTAGACACACACCGGAGAGTTCCGCATGAGCAGCATCCAGGCGCACGTTAGCGCCGACGAGTGGTCGGCGCGTGTCGAACTCGCCGCCTGTTACCGGCTGGTGCATCGGTACGGCATGACCGATCTGGTCTACAACCATATATCCAGCCGGATTCCCGGCACGGAACATCTGCTGATCAATGCCTACGGCTATCTCTACGACGAGATCCGGGCCTCCAATCTGATCAAGATCGATCTCGAGGGCAACATCGTGGGCGATCACGCCGATCCGCACGGCTATGGCCTGAACCAGGCGGGCATCGTCATTCACACGGCGGTGCACAAGGCCCGTGCGGACGTCGGCTGCGTCATCCACACCCATACCCGGGCCGGGATGGCGGTGTCGGCACAGGCCGAAGGGCTGCTGCCGCTCACCCAGACCGCGATGCGCTTCTACGGCCATCTCGGCTATCACGACTACGAAGGGCCTGCGCTCGATCTTCAGGAGCAGGCGCGTCTGGTCGCCGATCTGGGCCAACACGATGCGATGATCCTGCGCAATCACGGTCTGCTCGCGGCCGGCCCGTCGGTGGCCGAGGCCTTCAACACGCTGTATTGGCTGGAGATGGCCTGCAAGGCGCAGATCGACGCCCTCGCCGGCGGCCGGCAACTCTGCCTGCCGGCGGAACCCGTGCGCCTGAAGACCGCGCACATGTATCAACCGCAAACACGGGGCCCGTTCGGGCTGCGCGAATGGCCGGCGATGCTGCGTCAACTCGACCGGCTCGATCCCTCCTATCGTGAATGACAACCGCCGACGAGCGGCCTGAACCCGCCTTCGCGAAATCGGTCCTGCCATGTGTACCAACTATGTTCCCAGCCGTGGTGAACGCCTGCTCGAGCACTTCCGTCTGACCGACCCCGGCTTTGCCTGGCGCGACGAGGTATTCCCCGGCCATCTGGCACCGATCATCCGGGTCTCGCCACTCACCGGCCAGGCCGAGGTCACGGTGGCCTGCTTCGGACTGATCCCGTTCTGGTCCAAGGACGGGCGCAACTACCGGCACTGCTATAACGCGCGTAGCGAGACCGTGGCCGGGAAGCCGTCATTTCGGCAGGCCTGGAGACGCGGCCAGTTCTGCATCGTGCCGGCCGACGCATTCTTCGAACCGAACTACGAGAGCGGCCGCCCGGTCCGCTGGCGGATCGAGCGTGCCGATGGCCGGCCATTGGCGCTTGCCGGCATCTGGGATGCCTGGCGCCGGCCGGAGCAGGGCGATGCCAGACCGGGGCCGGCGGATGCCGCGCAACTCGACGACGACTGGCTGATCAGTTTCTCGTTGCTCACGGTCAACGCCGACCAGCACCCCGTGATGAGCGCCTTCCATGCCCCCGGCGACGAGAAACGCAGTGTCGCCACAATTGCCAATGAGGCGATCGGGCGTTGGCTGTCGGCGCGCCCGGAAGATGCCCCGGCGATGTTCTCGGCGCCGGCACCGCAAAGCCTGAACACCCATGCCGCGCCGCTTGCGCCGCGGCGTGCCAAATCTCCGCCACCGCCGCAACCGCGCCCGAAGAAGGCCGGGCCAGCCACGCCGGACTGAGTATTCACTTCGGTGCCGGGCCTTTGCCGCGGCGCCAGACTCGCCAATGACTGCACGAGAATAAGGCACCGCGGGGCGCTGACTCGGGTAGCATTGCAGGATCCCTGGCGGGCCTGGGTTCACGCGCGTGAGCACTCGCGAACCCACTTCATGTCAGCCGGGCCGACGGTGCGCGGCGTTGCTGTCACCGTCGGCCCGGCGGGCCTTCGGCATCTGGCCGGCGCTCGCGCGGGGATCGTGCGAAAAGTCACGAACCGCGATTCTGGACCGCGCATACTGGCCGGCAGCAATCGCACGAAAAGGTAGCGAACATGCCAGGGACTTACGACGATCTATGGTGGATCGTGCTGGGCGCGCTGATCGGTTGGCTGGCCTTCTGGCTGATCGACAAGTTCTTCCGCCGTGACGGCGAGCCCGCCGACGTCGACACCGTCAAGGCGCTCGAGAGCGTCGATACGCTCGAGGCGCAACTCAAGGAAGTGAGCGACGAACGCGACGGTTTACGCAACGAGGCCGAAGCCCAGCGCAATGAGGCGCAGCGTCTGGCCGGGCAGCTGGAAGGCCTGCGCCAGAGCACGGCCGAGCAAAGCCAGCAGATCACCAACCTGCAAGCGGCGCTGGCCGCGGCACGCGAACCCGCGCGCGCGGAGTCCGCCGCCGCTGCCGCCGGGGTAGCCGGTGTGATGGCTGCCGGGGCGGCTGCCCTGGCTGCCGGCGACGATGCCACGCCACCCGCCGAGACGCCGGCGCTGGCTGCACGGGTGGATCGCGACGCCGCGCCCGGCCCCGACACGCTGTCTGCCGACGCGGAACTCGCCGACGCGGAACTCGCCGACGCAGAACTCGCCGACGATGATCCGCTGTTCGATTTTGACGCCGACACCGACTCCGCCCCCGATGCTGGCGGCAAGGCGCTTGCCGCGGACGAAGACGACGACTGGTTCGCGGACGAATCAGACACCTTCACGATGCTCGATGAACTCTCGGAGAATTTTCCTGAGCTCGATGACGCATCCGGTGCACCATTGGCGGCCGGCAATGGCAGCGGTCGCGCCGATGGCGGACGCACCACACGCTCGGTGATGGGCCGGCTGGACCGCGATCCGATCGAAGACGATCTCGACGAGCCCCGCGGCCTGCTCGGTCGGCTGCCCCGGCCTGGCGGCAGCGACCGCCGTCCGGACTGACGGAGAGCATCGTGTCCCGCTCGAAACTGCGCACCGCCGAGGGTTGGCGCGCCATCGACCGCATCGGCGTGTTCGGTATGGCCTTGCTCGCGGTCGCCCTGGTCGTCATCTGGCCGCGAACCTCGATCACCAATCCGCTCCATGCCCTGATCGATCGTCCCGGGCCCGCGGCCACGCAGGTTGCCCAGGGCGCCGATAGCGCGGGTGAGCGCAGCGTGACCGGAGCGATCTCCGGCACCGTGAGCGACCAACCCCTGGCGGGCCAGACCGCGACCAGCCAGGCGGGCAACGAAAAGGCGACGGCATCGGTCAATGACGGCACGCAATCCGCCGGCAGCCAAAGCGGCGGGAACGCAAGCCCTGGCGCCGACGGCGATGGCGTTACCAAGATCGCACAGGCGGACGGCAGCCTGCTCGATCGCGCCAAGCAAGCACTCACTTCTACAACGGAAGCCGCCAAGAGCGCGGCCCAAGCCGCAAAGGACAAGACCTTGCAGGCCGGACAAACGGTCAGAGAGGGCGCAGGGCGCGCCCTGGATTCGGCCGGCAAGGCAGCGAGCGACGGCCTGGCCAACGTGAGAGACGGCGCCGCGAGTGTGGCTGACAAGGCCGGCCAGGCCGGTGCCGCAGCGGCCGGCGCGGTTTCCGAGGCGGCACGCTCGGTGTCGGACACCGCGACCGAGGCAGCCCGCTCCGGCGCAGCCAGCGCCGGCAAGGTGGTCGATGGCGCGGTCAGGGCGGTCACGGGTAACGGCAGCAAGCCGGCAACGAACGACGCCGCTTCCAAGGCGGCGCCGGCCGGTGACGGCAAACCGGCCGGTGACGGCAAACCGGCCGGCGCTGAGCCGGGCACGAACATGTCGCTGCGCCCGGACGCAACCGGCGATCGCGGTGCAGCGCAAGACCCGGCGGCCGCGGTCGCATCGGCTGCACCAGGCGCCGGCACAGTGGGCGCCTCAGGTGCTGCCGCGGGAGGCACCCCTGCCGCCGGCTCTGCCGACGCACCTGCCGCTACCACCGCCGGCGAACCAACCGAGCCCGGCTCGGCTGGTGCCACTGATCGGGTCGCGGGTGACTCGGCCGGCGCTGGCGCCACTTCTGCTTCCGCGGGTGACTCAGCCGGCACTGGTGCCACTGCTGCTTCCGCGGGCGACTCAGCTGGCGCGGCTGCTGCTGCGGGCGCCCCTGCGGTTGGCTCGGGCGGCTCGCGCCCGGCTGAAACGACGGCTGCTGCCGCAGGCCAGCCGCTATCGGCCGCCCCCCCTGGCCGGGGCACGGAGAATCAGTCTGACAGCCGCCCTGCGCCAATCGGGCCGTTGGCGACGCTGGCTCCTTCCCTCACTGAATCCGCGCAACCGGGCGCATCGCCGGCAGATGGCGTCAACGCCGCCACTGGCGCACGCGGCGAAGCTTCCCCCCGCGGCACCACCCCCGCGCCGCAGGCCGCGAAGCCCCGCTTCAATTGCAGCTCCCTGGATATCGGCATCGACCTGGTCTTCCAGACCGGCACGTCTGCCCTGGGCGCGCGCGAACGGGATCAGCTGCGCGCGATCGCCAACTGCGCGCGACGTGACGGGTTCGCACTGGAGATCGGCGGGCACACCGACTCGCAGGGAGATTCGGTCGACAATCTGCTGCTGTCGGTGCGGCGGGCGGAACTCGTGGCCGAACGCCTCGCGCGGCTCGGCCTGAGCACCGAGAAGCTGCAACCTCGCGGCTATGGTGAGTCACAGCCTCGCGCCGACAACTTCACCGCCGACGGCCGCGCCCAGAACCGCCGGGTCACGATCCGCCGCCTGCCCGGCTGATCATGCGCCCAGTGCCCGGCTGATCGGGCGCCGCCTACTGCGCGGATCGGGCGCCGTCTGCCCGGCACGTCGTGCGCCGCCAACCGGGCGGATCGGGCGCTGTCTGCTGAGCCAGCTTGCCGTCTACGGCTCCAGCCTGCCGCGTGCGGGCCGAGCGTGCCACCTGCCGGAACCGCACGCCCGGGGCCCGTTTCAAGCCTTGGCGCGCAGCCTGGCCCCGGCGTCATCGAAGGCCGCGCGCAGCTCGGCATAGTCAGCCATGACCGGAAACTGCGGGAACTGGCTGACGATCGACGCGGGCGGGTGAATGAAGAAGCCGGCATCGGCCGCACCGAGCATCGCGGTATCGTTGTATGAATCGCCGGCCGCCATCACCTGGAAGTTCAGGCTCTTGAAGGCATTGACCGCGGCCCGTTTCTGATCCGGCATTCGCAACCGGTAATTGCTCACCGCGCCGTCCTCGCCGATCTCCAGGTTGTGACAGAACAGCGTCGGACGCCCGAGCTTTTCCATCAGGGGCCCGGCGAACGGATAGAAGGTGTCCGACAGGATCACCACCTGGTAATCGCGCCGCAGGCGATCGAGAAAGTCGCGCGCACCGGCCAGGGGTTCCATGTCATCTATCACGGCCTGGATATCGGGCAGTTTCATGCCTTTGTCGCGCAAGACCTCGAGCCGGAACCGCATCAACTTGTCATAGTCGGGTTCGTCTCGTGTTGTGCGCGTCAGCTCGGCGATACCGCTGCGCTTGGAAAACTCGATCCACACCTCGGGAACGAGCACGCCTTCAAGATCCAGACAAACGATTTGCACGAACCCTCCTGGGCGGTACATGGATGACGATGGACTCCTTGAGCCGGCGTCATGATGGACGGTGCCCGGCCCGGGGCGATGATAAGCGATCGCCGTGCGCAGTTCGCGGGTCGATCGGGCCGGGCCTGTCAGGGCTTGCCGGCGCGGGCCTTGGCTGCCGCACGTTCGGCACGCCAGGCAGCCATCATGCGCGCCGGCTCCGGGCCTTCCCAGGAACGCGCGAACGCATCGATGCCGGCGGCGACCGCCTCGGCCAGCGGCAGCCGCTCCCAGCGCCGGATCAACGCCTTCTGATCGCGCACCGCCTGCGGCCCGTTGGCGAGCAGGGTGTGTACCCATTGCGCGACCACCCCGTCGAGCGCCTCGCCCGGCACCGCCTGCTCGACCAACCCCATCGCCAAGGCCTGATCGGCCCCGATCAGATCGCCGAGCAGCAGCAGCTCCCGGGTTCGCCCCCAGCCGATCAGGCCGGGCAGCAGCGCGGCCTCGACCACCGACGGAATGCCGAGTTTGACCTCCGGCATGCCCAGCCGGGCATCATCGGCGATCACCCGCAGATCACAGGCAGCCATCATCTCGAGCCCCGCACCCAGCGTCAGGCCGTTGATTCGGCCGATGACCGGCACCGGCGCGGCCCGCAGACAATCGCAGCAGCGGTGCACGCGGGTGATGAAAGCGCGCGCACTGGCAGGCTGCAGCCCGGACATTTCGTGGATGTCGGCACCGCCGACGAAGATCTTGTCGTGGCCGGTGACGATGATCGCGCGCATCTGCTCGCGCGCTCCGGAGGCCTCGACACACTCGACGAAGCGCGTCATCAGCGCGCTCGACAGCGCATTGGCCCGCTGCGGCCGTTCGATTCTCACCCAGGCGACTTCGCCCGTGGCCCCCTCGCCGGCCCCCGGGTTGGGCATCTGCACGATCTGCCAGACGATGCCATCGGCACTTTGCTCGACTACGGTGGACATTTCACCTCCTGTTCACGGCCGAACCGGCCAGAGTGGTCAACCATCCCCCCGGATGCTAACGTTTACGGCTTGTCGTCTTACCGCACGGGCCGATCCGGGCCCGGGGCCGGCATCCGCTCGACAGGAGCGTCCCGGCCCGCCCCAGTATCCGATTCCCCATCGAAGCCGAGCCATGACCGACGCCCTGCCCAGCCAGCCCCATGCCGCCGAGCCGCACGGCCGCAGCGACACCCATCGCAAAACGGTGGGCTATCTGCTCTGGATCTTCGGTTTTCTGGGCGCACATCGTTTCTATTACGGGCGCCCGGTCACCGGCACGATCTGGTTGTTCACGCTCGGGCTGCTGGGCGTGGGCTGGTTGATCGATCTGTTCCTGATCCCCTCGATGGACCGCGAGGCCGATTTTCGCTTTCGCGCCGGCCGCTACGACTACACGATCGCCTGGGTCCTGCTGACCTTCCTCGGGGTATTCGGCCTGCACCGCTTCTATCTGGGCAAGTGGTTCACCGGTCTGCTCTATCTGGTCTCCGTCGGGCTGTTCGGGCTCGGCGTGATCTATGACTTCTGGACCTTGAACGAGCAGATCACGGTCCGCAACGCCGAGACCGAGGCGGCCTGAGCGCCGCCGCGCGCTCCACGATCGCTAGCACCGTTCACGCCAGCGTCGGGCGCTTCACGCCACGGCGGCGCGATTCCATCGCGACGCGGCTGCACATGCCGCGAACGCCCGATACGCTGCGGGTCATGTTCCATGAGCCGGCAGCGCCCCGCGGGATCCGCTGCCGGTCTCCACGACCGAAGGTGACCGCCCATGAAAAGACGCGACTTCTGCCAATCGATCGGTGTGCTGGGCCTGGCGGTATCGATCCCGCCTGTGCCGGCCGCGGCAGCGCCCCGCACAGCCGGCGGCGCGAGCGCGCAACAGGCATTTGCGAGCAGCTTCGAGGCGGTCCCCGAGCAGTTCGGGCCCACGCGGCTGCGTTTCGACCGGCCACTGCCCGAAGGTTTGCGTGGCACGCTGTATCGCAACGGGCCGGCGGGCATGGCCCACGGCACGATGCGCTACCGCCACTGGTTCGACGGCGACGGTATGGTGCATGCATGGCAGCTGGCCGGCGATTCGGTCGTGCACCGCGCGCGCATCGTGCAGACCGATCGGCGCCGGGCCGAGCGCGCGGCCGGGCGCCTGCTGTGGCCGGGCTTCGGCACCGATGTCGCCGACTCTCGCACCGTGGTCAACGCCGACACGATGAATGTCGCCAACATCTCTGTCCTGCCGGTGGCCGAAGAGTTGCTGGCGCTGTGGGAGGCCGGTTCGTCCTGGGCGCTGGATCCGGACACGCTCGAGACGCGCGAGCGCAAGGTGTTCTCCGGCGACACCGACGGGCTGCCGTTTTCGGCCCATCCGCGCATCGATACGAACGGCACGATCTGGAATTTCGGCTACCTCAGCGGCAGCGGCCAACTGCTCCTCTATGAACTGGATCGCCGGGGCCGGCTGCGGCGGGCCGCGGCGATCGAGGCGCCGCAGGCCGAGATGGTGCACGATTTCGTGATCACCGAGCGGCACCTGGGCTTCGTGCTGATGCCATTGGCCTACGACCGGCAGGCGGCCCCCGGCACCGCATTCATGAACCGCCTGCACTGGCGCGATCAGGCGCCGGTGATCGTGCTGCTGATCGACAAACAACGCTGGCAGATCAGCCATCGCTTCGAGGTCCCCGCGTTCTTTGCCTTTCACTTCGGCAATGCTCATGCCGATGGCGAGACGGTGCGCATCAGCGTCGCCCGCGCTCCGGCATTCGCGCCGCTGATGACCGCGATCGGGCAGGCAACCCGCGGCGAGCCGGTCACGATCCCGAACCGTGAGGCCTTGTCCGAGCTTGTGCTCGATCTGCGCAGCGGCTCGGCCAGCCTGCAGGCTCTACCGGTGCTTGGGGCGGAATTCCCCTGCATCGACCCGCGCCAGGCCGGCCGCCGCAACCGCCACACCTATATGCTCGGCAACACCGAGCAACAAGCGCGGCAGATGTTCGGTTTCAATAGCGTGATGCACTTCGATCATGAGCGCGGTCACCTGGCCCGCTTCGACTATGGCGCGCACACGCTCGCCGAGGAACATCTGTTCGTGGCGGCCCCCGGTGGCCGCGAGGGCGAGGGCTGGTTGCTGGGCACGGCTTTCGACTGGCGCGCGCATCGCACCCGCTTGTCGGTGTTCGACGCCAGCCATCTTGCCGATGGCCCGGTGGCCACGGCCGAACTCCCTTACGGACTGCCGCTGGGCCTGCACGGGCGCTGGCGGGCGGCGAGCTGAGCTCGATGACCACGGCGGCCCCGGTCTCCTGGCGGGCACTGTCGATCGAGGCCGCGCAGGTGGCCCTCGGCTGCATGCTCGTGGCCGCGCTGCTCTGGCTGACCGTACCGGCGCTCGGGCGCTATGGCTATCTGAACAATCTGGTCCATTCCGAAGCGATCGGGCTCACCGCCTGGGGCTTGCTGGGGGTGCTGCTGCGCCGCACGCGCTTTTATACGATCCAGCCGCGCTGGCTGATGGCGCCCCCTCTGGCCCTGGGCGGCATCATCGCCTATGTGGTCGGATCATCGATCGCCCACCTGATCCTGGGTATTCCGCTGGCCAACCTGTTCGCCACCCAGGGCGCCGGGCTGCTGCCTGCGTCGGTGGCCATCACGGTCCTGGTCACCTTCGTGGCCACACTCTATTTCCACGGTCGCGAGAAGGTGGCCGAGCTGCGCGCCGAGGTGGCCGAAGAGGGGCGCCAGGCCGAAAGCGCCAGGCTGGCGATGCTGCGCGCACAAATCGAGCCGCACATGTTGTTCAACACCTTGTCCACGCTGCGCGCTTTGATCCCTGAAGATCCGGCCGCCGCAGTACGCATGCTCGATGATCTCAACGGTTTTCTGCGCGCCACCCTGGTCGGTTCGCGCGAGTCCATGAGCACGCTGGCCCGCGAGTTCGAACTGCTGGAGCATTATCTGGCCCTGATGCGGGTGCGCATGGGCGACCGGCTCACCACACACTTCGATCTGCCCGAGGCGCTGCGCGGGCAGCCGATCCCCTCGCTGCTGCTGCAGCCGCTGGTCGAGAATGCGATCCGCCATGGCCTGGAGCCGGCGATCGAGGGCGGTGAACTCAGCGTGCAGGCGGCACGCGCGGGCGACACGATCCTGATGACGGTCACCGACACCGGGGTCGGTTTCGCGACGCCGGCCCGCCGGCCCACGCAAGCCGGCACCGGCTTCGGGCTGGCGGCAATCCGCGAGCGCCTGGCCAGCACCTACGGGCCCGCCGCCGCGCTGGAGATCGGGCCGGCCGATGCCGGCGGCGGCACCCGGGCCGTGATCCGCATCCCCTCCGGCCCACCCAGGAAGACATCATGAGCCTCACCGCGCTGATCGCCGATGACGAACCGCTGCTGGCGCGCTCGCTCGCGCGCATGCTTGCCCAGCAGTGGCCCGAACTGCGCCTGCTGCCGCCGGCCGGCAACGGCCTGAGTGCGCTGGCCGCGCTGAGCGATCCCGGCGCCGACATCGCTTTCCTCGATATCCGCATGCCTGGCGCGGACGGCCTGGAGGTCGCGAGAACCCTGGCCGAGGACTGGCAGGACGGCGGACGGCCGGCACCGTTGGTGGTCTTCGTGACGGCCTACGATGAACATGCACTGGCCGCATTCGAGGCGGCCGCGGTCGACTATCTGCTCAAGCCGGTGGACGACAAACGCCTGGCCCGCTGCATCGAACGCCTGCGCAGCCGGCTTGCAGAGCGCGAGCAGACTGCCGTGCCGCAGACCAGCCCGATCGACACGCTGACGCGCCAGGTGCAGGCGCTACTCGCGCATGAGCGCGCCGCCGCGGCCGGTGCGCCGGCGCCGGTGGTATCGGTGCCGCCGCTACGCACGATCCAGGCCAGCGTCGGCAACCGGGTGGTGATGATCCCGATCGACTCGGTGCGGCTGTTCGAGGCGGCCGACAAGTATGTGATCGTCTACCACGAGCAGGGCGAGGCCCTGATCCGGGAACCACTGCGCGAATTGCTTGCGCGACTCGATCCCGATCGCTTCTGCCAGATTCATCGCGGCAGCATCGTCAATCTCGACCATGTCCGGGCCGCCGAGCGCGAGGAGAACGGGCGCCTGCGACTGGAGATCGATGGCCTGCAGGCCCGGCCGATCGTCAGCCGGCTCTACAGCCATCTGTTCAAACCGATGTGATCCGGCGCGCCCGGTCACCCGGGCGCGCCTGGCACTGCGAGAGGCTCGATCCTCGTGCGAGCGCCAATGGACGATGTGGCTCGCCGTGACCGACGCTCTCAGGCCGGCAGGCGGGTCTCGATCAGACGCGCAAAGAAGCTTGCACCGAGCGGCAGCAACGCATCATTGAAGTCGTAGCCCGGGTTGTGCACCTCGCAGGCGCCATCGGCATCGCCATTGCCGATGAACAGATAGCAGCCCGGAACCTCACGCAGCATGTAGGAGAAATCCTCCGAGGCGAGAATCAACGGAGGATCGAGATCCACCTGATCGGCACCGACCAGCTCGGTGCAGATTGCCGCGGCCACCCTGGCCTGCTCGACATTGTTGATGGTGGGCGCGAAGTTGACCCGGAAATCCACCTGCGCACTCGCGCCCATGGCCTCGGCACAGCCCTGGGCAATGCGGCGCATGTTGCGCTCGACCAAGGCCATGGTCTGATCGGTGAATGCGCGCACGGTGCCCGACAGGCGCGCGCGCTGCGGAATCACGTTGTAGGCATCGCCGGCATGGAACTGGGTGATCGAGACCACCGCGCTGTCCAGGGGCGGCACATTGCGCGACACGATGGTCTGCAGGGTATTGGCGATCTGCGTGCCGACCATCAGCGCATCGATGCCGCTCTCGGGCCGCGCGCCGTGCGCGCCGACGCCCTCGATGTCGATGTCGAAGAATGCGCCACCGGCCATCGCCGGGCCGGAGTGCACCGAGAACCGGCCCACCGGCGAGCGCGGCCGGTTATGCATGCCGAAGATCGCATCGCAGGGGAAGCGTTCGAACAGGCCGTCGGCGATCATCGCCTGGGCACCGCCCAGACCCTCTTCGGCCGGCTGAAAGATGAAATGCACGGTGCCATTGAAGCGCCGTGTCGCGGCCAGATATTTGGCGGCACCCAGCAGCATGGTGGTGTGGCCGTCATGGCCACAGGCGTGCATCACGCCGGAATGGGTGGACTTGTGCGAGAACTGGTTTGCCTCGTGGATCGGCAGCGCATCCATGTCGGCGCGCAGCCCGATCCGCCCGCCACCATCGCCGGCACGCAGCACACCGACCAGACCGGTCTTGCCGATGCCCCGATGCACCTCGATGCCGAAGGATTCGAGCTCCCGGGCCACCAGATCGGCCGTGCGGCTTTCCTGGAATCCGAGCTCGGGGTGGGCGTGGATGTCGTGGCGCCAGGAGGTCATCTCCTGGTGCAGATCGGCAATCGAGGCAATGAGGGCCATCTTCGGGTCTCCTGGGCGGGCGGGGTACGGCGTGGTCCGTAATCATAAAGAAGCCTGCCGTGCGCCATGATCCTTGCGCGCCGCCCGGGATCAAGGGCCGGTCTGCGGGCATCGCTCACAATGCGACACCATTTGTGCGCCGCCATCGTGAGCTTGGTCACGATCGGGCGGCACATGCGAAGGTAAAGTCGCTCCCCATGATGACCGATCCTCTCCTGCCTCTGCGACAGCTTGCCGAACCCCTGTCGGGCGACGACCCAGGCTGGCATGAGCGGGCCATTGCGGCCTGCATCGAAACCCTGAGCCACATCGACCGCCTGGCCCGGGAGATACACCGGCAGGATCGCGACACCCAGGCATTTCTGGATGCGATCCGCCACAGCCTCGAGTGGGTGCTGACCGAGCAGGCAAGCTCGGGCGAGATCGTGCGCGTACTGCAGCGCACGAGCCGGATGTTCGATCACGCATCGGCCATGATCCACTGACCGTTCGGCGCCAGGGCGGCAATCTGGGCCGATACCCGTATCGGCTTGCCACTCGTCTTTTGCAGGCTGCCACCGACTGGCCAGAGGAAGAATTCCTACCCCTGAAAGGGTATAACTCGCGTACCTGGCGCATCCACGGGCCGCGATCCCGGCGCATGCGCAGGCCCAAACCCCCGCGCCCGCGTGAGGGATCGCATGCCTCAGCCCAGGATCTACGCCGCCATGCCGGACCACAACGACCGCCGAGCCGCGAGTCTCAATCCGAGTACGCTGCCAACAGCCCAGCACCTTCCCGCCCGCCCTGACGAGGACGACAGAGACGATCTGGTGTTCGAATGGGGTGATCAAACCACCGAAGAACCGCCGGTCACGGCCCTCATGCTCGGTGATCGGCGTGGCATTCTCGGTGCGTTGCACGAGCGCTGCTCACGCGGCCCCGCCGGCTCCGCCAGTGCCCTGCTGGTCTCGGTGGACGGTCTCGCACCGCTGGGCCGTGAGCGCGGCCAGACCATCGCCACGCGGGTCCGCGACGAAGCCTATACGCGGGTTGCCGCCCGGGTGCGCAACGCCACCGCCGCCGGCCTGATCGACGAGGAAATGCTGCTGGTCCTGTTCGAGGATCGCCCCGCGCAAGAGGCCGCCGACAGCTTCGAGGCGCTGCGCGACGATGCCGGGCGGATTCAATTGGGCGAGAGCCGGTTCGCGGTGGGATTCTCCGCCGCGGTCACCGAGATCCGCGAGGATGATCTGCCCGAGGCCATCGTCGGCCGACTCTGCCGCGCGCTGCAACGGGTCATGATGGGCGGTGGCGCCGCGATCGAGCACGCGCCCTGATCATCATGGGTGCCGGCCGCCGGCGCCGGATATCGACAACCGCCTGGCCGGCCCGCTTCGGGCATCAGATCTGCAGAAATCCGTCCTGGCGCGCGGGCGCATCGGTCTTGGCCGCCGGACTTCCTTCGGGCACATGGCGTGCCATGCTCGGCGCCGCGGCGGCGCCGATCCGCGTATTGGGCCAGTTGGCCTGGGTTGGCGACGCGGTATAGACCCGGTTCTTGCGACGCGCCTTGCCAGTGATCAGCGCCTGATCCGCGCGGGCCAGCACATGCTCCGGGCTCTCACCGGTTTCCACGCAGGCCACGCCGGCGGTCACGCCCAGCAAGCGACGCCCACCGGAGGTCTCGAAGGGCCGCGACACCAGCGCGCGACGCACGCCGTTGACCATGGTGTCGACATCGACCGCGCGATCGACCCGCATCGCCAGCGCGAACTCGTCGCCACCGAGCCTGCCAAGGAGGTCGTCCTGTCGGACCCGCTCGCGCAGCCTCTGAGCAAAGGCCTTCAGGACCTGATCGCCGGCATCATGACCGAAGCGATCATTGATCCCCTTGAAGCCGTCCAGATCGAAGGTGACGACCACCACCCGATCGACGTATTCCATCTCGCGCCGGTTGCGCAACATGCCCTCGAGCCGGCGGCGGAACTCCTCGCGGTTCAGACAGCCGGTCAGGGAATCGGTGGTCGCATCCTCGTGCAGCCGATATACCGGCTCGGTCAGACCGAACACCGCCAGCACCGCGATAATCGCCGGGATCAGCACAGCCGCGATCAAGGTGCGTAGCTTTTGCTGGAACAGGGTGCGCAGACCGCCGCTGAATTCATCGGCCGGCGCCTGCGCGACCAACCACCAATCGAGCCCCGGCTGGGCGGTGGCAAAGGGCTGGCGCAGCCCGTAGTGCTCCGCATCATCCACCTGATAACGCCGGAAGCCGGCGACGGGTTCGGCGCTCGGCGCGCGCTGATCGGCCTCCAGCAGGCCGCGCAAGGGGCGATCGACGACGGCTTCCACGCGCGGCAGAGCGGCGCCGCCGGCCATCGCGTTCAGGCGCTCGGGATTGGAGAAGGCCACGGTGCGGCCACGACCATCGACGATCGCGGCCGAGCTGTTGGCGGCCATCGGGACGCCGCTGATGAACGCATGCAGCGGAACGATGTCGACCTCGACCCCGATCACCCCGGCATCGGTGCCATTGCGGGCATGCAGCGCCTGGGCGGCCTCGATCACCGGCCCCTGCCGTTCCTGGCGCACACGGGCGTCCAGCCAGATGATGGAGCCGCTGAGCCGCGCACGCTCATAGGCGCTCTGGCGGCGCAGATCGAGCGCCGGCGCGGCGTCACGCCACTCACGCAGCACGCGACCTTCGACATCGCGATCGGCAAGCTGGCGCACCAGGCGCCCGTTCTCGAGCAGCCGGCGCAGGGATCGATAGCCCTCGCCATGGCGGTGCAGCAGCACCGAACTGCCGTCGGCACGGGCCAGATACATCTGCTGCAGGCTTCGGTGCGCACGCAACTCGGCCAGGAAATAGTGAATCAGCGCATCATCATCGCGCCCGTCGATGACGCCGACCCGGACAAGGCGCTCAGCAACTCGCAACGCGGCCTCGGCCGGCGCCAGGTAGCGCTGCGTGCGATCCGACACGGTTTCAGCCAGGCGCTCGAGAGTCGCCTGCGCATTCTGGCTAAACTGCTCGTTTGTCTGCTGACGCATGCCGAGCACGACAATCACGACCGTCGCGAGCTGCACGGCGAGCAGCACGAGCACCAGCAGGGATCGAATCAGGGTCGGCTTCATGGCTTCGATTGTCCGTAGTTGCCAGGCACGGTGCCAGAATCACTTCAAGATTAATCGTTAATCAACTGAATTTCGTGGCTTTTTTGTCAACGCCACAAATCGGAGACAGAGGAACAACTGATGCATCCGTGCCAGCACGCCAAGACCACGCCGGACAAACCCGCCTACATCATGGCCAACAGCGGTGAGGTCACCACCTATGCCAGGCTCGAAGCGCGCTCGAACCAGGTGGCGCATCTGATGCGCAGCCTCGGCGTGGGTGTCGGCGATCACATCGCGATCCTGATGGAGAACCAGAGCCGCTTCTACGAGATCTGCTGGGGCGCGCAGCGGGCCGGCATCATCTTCACCGCGATCAGCACCCATCTGGGCCCCGATGACGCCAGCTACATCCTGGATAACTGCGAGGCCAAGGTGCTGATCACCTCGCACCGGCTCGCCGAGCTGGCCAACAAGGTTCTGCCGAACAAGCCCGCACGCTGCACGAAGGCCTACATGGTCGATGGCACGATCGACGGCTTCGAGTCCTTCGAGGATGCATTGGCGGGCATGCCGCAGACCCCGATCGCCGACGAGACCGCCGGCCAGGACATGCTCTATTCATCGGGCACCACCGGCCGGCCCAAGGGCGTTCTGGCCGAACTCGAACCGCAGCCGATCGAGACTACCAATCCGCTGCTGGAGGTGAGTCGAAAACTCTATGAGATCAACGCCAACACGGTTTACCTGTCGCCTGCGCCGCTCTACCACGCCGCGCCCCTGCGCTACAACATGACGGTGATGCGCCTCGGTGGTACCTGCATCATCATGGAGCGCTTTGACCCAGAGCGATTTCTCGAGTTGATCGAGAAATACCGGATCACCCACACGCAGACCGTGCCGACCATGTTCGTGCGCCTGCTCAAGCTGCCGCCCGAGGCCCGCGCCCGTTATGACACATCCAGCCTACGCTGCGTGGTGCATGCGGCAGCTCCCTGCCCCGTCCCGGTAAAGAAACAGATGATCGACTGGTGGGGGCCGATTCTCTGGGAGTACTACGCAGGCACCGAGGGCAACGGCATGACGATGGTGAACTCGCATGACTGGCTGACCCACCCGGGCACGGTCGGGCGCGCAGCCATCGGCCAGCTTCACATCTGTGATGACGATGGCAATGAGCTGCCGGTGGGAGAGACGGGCACCGTCTGGTTCAGCGGTGGACGCGACTTCCGCTACCACCAGGACGATGCCAAAACCGCCTCCTCGCACAATGCCAAGGGCTGGTCCACGCTCGGCGACATCGGCCATGTCGATGACGAAGGCTATCTGTACCTCACCGATCGCAAGGCCTTCATGATCATCTCCGGCGGCGTGAACATCTATCCGCAGGAAGCCGAGAATCTGCTGGTCACCCATCCGAAGGTCGCCGATGTCGCGGTGTTCGGCCTGCCCGACGAGGAAATGGGCGAACGCGTGCATGCGGTGGTGCAACTGATGAACCCTGCCGAAGCGAGCCCGGCGCTGGCCGAGGCGCTGATTGCGTTCTGCCGTGAGCACATCTCGCATGTGAAATGCCCGCGCACGATCGACTTCGATCCGGCGCTGCCCAGGCTGCCCAACGGCAAGCTCTACAAGCGTGGCCTGCGCGAGCGCTATATTCAGAACGCACATTAGACGGAGATCCCCGTGGCACGACCGATCGCCTGTATCGAAGACCTGCGCATCCTGGCCCAGCGCCGGGTGCCGAAGATGTTCTATGACTATGCCGATTCCGGCTCCTGGACCGAAAGCACCTACCGGGCCAACCAGAGCGATTTTCACCAGATCAAGTTCCGCCAGCGCGTGGCGGTGAATTTCGAGCATCGCTCACTGGAAACCGAGATGGTCGGCCAGAAAGTGAAGATGCCGGTGGCGATCGCGCCCACGGGCCTCACGGGCATGCAGCACGCCGACGGCGAGATGCTCGCGGCGCGCGCGGCCGAGCGTTTCGGGATTCCGTTCACGCTGTCCACGATGAGCATCTGCTCGATCGAGGATGTTGCGCAGGTGACCAGCAAGCCGTTCTGGTTCCAGCTCTATGTGATGCGCGACCGCGACTTCATGGCCAGCCTGATCGAACGCGCTAAGAAGGCCAACTGCGCGGCGCTGGTGGTCACCCTCGATCTGCAGGCACTCGGCCAGCGCCACAAGGACATCTACAACGGCCTGTCGGCCCCGCCCAAGCTCACGCTGAAAAACCTGCTGAACATGGCCACCAAGCCGCGCTGGTGCATGGGCATGCTGCAGACCCAGCGGCGCGAGTTTCGCAACATCGTCGGCCATGTGAAGGGTGTGACCAACATGGCGTCGCTGTCCGACTGGACGGCCCAGCAGTTCGACCCCCGCCTCACCTGGGATGATCTGCAGTGGATTCGCGACCTCTGGGGCGGCAAGATCATCCTCAAGGGCATTCTCGACCCCGACGATGCGCGGCGCGCGATCGACACCGGCGCCGAGGCGATCATCGTCTCCAACCACGGCGGCCGCCAGCTCGATGGCGCACCCTCGAGCATCGCCGCCCTGCCCTCGATCGTGCAGGCCGTGGGCGAGCGGATCGAGGTGCATCTGGACGGCGGCATCCGCGGTGGCCAGGATGTGCTGCGCGCGATGGCGCTCGGCGCCAAGGGCACCTATATCGGCCGCCCGTTCCTGTACGGGCTCGGTGCGATGGGTGAAGCAGGCGTGACCCGTTGCCTCGAGATCCTCTACAAGGAGTTGGACACCTCGATGGCCTTTTGCGGGCGCACCGACATCCGGCAAGTGGACCGCAGCATCCTCTGGGAAGGCTGAGTCGCGCAGCGGCGCGACTCCCGCGGCGGGCGGCGCATCGGTGCCGCCCGCCCGTCATCTGGCGCGAGCACGCAACAGCCCGAGCGCCAATTCGACGTTGATGTCGGGGCCGCGCCCGATTCCTGAGCGGCCCGCGCCCATAATCCGGTTTCCCCCGACCCGCCGCTGGGAGACCGCCCGTGTTCAATCGTTCTTTCCCAATCCACGCGCCTTCTTCACCTCGTTCGCGATCTGGGCGCTGGCCTGCGTGCTGTTCTGGTTCACCGTGGCGCAGCATATGGGGCCACAGCTCTCGATCGGTGGCCTGTTCGGCGCCGGATACCCGGCCGCTGTTGCCACGGCCCCGGCCGATGCAGCCGGTGACAATGCCGCCACCGGCGATGCGAAACCCAAGACTGCCGCCGAAGCCGCTGCCGCACGCCGCGCCGAGCAGACCCGCGCACGAACACCAGAGGAATTGCAGACCAAGCGGGCGGGGTCGTTCTGGTTCTATCAGTACATGCTGGTCTGCTACGGGCTGTTCGTGGGATTCTGGATGATCGCGGCGCCGCACCGCTGGCGGCGTTGGTCGGTGGCAGGCTCGGCGCTGATCATCTTCGTCACCTGGTTCCAGGTGCAGCTCGACGTCATGATCAATGAATGGTTCGGCACCTTCTACGACATGATCCAGAATGCGCTGGCCAAGCCGAACAGCGTGACGCTCGACTATTACTACGCGCAGCTGCTCACCTTCGGCAAGATCGCGCTCACCTACATCACGGTGGTCGTGCTGGTGAACTTTTTCGTCAGCCACTACGTGTTTCGCTGGCGCACCGCGATGAACGACCACTACATGTCGATGTGGGAGCGGGTTCGCCACATCGAGGGCGCATCGCAGCGGGTTCAGGAAGACACGATGCGCTTTGCCTCGATCATGGAGGGGCTGGGTGTGTCCCTGGTACGCGCGATCATGACCCTGATCGCGTTCCTGCCGATCCTCTGGGGGCTCAGCGCCTATGTGAAGGCGCTGCCCATCATCGGCGAGATTCCCCAGGCGCTGGTGTTCGTGGCGATCATCTGGTCGATCTTCGGCACCGGACTGCTGGCCTTGGCCGGCATCAGGCTGCCGGGCCTGGAGTTTCGCAATCAGCGGGTGGAGGCGGCATACCGCAAGGAGCTCGTGTACGGCGAAGACAATCCCGCGCGCGCGCAACCGCCGACCGTTCGCGACCTGTTCGATGATGTACGGCGCAACTATTTCCGCCTGTACTTCAATTACCTTTACTTCAATGTGGTGCGCTACGCCTACCTGCAGGTAGGCGTTCTGGTGCCGTACATCGCGCTGGCACCGACGATCGTGGCCGCAGGATTCACGCTTGGCGTGATGCAGCAGGTGATCCGTGCGTTCAGCCAGGTGGAGAACTCGTTCCAGTACCTGATCAATTCCTGGACCACGATCGTGGAGTTGATGTCGATCTACAAGCGCCTGTCCGCGTTCGAGGCGGCGATCCGGGATCAGCCCCTGCCCAGTATCGATCGCGAGTATCTGCAGGGCACACAGTGATCTCGCGGCCCCGCGCCCGGCCGCTTCCGGCGTCGAGGTGAGCGTCGCCGCTCACCTCGCGCACTCACGGGCCAGCGCGATCCGGCCCGTTGCCGCCCGCATCGCCGGCCTGGCCTGGCTCGGCCGGGGCCTTGCGACGCTGACCGAACTCACGCCAGTTGATCGGGCGCCAGAAGCCACCGGCCGAGAATGCGGCCCAGGCCCAGCGCAGCCAGCCTAGCACCGCCCACGCCAGCCAGAGCGCCCACAGCAGCATCAGCACGCGGTAGACGATCAACGGCAGCGACACGATGGTGGCGGTGGGCAACACAGGGCCGCTGCGATCGGCATACCAGTTCAGCTCGCGCCAGCTCGAACCATTGCCCTCGATCTGCATGTCCGGCCAGCCGAGCAGGCTCTGCTGCACGGCCAGATAGAGCACACCGGCAACCACCAGGGTGAACATCACGATCAGCACCTGCGCGGCATTGAACAGGGACGCACGCCAGCCGGCAGCCCCGGTGGCCCGCCCGTGCAGCAGGGCCAGCCAGAGCACGATCGGCACCAAAGCGAACAGCGAGGTCTGCATCAGCCCGATCGACAGCATCAGCCAGCCTGCCAGGCCGAGCGGCAGTTTGCCCCGCGTGGCGCGTGCCAGCGCGATCGCGAGCGATCACCACGATCAGCACCCCCAGTAAAGCACTGCCGGGCCCAGGCGCAGGCCGGAGAGCCAGAACACCCACCGATCTGCGGGCGAATTCACCTTCAGGCGGGCGTTCACCGATTCCAGGCCCACGTCCACCCGAGGCGTATGCCAGACCCCCGGTAGCGCGCCGCTCGCCTGCCAGGCCAGCTCGAGCCTGTGCGCGCCCGGATCGATGGGCACGGTCACGGCACCACCCTCCAGCCTTAGCGCCTGCGCGCGCCCATCCACCTTGACCCACTGCAACTCGGCACCTTCGGGCAAGGCGATCCGATGTCGTTGCCCCTGGCTGGCCTGCACATTCAGGCGCAACTCGGCGCTGCTGCGCTGGCTGCCCGGCGTGAGTTCGAGCTGGCTACTCTGAATGGTCAGCGTGCGCCCCGGCGCCCCCTTGGGACGGGTGACCGTCAACGTCAGTTGCTCGCCGGGCCACGGGTGCCAGGTGGGCAGCCAGCGGGCTTGCGCATCCTGATGATGTATCGGCGCAAGGCCCGCGTGCTCGACATGCCAGATCGGGCCGGCATCGATCGCCCAGGTCTCGATCACATCGGCGGCATCGCCCGCGCTCAGGGTCAGCTGGGCCACAGGATCGAGACGGCTCTGCCAGCGCAGCGCGCGCGAGCCCGCGGGCACGACGATCCGCGCACGGCCGTCGCGCACGGCCACGCCGTCGGTCGTGACCGCCTCGCCGGGCAACAGATCGATCGCCAGCGCCTGCGCCTCGAGCGACGCAGACAGCCGGGTGACGGTGGTATCGACCCGCCACTGCAGACCGAGATGCAGCACCCGCTCGACACGGAACAACGGCGGCAGACGCCCTGGCATCAACGGCGCCGGGCCGGTGTCGGTCTCGGCCGGCTTTTGCTCACGGGTGAGCACGAGACGCGCGCCTGGCACCCCGCCGCCATCCAGCCCGGTCAGCGTCCAGCCCGCGCCTTCGAAGCGCACCTGCTGTGCGGTCAGCGGCATCGGCAGGGCCACCGTCTCGGCACCCTGCAAGGCCATACGCACCGACACCGTGTGGCGGCCCGCCGGCAACAGCATCCACAGCTCTCCCTTGGCATTGCGGATCACCGCGACATCGCGTGTGCGGCCATCGAGAGCGATCGACATCGGCCAGCCATCGGAGGCATCCACCGGCAGCGGTACTGCGCTTCGCTGCAGCGCGTGAAAGCGCGCGTCGAGTTCCAGCCATTGCTCGCGCGCGCGGATCTCGATCGCCGGCAGCGAGGCGCGCGGCGCCGGATGAGGCTGTTCGAGAAGACGCCGCGCGAGTTCGTCGAGCAGGGCCTGCGAGGGGATGGCGCCATCGGTCGCCTGCGCATGCGCGGGGCCCGCAATGGACAGCAAGCCGCCGAGCAGACCCGCGAGCAGGATCGGCGCCAACGCCGCGGTGACACTGGGCGCGACGGCGTCCGCGCGCTGCCCGACCCCGCCCGCCGCGGGCGCGGGCGGCTCACCGCCCCGATCCGCGCCACCGCCGCTCGCGCCGCCGCCCCGCTGCGCGCCACGTCGGCCGGTATCGAACATCCGCCAGGCGAGCATCGCCAACACCGCCAGCGCCAGCAGACGCAGGCCCGAAACCCAGCCCGGAGACAGCAGCCACGGCTCGAAGGTCTGATCCGGTGCCACCGGCCCGTTCCAGCTCAGACCGGTGCGACGCCATTGCCAGTCGGGCAGGCCCGGGCCGGTTTGAACGATCGCGCCGGGATCGGCCTCCTCGAGGCTGCGCTGGCTGGCAGCGAGGCTGCTCGCCGGAACGCCGTAGGGCGCGGGTGCCGCGGCCGGCGCGGATCGCTGAATCCTGGGCTCGGCCTGCGCACGCTTCTCGCGCGCATCCTCGAGTTTGTCCATGGTCACGCGTGGCTGCGCCACCTGCGGCATGCGCACATGCTCGAGTTGCGGATAGATCGCCAGCCGCGCCTGCTGCACGGCGAATGGCAAGGCCTGAATCAGCAAAACCAGCCAGGCCAGCAGCCATAGCGGGCGCAACAGATTGGCAAAGCGCCCGTCGCGCGGCACCAGCCGGCGCATCGCCGCGATCGCCATCACCCCGAGCCAGACCAGGCGCGGCGCCGCCGGCTCATGCCAGATCAGCACCAGGCCGGTCAGCGTGAGCGCCGCCCAACCGATGCCCCACAGCCTGGCCACCGCGAGCGTCGACAACAACACGAAGAACAGATCGAACAAGGTCCAGGCCTCGAGCCAGGCGCCGGGAGCGGCGTCCACCCCGCTGACCGACACCACGCGCCAACCCGGCGGTGTCTGCAACTGCGCGGCCACCGACGCCATCACGGTTGCCCAGCCAGAGGCGGGCAACGGCGCACCGTCGCGCGCCAGGCGGGCATCGGCCTCGAGATCGAGTCGCCCATGACGCACCTCGACACCACTGCGCCCATCGTCTGCCTCGGTGATGAACTGCGGCTGGCCATCGAGCGCCACCCGCCCGAGCTGCACCCCGGGGGCGATGCTCAGTCGCCAGGTGCGCTTGAGTTGACCGTCGATGCGGTCGCTGATCGTGTAGCCGGCGCCATCGAAGTCGAGCCAGAAGGTGCGTTGTAAACGCAGCTGATCGGGATCCGGATCGGGATTGCCGCGCCGCTGGGTCTCCAGGCGCAGCGTCTGGCCTGCGGTCATCCGATAGGTTGGCCACTGCTGCCAGCCCGCCGGCGCATGCGAGCGTCGCGGATCGATCTGCTCCACACCCTGGACCCGCACCAGCCGGTGCGCGGGCGATGCCTGAAAAACCCAGATCTCGTCCGCGGGCCACGGCTGCGCCTGCGCGACCATGGACAGCGCATCGAGCGAACCGATACGCCGCGCCTGCACGCGAATCGTCCATTCGCCGGGGCGCACCTGAACACGCAGAGAGCCGTCGGGTTCGAGCCGGGTCGGCAGGGGCGAGTCGATCTTCAAGGCCTGGAAACCGTCCGGCACCGGGCGGCCCAGCACTGTCTCGCGCGCGCTGCCACTGACACCCACGGTCAGCTCCGTGAGCAACTGCGTCGGGTGACCATCGGAGATCAGCCTGGCCACGGTAAGCGTCAGTCGGTCTTCGGGCATCGCCTTGCGCGCTTGCGCAGCCACGCGCTCACGCAGCCACAGACGATTCTCGCGCCAGCGCGGTGCGGGCACCGGAACGCCGTCGATACTGAGATCGACCATGCCGACCGAAGGCGGAATCATCAACGCATCGGGCATCGATGCCCAATCGATCGAACCGGCGATGCGGTGACGGCCGGCACTGAGCGCGACCGTCGGGCTTGCATCGAGCTCCACGAGTTCGGCCGGCCGTTCATCGACCGTCACCCGGCTGGGCCATTGACCGCGGCCACCCGGCAGCGCCAGACGCAGCGGCGCGGCGACATCCACGGTCAGCGCGAAGTCGAGCCGCTCGGCGGAGGCATGCAGCTCGAGCGGGCCGGGCCACGCACACTGATGTTCATCATTGTCATAGCGAACCGCACAGACGGCCTCGGGCCGGGCCGACAAGACCCAGTCGACCCACGGACGCAGCGGCTCGGGGACATCGACACGGCTCAGGGGCGCCGCCGGTGCGGCCACGCAAAGGACAGCCAGACAGACAGTCAGGCTGAAACGGGCAAGGTCGAACCTGCGCATCGGGTCACTCCGGTGGGATGTCGTTGTGCGGCCGTCGATTCGAAGCAAGCAGCCGACGCGACGCCGGCGCAGCCCGGCTGCGGCCAGACGAGCCAATCAGCCGCCCGGCGGCCGAACCAGCACCATCGTCCAGTAAGAGGCATAGCTGTTCTCGGGCTGGCCGGGCACAACGGCCATGCCGGCCTCGGTGAGCTCCGCACGCATCAGTGCAGAACAATGCGAAGGGCTGGCGAGCCAGCCGACGATCGCTTCGTCGATGCTGCCAAACCCGGCCGCGATGTTCTCGTCGGCAAGATACCAGTTGGCCCCCGCCATATCCAGGCGCTTGCCCACGCGCGTGCCATCGGGCCACGCATGTGAAAAGGCATTGGCCTGTTGCATCCACTCGGACTGCAGCAGCGCGGCATAGGCGACCTGGGCATTCCACTGCACCGGCGGCGCTGCGGGCATGTCCTGATCACCACATCGGGCACCGGCCGCGCGTGCGGCGTTGATAGCCGCCAGCGCCTGGGCCGCGAACGGATCAGCGGGCGTCGCGGTGGTCTTGCCGGCAACCGAGGTGTCGAGTTCGGCGCGAATCTGCGCGGCATTGCCGGTGGCCACCATCGGGTCGAGCGCGCTCTCGCCGCCGCCGCAGGCGGCCAGCGAGGCAGACAGCGCGGCCCACAGCAGCAAGCTCATGCTGCGCTGACAATCACGAAACAGGACTCGTGCGAACACGGACGCACCCGGGCTGATCTGGATGCCTCAGATTGTTCCGAGCCGCTCGTCCGGGGCCTGCTCTGAGAAGATGGACGGTCGCAGCGAAATGGCGAATGGCACGCGATTGTCGCGCCGCGGAGAAGCCTCGTGGCTGGCGGCCATCGGCACAAGCGGGATTCCGGGGTTGTTCAGATCCGTTCTGACAGGGCACTGGCGGTGGCGCGCTCATGCCCCTGGCAGGACAGCCGGTCGGTGCGGCCGCAAGAGGCGGCAGCGGATGCGGATACACCAGCTGAACACGAGGTTGCCCGCAAGGGCGCCTGCTAGGATGAGGGCGATCGAAGCCTTTGCGGTGCAGCACGTCGCGCACCGTATCCCCCTTCAACCGGCCGCGTCATGTCCCGCTGGCTCTACCTGCTCAATCAGCTGATCCGTCGCCTATGGGTGCGCACAGCCCTGTTTACAGGTGTGGCCGTGGGCATCTGCCTGCTGGCGTGGCTGTTCGACCCGCTGATGCCTCGCTGGATCTCTTCGCTGGTCGGTGGAGACGCGGTCGAGCGCCTGCTGTCGATTCTTGCCACCAGCATGCTGGCGGTGGCCACGTTCTCGCTCGGCACAATGGTCTCGGCCTATCAGGCAGCCGCCAGCATGGCCACGCCGCGTGTTGCACCTTTGATGGTCGAGGACTCGGCCGCCCTGCACGCGATCTCCACCTTCATCGGCACCTTCGTCTTCAGCGTCACCGCGCTGATTGTGATCGACTCCAACCTGGTGGAGGAAGGCGGGCGCGCGCTGATCTTCATTGCGTCGTTCGCGATTCTGAATCTGGTCGTGATCACGCTGATTCGCTGGGTCGATGATGTCTCGCGACTGGGCCAGATTCACGATACATTGCGCGCGCTGGAGCTGAGCACCCGGGAGGCGATCGACGGCGACCGGCTCAGCCGCCCCGGTTTCTGCCAGCCGTACACCGAGCCGCCCGACGGTCGTGACATCCTTGCCGATGCCGTGGGCTTTGTGCAGACCATCGATTTCGAAGCCCTTGCGCAAGCCGCCCGGAACCAGCGCTTCGATGTCTATCTGATGGTCAGATCGGGCACGTTCTGTTATCGCAATCGCCCGCTCTGCCGCCTGGTCAGACGCGCGGATGACGACGATCGCGGCGATACGCGCGATGATCCGCGCGGCGACTCAGACTCAGACTCAGACTCAGACTCAGACTCAGACTCAGACGCCGACGCCGACGCGAACGCGAACGCCAACGCCAACGCCAAAGACTCGTCCGCCGCGATCGACGGGCAGATTCGCAATGCCTTCCTGCTGGGGCCGAGGCGCACATTGCTGCAGGACCCCCGTTACGGCTTCACGATGATGGGGGAAGTGGCCGCGCGCGCACTGTCTCCGGGCGTGAACGACCCGGGTACCGCGGTCGATGCGATCGTTTCGGCGACCCGAACGATCGACTATTGGCATCGGCAACTGGACAAGGCGGGTGACGAATCGGGCCACCGCAGTCTGCATGCCAACGCGCTCTGTCTGTCGGATCTGGTCACGGAATTCTTCGAGACCCTCGCGCGCCATGGCGGCGGCGAGCCTCAGGTGATGGCACGCTACTACCAGAGTCTGCATGCGATCGCCGAGCTCAGGCCCGATGATCGGGCGGTGGTGCTGGATGCTGCCGGTCATGCACGCCAGGTCTGGTCACGAGCGGTCGAGGTCCCGCACGACAGGCAGCTGGTCGAGGCCGCGCACGAGCGCCTGCTCGGGCATCTCGGCATGCATGAACGGCGCGACTGACGACGATCGCATCCGCGCGTGGCACATGCACGGCCCCTTCAAACCCGGGTGAACAGGGTCAACGCCTCGGGCGAGCGGAAATACGGATCGGTCATGAATGACAACGGGCCCGCAACGGCCGCGTTGTCCGGTGGCAGATGCAAGCCCGGGAAGTGTGCGAACAAGCGGTTCATCGCCAGCCCCGCCATTCGCCCGGCCAGATGATGGCCGATGCAGTGATGCGGATTGCTCTGCCCGCCGAAGGCGAAGTGCGAGCCCGCGTCGATGCGCCTGATATCGAAGATGTCCGGGTCGGCGAATCTGGCCGGATCACGATTGGCCGCGCCATAGACGAGCACGAGCTTGTCGTCCCTGGAGATGCGCACACCGCCGAGTTCGAGATCGCGGGCCGCGTAGCGGTCGGCCATCTGAAACGGCGCATCGAAGCGAAGCATTTCGGCGAGGGCGTGCTCATCGACCGGATCGGCAGACGGCGGCGATGAACGAACGCCGTGGCGCAACAGATTCCAGATGCCCGTGGTGATCAGGAACCGGGTGGAGAGATAGCCGCCCATCATGAAGTGCACCGCTGTCATGATGAACTGCGAAGGGGCGAGCTGCTGCTGTTCATACAGCCGCTGCATCCGCCCGAGGATCGTGTCCTCGCCGAAGTCCGCCCCGCCCTGCACCTGTCTGATCAGGTGGTCCTCGATCATCGCGCCGCTGATCAGCGCCTGCGAGCGCCGGTTGGCCGGCAGACCGGGGTCGACATTGCGCAGGATGCTCTGAATCAGGGCGTCGAAGCGGGCCACCTCTTCCGCCCTCGCCCCGAACACCGCCATGAATGTTTCGAGCGGCACCCGATGGGCGAACTGGCGCACCAGATCGAATTCATGGGCGTCGCCGAGCGCCGCCAGCGCGCGATCGATAGCCGCGTGGCAGGCCTGATCCAGACGTTGCTCACGCACCCAGGCCATGATCGGGTCGAGCAAAGTACGCATCTGGCGATGCTCGGCACCATCCATGTGAAACAGGCCATGCGGCCAATGCCCCTCGCTCTCGCGCAGCGGCTTCTTCAGAAAATCGCCGGCATTGGCACCAAGCTTCTCGACCAGCTCGGCGCTGAGCACCCACCAGGCATTGTGCTGCGGCACACGGACCACCGCGGCACGCTCGCGCAGCAGTGCATAGTAGGGATAGGGGTCGCGATGGAAATCCGGATCGTGCACATCGAAACAGAGCTCCTGCGGGCGAGACCTCATCAGTGCCAGACCGGGGGGCGGTTCACGCCGCACAGCGGGCATACCGGCCAGCCAGCGCAGGCCCGTCAGGCCGGGCAACAGCAGATAGACACTGCCGCGGTTGCGCACGAACTGGCCGATCTGCACCTGGCTGACACGGCCATCGGCGTGCGCGATCCGGAACGGCGATGTCGGTTCCGCATCGCCGGGCCCGGCACCATTCGCCGGCATGACCGCGCCGGCGAATGGATCGCGGCCGCCCCGCATGCCGGCCTGACTGAGATCGCCATTGGCCCACTGGCCGAGCACGAATTCATACTGACGTTCGAGATCCGAACAGATGAAGATGCCGAGCAGGCCCTTCGCGGGGTGTGATCCACCCTGGCCGTCGCCGGCATCGGCCCACACATAAGGCATGCCGCGGCGGATCATGCGCCGGCTATAGGCTTTGCCCACAGCCGGCGCGGAGCGCGGATTCATGCGCCGGATATGCGAACCAACCGGGCACAGCGCGCCGGCGATGTCATCACCTGCGCCGGCCGGATCGAAACGATCTGTGGCGATGTAGTCGAAGGCATTGAGCTGCTCACGCCCGATCTCGCGCGCAGGGCCGGCATCGGACAGATCGGCCTGATGGCCGGTCAGACTGAGAGGCTCGCCGCTGCGCCAGCGCCCCATCAGTTTGGCGGCGAGAAGCTCAGGATGGATGCCGTGCTCGGCCGCGGCCTGCTTCAGCGCCGCCTCGAAACCCTCCACATCCTGCTCGAGCAGACGAACCGCGGCAAAGCAGCCGTTTTCCGCCAGCTCGAACGGCATCGCACCCAATGAGGGCGCGCCATAGGCATTCGGATAGCGGGCGCCCAACAGGAAGTCGCCAACGCCGGCCATCGGCTGATGATCCTGGGTGCGGCTCGGATCGTCGACACCGGCGATTCGCGGCTGGGCGATGCCGTCGCGATAGCCGAAGTGACCGATGCCACCTGCCAGGGCCCGAGCATCGCGGCACCAGATGCGCGCAATGCCCAGCGCATCGCAGGCGGCCTCGATGGCCCGCCGATGGCCGGCCAGCGCCGCATCATCGGCGCCGTACAGCGACAGCAGCAGATGGACCGCGTCTTGCGGGTCGGCGTGCTGCCCGCCGTCGAACGACAGCTCCCAGTGCCGCGGATCATTGCTGCCCACATCGCCGGTACGCCGGCAGCGCTCCGGATGACGCGGGCCGTCAAGAAACGCCGCTGGAAATGCACCGAGTTGCTCGCTGCTCACACCCAGCCGCACCAGCCCGGCCGCGGTAAGACCGACATTCAGGTAGTAAGGACGTGCACGCGTGCTCGCGTCCAGGTCATGCGTGACCTGCGGCAGGCCGAAGGCATCCGGTGTCAGCATCGCACCGAGCAAACGCCTGCCAGCCTGCGCGTCGGGCAGGCGCAGCGCATAGTGCCAGGCGCGTCTGGCGGCATGCGCAACCAGCACATTGCCCTGCACATCCTGGCGATCGATCCATTGGCCGCGCGCATCATCATCGACGCGCCGGTTCACCGGCTGGCCGCCGGTGATCTCCAACACCGTGGTGCGCGGATAGGCCGCGAACAAGGGCCAGTGCCGGTAGACCTCGGAGCCGACCACGGCCTGGTTCTGGCGGCGCACGAACTCGATGAATTCGCCCGGCTTCTCGCGCACCGGCAGATGCGGCCGGATCGCGGGATCCACGAACGAGAGAATCAGATCGAAGGTGTCACCGATGGCCACCGCGAACTCGTCGACATAGGTATCCAGCGCACCGTCGAACACAGTGATCACCTGCAGCGCACTGTTGTCGGGCGTAGGCAGAAAGCGCGCGAAGTGCACGAAATTGAGCGCCTCGAGAACCGCGCTGGTGCGCGGCCGGTTCTCCAGGATTGCCGACATCAGCACCGGCATCAGCCGGGGATCCTGCAGCGGCAGAATCAGGTTCAGCCCATGGCTGACCTGGTCGGGCACAAAACCCGTACGAGCCATGGCCTCGAAGCGGCCCCGGCGGTAGTCGATCGTGTCGCTCATAGGGTTCCCGGAATGAATCGGCCCGCGCGCGCCGCTTTGGCGCCCGCTCTCGAACAGTGTCCCCGATGAGCACCTGCGCGGCAATCCCATGGATACGGGTGGCCGACCGGGCAGATCGATACCGGCCCGCTCAAGGGGACGCCTGTTCGTTACCGGACAAGGCCACCAGCAACAGCGCGGGCAGATCGCCCTCGTGCAGGCTGACCGCGAGCGGCTCCTCGAGGCGCACGCCCCCACCCTCGATCAGCTCGATGGCCTCGCGTCTGAGCCGGGCCTCGACGGGATCTCGCACGGTTCCGGTCGCCTGACGCACGGTGTCCACCAGGCGCAGAATCTGGGCCGAGAGCTGCGGGCGGCCGAGCCGGGCCAGCAGCAGCGCGAACATGTCGCCGCGCACCGCAAGCAAGCCGGCCTGGCGCAGCACCGGGATCGCCTCGCGTGCCACGGCCAATGCCTGGGCATCCTCGCCACGCAGCAGGTGGGTCGTCGTCAGGCCGGTCAGCGCATAGCTCATCGTCAGCCCGCCTTCCGCGCGATCCCGCGCGAAGCCCGCCAGTTCCCCGAATCGCGCGATGCACTCGTCGAGATTGCCCAGGGCCAGATGCGCGCGAGCGATATCCACGCGAACGATCATCGCATAGCGGGTGATGCCGAACTGGTCACACATCTGTAGCGCCTGGGCCCAGGTCTGCAGCGCGGCCCGTGCCCGCCCGGATCGTTCTTCGAGCAGGCCCTGTACCCGTAACCTGCGCATCCGGTCGGCCGCCGGCGTGACATCGAGTTCGAGTCGATAGGCTTCGAACAATGAGCGTGCCGCCGCGTCGAACTCGCCGGCATCGATCAGGGCCTGCGCCTTCATCCGATGGCAGGCATGCTGGTGGCGGATGTTGCCCAGACCACGGAACATCGTGAGCGCCTGATCGAAGGCCTCGATACAGGTCTGCACCGGCAGTCGGCAGTCGGTACCGATGCGCCCATACCATTGCCAATACAGCGCAGCAACATCATCGGGGATGTTCTGGTCCAGGAAGGGTTGCACCTCGAGATGCCGGGCCAGCGCCTCGGCCACGAATCCCTCCACCGCGAGCACCACCGCGGAGGCTGTCGCCAGCCCCACGGCCAGTCGCTTGTCGCCATCCGCGCCCATGGCCCAGGCATAGGCGCGGCGCATGTTGTTCATGTCCGCCCACAGTGCCTCGGTGGCGCGTGCCCGGATGGCCTCGCGCAGACCGGCGAGCGTGACCTGCGCATGCCGGGCGAGCAGACGCGGCTCCTCACCCGACTCATGCAGTTTCTGTGTCGCATACGAGCGCGTGACCTCCAGGAATCGGTAGCGACCCGGCACCCGCTTGTCGAGCACGATCAGGGATTTGTCCAGCAAGGAAGCCATCAACTCGCAGGCATCGAATTCGTCGATCCGCTCATCGGCGATGATGCGCGCGCCGGCCCGTTCGGTGAAGCCATCGCCAAAGACGGCCAAGCGCCGAAATGCCGTCTGCTCGGGCTCGTCAAGCAGCCCGTGACTCCAGTCCAGGGCCGAATACAGAGTGCGATGGCGCGGCTCGACGCGTGAACCGCGACTGAACAGTCGCAGGCCATCGGACAGGCGGTCCCTGACCCCCTCCAGCGAGTACATGTGTACGCGCGCGGCGGCCAGTTCGATCGCCAGCGGGATCCCCTCGAGCCCGCGGCAGATGTCATCGATGATCGCCGCATTACCGGCATCGCGCGCGAACTTGGAATCGAGCGCGCGCGCACGTTCGATGAACAAGGTCACCGCCGCCGACGGCTGCTGCGACGACCCGCAACCGCTCAGCGACAAGGCCTCGACCCGGTGCACCGCCTCGCCCGGGACATGCAGGATCTCCTGCGTGGTGACCAGAAAGCGCACACCGGTGGTCTGTCGCATCACGGCGAGCGCCAGCCGACTGACCCCCGCAACCAGGTGCTCGCAGTTGTCCAGTACCACCAGCAACTGGCGCGAGCGCAAGGCGATGATCAGTTCCTCGAGCGCATCCCGCTGACCGCTCAGCGAGACTTTCAAGGCATGGGCGATCGTGGCCGTGGTCAGCCCAGGGTCGCGCACACCGGAGAGCTCGATCCACTGGGTTTCGATCCGCTCGCGCTGATGCCAGGTACGCGCGGCGGCCATGGCCACCGTGGTCTTGCCGATTCCCGCAGGGCCGGTGATCGTCACCAGCCGCTGTTCATGCAGCAGGCGGTCCACCGCCATCAGATCGGCATCACGGCCGATCGGCGTGTCAAACCATTGCGGCAGATTCGATGCGCCATACGGCTCGCGCAGCGACCCGGCCGGATCTCGAGCGCCGCGTTCCCGGTCCGTCGCCTCGCCGGCCGGGGCTGACCACCCGGGGGTGGGGGCGGAGGCGGCGACTGCCGGCGGACCAACATCGACCTGAACCGGCCATGCGAACTGATAGCCACGCCCCGAGACGGTCTTGATCGCATCGGCGCCCAACAGCTTGCGAAGCGAGGAGATCTGCACCGACAGGTTGTTCTCCTCCACCACCAGGCCGGGCCAGGCACGATCGAGGATCTCGTCACGCCCGATCACCTGGCCTGCCTGTTCGAGCAGGACGAGCAGCACATCGAAGGCCCGCGGGCCAATGGCCAGGATGCGGCCGGATGCGAGCACGGTGCGCTCCGCGACCAGGACCTCGAAGCCGCCAAACCGAAAACGCCCGGTCATTGCCGGCGCCGGGATGCGGCCGGGCCGGGCGCGAATTTATCCATCTTTAATGTCATTAAAGGTCTAAAACGGCTGCCAGCGCGAAGCTTCGTCTCATGCCCGAGCGTCCATGCGCCGAGCGATCGGATGACAGGACGAGTGAGCGAATCAACCGTCCATCTTACTCAATTAAGGGGGAACCGCCATGGAGGCGATCATGAACCGCGCCCAGCCTGATAACCGGTGCGGGACGCATCGAGACTGGATCTGCGAGCCGCCGCGCGCGCTGGCGACGAAGCCGGCCCAGGCATCACCGCAGCGGGACGAATTCCTGCTCGATGCCGGTGCGCGTCTGCTCGTGAGCGACCGCCAGACCTACTCGCCGGTGGGCGAACTCGACTGCATGACGATCGCCGACGGGCGCTTGTTGCCGGCGCTGCCACGGTTCCGTAGCCGCTGGCTCAGCGCGGTGAGCGCGGTGGCCGGCGGACAGCCCGCCCGACTCTGCCTGGTGGCCAATCGGCCCCACCCGCTGCACGCCTTCATGATGCCGGGCCGGCACCGGGGCACGGCGCGGATCATGCTCGAGCGCGAGCACGTGTGCGACCGCCAGGTGTTCGAGCTGTACGCCCGTCAGTATCTGCTCAGCGAGACCGAACGGCAGGTCTTGTGGCAGCTGGCGGCCGGCACCGAGCCCAAGCGCATCGCGCAGGGACACTCGGTGGCCGAGAGCACCGTGCGGTCACAGATCCGGTCGATCCTCGCCAAGAGCGGGGAGGCGAGCATTCGGTCGATCGTGATCCGGCTGGCCCGGCTGTCGCGCACCATGCATCCGGAACCGATGGACCCTGTGCTCGCCCTGGCCGTATGAGCATCGCGAGCACGACGCGCGCCGCCGACCCGCAGTATCAGGCGAGCACGGCCGACGGGGTCAGGGTTGGGCCGACCCGGCGCGCACGCATCAACAGATAGAACGCGATCGCGGCATTGAGCGCATTCCAGGCGAAGCCGTGAATGAACGCCGCATCATAGGAACCGGTGAGATCGAAGATCTTGCCCGACACCCAGCCACCGATCGCCATGCCGAGCAGGGTGGCCATCAACACCGTGCCCACCCGGGCACCGGCCTCTCGCGGCGAGAAGTATTCACGCACGATGATCGCGTACGAGGGCACGATGCCCCCCTGCACCAGACCGAACAGGGCCGAGATCACATAGAGCGACGCCAGCGAATCGAAGGGCAGGAACAGCAGCAGCGCCACCGCCTGCAGCACCGAGCCGAGCAGCAGGGTGCGCAGACCGCCGATGCGATCGCAGATCAGGCCCGAGGTCAGCCGGCTGAGAATCCCGAACGCCAGCATCAGGGAGAGCATCTCGGCGCCACGCGCCACACCAAAGCCCAGGTCGCCGCACAACGCCACGATGTGCACCTGAGGCATGGACATCGCGATACAGCAGGAGATGCCGGCCACGAACAACAGGGACTGCAAGGCCCCCAGGGACATGCCCAGCGGTCGCTCCTCGGCGGATGCAGACGCCGGCGCCGAAGCCCCGGCCCGGACCGCTGCAGCGCCACTTGCGGTGTCGGCGGCCGCCCGGGCGGCGGTGCGCGACCGCTCGACCGCGGCCTTCAGGGCATTGCCGGGTCGCTGCGCGACCGTGGCGCCCGCCATCGCGTCGGCCAAGGGTGCGCGCCGGCGCAGCAGGAATGAAAGCGGGACGATGATCACCAGGCTGATCACCGCCATCGTCAGATAGGCTGCGCGCCAGCCGTGGACGGCCGAGAAGCTCTGCACGATCGGTGGCCAGACGGCGCCGGCCAGATAGTTGCCACTGGCACAGATCGCCACCGCGATCCCGCGGCGCTTGGTGAACCAGAGCGAGGTATCGGCCACCAGCGGCGCGAACATCGCCGAGCTGCCAAGCAGCCCGAGCAGGATGCCGTGCGCGGCTGTGAACACCCATAAGGCCGGTGCGGTGGCCGCCAGCCAGAATCCCAATGTCATGCCGACACCACCGACCATGACCGGCACGCTGACCCCGTAGCGATCCGAGAGGCGGCCCATCAGGATGCCACCCAGCCCGAACCCCATCATGGTGAGCGTGTACGGCAGCGAGGCATCGGCGCGATCCACGCCGAACTCCGACTGCACCATCGGCAGCACCACCACCACGACATACATCGCGCTGCTGCCGACGGTCATCAGCACCAGCGCGATCAACATGCGCAACACAGAGTAGGGGATGGTCATCGCGCCTCGATCGATCGCTTGCCGCCGGGCCCGGCCATCCGGGCGTCCCGCGAACGCCGGCCCTCAGAGCCCGCCGGTCACCACCAGGCACTGGCCGCTGACATAGTCGCTGTCCGGGCTGCAGAACAGATAGACCGAACCGGCGGCCTCCTCGGGCGTGCCACCGCGCCCCAGCGGAATCATCTGGCTCAGCGCGGCCAGGCGGCCCGGCTGGATGCCGAACTTGACCTCGCGCTCGCCGACCGCGGTCATGCCGGACTCACCCTTCTCGAGCGGTTGCGTGAGGCGCGTCTGGATGTAGCCGAACGCTACCGCGTTGACCGTGGTGTGATACCGGCCCCATTCCCTGGCCAGCGTCTTGGTCATACCCACGATGCCGGCCTTGCCGGCCGAGTAATTGGCCTGACCCGGATTGCCGTTGACCCCGGAGGTCGACGAGATGTTGACCACCTTGCGCACGATGCGCTGACCGGCCGCGGCCTCGCGCTCGGTGGCGGTCTTCAGGTGCCCCTGAAAGGCGCGCAGGATGCGAAACGGCGCGGTCAGGTGCACATCGATGATCGCGTACCACTGCTCGTCGGTCATCTTCTGGATCACGCTGTCCCAGGTATAGCCGGCGTTGTTCACCACGATATGGGCATCGCCGAAACGCTCGAGCGCGGTGGCCACGATGCGATCGCCAAAATCGGGCTGGGTGACATCGCCATTGCAGGCCACTGCCTTGCCGCCCATGGACTCGATCATGCCGATGGTTTCCGCCGCCGGCGCCTCATCGAGGTCATTGACCACCACGTTGGCGCCGTCACGCGCCAGGCGCAGTGCGATCTGCTGGCCGATACCGCGGCCGGATCCGGTGACGATGGCCACGCGGCCGTCGAGTTGCCCCATGATGGTCTCCTCTGGATTGGGATGTGGGTTGCCGGGCGGGCACCCGGGCGCCGGTACGAGAACGACGACAAGCCACCGGCGCGTGTCGAGACATCGAGCATAGCAAACCCACCGTGCCCGTGCGCCGCCCGGGCGACACCTCGGGCGGCTACACTGCGCTCCCCGGCAACCGAGTGTCCTGACTATGAAGTTCGATGAGCAGACCATCGCGTTCCTCGAAGATCTGGCCCGCCACAATGATCGCGACTGGTTCCAGTCTCAGAAGGGTCGCTATGAGGCCCATGTCAAGGCGCCGACCAAGGCTTTCGTGTCCGCCATGACGCCGCTGCTGGCCAGGCGCTTTGGCGCACCGGTCACGGCCAAGGTCTTTCGGATCAATCGCGACCTGCGCTTCTCGCGCGACCAGGCCCCGTACAACACGCACATCCACATCGGCTTTACCGATTCGGCAACCGGCGCGGCCTGGATGGTCGGCCTGGAAACCGACCGTCTGGTGCTCGGCTTCGGTGGCTTCGGTTTCGATGCCACTGCGCTGGAGCGCTGGCGGGCTGCGGTGGCCGGGCCGGCGGGCGCCAGGCTGGCACGCGCGCTCGCACGTCTGCAGGCCGATGGCTGCCGGATCGACGAACCCGAGCTCAAGCGGGTGCCCGCCCCCTGGCCTCAGGACCATCCCAATGCCGGTCTGCTCCGACGCAAATCGATGACCGTCTGGATCGACTCGCCCAACCCTTCGGATGCCTTTGGCGAGCAGGCACCGACGCGCATCGTGGCCGAACTGGCCAGGCTGCGACCGGTCCGCTCCTGGTGGGCCGAGCAGCTATGACGCGCGATCGCCAGCGCGCCAATCCATTCCTGAGCGGCCCGCTGGCGGGCCTGTTCCTGCGCACCGCGGCGCCCATCGTTGCCCTGATGGCCATGAACGGCCTGATGACCGTTGTCGACGCCTATTTTCTCGGCGCCTTCGTCGGCGCCGAGGCGCTCGGCGCGGTATCGCTGGCCTTTCCGGTGTTCATGCTGACCGTGGCCGCCTCGGGCATCGTCGGTCACGGCTCGGCCAGCGTGCTGGCCCGGCTGCTGGGCGCAGGCCGTCCCGACGAAGCGCGCGCCGCCTTCACCAACAGCCATCTACTGGCGCTGCTCGTGGCCGTCGTGCTGATGACCGGCTTCGCGCTGGGCGGTCGTGCGATCTGCGACGCCCTGGCCAATGGTCGGGCGGAACTCGCCAATCTGAGCTGGATCTATCTGGCGATCCTGATCGGCGCCGCCCCGTTCAACCTGATGCTCGGCCTCAATGCCGATGCGCTGCGCAGCGAAGGACGGGTGTCCACGCTCGCCGCGGTCGGTCTGCTGGCCACGATCGTCAATGTCTGTCTGAACTGGCTGCTGATCGTCGAGCTCGGTCTGGGCGTGGCCGGTTCGGCGCTGGGCACGGTGATGGCCCAGTTCATCGGCCTGGTGGCGGTACTGACCTATCGCCGCCGCCGGCACACGACGCTGCAGCTGCAGAAGCCCTCGCGCGCTGCCTTTGCGCGCTACTCGGGTCAGGTGCTCGCCCTGGGCCTGCCTTCGGCGCTGAACTTCATGGGCGTTGCACTGACCGCCGCGGTCACGCTGCATGCGCTGCGGATCTGGCAGCCCGAGCACTATGCGCTCACGGTGGCCGCCTATGGCGTGGTCAACCGCCTGCAGGCGTTTACGATCCTGCCGCTGCTCGGCCTGAACATGGCCACCCAGACCATTGTCGGCAATAACGCCGGTGCCAGGCTCTGGCCGCGAGTCTGGCGTAGCCTGCAGGTTGGCGCGCTGATCGCCCTGGCCTACGGTCTGCTGATCGAGGCCGCACTGCTGCTCGCGCGCCATTTCGTCGGCCGGGTGTTCATCGATGACGAGATCGCCGCCGCCGAGGTGGCGCGCATTCTGCCGCTGCTGTTCATGCTGTTCTTCATCTCGGGGCCCAGCATGATCGTGGCCGGTTTTTTCCAGGCGGTCGGCGACGCCCGTCGCGCGGCGCTGCTGGGCCTGGCGCGCAACTATCTGTTCCTGGCGCCGCTGACCTATCTGCTGGCGGCCCTGATCGGCGAAACCGGCATCTGGCTGGCCACACCGGCCTCCGGCCTGATGTCCGTGCTGCTGGCCGCCTCGATGCTCCTGGCCGCGCGACGGCGGATCAATCCGGCCAAGCTCTGACCTGCGTCAAGTTTGCTCGCCCGGCGACCCTGGTCAGCGCCGGCGGCGTGGCGCAGACTTTGCGCATGGGCACCGGCGCCGTGGCAGGTATTCGCCTGCAATGCCGCCCGCCCCGGCCGCGGGCAGGCAGAAGCGGGGCGCCACCGGGGCCCCGGCAAGCGAGACCAGGAACATGAGCAAGATCGAGATCCCAGGCACCATCCTGTTCGATGGTGCCCAGGCCCGCAAGGGCTATGCGCTGAACCGCATGTGCTTTTCTTTCAACGAGGCCGTCAATCGCGACGCCTTCAAGGCCGACGAGGCCGGCTACTGCGCGCGTTACGGGCTCAGTGCGCAACAGACCCGCGCGATCCTCGCGCGCGACGTGCTCGGCCTGCTGCGGGCCGGCGGCAATGTCTATTACCTGGCCAAATTCGCGGGCATTCTGGGGCTCGACGTCCAGGATCTCGGCGCCGCGCAAACCGGTCTGAGCAAAGAAGCATTCAAGGCGAAGCTCGTCGCCGCAGGGAGTTGATCACATGGCCACCATCGTCGGTGCCGTCGGCATGTCGCATGTGCCGGTGCTGGGCAAAGCGATAGCCCAGAAGCTGCAACAAGACCCCTATTTCAAGCCCTGGTTCGACGGCTTCCCGCCGGTGCATCGCTGGCTTGCCGAGATCAAGCCCGATGTCGTGGTGGTGTTCTACAACGACCACGGCCTGAACTTCTTTCTCGACAAGATGCCCACGTTCGCGATCGGCGCGGCCGAGCAGTACAGCAACGCCGACGAAGGCTGGGGCATTCCCACGCTGCCACCCTATGCCGGGGCACCGGATCTCTCCTGGCACATCATCGACCGCGTGATCCGCAACGACTTCGATCTCACCACCTGCCAGGAGATGCTGGTCGATCACGCGTTCACGCTGCCGCTGGCCATGCTCTGGCCGGATGCCACGCCGCCCAGGGCCGTGCCGATCGCGATCAACACCGTGCAGTATCCGTTGCCCAGTGCCGCACGCTGCTTCGCGCTCGGTCAGGCCGTGGGCGATGCCATCCGCGATTGGCCGCAAGACGCCCGCGTGCTGCTGATGGCCACCGGTGGGCTGTCACATCAGCTCGATGGCGAACGCGCCGGCTTCATCAACAAGCCCTTCGACCTGAAGTTCCTGGACAGCCTGAGTCAGGATCCGAAATGGGCCACCCACTATTCGATCGAGGAACTGGTCGAGCAAACCGGCACCCAGGGCGTGGAGCTGATCATGTGGCTGGCCGCGCGCGGCGCGCTCGGCGCTACCGCCGCCGAAGTGCATCGTAACTATCACATCCCGATCTCGAACACGGCGGCCGGGCTGATTGCGCTGGCCCCGGCCTAGTGTCCTGAATCTGAAGTTCGCTTGATGTCGGTCGGGTTCTCGGGTGGATCCACGCCTGCCGTGGCGGGCGCACCCATATCAGGATACGGTGCGCCTGGGGTGTGCGCAGACGCCGCAGCAGGCACCGTATGCGTCTGCACCTCAGCCGCGCTCGTAGACAACCGGGAATTCCGGCGCATCGAAGGTGCGCCATCCGGAATCCCGAGATCGCGAATGGGCGGTGAGATCTTGCCGCTGCGCCGCCGATAGACCGCGTCGTCGCCCACCCAGCGCGCCGAGAACACCCGCCGCATGGTGGCCGAGTGATTGCCCGGCGCCGCGTGCAGGGTGCGGAAATTGAACGCGATCGCATCGCCCGGTGCCAGCGCCCAGGTGGCGATGTCATGGCGCTCCCGCCCCGCCTCGATGTCGGGCATGGTGTCGAAGGCATCGACATCGTTCAGCGGCTGGCCATTGAAGCGCATTGGCTTGAACTCCCGCCCCCAGCGATGCGACCCGCGGATCGACTGCATCGCGACGTCTTCGGCCACCGGATCGAGCGGAATCCAGAAGCTCACGCTCTGCTCGGCCTCCAGACAGTAATAGGGATGATCCTGGTGCCACGGGGTCACGGTGCTGCCACCGGGCCGCTTGACCAACACATGGTCGTGAAAGAAACGTGCCTTACGCGAGCCCATCAGGCGGGCCGCATAGGCCGCCATCGGCGAATGCAGCACGAATTCGCGAAACGGCTCGATGCGATCCCAGTTACACAGATCCTGGAAGAATGGCGCCGAGCCATCCTCAGGTTGCACGGTGCGCTCACGCGGGCTGGGATCGGCCATCAGTCGCTCGACACCAGCGCCCAGGGTGGTGATCCAGTCGCTGAACAGACCGCGCAGGATGATCACCCCGTCGCGCTGGTAGTCGGCCACCTGGGCATCGCTGATCAAGGCCTCGTCGGCAGCGCTGGGATGTTGATGAGAAGCCATGCTGGCCTCCATAGACTGTGACATCGCAAATATAGCCGTCCTACCCGGCGGACTGCAGCGATTGCTAAGATCGGCGACAAAGAAGACACCGGCAACCGATCGCCCTGCTCCCCCACCGGGTGCCGGCGCCCCTGTTCGAAAGGAGACACCATGTCCATGCTGCGCGAGCGCTCGACCCATCTCGACCTGATCCTGGCATCGCTGCGCCGGTTCGGGCCCAAGACCGCGTTCATTGCCGACAATGAAACGCTGACCTATGCCCAGAGCGGCGAGCGGCTGGCACGCTGGGCCAGTGCGCTGGTCGCGCTCGGCGCGCGGCCGGGCGACGGCTTCGGCCTGCTCTCGCCGAACCGGCCCGAGGTCTGGTTCGGTCAGACCGTGCCGGCGCTGATCGGCGCGCGTTACACCGCGCTGCACCCAATGGGCTCGCTCGAAGACCATCTGCACATGTGTCGCGAGGCCGAGCTGCGCTTTCTGTTCGTCGACCCCGCCTTTGCCGAGCGCGCCCAGACACTGCTGGATCAATCGGGCACCGTGCAGCACGTGCTCAGCTTCGGGCCCGGCGCATGCGGTCAGGACATCCACCTGCTGGCCAGCCGCGCCGCTGCCAACCCCTTGCCACGCACGGCGGGCACACCCGAACAGCTGAGTTGGCTGCTCTATACCGGCGGCACCACCGGTGTGCCCAAGTCGGCCATGCTGCCCGAACGTGCGCTGGCCCAGATGGCCTTCAGCGTGGCCACCGGCTGGGATCTGCCGCGCGATCGCCGCTACCTGGCAGTGGCCCCGATCTCTCATGCGGCCGGCATGATGGTCGTGCCCACGCTGATGACCGGTGGCACCGTCGTGCTGCAAAAAGGCTGGGATCCGCAACGCTGGCTCGACGGCGTGCGCGAGCATCGCGCCACCATGAGCCTGCTGGTACCGACCATGATCTACGCCTTACTTGACAGCCCCGGTCTGGACGAAGCCGATCTGTCCACCCTGCAAACGATCATGTATGGCGCCTCGCCGATGGCACCGGCGCGGCTGATCGAGGGCATCCGGCGCATCGGGCCGGTGTTCAGCCAGCTCTACGGCCAGACCGAGTGCGCGGGCATCACCTCGTGCCTGTGGCGCGAGCAACACGATGTCGGGGACGAAGCGCGACTGCTGTCTTGCGGCCAGGTGATGCCCGGCGCACGAATGGCGATTCTCGATGACGACTCGCGCGAACTGCCGCCCAACGAGCCTGGCGAGATCTGCGTGCAGGGCCCGACCGTCATGGATGGCTACTGGCGCCGCGATGATCTCACCGAGACCACGCTCGTCAACGGCTGGTTGCGCACCGGCGATGTCGGCATCATCGATCCGGACGGTTTCCTGACCATCGTCGATCGCAAGAAAGACATGATCGTCTCCGGCGGCTTCAATGTGTTCCCACGCGAGATCGAAGACGTGATCATGCGCGACGAATCGGTGTCGGCGGCCGCGGTGATCGGGGTGCCCGATGACAAGTGGGGTGAGGCCGTCAAGGCGCTCGTGGTCGCCCGGCCCGGCCAGCAGATCGACGCGCAGCGCATCGTGGAAGCGGTGCGCGAAGCCAAGGGCTCGATCTATGCCCCCAAGAGTGTCGAGGTCGTGGACGCCCTGCCGCTGACCGCGGTGGGCAAGCCGGACAAAAAGGTCTTGCGCGCCAGGTACTGGGCCGGCAAGGCACGGGCTGTGAACTGAGCATGGCGGGCCCCGGCCTTCTGCCGATCATCGCTGCGCCCATGCTGCTCGTCTCGGGTATCGACTACGTGGTGGGCGCCTGCGCGGCCGGCATCGGCGGCGCCTTTCCAACCGCCAACTGCCGCGGCACCGACGAACTCGCGCAGTGGCTGCAGACGATGCGGCGCCGCATCGACGAATCGGCGGCCGCGGCGGCCGGGCGCACCGGCAAGATCTGGCCGAATCTCATCGTGCATGCCTCGAATCCGCGTCGTGACGCAGACATGCGGGTGCTGCTCGACCATGGCATCGGGCAGGTGATTACCAGTGTGGGCGCGCCAGATGCTGTGCTCGGCCCGCTGCACGAGGCCGGCTGCAAGGTGTTCGCCGACGTGGCCTCGCTGCGTCATGCGCGCCGCGCGGCGCAGGCCGGTGTCGACGGCCTGATCCTGCTGAGCGCGGGCGCGGGTGGCCAGACCGGCTGGGCCAATCCGTTTGCGTTCGCGCGCGCGGTACGCGCGTTCTGGTCAGGCCCCATGGTGCTTGCCGGCGGTATCGCCGATGGCCAGGCGCTGTTTGCCGCGCGCGCGCTCGGCTTCGACCTCGCCTACATGGGCACCCGCATGATTGCCACAGCCGAGAGCATGGCCGACGAGCGTTACAAGCAGATGCTCGTGCAGAGCAGCCTCGATGACATCCTGCTCACGCGCGCCTTCACCGGCCTGGAAACCAATATGCTGCGGCCTTCGATCATCGCCGCCGGGCTCGACCCCGACACCTTGCCCGAGCATGACGGTCTGAACGCCGGGCGTGATCTTGCGGCCGATAAGACCACGCGAGCCGACCGCCCGCGCCGTTGGCGCGATATCTGGAGCGCAGGCCACGCGGTGGCCGCCGTGAACGACATTCCGAGCATGGCCACGCTGATCGCCCGCATCGGCGAGGAATACAGGGCGGCGGCAGACGCCGCCGCGGCGATACAAGCCGGCCCGGCCTGAACCGGGCCGCGCCGATCGCGGCGCCTACTGCACCTCGATCAGTTCCACCTTGAACTGCAAGGTGGAATTCGGCGGGATGCCGCCGGGCGAGCCGCGCTCGCCGTAAGCCAGTTCGGGGGCGATCACGACCTCGTAGACCGAGCCTGCCGGCATCAGCTGCAAAACCTCCTGCCAGCCCGGAATCACCTGACCGACACCGAACACGGCCGGTTCGCCCCGCTTATAGGAGCTGTCGAAGACCTTGCCGTCGATCAGTGTGCCTTCATAGTGCACCTTGACCCGATCACGTGCGGTGGGCTTCTTGCCATCACCGGCTTTGAGCACACGATACAGCAGGCCGCTGGCGGTCTTCTGCACGCCCTCGCCCTTCGCATATTCATTGCGATAGGTATTGCCGGCCGCAACATTCGCCTCGCCGGCCTTTTGCATTGCGGCCGCCCGTTTCTCGTTGGCAGCATTCAATGCCGCCTGCATCTGCTCGGTGCTCAGCCTCGGCTGCTTGCCACTGAGCACGTCCTGAATGGCCGCCGCCATCGCGGCCGCATCGATCTCGACACCGTCCTGCATGAACCGCTGCCGGAACTGGTTGCCGAAGTGCACACCGAGCGCATAGGAAAACTCCTGCACCTCGCCCTTGGGCGCGCCATCGAGTTGATCGGCCGCATATGCGGCACCGCCCGTCGCGCCGAGCACGCCGAGCGCGAGCAGCAGGGACGACATCGTTCGAATTGAAATCAAAAGGAATCTCCGGGAGGAAAAGGATCGGCCGGGACCGACTTGCTACATTATGCGGGACACGCTGCGGGGCCGACGCGCATGATGTTTCGCCCTGTTGCCAACAGTAACCACCGCTCAGACAGGGCCAACGATGCTACCGCTTTCGATTCTCGACCTGGTCCCCGTTCGCGAAGGCCAGACTCCGGCCGAGGCACTGCCCACCGCGCTCGACCTCGCCCGCCACGCGGAGCGCTGGAACTATCGCCGCTTCTGGGTGGCCGAACACCACAACATGACCGGCATCGCCAGCGCGGCAACCTCGGTGGTGATCGGCTACCTGGCCGCCGGAACCTCGACGATCCGGGTCGGCTCGGGTGGCGTGATGCTGCCCAATCACGCCCCGCTGGTGATCGCCGAACAGTTTGGCACGCTCGAGTCGCTCTATCCCGGACGGATCGATCTCGGCCTCGGTCGCGCGCCCGGCACCGACCAGCTCACGCTGCGCGCGCTGCGTCGCGACCCGCGCTGGGCCGAGCACTTCCCCGAAGACGTCCAGGAGCTGCGCAAGTTGTTCGGCCCGGTGCAGCCCGACCAGAAGATCCGCGCGGTGCCCGGCGCCAATCTGAACATCCCGATCTGGATTCTCGGCTCCAGTCTCTACGGCGCACAGGTTGCCGGCTATTTCGGCATGCCCTATGCATTCGCCTCGCACTTTGCGCCTGACGCGCTCGATCTGGCGCTGCGCGAGTATCGAGAGCGCTTCCAGCCCTCGGAACAACTCGCCACACCCTGGGCGATGCCCTGCGTGAACGTGGTGGTGGCCGACACCGATGCCGAGGCCCGCCGCCTGTTCACCAGCCTGCAGATCCGCTTCGTGAGCATGGTGCGCAACCAGCGCGGACTCCTGCAGCCGCCTATCGACGACATCGACACCTATTGGAGCCCGGCCGAGAAGGCCCACGCATCCGGCATGCTGGCCTGCTCGTTCGTGGGCTCGCCCGAGACCGTACGTGCCGAGCTGCAACGTTTCATCGCGCGCACCGCCTGCGATGAACTGATGGTCAGTGCCGCCATCTTCGATCACGATGCACGCCTGCGTTCCTATGAACTGCTGGCCGAAATCGGCCGACAGCTCGAACCGGTATCGGCCGGGATGCTCGGGCAGGTCTGATCGACGCGGGCGCGAATGCCGCCCGCGGCCCCAGAGTGGCGGATCGACGCCTGTCATCGGGTGATATCCCCCGACAACAGGGCGCTTCGACCCGCCCTGTGCGCAACGGGGCTTTTCGTCGCGGTTCTGGCGGGCTAGGGTTTCGGCTCAGCTCTCGATCCCACAGACGAACATGCCCGAAACCGCCGTCGACATCTGGTTCTGCGCTTCCGCACGCAGTGGCCTGGGTCACCTGATGCGATGTCACGCGATTGCCTGCGCCTTGGCACAGCGCCGGCCCGAACTACGCCTGGGCATGATCGCCAATGCGCCGCCCGTGGCTTTCGACACCCGCCAGGCCGGGCCGTTTGCCGAACATGTGATCGTCGAGCGTGACCGCATGGCCGCGGCCGTGATGTCCCGGCCGCCGCGACTGGTCGTGGCCGACACCCTCGTGATGCCCGGCATCGAGACCCTGACCATGCCGCGCGCCCTGATCATGCGCGAGATGCCCGATGACCGTCTGGCCGCCTTCGGCTGCGCCGACCGGCCGTGGGACCTGGTGGTGATACCGAACCCGGTTCATGAGTGGCAGCCCCGTCTGCCCGCGGGTTTCACGGTAGAGTCCGTGCATGCCGGCTGGATCTACCGTCGCACGCCGAGCGTGCGCCGCCGTCTCGCCTGCGATCCGATGCTCCTGGTGAGTTTCGGTGGGGGCGGCAATGCCCTGACCCGACGCATGCTCGCCGAGCAGATCGAACCGATGATCCATCTGGCCAGGCAGGCCAGCGAGCAGCGATTCGACGTCGTGCAGGTGCGCGGACCGCGCGCATCCAGGCAGGACGGTCTGAGCGGCGCGGACAGATTCATCGAAGTGGGAGGCAAGCTCAATCAGTGGCTGGCACGCGCCGATGTGGTGATCAGCACGGTGGGCTATAACTCGATACTCGAACTGGCCCAGACCGATGTGCCCGCGATGCTGATACCGATCGAGCGCAGCATCGACGACCAGGCCCGACGCGCCCGGCAATGGGGCCCCCGGCTCGGGCATCATCATCGCGAGGGCGATCTCGAGAACAGCGCGTCGTGGCTGGCGCAGACGATCACGGGCCGCCGCCGCCGCCCGCCGATCGATCTCGGGCCCAGTGGTCAGGATCAGGCTGCGGCCGCGCTCGAACGCTTGCTCGAGCGCCGATGAGCGCGCGCATCGAGTTCTCCGAGCATGTCGTGCGCAAGCGCTTCCGCTGTGCCCGGCACGCTGCGGTAAGCGCCCGGCGAAGCTGCGCGCTGCGACGCGCGGGTCTGCGAACACCGGCATGCCAGGTGGATCCTGAGAACCCACACGATCTGCGCTTCGAACGTATTGCGGGCCGCGCCCCGACGCCCGCGGAGATGATGGCATCGCCAACGGTGCTGGAGCGGGCCATGGCGCTGCTCGCACAGCTGCATCGACTGGCGCCGGCGACGATGCCGGATCTGCCCGTCTTCGATCCCCTGCTGCGCATCCGCCCGCGACTGGCCGCACGCGGCGAAACCTGGATGAGCGCGGTGCTGGCGGCCGCGGGCCCGCCCACGGGCCACCGCGGCGATCCCGGTGTCGTGGTCCATGGTGACCTGCATGCGGGTCAGTTCCTGCTCGACGACTCCGGATCGCTCTGGTTGCTGGATCTCGATGATCTCGCGCATGGTTCGCCGGAGAGCGATCTGGGCAACTTCGCGGCACATCTGGCCACCGCGGCAGGCGTGCCCGGCCGCGGCCATCGCGAGCCGTTCGAAGCCACCCTGGCGCTGGTCTGCGATGCCTATGCGCGCCAGAGCCCGGACGTCGGGATCGATCGGTGCCGGCTCGGCGCCTATGCCCGCCTCGCGCTATTGCGGCGTGCGTTGAAACTCGCCGAGCGGGGCGACACGGAGCTCATGACGCGCCTGCAAGACTGGCTGTCGCATTGATCCGGCGCCGCCAGCTCTCACTTGGCCTGCAGGCCGAACTTCTCGATCCGATAGCGCATCGTGTCGCGCGAGATACCCAGCAGCGCGGCCGCGCGCGTGACATTGCCATTGGTGCGCTCGAGCGCCTGACGCAACATCGCGACCTCCATCCCCTCGAGCGTGGCCGCCGGCGCCGACTGGGTCTCGGTGAGCATGATCTGTGGTGCCCGGATCTCGCCGCCGGGCCCGGCCAGCACCGTGGCGCGTTCGATCACATTGCGCAGTTCACGCACATTTCCCGGCCAGCGATGCGCAAGCAGACGGGCCCGCGCATCATCGGAGAGTCGTCTTGCCGGGCCGGGATACAACCCGGAGAAGTGGCGCAGAAAGGCATCGGCCAACAGCAGGATATCGGCATCGCGCTCGCGCAGCGGCGGAACATCCACCCACAACACCTGCAGGCGGAACATCAGATCGCCCCGGAAAGCACCCTCGGCCACCAGATCGGCCAGATGGCGGTTGGTTGCCGCGATCACCCAGACATCCACCGGCCGCGCCTCGTTGGCACCCACCGGGCGGATCACGCGCTCCTCGAGTACCCGGAGCAACTTTGCCTGCGCGGCCAACGGCATTTCACCGATCTCATCGAGAAACAAGACACCGCCATCGGCACTGGTGAACAGGCCGTCACGCCGCTGGCGCGCATCGGTAAACGCACCGCGCTCGTGACCGAACAGTTCGGCCTCGACCAACTCGGAGGGCAGCGCCGCGCAGTTCACGGAAACGAACGGTCCATGAGCCCGTGGACCATCGGCATGCAGGGCGCGGGCGACCAGTTCCTTGCCGGTACCGGACTCGCCGGTGACCAGAACCGACGGCAGCCTGCTGCTCAGGCCGCGCGTGGCCTCGATGATTCTCTCCAGCCCTTTGCGCAGCTGCTCGGCGGCGGGCGAGCGCCCGAGCATCGACTGGACACCCGCCTCGGGCGGGCCGCCACCACCAGCCGGGTCATTGCCGGTCAGATCGCTGATCAGGCGCGCGATGTGCTCCAGCGGTACGGGCTTGGTGAGGAAGTCGCGCGCGCCGCTCTTCATGGCGCTGACCGCGACATCGACATCACCATGCCCGGTCATCATGACGACGGCGGTGGCCGGGCTGAGTTTGCGAAACGATTCCAACAGATCGATGCCGCTGGCGCGGCCGATCCGGTAGTCGATCAGCGCCACATCCGGACGAAGCCCCTCGCGCAGACGCCTGGTGGCGTCGGGCAGCGTACATGCATACTCCGTCGCCATTTCGCGCTTGCCGAGATATCGGCAGATCGTGCGCGCCAACACCTCTTCGTCATCGACGACGAATACAGATACCGCCATTGCTCAACTCCGCACGGCCGCCGGGACCAACACGCGAACGATGGCGCCGCGTTCGGGTCGATTGGCCAGTTCCATGGATCCGCCGATTCGCTCGATGATGCGCCGCGCCAGCGCCAGGCCGATGCCAAGACCGGATGATTTGGTGGTCATGAACGGCGTGAACATGGTGCCGATCATGGACGCCGGTATGCCCGGCCCGGTGTCGGCGATCACCACGCAGACCATGCCGTCCTGATCGCGCTCGCGCGTGATGGTCAGCAGACCTTCTTCCTTCATCGCTTCGATGCTGTTCGAGACCACCGAATTCAGCACCTGATTCAGCTCGTTGCGTGGCACATGCGCCAGCGGGCTGTCGCCGCTGGCATCGAACTGCGTGCGAATGCCCCGGGCGGCCAGCTGTGCCGAGAAGCCCGCCAGACATTCGCGCACCACATCGTCCACCGCCACCACCTCGCTTGCGCTATCACCATCCTGACGCGCACGGCGCAGAAAGCTTCGGATCCAACCCTCGAGCCGGTCACTCTGCGAAACGATGTCACCGATGGACTCACGTGTCTGCTCGCTCAGATCATCATCGAGCGCCAGTTCGGCGCAGGAGCGGATCGCAGCCAGCGGATTGCGCAGCCCGTGCGCCACGGCCGAGGCCATTTCACCGACCACGGCCAGGCGCTCCATCTCGACGTTCTGCGCCTCCTGATCGCGCAACACCCGCTGGGCATGAATCACCACCAGGCCGAGACCAAGGTAGAGGATCAGCGCGGCGCAGGCTGTTCCCATCCAGACATAGACCTGGCCCTGGTGAATGGCTTCGAGCAGGGCGGTCGGATGCTTGTAGATCTCCACCGCGCCAACCACATGGCGACGATCGCTCGACCAGATCGGCAGATAGTTCTCGATATAGCGATCGATGCCGGGCGGGAAGTTCACATGCTCGGGCTTCTTGCCACGATCGACCGACTCGATCTCGGGCTCGAGCTCGCCGCGGAAGGTCGCCTCGAGTTCATCGTTGTCCTTGAAGTGGCGCCCGATCAGCGCGGGATCGCTGGACCACAGCACCGAGCGATCCTGCCCATAGACATTGGCGCGAAACACGCCGGGCAGACTGGCCACATGCGCGAAGAACTCCTCCATCTCCGGCACGGAAGCGTCCATGGTCTGACCATGAAAATAGGCGCCCGCACGTTGCACCCGCACGATCGAATTGACGAACTCCATCGCCACGGTGACATCACGCTCGAGCATGCGTCGCTCGAGAAAGCCGGCCAGCAGCCATGAGAAAACCGCGCTGTTGACCACGATGATCAGCAGGCTCAATGCCATGAACCAGCGCCAGAACCGGTAGCGCCCGCGCGCGCTCGAACGGGGCCTGTGCAGTCCCGCCCAGGTCGGCCTGAGGGCTCGCGCAATCTGCATGTCTTGGCTCCCAATGGGTATTGATTGGTGTCCTGACGCCGGACACCAGGCCATGGGCAGGCGATGCGCGCGCTTGCCCATGGGATGGCGTGCGCCAAGCATAGTCGCAGCGTGCGCCTGCGGGGAAGCGCCGGATCGGGCGCAACGGGGCAAATGCCCCGCTTGGGGGCCAAAACCGGCGTCGATGCCCCACCGGAACCGGCAAGAGGGAAGCCGCGCCGGCCTGAGTTCCCGCACGCAAGCCCTCTTTCGCCGGGGATGCACGGCTCGCCGCGCCGATCTGGGCATCTTCTGCCCACGGCTGGCCCGGGTCTTGCAGAGCAGGTGGCATCCCATTGCCGACCGAGCGCATGAAACCCACTGTTCTGATCGTCGAGGACGAAGCCATCCTGGCCCGCAACCTCGCCCGCTCGTTGACCAGGCTGAAGGTCAATACCAAGACCGCAGGCTCCTTCGGCAGCGCCTGCAAGCTGCTGGATGACTGCGAGCAGCTTGCCGACCTGGTCTGCGTGGACATCAGCCTGGGCGACGGCAACGGCCTGGACTTTGCCCGCCGGGTGCAGCAACGCCATCCGCACATACCGGTGCTCGTGATGACCGGCCAGGACAGTGTCTCGAACCGTTCGGTGGCGGACTCGCTCAATGCGGTGGCATTTCTGTCCAAACCCTTCTCCCTGTCGCACTTTCGCGAGCTCGTGGGAACGCTGCTGCTGGACGAGCGACAGCGGGGGGCTTCCGGCGAGCGCCCGGGCCCGCGGGTGATGATGTACTCGCACGACTCGATCGGTCTTGGCCATATGCGGCGCAACACCAACATCGCCCATCGGCTGCAGCGCCTGGTACCGGATCTGAGCGTGCTGATGGTGGTCGGCTGCCCGGGCGGCGGGCTGATCGATGTCGGACCCGGGATCGATGTCATCAAGCTGCCGTCGGTGACCAAGATCGGTCGGGATCGTTGGCGGCCCGCCAGCCTGCGCATCGGCTCGAATGATCTCTATGCATTGCGCAGCGGTCTGATCGTCAGGGCATACGAGGCCTTCGCCCCGGATCTGGTGCTGGTCGACCATGAACCCGCGGGCGTGTGGAACGAGTTGCTGCCGCTGATCGAAGCGCGTGCGCGTGGCGTTGGCGCCGCCCATCTCGTGCTGGGGCTGCGTGACATTCTCGATCGGCCCGAATCCGTCGCGCATCGCTGGCGCGAGGCCGGCGTCAATCAGCTGCTGGGCAGCGCCTATCGCAGCGTGCTGATCTATGGCGACGAGCATGTCTACCCGAGCGCGAGCCGCTACGGCCTGGATCGTATCGACGGGCTCGATCATCGTTACTGCGGCTATGTCGGCAATCATCCGCCCCCCGCCAGGCGTCAGGAGTCGGTGCGCAAGGAGCGCCCGCAGGTGCTGCTGGCCGGTGGCGGTGGTCGCGACGCCTATCCGATGCTGGCTGCCGGACTGCAGGCGATCGGCCGCCTGCCCCACGGCCTGCGCCCCGAGGCGACCGCGATCAGCGGCCCGCTGATGGACGACGAGCTGGCCGCCAATCTGGAGTCGATGGCGCGCGAACTCGGCGTGCGCATGCTGCGCCACACGACACGCATGCCCGAGCTCCTGTGCGAGGCCGATCTGCTGGTGTGCATGGGCGGATACAACACCCTGGTCGAATCGATCACCGCCGGCGTGCCCACGCTGGTCGTTCCGCGGCTGGGCCCGAGCGGGGAACAGATCATGCGTGCCGAGCTCTTCACAGAGCTGGGCCTGATCGAAAGCGCCTCGCTCGAGGGCGATCTGGTCGACGTCCTGGCCCGGCGTCTGGCCAGCACGGTCAGGCGCCGGCGAAGCGGTGCCGCACACCGACCCGCGATCTGCCTGGATGGCGCCGATAACGCTGCCCGTGCCATCGCCGAGCTGCTGAGCGCGCGCAGATCTGTTCATGTGCACGGCCCGGGGAGCTTGCTCAATGCCTGAACTTCAGAGTCTGCGGGTCGGATATGTCGTCAAGCGCTTCCCGCGCTTCAGCGAGACCTTCATCGTCAACGAAATCCTCGCGCTCGAGCGGGCCGGGGTGCATGTCGAAGTGTTCTCGCTGCGCGAGCCCGACGAACCCGTGCGCCATGAGATGCTGGACGAACTGCGCGCACCGGTGCATCAGCTGAGCGAGCTCGCGCGCACCGCTCACGACCATCATTTCGCACCGGCATCTCTGCCCTCCTGGCAGCAGGCCTTGCACGATGAAGCCGATAGCCACCCGATCTGGGCGGGGCGCCCGCAAGCGAAGATCGCGGGCCTGCGGGCCAGGGCCGGATGGATCGCCCGCCGCGCGCTGCAGAGCGGTCTGACCCATCTGCATGCCCACTTCGGCTCCGATGCCACCTCGGCGGCCATGCTGGCCGCGCGCGCCGCCGGCATCGGCTACTCGTTCACGGCCCATGCGCGCGACATCTACCATGGCTATGTGGATGCGGCCACCGATGCCGCCGCCAGGCGGCACAAAATCTCGCAGGCGCGCTTTGTCGCCACCGTGACCGAGTTCAATCGCCGGCATCTGGTGGATCTCGCCCACGGCCAGTCCGCCGACATCCGTCTGCTTTATAACGGGATCGATCTGCAGCGCTTTCGGCCCGACCCGGATCGCATCACCGGGGGCCAGCGAATCCTGGCGATCGGCCGGCTGGTGGCGAAGAAGGGCTTCGGCGATCTGATCGATGCCTGCGCGCTGCTGCGCCAGCGCGGCATCGAATTCCGATGCGACATCATCGGCGAGGGCCCGCTTCGCGACGCACTGCACGCACGCATCGCCGATCTCGGGCTCGAAGGCCATGTCCGCCTTCTCGGCGCCCGCACTCAGGGCGCGCTGGTCGACGAGCTCCGCGGCGCCGCGGTCACCACCCTGCCCTGCGTGATCGATGCCAGCGGCGACCGCGATGCACTACCCACCGTGCTGATCGAAAGCCTTGCCATGGCGGTTCCGGTGGTGACGACAACGATCAACGGCTGCCCGGAGATCGTCGGCGAAGACGAAGCGGGCTGGCTGGTCGCGCCGAACGCCCCACGGCAACTGGCCGACGCCCTGGCGCAGGCGCTGCTCGATGCCCACGAGCGGCGCGTTCGCGGACAGCTCGGTCGGATTCGCTGCGAAAGCCATTTCGATGCGCAGCGCAATGCCTGCCGACTGGCCCGGTGGTTCGCCGAAGCGAGTCTGCGGCTTCCCTCCATGAAACATTCCACCCTGGCGAACTGATGCGAATTGCCTATGTGAACTGCGACCACGGGATCGCGCTCGGTGCAGCCAAGGGTGCCACCACCCACATCGTCGAGATGGTGCGTGCACTGAGCGATGAAGGCGCACGCTTGCGGCTGCTCTGTGCGCGTGTCGAGGCGACCCCGGACGCACTGCGTGATGTTCCTGTGCTGGCGCTGAGTCCGGCGCAGGCATTGGCCGCCGACAAGGAGCAGATTCGCCGCGAGCAGGCGCTGCGCATGGTCGACCAGCTGGTGGCCATGCACCAGCATTGGCCGTTCGATGCGATCTACGAGCGTTATTCATTGTGGTCCGACGCCGGGGTTCAGGCGGGCCGGGCCCTCGGGGTGCCGGTGATGGTCGAGGTCAATGCTCCGCTGGTACGCGAACAGCTCGCCTATCGGCGCCTGAACGATCCGGCGCTGGCGCGAAGCATCGAGCAAAGCGTCTTCCACGGCGCCGACCATCTGTTCGCTGTCTCGAGCGGATTGCGCGACTGGATGATCGCCGAAGGCGTCGACGGCGGGCGTGTCTCCGTGCTCGGCAATGGTGTCGATGGCGCCATGTTCCAAGCCGGCGAGCCGCTCAGGGCGACGGCCACGACGATCGGTTTCACCGGCAGTCTCAAACAGTGGCATGGTATTCGCGAGCTGCTACAGGCATTCGCCCTGGTTCGCCAGCAACGCGCCGATGCCCACTTGCTGATCGTGGGCGATGGTCCGATGCGCCCCTGGCTCGAGGGCTTCATCGAAGGCGCCGGGCTGGATCCGTCGGTGACGATCAGCGGCTGGATCGATCACCGGGAACTGCCGACCTGGATCGAGCGCATGGATATCGCGACCGCGCCCTATCCGCCCAGCCAGGATTTCTACTTCTCGCCTCTCAAACTGTTCGAGTACATGGCGATGGGGCGACCGATCGTGGCCAGCGCGATCGGTCAGGTTGCCGAGGTGCTCGCCGATGAGCTCGACGCCTTGCTGATCAGACCCGGTGACCCGCAGGCCCTCGCCGGGGCACTCTTGCGGCTGCTCGATGATCATGCGCTCAGGCTGCGCCTGGGGGCGGCCGCGCGGCAACGCAGTGCCGAACACAGCTGGCAGCGCAATGCGCAACGCGTGCTCGCCAAGGCGCGCGAACTCGGCCAGCGTGCCGAGGCGGCCTGAGGCGAATCATGGAAACGATTACCTCTGACGCCCTGGGTCGCCTGGTTCGCCTGTTGCGCGGCCATGTCGCCAGGCATCGCCGCCACCTGGCTCTGGGCAGCCTGGCCATGATCGGGGTGACGCTGACCAGCCTGGCGGCACCCTGGCCGCTGAAGCTCGTCTTCGATGGTCTGCTGATTCCTCAGGACGCGCCCGATCCGGTCACCGCGTGGGCGATACGGATCACCGGCGGCGGCGACGCCTTGCTGGCCTTGGCGGCCGGCGCGATCCTGGTGATCGCGGTGATCGCCGGCCTGTCCGCCTATGCCCAGGGCGTGATGATCGCCGGCGCCGGTCAGCGGATCGTGGCCGACATCCGGCTCGAGCTCTATCGCCACATTCAGCGCCTGTCGCATTCGTTTCACGATCAGGCGAGCAGCGGCGACCTGCTGTCCAGGCTCACCGGCGATGTGCGCATGATGCGCGATCTGCTCGTCAATGCGGTGATCTACTCGAGCTCGCAGATCCTGGTGGTGCTGGCCACGATCGCGATCATGGCCTGGCTGGACTGGCGGCTCACGCTCGCGGGAATCGCCATCCTGCCGGTGCTGTACGGCTGCTCGCGCCACTTCGGTGATCAGATTCGCGGCGCGGCGCGCCGTCAGCGCAAAAAGGAAGGCCGGATCGCCAATGTCATGAGCGAGAGCCTGCATGCGATGGCGCTGGTCAAGGGTTTCGCGCGTGAGGCACATGAAGAAGCGCGCTTCGCCAGGCAGAACAATGCCTCGACCGAGGCGGGCCTGGTGGCGACCCGGCTCGAGGGGCATTTCGACCGGCTCGTTCAGGTGGTGCTGGCCTTCGGCACGATGATGGTCGTCTGGTACGGCGTCAAACGCGTCCATGCCGATGCGATCTCTCCCGGTGATCTGCTGGTGTTCACCGCCTACCTGCGTTCGCTCTACAAGCCGGTGCGCAAGCTCGCCGGGCTGACCAGCCGGGTTGCCAAAGCGCTCGCCAGCGGTGAGCGTCTGCTCGAGGTGTTCGAGCTGCGACCAGATATCGATCAGGCGCCCGACGCGCGCGTCGCTCCGCGCTTTGTCGGCGAGATCGGTTTTCGGGAAGTGAGCTTCGACTATGGCGGGCGCCGCCCGGTGCTGACGCAGGCCAATCTGCGCATCGCGCCCGGCGAAGTCGTCGCCATCGTCGGCGACAGCGGCGCGGGCAAGTCCACGGCGATGCAGCTGCTGTTGCGCTTCTATGACGCCCAGGCCGGCAGTGTGATGATCGACGGCATCGACATTCGCGAGTTCACACTCGACTCCCTGCGCGAGCAGTTCGCCGTGGTCTTGCAGGACACGATGCTGTTTGGCACCAGCATCCGCGAGAACATCGCCTATGGGCGTCTCGACGCCGACGATGCGTCGATCGAGCAGGCGGCGATCGCGGCCGGAGCCGACGGTTTCATTCGCGCGCTGCCCGACGGCTACGAGACTGTGGTCGGCGAGCGCGGCAAGACCTTGTCGGGCGGCCAGCGCCAGCGTATCGCGATCGCGCGGGCGATCGTCCGCGATGCCCGTATCCTGATCCTCGACGAACCCTTGACCGGGCTGGACACCGGGGTGGCCGCCGAGGTCGCCGATGCCATCGCACGCGCAGCAAGCGGCCGGACCACACTGATCGTTACGCACGACCCGGCCAGCCTGCCCTTCGTGGATCGGATCGTGCGCGTGAGCGGCGGTCAGTTCGTCGAGCAAGGCCTGCTGCACGCACGCCCCACGCCGAGCGTGGTTTCATGAGCGAGCTCGCTCGACCATCGCATCCGCTTGCGCACCATGACGCACCCGCAACGGATCCGTTCCCGCGTGCGTTCGATCCCGATCATGTCGGCGAGTCGATCCGCCAGGCGCTTGGCCGCTGGGGAGAGGACACGACTGGCCGCGCCATCGTGCAGCGGGTGCACTTCGCCCGCCGTGGGCGGATCGTCGTGCAATACGCCTGGCTCGATGAACACGATCGGCTGCGCCATGTTCTGCACGGCGAACCGGTGGACGGCGATGCCGCCGACAAAGCGGCCGAGGAGTCGCGTCGCCTGCGCAAGCCACGCCGGAATCAGGCAGCAGCATCGCAGGTGGATCCGGTGCTGGCGCTGGAAGCGATGCCGGTCCTGCTGCGCCGCGCCGGCCATGATGCCGCGCTGCCGGGCTTGCGTCTGCTTCACGACGCGGACTTTCGCCGCCACTGGTTGCGCCTCGCTCTGGGCCCGGCGTGGGCCGGGTCCGATGTCACGGTCGGCCTTTGCGCGCACCGCCTGGGCAAGCGCGCGGTACTGCGATTCGAGCGCGGCACGGACGCCGGCCGCGAGTGCAGATTCGCCCGCCTGGCGCCGGTCACCCACGAAGGCCCCCGAAACAGCTTCGATTTGCACACCCGCATTCACGCGGCGCTGACACGCGATGCCCGCCAGAAGGCGCTTCAGGTGCCCGATCCGATCATGTTCGACGAGGCCATGGGCGTGGCACTGTACGGTGCGCTGCCAGGGCGCATGGCCGGCGACGCGGACCTTGCCGCGCCGGCCAGAGTGGATGCGGCGATGTGCGCGCTGAACACCCTCTCGAATCTGTCCGATGTCGCCGCGCCGGTTCGCGCCAGCCGGGCCGAGCTCGACCTGCTCGCGGACTGGCAGGAGCGCCTTGACCGGTTCAAGCCAGGTCTGGCCGCGTCGTTTGGCCGCCAGGTCGGGCGCCTGCGCACCGATTTCGAGCGGCTCGCGCCACAGCCTGATGCACCCTGCCATCGCGACCTGCATGAAGGTCAGATCATGGTCACCACCGATGGTACCGGCCTGCTCGATTTCGATACCTTCTGTCTCAGCGATCCCGATATCGACGCCGGCAATCTGCTCGCCCATCTGCGCTGGCGCGAACGGCTCTGCGCCGATGGCGACCTGCGCGCATCCACCCAGCTGGTGCACCGGCTGGTGCAGTCATTCGGCCCCTCGCGCGCCGGACGGATCGCCTTCTGGTCGCGCGTGTCGATGTTGCGCATCTGCGCGATACACGCCTTCTCCAGCGAGGGCGGGTCCAGCGCCAGGGGCTGGCTGCTGGGAGACGAAGCTTGCACCACGGCCAGGTGATTCATGATCCGGCGATGCCGGGGCTCGCCTGCGTGATGCAAGGCGATCTCTTTCGTGATGCCCTGTCGGTCGCGGTGCGCGAGGCCAGCGACGGCGCATGGACGGTCGCCGCTGTTCAATCGGTGCGCTTTCGCTATCGACGCGCAAGGCGCGCGATCGTGCAGTTTCGGGTGAACCTGATCGGCCCATCGGGCCCATCGACACGCACCGCTGCCGCCTGGTTGCATGCAGATCCGGGCAAAGATCGCGTGCGCATCCGCAAAGCGGCGGGCCGCGCCAGCGATCGCCTTCCGCTCGAACTGCGCGAGCCGGTCAGCGGCGCGCGCATCGCCATGCTTCCGCATGACCATCGGCTGCCCGGGCTCATGCACTGGCTCAATGCCGAGCACGCGCACCCAGCGCATGATCCGCGCGCACCGACGCCGACGCTGCTGCGCTACCGCCCCGGGATCAGCGCCAGCCTCCATCTGCACGGGGCCGATGGCGATTCCCGTTTCGTAAAGATCGTGCCGCCGACGGCCGTGGATGATCTTGCGCAGCGCTGGCGATCGGTGTGCGAGCAGATGACGATACCGGGGCTGCGGGTGCCACGGTTGCTCGAGACCGATGCCCGCAACGGTGTGTTGATCTTCGCTCATGTCGATGGGCCAGACCTCGGAAGCTGGCTCGAGGGCGGCAATGAAGAGATCCCGGACGAACGCATCGAACGGGTCATCGATGCGATCCATGGGTTCACCAGGCTCGAGCTGCGCCCGGATCGCATTCACGATCATGCCGCGATGCTGAACGAGATCGATAGCGCGGCGGCGCTGATCGCGGCAGTACACCCGGAGTCGGGCCGGCAAGCGCTGCGGATTGCCGCCAGCCTGCGCGCCGCGCAACCAGCCCCGGTGCTTGCACCCTGTCACGGCGACATGAAGCCCGAGCATCTGATGATCGATGGCGAGAACAGCTGGCTGCTCGATGTGGAACAGACCTGCCAGGCGGACCCGCTGACCGATCTCTGCTTGCTCGCCGCGCATTTGCAGGACGGCTGGCACAGCGGCCGCTACGTTGCGGATCGTTGCCGCCGCTTGCTGGATCGGATCGAACAGGCCGGGAGCGGCCAGGCACGCGCGGGCGGCGAGCTTCGCCAACGCCGCGACTGGTTGCGACGACGCAGCGCACTCGTGCTGGCGAGGCATCACGCCCAGACCTTTCACCCCGACTGGGAGACCCGCTTGCAGCAGGCGCTGCGCCTTGGATCGGATGATGACTGAGAACCGAACTCGCCCCGGGGATCCCCAGGATCCGTCTTGCCACGCCCCATCATCGCGGTGGGCGAGAACGAATGCCCGCTGCCCGGCACGGTGGTTGGCCAGCGCAAGGCGACAATGGCCGCCGGTCTGCCGAAGTCTGCTGGCGCGGCTGTTGCTGGTTTGGACCGCCATGGCCGCCGGCCTGACACCCGGGCGCGCCTTGGCCCTGGAAGACTTCCGCCTGGACGAGGCGCAGTCCTGGATCGAACGTCGATTTGCGCAAAGCGAGCCGGACGGCCGGCGCCGCTGGCACTCCGCGAACTATCTCGAGTTCGAGTTCGACGAACGCCGAAACGAGAACCTGGATCGCGCTGATAATGAAGATCGACGCCTGCGCCGACTCGAGGTGGGTATCGGTGGCGACTATCGGCTGGGTAGCAACCATTTGCTGCATGCGGTGCTCGAACTCGCCGATAACCGGAGATCGCGCGCCGATCGCGCCGGCCTGCATCGCACCGAACTCAATATCAAACAGCTATCCTGGCAATGGCGCATTGCGCCGCGCGATGCGCTCCTGGTGCTCGGTCGTCAGACGGTCGAGGACGACCGCGAGTGGCTGTTCGACGAAGAGCTGGACGGCCTCGGGCTCGCCTGGCGCAATGGCAGCAGTGGCCTGATCGGCTTCGTCGGGCGCGAATCCCTGTTTGCCGATGACCTGCTCGATGAACGCAACCCTGACAAGCCGGACGTCGCCTATGTGCGGGCCTATCGTGCACTGACCGGCATCGGTCAGGCGAGCCTCTATTGGGTCCGGATCGACGAGCGTGGCCGCGATGATGACGAACGCCTGAACTTCGTCGGCGGCCGCGCCACCGGCCGCCTGCCCGGACGCCTGGACTTCTGGGTCGAGGGGGCTCTGGTTCGCGGCGATTACGGACAGCGGCCGGTGTCCGGCAGCGGCTTCGATATCGGCGTCACGCGCGCGTTCAAGAGCCACCCATGGCGGCCGTCGATCACGCTTGGGTGGGCGATGGGCAGTGGCGATGATGGCGGAGCGACGGACCACGCTTTCCGGCAAACCGGCCTGCAGGGCAATTCGGGGCGCTTGGACGGCGTGAGCTCGGTCGACTATTACGGCCATGCGCTCGATCCCGAACTGAGTAATCTCGCGATCGCCACGCTGGGCGTGGGCGTGCGCCCGGACCCCGACTGGTCCGTCGATCTCCTGCTCCATCGGTATTCGCAACGCGTCGCCGCGCCCACCCTGCGCGACAGCCGGCTCGATGAACGGGCCGATGGCGTCCATCGTCGGCTCGGCTGGGGCGCCGACCTGAATTTCGGGTGGCGAACCGACCGGCGTCTGAAGATCGACGCCAGCTTCGGATACTTCAGACCAGGCGCCGCCTTTGACGCGACCGCCAGCGCGATCCGTCGTTTCGAGCTGACACTGCACTGGCGCTACTGACCGGACGCCGGGCGGCAATCCGCCTCAGTGCTTGTAGCGTCGACCGGCCAGGAAGCGATAATCCTCGCCCACCGAGTATTGCTCGGTATGCGGGGTGTCGGCGGCCATGGTCAGGGTGTCACCGGCGCGCAGGGTCCGCGCCTCTCCGGCGCAGGTGATCACCGCCTCGCCCGCCAGCACCAGCAGATGCACATCGAACGGATGCGTGTGCTCGGCGATCGTGGAACCGGCGGTCATCGTTTTCTCGATGATCTCGTCGTAACCGTCTTTCTCGAGCTGGGCGCGAAAGGCTTCGGGATTGATGCTCATCGCCAGGGTCTCCACAGAAGAAAATCGCGAGCATAGACCAGCGCCTCGCCCGCGGGCCGAGAAGCCCGGGCCCGGGTCGGCCATTGCGTTGCGAGACTCGCGGCAAGCGCCGCGTGCACTCATCCCGGCACGGCCGACCCCGGGCGCTGCGGCGCGCTCTCCGCGCAGATCCACCGGATTGACGATGACCGTCGAGCCATGCTGTGAAAGCCGCCACGCGAGCGTATGCTTTGCCGACCCGCACTTTGCGGAGCACGGAGACGAGACCATGAAAAAGTCATGTGCCGCCCTGGCATTCGCCGCCCTGACCACCCTGAGCGCCATGAGCGTGGCCCGGGCCGCCGATGCGCTGGTGGATACCGCCTGGGTGGCCGCCAACAAGGACAAACCGGGTGTCGTGCTGTTGGACATCCGCCCGCCCCAGGCCTTTGCCGAGGCACACATTCCCGGCGCGGTGAATTCGCCCTACGGTGGCAAGGCCGGCTGGCGCCAGGACAAGATCATCGGCCCGGACAAGGACAAAGACGTGATCCGGGGGATGCTGCCGCCCACCGACTATCTGGAGAAGCTGGTCTCCGCGGCCGGCGTGAAGGCCGACGACCATGTCGTCGTCGTCACCGATGGCAAGGATGCCGCAGACATCGGCCAGGCAACCCGCGTCTACTGGACCTTGAAGGTCATGGGCCACGAGCAGGTATCGGTGCTCAACGGCGGCCAGCGACAGTGGGCCAGGGAGAAATCCAATCCGCTCGCCAAGGGCGCCGTGACCGTGCAGGCCAGTGAATATCATGCCAGGCCGGACATGCGCTTTCTGGCAACCCCCGATGATGTTCGCGCGGCGGCGGGCAAGGGCCTGCTGATCGATGCCCGACCGACCGATCAATACCTGGGCATCAACAAGAGCGGTGCGGTCACGCGGCACGGCCGGATCACCGGTGCGGCGAGCCTGCCGGGCATCTGGACCACGACCGACAACCAGGGCACGTTCCGTTCGGCCGACGAAATTCGCGCGCTCTACGCGTTCAACAAGGCGCCCATGACCGACGGCACGATCACCTATTGCAACACCGGGCACTGGGCGTCTCTGGGCTGGTTCGTCGACCATGCGATTCTCGGCAAGGCCAATGCGCGCATGTATGACGGCTCGCTGGCCGAATGGAGCCGGCTGGACAATGCGCCGATGGAGGCCCAGGTCAAGCTGCGTTGACCGTTCAGCGCCACGAGAACTTGGACGCCCTGCTGACGAGCCTGCTGATCTGGATCGGCTCACATTCCGCCTTCGACATCTCGCGCGTGCCGATGCCCGCGGTCATCGAGATGACCCCGCTGCAGATCACCCGCCAGGTGCACCGGCTGGCGGGCAGGCGGGCCGTGCCGGCGCAGGCCGATGCGCGTCTGTTCGGCGCCTATGATCCCGCCGCCGGCGCCCACGGCACGATCTACGTGGTGCAGGCGGTGCTGGCGCCCTTTGCCGACGACTATCCGGATCGCCTCGCGAACCCGTACTTTCATGAACGGGTCTTGCATGAACTCGTGCACCATGTGCAAAAGCATACAGATGCGCTCACCCGGCTACCGTGCGCCGCCGCGGCCGAACACGATGCCTACCGGCTTGCCGGGATATTCATCCGCGAGCGGCAGCTGCGCGACCCGATCGCCCATCGGCCCTCGTTGTTGCGTATGCTGCAAGGCTGCTGAGCGGCGCAGGGCGGCGGAAAACCGCCCGGGCCGGCACGCTGCCAGCTCTCGGGATGCGAGTTGCTCGCGCCACACCATGGATACTCGACAAGGAGACACGGGATGGCCAAGGGGATCGTGCTGATTCATGGCGCCTGGCATGACCATCACACCTGGGACGCAATCGCTCCGCTGCTGGAGGCGGCCGGCCATACGGTGCGCGCCATCGACCTGCCGGGGGCCGGCATCCATGCGCGCAAGCCGCTGTCCTATGAGCACCGCCCGCTCGATGCCCGGGCGTTCGCGAACGAACCCTCTCCGAATGCCGATGTCACACAGGCCGAGCGAACCGGGGCCGTGATCGCGACGGTGCGTGAACTGAACGCAGCCACCGGCACGAAGGCGGTGATCGTCGGCCATTCGCTGGGCGGGCTGACGCTCTCACCGGTGGCCGAGACGATTCCCGGCGAAATCTCGGCGGCCGTCTACCTGAGCGCCTTCATGTTGCCGCACGGCATGAGCGCGGCCGACATGGCCGGCCATCCGCTGGCCGCCGGCTCGCTGACACCCACCCTGTTTCTGGCCGACGCCGCCAAGGTGGGCGCACGACGGCTGGATCCGCGCTCCGAGGATGCGGCCTATCGGGCACGCGTGAAAGAAACCTTCTACGGCGACCTCACCGATGCGCAGTTCGCGAACGCGCTTGCGCATCTGCACCCGGATGAACCCGCCTGCATGGCGCTCACCCCCTCGCCCGTCACGGCCGGACGCTTCGGCACCGTGCCGCGCCACTACATCGCGTGCACCGAAGACCGCGCGCTCCTGATCGGTGTGCAGCGTGAGATGGTGCGGATGGTCGATGCATCGATCGGCGGCAGCACCACGGTGCACACGATGCACTGCAGTCATTCACCGTTTCATTCGCAGCCGCAGGCGCTGGCCGGCATCCTGAGCGGGATTGCCGGCCACTGAGCGGTCGTCAACGAGGCGAAGACACGCCGCCGCGCGCCTGTGATTGCGCAGGCAATGAGCTCAGGCGAAGCGCTCGAACACCGCGGCCAGCCCCTGACCCCCCCCGATACACATCGTCTCCAGCCCATAGCGGGCCTCGCGCCGACGCATCTCGCGCGCGAGCGTGGTCAGAATGCGCACGCCGGTGGCACCCACCGGATGGCCGAGCGAGATGCCCGAGCCATTCACGTTCATGCGCTCGAAATCCCCGGCACCGAAGCCCCACTCGCGTGTGCAGGCCAGCACCTGGGCAGCGAAGGCCTCGTTGAGCTCGATCAGATCGATGTCCTTGAGCGTGAGCCCGGCGCGCTCCAGGGCCTTGCGCGTGGCCGGCACCGGGCCGATGCCCATGCGCGACGGATCGACACCAGCCACCGCCCAGGCCTTGAGCTCGACATAAGGCCGCAAGCCCAGCGACTCGGCCGTCTCGGGATCGGTGACCACACAGACCGCGGCGCCATCGTTCTGGCCGCTGGCATTGCCCGCGGTTACCGTGGACTCCGGATCGGCCCCCTGCAGAATCGGCCGCAATGAAGACAGCTTCTCCAGCGAGGCATCGGCCCGCACATGTTCGTCGCGATCCAGCACGGTGTCGGGCTTGCCGCGCTTGCCCTTGATCACGACCGGGATGATCTCCTCGGCGAAGCGCCCTGCGGTGATCGCCGCATTCGCGCGCTGATGCGAGCGCAGCGCCAGCTCATCCTGCTCGGCGCGCGGCACCGAGTAGTCGCGGCGCAGATTCTCGGCGGTTTCCAGCATGCCGCCGGGCACCGGATGACGAAAGCCACCGGCCGTGATCCGGCCACGCGCGAGCCGGTCCTGCATCTGCGCCGGCCGCCCCCTGGTGCCCCAGCGCATGTCCTCGGTGTAATACTCGGCCCGGCTCATGCTCTCGGCACCGCCGGCCAGCACGACCGAGGCCACGCCGGTCTGCACCCGCATCGCCGCATCGAGCACCGCCTGCAGGCCGGAACCGCAGCGGCGATCGAGCTGCAGCCCGGGCACCGTCACCGGCAGGCCGGCATCGAGCGCCGCCACCCGGCCGATCGCCGGCGCTTCCCTGTTCGATAGCACTGCCCGAAGATCACATCATCGATCCGATCGGGCGCGACTTCCTGTGCGGCTCGAGCACCGCCTTGATCAGGTGGGCCAGTTCGGTGGCCGGCACATCCACATACATGCCGCCATATCCTCTACCGCCGTGCGTGCACGGGTTCGCAGATCACCACTCGTTTCATCGCCGTTTCTCCCGGTCAGGCACGAATCGGTGATTGCTCGCAGCGATCAGCACGATTTGCGAATCCGGCGACTGGCTGCAGGCGAAGTATTGCCGCCAGAGATCAGGCCCGACCATCGTCAACCACTTCCCCATGCGATGATCGGCGCTCAGTCGAAGCAGGCACGAACACGGACGCATATGCGCATACCGTCAAACACTCAACCGCAACCCTGAGAGCCTGTCCAGCGTCTGGGAAAACGCTCACCGGAAGCGAGTCCATGGCGAGGTCCGATACACGGTGAAGAACGCAGTCCCGAGCATTTCATCACTGTCACTGCTCGCGCTGTCGCAAGGCCACCGGAAACCGGCCATGCCAGCAACCTGTTCGCTGAAAGGAAAATGGGAGCTTCGATTCGGGCGAAGACATGGTCAGCCAGTTCAAGCTGCCCGAAGCGGCGCGCTCTTCACGAATGCGTTCTGCCGGCAGTGTGGCGGCAGGGTGCCGCACGATGGCGGCCAACGGATGATCATGATTCCCGCCGGCTCGCTGGATGTGGATCCGGGCACCCTGCCCGAGGCGCGGATCTTCCAGGGGCTCACGCGCCTGGAACAGTGCCATGACGACACCACGCCGGAGTTCGACGAGTACGCGGCTGATCCGGGCGCACCACAGAGAGCCTGGCCACCGCCGATGTTGGAACTGAAAGGGCCGCGCAAAGGACCTGCAGCCGGTCGACTGGTCGCGCCTGACGGACAGTGCGTCGCGATCATGGGCGACCGGATCGGGCAATCGCTGTTGTTGCGCGCGGTGGCCGATCTCGCGATCCGCACGATGGCGATGTCTTGCTGGACTCCCCATGGTCAGCAAGGGCATGGCGGCCACCGAATGGCGGCGTACAGGCTGGCGAATCCCGGCCGACCGGGCTGGTGGGCGATGTCAGATCTACTTCGCGGAGACAGCCCGGCTGCCTGAGCGCCTGGGCGAGCTCGGCCTGAGCCCGGAGCTCGCCCGTGCAGCAGTGAGCCGCCTGTCTACCGGCGAGCGCGCCAACGCCCTGGCTCAGCGCGCAGCGCCGCGCGCCGATGTGCGGGTCATGCTGCCGATGAGCCCACCTCGGTCCGGACGAGACCAGCACCGGTCTAACGATGCTCGGCCTGCGCAGGCCATGCATCGGGGTCTCTCATTGCTAGCGGCTGCAACAGCCCCGGCGCAGAGGCACGCCTTGCCCGGCGACGTCTGAAGGCCGGCGCAGGATGCCCGGCTGATCGAGCAGCGGCCCCGTGAACGGTCCCATGATCTCCGCCGCGATGGCCGCCATGTTGCTCGCACACGGCGCCGGCCTGTCGCTGGCGCTGCAACTCGGGCTGGCACGCAGGCTGGCCGTGGCCGCGCGAAACCATCGTTCGACCCGCTGCCCAGGGCCTCGCTGCAGCGGATACGCTGCGCTCGCCACTCTGGGTGGGCGTGATCCTCGCCGTGATGTTCACCCTCGCCAGCTACAGATCCCGTCGCGTCAGGAACGCCGACTCGCCGGTGGCTGGACGCTGGCATCGGCGGCAGGACGCCAGTCGCCACGGTCGCGCTGGTCGTCGGGTGGCCGCGCTGCGGCCTGCTCCGCTGCTCGCTGGACGCGATGGTCATCGTGCCTCTGGCCGATCGCTGGGCAATGTGATGAACGGGGTCAGCCTGAGCCTGAACACGTTTCAGACCGCGGTGCTGCGCTGGCACTGGCCTGGGCACCGAGGCACAACTTACCCTGGTGCCACCGCGAGCAGGCCCTGCGCCCCACCTGATGGTGCCGCTGCGCAGCGGATTGATCCCGATCATCAACGATGTCCGCCGCCGGCATCACCACCCTGCCCGGCACATGACCGGCTAGGTGCTGGCGGGCATGCCGGTGATCGAGGCCGCCAAGTACCAGATCCTGGTGCTGCTGCTGATCGCCGGCGCCGCCAGCCTGGGCGCGATCGGCGCAAGCTGGATGGCCGTGCGCCGCCTCAGCGATGAGCGGCATCGTCTGCGCCTGGACCGCCTCATCAGCCACTGAACAACCGGCGACAGGCGCGCCTCAGGCGAGCGCATCCGCCCCCGGGAGCGGCGCCCCGCCCAGATGCGGCACGCCGACGACGCCATGGCGCAGGATGACGCTCTCGCCCAGCCGCCCGACCTCATCGAAGCCGCGGCGCAACAGCATGGCGCGCAGCTTGTCCGACGCCGGCAGACAGCGCACATAGACACTGACGCTTCGCAGGGTGCGATCCAGGAACATGTCCAGCACCGTGGCACCGATGCCCCTGGCCCGGTGCTCCTTCTTCAACGCGATCATCGCCAGCTCTACCCCCTCGTCAGGTGTGCCGATCGCGCGGGTCACCAGGAGCACGCCGACACGCTCGCCATCGAGTTCCACCACGGACACCTGGGCGGGGCTGCCCCACGGATCGACACCCCGTTGGATGGCACTATCGAAGTAGGCGCGGCTGGCGTTCTTGTCGCTGGTGATGCGCGAATCGAAGTGCCCGTGGCGGGCGCCGTTTTGCGCCAGCGCGAAAACAAATCCGAGGTCTTTCGGCGTAGATTGTCGAAGCGTGGGAGCCATCGAATGATCGGTCGCATGTGATCATCCGATCGTCCTGTGGCTGGTGCCAGTCGGCAAATCCGATTTCTTGACGGCTCGCCAAGAGGTCGGATTCAAGAGCAAACAATTTTGTCGTGAGGACAAACGTTTTTTGATGTGCGCAATATCGTTTGCTGCTGAAATCAACAACTCTTCATCATCGAGGCGTTGATGTGGACTTGAACCTGGTTCGAACATTTCTCGAAGTCTGTCAGACAAGGCATTTCGGGCGCGCGGCCGAGCATCTGCACCTTACCGGCTCCGCGGTCAGCGCCAGGATCAAGACCCTCGAAGACCAACTGGGCGCGCCTCTGTTCCTGCGCCTGCGAAACGGCATCGAACTGACCCCCACGGCCGAGCGCCTGGTCACCCAGTTCCGCAGCATGATGGCCACCTGGGATCAGGTCAGGTTTCTGGTTTCGGTGGAGTCTGCACCGAGGCCCAATCTGACACTGGCGGCATCCTCCGGCGTCTGGACCTGTCTGGACCCCGGCTGGGTCAGGCAACTCACGGATGCCCAGCCCGATCTGATGCTGCGCCTGGAGACGCACCCGGCCGCCGAAGTGTTGCGCCGGCTTCAGCAGGGCTCGGTGGATCTCGGGATCACCTTCGAACAACTGCTCTCACCGGAGCTGGTATCGACCCAGATCGGCGAGCTGCGCCTGACGCTGATGTCCGATCAGGCCGACACGTCTGTCGCCGCGGCCCTGCAGGGGAACTATCTGCATATCGACTGGAGCACATCCTTCAATACCCGCTTCCAGAGCGCCTTTCCCGAGTTCACCACCGGGCGGATCACCGTCTCCAATGCGACGATCGCGGCGAACATCCTGGCGCAGCTTCCCGCAGCGGCGTATCTGTCAGGCCGCATCATCGACAGGCTGCGCGCGAGCATGGCCCTGCATCCGGTGCCGGGTGCGCCGGAGATCTGCATTCCGGTGTTCGCGTCGCACATGGGCGCGACGGCCAAACGGGCCGTCATCGACGCCGCAATCGGTTGGCTGGTGGGCGCGAATCACAAAGGCAGTGTGCAAACAGAGCCCGGCTCCGTCGGTTCGACGTCGAATCAGGCGGGCCACTAACGCGGGTGCAAACAGCGGCACCGACCAGGCGGCCACGATGTCTGCCATCCGATGACAGGCGGTTCGTTCATCGCGATCGAGGGCTGCGATATCGCGGCCCGCTGTGCTGATGCCAAGAGCGAGATCGGCACACCCGCTGCTCGGCGCGCGCATCGTGCCGGCTGGCCCGCTAGCGAGGTGCTTGCAGGTGGATGGCTGAACTGGGGCCGATCGCCCCGCCGGCGATGAACCGGCACCAGGGCACGGGCTGACATCGCCGAAACACGGGGTAGCCGATGCGTCCTGGGTGCGCCAGAATGGGGCCATGGCACCACTACCGAGAGGCCGCATGCGCCCGTTCATCCGAAACTTCCTCGCCCTGTCCGCCGCCGCGGCCGCGGCTGCCACAGGCACGACCGCGGCGACCGCCGCCACCTACGAGAAGGACAATCGCCCCTGCCTGGCCGAGGTCTGCATCGGCGACGGCCTCGAGCCATTGAACGCCCTGCAATGGGAGGCCGCCGTGAGTCCCACGAGCGGACGCGAAAAGACAACCGTCGGCAAGCGCAAGATCGTGCGCGGCGACCTCAGCCGCGCGAGCGGGAGTTTCCGCGGCGAGGTCGAGCCCATCATCGCCTATCTGGTGGACGGCCGCTTCGATGGTGACACGCTGCCACACCTGGCCAAGGTGACCGCGGCCTGCACGACACATGCGCTGCAGGGCCATTTCAAGAGCGCGAGCGGGCTGCCGACACAGGTCGATATCGTACTGACCCCGGGCACCGGCCCCACCGACCGTCAGCGCTGGACCGTCGTGCGGATACTGCGGGTTATCCCACCCGCCGCCACTCCCGAGGAGGCAAAAGCGGTGAAGGCGGCGCTTGATGAGCGCTATGCGAAATGGCGCCTTGGCAAGCGGGCCCCTGGCGCGATCGGCTCGTATGTGGGCGCAAACAATTCCAAGGGCTTTCGGTTCGAGCTGTCGGAATACAATTCGTCGAAGGAAGGACAACGGCTGAAGGAACACCCGGCCTGTGGCGGTGCGGCCGCGACCGGCAAGGCCCGCCTGAACTAGTTGTGAAGCGTCAAGAGGTTGTTTCTTGACGCTTCACGACCAGGGCTCCGTTGGCGCCTCCGACTCCGCCCTTAGTCGATTACCGCCTTGCGGCCGCCTCCGCAGGCCGGGTGAGCGCGGCGGCGCATGTTCTCGTCGGGCGCAGCGGCCAGCGACAGACCGAAACCGAACTCGGTCAGGGTGGCGAGCTGGAAGCTGGCGGGCCCGCGCTTGGACGATCGGTTGCGAACAAGGTCGAAACGAGCGTACCTCTCGGATAGCGCGGCGGCCGCCTCATCGCGTTGTGCCTTCGTTCGCGCCCCGGCAATCGTCCGACGTATGCCGACAACGGTCCATCGTTGCGCCGCCGGATCGGCCGGGTCGGGAAGCAAGGCGATGTCGACGATCGTCGGGTTGCCGCCCTCACTGGTATAGCGACCTCTGCCCGATTGCGCTCACATGCCGCACGTACCGACGCGAACGCGGCAAGCGCCTTGCCGTCGAAGCGTTCCTCGGCAAGATAGTCACGCGCCTGCGGTACCAGGCCCGGAAAGGTCTTCGCGGCACGATCGAGATCACGCTTGGAGGGCGGCTCGTCGCCGACGTAGATCGTCTTCCTGGCCCAACTGCGCGAACTTCGGGCGCGATCCCAGGGCAGCTTCTGGAGCACGTCAAGGCCGTCGCCAAGGCATAGCGACTCGACGCAGGGCATATCGCCCTTCTCATACGGCGTCGCGTTCGCAAGGGGGCTGCAGAGCGCAATCACCAGCACGGCGCCGAGCGCGGCGGATCGCCACGGGGCAATGTCATTCATGGGCAAATCTCCAAATCAAGCCGCCGCGAACTTCTAGAGCGCGACCGACAGCCAATGAGAAGCTTGAGCGGCCAAGAGGAATTTCGAACACTATCTGCAAAGCACCCGCTTGCCAATGGGCGGTCGAGAAGATACTTCGGGGTGTTCCAGCGTCCTTACTTTCACCGCCCGTGCCATTCGATCCCGGGCGTCCGATCAACGTTAGCATGGCGGCCGAGGGGCTTCGGGCCCGGGCAGGGAGACAGCGATGCATTCACCGGTTCATTTCGACGCCGCGCTCGGCGAACGCTTCCTGCGTTATGCGGCGATGCTCAGCGCGCGCGGCTACGTCCACAACACCCTCGGGAACATGGCGCTGCGTTCGCCCCACCCGGATTTCGAGCACGGCGTGGCCTACACCAAGCACGCCGGCGTCTCGCTCGAGGAGATGACGCTCGCCAATCTGGTCATCACCGACATCCCGAGCCCGCGCCTGTTGCACGGTACGCGCACCACCAGCATCGGCCACAACCTCAATCGCGAGATCCTGCGCTGCCGGCCGGACATCGGTGCGGTGATCCACGTCCACGACGATGCCACGATCGCCTGGTTCGCGGCCGGTGGTGAACCGCGGATGCCGGTGCTGTCGCTCGATCTGCCGTTCGTGCTGGCCAAACCCCCGTATTTCGTCGACGCCCATCTCGACGTGGAGGCCGACGTGGCGCCGGTGGCCGGCTTCATCGGCCAGACGAACCTGATCGTGCTGCTCGGCCACGGCCTCACCGCGCTGGGTCGTGACGTCTCCGAGGCCTATCACCGCCTGAACTCGTTCACCTCGGAGGTGCGCCGCTGCATCATGGCCGAGCAGCTGGCTGCCGTGCGCGGCACGCGCCCGGCCTGGCGCAGCGACGATGAAATCGCCGAGATGCACCGTTTTGCCGAGACGATCATCTATCCGACCCGCGCGCAGAACGTGATGCGCGACGAGGGCTGAGGTGCCGACCCGGGGCGGCGCACGCTGTCTGATCCGGCTCGGCCTGCCATCGGCGCGCTCGCACCGGATGGCCGTCGTGCAAGGTCCGGCGAGAACTCGAACAAAATGATGCGAACTTCTGATTCAGGGCACTAGTAATGCGGCGGCAAATCGTCCCGCAGGCTCGCGGGCCTGTCATCGCCAGCCCTGCCCTGCTGCTCGCGCAATCGACGAATCTCGCGCACCAGAGTCGCGATGACTTCCTGCTGGCGCGCAACCTGGGCATTGAGGGTCTCGAGCAGATCTTCGGCATACGCGGCCTTGATCTCGAGCTCCATCAGCCGGTGCTCGAGTTCGTTGCGCGCCGCGAGCGCGCCGCGCTCGGCATCGCCGGGATAGTCTGGCAGCTCACCCATGGTGGTCTCGTTGGTATGCTGGCGCCGGGAATCGGGGCCACCTGGCGCGGGAATGCGCGCCCGCGCGACGGCCCCGCGTTGATCACATGCTGCGCCGATACTGCCCGCCCACCTCGAACAGCGCGCTCGTGATCTGCCCCAGCGAGCACACGCGCACCGCATCCATCAGCACCGCGAACACATTGCGGTTCTCGATCACGGCCTGCTTCAGTGCATCGAGCATGGCCGGCGCCGAATCCGCATGCGCGGCATGAAAGCTACGCAGACGCTCGAGCTGGCTCTGCTTCTCGGCCTCGGTGGAGCGGGCCAGCTCGAGCGCGCTCGGGATCGGATCGCCATCCGGATTGCGGAAGGTGTTCACGCCGATGATCGGCAGCTCGCCGGTGTGTTTGAGCATCTCATAGTGCATGCTCTCATCCTGGATCTTGCCGCGCTGGTAGCCGG